>CAVUFE010000005.1:0-854402 GCA_963740775.1 uncultured Alphaproteobacteria bacterium | reverse complement strand
CGAGAAGCTCTAGCACTCATACCAGGGGGGATTTTTGGGAGCGGGCTTGGAAAGACCTCATCAGGCGTGAAGACCGTCGTGGGCTCTGGTGAAGTAGAGATGTACGTGAATGGTGAATATGTAAGATCTATTTCCGCCACGCCTCCTGAGTTGGTGAGGTTTGATATCGAGCTTACGTCTCCGAGCAACCCATATCCGAGCAACCCAGCTACGGGACTATGCCTGCACAAAGTCAGCGGGGCATAGCCCCGCCGGTTGAGGAACAGCAGCACCTGTTCGTTCCGTTCCAGCGTGTCGGCCATGGCCGTGACCAGCGATGGCGCGAGCCAGTGACCGCGCGGCGGCGGGTCCTGCAGCAGGTTTATCGCGCTGATCTCCGGCATTTCCGCAGGTCCATAGCGTCCCGGTAACTTCACTTCGGCGTAATTGCCGAGTGCCACTTGTTGTCGCGTCTCGATCGCCGGTGTGGCGCTGGCCAGGATCACCGGGCAGTCCTCGAAGCGTCCACGCATGACCGCGACGTCGCGCGCGTGGTAATGGACGCCGTCTTCCTGCTTGAAGCTCGTCTCATGAGCCTCGTCCACAACGATCAGGCCGAGATTGCGGTAAGGGAGAAACAGGGCTGAGCGTGCACCCACGGTCACCATGGCCTCGCCGCTGGCAATGGCACGCCACGCGCGGCGGCGCTGCGATTGCCGCAATCCTGAATGCCAAGGCACTGGCAAATGTTCAAAGCGCGCCTCGAACCGCCGCAGGAACGGCTCAGTCAGGGCGATCTCGGGCAGCAGGACAAGTGTCTGTCGCCCGGCCGTGATATTTGCCGCAATGGCTTCGAAATAGACCTCGGTCTTGCCGGACCCGGTGACGCCGTCGAGCAAGGTCGGCGCGAATGCCTTGGCCTCGACGTCCGTGACCAGTTGCGCTGCCGCTGTCTGCTGGTCGGTCGTTAGCTTGGGCGGAGCAAACGCGGGATCGGGCAGGGGGAACGGATCATCGACATGCACCACCACCGGCTCAATCGCCCCCGCCTTGACCAGTCCGCGGATCACCGCGTCACTGACCCCAGCAATCGTCGCCAGTTCGCGTACCAGCCCCTGCCGCTCGCCGATTTGTTCCAGCGCCTGTTCACGGAGCGATGTCAGCCGCTCGGGCACGCTTCCGCTCAGCCGGTATTCGACGATCGTCCGCTCATCATCGAGCGCGGATGCACTGGCCAACGCCATGCGCAGCACCGCCGCCGGGGGCGCAAGATAGTAATTCGCCGTCCACTCGATCAGGCGGCGGAGCGGCGGCCCCAGCGGCGGCAGATTGTACACCGCTGCAATATTGCGCAGTCGGTTGTCGCCCACTTCCGCGTCCGACGGCATCCGCTCGGCTTCCCACACCACTCCGGGCAGCAGTCGCGGGCCCAACGGCACCTGGACGATACTCCCCGGCTCGACCGCCATCCCGTGCGGCACGCGGTAATCGAGCGGCCCCAAAGCGGCATTGAGCAGCAAAACACGGGCGCGCGACATCATCCTGTCATTGTGTGTTCAGCCGTGCGCCGCAATGGGCGACCTCAATGAAACACAGACTTCTTGCCGCCACCGCGCTGATCGCGCTGTCCACGCCGTTGTCGGCGCAGACCTCGCCCCCCGAAAGCGGCGCGGGCGCGACCACCATCGAGGACGAGGGCGAGGAGATCGTCGTCACCGGTCAGCGAGAGCGCGGCGCGGTGGTCGGTGACATCGAGCCGGAAATTCAGCTGAATGCCGCGGATGTCCGCGCACTGGGTGTTTCGAGCATCGGCGATCTGCTCACCGAGTTGGGACCGCAATTGCAAAGCGGGCGTGGCGGCTCCCCGGTCGTATTGCTCGAGGGGCGCCGTATCGCCGGCTTTCGCGAAATCGCGACGATCCCCAGTGAGGCGATCGCCCGTGTCGATATCCTGCCAGAGGAAGTCGCCCTCAAATACGGCTACACCGCTGACCAGAAGGTCATGAACATCGTGCTGCGCCAGCGCTTTCGCGCGCTGACCTTCGAAGTCGGCGACCGCATCGCGACTGACGGCGGCGGCAACCGCCTCGAAGGTGAAGCCGATCTGCTGCGCATCAATCGCGGCGGTCGGTTCAACCTTCATAGCGAGGTCCGCAACACCAGCCCGGTGACCGAGGCGCAGCGCGGCATCGGGGTCACCGACGGAACCGGGGTGTTCCGCAGCCTTGTTGCCGACCAGCAGACGTTCACTGTCAAGGCGCTGCTCGCCCGCAGCCTGACCGACACAATCCAGCTGACGGCGAGCGGTCAGCTCGACACCAGCGAACTCGACACGCACATTCGGCCTGCCGTCGGCAACGCTCACCATTCCGGCGAACAGCACCTTCAATGCGACCGGCGCGCCGGTGACCTTTAACCGCACTTTCGACAATCAGTCGCCACTTGCCGCCAATGGATCGACACGCTCCGCGGCGGCAGGGCTGACGCTGTCGGGGTCGTTCGCCAAGTGGCAGTGGACATTCACCGGCACTTACGATCACGACGAGTTCGGAAACGCTGACCGGTCGCGGGCTCGACGTCACCGGGTTTCAGGCGGCGATTGCCGCGCAAACCGCCGGCCTGGATCCGCGCGGGGCGATTCCGCTGCAATATGTGACCTCGAACCCCGCCGACCGCGCAGAAAGCCGCTCTGATGCCGGCAAGGTCGATTATTTCATCAGTGGCTCGCCGTTGCGCCTGCCTGCTGGAGAGGCCAACCTCAGCGCGCGGATCGGCGGACAATTCACCGATTTTTCGAGCTCATCTGTCCGCAGCGGAGTTACCGCGGGCAGCGACGTGTCGCGCCAGATCGGCGATGCCCAACTGAATCTCGACCTGCCCATCACCAGTCGCCGGAGCGGAGTGCTGTCGGCGGTCGGTGACTTTTCCATCAACGGCAATGCGACAGTGCGGCACCTGAGTGATTTCGGCACGCAGCGGACCTATGGTTATGGCTTCACTTGGTCACCGGCACCGCGCCTTTCCTTCGTTGCGAGCCATGTCGACGACGATGGTGCGCCATCTCCCCAGCAACTCGGCAATCCGGTCATCACCTTGCCACTGGTCCGCGCGTTCGATTTCGTCACGGGGAATGAGGTAACGGTCACGCAGATCACCGGGGGCAATCCCAATCTGCGTGCGAGCAACCGTCGCTCGGACCGGATCGGCGGGAACTGGCAGCCGTTTACGGGAACCGACCTGCGACTTTCCGTCGATTTTACCCAGGAACGCGTCAGCAACCCGATTACTGGCTTGCCCCCGGTCACGCTGGCAAGCCAGCTGGCGTTCCCTGATCGCTATCAGCGGGACGGCAGCGGCAATCTGATCCGCATCGACACGCGCACGGTCAATCTTGCGCAGACTGAGCGATCGCAAATCCGTTGGGGCTTCAATTTTTCGAAGTCGCTCAAGGCATCGCAAGCGTCGCAGGATGCATTGCGGGCCGCGTTTCAGCGCGCTCGGGAAGGCGGGCAGCGGCCCTTCGGCGGCAGCGTATTCGGTGGTGCGCCCGGCGGTCCCGGCGGTGCTGACGACCGCCGTCAAGGCGGCGCGGCGGGGCAGGGGCCTAGCGGTGGTGGTGCACAACGCGGTGCGCGTGGCTTTGGTGGACGAAGCGGCGCCGGTGGCGGTCGTCTGAACTTTGCAATCTACCATACGCTGCACCTGACTGATCGTGCCACACTGGCGGCGGGGCAGGCGCCGATCGACTTGCTGCGCGGCGGAACGCTGGGTAGCGGTGGGCAGGCACGCAACGAGGTCGAGGTGCAGGCCGGCTACAACAAGGGGCCGATCGGCGCGCGCGTTACGGCAAACTGGCAAAGCGCAACGCGCGTTTTCGATACGACGACCACGGACGATCTGCGCTTCGGCGATTTGACCACGCTCAATCTCCGGCTGTTCATCAATCCCACGCCGCAGATGGTGCTGAAGAACCGCTGGCTTCGCGGTACGCGAATGCAATTGATCGTCGACAACGTGTTCAACCAGCGCCAGCAGGTGACAGATGTACCGGCATCACGCCGCTTGCCTATCAGCCGGGCTACGTCGATCCATTGGGCAGAACGGTGCGCATCACGCTGCGCAAATTGCTTTTCTGATGGCGCGGACGCAGTTCCGCAACCTGAAAGGTACGGCGAAAAGCGTGTTGTCCATGGCGGCGGCATTGTCAGGCGAGGCTGTGACATGCCATCACCACCATGTGGAGCCGCTGGTCCAGGCCTTTGCCGAACATCTCGACCGCGACCGGCGGCGCTCGGCACATACCGTGCGCGCCTATCGTGCTGCCGCGGATCGCTTGGTCAAGCACCTTGGTGATGCGCGACTTCCCGACAAGGGCGAACTGCGTGGTTTCCTTGGTGCCCGACGCGCGGATGGGCTGTCGAACGCGAGTGCTGCGCGGAACTCTTGCGGTGCGGGCTTTTTGTGCATTCATTGCCGGGGAGGGCGCCGCTCCGAACGTCAAAAGCCCCAGGATCAAGCGCGGCGTCCCGCGTCCCGTTTCTCCTGCCGATGCCTTGGCTCTGGCGCGCGACGTATCTGGGCAACGTGCCCGACCCTGGGTCGCGGCGCGCGACTGGGCGTTGTTGTTCCTGCTTTACGGCGCTGGTCTGCGCATCGGTGAAGCACTGTCGCTGAACGCTGATGTCCTGCCACTCGGCGACCGGCTATCGGTGCGAGGCAAGAGGGACAAGGTGCGGATCGTGCCCCTTCTCCCCGAGGTCCGGGTGGCCGTCGAAGATTATTTACGACTGTGCGTGTGGCCGATCGGGAACGGTGCCCCGCTATTCTACGGGCTCAGAGGCGGTCGCCTAGAGCCCTCGACCGTACGCGCAGCGGTACGTGCAGCTCGTGGCGCCATGGGTCTCGGCGAACGTACGACGCCTCACGCCCTGCGCCACAGTTTCGCCAGCCACCTTCTCGCACGGGGGGCCGACCTGCGCGCCCTGCAAGAATTGCTCGGCCATGCCAGCCTCAGTTCGACACAGGTCTATACCGCCGTCGATGCCGCTCATCTGCTCGACGTTTATCGCCTCGCGCACCCGCGCGCATAAGCTCGCCGTCCTGAAATGTTATGCTCGCGGGCTTTTCGCTCGCCGGGTCAGCCCAGCCGCGCGTCGCACGCATCCCAGATTTTTGTTGCTGTATCGGTGCCATTGAAACGATCGATGGCCACGATGCCAGTCGGCGAAGTGACGTTGATCTCGGTCAGCCATTCGCCACCAATGACGTCGATGCCGACGAAGATCAGTCCCCGCCGCTTGAGCTCCGGCCCGAGCACAGCGCAGATTTCCTCTTCCTTCGAGGTCAAAGCGGTCTTGGCGGCCGTGCCCCCGACCGCGAGATTGGAGCGGATTTCGCCTTCGCCAGGAATCCGGTTGACCGCACCCGCGACCTCACCATCGATCAGCACGATGCGCTTGTCGCCTTTGACCACACCGGGGACGAACGCCTGCACCATGTGCGGTTCCACCCACATTGTGTTGAACATCTCGATCAACGAGGACAGGTTGGCGCCGTCGGCCTCCACCTTGAAAATCGCCTTGCCACCATTGCCGTGCAGCGGTTTCACCACCATCGCGCCATGTCGGTCAAGAAATGCGCGCGCGCCGCAAGGATGCGGGTGATCGCCGTTGGCGGCATGAAACCGGCGTAATCGAGCACGAACAGCTTTTCCGGCGCGTTGCGCACACTGGCCGGATCGTTCGCAACCAGGTTTCGACTGAATCCGCTCCAACAGGTGTGTGGCGGTGATGTAGCTGAGATCGAACGGTGGATCCTGCCGCATCCACACCACATCGACATCGCGACCCAGATCGATGCGCCGCGCCTCGCCGAAAGTATAATGATTACCCTGTTCGCGCCTCACCGCGACAGGACGTGCGTGCGCATAAAGCCGCCCTTCATCCCATGTTAGGTCGGTCACCGCGTAATGCCACAGCGCAATGCCCGCGCGTCTGTGCAGCCAGCATCAACGCGAATGATGAGTCGCCGCCGATCGACAGCGTTTCCATCGGGTCCATCTGAAAGGCGGCGGTCTTGATCATCGTGCCGCCCTAGCCGCCATGCCAGACATTGGGGAGATGTTTTGGCAAGCCGCTGTCCGATGAGGATGACGTCGATCCGGATGCTGTCGCCGGGACGGGCGTAGCGGTGCGCCAGCCAATTGGCGGCGGCGGCGACGCGGGTCAGGCGTCGCTCGTCGATGGCGAGCGAAAGGTCGAACGCCGAGCCGCGCGCCTTGACCTCGACAAACGCCAAGATGCGTCCGCGCCGGGCGATCATGTCGATCTCTCCGGTGCGTGTTTTCACGCGCTGGCGCAAGGATGCGCCAGCCGCTTGCAGCGCAGCCACCAGGCGGCGATCGCTTCCGCCCGCCGTCCGCGCGCCTCGGCGACGCGCCTATTTGAGCGCGAGGGCGCGGGCATAAAGTTCGCGGCGGTCAGTGCGCGTCGCTTTGGCGACTTCGGACGCCGCCTTGGAGGCGGGCAGGCGGGTCAGCGCGTCGGCAAGCAATGCATCGAGCGTGGTGACATCGTGATCGACCACGACCGGCGTCGGGGGGGCAACGACGATGACGATCTCACCGCGCGGCGGCTCGGTCGTCGCGGTAGCCAGTTCGGACAACGGGCCGGTGCGAACATCTTCGTGCAACTTGCTGATCTCGCGGCATATGGCTGCATCTCGGTCGCCCAAGGCCGTGCACATGGCCCCCAACGAAGCGGCCAGGCGCGGCCCGCTTTCGAAAAAGACCAAGGTGGCGCGGATGCCGGCGAGCTCGGCCAGCGCCGTCGCCCGCGCTCCCGCCTTGGCGGGAAGAAACCCGGCGAACAGGAATCGATCGGTCGGAAGCCCCGACAGCGTCAGGGCCGCGATCGCGGCGCTGGCACCGGGCAGGGTGGTCACATGGACATCTGCTTTTCGAGCCGCGCGCACCAGTTCGTATCCGGGATCCGATATCAGCGGCGTTCCCGCATCGCTGGTCAGCGCGATTGCCTCCGTCCGGCACCTTTCGACCAGTGTTGCCACCGCCCGCGCATCGCTGTGATCGTCATGGCGGATCAGCGGTCGCTTGATTCCCAACAGGTGCAGTAGCTTGCCTGTGACGCGCGTGTCTTCACAGGCCACGGCATCGGCGGCCGTCAAGGTTTCGACCGCGCGCCGCGTAATGTCTCCGAGATTGCCGATGGGGGTCGCAACGATGTAGAGGCCGGGAGAAAGTTTTTCGGACATAGGATTAGGATGACCATGACAGAGGGTCGGCGGACGCGCAAAGCCGCGTCGCGCGCATTCGGGCTGTTTGCACTGGCAGTACTGGCCGGATGCCAGGTGGTGCCGAAGCGGCGCGTCGCCGCACCCCCGCCGCCCGTGGTCGATACCGCGCCGCCGCCTGCAGTGACACAAGGTCTGCCGACCGATCAGACAGCGTCACCGCGTCGCGTTGCTCGCGCCCTTGTCCGGTCCGAACGCTGCTGTCGGCAGTTCGATTGCCAACGCCGCGAACATGGCGGTACTCGACACTGGCGGGCACGCTATCCGCGTGACGGTATATGATACGGGTGCAGGCGCTGCGGCCGCCGCGCGAAAAGCCGTAGCGGAGGGTAATCGCGTCATACTGGGACCCTTGCTCGCTGAGGATGTCCGCGCCGTGCGGCCGATCGCCGCAGCGGCACACGTCCCGCTAATTGCCTTTTCAAACGACATGACCGTCGCGGATGACCACGTTTATCTGCTTGGTTACGCTCCCGAACAGTCGATCGCGCGCGTGATCGGCTATGCTCATGGGCCGAGGCATTTCGAGCATTGCCGGGCTTGGTCCCGGCCGGTGTCTATGGCCAGCGCGCGTCGGGGGCGTTGATCAAGGCGGCGGGCGAGGCGGGGACACGCGTTGCCTCGATCCAGATCTTCGATCGCAGCCCACAATCGGCCGCATCGGCAGTCAATCGTCTGGGAACCAATTCTTATGGCGCCTTGCTGATAGCAGATACAAGCCGTGTGGCGGCTTCTGCGGCGGTCCAGGCGCGCAAGGGCGGCGGGTGCCAATGCCCGGCTGATCGGCACCGAATTGTGGAATACCGATCCGGGTCTGGCCACACTGACGTCATTGCGCGGGGCATGGTTCGCCAGCGTATCCGGACAGTCTTTATCGCCAGCTGGCCACCAAGTATCGCGCACGCTTCGGCACCGCGCCGTCACGACTTGCCAGCCTGGGCTATGATTCGGTGCTGCTGGTGACCAAGATCGCCGCCGACTGGCGCGTGGGTAGCGCCTTTCCCGAGGATCGCCTGGCGGATCGCGGCGGCTTTGCCGGCATCGACGGCGCGTTCCGCTTCGGCCGCGGCCCGATCGCCGAGCGCATGCTCGAAGTGCAGCAGGTCGATGCGGGCGGGATCAGCGTCGTCGACCCGGCGCCGACGGGTTTCTAGCGCGCCACCTCGGCGAGGATGGCGTCGAGCAGGAGCATCCCGCGCTCGGTGACGCCGATGTGATCCCCGTCGCGCCAAGTCAGCCCCTGCGCGACGAGGGCGTCGAACCGCGTATCGTCGAGCATCGACGCGGGCGTGACGCCGAGACGTCGCGCGGTAGCGGCCAGATCTACACCCTCGGTCAGCCGCAAGCCCATCACCAGCGCTTCGCGCGCCTGATCTGCCGGCGGTCAGCGCCTCCTCGCTGACCAGACCATGGCCGTTGCGCTGCGACCGCGCTCAGCCAAGTTCTCGGGCTTCCTGTGCCGCACCGTCGCCATGCCGCCGCGCCGCCCGTGCGCGCCGGGCCGATGCCGGCATAATCGCCATAGCGCCAATAGGTCAGGTTGTGGCGGCTCTCCGCGCCCGGGGCGGCGTGGTTGGAGACTTCGTAAGCGGGCAGGCCGGCAGCGGCGGTGACGCGCGCGGGTCTGCTCGAACAGTTCAGCGGCGCGATCCGGTGTCGAGCGGTTCCAGCCGCCCTTCGCGTACCTCGGTCGCAAAGCGCGTGCCGGGCTCGATAGTCAGTTCGTACAGCGACAGATGCGTCGTGCCGAACCCGAGTGCGCGGCGCAATTCGGCATCCCACGCATCGCGCGTCTGACCCGGCAGGGCGTAGATCAGGTCGAAGCTGACGCGCTTGAATTGCCGTTGTGCCACCGCCAGCGCGGCCAGACCTTCATCCACCGAATGGGCGCGTCCCAGCATGCGCAGCGCCGGTGTCGTCGAGCGACTGCAGTCCCAACGACGCGCGATTGACGCCCGCGGCAGCGAGATCGGCGAAACGCGCCGCCTCGACTGACGATGGATTGGCCTCCAGAGTGATTTCGATCGTGTCGGTAAAGTCCCACGCCTTGCCCGCCGCGTCGATGATCGCCGCGACAGTCGTCGGCGGCATCAGCGAGGGAGTGCCACCACCGAAAAAGATCGAACCCAGTCGTTCGCCCGGTCAAGCATGTCGCTTTCGTACGATATTTCGCGCACCAATGCGTGCATCCACGCATCCTGATCAACGGTATCTCGACGTGACTGTTGAAATCGCAATAGGGACACTTCGAGACGCAGAACGGCCAATGAATGTAAAGTGCCAGGTCGGGCATAGACGGTTTGTTCACTGCCCGGGGGTACGAACGGGAGGATGTCAGCGCTAGCATTGTTCGGCGCCACCCTCGCGGCGGCTATCGTGCCCTCGGCTCCGGTTCGCGCGCAGGGCGCGGTCCAGACTGTCTGCCTATATCGAAGAAGGCGCGATCGAAACGACGTCCGCCTGGCATAATGCCAAGCCGGCCGAACGCGGCGGCCGTCAATTCGTCGAATTGATGCTCGCGGCGCATAACGGGCTGCGCCAATCGCTGGGGATGGGCGATCTGGCTTGGGATCCTGGCCTGGCCGCGGACGCGGGAGTTTATGCCGCGCAAATCGCCCAGACTCGTCGTTTCGAACACAGCGTCGGTCTCGAAAGGACCGCGCAGGGCGAAAACCTGTGGATGGGGACACGCTCGGCCTATGCCTATGCCGAAATGATCGGCAGCTGGTCTGACGAAGGCAGAGACTTCATGTCCGGCAGCTTCCCGACGGTCAGCAAGACCGGGTCGTGGCATGATGTCGGCCATTATACGCAGATGATCTGGGGCGGGACGCGCTCGGTTGGTTGCGCGGTCGCAAGCAACACTGACGACGATTTTCTGGTTTGCCGCTATTTTCCCGGCCGGCAATGTCTATGGGGCGATCCTTTCGCTCAGAAGACGAGGCCGACCAATTTGGCGAATGCATCCGCACGATGAGAGATGCGGTGTTTGAGGTCCGGGTCGATCTCGCCGAATGTTTCATCGTCGCCTGACCGCACAAACATCGCGTCGTAGCCAAAACCTTTGTCGCCGCGCGGCGGATTGACCAATGAGCCATCGACGCGACCTTCGACTTCGACCTCTTCGCCGTCGGGCCAGCACAGCGCCAAGGCGCAAACGAAGTGCGCGTCGCGCGGCGCCTCCTTGATTTCGCCGAGCTTCTTTTCGACGAGGCGCATCGCTTCGGAAAAATCGCGGCTTTCGCCCGCCCAGCGTGCCGAGAAAATGCCCGGATCGCCGTCCAGCGCGTCCACGCACAACCCCGAATCGTCGGCAAGGGCCGGCAGTCCCGACAGGTCGGCCGCCTGCCGCGCCTTGAGCAGCGCATTGGCAGCAAAGGTGGTTCCGGTTTCCTCAGGCTCAGGCAGATCCAGGTCTGCTGCCGACACGGGTTCGATCCCATAGGGACCGAGCAACGCCATGATCTCGCGCACCTTGCCGGCATTGTGGCTGGCGACGACGAGCCGTCCGGGTTGAAGTTTGCGCATGTTTGGCGTCCTTAGCGGCCCACAGCCTTCAACTGCGCGGCGAAAATATCGTTGCAGCCGATGCGCGCGAGGCGGAGCAGGCGAAGCAACGCCTCCTCATCATAAGTCGCGCCCTCGGCAGTCGCCTGCGCCTCGGCAATATTGCCATCGCTCAACAACACGAAGTTCGCGTCGGCATGGGCGTTCGAATCCTCGATATAGTCGAGGTCGAGCACGGGCATGCCTTCATAGATGCCGCAGCTGACCGCCGCGACCTGGGCGGTGAGGGGATCGGCTTCGAGCTTACCTGCCACCATCAACCCGTCAATCGCCATACGAAGCGCGACCCACGCACCTGAAATCGACGCGGTGCGCGTGCCGCCGTCTGCCTGGATGACGTCGCAATCCAGCACGATCTGGCGCTCGCCGAGCAGTTTCATATCGCATACCGCGCGCAAGGATCGACCGATAAGTCGCTGAATTTCCTGTGTCCGGCCCGATTGCTTGCCCTTGGCCGCTTCACGATTGCCACGGGTATGCGTTGCCCGCGGGAGCATGCCATATTCGGCGGTGACCCAGCCTTCGCCCTTGCCGCGCAGGAAAGGCGGAACGCGTTCCTCGATCGCTGGCGGTGACGAGCACCTTGGTTTCGCCGAAGCCGATCAGCACCGATCCCTCGGCATGTTTGGTGAAGCCGGGTTCGATGGAAATCGCGCGCATCTGGTCTGCGGCGCGGCCGGAGGGTCGCATTCGGATCAGTCCTTGTTCATGGAAAGCAGCGCCCTTAGACGGGCGTTGGAGGCGTGTCATGAAGATTGTCCTGATGATATTCGCACTGGTCGTCATCGCGATGGGTGTTTTATGGGTTGGCCAGGGCGCGGTCTGGTGATGTGGCCAGCATCGAGCTTCATGCTGGCTGACCGGCAATGGACGTTTGGGGCGCGCTTCTGGCGATGGTCGGGATCATCATCCTGCTACGCGCGGCGCGGCGTTGAGCCGGCGCGCTCGCGCTGCGAATGTCCACGGCGTGAGTGTTCCTGTCGACGAACTGACCACGCGCGCGCGCGAAGTTTTTCGTACGATCGTCGAGGGCTATCTGCACACAGGTACGCCAGTTGGGTCGAAGACCATTGCGGCGGGCGGCTTCGGACTGTCACCCGCGTCGATCCGCGGCGTGATGGCGGATCTGGAACGGCTCGGTCTGCTAACTCATCCGCATACATCCGCCGGTCGTGTGCCGACCGAGACGGGGCTGCGCCTGTTTGTCGACGCGATGATGCGCACCGCCGAACCGAGCGCCGCAGAGCGCGCGATGATCGAGGGATCGGCACGCGGTCCTGTCGAAGACGCGCTGGCTGCCGCGAGCACGACGCTTTCGGGGCTGAGCGCATGCGCCGGTATCGTGCTCGTTCCCGGGCGTGAACTGCGCCTACGCCAGATCCATTTCGTGCCATTGTCCTCCATGCAGGCCCTGGCGGTGGTCGTCGGCGTCGATGGAGAATTGGAAAATCGCGTGGTCGACCTTGCCGCGCCCGTGCCACCGTCGACGCTGACCGAAGCCGCGAACTATATGACGTCGCGCCTGTCTGGCCTGACGCTTGAGTGAGGCTGCGACGCGGCTCGCGGCGGAGGTTCGCTCGGGCCGGGCAGCACTCGACGCGGCCGCACATGCGCTGATTGAGCGCGGCTTGGCCGACTGGTCGCGAGACGGGGCGCAGCGCCCGGTGCTGATCGTGCGCGGCGCCGCGAACCTGATCGACGATTCGGCAGCGCGCGATCTCGAACGCGTACGCCAACTCCTCGACGAGATCGAAGGGGCCGAAGAAATCGCCCGTTTGCTCGAAGGCGCGCGCGAAGGTGCCGCGACCAAGGTGTTCATCGGCGCAGAGAACAAACTTTTCGCGCTGTCTGGCTCGTCCGTAATCGCAGCACCCTATCGCGGTCGTGAGGGGCGCGTCGTGGGCGTTGTCGGCGTTATCGGCCCGACGCGGTTGAACTATGCGCGCGTCGTGCCCATGGTTGACCTGACCGCGCAAGCGCTTTCCCAAACCTTTCAGAGACAGGCCGGATGACCGAAGAACCGATGATGAACGAACAATTGGCAGAAGATGTGGCCGACGCCGCGCGCTCCAGCGGATGCGCCTGCAGAGGATGCCACCGCGGCGCTGCGAGGCCGAACTCGCCGAGGCGAAACAGGCCGTGCTGTACGCGCAGGCCGAAACGCAAAACGTCCGCCGCCGCGCTGAGCAAGAGGCAAAGACTACGCGCGATTATGCCGTGGTGCCGTTTGCGCGCGACGTCCTGTCGGTCGCCGACAATCTGTCGCGGGCGCTCGATGCGATCCCGGCGGATCTGCGCGAGGACGACAAGTTCAAGGGGCTGGTCAATGGTCTCGACGCGACGAGCCGCGAGCTGGCGGCGATTTTTCAGCGCCATGGCATCACGCGCATAGAAGCCATGGGCCAGCCGCTCGACCCCAACCGGCACCAGGCGATGATGGAATTGCCCAGCGACGAGGCGCCCGGCACGATCATACAGGAAATGCAGCCCGGCTACATGATCAAGGAGCGCCTGTTGCGTCCCGCGATGGTCGGGGTGGCGAAGGCGGGTTAGGCCGCTTGCGGTAGCTGGATGCGGTCGATCTGTGCGCGGATCTGATCGGCAAGCAGATCGGGCGTGCGCGGCACGATGCCGATGGACAGGGCACGCAGGTCGCGTGCGATCGCGCGCAACTCCTGACGCATGGCGATCATGTCCTCAGCCGCAGTGGAATCGGCGAAGCTATCGGGTGTCCAGTACATGAGCCTTGCTAGGCCCGGCGCGATTAACGTGGGGTAAAAGGCAGGATCGACTGGTACGTCGACAGAGCTGGGGCGCCCGGCACCCTTCGCCCGTTCTTGAGCAGAAAAGCATGCCGAACGATTTCCGCCTGCTGCTCGATGCCCATAGCGTCGAAGCGGCTGGCCCGGCCGGATCGCATAAGCGTATCGGCAAAAGGGGTGGCGGGCGAGGGGAAGGTAGACGCCGTGCTGATGCTGCCAGACATGCGTCATTTCGTGAATGAACAGCCCTTGTCGGTCGAGAGTTTGTTCACAGAAATCATCGCAATAGAGACCGCTTTTCGGATGCAGCCATAACTGACCATCGGGCGCCATGATCGTATCTCGGGGCTGGAAAAACGCCCATTTGCGATTGTTGATGCGCACCCGCGCAGTGTCGATCGCATCGCCGAAAATCGATCGCGTCAACGCACCTCCGCCTCGGTCAGGGCGCGCGTGTCCACTAAGGCTTGATCGGCGCCGATGCGCTCTGCGTTCCCGCATCGGCAAGGATTTCCAGCCCGCTGGCAAAGGTGAAGGTCAGCGTACGGGCATCCCGGGCTTGATGGCCGGGTTCATGCCGAACAGCATCGCATGGCGCCCGCCGGGCTTGAATTCGACCTTACCCCCGGCGGGGATCATCGACCGCGCTGATCGGCTTCATCGACACTCATATTGCCCATCGTCATCGATTCATGGAGCTCGGTCCTGGTATTCACTTCGGACGACACCTGGATCAGGCGATCCGCGGTCGGACCGCCATAGACGTTGAAATAGGCCGCGGCCGGCGCCGTCTCGACCGCACCCAGACGGATCCACACGCGTTCGACCTGCTGCACCGGCTCGCTGCTTCTTGCATCCGCCCACCGCGAGTGGCGCGGCCAGGGCGGCCAGAAGTGCGATCCTCGTCCGACCATGCCATCCTCCACTACATTCTGCGCGTAAATCTAGGGCTGCCGCCCCGTTGCAGCAAGATTTCCGCTTCCTATATCCCATCCGTAACGAACGACCGGATGCCTTTTCAGGGTCCGCAAAGCATGGGGTAAAGTGAGACATGGCCAAAGTTATCGGGATCGACCTGGGTACGACGAACAGCTGCGTTGCCGTGATGGAAGGCGGCAAGCCCAAGGTGATCGAAAATTCGGAAGGCGCGCGCACCACGCCGTCGATCGTCGCCTTCGCCAAAGATGGTGAGCGACTGGTCGGCCAGCCCGCCAAGCGTCAGGCCGTGACCAACGGCGACAACACGATCTTCGCGGTGAAGCGCCTGATCGGCCGCCGCTTCGACGATCCGGTGACCAAGAAGGACACCGAGCTGGTCCCGTACACAATCGTCAAGGGCCAGAATGGCGACGCGTGGGTCAAGGCAGGCGGCGAAGATTATTCGCCGTCGCAGATCAGCGCCTTCACGCTGCAGAAGATGAAGGAAACCGCCGAGAGCTATCTCGGCGAAACGGTCACCCAGGCGGTGATCACCGTTCCTGCTTACTTCAACGACGCGCAGCGCCAGGCGACCAAGGACGCCGGCCGCATCGCGGGCCTTGAAGTGCTGCGCATCATCAACGAGCCGACCGCGGCGGCTTTGGCCTATGGGCTGGAGAAGCAGGACGGCAAGATCGATCGCGGTCTATGACCTTGGCGGCGGCACGTTCGACGTCTCGATCCTCGAGATCGGCGACGGCGTGTTCGAAGTGAAGTCGACCAATGGCGACACCTTCCTGGGCGGCGAAGATTTCGACGCCAAGCTGGTCGAATTCCTTGCGGACGACTTCAAGAAGGCCGAAGGCATCGACCTGACCAAGGACAAGCTGGCGCTCCAGCGGCTCAAGGAAGCCGCCGAAAAGGCGAAGATCGAGTTGTCGTCGGCGGCCTCGACCGAAGTGAACCTGCCGTTCATCACCGCCGATGCGACCGGGCCGAAGCATCTGGTCAAGACGATCAGCCGTTCGGACCTCGAAAAGCTGGTCGACGGCCTGATCCAGCGCACGATCGAGCCGATGAAGAAGGCGCTGGCGGATGCCAAGCCTGAAGGCCGGCGACATTGCCGAAGTCGTGCTGGTCGGCGGCATGACCCGCATGCCCAAGGTGCGCGAAGCGGTGAAGAACTTCTTCGGCAAGGAACCGCATACCGGCGTAAACCCGGACGAAGTCGTCGCCATGGGTGCGGCGATCCAGGCGGGCGTGCTGCAGGGCGACGTCAAGGATGTGCTGCTGCTCGACGTGACCCCGTTGTCGCTGGGCATCGAGACGCTGGGCGGCATCATGACCAAGATGATCGACCGCAACACGACGATTCCGACCAAGAAGTCGCAGGTCTATTCGACTGCGGACGACAATCAGAACGCCGTGACCATCCGGGTCTTCCAGGGCGAGCGCGAAATGGCGGCAGGACAACAAGGTTCTCGGGCCAGTTCGATCTTGTCGGCATTCCGCCGGCACCGCGCGGCGTGCCGCAGATCGAAGTCACGTTCGATATCGACGCGAACGGCATCGTCAACGTCAGTGCCAAGGACAAGGGCACCGGCAAGGAACAGCAGATCAAGATCCAGGCCTCTGGCGGTCTGAGCGACGCGGACATCGACCAGATGGTCAAGGACGCGGAACAGTTTGCGGAGGACGACAAGAAGCGTCGCGAAGCTGCTGAAATCCAAGAATAATGCCGAAAGCCTGATCCATTCGACCGAGCGTCAGATCGCTGATCATGGCGACAAGGTCGATGAAGCGCTGAAGTCGGAGATCGAAGCCGCGATCGCCGAGGCCAAGACCGCGGTCGAAGGCGGCGATGTCACAGCGATGCAGGACAAGACCAACGCTCTGACCCAAGTTGCGATGAAGTTGGGCCAGGCGATCTACGAAAAGGAGCAGGCGGCGAGCGCCTCGCCAGAAGCTGGTGCTGCCGACGGCAGCGAGGCGGGTGGCGAAGATGTGGTCGACGCCGAATTCTCGGAAGTCGACGACAACGCCAAGGCGTAATCTCTCATCGCGGAGCAGGGCCGGAGCGATATGCGTTCGCACATGTGAATCGTGTGAATCAGATCGACCGGCCTCTCCCGATTTGGAGAGTGGGGGCTTCATTGACCGACATTGATTATTACGAGCTGCTGGAGTGTGAGCGCACCGCCGACGGGGCGACGCTGAAGTCATCCTATCGCAAGCTCGCCATGAAATGGCATCCGGACAAGAACCCGGGCGATGCCGAGGCCGAGGCGAAGCTTCAAGGCGATTTCGGAAGCCTATGGCTGCCTCAGCGATCCGCAAAAGCGCGCGCAATATGACCGCTTTGGCAAGGCCGCGTTCCAGAACGGCGGCGGCGGCAGCAAGACTTTTCGGGCTTTTCCGACATTTTCGAAAGCGTCTTCGGCGAATTCATGGGCGGGCGGGCCCAGCGCGGCGGTCCCCGGCGCGGCGCCGACCTGCGCTACGATCTCGAAATCAGTCTGGACGACGCGTATCACGGCAAGAGCGAGGAGATCGTCATCGACGTCTCCGCTCAATGCCAGCCGTGCGGCGGTTCGGGCGCGACGCCGGGTACTTCGGCTTCGACTTGCAAGACATGTGCCGGGCAGGGGCAGGTGCGTGCGCAACAGGGCTTCTTCGTGGTCGAACGTACCTGTCCGTCATGTCATGGCGCGGGGCAGGTGATCGCCGACCCATGCAAATCCTGTCACGGCGCAGGCCGCGTCGATCAGGAACAGCGCCTGGAGGTCAACATTCCGCCTGGTGTCGATGAAGGCACGCGCATTCGGCTGTCTGGGAAGGGCGAGGCCGGGGCGCGGGGCGCGCCTTCGGGCGATCTCTACATCTTTATCCATGTTCGTCGTCACGCACTGTTCGAACGCGAGGGCAACACGTTGTTCTGTCGCGCACCGGTCAGCTTCACGACCGCCGCGCTTGGCGGCGAGATCGAAATTCCGGGTCTCGACGGCGAGATGCACATGATCAAGGTGCCGGCAGGCATCCAGCCGGCCAAGCAGTTGCGTCAACGCGGCGCGGGCATGCCCGTCCTCAACGGACGTGGTCACGGCGACCTCGTCGTACAGATCGATGTCGAGACCCCGACCAAACTCTCCGCCAAGCAAAAGGAACTGCTGTGGCAGTTCCGCGAAACCGAAACGGGCGAGGAATGCCCGCAGTCGCAGGCTTCTTCGACAAGCTGGGGAAAATGTTCGGCTAAGCCGGGACGGCGAGAACGAGATACGCCGACGCGGCCCATCCGCCCCTCTTGTTAGGGAGAGGCGGTCGGGCCGATCGTCAGATGGTGGTGAACACCGTACCGACCACCAGCGCCTGGGTCGCGATTGCCAGCAAGGCGCTGGCCGCGAACACAAAGTTACGCATTCATGGTCTCCGTGCCGGCATCATTGCCGACGCGCAACGATATGGTGTGCCTTATGCTGCACTGCAACAAACAACGCTGCAATCGCACTTGCAGGAAATGCAATCAGCCGAAAACGCGCGCGAAAATCGTGTCGACATGCTTGAAATGGTAAGCAAGATCGAACTCGGCTTCGATCTGCGCATCGCTGAGTAACGCTGCAACCTCAGGGTCAGCCTTCAGCAATTCCAGCAGCGACAGTGCTCCATCGCTCTCCCACACCCGCATCGCATTGCGCTGAACGGCCTTATACGCGTCCTCGCGGCTCATGCCCGCCTGCGTCAGCGCGAGGAGCACCCGCTGCGAGTGAACCAGCCCGCCCATGCGATCGAGGTTCTTCTGCATGCGCGCCGGGTAGACCAGCAACTTGTCGATCACACCCGTCAGACGGGCCAGTGCAAAATCGAGCGTGATGGTCGCATCCGGACCGATGAACCGCTCGACCGACGAGTGCGAGATATCGCGTTCATGCCAAAGCGCGACGTTCTCCAAGGCTGGCATCACTGCCGATCGTACCATGCGCGCAAGTCCGGTCAGGTTTTCTGTCAGCACCGGATTGCGCTTGTGCGGCATCGCCGACGAACCCTTTTGCCCTGGCGAGAAATACTCCTCAGCTTCGAGCACTTCCGTGCGCTGCAGATGCCGGATCTCGGTCGCCAGACGCTCGATCGAGCTGGCGATAACACCCAGCGTCGCGAAATACATCGCGTGCCGATCGCGCGGGATGACCTGCGTCGAGACCGGCTCGACGGTCAGGCCAAGCTTGTCGGCGACGTACTGTTCCACCTGCGGATCAATATTGGCAAAAGTGCCGACCGCACCCGAAATCGCGCAAGTGGCAATGTCCGCACGGGCCGCAATCAGGCGCGTCCTGGCACGGCTGAACTCGGCATAAGCCTCGGCCAGCTTGAGCCCGAAGGTCACGGGCTCGGCATGAATCCCATGGCTCCGTCCGATTGTCGGAGTCAGTTTGTGTTCTTGTGCGCGCCTTTTGAGCACGGCGAGAAGCGCATCGAGATCGGCAAGCAAAATGTCCGATGCCTGCACCAACTGTACCGCCAGCGCCGTGTCGAGCACGTCGCTGCTGGTCATCCCCTGATGCAGGAAGCGCGCTTCGTCTCCCACATTCTCGCTTACCCACGTCAGGAAGGCGATGACGTCATGCTTGGTGACCGCTTCGATCGCATCGATCCGCTCTACGTCGATCTTCGGTTGTGTTGCCCACCAGTCCCATACCGCCTTGGCGGCAGACGCAGGAACTGTGCCTGCGGTCGGCCATGGCATCGAGCGCGTGCGCTTCGATCTCGAACCAGATGCGGAAGCGATTTTCGGCGGACCACAGGTCGACCATTGCGGGGCGGGAATAGCGTGGAACCATGATCGGGCCGGTAGCAGGGACGAGTCGAGGCGTCCACGCGATGAAGTGCGAAACCGCCGCATCCTCTGCACGTTAACTTTCTCGAGGCGCGCGCCGGTTGCTCCCGTGGCCGGCCGCGCGCCCATTCGAACAAGGAGTTGGACATGAAATATCTCTTCTGTGCGGCTGCCGCCACGCTTTCGACCGCTGCCATGGCCCAGACCGCCATGACGCCGGCAACAACGCCGCCGGCAGCGACTGCGACCGCGCCGGCTACCGCGACCCCGGTCCAAAGCGCGCCGGCCACCAGCACCACCGCCCAGCCAACGACGGTCACCGAAGCGGCCCCACAGCCGGCTGCCAATCCGCGCGAAGTCATCGCCCAACAATTTCCGAACTATGACAAGGACAGCAATGGTACGCTGAGCCAGGCTGAATTTGCGGCGTGGCTGAGCGAAATGAAGACCGCGCAGAACACAGAAAAGCTCACCCCGGCGCAGATCAGCACGTGGGCCAATGACAGCTTCGCCAAGGCGGACAAGGACAAGTCGAAGTCGGTCACGGTGGCTGAGTTGCAGGGATATCTGGTCCCTGCCGCTTAAGTCGCCCACGATTTAACAGCGTAGCGGGCCGCTCCGGAAACCGGGGACGGCCCGTTGCGTTTACATCAGCCCCTGTGCGCGAAGGCTGGCATGGCCCTGTGCCGCGACGATCACATGGTCGTGCACTGCAATTCCCAGATTGCGGGCGACTTCGACGATGGTCCGCGTCAGTCGGATGTCTGCCTGACTGGGACGCGGATCGCCCGAAGGGTGATTGTGCACCAGAATGATCGATGAGGATGACAATTCGAGCGCTCGCTTGATCACCTCCCGAACGTGGACGGACGCCTGGTCGACCGTACCCTCGCTCATCAATTCATCACGAATGAGCACGTTCTTATTGTCGAGATGCAACACACGGAAGTGCTCGATGCTGAGGTGCGCCATCGCGGCCCGAAGGTAATCGAGCAAGGCTTGCCAGCTAGACAGCACCGGCTTGTCCTGCACCGCTCCCTTCAGGATGCGTTGTGCCGATGCCTGCGCGACGCGGATGGCCGCCGCCGCGCTGTCGCCCATGCCCTTGATACGCTTCATCGATGCAGGATCGGCAGCAAGCAGACCGCCAATGCCACCAAATTCTTCGAGCAGCCGTTTGGCCAACGCCTTGGTATCAACCCGCGGAACCGTAACTGTCAGAAGGTACTCGATCACCTCATAATCGAGCAGTTCCTCGTGATCGCTGAGGAGCCGTCCGCGAAGGCGATCGCGGTGTCCAATGGCATCTGCTAAATCCCCCATAAGGCGACGCTAGAAAAACGAAAGTTGCGGGTCAATAATGTTCCGCACTCGTTCCGCGCGCGACATGCTTCGTTGACTCATTTGCATGGTGAACTTAAGGGGCTGGCACGTCGCCGCGCGGGAACGCGTTTGGCGGCATTTTTCTATTTGCTGATCCCGAGGGAAACCTTGTCCGACACCGATCCCGACGCGCTGGACCGGCGCATCGCCGAGGCGAAGGCCGCGAGCGAGCGCCCGATGGCGCAACCGCAGGCCGAAGGCCGCGGGTGGGCGGTCGGCATCGAATTCGTCGGGGCCGTGCTGGTCGGCGCTTTGCTCGGCTGGATGATCGATACCTATGCAGGTCTCGGCACCAGGCCATGGGCGATGATTGTGCTTCTCGTGCTGGGCTTTGCCGCCGGCACGCGCCGCGCGATGCAGACCAGCAAGCAATTCGATTCAAACCCGAAGGACTGACACGTGGCCAATCCGATGGAGCAATTTGAAGTCACGCGCGTCGGGCCGCCGCTTGGCGCGATGGGTTACGACGTCAGCTTCACCAATTCCTCGCTGTGGATGATGGTCGCGCTGTTCGCGGTCGCCGCGTTCCTGTTCATCGGCACGGCCAGCCCCAAGCTGGTGCCCAACCGCGCGCAAGCCGCCGTCGAATATCTCTACGATTTCGTGCGCAAGATATTGGACGAAAATGTCGGCCCCGAAGGGCGCCGTTTCGTCCCGCTGATCTTCAGCCTGTTCATCTTCGTGCTCGCCTGCAATCTGCTCGGCTTGATCCCGTGGGTCGGCGCGTTCACGCCGACCAGCCATATCGCTGTCACCTTCGGTCTTGCGATCCTGGTGTTCGTGATCGTTTGCATCGTGGGCTTTGCGCGTCATGGTTTGCACTTCTTCAGCCTGTTCTGGCCAAAGGGCGTGAACCCTGTGCTCGGCCTGTTCGTTGCGCTGATCGAGTTTCTGAGCTTCCTGAGCCGACCGTTCACGCTGGCTATCCGGTTGTTCGCCAACATGACCGCGGGCCACGTGCTGCTGAAGGTGTTCGGCACCTTCGTCGTCGCGCTCGGCTCGTTCGGCGCGCTGCCCTACGTCCTCGGTGTCGTGCCACTGGCCGTCAACGTGGCGCTCTCGGCGCTCGAAGTTCTGATTGCGGTGGTGCAGGCCTATGTCTTTGCGCTTGCTCGCCTCGATCTATCTCAACGACGCCATCAATCTTCACTAAGTAACAGAAAACGAAAGGGACTTTTTCCATGGATCTCGCTTCTGCTTCGAAAATCGCCGCCGGCCTCGCCGCGATGGGTGCGGGCCTCGCCGCGATCGGCGTGGGCTCGATCTTCGGCCAGTATCTCGGCGGCGTTGCCCGCAATCCGGAAGCGGACGCCAAGCTCGGCGGTCGCTTGATCTTCGGCTTCGCGGTGACCGAAGCGCTCGGCCTGATCGCGGCGGTTGTCGCGCTGGCGCTCGCCTTCTCCTAAGTCAACCGCGGGCTGAGCCGTACAAGGCACCGGCGTCTAAAGACGCACGATGCCCCAGTTCCAGTTTGGCGAAAACCTGATCCCGCAGCTTGCGTGGCTCGCGGTATTTTTCACGATCCTGTACTTCGGGATCGTGCGGCTGACGCTGCCCAAGCTCGAACGCACGATCACGGCGCGCGAAGGGCAGGTATCGGGTGATCTGTCGGCGGCGGAAAATGCCAAACTGGCGGCGGACGCCTCTGCGACCGAGCATAAGGCGGCAATCGATGCCGCCCATGCATCGGGCCGGGCTACGATCCTTGATGCACAAACCAATCGGCGGCGGCAGCTGGCAGCGGCTTCGGCTGCGACCCAGGTTGATCTGCGCGGCAATCAAGCCACGCCGACACGGCGCTCGAGCGACCGGCGCAATGCTGCGCTGAACGAAATCGATAGCACCGCACACGATGTCGCGGCTGACATCGTGCAACGGCTGACGGGCAATCGTCCGCCAGACGGCGTGCTGACCAAGGCGGCGAAGGCCGCAACGGGGAACTGACATGGCGCATGTTGGCGCACCGACGCTGCCCCACGAAACGGTTGCCACAACCGAAGCGCATGGCGGCGCTGAACACAATGAACCGGTGCTCCTGGGTCTTGGTCCCGAAGGCTGGGTCTATGTCGGTCTGACGATCTTCCTGTTGCTGGCGATCTTCGTTGCCAAGGCACCGAAGCGGATCACCGACGCGCTTGATGCGCGCATTGCCGAAACCAAGCGCACGCTTGATGAGGCCAAGGCGTTGCGCGCGGAAGCGGAAGCTTTGCTGGCAGAGGCCAAGGCGAAGGCGGCGGCAAGTGCCGGCGATGCGCAGTCGATCGTCACTCATGCCGAGGCCGAAGCCAAGCATCTCATCGAAGACGCCAAGGCCAAGGCCGCCGACTTGACCGAACGCCGCCGCAGGATGGCAGAGGATAAAATCGGTGCTGCCGAGCGTGCGGCGGTCGATCAGGTCCGTGCTCGGGCAGCGACTGTCGCCGCTGCGATCGCGACAGAAGTACTCCGCCAGTCGCACGACGCCAAGGCTGATGCCGCGTCTGTCGATGCGGCGATCAATGACTTGCAGCGGGCTTGAGGAGATCCGGACGATGAAGGCGTTTGCCACGATCCTGGCGATGGCCATTGCCGCGCCCGTGCTGGCTCAGAGTAACGCCACGCAAGATCGTTCCGCGCCGGTCACTTCCGCTCAGGCGGTCGTAGCCAAGTTCAATCTTGATACGCCGATCGAACAGATTGTCGCCGATCCCAAGGCGAAGGCTGTCCTCGATGCAGACGCGCCGGGCATGTCCAACCACCCGTCTTATGAAATGTTCAAGATGATGTCGTTGCGGCAGGTCCAGCCCTATTCGCAAGGCAAGCTCACCGACGAGCTTCTCGCCAAGCTTGGCACGGACCTCGCGGCGATCAGGTAAACGTCGCTAGGCTTTTTTCGGGCAGGTGGATCCAGCGCTCGCTTCGCGCCCAAGCTGTCGTCAGTCGCGGTTACGCACACGTCCGGCCGACTAAGGGCCAATCGCGCCTCATGCTCAGGCGGCCTTGCGCTGCTCGCTGCTTTTGATGGCAAGAACGATCAAGGCAGCAGCCAGTAAGATGCCGGCGATGAACAACGTCGGCGCCATGAAACTGCCAGTCGCTTCGCGAAGCGGACCAATGATATTGGGCACCACCAGGCCGCCCGAGCTGCCGGCAATGTTGATCGCCACGGCTCCGACCGCGAAAGTCGCAGGGGTGAACAATCGCGTCGGCAGCGCCCAGAACGCCCCATGCGCAGCGCCAAGTGCGCCGCCCGCAACAGTTAGCGAAGCGAGCCCGACGGGACCGGCTCCCGCCGCCGCCGCCCCAAGGATGCCGGCTGCCGCGACCAGTGCAGGTGCGGCGACATGCCAGAACCGCTCACCGGTTCGATCCGAGCTGCGCGATCCGAAAAACACGCCGAACGCATTGGCCGCCCACGGCGCGGCCGTGACAAGCCCGATCTCGAATGGCGTCAAGCTGCTCATCTGTTTTACCATTTGCGGTAGCCAGAACATGATGCCGTAGGCGCCCGACAGCAGCAGAAACCATAGCAACGCCGATGCCCAGACGATCGGCCGCTTTAGGACGGTCCAGTCGTTGGCGGCCCGTGTGTCTGCGCGATTGGCGGCATTCTTCGACAGCCAGTCCTTTTCTTCGGCATCCAGCCATTTGGCATCGGCCGGGCGATCGGGGAAATAGAACAGCGCAACCAGACCGAACAGGATGGTCGGCAATGCCTCGGCAAGGAACATCCAGCGCCAGCCTGCAATCCCCCCGGGAGACGCCGTTTGCATCAGCCAACCGGAAATCGGTGCGCCGATGACGATCGAAATGGGGATTGCCAGCATCGGCGTGGCAAAAGTCGACGCGCGTTCGCGTTCGGTCGCAAACTGACTGAGGTACAGGACAATGCCCGGTGCCAGGCCGCCCTCGGCGAAGCCCAGCAAGACGCGCAGCACATAGAAGTGTGCCGGCGTCTGGATGAAGGCCATGCTCCCGGCGCATATGCCCCATATCAGAGCGCACCCGGCAAGCCATCGACGCATCCCGATCCGCTGAAGCAATAGGACGCTCGGATATTGCCCGGCCAGAAAACCGACAAACAGGATGCCAGCGCCGAAGCCGTACTGAGACGGGCTAAACCCGAGGTCAGCGTTCATCTGCAGCGCGGCGAAGCTGACGTTGACGCGGTCGAGCGAACTTAACAGCATGAACAGGATCGTAGGCAGGGCGAGGCGCAACCAGATCTTGCGGGGCGTGTCGGTCATCGGGCGGATTCCGTGGTGATGTCGGCGCGGCGGCGCGACGCTTCGGCAAGTCCGTCGGCCTCGGGATCGATGGTCGGCTGTGCGTTCGTCCGCCAACGCGTGACGATCCGCTCCTTATCGACGCCCAGACGGACCAGCGCAGTGGTGACCTTTTCAGCGCGAGCGCGAGCGATCGCCGGGTCCTCAGCGATCACGCGACCGCCGACTTCTGTCTTGTCAGTCGCCGCCCAGCCAGTGACGATGATCCGCGACGGCTTGGCCGCACGGATCCAGGTAATCGCGTTGTCGATCAGCCAGTCGTCATATTGATAGATGACGAAATCGCGGTCGAAGTCGAAATACAGGCTGAAAGTCTTTGAAACGTACGGACCCGGCGGGGCCACCCGTGCTACCGACAATGGTGCAATATTGCGGCGTGGGAGACCAAATTTGCGGCCCTTATAATTCTCGGCAGGCAGCATGTGACGTGCACATGGCGTGTCGAGTATTGATGTCCGTACCGCGTCAAGCACGATGCCGCCGCACGCCGTTTCGTCCTGTTTAGCCGCTACGTTGCCCTCGACCAAAGTTTCATGGTTCCAGTCGGGCTTTGATGGCGACAATGTCACGTCATAGCGCTTGGCCGTCGCCCGGTCGTCCGCCAACCAGCAGCCGGACTTTCGTCCGGCATCGGTGTCCCGATAGAGCGGACAGGTGATGAAGCGCACCTGCTCCGCCGCGGCAGTTTGCGCCATCATCAATGCAGCAAGGGCGGTCAGCACGCGTCTCACAACAAGCTCATCAAGTTAACCAGGTCACGCTTCTCCTGCTCGGAATAGCCGATCGTATATCGCCGGTCATAATAGTCGACCACGCCGCGCAAGTCCTTGGCGGACCCGTTCGAAAAATAGGGTGCGCGCGCCGCCAACCCGCGCATGGACTGCAACGTGATCTTCCCGACGTCGGCGCATTTACCCGTGGTCAGCGCGTAACCCGGGTCGCTGGTATAGATCACCCGCCCGTAAAACGGGTGCGGTCGCACGAGACAGGTGATGCGAAACAGCGGCAAATTCGGCGCGGGATCGGCAAAGGGCAGGGTTGTCGTGCCGAGATCGACCTGACCAGGTGCCACGTCATTCCCCATCATTCCCATATTATGGCAAAACACACAGCTGTTACGCACCGGATTGCCGAAGCCGATTGGCGCGTTGATGCCCGATGAGTCGCTGATCAGGAACGTCTTGTCGCGAAAGACACGCGCACCTCGCGCGACTGAGGCTCGAAACGCCGCCTGCTCCGCCGTCAGCCCAGGAGCCGGCTTTTCCCATGCTTCGAATTCGCTCCACACCGGCT
Organism: uncultured Alphaproteobacteria bacterium; assembly: GCA_963740775.1. Taxonomy (GTDB): domain Bacteria; phylum Pseudomonadota; class Alphaproteobacteria; order Sphingomonadales; family Sphingomonadaceae; genus Sphingomonas_O. The sequence continues at coordinate 828,099 of CAVUFE010000005.1, read as the reverse complement.
TGCCGATCGATCCGAGTTGCCCAGGCTTCGATACCTGCAGGTGCCTCGGCCCGCCGTCCGACCCATCGGCATCGGCCGCCGTTCCGAAGTGACCGCGCTGTTGCGCTGCGTAGACGCGCTTTTCGAAATCGACGATCTGCGCCATGTCGGCTGCGTCCATATTCTTCGTTAGCGCCAGATGGGTAGCTGAAGCGTCGCGCATCTGGGCATTCAGAGTGCCCGCGCGCCCGTCAGCCATCAAATTACCTGACATCGGCTTGCCGCTCTCTGGATCGACCGCCAACGGCAGTCCCTGCTTGGGGTCGTAGGCAAAGCCGATCGCCAGTAGATACTTCATGTTGGCTAGCGGCCGAGGACGGCGATAGACTGAAACATTGCCTGCGACCGGGCCATAGCTTCCCGAGTTGCAACCGGTCGGATCGCGCACGACTTCGATTTTGAAATCGGGCTTCAGGGCGGTGCCTGATCCGTCGCGCGGCGGCCACGGGCGCTGGATGCGTATCAGCCCGCGGTCAAGCAACAGCGAGTGGGATGCGCGCTCGCTTTGGGGCAGGGTCGGACAGTTGGAACCGTCATAGGCGGCGAACAAAGGGTCTTTTCCACCGGTCGCGTCCCAGCGGTCCTGAGCGGTCGCGGCGGAGAGGCTCATCGAATCCGATGGTTGATGACAAGTGACACATGCGCGACCGGAGGGGCCGCTCGGCTCAAAGAAGGGGTGTCCCTTCGTTGCCATCGGGCCGCCTTCGAGGATTACGCGCAACGAGCCGTCTGGATTGTCGTAATCGACCTGCGCGGGAAATATGCGTCCATCGCCCGGCGCCCACCAGCGCGGCGGTGGCGACGCCGCACCACCCAGCATCGTTCCGCTCACGACTAGGCCGGCAAATGCAGCAGCAATCGGCCATGTCTTCATGCGCCTCTCCTTGCGCTATGTGGTATAGCAGTCTTCAGGAGGCTGCAAGCGCCCTGAGGGGTGCAAGTATCGCCAACGCATCGTCGTGAGCGCCGAGCGACAGGATCGCGTGACCCAATCTTTCGGGATTGTCGGGCGGCACGGTCGCTCGGCCAGCGCAGTCTACGAACTTTGCCAGCAGATCGTCATCAGACATCGGTGCAACCGGGGCACCCATGGCGACATCGACTGCCTCGCTGTGTCGTGCACCATCGTTCATGATAACTTCCACTTCTCCCGCTGCCCCGCGCTCGCGTCCCCAATCGGACCGCTCGATAAAACGGATGCGAGCGGCAAGTGCGAGGATCCGCGGATCTGACAATGCGCGGTCGGTGAAGCTGTCGAGCGTGACGTCACCGTGGACGAATGCGGCAGCGACAGTGAAGGGCAGGCTGAATTTGGCATCGATGACGGTGGCCGGTGCCGCCTTGCTGGCCGCTGGCTCGATGAGCATTCGCTGGACTGGTCCGATAGTCAGGACGATGTCGGCGATATCATCGGGCGTGAGCAGCCCACGCTGCAAGATCGCGCGGGCCCCTTCGATATGTGGGTGGGTCCCGCGGCACGCCGGCCAGCGCTTGAAGCTGAGTTGTTCGATCCAGAACTCCTCTCCCAAGCCATTGCGCAGGTCGGTTTCCGCAAACTGTCCGTTCGCGTACAGAGCAAAGAATCCCGCTGTCCCCTCGATCGGCGCGTCGAAGCCGCGCACACCGCGCGCAGCCAGCGAGCAGACCTCGACCGCAGTCTGTGCCGGGAATGCTTCTCTCACGGCTCTGAGAACGGTATCGCGATCGTATTTGATTTCGCCCGGCGTTCCCGTCCGGCACAACATCATCGACCAAGCGTCGGCCACCTGTCGGGGATCAAGCCGCAACAAGCGCGCGGCGCCCGCCACTGCACCGAACCCACCCAGGATCGGTGGTGGATACCAGCCGCCGACCTCCATCGGCTGACGCAAACTCAAGCCCATCCGGCAGACCAAATCGCAACCGACAGCCAGCGCGGAGAGCAATTCGCCACCGCTGACACCGCCACGCACCTCGGCAAGGGCGAGCAAGGCGGGAATGAGGGCAGCATTGGGGTGACAAGGCGCGGGGTCGAATGCGTCTTCGAAATCGAGCGCATGCGCCATCGCACCATTGGCCATAGCCGCCAATGACGGCGAACTCGCAAAACCAGTTCCAACGATCGTCGCCGGACCTGGGGTTTCCATCGCTTCAGCGACGAATGGCTCAACCTCCGGCGCTGATCCACTCGCGCCGAGCATTACGCCCAGACCGTCGAGCAATGCACGCCGCGCGGCGTGCAATGTTGTCGAAGAAAGCGCCTCGGCCGAAAACGTCGCGACATGCGTCGCCAGGTCGTAGCTCAATCCGGTCATGAGTGCTCTCTCCCAGCTGCGGTGAATGCCAGCACAGCACAAGCGGCGATGACCGCGATGGCGAGCAACATGGCCGTTTGCGTGGTGGCGATGTGGGCAATCACCGCCGATACGCCGGCCGCGATCAGCATCTGTGACGCGCCAAAAAGTGCCGTGGCGGACCCGGTTACGGAGCCGGCATTTTCGAGTGCCTTGGCAAGGGCGACGGGGCCAGACAGTCCGCTACCGATCGCTAGTATCATCATCGCGCCGATCACGGCCGGCAAAGGCGCCGTCGTCCAGAACGCGACGCCCGTAATGATCGTTGCGCCGGTCGCCATCACCATCCGGCCCATTGTTTGCAACCAGCGCGGGCGATGCCGCTCGATCCACCGAACGATGATCGTGCCGACGATGATCGCCACGCCGATAGCGAAATAACACAGGCCCGCTTCAGCGGGGTTCAGCCGGTAGTGCCCGCTCAGGATGAACGGCGATCATGCCAGGAAACTGAAAAACGCTGCGCTCACCAGGCCGTTACCCGCCACCCATAACAGGAACGGTCGATCCCCCAGCAGGGTTGCCCACGCCGCCCACAACCGAGGTCGGGGCGTTGCGTGCGATGGACCATCTAAAAACCTTCGAGTGCCCGCGAGGCCGATGATCGCAGCCGCAGCAAGCAGGGCAAACACGGCGCGCCATCCCGCAACAGCCGTCAGCGCGCCCCCGATGGTCGGCGCAACTGCGGGAGACAGCAGGCCGATCGACAACAAGGTCGCCAGGCCGCCGACAACCTCGTTTTCGCGCGATTGTTCGGTGACGATCGCACGGCACGCCACGAGAGCGGCGGACCCGCCCAAGGCCTGAATTAGGCGCGCGACCAGGAACGGCTCTATGCGCGTGGTCAGACCGGCCAGCGCTGCGCCGGCCGCAAATGTCACAACGCCCGCACGCAGCACAACCACCCGACCCAAAGTGTCGCTGGCGATACCGCCGCTCAACTGACCGAAGCCAAGGCCCAGCAAGTAGATGCTGACGGCCATTTGCATCGTCGACGCATCGGTCGCCAGGTCGTGCGCCATGATTGGCAGCGCCGGTACAACCATATGCGTGCCCAGCGATCCGAGGGCGGTCAAAGCGCCAAGCACTGTCAGATCCGTCCTGCGCATCGCGTCCCCTTATCGCTATAAGCTATTGCATTCGGGAGATAGGTTGTCGACTATCGAGCGATGATGACAATCATTCATGCTGTTGGGGACGTGGCCCCGCGCCGCGCCGATCCGGCAAGTATTTTTGCTGGCGTAACGCCGCGCCTCGCCGATGCCGATCTGGTTTTTGGCCAGCTTGAATGCCCGTTGTCGGACCGGGGTGAGCCCTCGCCCAATGCCAAGCTGGCCATGCGAACTGCTCCGTCCGTCGCGCCTTTACTTCAAGACGCGGGTTTCGATGTCATGTCGATCGCCGGCAACCATGCGCTCGATTTCGGCAAGGTGGCGCTCGCGGACACGTTAAAGGCCCTGGACCATGTCGGCATTGCCCGCTGCGGGGCAGGGGGCGGCATTGCCGAGGCCCGCGCGCCCGCGATCGTGGATGCTGGCGGGCAACGTATCGCGTTTCTTTCCTACACGTCGATTTTGCCTGCCGGTTACGCGGCGGAGGTCAATCGAGCGGGCTGTGCCCCGATGCGCGCTTATACGCATTACCATCAGGTCGAGCCCGATCAGCCCGGCACCCCGCCACGGGTCGTGACTTTTGCCGACCGTGCGGATCTGGCCGCGCTGGTCGCCGACATTCGCGCCGCCAGGGCACAGGCCCAGCAGGTCGCGTTATCGATCCATTGGGGCATTCATTTCGTCCGTGCGGAAATCGCCGACTATCAGCGTGAAGTCGCTTACGCCGCGATCGAAGCCGGGGCGGACATGATCCTCGGCCATCACCCGCATGTTCTAAAGGGCGTGGAAATCTACCAAGGCAAACCGATTTTCTACAGTCTTGGCAATTTCGCGATCGAACAGCCCTCCGCATTCAAGGAAGATGTGCACCGCGATGCCTCGTTCGCGGACATCAGCCGACTTGGCGGGACATGGGCGCCTGGAGAAAAATATATGGCTCCGCCCGAAACGCGCCACACCTTGATCGCGCGGCTTGCGGTGGACGAGAAATCGGTCGGCGTCACTATCCTTCCCTGCCGGATTGACGATGACAGCGTGCCGCAATTGCTCGCGCCCGGCACTGCTGAATGGGACGAGATGCTCGCCTACCTGCGCGCGATCACTCAGGAAGCAGGCATCGAGACGCTTTACGAGGAACGGGGCGACGGGGTGGCAGTCGTGGTCACCTAGTCACCCCGGAATTTTAGAACTTCACAACAGCGCGAAAGCCATATGTGCGCGGTGCGCCATAAATGCTGCCGCCGTCCGCGCTGGACGAGTTCTGGATCTGCGACGCGATGTACGTCTTGTTGGTGAAGTTGTTGATGTAGCCCTCGAGCTTGTACATCCGATTGATCTGCAGCGTCAGCCGCGCGTCGAACACGTCCCGCTCAGGCACGATCGTGTTGAAGCTGGGAAACGGCGTCGCGACCTGCGACGACAGATGCGACCATTGCACCCGCGGGGTCAGGGACATGTCATCGTCGTTCAGTGCAATCTCATACTGGGCGCCGCCGTTGATCGTCCACTTCGGCGCGAAGGGCAGCACCCGTCCATCAGGCACGAGGCGAAGGTTTGTCGGGCAACCCGGATCGGTGCCAGGCGAATTTGTATCCGTGATACAGGTATTGCCGTCGAAACGCGCATGGAGATAGCCTCCACCCAGGTTGAAACCCAAGCCACCGAACTGCCCGGTGATTTCAAGTTCCGCGCCATAGGATTTGCCCGAAGCGGCGTTCTGCGTGACAGGCAAGGCGCCGATCAGGCTGGAAAGCTGAATGTCCTGATAATCCGAGTAGAATACGTCGCCGTTCACACGCAGACGGTTGTCGAGGAACTCGGTCTTGAACCCAGCTTCATAAACCCGGTTGGTTTCGGGACCGAAGTTCGGCGTGCCGATCGTAAGATTGACGCCGCCCGCTTTGTAGCCCTGCGATGCGGTCGCGTAGAGCAAATTGCGGCCGAAATGGTAATTCAGGCCAACCTTGCCCGTCACTTTGGTCGAATGCTGGACGCCGACCGTGCTAGCGCCCGCCGGCACGGGGCCCGCCGGAACCACGCGGTCGTAAACCTGAGTATCGTCCGAATAGCGGACGCCAGCGATCAGTTCGAATGCGGGCGTAAAGTACCAGTTGACCTGACCGAACACGGACTTGGTCGTGTTCGCCGCGGAAGTCTGAAACGTCGAGGTCGAGGAAATGAAGTCCCGGACATTGTTGTTGTCGCGACGCGACAGAGTGTCGACCGTTTCGTCGAGATAGAATGCGCCGAGAACCCAGTTGAAGTTGCGCTTTCCGCTCGACAGGATGTTCATTTCGGCAATGAACGTGGTGATGTCGGTGTTCACGCGACTGACGCGGCCCACGGCATTGGCGGGCGGGCGGGGCAGGGCCGTGGCGGTACGGTCGCCATCGGTCTGGTCAACGGTGTGTAGATCCTGCCAGCGCAGCAAAGCCACGCACATCGACGCTCGGCGCGACGGCAACGCGAACCTCGGCGGAAATCTTGCCACCATGCTGGTTCTGAAACGAACGCGCGTCTTCCTCGATGACGAACGGATCACTGGAGACCGTGTCCCGACGCCGCTTGACCGCGATTATTGTCGGATTTGGAATCGAAATAATCGACGCGCAGATTGGCGCGCAGCACGCCACTCGACGACTGCACCGCCTAGATTGAAGCGCCCGGCGTTGAGTTCACTTTTGCCTGGCTGGCTACCGCTCGGACCGATGTTTCGCGTAAAGCTGTCCCGCTCGTCGTGAATGCCGGCAACGCGAATGCCGGCTTCGTCGCTGAACGGCACATTCAGTGCACCGACGATGCGCAGCATATCGTAATTGCCGTAGGAACCGTCGATATAGCCCGATACGTCGTCGAATTTCGGGTCGGGCGTACGGACATAGAGCGCGCCGCCGGTCGAATTCTGGCCGGTCAATGTTCCCTGCGGACCGCGCAGCACTTCGATCGTGCCGATGTCGTAGAAAGACTGGCCGATGAACTGCTCGTGCGGGATCAGTTGGCCATCGATGTAGAATGCGACACCTGGGTTCGACGTCGGTGCCGACTGCGCGATGCCGACGCCGCGGATGTTGATGAAGGTCGAACGGTTAAAGGTGTTGATCGCCAGCGACGGCGCGACCTGCTGCAGATCGTCGACCCCGGTCACGCCTTTGCGCGACAGGTCAGCGGCGTTGAGCACGGTCGCTGAAATCGGCACCTGCTGCAGACTTTGGCTGCGGCGCTCGGCTGTCATGACGATTTCCTCGAGCCCGCCGGTCGGCCCTGCTTCGGTGGCCAGTGCCTGATCCTGCGCGGCCGTCTGCGCCGACGCGGCAGTAGGCATCGCCAGCGCTGCGGCGACTGCCACGATGCTAACGCGCGAGAAATCACGCCCAAATGCGAACCGCTTCATCAGTCATCCTCCCACCACGGCACCCAATGCCGATCTAGTTATGGCATATAACAATATATTTGCCGCGTAGAGCTGTCAACGCGGAGCTCAGTTTGCTTCGGCGGCGGCGGAGCGCCTTGACATCCTCGGCGCGAGCGACAGCAGAATGATAGCCGCAACGAGGATGACTGCGCCGGTGAGTTCGGCAACGCTCGGCATTTTCAGCCCCCAGAGCAACGCAAGCAAGATTGAGGCAGTGATGCCCGCCACGAGGCTCGAAGCCCGCTCCAACGGCACGCAATAGCTGTTTTCGCGCGCGTCGAGCAGGATGATCGCGGCAAAGATCGAAATGATCGTCAACGTGACGGAAATTCCTGCCAGTGGCAGCATCACACTATCGCGCCACACTCCGATAAATCCGAACGTCAGCTCGCCCGACTGTCCACCAATGCCGGATGCGGACATTATAGCCAACGCCGCGACCGACAGCGACAACGCGACCAGTTTCTCTTCGACGAAGTAGCGCCGCACTGATGCTGGATCGCCAGTTTTGGACGACCGCGTCATTACGGCCAGGCGGAGAAAGTAGCCAATCGTATACAGGGCCACGGTCGCGATAGCGATGGGCGGCAAGTTGAGGCCGCCACGCGCGCGCACCGTGATCGCCAGCCCGATCGCAACCATGAACAGGGCGGTCCAGCTCCACCATTTAACCCGCCGCCCGAACATCAGGTCGACCAACGGCGCAATGATCAGGATGTCCCCGCGCATCAGCAACTGGATGAAGGGGATGCTGACATTGGGGATCGTGAATGACAATGGCACGGTGAACAGCACCAGTGCCGTACCGAAACCCGAAAGAGCCGTGTAGATTGTCGGCACTGGAAAACGGGTGCCGCCAATCTGGACGCCGTGCGCGTCACGGTGCCAGCCCGATGCCCAAATAAAGACCCAGGTCAGCAACATGCTGAGAATGAGCGACGCCGGAAGCGTCTCGAGCCCCGTCAAAGGGCGGCCCAATCCAGGGTGAGGCAAGCTGGTCACCAGTTTGGTGACGACCACGTTGGGCAGATAGGCGAGGAAATAAAGTCCAACGATCCCTTCGAGGGGGATACGCGCCAGCCAGGATGGTCGCGCGCTCAAACCTTGTCTGCTCGCATCACCTGCGACGTCAGCCTTGCCGATCGGGCGTATGCCTGCCGGCGAGGACGAGATGGTTCACGCAGACGTGCCAAACTTCAAGGGAACGACCAACGCGCCGATCTCGGGCATCCGCGTTGGTACGACCTCGCCGGCCAATGTGAAGCCGCCCGGAGACAGTTCGAGCAAGGTGTCGAGCGCGACGATCATCTCCAGCCGCGCTAACGCCGCGCCGACGCACATGTGCGGACCGCGGCCATAGGTCAGCGCATCCTTGATGTTTGGCCGGTCAAGGATCACCTCTTCGGGGTCGGGAAACACATCGGGGTCTCGATTTGCCGAGGCATAGACCAAAGCGATCGGCTCACCTGCGGGTATCGTCCGGCCACGGATTGTCACGTCGCACAGGGCCGTACGCGCAAAGCCGCGATAGGGTGTATACAGACGCATTAATTCGTCGGTAGCCGCCGGGACCAGTGACCGGTTCGCGCGCAATCGGTCCTGCAACTCGGGATGACGGCACAGATGTACCGCCATCGATCCGACGATCACTGTCGGCGCAATGATGCCCACGACCAGAACCTGCCGGATTGTGCCGACGATCATCTCGTCGGGCAGCGGCTCACCATCGACGCGCACGGCCAGCAATGCACTCGTCGCATCCTGATCCTCAGGCAGCGGGTTTGCCTTGCGGTCGGCCACAATGCCCCGTGCCATGTCGTAAAGAAGGAGGCTGGTTTCCTTGGTATTCGGCACGTCGTTCGACTGCACCGCGATATTATACCGTCTTCCGACTTCGGTCAGCTGCGCCACCGCGTCGGCGGACAAGTTCATCCAGTGGGCGAACACCGTGATCGGCATTCGCGCGGAAAACTCGGCGCAGATGTCTCCGCCGCCCTTGGCCGCCATCTTGCCGATCAGGTCGCGAGATATTTCGCGGATCAGCGGCTCGAGCGCCGCGACGCGCTTTTCAGTGAGCAACGGTTGCAGCGCACGGCGATACGGCGTTTGCTCGGGCGGATCCAGGTGGAGGGGCGGGCGCCTCCCGGTGAACGCGACCTTCGGGACGACGTTCTGCACACTGGTAGTGTATGTCCGCCAATCCGCTGCGGCCGCCGCGACATCGTCATATTTGGTGAGGGCCCAGAACCCGTTCCAGGCATTGCTGTGTGCCACCGGACATTCACTGCGCAGCCGCTTGAACTCGGCATTTGCGCTATCAAACGTCTCCGGCGCGAGTGCGTCGAAATCCTGGTCCATTGTTATTGGCTATTACATTCGCATCGGGGACGCAATCCTATGCGCCGGGCGGGGGTGCCAATGTTCCGAGCGCTGTAGCAAAGCCATCTCGCGCACCTGCGGGGACTTGCGCGACCAGCTGCTGGTCGTGTCTCTTCATCGCGGTATGGATCCGTGCGGCGATCTCGGCGCCGTGCTCACTGACCACCAGGCTCTGGCTGCGTCCATCCATCCGACGGCGTGTGATCATACCCTGACGTTCGAGCCCCGCCGTTAACGGCGCCATGTTGGCACGCTGGATGCCGAGGATGCGGCCAATGTCGCTTTGGGTCATGCCCTCGTTTACAGAAATGAGCAGTAGCGCGGACGCTTCGGTGGGACGCAGGCCGATCTTGCCGAGTGCTCGTGCCAGATCGCTCATCGCATCCGCCGACGCGCGGCGCAGGCGATAGCCGATGAGATTTTCCAGAGGATTGATATGGGTTTCGGCCATCGGACGTGCTTAGGAAAAACCGCTTGCGGCTGGCAAGAGCGATAGTTATGTCAAATAACAATAAAGTCGAATCGGAGAGGACGATGACGGCCACGACACTCGAGCTCAGTATTGGTGGTGCGTCGCGCGCTGCTGCCAACGGGCGCACTTTCGAACGGAACGATCCCTACACCGGGAAATTGGTCACCCGCGCTGCGGCCGCTGGTGTCGACGATGCGAAGTGCCGCTTGTGACGCGGCGGCGGCGGCGCTCGCCGGCTTGGAGTGCGCTCGGCCCCAACGCCCGCCGCGCCGCGCTGACCAAGGCGGCCGACGCGCTCGCGGCGAAGGCCGACGATTCGTCGACGCGATGATGGGCGAGATCGGCGCGACCGAGGGCTGGGCGCGGTTCAACCTCATGCTCGCCGTCGGCATGGTCCGCGAGGCGGCGGCGCTGACCACGCAGATCGGCGGCGAGGTCATCCCGTCCGACAAGCCGGGCTGCATCGCCATGGCGCTGCGCGAGCCGGCCGGCGTGGTGCTCGGCATCGCGCCGTGGAACGCGCCGATCATCCTCGGCGTGCGCGCGATCGCCATGCCGCTGGCCTGCGGCAACACCGTGGTGCTCAAGGCCTCCGAACACTGCCCGCGCACGCACGCTCTGATCGTCGAGGCGTTCGTCGAAGCCGGGCTGGGCGGCGGCATCGTCAACCTCGTCACCAACGCGCCCGCCGATGCCGGCGAAGTGGTCGGCGCGCTGATCGATCACCCGGCGGTGCGGCGGATCAACTTCACCGGATCGACCGCAGTCGGCCGGATCATCGCCAAGCGCGCCGCCGAGCATCTGAAGCCCGTGCCTGCTCGAACTGGGCGGCAAGGCGCCGTTGATCGTGCTCGAGGACGCCGACCTCGACGAGGCGGTCAAGGCCGCGGCGTTCGGCGCGTTCATGAACCAGGGCCAGATCTGCATGTCGACCGAGCGGATCATCGTCGTCGATGCCGTCGCCGACGCCTTCGTCGCCAAGTTCCGCGACAAGGCGGCGACGCTCGTCGCCGGCGACCCGCGCGAGGGCAAGACGCCGCTCGGCGCGGTGGTCGATCGCAAGACGGTCGACTGGGTCGGCGAGCTGATCGACGACGCGACCGGCCAAGGGCGCCGAGCGCGCTGACCGGCGAGACGCCGGCCGACGGCGTGCTGATGCGCGCGCACGGTGATCGACAACGTGACCCCCGACATGAAGCTCTACGGCGACGAGAGCTTCGGCCCGGTCGTCGCGATCATCCGCGCGCGCGACGAGGCGCACGCCATCGAACTCGCCAACGACACCGAATACGGCCTGTCGCGCCGCGGTCTTCACCCGCGACACCGCGCGCGGCCTGCGCGTCGCGCGCCAGATCAAGTCGGGCATCTGCCACGTCAACGGCCCGACCGTGCATGACGAGGCGCAGATGCCGTTCGGCGGCGTCAAGGCGCTCGGGCTATGGCCGCTTCGGCGGCAAGGCCGGGATCGACGCCTTCACCGAGCTGCGCTGGATCACGATCGAGACCCAGCCCGGCCATTATCCGATCTGACTGCGCAGGAGCCATCCGCATGACACGAATTGAGCAGCAACGGCGTCGTCGTCTTACGAGGTCGTCGACCGCATCGCCTGGGTGAAGTTCAACCGCCCCGACAAGCGCAACTGCATGAGCCCCGACGCTCAACCGCCGACATGATGGAGGTGCTCGACGAGCTCGAATTTCGCGACGATGTCGGCGTGCTGGTGCTGACCGGCGAGGGCACCGCCTGGTCCGCCGGCATGGACCTGAAGGAATATTTCCGCGAGACCGAGGCCAAGGGCCTGGCGCGGCACGCGCAAGGCGCAGCGCGAGAGCCTATGGCTGGTGGCGGCGGCTGCGCTGGTACCAGAAGCCGACGATCGCGATGGTCAACGGCTGGTGCTTCGGCGGCGGCTATGGCCCGCTGTTCGCCTGCGACCTGGCCTTCGCCGCCGAGGAGGCGCAGTTCGGCCTGTCGCGAGATCAACTGGGGCATCCTGCCCGGCGGCGGCGCGACCAAGGTCGCGGCCGAACTGCTGCCGTTCCGCAAGGCGATGTACCACGCGATGATGGGCGAGAATGTCGACGGCAAGACCGCCGCCGAATGGGGCCTGGTCAACGAAGCGGTGCCGCTCGCCGAGCTCAAGGCGCGCGTCACCGAGGTCGCCAACGTGCTGCTCAAGAAGAACCCCGTCGCGCTGAAGGCGACCAAGGATGCCGTCCGCCGCGTCGCGCGAGATGACCTACGACAATGCCGAGGATTATCTGATCCGCGCGCAGGAAGCGGCCAACAGCTACGACAACGAGGGCCGCAAGGAAGGCATCAAGCAGTTCATCGACGACAAGACGCTTCAAGCCCGGCCTCGGCGCCTACGACCTCGAAAAGCAAAGGGCTGAACCGACCATGGCCGCCGCGCGCCGTCGACTCGACCGCCTGCTGCGCCCGCGATCGGTCGCGATCGTCGGCGCGTCGGACAAGCCCGGCGCGCTCGGCGCGTCGGTGCTCGCCAACCTCGAGCGCCAGGGCTTTGCGGGCGACATCCACCTGATCAACCCGAAGCGCGCCGAGATCGGCGGGCGGCCGTGCCTCGCGAGCGATCGACGACCTGCCCGAGGGCGTCGACGCCGCGGTGCTGGCGATCCCGCGCGCGGCGGTGCTCGATACGGTGCGGGCGCTGGCGGCGCGCAGGGTGCGGCGCGGCGGTCATCTTCTCCGCCGGCTTTGCCGAGGGCGGCGAGGAGGGCTGGCCGAGCAGCGCGAGACTCGCGCGCGATCGCCGCCGAAGCGGGCATGGTCGATCGAGGGGCCGAACTGCCTCGGCCTGGTCAATTACGTCGACGGCGTGCCGCTGACCTTCGTCGAGACGCCGACGACCCGGCTGAGCGACCGGCCCGGGCATCGGCATCGTCTCGCAATCGGGCGCGATGGCGGCGGTGCTCGGCACCGTGCTGCATCAAGCGCGACCTGGGCCTCAGCCATTCGGTCTCGACCGGCAACGAGGCGGCGAGCGGGCGTCGAGGATTATGTCGATGCGCTGGTCGACGATCCGCACACGCACGTGATCGCGATGATCGTCGAGCAGTTCCGCAAGCCCGCGCGCTTCCTTGCCGCGGCGGCGCGCGCGCGCGCGGCGGGCAAGCCGATCGTCCTGCTCCACCCCGGCCGCTCCAGCGCGGCGCGCGAAATGCGCCGCGACGCACACCGGCGCGATGGCCGGCGACTACAAGGTGATGACGCTCAAGGTCGCGCGCGCAGGCGTGATCCTTGTCGAGACGCTGGAGGAACTGGGCGACGTCACCGAGATCCTGCTGCGCTGCCCGCCGATGGCGCGCGGGCGGCACCGCGGTCCTGACGAATCGGGCGCGTTCAAGGCGCTGACGCTCGACCTCGCCGAAAGCGCGGGCCTGCCGCTGCCCGTGATCGACGATGGCGACAGCCCGGCACTGCGCGCGGCGATGCCCGACTTCGTGCCGCGTCACCAATCCGCTCGACATGACCGCGCAGGGGCTGGTCGATCCCGACATCTACCGCCGCACGATCGAGGCCTGCTCGACGACGACACGCGCTTCGGCAGCGTCGTGCTCGGCATCATCCAGACCGACGCCGACGACCTCGGCGATCAAGTTCCCGCCGATCATCGACGCGCTCGACGGCGCCCGCCGCACAAGCCGGTGATCTTCGCCGGGCTCGACGAAGGCGCGCCGGTGCCTGCCGAATATATCGCGCGGCTGCGCGCGATCGGCGTGCCCTATTTCCCCTCGTCCGAACGCGCCTTGCGTGCGCTGGCGCGGATCGCGGCGTGGCGCGCGCGCGACCGGGCGCCGGCGCGACCGCGACGCCGCTCGCACGTCGATCTGCCGGCCGAACGGCGGCGTCATCCCCGAATACCGCGCCAAGGCACTGCTCGCGCCGCTCGGCGTGCCGTTCCCGCAGCGGCACGCTGGCGACGACGCCGACGAGGCCGTGGCGGCCGCCGAAGCGCTCGGCTATCCGGTCGTGCTCAAGGCGCAGTCGGCCGAGCTGAGCCACAAGAGCGACGCCGGCGGCGTGATCGTCGGCCTCGCCGATGCGGACGCGCTGACGCGCGGCCTGGGCGAAGATGACTGCCGATGTCGCCGCCTACGCGCCCGGCCTCGCGCTCGACGGCATGCTGGTCGAGAAGATGGGCGCGCGCGGGCTCGAACTGATCGTCGGCGCGCGCAACGATCCCGAATGGGGGCCGGTCATCCTCGCCGGCTTCGGCGGGGTGCAGGCGGAAATCCTCCAGGACGTGCGGCTGCTCACGCCCGATCTGGCCGAAGGCCGCAGTCGCTCGCCGAACTCGGCAAGCTCAAGAGCGCGGCGCTGCTCGCACGGCTTTCGCGGCTCGCCCGCGCTCGATGTCGGTGCGGTGGCGGACATCGTTCGTCGCCATCGGCCGCCTGCTGCTCGGCGAGCCGCGGATCCGCGAGATCGACCTCAACCCGGTGATCGTCTATCCGAAGGGCAGGGCGCGGTGGCGCTCGACGCGCTGATGCTCGCGGCCGACTGACATAATGAGAGGGTGACGATGGCTGTGAGAGACCCGCGCGATATCATCGCGGATGCGCCGATGCGGCGCGGGCAGATCGCGGCAGTCGCGGTTGCGATCGGGTTAAACGCGCTCGACGGCTTTGATGTGCTGTCGATCAGCTTCGCCTCGCCCGGCATTGCCAAGGATTGGGGCATCGATCGCGCCGCGCTCGGCATCGTCCTGTCGATGGAGCTGATCGGCATGGCCGTCGGCTCGATCTGCGCTCGGGTCAGTTGTGCGACCGGATCGGCCGCCGCCCTACCGTGCTTGCCTGTCTGGTGCCTGATGGCCGGCGGCATGGCGCTCGCCTCGACGGCACGCGAGTATCCAGATCTTGTCCGCTTGGCGGCTTGCTGACCGGGCTCGGCATTGGCGGCATGCTCGCCGCGACCAATGCCGTGGTCGCCGAATTCGCCAACGCAAAACGCCGGAACCTCTCGGTGGCGCTGATGGCGGGCGGCTATCCGGTCGGCGCAGTGCATCGGCGGCACGGTCGCATCCTTGCTGCTGGTCGACAACAGCTGGCGCGCGGTCTTCGTATTCGGCGCGATCGTCAGTGCGATTTTCGTCCCGCTGGTCCTGTGGCTGCTGCCGGAAACATCCGGCCTGGCTGGCACACACGTCGGCCCGACGAACGCCGTCGCGCGGATCAATGCCGTGCTGGCACGGCTGGGCCACGACCTTGTCGATGGTCTGCCCGAACCCGAAGCCGGCGCGCCTCGCGCCAGCCTAGCGCAGTTGTTTCACGGCCGCCTCGCGCGTGTCACCGTATTGCTGACGCTCGCTTATTTCGCGCATATCATGACGTTCTACTTCATCCTGAAATGGACGCCAAAGATCGTCACCGACATGGGTTTCGCGCCGTCGGCAGCGGGCGGCGTGCTGGTCTGGGCCAATGTCGGCGGGGCGTTCGGCGCGCTGGTCGTCAGCCTGCTCACTCAGAAATTCGCGGTACGCTTGCTGACCATCGCCGCGATGATCGCTGTCGGTCGTGCTGGTCGCCCTGTTCGGCCGCAGCAATCCCGATCTCGGTCAACTGGCCCTGCTCGCGGGTGTCGCGGGATTTCTTCACGAACGGTGCGATCGTCGGATTATACGCCATTTTCGCCCATGCCTTCCCGACCGGGGTGCGGGCAGGGGGCACGGGCTTCGTCATCGGCGTCGGCCGGGGCGGCGCGGCGCTCAGCCCGATTGTCGCGGGTGCCTTGTTTCAGGCAGGATCGGGCCTTCAGACTGTGGCGTTGATCATGGCGCTCGGTTCGGCCCTCGGTGCACTGGCACTCATGTTGCTCGGGCCACCCAAGCCCCTTGAGGCCTAGGCCAGTTCTTCCCTAGCAAAAGTCTCGGTATCGATCTGCGCCTGCATTGCGGCGGTGTAACGTGCGCCGCGCACAGCATCGCCCGCGAACATTGCCTCGATCTCTGCGATCGTCGCGGCGTCGAGGCTTACCTCCGCCCCGCCGAGGTCGTCCGCCAGGTGGGCCTCGCTGCGCGTGCCGGGGAGAGCGATGACATGGTCGCCGCGCGACAGCACCCAGGCGATCGACAGTTGCGCCGGCGTCACGCCCAATCTAGCGGCCAGCGCATCGAATTGCGCGACAGCCTGCAGATTGTGTCGCAGATTGGCACCATGAAAGCGCGGCATCGGCGCGCGAATATCGCCTTCGACATAGCGATCGTCATGCACGGCCCCCGCCAGCATCCCACGCGCGACGGGCGAAAAGGCGACAAAAGCGCTGCCCAGTTCGCGGCAGGCTTCCAGCACGGCGATCTCGGCATTGCGGACCATCGGCGAATATTCGCTCTGCATCGCGGCAATGGGATGGACAGCATGCGCTCGCTGCAGTGTCGTAGCGGACATCTCGCTCAAACCGATTGCGCCGATCTTGCCGGCTTCCTTCGCGCGAACCAGCGCGCCGACCAACTCTTCAACCGGCACGTTCCTGTCGAGCCGATGCAGGTAATAAAGGTCGATATGGTCGGTCCCAAGCCGCCCCAGCGCGCGCTCGAGCGTCGCCGCGATCGTCTCCGGCCGCCCGTCGAGCAGGCGCTGGCCGTCGATCAGGTCCAGTACGCATTTGCTAGCCAACGTGAACTCGCCGCGTCGGTGCATCACGCCCTTGCCCAGCAGCCGCTCGTTGTTGCCGCCGCCGTATAGGGCGGCGGTATCGAGCATGGTCACACCCATGTCGAGCGCGCGATTGAGTAGTTTTACGGCATCCGCCTCGCTCGGCGGCGTGCCATAGGCATGATTCAAATTCATGCAGCCGAGGCTGACGGCCGAAACGCTGAAGGCGCCGACGGGGCGATGGGGAAGGGGCATCAAGCCTCGCGGGTCAGACAAACGGGCGTCAAAGCGGCAACCCGACATAATTCTCCGCAATTGCCGTCTGCATCGCCCGGGACGACGCGACGTAATCGAGCTCGGCCACCTGCATCCGATGCTCGAAGGCGCCGTCGTCGGGGAATCTATGCATCAGCTTCGTTAGCATCCAGCTGAACCGCTCTGCCTTCCATATCCGCGCCAGCGCCCTCGTCTGATAAGTCTCCAGCCCGCCGGCATCGTCACGGTTGACCTGTGCGACCAGGGCATCGGCCAGATAGGCGACGTCAGACGCTGCCAGGTTTAGTCCCTTCGCTCCCGTCGGCGGCACGATATGCGCCGCATCGCCCGCCAGGAACAGCCGACCGTGGCGCATCATCTCGAAAACGTACGACCTGAGCGGTGCGATCGAGATTTCAAGCGCGGGACCTCGCGTGACCGGTCGATCGGCAAGCGGTGTGAATCGGCGCTCCAACTCGTCCCACAAGCGCTCCTCGGGCCAATTCTCGAGCTTCTCGGTCAATGGCACCTGGATGTAGTAACGGCTGCGTGTGGGGGATCGCATCGACGCTAGGGCGAAGCCGTCATGCGTGTTGGCATAGATCAGCTCTGGATGGCACGGCGGAACATCCGCGAGGATACCCAGCCAGCCGAACGGATAGGCTCGCTCGAATTCGCGCCCATTCGGAATTGCCTTTCGTGACGGACCGTGAAACCCGTCGCACCCGGCGATGAACTGGCAATCGACCCGCCCGTCCCTGCCACGTCACGTAGGGCGCATCGCTCGTTACGTCATGAAGCGCGACGTCACCCGCCTCCCACACGATCTCGAGGTCGCGTTCCGGCGCCGCCTCGATCAGGTCGCGCGTCACCTCGGTCTGACCGTATACGGTCACATGCTTGCCGGTCAGCGCCTTGATGTCGATGCGGATGACCTGGTCGTCTGTTGCGAGGTTGAACCCGTCTTCGACCAGTCCCTCCGCATTCAACCGCGCATCAATCCCCAGCCGGTGCAGCAGGTCGGTGGTGACCGTTTCCAGCACGCCTGCGCGAATGCGGCCCATCACATAATCGGGCGATTGCCGTTCGATGATGACGCAATCGATCCCTTCGGCGCGCAACAGATGGCCCAGCAGCAGTCCCGCCGGGCCCGCACCGATAATCGCGACCTGCGTCTTCACTGGTCTAGCTGCTTCTCGAGTTCCCCCAGCACGCGGTAACATGCGAGAACCTGCGCCACGCTCGAATTGGGTTCACGTCCCTCGCGGATCGCGGCGATGAATTCGCGATCCTGTATTTCGATGCCGTTGTTCGACACTGTCACGCCCGACAGGTCGATCGGTTCTTCCTTGCCAGTCACCAAGTCGTCGTAACGCGCGATGTACGTCGCGGTGTCGCCAATGTAGCGAAAGAACGTACCTAGCGGTCCATCATTGTTGAAAGACAGGCTCAGCGTGCAGATCGCCCCGCTCTCGGCTTTCAGCTGGATCGACATGTCCATCGCGATGCCCAACTCGGGATGGATCGGACCCTGGATTGCATTGGCCTTGACGATCGGGCCCGCCTGATAGGCGAACAGGTCGACGGTGTGCGCAGCGTGGTGCCACAGCAGATGGTCGGTCCACGACCGCGCCTCGCCCTTTGCATTCATGTTCTTGCGGCGGAAGAAATAGGTCTGCACGTCCATTTGCTGGATGTTGAATTCGCCCGCGACGATGCGCTCGTGAACGAACTGATGGCTGGGATTAAATCGGCGCGTATGCCCGACCATGCAGACGAGGCCAGTGTCCTGCTGCTTCTTGAACACCGACTCGCTGTCCGCCCAACTGTCGGCGAGCGGGATTTCGACCTGAACATGCTTGCCCGCGTCCATGCAGGCGATTGCCTGCTCAGCGTGCATCTGCGTCGGAGTGCACAGGATCACCGCATCGACATCGTCGCGAGCCAGCGCCTCGTTCAGTTCGGTGCCGCGAATGCCGCGCGCCGTATTTTGCCGCGACCTCCGCCGCCTGTTCGGCGCGGCGGCTGATCACCGAAACGATCTCGACCCCGTCGATCTTCTTCAGTCCGTCGAGGTGTTTTTCCCCGAACGCGCCGGCACCGGCTAACGCGATCCTCATTCTACTGGCTCCAATACGATATGGCCCACCGCCGTGTTGCTGGCGGGCACGTGGTAGTGACGGTGCAGCACGCGGGTCTCGCGGCCGAGCGCCCCGCGCATGATCAGCCACATGACCATCTCGATCCCCTCCGACCCCGTCTCCCGCAGATACTCGATGTGGGGAATGTGGCGCAGCTCCTGAGTGGCTCCCTCCAGCCGGTCGAGGAAGCGGTTGTCCCATTCCTTGTTGATCAGCCCGGCACGCGTGCCCTGCAGTTGGTGGCTCATCCCGCCGGTGCCCCACACCTGCACGTTCAGATCCTCCGGGAAGCTCGCCACCGCGCGTCCGATCGCCTCGCCCAGCGCCCAGCAGCGATTGCCGGTCGGAGGCGGATAGGTGACCACGTTCACCGCGAGCGGGATGACCCGGCAGGGCCACGCCACCGGCTTGCCGAACATCATGGACAAGGGGACGGTCAAACCGTGATCGACGTCCATCTCGTTGATGATCGTCATGTCGAATTCGTCGAGAACCAGGCTCTGCGCGATGTGCCAGGCAAGGTCGGGATGGCCAATCACCTCAGGCACTTGCCGCGGCCCCCAGCCTTCATCGGCCGGCTGGAACGTTTCCGCACAACCGATTGCAAAGGTGGGAATTATCCTCATGTCGAAGGCCGATGCATGGTCGTTATAGACCAGGATCACGACATCGGGCTTCGCCTCGCCGCGCAGCCACTCGCGCGTCCAGTCATATCCGGCGAACGCCGGCGCCCAATAGTCCTCGTCGGTCTTGTTGAGGTCCGACGCCACGCCCAATGCGGGAATGTGGCTCGACGCCACGCCAGCGGTAATCCGCGCCATCAGTTCGTCCCCCCGACCGGCGAATTGGCGATCTCGCCCGCCGCATCGGCAACTGCTTCCAGGTCACGCAAATGGCGCACTCCTTCGGGACTGCGCCCGCCCGCGACCATCATCGCCTGATACTCCTCGAGCGGCATCCCGGTCATCGTCGAAACTGCCTGCAAGAAGCTCTTTCCATCGGTCGAAAACACTTTGGCGAGGAAATATATATTGCCACCCAGATCGAGCAGTCGATTGTAATCGCGCGCAATCAGCGCGTCTTTCTGGTGATCGCTCAACGGCCAATCGCTCAGATACGCTCGCTCGTCGACCTTCCAGCGGTCACGGTTTTCTGCCTTCATCAAGCTGAAGCAGAACTGATTGAGCTGATAACCTTCCCGCGCCCGCGCCGCCGTGAAGACGCGCGTGCCCGGAATCGTTTCCAGCTCGGCCAGATAGGCGTGGATGTCTGTCGGCGCGCTCACGCTGCCTCCTCTGGCCAGTAGAGCCTCATCGGATTGTCGACCAGCAATTTGCGCTGCTGCTCACCCGTTATGGCAATGCGGGGAATGTAGTCGACAAGCTTGCCATCGTCGGGGATGTGGCTCTTCATGTTCGGGTGCGGCCAATCGGTGCCCCACAGCACCCGATCGGGGAATCCTCGACGATCGCGCGCGCAAACGGCACCACGTCGTCATAGTCGGGCGGCCCGCCGGCCGAGAGCCGCTCGGGGCAGGTCACCTTCGACCAGACATTGTCGTTCTCTGCCATGAAGCGGCGGAACAGCGCGAAATCGGGGCCGTCGACCGGCTTGGTCACATCGGGCCGGCCCATATGGTCGACCACCACCGGCGTCGGGATCGAGGTGAAGAAATCCCACTTCTCGGCAAGGTCGGCCGCTTCGAAATAGATCACGACGTGCCAGCCGAGCGCGGCGATCTTGTCGATGATCCCGTGATAATAATCGTCGGGCTTGGGATCGACGAGGCGCTTGACGTAATTGAACCGCACCCCGCGTATGCCCGCCGCGTGCATCGCGCTCAGTTCGTCATGCGATCACATCGCGCCCCGACCGTGGCGACGCCGCGCGCGCGCCCGCCCGAATGGACCAGCGCATCGATCATCGCACGATTGTCCGCGCCGTGGCAGGTCGCCTGGACGACGACGTTGCGCGCGAAGCCCAGATAATCGCGCAGCTCGTACAGCTTGTCGCGTCCCGCGTCGCACGGCGTGTATTTGCGCTCGGGCGCATAGGGGAACGCGGCGCCCGGCCCGAACACATGGCAATGCGCGTCGACCGCGCCCGGCGGCAGCACGAATGCCGGCTTCGACGGCTGCGGATGGAAACAGCGCCAGTCGAGGTCCATCGCAAAGGCCGGCGGGGTCAGCGTCATGCCGCGATCTCCTTGTCGATCACCCGCCGCGCGCGGACGCCGCCGCTGTCGATGGCATAGGCGCGGAGCTTCAGGTCGGGATTGGCTTCCATCGAGCGCTGCTGCGCCTCGAGGATTTCCTTGTCCTCCGCGAAGACGCCCGCCTGCTGCCGCTTGAACCGCGCGGTGAAGCCGTGATCGTCGATGTCGAAATTGCGCGCCATGCCCCAGAAATAATGCATGCGCCCCTCGCTCTCGGGGGTCATGCAGTCGATCACCATGCCGCGCACGCCCTGGTCGTGATTGTCCAGCGTCGCGCCCGCGCCGACCGGCGCGACACCGACATCGATCATCACCGAAGACGGCGCGACGAATTCGCAAATCTGCCAGCGGTCGACCGGTCCGTCCTGCTTCAGCGCGCTCGCGCCAGAACGGCGGCGCTTCGATGCCCGGCATCCAGCGCGAAACCTTGACCGAAGCGCCCGTCTGACAGACGTCTCGATCGGCGCGGCCATCAGTTCTGGCTGGCCGATCGACCCCGAATGAACATGCGTTTCGTGGGTCAGGTCCATAAGATTGTCGATCATCAGCCGATAATCGGCAGCGACGTGGTAATAGCCCCCGTCAAACGTCCAGCCCGGCGTGGAACACGGCCAGAGATCGGGGATCAGTGCCGGATCGGCGAGCGCCTTGTCCCCGACCCACAACCATACGAAACGATGTCGCTCGTGGACGACATAGGTCTCGGCGCAGACGGCGGTATTGAGCCGCTCGGTCTTCAACGGCATTTCCTCCGCGACCCCGTCGGGACCCAGCTTCAATCCGTGATATTTGCAGCGGATCGAATCGCCTTCCTTGATGCCCATCGACAGCGGCAGCAGCCGGTGCGGACAGGCGTCGCGCATCGCCACCACCGACCGGTCGAGCTTGCGATACAGCATCACCGGCACGCCACAGATCGTGCCGCGCGAGCGGTGCCCGATCGACCTCGCAATCCCATGCGGCGACGTACCAGGCGTTTCGCATCCAGCTTGTCACCACTGGCGTCCTGTTGTGGCGACGTTGCACCGCATCAGGCGTCGCCCCACACATCGCGGGCCACCTGCTGCACCAGTTCCAGCTTCGCTGTCTGCTGCGCGAACGACACGTCGTTGCCGTGCACGGTGGAGGAAAATCCGCATTGCGGCGACAGCGCCAGTTGATCAAGCGGCGCGAACTTGGCCGCTTCGTCGATCCGGCGGCGCACGTCGTCGGCCGCCTCCATGTCGCCGAGTTTGGTGGTGACCAGACCAAGTACGATGGTCTTGCCCTTGGGCAGGAAGCGCAGCGGCGAGAAATCGCCCGACCGCGGATCGTCATATTCCAGGAAATAACCGTCGATCGCCAGTTCGTTGAGCAGCACTTCGGCGACGGGTTCGTAGCCGCCTTCGGCCGCCCAGCTCGATCGGAAATTGCCGCGGCACAGATGGACGCAGACCTTCATGTCGGCGGGTCGGTCGCGCACCGACTCGTTGATGATCCGCGCATAGAGGCGCGGCAGTTCGTCGGGATCCATGCCGCGCGCCTTGGCATTCGCGCGCTGCTGATCGTCGCACAGATACGCCAGGTTGGTGTCGTCCAACTGCAGGTAGCGGCAGCCCGCCTCGGCCAGGCTGGCGATCTCGGCACGATAGGCGGCCGCCAAATCCTCGTAGAATTGCTCGAGGTCGGGATAGGCGGTCGCGTCGATCGCGTCGCGCCCCCCGCGGAAGTGCAGCATCGTCGGCGACGGGATCGTCACCTTCGGCGTGCGCGACGTGACTGATGCCAGATATTCAAAATCCGCGCGCTGGATGTCCTTTGAGTGGCGCACCGGGACCGGTGATCTTCATCACCGGGGGAGCATAATCCAGCGTCTCGCCGTCGTGGCGGTGGAAACTGACCTGCGTTCCGCCCGCCTCTTCCACCCCGTCCAACTGCAGCAGGAAATCGGTGTGGAAATAGGTCCGCCGGAATTCGCCGTCGGTAATGCCCTGAAACCCCAGCGACTCCTGCATCGCCGCGACGTCGCGAATCGCTTCGTCTTCAACCTTGCGCAACGCCGCGGCGTCGATCGTGCCGGCACGAAATTGCTCACGCGCCTGCATCAGTGCGGCGGGACGCAGGAAGCTGCCGACATGATCGGCGCGGAACGGGGGTGTGCTGCTCATCAGGTCTTTCGCTTTCAGTTGCTGGTCCAGGCGCGGGAATACGCGCCGCGCATTGCCTTCGAAAATAGCGTGACGTTGCTCGGCGGTAATATCGAGCGCGTCGACATACCGCTTGGTATCGTCGAAATAATGCCCGGTTTGCGGATCGATCCCACGCACCGCGCCGACCATCTCGCTGCCAAACAGGATGTTCTTGGTATCAATCACCTGATTGAGCAGGTCGATGCCCGGCTGGTGGTAGACGCAGGTGTCAAAGAACACATTATTCATCACATGTCCGGACAGGTCGGGCTTCTTGAGCATATCAGCCAGCCCTCGATACCGCCCCCAATGATAGGGTACGGCACCGCCGCCGTGCGGGATGATGAAGCGCAACGTCGGGAAATCCGCGAACAGATCGCCCTCGATCAGTTGCATGAACGCGATGGTGTCCGCCGCGATATAATAGGCGCCCGTCGCATGCATCGCCGGATTGCAGCTGCCGGACACATGGATCATCGCCGGCACGTCGAGTGCGACCATCGCCTCGTAGAACGGATACCAGTAACGGTCGGTCAGCGGCGGATGCTCAAACCGCCCGCCGCCCGGATCGGGGTTGAGGTTGCAGCCGATAAAACCGAGTTCCTCGACGCAGCGGTGCAGCTCGGCCACGCTCGCCTGCATGTCGGCCTTGGGTGATTGTGGCAGCATGCACACCGGCGCGAACACGTCCGGATACAGGCCGGCGACGCGTGCGATCAGGTCGTTGCAGGCGCGTGCCCAGGCGATTGCCACGCCCTCGTCGCCGACATGCGGCGCCATGGCGGACGCGCGCGGGCTGAAGATCGTCATGTCCGCGCCGCGTTCCTTTAGCAGTCGCAGCTGGTTGGCTTTGATCGTCTCGCGGATCTCGTCGTCCGAAATATGCGGATATGGCGGCGCGGCCTCACCTTCCTTAAAAGCGGCGATCTGTTGCTCGCGCCAGGCGTCATGTGCCTTGGGCAGCACGGTATAATGACCGTGGCAATCGATTATCATGCCGCCTTCTCCATTGTCGATTTGGCCATTGTCCGCTGCCGAACGACGGTCCCTCGCGTCATGATCGGGTCCACGCCCAATGCGCTCAATGTCTTTGCCGATTCCTCCATCTCTGCTGCTCGGCGCAGCCCATGCGTTGCCATGCGTTCAAGATTATAGGCAGCCTTCGCGTCCCACCCGTCGCCTAACGACGCGAGCACTTCTGCCTCGACCCCCGCGGCACGCGCCGCCAGCATCATCTCGGCAGTCAGCGCCTCGACGCCCTTGACCATCACTGACCGGACCATCTTGATCGCCGAAGCCCTCCCGATCTGCGTCCCCTACGCCGCGCACCTTGCTGAAACCCGCCGTCCGCAGGCGCGCCACCGCACCGCCGACATCATGGCCACTGACCAGCATTGGTACCGCCAGCCGCGCCGGATCGACCGGCGCCATAACCGCGACGTCGGCATATCGCCCCCCCGCTGCCTGGATCGCATCCGCGGCTGCGCGCTTGGTCCCCGGCGCGACGCTGTTCATGTCGCACCACAGGGCATTGGGGGACAGGTGAGGCGCACAGGCGCGAGCCGCGATCAGCGCTTGATCGGCAGTTACCAAGGACAAGACGAGAGTCGCGTCGCGCAAAGCCGCTGCGCGATTGTAGTGATCGGCAATACCGCTGCGCTTCGCTGGATTGATGTCGAAAGCGCCCGACGCCGCTAGTCCGCCCGCGACGAACGTCCGTCCCGCCTCGCCGAACCCAATCAGTGCTATTCTCTCCACGACCCGCGGTCTGGCGGCCCAGCAGACCGTCCGCCAATGCAAAGCATGGGCTACCTATTCATTTTCCTGAACTGTCTGCGCGATCAACATGTTGTAGAATGCTTGTTGCAGTCCAGTCGGTCGCCATCCGTCGCGCGTCGTGATGCCGATCGTGCGCTTCAATGATGGTGGCGCGTCGCAGATAACGCAGAGCAAGCCGTCGTCGATTTCAATGGCTACTTGGTCCGGCGACAGCAGGGTTAAAAAATCGCTT
The DNA here is from genome assembly GCA_963740775.1 of uncultured Alphaproteobacteria bacterium. Lineage (GTDB taxonomy): Bacteria > Pseudomonadota > Alphaproteobacteria > Sphingomonadales > Sphingomonadaceae > Sphingomonas_O. Next base: position 802,944 of record CAVUFE010000005.1, on the reverse strand, counting down.
TTTCTCAGGATTTGTCTGATGGTGATTGCCGAGCCGCATGCGATTGGTGCGCGCGGTCTCGGCACTGCGCTCTCATCGAACAAACGGCCCCATTGCACCGCCAGGGGCGTACCCGGCCCGGCGACGATCCAGGGAAAGGTGGCCAGCGCCCTGATGTCGGGGAGGGTATTAGCCAACGGATGACCGGCTCGCGCTATCACAACCGGTCGATCATCGAATAGAGCGTGCTGCACTAGGTCCGGTTCGGGTGTATCCCGCAACGCCCCGATCAACAGGTCGAGCGTGCCGTCGCGCAGCGGCTCGACCAGTTCGACATGCGACCCTTCGGCAACCGCCACCGTCGCCTCCGGGTGGGCGAGCGTGAACGCCGTAACTGCCTGCGGTAGCACCCGCGCCCGTGACAAAGGCATGGCTCCGACCGCAACCCGTCCTGTTTCGCGCCCCTCCAATGCCGCCACTTCGCTCATTCCCGCCGCCATTTCGGCGCGCGCCAGTCGGAATGCGCGCGCGATGCGTCGTCCGGACCCGGTCAGGGCGATCCCGCGCCCGCTCCGCGTCACCAGGGGGCGTCGCAGCGCGACTGACAAGTCCCCGATGGCGCGGTGCAGTGACGGCTGGGCCAGCCCTGTAGCCATGCTTGCGCCTGCATAGCTTCCCGCATCCGCGACAGCGATCAACGCGCGAAACTGCGCCGTCGTCACGCGCGACGATGCTATATGGGCCAGTGCCGCCTCGATCCGCGGGGTCAACAATTCCGCCGCCGGTGTCGCCTTCATGCCGCCGCCGTGCCGTTCGAACAATCTCGTTGCCATCTGTCGCTCAATGCCGGCGATCGCCTGGGTCAGCGCGGGCTGCGTCAGGGCAACTCGGTGCGCCGCTGCCGACAGACTGCCGGCGCGCACGACAGCCGCGACCGCTCGAAGATGCCTGAGGTTGAAGTCCATGCGAACTCTTAGCACAGGCTTATATCTGCCAGCCACTTCCGACTTGCGTGATATGCGCAATGACAGCGATGTTACCCCTGAGGAGATTTGCATGACCGGGATCGTCGTCCAGAACATCGAACGCGCTGATCCGGGGGTGATCGACGGACTGGCCGCATGCGGCGTCGCCACCGTTCATGAAGCGCAAGGCCGCACCGGGCTGCTCGCTGCGTATATGCGGCCCATCTATTCCGGTGCCCGCATTGCCGGTTCGGCCGTGACGATCTCGGCACCACCCGGCGACAATTGGATGATCCACGTCGCCATCGAGCAATTGGGGGCGGGCGACATCCTCGTACTCGCTCCGACGAGCCCTTGCGAGGATGGCTATTTCGGCGATCTTCTCGCGACTTCGGCACAGGCGCGTTCATGCCGAGGACTTGTCATTGACGCCGGCGTCCGCGACGTCCGCGATCTGACCGAAATGGGTTTTCCGGTCTGGTCGAAAGCCGTCAGTGCTCAGGGCACAGTCAAGAACACGCTTGGCAGTGTCAATGTCCCGATCGTCTGCGCCAGTGCCGCAATCAAGCCGGGCGATGTCGTCGTCGCCGATGACGACGGAGTCTGCATCGTCCCCCGTGCCAGTGCCGCCGAAGTGCTCAAGGCGGCTCAAATTCGAGAGGCCAATGAAGGCGACAAGCGTGCCAAGCTCGCCGCTGGCGTCCTCGGGCTCGATATGTACCAAATGCGCGAAGGGCTTGCCGCCAAGGGGCTCAAATATGTCTGACGGCGTTCGTTGCATGTGGATGCGCGGCGGCACGTCGAAGGGCGGTTACTTTCTGAAGGCCGATCTGCCCGAGGATCGCGACGCGTTTCTCCTGCGCATGATGGGTTCGCCCGATGCGCGCCAGATCGACGGCATGGGCGGCGCCGATCCGCTCACGTCCAAGGTGGCGGTCGTGTCTCGCTCGGATCGCCCCGGCGTCGATGTCGATTATCTGTTTCTTCAAGTGTTCGTCGACGAAGCGATCGTCACCGATGCGCAGAACTGCGGTAATATCCTCGCGGGCGTTGGCCCCTTCGCGATTGAACGCGGCCTGGTCGCGGCGCGGAATGGCGAAACCCCGGTCACCATCTACATGGAAAACACCGGGCAGGTCGCCGTAGGCGTAGTCCAGACACCTTCGGGCAAGGTGAGCTATGCGGGCGAGGCGCGCATCGATGGCGTGCCGGGCGCAGCGGCGCCTGTGCCGCTAGAGTTTCGCGATACCGCAGGGTCCACCTGCGGCGCGCTGCTACCGACCGGTAATGCCGCCGACACCATCGACGGTGTTGCCTGCACCTTAATCGATAACGGCATGCCCTGCGTCGTGTTTCGCGCTGAGGATGTCGGCGCCACGGGTTACGAGGATCGCGAAACGCTGGACAACGATGCAGACCTGAAGAAGCGCATCGAATCTATTCGGCTTCAGGCCGGGACGATGATGAACTTAGGTGATGTCGCGGATAAGTCGGTGCCGAAAATGATGCTCGTCGCTGCGCCGCGTGACGGCGGGGCAGTGACGGTGCGAAGCTTCATCCCGAAGCGCGCACATGCGTCAATCGGCGTTTTGGGCGCGGTGAGCGTGGCGACCGCATGCCTGATCCCCGGCTCTCCCGCCGCCGCGGTGGCAACGATTCCCCGCGGTGAGGTCAAGACCCTGTCTGTCGAGCATCCGACCGGCGAAATGAGCTGTGTGCTCACTCTCGACGCAGCGGGGAACGTCCGCAGTTCAGCGCTATTACGGACGGCGCGCAAACTATTCGACGGCATGGTTTTCGGCTGATCACTTGGACCCGTGGGCGCAGTGGCTCCCACCGCGCCATCAACACTCACATCATCCGCCGGACGATTTTGTTGGTGACCCCAACGGGAATCGAACCCGTGTTTCAGCCGTGAAAGGGCCGCGTCCTAACCGCTAGACGATGGGGCCGTCCGCGGGGCGTGCGCATAGCACAGCTTCCGCCGGGGTCAATCGCACCATGCTGCATCTTCGAGATGCAATTCCGCCGCACGCCGCTGGCCCCAGTCGTCGATTTTCGCCCGGCCCACGATCCACAGGCGGCGATCCTTGGGCGCGCCGAGTAACGCTTGCCCTAGCGGCGTGTCGGCTTGCCGGAACGCCACCGCCTTGATGCTGCGCCCGTCATCGCCAGCGAGGATAGCCCGCACATGCCCTCCGCTCCCGACGATATCGGCATTGATCACCCGCAGCGGCCCGGCCGCGATACGGGGTCCGGGCCAACCCATGCCATAGGGTCCGCCAGCCTCGAGCGCCTCGACCAGATCGGGTGTTACTCCGCCTGGCGCGACGATCGCATCGAGCAACATCGCGCGGTCACCGCCTGCCGCCGCTACACCTGCCGCCAGTCGCGCCTCGAGATAGTCCGATAGGGCATCGACGCCGCCCGGCGCTACCGTCACCCCTGCCGCCATCGCATGGCCGCCTCCGGCGATCAGCAGGCCATCATCCTTGGCGGACAGGATTGCGGCACCCAGATCGACCCCGCCGATTGAGCGCCCCGATCCCTTGCCAACGCCGTCTTCACCTAGCGCGATGACGAGCGCCGGCTCGCGCAAATCGCTCTTTAAGTCGCCCCGCGACGATGCCGATCACGCCGGGATGCCAGCCATCACCCGCGACGACGATCACCGCACGATTTCCTTGCCGCAGCGCCATTGCTTCGGCTTCGGCCTGTACCTCGGCCTCAATGGCCCGGCGTTCCTCATTCAGGCGATTGAGCTCGACGGAAATCTCGGCAGCTTCTGCCGGATCTTCGGTAGTCAGCAATCGCACGCCTAGATCCGATTTGCCGACCCGGCCGCCGGCATTGATGCGTGGACCTAAAGCAAAGCCCAAGTCGCTGCATTGTGGCGCCCGCGTCAGGCGCGATGCGTCGATCAGCGCGGCCAGCCCGACATTGCGCCGTTGCGCCATGACTTTCAGTCCCTGACGTTACGAACGCGCGGTTGAGCCCGTGCAAGCTCGCGACATCGGCGACCGTGCCGAGCGCGACAATGTCGAGCAGATCGAGCAATCTTGGCTCGGGCCGTTGGGCAAAGAAGCCGCGAGCTCGCAATTCGCGCACCACAGCCGCACCCAGCACGAACGCCATGCCCACTGCGGCGAGGTGCCCATGCGCTGCACCTTCTTCCTCGTCCAGCCGGTTGGCGTTGACCATCGCATGCGCGCGCGGCAAGTCCGCAGCACATTTGTGGTGGTCCACGACGATCACGTCGACCCCCGCGTCGCCCGCCATGGCCAGCGCCTCGAACGCCTGCGCCCCGCAATCGACCGTGACGATCAGCTTCGCACCGCCCTGCGCGATGCGGACCAAGGCCTCGCCCGACGGGCCATATCCCTCCATCAGCCGGTCAGGGATGTAATAGCGCGGGTCGAGCCCCAGATCGCGAAGCAACCTTATCAGCAGCGCCGCCGATGTTGCGCCGTCGACGTCGTAATCGCCAAACACGGTCACCGCTTCGCCCGCCTCGATCGCGTCGGCGACGCGTCTTGCGGCCTTGTCCATGTCGCGGAAGATCGACGGGTCGGGCATGAACGCGCGCAATGTCGGGTTGCGATGATCGTCAATGGCCTCGGGCGGACAGCCGCGCGCAAGCAGCAACCCGGCGACCAAGTCGTCGCCTCCCGTCGCTGCGGCGTTACGCCAGCGCCAGGCCTGCCCGGTAATCGAATTGGTGACGGAAAGCGGATTCACGCGCCTGCGCTACACTCATTGCGGGTCGAAGCCATCATCCTCCTCGTCGGGTCGCAGCTCATTCTCGCGGCGGCGCGCCTCGATACCTTGTCCATCGATGCGCAGCCGGCCCAAGTCTGTCTCGACGTTGATACCCTGGTCCGGGTCAATTTCCATCGATGAGCCATTGCCAAGCTGGATGTTGAGCTCGGCAGGTTCCTCGATTGCTTCGGGCGGCGGCGCGGCACGGCGAGCGCCCGGCATCGCCTGTCCCATGAAATCGCGCCAGATCATCGCTGGCAGGCCGCCGCCATGTAGCCCGCCGAGCGGTTTGTCGTCATCGCGGCCAACCCACACGCCGACCACCAGATCGCCCGCAAAGCCGATGAACCAGGCATCGCGGTTGTTTTGGCTCGTTCCCGTTTTGCCGAATGCCTCGATCGAGAGGCCGGCACTCTGGCCAGTACCCTGATCGATGACGCGCTTCAGCATCCGCAACATATCCCTGCGCACGCGCGGATCGAAACGGTGGCGCATCGCCATTAGCCGGTCGAAAATGCCAGGCTGATTGGCGGGGATGCCGCGGGCAACGATCGGGTAATAATCGTCCGCAATCGCGGCATAGGCGGACGTCAGTTCAAGCAACGTGACGCTCGACGACCCGAGTGCCAGCGTCGGGTCTTCTTCAAGCCGGCTCTTTATTCCCAAATCGCGTGCGGTTTGCACCACTGCCGGTCCCCCAAGCTGGCGGTACAGCCGCACGGCGGCAACATTGCTCGACTTGGCGAACGCGCGTTCGAGCGAGATTTGTCCGCGATAGCTCGCGCCATCGTTCTTGGGGCGGTATTTGCCTTCGACGATGGGGCTATCATCAACCATCGTTTCGGGCGTCATCCCGCTGCGCAGCGCGGCGAGATAAACGAATAGTTTGAATGCCGATCCCGGCTGCCGTCGTGCCTGAGTTGCGCGGTTGAACGTCGATGCCTTGTAACTTTTGCCACCGACTAGGGCGACGACTTCGCCATTGGGCCGCATTGCCACAATAGCGGCCTGCGCCTCGCCCAGCCCGGCGCGCCCGATCGCCGCATTGGCCGCTTTTTGCAGGCGAGGGTCGAGCGTGGTCTGAATGCGTGTCTCGCCATAACTTTGCTCGGCGGAGGCACGCGCTTGTCCTGCTGCCCAATCGGCGAAATAGGTGCCGGACGGTGTTTTGGGCGGAGGCATGACGCGCAACGTAGCCACCGCCGTCGCATCGGCTTTGGCCTTGGTGATGAAGCCCGCCGACGCCATCGCATTGAGCACCATGCGTTCGCGCTGTTGTGCGCGGGCGAGGTTGCGCGTCGGGGCCAAGCGTGACGGCGATTGCACCAGCCCGGCGAGCATTGCCGCCTGGCTCAGGCTCAAATTCTCCGGCTGGCGGCTAAAATAGTGGAGCGACGCTGCGCGCAACCCATACACATTGTCGCCGTAATAAGTGTTGGAAAGATAACGTTCGAGGATCTGGTCCTTGGTCAACCAGGCTTCCAACCAGAAGGCGATTAACATTTCGCGCGCCTTGCGCGTGATCTTACGGTCGGGAGAAAGAAAGGTCATCTTCGCAAGCTGCTGCGTGATCGTCGAGCCCCCCTGCGTGCTGTCGCTCGTCGCGTTGTTCCACGCCGCTCGCAGCAACCCGCGCGGATCGACGCCCCAATGCGACCGGAACCGGCGATCCTCGATGGCGATCAGTGCATTCTTGACATGGTCGGGCAGCAAGTCGGCCTCGACGGGTCGGTCGATTACCGCGCCCTTGCGCGCGATCGGTGTACCGTCCTGCGCCAGCAAGCACCATCGTTGGCGGCGCCAGCGGCTTCAACGACTTCGACAGAGGGGCGGTAAGCGCCAGATAAACGAACAGAACGGCGAATAGCGCGAGCGCAGCCCAAAATATCCGCTTAACGATGACGCGTTTTCGCCGCCGTGGCGGAGCGGGGGGCTCAACCGGCGGCATCGGCGGTTGGTCCCATCGTCCCGGTGGGCGGGCGACGAGTTCGTCATAGCTGGGAAGGTGTTCGGCCATTGGCCATGGTGTATTAGCCGCGCATTACAGGCCTGGGCAATCCCTCCCATTGCGGCAATATGATGCGCCATTTAGGGGCGGGAGCGTGACCGGGCTCGATATCCTTGTTCTGACGTTGATCGCGATCGGCGCGATGCTGGGCTTCCGCCGCGGCTTTGTGGCGGAGGCGTTGTCGCTCGTCGCTTGGGCTGCGGCGATCGGCGCGGTCAAGTTCGGCCATGCGGCGACCACCGAGGCGTTAGGCGGCTTCATGTCGTCGGCATCGGGGGCGTCGGTGTTGGCAGCGGTCATGCTGTTCGGCATCACCTTCGTCGTGGTCAAGATCGTTGCCCAGCGCTTGGGAGACCGTACACGCCGCTCGATCCTCGGGCCGTTCGATCGCATGCTGGGGCTGGGCTTCGGCGTCCTCAAAGGCCTGCTCGGCGCAACCCTGATTTTCATGGCGGTCGCTTTCGGAAGCGACATTATCCGCGCCGATGGTCAGTCCCGTCCCGGCTGGATGACCGAGGCACGCGCTTATCCACTGCTCAGGGCAAGCTCCGACGCAATCGTCAATCTGGTCGAAAAGCGGCGGAAAGCGCCCGCCGATGTACAGTCGTGACCTGCTCCGTCTGGCTTTGATGCTGGCGGAACAGCAACGACTTGCCGACCCGCATGGTACTGGCCACACGCGCTCTCGCGCTTGCGGCAGCGTCGTGATCGCCGACGTAATGATGGATGGAAATCGTGTGTTGGCGTTTGGCCAGGATGTTCGCGCATGTGCGGTCGGCCAAGGGTCGGCGGCGATACTTGGCCATCATATCGTTGGCCTAACCGGGGTAGAGGTGAAGCGATTTCGGGATCAGTTGGCCAATTACCTTAACGGTTCTCAGCGCGATATCGGCCCGTGGCCCGAGCTGCATCTGCTTGCCGAGATCCGCCAACATCCTGGCCGTCACGCCGCAGCGCTGCTGCCCTATGACGCAGCACTCGCCGCCATTGATCATGCGGTATCCGAGTTCAGAAATTCCGCCACCTCGTCGAGGTGAACGTCATTCGCTACGAACGCTTCACCGATCCGGCACGACAACAGGAATGGCACGCGCCCGCCTTCGCGCTTCTTGTCATGCGCCATGTACGCGGCAAGCGTCTTACCGGTCGCTTCGATCCCGCCTGCATGAGCATCATTGGGCAGGCCAGCGCGTTTGAGATGATCGGACACTATTTGCGCATCTTGCGCGGCGCAGAAACCACGCCGTACTGAAAACCGCATTGCGAGGCCCATGCCTGCCGCCACCGCCTCGCCGTGAAGCAGACGATCAGAAAATCCGGTCTCAGCTTCCAGCGCGTGCCCGAAAGTGTGCCCAAAATTAAGCAGGGCCCGGATTCCACCCGTCTCGTGCTCATCCGCTGCCACCACCGCCGCCTTGGCGCGGACGCTGACCGCGATCGCCTGCTCTAATATGGCAGGATCGCGCGCCAAAAGGCGATCGAGATGCGCGTCAAGCCAGGCGTAGAACCCAGCGTCGCCGATCAGCGCGTATTTCACCACCTCTGCATAGCCGGCGCGCAAGTGACGATCGGGCAGGGTGCTTAATACCTCTGGGTCGATCAGTACGAGCCGCGGCTGGTGAAATGCTCCGACCAGATTTTTTCCCTGAGGAACGTTGATCGCTGTCTTGCCGCCGACCGAACTGTCGACCTGAGACAGCAACGTCGTCGGAATCTGGATTACGCCACAGCCGCGTTTCACGATTGAGGCCGCAAACCCGACGAGATCGCCGATGACACCCCCCCCCAAAGCCACGATGCTTTCCGAACGCTCGATCTGATTGTCGAGAAGTGCCCCGACCAGCCCCTGCAGGCCGTCCCAACTTTTCGAACTCTCCCCGGGCGGAACAGCTATGGTCACTAACTTCAGACCCGCTAGGGCGGCGGTGAGCGCAGCTAGCTGGGCACCGCAGTTCTGATCGTAAACCACGATCAACCGGCCATTCCTCACGAATGGTTCCACGTGCGTTGCGACGTCGGCGAGCAAACCACTGGCGATGCGCACCGGATAGGCACGTGGTCCCAGCCCGACTTCGACTTCAATCATGCGCCTAGTGCCTCAACGATCCTGGACACGGTGACTTCATGCGGAGCCGGTGCGCTGCGGATGTGGATCGGTGCAAGAGCGTAGACCGGATTGCGCACCGCCGCCAGTTCGCCGAGGACCAAGCGCGGGTCACGACCGCTCAACAAAGGTCGATCGTTCCGACGCGACACCCGTTCGACCAGCGTCTCGATATCTGCATCGAGCCACACCGCAGTTGCTCGCTCGAGAATGAGGGCTCGTGTTTCGTCGTTCATGAATGCGCCCCCGCCCGTTGCCAGCACTTTCGGATGCCCGTCGATGAGCCGCATTATGACCCGGCGTTCCCCGTCACGGAAGTGCGCCTCACCATATTTGGCGAAAATTTCGGAGATAGTCATGCCGGCCGCTTGGATGATTTCGGCGTCGGCATCGACAAATGGTAGATGCAGCCGATTGGCCAGCCTTTTGCCGATCGTGGTTTTGCCGGTACCCATCATGCCGACCATGACGATTGATCGGGCGGGGGTTTGATGATCGGCCATGTACGGGCGGGGCTATACAGGCGCGCCTCCCATCGGGCAAAGACGGTGGGGACAGGAGGATGTGGATGGGTCGGTCGGTCGTCTGGGTGGTGATTGCAGTAGTGCTGGTGCTTGCCGCGGTCTGGGTCGCCGGTCGCGCGACGCACGGCCCGCAAAGCCGCATCGAAACGCCAGTGACGCCGGGTAATGCGGCCTAGAGTTTGGGCCTTCGCGCTGGCCGGAGTGGCAAGCGTCGCGCTCTTCCCCGCACTGGCTCAACGCGCACCCGAGTTGATCCTTCCGCCCGGCTTTAGCGCGCAGCCAGCCCCGCCTGCTCCCGCCCCGGTGCCGACAGCTCCCACCGTAGCCCCCCCTTCGGGGGACACCCTCGACAGCACGGCGACTGCAACGACTGGCGAGGACGCGCGAGCTAACGTCTTGGCGGCCGCCGACGAGGATGCGCTCGACAGCGAACTGGACGCCGAAGTCGCGCAAATCGACCTGCCGCCCCAGGCGCGACGGTCTACCGAGCGTGTCGGCTTGCTTACGGAGGCGGATGGTGGCCTGGGGGCCAATGCTTTCGGCACGAGCGACGGACGCTATCTTATCGGCTTGATGCGGCGCATCGATGTGCCGATCGCTTCGCGCTGGACGGCGATCCTGCTGCGGCGGGCCTTGCTCAGCCGGAGCGATACGCCCAGTCATGTGTCCCCCGTCGACTGGATCGCCGAGCGATCTTTGTTGCTCGCGCGGCTGGGCAATGCCGATGATGCGCGTGGCCTTGTCGCGATGGTTGACAGCGAAAACTACACGCCACGAATGTACGACGCGACGATGCAGGCGGCATTGGCTAGCGCCGATCCGGCGGCATTGTGCGGGGTCGCCGACGCTGCGGTCAATCAGACGCGTTTGCCCGGCTGGGCACTCGCGCGTGCGGTTTGCCAGGGCCTGTCGGGTGACAGCGCGACCGCGAATGCCGAATTTGACGAACTGCGCCGCGCCGGACGCGCGGGCGGGGTCGATGTGCGACTGGCCGAGAAGGTTGCAGCGGTCGGCGGCGGCGCACGCCGGTCAATTTCGATCGCATGGGACGGAGTGGGTCGCCTCAATTCATGGCGCTTCGGGATGGCGGCGGCGACCGCTGTGCCAATTCCCGCGCCACTACAGGCCAGCGCTGGACCGCAGGTCCAGGCATGGCTGGCCCGCGCCCCGCTATATCCGTTGACGGATCGCCTTGCAGCAGCAGACCGTGCGGCAACGCTCGGCGTCTTTTCCAGCAGCGCCCTCGTCGACTTCTATGGTGCCATCTATGATGAACTCGACAGCGACGAGCGCGGCGGCACGCCCGCCGATGCTCTCCGCCGCGCCTATGCTGCGTCCGACTATTCCGGGCGAATTTCGGCGATGCAAACTCTGTGGGACGGTGGCGCAGGATGGAGCGGGCGCTACGCACGGCTGATCCTGACTGCCCGATCGGCCGGCGCAATACCGCCGAGCGATGCGGCGACGGGTCCGATCCTCGACAATACAATCGCTTCGATGCTCTCGGCTGGCCTCGACATTCAGGCAGCACGATGGGCCAACCGGGCCGAGAGTGGTAGCCTGGCGTGGGCTTTGCTTGCCGTCGGCAGCCCGCGTGCGCCCTTTGAAATCAATGGCGATGCCGTCCGTAAATTTGCGCGTGGCGACCTGCTGGGTGCCGGGCTTGGCGGCCTTGGCCGTTTGCCGGTGGGTCCGGAACTGGAATCCCAGGATGCCTGGACGCGAGCACTCGATCGCGCGGTCGCGGCGCGAGAACCTGGAACAGTCGCTTTGCTAGCAGCAGTTGGGATGCAGACGCCACGCTGGACCGGATTGCCTTCAGCAGGCCTTTATCGCATCGTCGCGGCTTTGCGGGCGGTAGGGCTGGAGCCTGAAGCGCGGATGATTGCGGCGGAAGCCCTGACTCGGACGGCATGACCGATGACGAAGCCATCACCGCGTTTCTGGCGATGATGGGGGCAGAGCGCGGGTCGGCGAAGAATACACTTTCGGCCTACCGGTCAGACCTGTCGCAGGCCTCAGAAATCCTTGGTGGCCAGCTCATTAAAGCCGATTCCGTCGCCCTCACGCGCCTGAGCGGCGCATGGCGTGCTCTCTCAAAGGCAAGTGTGGCCCGCAAGGCGGCAGCGGTGCGCGGTCTTTTGACCTTTCTCGAGGAAGAAGGCGTTCGTGCCGACAACCCGAGTTACGCACTCCCGCGCCCCGGCAAGTCCCGTGGGCTGCCGAAGACGCTCAGCCATGCCGAGATTGATGCGCTGTTCGCGGTGATCCGCCGACGTGTCGAAGAAAACGGAACAGCGGCTGACCTGCGACTCGCCGCGCTGATTGAACTGCTGTACGGATCAGGTCTCCGCGCCACTGAATTGGTGTCGTTACCGCTCGGTGCCGTGCAGTTGGGCCGCCCGTATTCTCATCGTTAGGGGAAAGGGCGGCCGCGAGCGACTTGCTCCCTTGAGTGCTGCTGCCGAGCGCGCCGTTTCCGCGTGGTGCAAGGTGCGCCCTGGCGGCAGCAACTGGTTATTCCCGTCGGGGAAAGCCTTTCTCAGTCGGGTCAGGCTGTACCAACTTTTGCGCGAGGCAGGCGGAGAGGCGGGCATATCACCGGATAGAATAAGTCCGCACGTTCTTCGCCATGCCTTTGCTACGCACTTGCTGGAGGGCGGGGCGGACCTGCGCGCTGTGCAAACCCTGCTTGGTCATGCCGACATCGCCACCACCGAGATTTATACGCATGTCGAAGCAAGCAAGCTGGTCGAACTGGTCAACCAGCGTCATCCGCTCGTTGACGCGCTGGCGGGGCGGACCTAGCGCGACATCATGGAATTTCTGGATTTTGAAAGGCCGGTCGCCGAGCTGAAGGCGACGTGTGGCCGAGCTGACGGCCGCCGACGCGTCGGGTGAGGTTACGGCTGAAATTGCTAAAATCGACGCCAAGGCCGACAAGCTGCTGGCGGAAACTTACGCTCAACTCGACCCCGTGGCAAAAAACTCAGGTCGCGCGACATCCCAGACGACCGCACTTCAAGGATTACGTCGCGGGTATCGTCACCGAATTCGTACCGTTGGCGGGCGATCGAGCATTCGCCGACGATCAAGCAATATTGGGCGGGCTTGGGCGGATTGATGGGCGCCGGGTGATGATTATCGGTCACGAGAAGGGCGACGACACGCCCTCGCGGATCCACCATAATTTCGGGATGGGAAAGCCGGAAGGCTATCGCAAGGCGATCCGTTTGATGGATTTGGCGGATCGTTTTTCGTTACCGGTGGTGACCCTGGTGGATACGTCGGGTGCCTTCCCGGGGATCGAAGCCGAGGAGCGCGGTCAGGCCGAAGCGATCGCCCGATCAACCGAACAATGCCTCAAAATCGGTGTGCCGATGGTCGCTGCTGTGGTTGGCGAGGGCGGCTCGGGTGGCGCGATCGCCCTTGCAGCAGCGGATCGGGTGCTGATGTTCGAGCACGCTGTCTATTCGGTGATTTCGCCAGAAGGCTGCGCGTCCATTTTGTGGAGGAGTGCCGATCGGGCGGCCGATGCGGCGACAGCAATGAAGGTGACCGCGCAGGATCTGCAACGTCTGGGCCTGATCGATGCGATCGTCCGGGAACCCGTCGGCGGCGCGCACCGTGACCCCGCCGCGGCCATCGGCGCGATGAAGACGGTGATCGCCGATACGCTTGACGATCTGAACTTGATGGATCGTGCGACGTTGCAACAGCGGCGGCGCGCGCGCTTCCTTGAAATCGGAACGCTATAGCGCCGCCATCTGATCAGACTAATTTGCCGGACACGTTGGTAAAGGTCGACCGCAGCTTTGTTCCGACACCACTCATTGCCGTAATTGCAGCCACGGCGATCAACGCCGCGATCAGGCCGTATTCGATGGCCGTTGCAGCGCGGGTGTCGCGCCATACCTGCATGATTGGGTGCATCTTGTTTTCCTGATCGGCAAAGAAACTTTAAAAAAAAGGGGGCGGCGGATCTTGCCCGCCGCCCCCGGTACGCTTGGTCGTTAGCTGACTTAAACCAGCTTGGCCGAGACGTTGTTGAAGGTCGTGTTGAGCTTGGTGCCCACGCCCGACATTGCAGTGATCGCAGCGACGGCAATCAGCGCGGCGATCAGGCCGTATTCGATAGCCGTGGCGCCCTTGTTGTTCTTGGCAATCTTGCGAATGAACGACATTTTAATTCTCCTCTTGATCCGAACCCGCCAAACCCTGCCGTGGTCAGCGAATTTGTAAGTAGCGGTGGACAGTTGCAGAAACTTTAAAGCAGCATGGATAATTTATACTTAACCAGCATTTGACACGGCGGCCGAGATATTGCCCCACATCGAGATCGTTTTGCGGCGAATACGTTGCAATGAGCCGACCATGGCGATGACGATCAGGCTGACGATCAGGCCATATTCGATTGCGGTAGCGGCTCGAGTGTCCCGGGCAATGACACGCAATCGACGATACATGGCCCGACTCGCTAAGTGCCGCGGGAAGTTGCGGCGCAGCGTTTCTTTATGCAGGCAGGCTTAACATATAGTCACGGCGCTCGGTTACGAAGCGTTGACGCTAATGACGCGGTGGCACTGCCACGCTTGGCTGGTTGCGGTTGCGAGGCATCGGGCGCCCAGCCGGTAAGTGTCAGCAACGTGAGGGTTTCGATCGTGCGCTCGCCATCGCCTTGAGCACGAAACGCCAAACGAGCCTTTTCCCAGGTCCTGCGCGACATTGGGTGACGATCGGCTATGACGTTGGTGGCAGAGGAAGAGCGAAGATCGGCGACGAGCGTATCGATCGACCGGTAGGAAAGGTTCAGCGCCGTCGTATCGGCAACCGGCAAGGAAAAGCCCGCACGCGAGAGCAGATCGCCACCGGCGCGGGCATCGACCTGTGGATGAAGGCGACGGACAGCTGGCTCCGCGGCGGCCAGTGCCTGGCGCAACGCGGGAAGCGACGGGCTGCCGACCATGCAGCCCAGAAACAGTCCGTCCGGCCGTAGCGCCCGTCGGGCGAGGATCAGCGCGCCTGGCAAGTCGGCAACGGTGTCTAACGTCCCGGCCGCGATCACCAGATCACGCGACTCGGTCGTGACCGCCAGAGCGTCTTCTTCGCCAGCGCTTCCGTTCGCCAGGGCGGCGCGATGGGGTCCGGGGTCGATTACCATCGGTGTCAATCGTCGGACCGCCAATCCGTCCAGCATCGCCGCACTTGCGCCGATCAGCAGCGGCGATTCAAATCGGCGAGAAACACTGTCAAGGCGATCGAGCAGTTCCTCGGCGATCAATTGATCGATGATGCCGCCTACCAGCCCTGATCGGTCGCGGCGAGCACGGCGGGCGGCGCGGTTGAACAATTGGGGCACAGTCATCGCGGCTGCTTGTGCGCGCGATCTCGGCGGCTCACAATGACCCGATGGGGGTCGCACACAAGTTGGGCGCTTGGGCATTGGCGCTGGTCTTGCCGTCGCGCTGCCCGGGTTGCGGCGCGATCGTCGATGGCGACACCCGCTTTTGCAGCGAATGCTGGGCCCGGCTCGACTTTCTTGCTGATGGTGGCTGCGAGGGGTGCAACCTGCCTCTGCCGGACGGATCACCAATCTGTGCGAAATGTCTTGCTGCACCGCCGCGTCACGGACTGGTGCATGCCGCCGTTGCCTATGGCGAGGTGGCACGGAGGGTCGCACTGCGGCTCAAATACGGTCGGCGACCGGGTGTGGCGCGGGTGATCGCCGCATCCGTGGCGCGCGATGTGACCTTCGGGCGCGATTCCGTTCTGGTGCCAGTGCCACTGCACCGCTGGCGACTTTGGTCTCGCGGGTATAACCAGGCGCTGGAGATTGCGCGTCACATTGGCGCTGTGCGGGGTGTGTCAGTGGACGATATGGGGCTTGCCCGCATCCGCTCCACACCACCGCTGAAGGGCCTGGGGGTCGCGGCGCGCACACGGGCAATGCGCGGCGTATTCCGAGCCACGCGACGCTTCGATGGACAGCACGTGTTCCTGGTCGACGATGTCTACACCAGTGGTGCAACAACCGAAGCCTGTGCGCGCGTCGTTAGGCGGTCGGGCGCTCGTGAAATCAGCGTGTTGTGCTGGGCACGGGTGGTGCGCGACGATTGACAAGTGCGGGAGCGCACCACATTTCTTCAAGATGCCCAGGATCGAAATCTACACCAAAGCTTTTTGCCCCTATTGCAGCCGTGCCGAAGCATTGTTGCGCAGCAAGGGCGCGCAATTTGTCGAAACCGACATCACCATGGGCGGCGCTCAGCGACAGGAAATGATTCAGCGGGCCGGCGGCCGCACCACAGTGCCGCAGATTTTTATCGGCGATCGCCATGTTGGCGGATCGGATGACCTCGCCGTGCTGGACCGCTCGGGAGTGCTCGACAAGCTGCTTGCCAGCTGAAGATGCGCATCGCGCTGTTACAGATGAATTCGGGGATTGATCCCGAGGCCAATTCGCGCACCATCGAAATCGCTGTGGCAAATGCCGCTGCTCGGGGCGCGGTGATGCTATTCACCCCAGAAATGAGCGGGCTGATCGATCGCGATCGCAAGCGTGCAGCGGCACGGATCTCCGACGAAGCCGAGGACGAGGTCCTGGCGCGGACCTGTGCCGCCGCCAAAACTCACGGTCTCTGGGTCGCGCTCGGCAGCCTAGCGGTGCGTGGCGGAACGGATGGTCGCCTGCGGAATCGCAGCTTCGTGATCGACGCGGCAGGCATCGTCGTCGCGCGGTATGACAAGATGCACATGTTCGACGTCGACGTTGGGCGGGGCGACAGTTGGCGCGAATCGGCAGCTTATGCGCCCGGCGCCTGCGCGGTGACCGTGCAAACGCCGGTTGGTTCGCTCGGCCTGACGATTTGCTACGACCTCCGCTTTCCCGCCCTGCATTCCGCGCTGACCGACGCGGGCGCAACTGTGCTGGCGTCTCCGGCTGCCTTTACCCGGCCAACGGGCGAGGCGCACTGGCATGTGCTTCAACGGGCTCGAGCAATCGAGAATGCCAGTTTCGTCGTTGCGGCCGCGCAGACCGGCGTTCACCAGGACGGTCGCGTGACTTACGGTCACTCGTTGGTCGTCGATCCGTGGGGGCGAAGTCTTGCTCGACATGGGCGACCCGCCAGGTCTCGGAGTATGCGATCTTGATCTAGAGGCAGTGTCTGCGGCGAGAGGGCGGGTGCCAGTGATTGCACATCGGCGTGCAATTGAGGGAGTGGCGTGATCGTCCTCGATATCGCTTGTGCTGCCGGGCATCGCTTCGAGGGCTGGTTCGCCAGCGGGGCGGCATTCGAGGATCAGCGCGAGCGCGCACAGGTCGCATGCCCAACCTGTGGTGACACAGTGGTCGAGCGCGCGCTCTCTGTTCCACGTATTGCCGGCAACCGCAGCAATCGCGCCCCATCTGCCAAGCAGGTAATGGGCGCGATCGCTGCAATGCAGGCAGCGAGCCTGAAGGATTCGACTTGGGTCGGCAAGGAATTTGCCGGCAAGGCGCGCGACATGGCCGAGGGAGTGATCCCGCAGGCGACGATCCACGGTGAGGCGACCCCTGCTGAAGCTAAAGCATTGCGGGACGAGGGCGTTGCGGTGCTGCCGCTATTGTGCCCGGTCGCGAAGCCGAATGAGGTTAATTGACCCTTTGCCCCTTGACGCATAGCAGCGCGGTGGCGCCCCGGTAGCTCAGCAGGACAGAGCAACGGTTTCCTAAACCGCAGGTCGGGAGTTCGAGTCTCTCTCGGGGCACCATCTTGCGAACCCCGCGGGAAGGCTCGGTTCAGCGAAAGATGATTAGCCGGATTTGGGGCGCGACCTCACTTTGCCGGGCGGTGGATGGTCAATTTGGAAGCCGAGCGAAAAACCTAAATCGTGGCCTGTGCACAGTCGGCTGAACGCTAAAGGATTTAATATGCAGGCAGGGCAGACAGCGAGTTCGTGTCAGCCTAACGATGGACGCTAATCAGTATCACTTGGCGGGTTCATGACGGTAGAACATGGCGCTCTGTATTGGAGCCGGGATCAGGTTGCGAACCGCCCAGACCATGCGGTTCACTATCGCCGGTGGCGGCGTAGTGTCGGGGTGTCGATTGATCGAGGGGCAGTTGTTGCCGCGTCGATGCCGCACTGGTGGTCATCGAATTTAGCCCGGAGACCTGAGGCCTGCCTTGACGCGGCGCTCGCGCTGTTTGCGACGAAGTTCAACCGGATTACGCCTCCAGCCACAAACATGACTTACCGTCATGGCTCTGACCCTGCTCAAGACGTGCATGCAACGCCCGCGCCCGCCGCGGGTCATTGTTTCCGCCTTTTGATTGAGGTCACGCGTTGATCGGCGGACTCCAGCTCACGCCGTTCGATGCGGCGGCGATCCTCATCGTGCTCGCCGCCTTGCTCGGTTATATCAATTACCGGTTCCTCAAGCTGCCCTCCTCGATCGGTCTGACCGTGATGGGGGCCATCGCCTCGCTGTTGGTCATCGGGATCGATTGGGTCATTCCAGGCGGGGGTTTCGCGCGCGACATTGTCCGATTCATCGCCGGTATCGATTTCCACACAACGTTGATGGACGGGATGCTGTCGTTCCTGCTTTTCGCTGGCGCCCTCCACGTCGACTGGCACGAAATGCAGCGCGGGCGCTGGCCGATCATCGTGCTGAGCACGATCGGCGTCGCGCTGTCGACTGCGCTAGTCGGCAGCGGTTTTCTGCTGCTGTCGCGGTTTTTGGGGTTCGAGTTGCCGGCAATCTGGTGCTTCGTGTTCGGCGCGCTCATCAGCCCGACCGATCCGGTTTCGGTGATGGGCGTCCTGAAACGCGCGAAAGTGTCGCCAGCGCTGGAGGCGACCGTGGCAGGGGAGAGCCTATTCAACGACGGCGTCGGCGTCGTGATCTTTGCCATCCTGCTGGCGTCTGCAGTTTCGGGTGAGGCCTTTTCGATCGCCCATGCTGCAGAACTTTTCGCGGTCGAGGCGGGTGGCGGCGTCCTGCTCGGGCTCGTGATCGGCTGGCTGGCGTTTCGAATGATGCGGTCGATCGATGATTATAAGGTCGAGGTTCTGATCAGCCTTGCGGTCGTGATGGGCGGCTACGCCATCGCGCGACCGCTCCACGCCAGCGGACCGGTAGCCATGGCGGTTGCGGGACTCATCGTTGGCAACGCCGGGGTGGCGCACGCGATGAGCGAGACAACGCGCGATTACCTCCACAAATTCTGGGACTTGATTGACGACATTTTGAACACCGTGCTGTTCTTGCTGATTGGGCTGGAGGTCGTGACCATACCCGCAGATTTGCGGCTGGTGGTGCTTGGGACCGCCGCAATCCCCTTGGCGCTCTCGGCTCGTGCGCTTTCTGTACTGCTGCCCCTCAGGGCAATTCGGCCGACGCATCGCTATGGTCTGGTCGCGCCAGTGACCCTGATCTGGGGCGGCCTTCGGGGCGGGATCTCGATTGCGCTTGCATTGGGCCTACCCGAGGGGCCGGCGCGTTGGATCATCCTGGCGGCGACTTATGTCGTCGTGCTGTTCTCGGTCATCGTGCAGGGTGGCACGATCAAACGCGTTCTAGAACGGCTTACGGCAGCCGAAGGGGAGAATAAGCCATGAGAGCCCGCTTGTTGCACCGGTCGAACGACGCGCGGGAAAACTGCCAGCCCGTTCCACTACACACCGCATGGCGTGACGTCGTGCTGACCCGTCCCATCGATCTGCGGCGCAAATTCGCCGGGCTCGACCGCCAGCAAGCGCCGCACAATAGCACCGCCCGGATAGGGGGAACCGCGTGATCGTCGCTGTTGCATTTATCGTTGCCATCATCGTCACGATCGCGCTGACGTTCGGCAAGTTCGCCCGGAGCGACGGCTGGCGCGCGACCGTGACCCCTTTGGCGTCGATCATCGGCTCGGGCTTCCTGATCTGCGGTCCGTTGCTGGCCCGCGAATTCGGCAGCGCGGCACTGGGCGCGATGGCTGTGCTGTTGGCGATCGCCTACGCCGCCGGCTGGGTGATCCGATTCAACATCATCCATGTCGAGAATCACTTGGCCGTTGCGACGTTTAACGACCCGGTCGCATGGCTGGCGCGAATTACTCAGGGCGTGCTGGCGCTCGCCTATGCGGTTTCTGTCGCATATTATTTGAAATTGCTTGCCGAATTCTCGCTGAAACCGGTAGCGATTGATCCGACATTGCAGCCGCTGGCGGCCAACGTCATCGTCACAGTCCTGATCGTGCTGATGACGCTGCTGGCGCTGGGCGGTAGCCTGCGCAAGGTCGAACATCTCGCGCACGGCACTGTTTCGGTCAAGATCGGGATAATCGCCGGATTGCTCGCCGCGCTCGGCATATCCTGGGCGGTAAACGGCTCGGGCGATCCACTGCCACCAGTCAAGCTGTCGCTCGCTAGCATACCCATGCTGCTCGGACTGCTAATCACCGTTCAGGGGTTCGAGACATCGCGTTACCTCGGCCACGACTATGCCGCTGAATTGCGCATCAAGACGATGCGCCACGCGCAATGGATTTCGTCGGCAATCTACCTCGCCTTCATCGCGCTCCTGACGCCATACCTGACCCGCGCCGCTGCGACCGAGGGTGTGGCGGGCATTCTCGACATCATGGAACTGATCGCGCCCGCGTTGGGGGTGTTCGTACTGGCGGGTGCGCTGTCCAGCCAGTTGAGTGCGGCGGTTGCTGACTCGATCGGGTCTGGAGGACTGGTGAACGAGGTATCGAGGCGTACGATCAGCGTGCCATTGGCCTTCGCCCTCGCTGGTGCGCTTGCGATCGTCGTCGTTTGGCTGACCGACCCCTTCGAAGTGGTTGCGCTTTCGTCGCGTGCTTTCGCGGTATTCTACGCTCTACAATGTGCACTGGCCCTAATTGTCTCGATCAAGGATGGTCGAGGCACGATCGCACAACGCGCCGGCTTCGTTGCAATCGGACTGGTCTGCCTGATGGCCGCTGCTGTCGGTGCGCCGGCTGAGGGGTGACGATGAGCATTTTGCCCGAACAGGCGCGCGAAATGCTTCGCCAGCATGGTCCCACGGCGCCCGTGTGGCGGCGGCGGGTCGCGATCCTCGGCGGCGCAGTCATGATTGGCTTGGTCGCGCTGGCGTTTGCGGAGGTCGCCGATTGGGCAGGTGAACGATTCCTCATGCTGGTGGCGCGATGGTGGTGGGCGCCGCTGATCGTGACGCCGCTCGGCTATGCCGCAATCGCTGGTTTCACTGCCCGGTTTGTCCCTGCCGCGCGCGGATCAGGCATTCCACAGGTAATGGCCGCGACCCGCGATCCCGAACATGCCATGCGTGTGCTCGTGTCCACGAGGACGGTCGTCGCGAAGCTGGCGTTGACCGTGGGCAGTTTGCTAGTCGGAGCATCGACAGGTCGCGAGGGTCCGACCGTGCAAGTAGCGGCGTCGATCATGGGCTATGCACATCGCTGGATGGCGATCCCGTTGCGCGCGTCGGTATTCATCGCTGGCGGGGCCGCGGGCGTTGCAGGTGCCTTCAATACGCCGCTTGCCGGGGTGGCTTTCGCCATCGAGGAATTGGCGGCGGCTTACGAGCAGCGGATGACACTCTTGGTGATGACCGCTGTGCTCATCGCGGGCATGACCAGCCTTGGTCTGTCTGGCGACTATGTCTATTTCGGCGTCATGCGTCAGACGCTTTCCCTGCGCGAAACCATGTTGGCGGCACCCGTAGCTGGGGTTTTGGGCGGACTAATGGGTGCGTTGTTCTCGTGCGCGGTCTTGGTCACCGCGCGCACGCGTTGGGCACCGGTCGCGCGGTTGCGCGCGCGGCCAATGCTGTTCGCTGGTCTGCTGGGCGCGATCGTTGCACTGATCGGCGTTGCGAGCGGGCTGACCTGGGGCACCGGCTATGACGCCGCCCGTGGCATCATCACCGGGGCTGATGTGCCGCACTGGTTCGGACTGGCCAAGCTGGCGACGACGCTCGCAACCGCTGTGTCGGGTATGCCGGGCGGCATCTTCGCGCCCTCGCTGGCGGTCGGTGCGGGGGTCGGGGATATGTTGCGCTGGGCCTTTCCAACCTATCCCGGGGGGGCGATCGTCCTGCTCGGCATGGTCGCCTATTTCACCGGTGTCGTCCGAGCGCCGCTCACGGCCGTTATCATTATCTCCGAAACCACCGCCAGCCGCGGGCTGATGATGCCGCTGCTTGCTTCCGCCCTGATCGCTGATTTCGTAGCGCAGGCAGTATCCAAGGAACGGCTGTATCACGCGCTGTCACAGGGGTTTTTGCCCCCGGACGATGTGCTCAACGCCGCTTCCGCTAATCAAGTTAGATCGGCATGATGCTCGGCGTCCCACAACCTCACGCCATCGGTGCGATGCTACTAACCGGCGCAATGTTCTATGGGTTTGTGTCGGGACGGGCGCGGGTCGAGATCATCTCGCTTTTGACGATCAGCGCCATTGCCCTCGGCTTGTACTGGTTTCCGCTGCCCGGGCAGTCTCCAACTGAAGGGCTGAAGCTCGCCTTCGCGGGGTTCGGCCACTATGCGCTCATCACGATCTGCGCGCTGATGGTCCTTGGTCGAGGACTGGTGACAACTGGCGCGCTCGAACCGGTTTCGCGGTTGCTGACCCGGGTGTGGCGGTTCAATCACCAGATCGGCCTCTTGGTCACGCTGTTGCTCGCCTTCGGCATGAGCATGATGGTCAATGACACGCCGGTGCTCGTCTTGCTGCTGCCCGTCATGGCAGCGATCGCAGCGAACGGCGGAATGCCTGCATCGCGCACGCTGATACCGATTAACAGCGCGGTGCTTATCGGCGGCATGTCCACCACGATCGGCACTTCGACCAATTTGTTGGTGGTGTCGATCGCTGGCGATCTCGGCCTCCCGCCGATGTCGGTATTCCACTTCGCCCCGATCGTATTGATGGCCGCGGTTGTGGCGCTGCCGTTCATCTGGCTGGTCATGCCGCGCCTGCTGCCTGACAATTCAATTGAAGCAGGACACGAGCCGCGTCGGTTCACCGCCACGCTGCGGCTCGAAAGGAATTCCCTGGCACACGGCCTGCGCGGCGATCAAATCGCCGAGAAGTTGCCGCCGGGCGTTGAAATGCTTGGCGAGGCCGCCACGCCCGGCCGGTTGATGGTACGGGCCACCCATCTTGAGCTCGAGGAAACGATGCGGATCCTCGGCGCAACTGCGGCGCCCGCTTGGCTGATGGGACGATTGCGGGCGGTTTATGCGCAGACCGGCGAGGATTTGACCGTGGCCGAGTTGGCAGTGACGCGGGATTCCGGACTGGTCGGCAAAGGCGTGGCGTCGGCAAATATCGCCGAACAGTTTAATGTCGCCGTGCTGGGCGTGCACCTCGCGACCCGCCCCCGATTTGGGGAAGTCCACATCGATTATGTGACCGAGCGACCTTTTAGCGAGGGCGATATCCTGTTGGTCGCGGGCGCGCTGGGCAGCATCGAGCGCATGGCGCTGACGGAAAACATGTTGATGCTCGACGGGGTCAAGGAATTGCCTCGCACGTCGAAGGCCATGCTCGCGCTGGCGATCATGGCTGCTGCCGTCATCCCGGCCAGCTTGGGGCTGGTGCCGATCGCGATCTCGGCCCTGGGCGGGGCGATTGCGATGCTGGTTACGGGTTGCGTGCGGTTCGATCGTATTGGACGTGCGCTATCCGGGAAGGTCATCGTCCTGGTCGCCGCGAGCATCGCGATCGGTCGTATCGTGCTGGAAAGCGGCGCCGCGACGTGGCTTAGCGAACTGATCGCGCTGGGGCTCCAATTCCTGCCGCCTGCCGGTGTCCTGGCCGCAGTGATGCTGTTCGTCACTTTGCTTACCAACTTTGCGTCGAACACGACCGCGGCGGCCGTGGGTACACCGATCGCATTCAGCCTGGGCAAGCAACTGGGCATCCCGGTCGAGCCACTCGTGCTTGCAGTCCTCTTTGGATGCAATCTCTGCTATGCGACGCCGATCGCGTATCAGACCAATATGCTGATCATGTCAGCGGGCGACTACAAGTTTGCTGATTACACGCGCACCGGCCTGCCGCTCGTCGCGCTCATGGTCATCACGTTGTCCGGCCTGCTGGTCATCCGCTATGGCCTGTACTGAGGGCGCCCAGGACCAAAAGAGGTAGCGGCGATCGCGCCCGGTAGCGCGGGACCTGGCCGGCGAGTGTCACCTCGTCGCTGCTAATGTTCAATTCGGTCGAATGGCAGTTCGCCGATGACCTGACTGCGCCGCTTTGCCTCCTGCAGACCGGACTTAGCTTGCGGACGCGCCGATCTTATCCTGCGTCTGCGTGTCGAAATCGCTGGCGTCGTGACGTTCGTGAAGCTGGCTCGATGGGTCGCCCATCACGCGATTGACCATGCGACCGCGCTGGACCGCCGGCCGGGCGGCAATCTGCTCCGTCCAGCGGACGACGTTGGTATATTCGCTGACCGAGAGGAAGTCAGCGGCGTCATAAACCAACCCTTTGACCAACGCACCATACCAAGGCCAAATCGCGATATCGGCGATGGAATAGTCCGCGCCTGCGATATATTCGCTGGTGGCGAGGCGGCGATCGAGTACGCTCAGCTGGCGCTTTACCTCCATTGCATAGCGATCGATGGCATATTCGATCTTGATCGGCGCATAGGCGTAGAAATGGCCAAAGCCGCCGCCAAGGATCGGCGTCGCGCCCATCTGCCACATCAGCCAACTAAGCGTTTCGGCGCGTGCCGAACCCGAGGCAGGGAGGAATGCGTCGAATTTCTCGGCGAGATAGACGAGGATAGCGCCAGATTCGAATATGCGGATCGGCTCGGGGCCGCTGCGGTCAACGAGTGCGGGAATCTTGCTGTTCGGATTGATATCGACGAACCCGCTGGAAAACTGGTCGCCTTCCATGATCTTGATCAGCCAGGCGTCATATTCGGCATCGGCATGACCCGCGGCGAGCAGTTCCTCGAGCATCACCGTAACCTTCACCCCGTTGGGCGTGGCGAGGGAGTAAAGCTGCAACGGATGTTTGCCGATGGGCAGAGTCCGCTCATGGGTTGGACCGGCAATAGGGCGATTGATCGCGGCAAAGCGCCCTTCGGCGGGTTTGGCAGTCCAAACTTTAGGCGGTTGATAATCAGACATCTCAGACTTCCTTTGCGAGCAGTGTCAGGATCGGCGCGGCGACCTCGCGGCGGCAAATCAACAAATCGGGAAGATGGGGGTCTGTTTGATTGTAAACCAGTGGCGACCCGTCGACCCGCGACACATGCAATCCTGCGGCCAGGGCTACTGCGGCAGGCGCGCAATTATCCCATTCATATTGTCCACCCGTATGGAGGTAGATGTCGGCATCACCGCGTACCACCGCCATCGCCTTGGCACCTGCCGAACCCATTGGGATCATCGTAGCGCCAAGGCTCTCGGCGACGACGATCGCTTCACGGGCCGGCCGGGTGCGGCTGACTACCATTCGCAGCGGATCGGCGAGCAAAGCGGGGAGGGGCGGCTGATCGCTACTCCAGCATTCGCCGCTGGCGGGGATCGCAACAGCGCCAACAGTTGGCACGCCGTCGATAGCGAGACCGATATGCACCGCCCAATCGTCGCGCCCTTCAGTGAATTCGCGCGTCCCGTCGAGCGGGTCGACGATCCAGACACGCGACGCGGTCAGACGGCTTCCATCGCAGAGCCTTTCTTCGGAGAGCAGTGCATCATTGGGACGTTCGGCTCGCAACCGGTCGATGATCAAGGTGTTGGCTTGTGTATCGCCTTCGCGGCCCGCCTCTTCACCCGAAAACCGCTCACGCAGTGCCAGCAGCAACGCACCTGCTCCGCAGGCGATCTCTCGAGCTAGTTCGGCGTCAGTCATGGGATCAGCGCGGCGATGATTGCATCGGCCGCTTCGTCAGGCGACATACGCGTGGTGTCGATCCGTATTTCGGGTTCGGTCGGGGCTTCGTAGGGACTGTCGATACCGGTGAAATTCGCCAGTTCGCCCGCGCGCGCTTTCGCGTAGAGGCCCTTAACGTCGCGGCGCTCGGCTTCCGCGAGGGGAGTGTCGATAAAGATCTCGATAAACTCCCCGGCCGGAATCATCGACCGCACAAGTTCACGTTCGGCACGGAAAGGGCTAATGAAGGCGGTGATGACGATCAAGCCGGCATCGGCCATCAGCCGCGCGACTTCGCCGACTCGGCGGATGTTCTCGATGCGGTCGGCCTCGGTGAAGCCCAGATCGCGATTGAGGCCATGGCGAACATTGTCGCCGTCGAGCAGAAAGCTGTGCCGGTTCATCCGCGCCAGCTTGCTCTCGACCAAATTGGCGATGGTCGATTTGCCCGCGCCCGACAGGCCGGTGAGCCAGAGCACGGCAGGCCTCTGGCTCTTGAGGGCGGCGCGCCGCTCACGCGTGACCTCGGTCGGTTGCCATTGGATGTTGCTCGCGCGACGCAAGGCGAAGTGGATCAGGCCCGCGCCAACGGTAGCGTTGGTCAGCTTGTCGACCAGGATGAAGCCGCCGAGCGTCTTGTCCTCGGCATAGGGCGTGAAAACGAGTGGACGGTCGGTCGCGAAATTTACCACGCCGATGCCGTTAAGGCCCAGTGTCTTTACCGCGAGATGCTCAAGGGTGTTGACGTTAACTCTCGTATTTGGGGGCTGGACGGTCGCCGACGACGGTCTGCGTGGCAAGCTTTAGCCAATAGGCGCGACCTGGGATCAGCGCGTCCTCG
This sequence comes from uncultured Alphaproteobacteria bacterium, assembly GCA_963740775.1. Lineage (GTDB taxonomy): Bacteria > Pseudomonadota > Alphaproteobacteria > Sphingomonadales > Sphingomonadaceae > Sphingomonas_O. Next base: position 776,885 of record CAVUFE010000005.1, on the reverse strand, counting down.
GCCATCCATATCAACGTGGCTTCGAACTGGTCGGCGACTTGCGGGCTGTCCGTCGCGGCTGGCGATGACGTCACCGCGAGAACAGTCGATTTCGTCGGCGAGGGTGAGCGTTATCGATTGGCCTTCAACGGCAGTATCGAGATCTCCGTCGAGGGTAACTATGCGGTTGACCGTCGTCGTTCGGCCCGACGGGAGGATGCGGACGGCGTCGCCGCGCGCGATCGATACCCGATGCGATCAACCCTGCATAGCCGCGAAAATCGAGATTGGGTCGTGCAACGAGTTGGACCGGCATGCGGAACGGTGCGGCGCGATGCTCCAGGTCGATCCCGTCGAGATGCTCGATCAGCGACGGGCCGTCGAACCAGGGCATCGCGCGCCGAACCGCTGCTGATATTGTCGCCCTTGAAGCCCGACACCGGGATTGGCGTGAAGTTCTCGATGCCGAGCGACTGGGCGAAGCTCGCATAGTCCGCGACGATCGCGTCGTAGATTGCCTGATCGTAGCCGACCAGATCCATCTTGGTGACCGCGAGGACGATGTGGCGGATACCGAGCAGATGCGCGAGATAGCTGTGCCGGCGGGTTTGCGTCAGGACGCCCTTGCGCGCATCGATCAGGATCACGGCGGCGTCGGCGGTCGAGGCGCCGGTGACCATGTTGCGGGTATATTGTTCGTGGCCGGGCGTGTCGGCGACAATGTATTTGCGCGTTTCGGTGGCGAAGAAGCGGTAGGCAACGTCGATGGTGATGCCCTGTTCGCGTTCGGCTGTGAGGCCGTCGACCAGCAGCGCGTAGTCGATCGCTTCGCCTTGCGTGCCGACGCGTCTGCTTTCGGCCTCAAGCTCGGCGACCTGATCAGCGAAAAGCGCTTTGCTGTCGTGCAGCAGGCGCCCGATCAGCGTAGACTTGCCGTCATCGACCGAACCGCAGGCGATGAAGCGAAGCAGGGTCTTCATCAGAAGTAGCCTTCCTGCTTCTTGCGCTCCATAGCGCCGCTGCCGCCGTCCTTGTCGATGGCGCGGCCCTGACGTTCGCTGGTCGTCGCAGCGCGCATTTCGGCGATGACGGCGTCGAGGTCGGCAGCCTTGCTCTCGACTGCGCCCGTCAGGGGGTAGCAGCCGAGTGTGCGGAAGCGGATGGTGCGCGTCGACCGGCGTCTCGCCGTCGAGAGGGAAGCGGTCGTCATCGACCATCAGGATCATGCCGTCCCGCTCAACTGTCGGGCGTCGCGCAGCGAAATAGAGCGAGACGATCTCGATCTTTTCGCGGGCGATATATTCCCAGATGTCGAGCTCGGTCCAATTGGAGAGCGGGAATATGCGCATAGTTTCGCCGCGCGCGTGGCGCGCATTGTAGAGGTTCCACATTTCGGGGCGCTGGTTCTTGGGGTCCCAGCGGTGGCTAGCCGAGCGGAACGAGAAGACACGCTCCTTGGCGCGGCTCTTTTCCTCGTCGCGTCGCGCGCCGCCGAATGCCGCGTCAAAGCCATGCGCGTCGAGCGCCTGTTTCAGTCCTTCAGTTTTCCACATGTCGGTATGGAGGGCGCCGTGATCGAACGGGTTGATGCCCTGCGCCTGTGCTTCGGGATTGTGGTGGACGATCAATTCGCATACCCGCGTCGGCGGCCGCGCGGTCGCGCAGTTCGTACATCGCACGAAATTTCCAGGTTGTATCGACGTGGAGGAGAGGGAAGGGCGGGGATGCCGGATAAAACGCCTTCCGTGCCAGATGCAGCATTACAGCCGAGTCCTTGCCGACCGAGTAGAGCATCACTGGATTTTGCGCTTCAGCCACGACTTCGCGCAGGATGTGAATGGCTTCGCCCTCAAGGCGATCGAGGTGGGACAGGGCGGTCACCGGGAGGCCGATAGGACTGACCGTCGTCATGGGGCCAGCTAGCATAGCTTGTGCCCCCAAAAGCAAACGGCCCGCCAATTGGCGGGCCGTCGCGTAGTCAGAATTTGTCGCCAGGCTCAGAACTTGACGCCCGCCGCGATGCCGTAACGCCGGGGTTCCAGCGTGAAGGCATTGGTGAACAGGCCCGACGACTGGTCGGTGACGTAAAGGCCGGTGATCGCATTGTTGTTTGCCAGGTTCTGAACGAACGCCTTGATGAAGTAGCGATCCTCCGGCCCGTTGAGCTGGACCTGCGCGTTCATCACCACATAACCCTGGATACGGTTGACCACCTTGTTGAAGATGCTGCCCGAATAGCCGGCGGTGTAGGCCAGATCGAACGCGGGGGACCAAGCTCCAGTCGCCGAAGTTCGTCGTGTGCTGAATGCCTGCCGAGAATTTGTAATTCGGCGATTGCGGCAATTCATTGCCGCGGATGTTCACCGGCACGCCGGCTTCGAGCACCTGGGCACCGAACGCTGCGAACGCCGCGTTGGCGGACGCCGCCTGCAACAGCGCGCAAACCCCGAACGCGCCAGTGGTATTGGTCCCGGGAATTGGCGTCGTGCCCTGGAGGTTGCCCGGCTGCGGCCCGAAACCCTGCGCCGCGAAGGCACCGGCGTTGATCGCACCGTTGACGGTGTTCACAAACCCGTTCGACGCCGCTGCGCTGCCCGACCCGGAAATCACCGCGCAGTTCGAACCGTTGGTGATGTCCTTGATGATCACCGCATCGGCACGGCCACCCGACGGATCCTGTGGATTGCCAAGGAACTTGTCCTGCGAAACCTTGGTGTTCAGGTACGACGCCGTGAGGTTGACCAGCAGATTGCGGTCAGGCTTGATGATCGCTTCCGCTTCCACGCCATAGACGTTCGCATTGACGTTGTCGTTGACCGAGGTGCGGGCGACGATGCGGCTCAGCTGGAGTTGCTTGTACTTGTAATAGAACGCCGTGAGGTTGAGGCGCAGTGTGCCCCCGAGGAACGTGGTTCTTCGAGCCGATTTCGAACGAGTCGACCGTTTCGGGGCCGAAGGTGGCAGGGACCGCAAAGATCGGCGACAGCGGCGGGTTGACGCCCCCCGACTTATAGCCACGCGAGTATGAAGCGTAGAGCAGGTTGCGCGACGTAATCTGCCAGTCGACCACCGCACGCCCGGTCAATCGGCCGAAGGTGACGTCGTTGACCGCGAATGGCTGGTTGCCGGCAACGGATGCGTCGGCGTCGAATGCCGCGAATGCGGGTGCGCTATATGCGTTGGTCGTGCCCAGCGGCACCGGCGTGCTGAGGAGCGTGGTGCGCGCCTCGATATGCTTGTCGTCGTGGTTGTACCGCAGGCCGGCGGTAATTTTCACGTCGTCGGTGACATTCAGGTAGGCTTCGCCGAAGATGCCATAGCTCTTCAGGCGATAATATTCGGATTGGTTGCGATAGAAGGGTGTCGCCACAAATGCGGTGCCACCGCCGAGCAAGCCAGCCGCATAATCGAGCGCGAATGAGTTCACATAATAGCTGTTGTCGCGGACCTTATAGTCCAAATAGCCCGCGCCGACGAGGAAGTTGAACGGGCCGTCCAGCTTGGTCGACACGATCGCTTCACCGAAGAACTGTCGACCGCGCGCATTCGACCGGTCGAAATCGAGGCTGCGCGGGGCGCAGATCGAGTGGCCGCCATAAACGCCGGTGCCGGTTTCTTCGGCGGTGGACTGACACAGATTGCCCGCAGCGCCATTTGGGATCAGCAGGTTGCGGATCGCCTGATAGCCGGGGCCGAGAAGGCCCGCGCCGGCGACCGCATTGAAAGCATTGAGCCCGGGATTCGTGGCCAGCGATCGCTCGACGCCGATATTGTAGTCGACTGTCGAATCCGTGAAGCCTTCGGTATAGCCGCCATCGAGCTTGACCGCGACACCGCCGAAATCGTGATTGAGCGTCGCGAGGACCTGCTTCTCGCTGGTGGCAAATCGCGGCAGCGCGTCAACGTTGACCGTTCGCACATCGGGCGAATTGACGAAGCCGGTATAGACGTCACCGTCGGTCCGATAAACGCTGCCAAGGGCGAAGGGGGCCAGCGCGGCCGTCGCCGTCCGTAGACGCAGAAATTCGGTCGAGGTCAGCAACGCGGCAATCGTTGCATTGCCATTGAGTTGCTCGAACGCCAGCCGGTCGGGCAAACAGCCCAGGACGCCGGTCGGGTCGCGGTGGCAGAGTTGCTTCTGTACGCGCGAGCGATCGTCACGCTCGCGGAAATAATGGCCGACGATGTCCAGTGTCGTGTCCGACGTCGGTTGCCAGCGGATCGATGCGCGGATGTCATACTGATCGCGACCGTCGATGCGGTCGTTGCTGAACTGGTTGTACGTGAACCCGCCGCGCTTCAGGTAATAGCCGGCCACGCGGACACCGAGCGTCTCGCCGATCGGAATGTTGACCATTCCCTTCCCACGATAGCTGTCGAAATTGCCATATTCGCCTTCAACCGCAGCATGGAAGCCCGACAGATCGGGTTTGGCGGTGATGAAATTGATGACGCCGCCCGTGGCATTGCGGCCAAACAGGGTACCCTGTGGCCCGCGCAGCACCTCGACGCGCTCAAGGTCGAAATATTCGTTTTGGAATATCGGGCTGCCGATCACCGGAATGTCGTTGACGTGCGTCGCAGTCGCCGCATCGCACGTCACGCCGACGCACAGATCGCCGATGCCGCGGATGTTGAACGACGAAGACGAGGTGAAGTTCGATTTAGTGAAGGTGATGTTGGGCAGCGACAATTGGAGATCGCTGGTCGTGTTGATCTGCTGCGCCTTCAACGCCTCGGCGCTGAACGCCGACACCGCGATCGGCACGGTTTGAAGCGATTCCGACTGCCGCTGGGCGGTCACGACAATGTCGGCAATACCGGCAGCATCGTTGGCATAGGCCGGGTTGGCCGCTTCGCCCGTATTCGCGCCCCCGCCCGCCGCGGTGGTCGCGGCCTGATCGTTGGATTGGGCGAACGCGGCCTGGGCCGACAGCAAGGCAATGGCGGACGCGCCGATAAGGTGCAGCTTGCGCATGGAACTTCCCTCCCTTGATTAGCGATGCTGTAGTCGCATCGTTTGGAGCGATTCTCGGCCCCAAGCGGGACTCGCGTCAACATCGCTGTGAGGGGCGGACTGTCCCGATTGTCGCAAGGCGGCTTGCCGTAGCGTCAAGGCTTTGGGCTTGGCAGCGCCGCACAGGGGGGTAAGTAGAGAATATGGCGCAAATCGACCTGATCCCCGACGGCGAATCGACAAAGATCGCGGTGCCCGACGAAGTGATGGAGGCGATCCGTACGCTGATCCGCTGGTCGGGCGACGATCCCGGCCGCGAAGGTCTGCTTGACACGCCGAAGCGGGTCGGGCGCGCGTGGAAGGAGTATTGTCAGGGCTATGGCGAGGATCCGTCGGTGCACCTGTCGCGGACCTTCGAGGAAGTCGGCGGCTATGACGAAGTCGTGCTGTTGAAGGACATCCCGTTCCAATCGCATTGCGAGCACCACATGGCGCCGATCATCGGCAAGGCGGCGATCGCGTATCTGCCGCGCGACCGGGTTGTCGGCATTTCGAAATTGGCACGCGTGCTGCAGGGCTTCGCGCGACGGTTGCAGGTTCAGGAACGGCTGACCGCGCAGGTCGCCGACTGCATCTGGGAGCATCTGCATCCCCACGGCGTGGCGGTGGTGATCGAGGCAAGCCACGCTTGCATGTCGGCGCGCGGGGTCCGCACGCAGGGCGTGGCGATGACCACCAGTCGGATGATGGGCGTGTTCAGGGATGATGAGCGATCGCGCCGCGAAGTCCTGGCGCTGATGGGCTATTAGGGGCCGTCGCTCCACCGGCTTGTCAGGTTTTCGCGCACCATGGCCAAGCGCGCGCGATTTTCAGGCTTCATGGTCAATCCCTCGAGTGCCTCGACTTCGTTCAGGTCGTGGATCAGTTCGCGCTGCGCTGAATCCCCGATGCGGCTCTGGATGAATGTCAGGCCGACCAGGCGCTCGCCGGATGACACCGGTTCGACTTCGTGCAGCGTGGTCGAAGGATAAATCACGGCGACGCCGGCGGGTGGCTTGAACGCCATGCCGCCGTCCCCGAGGTGGATGCGCAGCGAGCCGCCCTCATAACTGCCGGGCTCGCTCAAGAAGATCGTGCAGCTGATATCGGCGCGGATAACGCCCTTGGCGAGAAACATCAGCGCGGCATCGGCATGGGCGCCATAGGCGTGGCCAGGCTGATAGCGGGTCAGGATCGGCGGCATGATCGCCTTGGGCAGCGCGACATTGCGAAATGGGCCGGAGGCGAGGAGGGCGCTGCGGAGAATATCCGATGATCGGTCGTGCGCATCGCCGGCATGCAGTTGCGTGTTGTTCTTGACGGTCGAGTGCGGATTGCTGATGCGGCCGTCGACGAATGTCGCGGCGGCGGCGATCGCACGCAGTTCGGCGATCTGCTCGTCTGTCAGGATGCGGATCAGATGGAACATCGCTCCGCCTTATCCAGACAAAACCCCTCCCGGCAAACCGGAAGGGGTCATGTTGCTTATGCTGAAGCGTCTTCGGTGGCGGGCGCGGCAGGCGCGTCGCTCGCGATGTCGCCCGGTTCGGCATTCGGATCGTACGCCTCGGTAAAGCCAGCCTCGTCCTTTTCGAACATCTGGGCCATCACGTCGACGCCCTGCGACTGCAGGTCGGCTTCCTCGGGGCTGCGCGCCACGTTGACCTTCACGGTCACCGCGACTTCGGGGTGCAGCTGGATGCGCACTGTGTGCACGCCGATCGCCTTGATCGGGTTGGGCAGCAGCACCTGGTTCTTGGCAACCTTGGCACCATCGGCCTCGAGCGCCTCGACGATGTCGCGGACCGCGACCGAGCCGTACAGCTGGCCGGTGTTCGACGCCTGACGGATCAGGGTCACCGACTTGCCGTCGATCGACTTGGACGATTTCTCGGCCTCGCCGCGACGCGTCTCGTTGTCGGCAACGATCTTCGCCTTGTTCGCCTCGAACACTTTCAGGTTGGCCGCGTTAGAACGGAGCGCCTTCTTGTTCGGCAGGAGGAAATTGCGCGCGAAGCCATTCTTCACGGTGACGACGTCACCGATCTGGCCAAGCTTTTCGACGCGTTCGAGCAGGATTACTTCCATGTTCGCAATCCTTACTTGACGACGTAGGGGAGGAGGCCGAGGTGGCGCGCCCGCTTGATGGCGGTGGCGAGCTCACGCTGCTTGGGAGCAGCAACGGCGGTAATACGCGACGGCACGATCTTGCCGCGTTCGGAGACGAAGCCCTGAAGTAGGCGAACGTCCTTGTAATCGATCTTCGGCGCGTCCTTGGCCCCGAACGGGCAGGACTTGCGGCGACGGAAAAATGCGCGAGCCATTGTCTAAATCTCCTTAAGCCGCTGCGGGCGCGTAATCGTCGCGGTCGCGACGGGGGCGCTCACCACGCTCGGCGCGCTCGCGCTCACGGCTCTCGTTGCGACGCATCATCGCCGACGGACCCTGTTCATGGGCGTCGACCTTGATCGTCATGTACCGGATCACGTCTTCGTTGATCTGGGTCTGACGCTCCAGCTCCATCACGACCGCGCCGGGCGCTTCGAATTCGAGCATGACGTAATGCGCCTTGCGGTTCTTGGCGATGCGATAGGCGAGGCTGCGCAAGCCCCACGTTTCAGTCTTCACAACCTTGCCGCCGCCGGTTTCGATGATCTGGGTGGCGGTAGCCGCCAGCGCGTCGACCTGGGCCTGGGCCAGATCCTGACGCGCGAGAAACACATGCTCGTAAAGAGCCATCTCGCTAGTCCTTCATATGCCGATCGCTGACGCCGCACCATGCGGAACGCCCCTCCGGCCTTCTTCGAAGCGCGGCCTGTAGCGGGCGGGGTACCGAAAGGCAAGGTTTGCAGATTTAGCTTGACAATTACGCTGTTTCGGTACAAAAAGGGAACATTGGAACTTTTGGGCAGCATCGCAAGGCAATGGACTTTTCGTAGCTACAAAATGATCGCCGGGACAAGCAATGGGGATATGGGAATGAGCCAAGGGAGATAGATCTGGCTGACTCCCTGTCGACCGCCGCGAGGTTGCGCCGTGTCGGGGGTGCCGCCTAGAGCCGCACCGCAAAGGAGAGTTCGATGCGCGCATTCATTTTCCCGGGGCAGGGTAGCCAGGCGGTCGGCATGGGAGCGGCGCTGGCCGATGCGAGCGCCGAGGCGCGGGCGGTGTTTCAGGAGGTCGATGACGCGCTGGAGCAGCATCTGTTCGGGCTGATGCGCGAGGGACCGGAGGATCAGCTGACGCTGACCGAGAACGCCCAGCCGGCCATCATGGCCAATGCCATTGCTGTGCTAAGGGTGCTGGAAAGCGGCGGTGTGCGCTTGAGCGAGAAGGCGGATTTCGTCGCGGGCCACTCGCTCGGCGAATATTCGGCGTTATGCGCGGCCGAAGCGCTCGACCTCGCGACGACGGCGCGGCTGCTCAGGATCCGCGGGCAGGCAATGCAGGCGGCGGTGCCGGTCGGCGAAGGCGCGATGGCGGTACTGCTGGGTCTCGATTTCGATGCCGCTGCGGCAGTCGCGGCAGAGGCGGCGCAAGGCGAAGTGTGTCAGGCGGCCAATGATAATGGTGGTGGTCAGGTGGTCATTTCCGGACATGCCGGTGCGGTCGCGAGGGCGATGGAATTGGCCAAGGAGCGCGGTGCCAAACGGGCGCTGCCGCTGGCGGTATCGGCACCGTTCCACTGTTCACTGATGGGGCCCGCGGCGGACGTGATGGACGCCGCGTTGGCGAAGGCACCGATGCAGGCGCCGCTGGTGCCGGTCTATGCCAATGTCACTGCCGCGCGAGTGAGCGATCCCGACGAAATCAAGCGCCTGCTGGTGCAACAGGTCACAGGCACGGTGCGCTGGCGAGAAAGCGTCGAGGCGATGTGGGCGGCGGGTGTGACCGAGGTGGTCGAGTTCGGTGGCAAGGTCCTGGGGCCGATGGTCAAGCGCATCGCGCCCGACATGGTGACGCGCAATGTCGTTTCGATGGACGATATCGAAGCACTGGCGAAGGAGATTTGAAGGTGTTCGATTTGACCGGAATGACCGCGCTCGTGACCGGCGCGAGTGGCGGCATCGGTTCTTCAGTGGCAAAGGCGCTTGCGGAGCAGGGCGCGCGGGTCGCGCTGTCGGGCACGCGCGCGGAGAAATTGGCCGAGGCGGCGCAGGGGTTGGCAGGTGCAGTGACCCTGCCGTGCAATCTGAGCGATGCCGACGCGGTCGATGCTCTGGTGCCACAGGCGGTCGAGGCGCTGGGCGGCAAGCTCGACATCCTCGTCAATAATGCCGGGGTAACACGCGACAATCTACTGATGCGGATGAAGGACGAGGAATGGTCGGCGGTGATCGGCGTCAACCTTGAAGCCGCGTTTCGCCTAATGCGCGCTGCGGCCAAGCCGATGATGAAGGCGCGCTTCGGACGGATCATCTCCGTGACCAGCGTGGTCGGCACCACAGGCAATCCCGGCCAGGCCAATTATGCCGCGTCGAAAGGCGGCCTGGTCGCGATGACCAAGTCGGTGGCGCAGGAACTCGCCAGCCGCGGGGTAACGGCGAATTGCGTCGCGCCGGGTTTTATCGCGACGGCAATGACCGACGTGCTGCCCGACGCGCAGAAGGACGCGCTCAATGCGCGCATTCCGGCTGGCGCCATGGGAACGGGCGATGATATTGCTGCGGCAGTCGTTTACTTGGCGAGCCGCGAGGCGGGGTATGTGACCGGCCAAACGCTGCACGTGAATGGCGGGATGGCCATGCTTTAACAGCAGCGCAGAGTCGCCAAACCGTCACATGATTGCCACCCGACCGTCACCGACGATGGTTAACGATTTTCCCACGCCGCGCATGACGCGCGGTCGAGATAGGGGATTTCAATGCGCAACATTTTCGCGGCGGCGGTGCTTGCAGGCTGCCTGTTGTCGACGGCGGCCCACGCCGACGTCCGTTTGCTCGCAATCGGCGATTTCAAGAATGTCGTCGATCGCTCGGGACTGACCGGCACGTTGGAGAATGGGCTCAAGGCCAACATCTTTGGCGGGATCGGTTCGGCACTGGCTTACGCGGGCGGATCGACCTTTCTGTTCGCGCCCGATCGTGGGCCGAACGCAACGCCGTGGAATGCCAACCTCGACGACACGACGTCGTACATCTCGCGTTTTCACACGGTCGACCTGATGCTGAAGGCATCATCGACAGGTGCTCTGCCTTTCTCGCTGACGCCAATCCTGCAAGGCACCACCTTGCTGTCCAGCCCGACCGCGCTGACCTATGCGCCCGGCGCCGCGCCCGCGCAGAACAGCGCCGGAAAATATTATTTCAGCGGTCGGTCGGACAATTTCGGACCGGGCAACTCGCTCAATCCCGCCAATGCACGATTCGATCCCGAAGGGCTGCGCGTGTCGAATGACGGCAACAGCGTGTTCGTGTCCGACGAATACGGCCCCTACGTCCGCCAGTTCGATCGTCGCACTGGCAGCCTGATGCGCACTTATGACCTGCCGGGCAATCTGGCCGCACCGAACCTGTCATCGAAGGGCGATACGGAAATCAGCGGCAACACCGTGGGCCGCGTCGCCAACAAGGGGATGGAAGGGCTGGCCATCACGCCCGATGGCAAGACGCTAGTCGGCATCATGCAGGCGCCGCTGGCGCAGGACGCGTCGGTGAGCGCGACTAAGAAAATGGTGCGGATCGTGACCATCGACATCGCGACAGGTGCGACCAAGGAGTTTGGTTACAAGCTGACCAGCGGCTCGGGCGTCAGCGAGATCACCGCGATCAACGATCACGAATTCCTCATCGACGAGCGCGACGGCAAGGGGCGGGGCGACGGCAGCGCCGCGGTCGTCAAGCAGTTGTTCCGCATCGACCTGTCGGGCGCTATCGATATCACCAATCTTTCGGGTGCCGCAGCCGCCAATGCGTCGGTCGGAAAGACGCTGTTCCTCGACCTACTGCCGAGCCTATCGACGGCGCTGGGTGGCGCGACGCAGGTGCCGTCAAAGATCGAAGGTATCACTTTTGGCCAAGACGTGATGTTCGACGGTGCCACCTACCACACGCTGTTCGTGGCCAACGATAATGACTTCGTCCCCGGGGATGCGGGGCCGAGCCGGGTGTTCGTTTACGGCTTCAAGGATAGCGATCTGGCCGGGCTGAGCGCGCAGTCGATCGCGGCGATCCCCGAGCCGGGCACATGGGCGATGCTAATGGCGGGTTTCGGCTTGCTCGGGCTGGCGTTGCGCAAGCGCGCGCGAATGTTAATCAACGCATAGCATTGCGGGGCGGGAGAGCGATCTCCCGCCCCGATCTACTTGACGTAATTCGCCATGCTGGCGTTATCGACCACTTTGTAGGGAATGCCGCGCGGGCCGATGAACAGGCGGTTCATCTCGCTGCGAGTGAATGGCCGGCTGCCGAGGCGGCCGAACACGGCGATCTGACCGCCGGTTTCGTCGACCGCGCGGTCACGGTCGAGGCCCTTGCTCATTGCCAGCGCGGGCGATGGCGTCCGCGCCCAGGCGATCAGTTCGGGTATCGGCGCGGGTGAAAAGCCGTAGAAATTGGGCTGGCTCGCCGGGCTGGTCAGCTGGATCACCTTAAGGCCATTCCGGCCGTCGGCCACATAGGCGAACAGAGAGGCGTTGGTGCTGCCGACGATGACGTCACGCACGTCGTTCATCTTTCCGCCGAAGCTTTCCTTGCGGTAGATTATTGGCGCCATCGGCTTGGTCACGTTGACGATGACCAGCCCTTCGGCCCCGCCCGCGACATAGGCGTAGGTCCGCGCGACATAGAGGCGATGCGCGTCGGCCAGCGGCACGTCGCCTGAGGGTCGTGCCTGCGGATGCGCCAGATCGGTGACGTCAAACAGTTTCAACCCCTGGCGCGTCGTCACCCACAAATAGCGGAACTGGACCGCCGTGGCGCGCGCATCATCAAGCGGGATTTCGGCGGTAAGCCGGGGTTTGAGGGGATCGTCGAGATCGACAACGGCAAGGCCATGCGGGGTCGTGACGTAAGCAAAATGCCCCGCGAGCGTGATGTGCCGCGCACCGGCAAGGACGTTACCGGGGTTCCACGTTGCGGCGCGCGTGAAGCGGTTGTTGCGGAATTCGCCGTCGGCCAGCGTATCGACGTTGACGAGGATCAGCCCCTCAACCGCATCGGTGACGACGGCATAGTGGTAGATCGGATGAAACGCCTGTTCCTGATTGGCGTCGCGCATGGCCTGCGTGTTTCGCGTGGGGGCGATCGGCTGGTCAGTAGGTAGCGCCATGCAGGTGGCGTTGGCGCTGTCGATTTGCAGGTTCTGACCCAGCGGCGAGAACGGCGCGCTGACGATCGGGTTCGAGAAACCCTTGTTGCCGATCGAGGCGACGTCATAGGCGCGGAAGCCGCCGCGTCCTTCGGCCACGAACATATATTCGCCGCGCAGTTGCAGGCAATTGGCCGCGTCCGGCGTGCTCTGCACGACGTTGCGGAATTGCTCGGTAGAGTCGGTTTCACCCGATAGTTTACCATCAAAGATCTTGCCGCGTGTCCAGTTGATCAGTTCGCGGCCATTCCGCTCGACATGCTGCTTATAGAAATCGGGGTAGGCCCAGCGTTGAAGGTAGGAGCCTATCACCGCCTGTGGCTCGTCCCATTCAGTGACGCGGATCGCTTCGAACCCGCCTTCGAGTCCGGTCCACGCATTCATGCCGACGAAGTTCACGAAGTTGGTACCCAGCAGCATCAGCTGGCTCATGATCGCGTTGTTGTCGTCGTTCACGGACAGATGGCAGTCGGAGCAGGTCTTGGTTTCGGTCGTGCGGACGGTGTGCGGGAAGTGCGGCGCGAACGCTTGTGACGAGAAACCCACCGCCGAAATTGGCGGCTGCTGGACGTAGATGCGTTCGCGATTGACGTTGGTCGAGCTGAGGATCAGCGCCGAGGTGGAGCGCACCGGCGCGATGATGTTGCCCTTGGTGGTCTGATGACGGCCGAGCTGGAACATGTCGTCGCGCGCGACCTGCGGGTTGTAGCTGGCCCAGTTGCGCGTTTCCTCGCCGCCATATTTGTGGCTGGTCGTCTTCCAGTTGGCCTCGATCGGCAGGTGGCAGCCGCCGCAGGATGTGGTCCATGACAAGTGACAGGTGAAGCAGGTCATCTTGTCGTCACCGTGCGCGCGCTGCGTGGCTGGGATGCCCGGGCCCCAGTCCATCTTTGCTGCACCGCCCATCAGCTTGGCACGGGCGGCCTTGATGTTGAAGCCGGGATAGGTCGGATCGACCGAGTCCTTGACCAGGTGAACGCGCCATTCGAGCTTGGGGTCGCTGGCCGAGCGCTGGATCAGCACCTGGCGGCCCGTTTCGTCGCTAGACCATTCGAAGCGGCGTTGCCCATCGGGATTGCGGATCAGCGTCAGGTTGGTGCCGCTGGGTGGCGCGGCGGGACCGCTGGTCAGCAAGGTCGGCAGCTTGTCGGCGGTGCCGTGGCAATCCTTGCAGCCGATCTCCACCGCGTTGGCGACTTCGGTCATGATCAGGCCATTGCCGTGATTGTCCTGCGCGAAATGGCAATCGGCGCACTGCATGCCCTTTTCGGCATGGATATCCATCATGTGGACGGTCTTGCCGGGGTTGGTGCCGATGGGCACGAACTTGTCTTCGCCGTTCTTGCGGAATTTCTCGGGATCGTCGGGCGAGACCATCTTGCCGTCCGCGTCGAGCAGATTGCCTTCGCGATCGCGCTTGAAGATCGCGCGGAAATTCCAGCCATGCCCGTGATAGTCGGCGAACTGGGTGTCCTTCAGCTCGGCATTCTTGTCGTAGACGTTGCGCAGGACGTCGAGGTCGGCCCAGGGCGCGTGGCTCGCAGCCATTTCAGGGTTTCGGTCGAGGACCCGACGGCGCATTTCGGCCGTCGGGTACATCTGCTTGTCGCCCCACATCTTTGGCGCGTCGGACTCGTAATCCCACATCGTGTAGCCGAGGAACGAGTTCAGGAAGATGTTGGGCTGGTGCATATGGCAGGTCATGCACTGGCTGGTCGGGATCGCGCGGGTGAAAGCGTGTTCGACCGGGTGGCCCTTTTCCTTCTGGCCGGGTTCGCGGTGGCTGTCGCCATTGACAGCGACGTCGCCGAACACGTCGTGATGGTCGGGCGGGCCTTCGAGCTTGTCTTTGATCGTCGGGTCGACCGTCGCGGTTTGCCCGTCGCGACCATATTTCGACCAGATCGACGAATGGCGCGGCTCGCGGTCGTTGGCGTAGACGACGTGGCACGACGGCGCAGCCCGAGGAGCGGTAATCGCCCGGCTGGTCGTTGGTGCCGAGGAACCAGGTGAACGGGTCGTTCAGCCGCGTCTTGTGGATGTTGAGCACGGGAATCGCGACGCGCAGGCCGGTGCCGGGACCGCGATTGGATTGCTTGATATCGGGGCGGCCAGGTTCCTCGAGGCGCTGGATCTGCCGAGCGAATTGGGCAGGCCGACTTCGGCAAAGCCGGTGTTGATGTTGCGCCCGCCGCGTTCGAACACGCGGAAGATGTCCGCCGGCGGGACGACGTGCCAGCTGGGCAGCGGATAGAGTGCGGGAAGGGCACCGCGCGCCTTTTGCTCGGCGCGTGACGGTGCCGGCAGGATCGCCGGGCGACGACGATCTTCGCGGGCTCGCCGTTCGCGCGTGTAAGCCTCGCCGAAGACGTAGTTCTTGAATGGCACGATGCCGTTATTGTAGCTGGCTCCGCCCCACAGCATCGCGCCCGAGGCCATGATCGAGCGTTCGGCGGCCTGGATCGTGTCCATGTGGCAGGCGCCGCAGCTTTCGCGCACGACGCGGTAATCCGACGGGTTCACGAAGCGGATGAACTCGGGCGATTCCTTGTTGAGCAGAGTGTAGCTGGCGCGCGGATTGGCCGAGGACGGCCAGTGCCACGCCTTAGGAAAACGTGGCAGTACGTGGGCCTTGGCAAGAACTGCCTGGTAACCGGGATCGTTCGGCTTGAGGCCGCGATCGGCCAGCGTGACGGTAGCGTCGCCGCCGTGGCAGTCGGCGCAACCCAGCACGACCGCGTCGGATTTGTGCATCGACGGGGCGTCGGAGGCGGTGTGGCAGCTGAGGCAGCCATTGGTCTTGGCGGCCGCTTCCTCCGGCGTCTGCGTGGCCGGTGCAGGCGGCGCGAGCGGCATATTTGCGCGCTTGACCGGCTTTTCGGCGTCCGAAGCAAGGCTGACCGCAGGGAGCGCCGAGCGAGCAGAAGGGCGAGAGACGAGCAGGCGGCGCATCAGTAGCTGATCGACTGCGTTGAACAGCACGCTGTAATAGCGGGCGTCACGCCGGCTGTTGGTGAACAGGTCCTTGAACCCCTTCGACGGTTGCAGCACCGCGCCAGACAGGCGGAAGACGACATTCTGGATCGCCTTGGGCCGGACAGATCGCCGCCAGACTGGCGTCGGTGCCGATCGATCGCGGGATGCTGCCTTCGGACCTCAAAGCCTGGAGCGTCGCGGTGTTTTCGAACCACAGTTGGTTGAAATTGCCCGACAGGCGAAACTTCGGCTGTGACATCGGCATCAAAGCCGACGCCCGCGAGCATCGTGCCGGGATTGTTGAAATTCGACTGACCCTGTTCCTTCGACGATCGCAGCGAGTTGAGCACGCCGTTGCGGCCGTTGACGCTGACCGCGCGCCCGCCGCCCGCGAACGGGATGGTCTGGCGGATCCAGTAGCTCGTATCGGCGCCCGCGAAGATCGGGTTTTCGAAGATGGCGTCGAAGCCGCTTTCGCGATCGTCGTAGGCTTGCCATCGCCGGTGGCATAGAGGCCCGAGGCGCGAAGCCGTATCCAGTCGAGATCGAGCGAGGCTTCGGCAGCGAAGAAGCCGGCGCGGATGCGCGCCGGGCGGGACGTGAAGAAGCTGTTCCGGTCCTTGCCGAACGCGCCATAGGCGCTGCCGGTCAGGTTGATACGGCCAATGTGGCCGTCGAACGAATAGCCGATATACGTGACGTCATAGTCGCGACCGCGCAGGTCACCCAGCAGCGCGGGACGTACCGGAAAGCCATTGTATCGACCTCGATCTCGTCGCCCTCGCGATTGCGGTTGTACGTGACGGAAAGCTGGCTGGTCAGCCCTACGACAGGAAAGTCCTGGCGATAGACATTGGCGGCGAAAACATAGTCATCGCGCGGACGATCGATGACGCTGTTCAGCCCCGAATTCGTGTCCTTTTCAAGCCGCCGGAACGCGGCGAGATTATATTGCCACCGATTATTGTCGCGGTTGCCGAACAGGCGGATGCCAAGTTGCGAATCTTGGAACAGGAAGCCGCGGAAATCCTGTTGATACGGTTGGATGCCCACGCGGATGCTGTCGAAATCGTACCGGTCCGACGTGTTGCGGATATGGTAATCGACGAACGCTTCCTGCACCCCGAGAAAGTGATCGAAGCGATGGCTGTGGACCGACGGGCGTACATCCAGCACGCGCCGTTCGGGCACGTCGACGTAATTCACATTGTACGCGAGTTGCACCTTATATTCGATTTCGGGCGGCTTGTAGGCGGTCGACCCCTTGAACAGGTCGAACCCGGCGAGAAAGGTTTGTGACAGGACGAGACTGTGGCTGCGTCCGAACACGTCGAGGCTGCCCGGACGGGTGGTCGTCTGGACGCCGACCGGGATCGGGAAGCTGCGCGGCTCGACGACCGTATCGGAGATCGCGCTTGAGGACGAGAAACCAGTCGTCGTGATGCAGGAACGACGGCGTCAGGCAGCGCGGGATTCCGGCCGCCTTGCGGTGTTCGCGGTCTTCTTCGCTGGAAATGCACAAGGGCCGGTCACCCTTGAGCACGTTCTGGTGATATGGATCGCGGGTCGAATGGCCCACGGCGCCGCACATGCCGCGAGCGTTGGGGTCCTGTGCCAGCGTACCGCACAGGGTCTTCATCAGACGCCAGCGATCGGGGATCGCAAGATCATAACTGTCGGGCGGAAAGGCTTCGGGTGGGGGCGGGCGCGACAGCATCCCTGTTTTCCTGGGTGATGCGGTCGGGCAGCGGTTGGTTGAAACCGGGGCGACGGCGGCCATCGATCAGCGCATCGTCGGGCGTCACTTCCGGCGGAGGTGGCGGAAGTTCAGCCGCCGCCACTGTCGCGTTCGCGGGAGGGATGGGCGCGGCTTGGACGGCGAGAAGCAACGCGAACACTCAGCGCCCCTCGCATACATTCTGTGCGCTCGTGTCGAGGAACGGCGCGAATGGACAGGAAATATAGCGCAGGCGGACGCCGGGCGAATTCGGGAGTGCGACGACAATCTGGTCCGATCGCATGGCCGCAGGAGCGTTGCCGATGCCTGTCGACAGCTTGGCGCCGGCATTCGATGCGCCGAGAAAGCCGATCATGTCGTCCTGATCGATGCCGTCCCCCGATACACCGATGGCCCCGACCAAGACGTTGCCGCGATAGACCGGCACCGAACCTGGAAAAATCTGAATGCCATTGGCCAAGCGTGGCGTCGATGTGCAGCGCAGGGGGTTGCCACCACCAAGTACATTGACGAGGTCGCCGGCAATCAAGGCGCTCTGCAAACCGGTAGAAAATGGATTGAAGCGCGCTATGGAGCGCGAAAATGGCCCGTTAGGGCGACCAATTTCGCCATCGGGGAAATAGGGGCGATGCAGATTGCCATTGGCGCGATCGGTAAATGCGTAAAGACCGGTCAGCGCAGACGGACCCAGAAACGCCCGCGCCGCCGCCGCAAAGGCGCGAACATCGGCGCTGGGATCGGCATCAAGCGTCGCACCGGCGGCGGCGTTGGAGAAAAAGGCAGCTGTGCGCGCCTTTTGCAGTGACACGTCAGAACCAAAGATCGGCGCGTCGGGCGATCGTATGATGCCGAGTGCGGCGCCGGTGCTGTCGACCAGGCTGATCGTCACTTGTGCCCGACTGTCCAGCGGGCGTCGAATTTGGGCGCGCGCGCGGCTCATGATCGTGAATGCTTCTTCCAGAAGCGTCCGTGCCTCCACAGCGGTGATCAGCCCATCGGTGCCGGCGCGCACGGGATATCGGTTGCCGCCCGCGCCATCCGAGAAGACAAAGGCATCACGATTGGAAAATTCCGCAGTGGTGGACGCGCGAATGCCCGAGGCTTCGGTCCCATAAGGGGTTCCGGCGACGACCGCCGCACTGGCAAAGCCACCGACCGCGACGAGCGTTCCCGGCAGACCGGCAAAGCCGGGCGGTGCCGCCGGGTTGCGCCGCAGATTGGCACGGGTCACATCACTGTAGCGCAGTGAGGTGCCATCGACCGTGATCTTGTCTGCAGTGATCGAAGCGGCCGCATCGAAACCAATGGTGCCAGCAAAGGCGATCGCCTCGTCATCGCTAGCGTCGACATCAAGGATATTCGGGTCGAAATCGTAGACGCCGTCGGACATCACTCCGATCCCGCCGACGAGGACCCCGTCCTTATAAAGTGGGAACCCACCGGCATCTGCTGCCAGGCCGAGCGGCGACCGCTTTGGGCCAATCAGCGGAGACCCGACACCGAACCGCGTGTTAAAGTCCGAACAGGGGAGCTGGCTGAACTGAACGCCATAAAGCGGCCCACTTTCAAGGCCGACGGTGCTCGGCGCAGGCGGGAAATGCTGCTGCACGATCTGGCTGGCGGTGCGCGTTGAAAACGCGTTTCCGCCGCTTGAGAGGTAAGCACCGGTGAGCGCCTTGGCGATCGCACCCAGCTCCTGCGGGACGTCCAGCCCCTGCACATCGGCATTCTGCCTATTGGGTGCGTCCGCGATATGCATGGTCGGCGCCGCCCCGGTCATGCGGAAGGCGGCCAGGATGTTTCCGACCCGGTCAGCCACCACGATCACCGCAGGCTTGCCGCGCGCGGAAGCTTCGGCACTTGCTTGAGCGACGATTTGCTGAACTTCGGCGACTGTCAGCGCAAGCGGAGGAGGCGACGTGTAAAGCGCCACCGTCGGGGCCGGTGACGGTGCTGCCAGCGAGGCAACAGTGTCGGGTGCGGAGCCCCCCCCGCACGATGCAAGGACGAAGGCCAGCGTGGTCAGTGATGCAATCGCGCGCTTCATCGCAGGGACCGGATGCCCCTGATCGCGCTGCCCAATGCCTGACGATATTCGAGCGGGCGATAGGCGTTGGGGTCCTTAACGGCGGCGTAGGCACGGTTGATGTCACCGCGCACGCCAGTGGCCGACGCGCTGCTGACCGCGCCTTGCGAAACCAGACCGTTGAGAAGCGTGTCCATCGCCATGACTGCCTGTGTGCTGCCGGTATAATCGGTAAAGCGCGGGGCGATCGCCTCACTGCCGATCGCATCGATCATGGCGAAGGTTTGTTGGCGAGAGAAACTTGCGCCGTTGAACGCCGACGCCAGCGCCTGTGCCGAGGCGCGCAGTTTGGCGGCAGCGGCGACAGCCTGGGGCCGGCCCTGAGCCATTGCAGCGTGAAAGGCGCGGCTGTCGGCATCGAAGCGCTGGGCGAGCGCTGGAGCCGCGACGCGCGCCGCCGCCGACAGCATGATCATGTTCTCGTCATTGAACGGCGGCGAGCCGGGCGGCAGCGGTCGACCGGGATTGGTCAGCACGGTCGGCGAGAAGCTGGCGCCGTCGCGGATTGCGCGGTGGCAGCTGTGGCAATCGTAGAAATAGAATTGCGGGAATGCGCCGTCCTGTCCCAGCGAGCCCGAGAACAGCGACAGCGCGCGGTCGAGCGCCATCGCCTGACCGACCGCCCAGACCCGGACATTGTTGGTCCGCCCCTTGCGCGCGGCGTAATCGGCATCCTCGTTCCAATGCTGTTGCAGCGAGGAGAAGAGATCGAGTTCGAAGCTGATGCGGGGGTGACCCGCAGCCATGATGCGGTGCGTGACAAACTGGCCACCATCGGCCGAACCGAAGTGACAATCGAGGCAGACTGCGGCCTTCGCCATCGGCCGGTCGAGCGGAACCATGCCACGTGCGACGTTGGCAGCGTGCGTTCCGCCCACGGCGTAATGGCTGGCGAGCCAGTTCTGCGCACCGCCGTGGCATGATTCGCAACCCACTCCGTCGCTCAGGTGAAATTGCCCGCCGCGCTTGCCCGGATCGGCGTGGCAGCCCAGGCATTCACCGGCGGCTTGCGGGTTGCCGATGCCGAGCCGCGCAGCGATCTGGCGGCCGCGCGCATTGCCGAGCACAGCGAAGGCGCGGCTGTGCGCGCCGGAGGGGGAGGAGGGTTCCTGCCAGCGCAGGATCTCGTCCTGCCGCACCACCTTGCCATCGGCATATTGGCGGCCATGACAGGTGGTCCCGCCGCAGCTGGCAACGCCGAGATGGGTGGCGTCGTTGGGCAGCGCGGCCTGGCTCGATGTCAGCGCGAGAAGCAGGGCGACAGCGGCGAGTAGGACGCACAGCAGAGCGCCCGCCAGCCCGGCCCGATTTCGCCCCGTGATCCCCTTTACCAGCATCGTACCCCCGTACCGATCACGCTGCTATCAATAGCCGAGCAGCAAGTCGACCTGATGTTCGAGAGGTTCGCCGCGTTGCCATCGGCCAAGGTTGGCGATGAAGCGCTCTGTCGCCCGGAAAAACATCTTGTTCTGCGCGCGGCCCGACAGGTGCATCGTCAGATGCGCATTGGGCAGCGACCATAAGCGATTCCCGGGCGGTAGCGGTTCGGGCGTCGTAACGTCGAGAAATGCCGCACCAATTCGCTTTTCAGCGAGGGCCATGACGAGTGCGTCCTGATCGATGACCGTGCCACGCGCAACATTGACGATGACCGCGCTGGATTTCATCGCTGCGATCTCGTCGGCGCCAATCATTCCATCGGTATCGGCGGTGGCGGGGACGGCGATGACGATCCAGTCAAACTCGCCCAGCCGCGCGCGCCAGTCGTTCGGGCCGAGCTCCCCCGCGCCGGGTGTGCGTCGGACGGTAGTGACGGCCACGTCGAATGCAGCAAGACGGCTGCGCACCAATCCGCCAATCGCGCCCGCGCCGAGCAACAGCGCAGTGGTGCCGGCGAGCTCGATTTTCCCCGGCGAATCGTTCAGCCATTCGCAACGGTCGCGCGCGCGGACGACATCGTCATAACCCTTGGCCACGGTCAGCATGCCCATCACGACATATTCAGCGATGGTCAGCGCGTTGATCCCGGCGCCGTTGGTGAAAATCGTGCCGCGTTCGCGCAGCAGATCGAGCGGCATTCCGTCGACACCGGCATAGATCGAACTAAGCCAATTCAGTTTTTCCGCGCGCGTGATGACCGCGGCCATGTCGTCCTTGTCGGCCATATCGAGCCAACCGATCTCGGCATCCGGCACGAGGTCGAGCGCTTCCTCTTTCGAGGAAAACCAGCGCGCGTCGATATCCGGTGGGAGATGTGGTTCGAGTAACGGGCGGGCGGGGGCGGGGAGTACGGCAATGGTCATAGGCTTAGTCTCCAGTCCCAACCCAGCGGGTCACCGTCCATGACCTCAATGCCCTGTGCGGTAAGTTCGTCGCGGAGGACGTCGGAGCGGGCGAAGTCCTTTGCGATGCGGGCTTCCTTGCGTGCGGCCAATGCAGACTCGATGGCATCTTCGGCGATTGTCGCGCCGACCGGTCGGACGCGGAGGTCGGCACGGGTCAGGCCGTCGAGGCGCAGGCCGAAAACCTGATCCATCTGCTCCACGATGTGCAGCCGCACCGCGGGCGACAGGGCCTTGGCTGCGAGTGTTTCCTCGAGCAGCGGGAGTGCCTTTGGCAGATTGAGGTCGTCGGCCACGGCGTCTTCGAACCGGTCGAGCAGGGCCTGCGCAGGCGCGGTGATGACAACATCGCCGTCCGATTTTGCGCGCAACGCTTCGATCTGCATTACGAGCCGTTTGAGGCGGGTCAGTGCGGCGATCAGGTTATCGCCCGAGAATTCGAGTTCACTGCGGTAATGCGCACCGAGGCACATCAGCCGGTAGGCGAGGGGGTGGACGCCCTTGTCGACGATGCTCGCCAACGTTGCGAATTGGCCCTTGGATTTCGACATCTTGCCGTCGCGCATCACCAAGAAATTATTATGCATCCACCAATTCGCGCCGGTTTCAGACGTGCAGGTAAAGGCCTGATTTTGGGCGATTTCATTGGGGTGGTGGATTTCGCGGTGGTCGATACCACCGGTGTGAATATCGAATTGTTCACCGAGGTAATCAATCGACATCACCGAGCATTCGAGATGCCAGCCAGGGGCGCCTTTGCCCCAGGGCGAGTCCCATTCCATCTGACGTTTTTCGCCCGGCGGGGAAGCGCGCCAAATCGCGAAGTCCGATGCGTGACGCTTGCCTTCGACATCGCCGATGCGGCTTTCGATTGGGCCCGCGGCGTGGCCGGCCAGGCGGCCGTAATCAGGGATGGTCGACGTATCGAAATAGAGGCCGGTCGGCAGCGGGTAGCAATGCTTTTCGGCGATGCGCTGACCAAACTCGATCATCTGCTGGACATGTTCGGTGGCGACGGTCCAGCGAGTTGGTTGGTGAATGTTCAGGGCGTGGACGTCGCCCTTGAAAGCTTGCGTGTAGTGCGCAGCGATGTCCCAGATGCTGCGGCTTTCGCGTGCGGCCGCGGCTTCCATCTTGTCATCCCCGGCATCGGCATCCGAGGTCAAGTGGCCAACATCGGTAATGTTGATGACGTGCGTCACCTCCAGCCCCGACACGCGAAGCGCGCGGGTCAGCGTGTCGGTGAAGACATAAGCGCGCAGGTTTCCGAGATGGGCGTAGTGATAGACCGTTGGGCCGCAGGAATAGACGCGGGCATGGCCCGGGGCGATCGGCTTGAATTCGCGAACCGAGCGAGACAGACTGTCGAACAGGCGGAGTGGGGGCATGGCACCCCTTCGCCAACCCTAGTCCTTCGTGCAAGTCTCGGTCGCCGGATCGCAGGCCTTGCCATCCTTGTCCGCTAGCAGATCGTCATTGCCCGAACCGGTAACCGGGTCCTCAATGAGGGGCTGTCCGAGCAACGCGCTGAAACCGGGCAACTCGACCAGCACATTGGGTCGGTTGATCGCGTTGGACGCAGCTTCGAGTTCGTCGTCGAGCAGGTCCGAAGTTTCGATGGTGTCGCGGGCGATGCTGCCCGGCTCGATGATCGTGCTGGGATCAAAACCATCGAGCGGCGGCGGTGGGGCAACCAGCGTGCAAGCCGCCGGGTTGCTGATCGCGCAGCCGTTGATCGTAGAGCCGCTTGCCAAGGTCACCCCAGTCACTTGCACAACCGGCACCAGCGAAGCGCCGGTGACAAAGCCACCAGTAGCGCTCGATGAAACCTGGCGACCGTTGATCGCGACCGTGATGGTCGTCTGACCGGCGGGCGAGATGGTGAGCCCGCCGCTGCCGAAAGTCAGGCCGCGGCGCTGGTCATAGGTCGGCGCGCCCCCCGCCTGGCCGGCGCCGCTGTTCTGAACGAACAGGCCGTGGCTAACATTGGCGACGATTGCGTTTGCGGCGAAATAGCCGGTGTCATCGGTTGCACCAGCGTTCGCGCCGAGCAGGTCACTTTGTGCCTTCGCATCGATCGCTGTCGACAGACCGGCCAGCGTCGCCGTGTCGCTGGCGATAATGTCCGCCGCGGTAAGCACGAGCGTCCCAGCAAGGTCGGTTCCATTTGCAAGCCCGGCTGAACCGCCCGGACGCACCTGGATCGCCGGGCCACCCGCCAATTCAAGGCGATTGCCGCTATTCGCACCCGTCACACGCACCGGACCAGTCACGCGGAGCGTACCGGGGGTCTGGAAGCGGAGTGTACCGCTGCTGCCGAGATTGCCGGTCGCCTGCTGGCCCTGCACCGCTGCGCTGAGGCTCAACGTTTCGAGCGTCAGGGCAGGAGTGGCGTTGGGATCGATTGCCGCACTTTGCTGCCCGGTGGAGGCAGTGGCGACCGTGATGTTGTTGGCGAAGGCGCGTTGAAATTCAGCTTCGCTCAGCCGGTAGCCCGTGCCGGTCGAGTTGCCACCGACAGTTGTGGTACCAGCGGTGCTTGTAAAGCTCAGTTGCGACGTGCTGGCGACGCTCCCGACGCGCGCGGTGGTCGAGATGGCGATGTCCGCCGAGCGGATCGCGATTGTCGGTGCCGTCATCGTGCCGTTGAGCGTGGCGGTCGTGCCCGCCGTCAGGTTGAGGGCCGTCCGCACCGCGGCATCGCCCAGCGTGATCGAGCCAGGCGCAGTCAGCGTGGCAAGCGTCGGGTTGAACTGCCCGCCGATCGAGCCGACCGAGAGGTTGCCGCTACCGCTGGCGAGCATCAGCGCCCCGGCAGCGGTGGCCGAGGTCGCAGTCAGGTCGCCGGCCGCGAGAACATCAACGTCGCCGATCGTCGACCTGATGCTGGCAAAGCTCAGTGCGCCAGGCGTGCGAAGGTAAACCGAGCTGCCCTCGACGACGAGGCTGCTGGCGGCAATTTGGGTGTTCACGCGCAATGCGCCGTCGGTCGCGGTCAGCGTCGTCGCCCCAGAGGATCGCACCGTGCCGAGCGTTATCCCGCCCGGCGCCGTCACCGTCGTGGCGGCGCCCGACGTCAGTGTCGTGCCGGTCACCATCGTGCCGGCAGTGAGCGTCGTCGCGCCTGCGGAGGTCAGCGTGCCGAAACTGAGTGCGCCGGCGGTTCCGATGTCGATGGCCCCGCTGGTGGAATTCAGGCTCGACGCATCGATGCTGCCAAGCGAACGGAGGAATAGCGAGCTGCCCGAAGCCGTCAGCGATGAGGCCGCGAGGTCGTTGGTGATCCGGACCGCGCCCGAAGACTGCAGGGCGGCGGCGCCGGTCGTACGCAGATTTACGATGTCGATCCCGCCGGGGGCGATGACGTTGGTCGTGCCGGCTCCGTTCAGCGTTGTACCAGAGATCGTGGTCGCGGCGTTGAGCGTCGCGCCGGTTCCACCGCGCAGGTTTACAAAGGTAAGCGTGCCGCCGCTGTTGAGCGACAGCGTCGTCGCCGCACTGGCCGAGCCGAGCGCCACGTTGCCGCCGAAGTTCAGGTCCAGAAACCCTCCGGTGGCGATCAGGCTGCTCGCCCCAAACGCGCCGCTGCCCGCCAGCCGGATCGCGCTGGCGTCGACCGCGATATTGCTGCCGACAAGCCCGGCTACGTCGACGGTGCCCAGGGGTGCAGTCAGTGTCGCCCGACCATTGACGTTCAGCCCCGACAGGGTGATGCCCATCGGGGCATTCAGCGCCGCCGTGCCGCCCGCCGACAAGGTGTTGCCGGCGATGACCGTCGAGGCGGCGAGCATGAGGTCGCCGTCGCTGTGCAGGGTATTGAAGCCAACTCGGCCAGCGGTGGCCGTGGCGGCCACATTGCCGGTCGCGTTGGCCGAGACGATGTTGAGGCTGGTGCCGCGCAACGTCAGGTCGCCAGCCGTAGCGTTCAGCGCCAATGCACTGAGCGCGCCTGTCGCGGTCAGGTCGATGCTGCGACCCGTCGCGCCGACGCTGCCGGTGCCGAGGCCGGTGACGACGATCGCGCCATCTTGTGACGTGAGGGTTCCGGTTCGGATGTTCAGGCCGGACAGGGCAATACCGTCGATCCCCGACAAGGTGGCCACGCCCCCAGCATTGGTAATCGCGCCGCCGCTGATCATCGATCCCGAAAGCGTCAGATCATCGCCAGCCGACAGCGTCGTGAAGCTCACCATGCCATCGGCGGCCGCGTCGATCGAACCGGTCGCACTGGCGGTTCCCAACATGAAATCGGGTGCGCGCAGGGTGAGGTTCCCCGCGGTGGCGGTAAGGGTATTGCTCAGCAGCGTGCGCGTCGATTGCAGCGAGACATTCTCGCCGATCGCATCGACCGCACCATAGCCGATCTCGGACACGTCGATATCGCCGTTGCTGGCGCTTCAGGAACGAGCCACTGTCGCCGCCCGCGTTCAGATTGGCGATCGTGATTCCGCCGGGCGCCGTGATCATGTTCGCGCCATTGCCATAGACCGCGTCACCCGAAACCGACGCTGCGTTCACGGTCAGATCGTCACGAATGAACAATTGCGAGAACTGCAGCGTGCCGCCACTGGTGAGATCCATCGTCGTTCCGGCACTTGCCGAACCGAGCGCAATATTCCCGCCGAATTCGAGCGTCAGCGACCCGTCGCTGGCGTTGAGATCGTCTGCCGAAAAATCGCCGGCGCCAGCGAGGCGGATCGAATTGGCGTTGACCGACACGTTGCTGCCGATCAGCCCTGAAACGTCGACCAGCCCGTTGTAGGCGAACAACTGGCTCGACGTGGCGTTGAGCCCGGTGAGGGTGATCCCGTCGGGCGCGGTCATTACGGCATTGGCGCCGGAAGTGACTGTTCCCCCGGTAATCGTCGTGTTCCCGACCAGGCGGGTAAACGCACCAGTGGTCAGCGAATTGAATATGATCGCGCCGGCGGTCACATCGGCGTGGCCACCTGCCATTGAATTGCCGAGGTTGGCGAGCCCCTGAACATTGATATCAATGTCGCCCTGCGTGATGATCGAGTTCAGCCCGGTTGTGAAGCTCGCGCCGGTGACCGACAGATTTCCCGAAGTTTCGGCATGGCCCAGCATGACGGCGCCAAAGGCATTGACCGTGATCGAGCCCGGCTTGCCAAATGGTGCATTGCCGATCGAATTGACGCTGATCCCGCCCCCCGTCGAGGTCAAGGCAACAGCCGCCCCGTTACTGACGACGACCTGACCGAACGTAAGATCGTCAATACCCGACAAGACGACATTGCTGGCACCTAGGCGGACTTGGCCGGGAACGCTGAGGTCGCCAATTACGGTGCCCGCAGGATAAAGCGAATTGTCTGCGCGCGCATATCGCAGCTGGCCGCCGACATCGAGGTTGGTGACCGCGACGCCCCCCGGCACCTTGAGGACCAGATCGTTGCCGGCGACGATGTTGCCGCCGAGCCCATTGATCATGTTCCCGGCCAGCGTGAAAGTGTTACCCCCGCTGAGTGTCACCGGACCGCTGAGCACGATGTTTCCGCTCGTCGAGGCAGCGTTAAAGAAACTATTGCCGCGGACGGTAAAGGCACTCGTACCATCCCCGAAGCGGATATCGCCGACGGCGTTGACGTCGAACCGATCGACCAATGAGGCCGCTTTGACGTCGAGACTGAGCGGCGCGCCGATACGCCCGATCTCGACCGTGCCCGATGCGGTAATCGCGCCGAGGCAGATGCGGCTCTCGGTGCAGCCGGGGCGCAATGTGCCGAGGTCGTTACTGCCGCCGTTGGTCGCTCCCGAAATGTCCGCACGCAGATGCTGCGAGGCGATGGTCGAACCGGTCGCGTCGATTGCCGCGCCACGAAGCGTTACCGCGCCCGCGCGGGCGTCCAGCGTGCCACCAATGATAATTGAACTGATATCGCCAGGGGTGACGGCAAAGGCGCGCACTGGCGCACCCGCGTCGATGGTGATCATGCCGTTCTGGTTGAAGGTTGAGCCGTAGCCGCTTTCGGCGATAGGCGCGCGACCGCCGACCAGACTTGCGCCAGCCGCCACGCGCACATCGCCACCGGCGGTAAGCGCGGTACGGTTGTCCGTCGCGACGGTGGCACCGGCGTTGACGATGATGTCGTTGCTGGCCGTTAGCCGCACGCTGCCGGAGGCGTCGAGCGTACCGACGATCGATACGTTGCCAGAGTGGGGGGCCAGCCCCCGCGCCAGGGGATCGGCACCCGCCGCAACGCGGATTTCGGCGCCGACCGGGCCATTCGCACCATTCGATCGCGTACCGCCCGCCACATAGGCACTGCCCAATGTCACATTGTTTGCCGCGGCGATATCGAGCAGGTTCACTGCACCGAAGCGCGCCAGGCCGGCATCCACCTTGTCGCCCGCGCGGAGCGTTATCGTGCCCGCATTGATGCTGTCGTTCGCGTTGGGTCGCGCAGAGTGAAAGACCGTGAGCGCCGCGCCCGACCGTGCGGTGAACGATGTGCCTCCGCGGACCGAAGCACTGCCGGTAAGATTGACGTTGATCGCACCGAGCGAGACCAGATCGGTCGTGCCCAGATCCATCGTCGCGCCGTTGCCCGTCAGGTTAATGGCTCCACCGCTTCCCTGACTGTTCAGATCGCCGGTGTCGATCGTGTAGGCAGTCAATCCGCCGAGCTGGAACACGGTGTTCACACCCGTTGCGCTCAGGCCGATCATCCCTTGCGTGCCGGCGCTCGTGAACACCTGACCATCAAGTAGGCCACCGAGGGCGTCGAGGCGGGTGGTGGCGGCAGTGATCGATCCCGCAATTCCGGTGTTCGTCGACGAGCGCAGCGTGATCATGCCGCCCGTAGCCGCGCCGGTCGACCCGGCCTGACCCGCTTGACCCACGCCACCCGCAGACCCCGGTAACCCATCGGGCGCTGGAGGTCTCTCGCTGCTGTCGTATCCGCCAAACCCGCCTGAGCCGGCGTTCCCGCCTACGCCTCGAGAACCTGCGACGCCCGCAGGTGCACTATATCCATTGGCTGCGACGGTGAGCGTCCCGACCGCGACTGATCCCCCATCGGCGTCGAGACTGAAGATACCGCCCATTGCGTTGCCGCTGGTCGAGCCATTGCCACCAATGCCGCCAAGTCCCCCGTTGCCGCCATTGCCGCCAGCACCGCCGGGCTCGCCGCCGTTGCCGAAACCGCCAGAGCCACCTTCGCCGCCGTCGCCGCCCACGCCGCCGGCCCCGCCGTTGCCAGCGCGTCCAGCAGTTCCGGAAACATCGACGGATAGATTGCCGAGACTGATGGATCCACCAGTCTGACTGATCAGATTGAATCTGCCGCCTGCGGCGTTGCCACCGAACCCGCCGTTGCCGCCACTTCCGCCGACGCTGCCGTCACCGGCATTGCCGCCTCGGCCACCCATTCCTGCGCCGGTCGAACCCGTATCGCCCACATCGCCATCAGCGCCACGACCGCCTTTGCCGCCCTTGCCGCCGTTGCCGCCGCGCGTTCCAAGATCGAGCGTGAATTCCTGAATGAAGGCCGCGGCGCCGTTGCGTGATTTGAGCGCAAATGTGCCGCCGACAGCGTCACCACCTGTGCCTCCACTGGTACCATCGACAAAGCCACCGCCTTCACCGCGATACGATGGCCCGTTTGCGCCATAGCCATCGCGCCCGTCCGCACCGGCGCCGCCGCTCGCACCGAGGTTGAACGTGCTGTTTAGCGACGCACGCGCGTCGAACGTGCCGCTGTCGAGGTCGAAGCGCAGCGCGCCTGCCGTAGCCTTGCCACCCGTGCCGCCAACGCCGAATTCGGCATAGCTCACGCCGCCCGTCCCACCCAGGGCACTGGCATCGAAGTTGGCACCGTCAGAGGTCAGCGTAAGGGTGGCATTATCCGCAAGTTTAATGTCGATCGAGCCCGCGGTCGCACTGCCGCCGGTCAAGCCGCCGACAAGTTCGCTGTCGCCGCCCGCGCCGCCCAATGCGGAACTGTTCAAGGTCAGGAACGACCCTGTCAGCGCAGCATCGCTAATCGACAGGGCAAGATTGCCGCCGATGGCAAGCCACCAATGCCGCCAATTTCCCCATAACCGCCAGCGCCGCCTTCGGCATTGGCCGCCATCCTGATGTCGCCAAAGCTGTTGGCGCTGCCGAGCAGGCCTATGTTGCTTGCTCCACCAATGGCATTGCCCCCAGCACCAGCGGTGCGAGGTTCAGAGCCGAAGATGCCGTAATAATTTTCGACAGTACCGCCAGCACCGCCCGTCGCGGTGGCGACCAGATCGATCAGACCCAGCGTCGAGCTTTCGCCCGAGAACGTGAACGACACGCCCCTGGCCACAGCGTCACCGCCACGACCACCGGCGGGCGACGGTCGTTCGCAACCGAAGAAGCAAGTGTAGCTGCCGCCTCCGGCGCCGCCCAACGCGCCGCCTCGAAGTGTAACGCCCCCATTGAGCACGCTGCCTTCGCCGAAGCCGACCGTTATCAGTCCGCCAGTCGCATTGCCGCCGGCGGCACCGTCGGTCGATTTATCGCCGCTGCCACCCGCACCTCCTCGACCCGAGGCGTCGACCAGCACATCCCCATTGATGGAACCGCCGGTCGCCGTCAGCGCGATCGTGCCGCCTGTCCCCGACCCGCCAATTGCGGCGAGTTGGTCGTCGCTACCTTCGCCATAAATGAAGTTTTCACCCGCGCCCCCCTGACCGGTAGAGCGCAGCTCAATGCCTTTCGCGTCAATCGCGACCCCGCGAAGGTTGAGACTGATCATCCCGCCAGTGGCGTTCCCTGCCGATGCAGGGTCGGTGCCGGGGATCGACCGTGCCCTACTGCCCAGCGCGCTGACATCGAATGTCACGTTATCCGTCGTCGTGATGGACCCGTTGGTCAGATTTGCGTTGATCACGCCACCCTGGATCAAGCCCTGACTGCCGACATCGCCGTAACCGATTTCACTGGCTTTGGCAGTTGCGCTGAAACTGAGGGCGCCGAAAGCGAGGCCGGCCGCTTCTTCTGACGTGCCTTGATTGAGCGTGATCGTACCGCCCGTCGCGTTCCCGCCCCGCGCGCTCAAGACAGGCGTCGAATAAGAATATTGATTGGTCCGGCCGCCGATCGCGTCAGCTGAAGCGCTGAATGTGGACGATGCTGAAGTGGCGATTTCGCCACCAGCGAAATCGATCTGGATCTGGCCTCCGGTCGCGCTGCCCGCAACCGGCCCGTTGCCGCCCTGCGCGCTGGCCAACAGGCTAACCGAGTTCGGCGCGTTGACTGTCGCACCTGCGACGTTGAGGGTGATATTTCCCGCTCTCGCCGTCCCAGCGACCCCGAAGATTTCGGCGACGCCGTCCTCGTTGAAATCGTAGCTCCAAGAGGTGTCACCGCCCAATGCGTAGGTCGTTAGCGACAGATCGCCATTCAGCGTTGTGCCGTTCATCAGGGACAGGGAAATCCCGCCATTGTCGCTGGCATTGCCCCCATTACCGCCATAGGCCGTGCCGCCAAAGCTGCGCGTCGTCGCCGTGAATGGCGAATTGAGAACGGTCGCGTCGAATGTCGCCGTCACCCGGCCCCCGGCAGCGGAGCCGCCATCCCCCTGACCGAAGGCGTCATTCGATCGCCCGTCAGCCGAAAGCTCCAAAACGTTAAGCGTGGCCAGACTGTTCCTGACCGACAGGTTGATCGTGCCCCCGGCAGCTGCGCCGCTATTACCAGTGTAATTTCCTGCTGCGCCGGTACCATTGGCACGCAGGAACGTTGCCCCGAGTTCGAGCTGCGCGTTCGTAGCGGTAAATTCGATGGTTCCGCCTGTCCCGGCCCCACCCAAGCCGTAGCCCGCCTCGGAACCAACGCCATTAGCGAGCAGGCTGGTGTCGCCGGCAGTCAGGCTGCTACCCGCGGGGGAATCGGCAACGCTGACAGTGACCTTGCCGCCCACGGCGCTACCGCCCGCGTCTTCGGCGTAACGCGAAGTCGCATTCGCCGTGACCGAAAGAGTGCCTGTCGAGAGAACGCCGCCCGAGCCAATCGTCAGCTTGGCATTACCGCCCTTGGTGCTCTCAGCGATCCTGGCGACACTTTGACTGGAACTGTCTGCGTTGATGCTGAGATTGCCGCCAACGCCGACCGAACCGGAATTGCTCACCGACAAAGTGGCATTGCCACCGACCGGCCGATCGAATGCGCCGATGCTAAGATCGCCCCCGACCGAAAGCGACGCGCCGTCGAGGTTGACGAGGAGGTCATCCCCGCCAAACAACGCTAGTCCGCCTGCGAAATTCGCGCTCGTCCCGGCGCCGGGTTGGAGTGTGATCTTGCCTGTCGCCGTCGCGCGGACACTGGACGTCGCATCGGCCTGCCCGATAGTGATCGAGGCAAGCTTGGGCGCGTTGTAATCAACGACTGCAGAGCCACCCGCGACGTTAAGCCCTGCCGACAGGACGACGGTGCCGTTGTCATAACCTGCCGCCGCCGCAGGCGTGTACCCGGTCACGCCGCCCAGCAACATCGAAATCGCCTGGTTTTTGGGCATCGCGGCCAGGAAGGTGGCCTTGCTGCTGTAATCGCCATTGGTTGCGGCGATCGTCTGGCCTGTATGGGAAAGGACTTGGCCCGACGCGTCAGTGCCGCTGACGAAATTGATGTCGAACAGGCCGCCGTTGATTTTCACGTCCACGCTTTGCGCGGCGATATAAGCGACAGAACCGTCAGTCCGGACGCGCCCCTCATTGTTAACGCGTGGCGCGACCACAGCCATATAGCTGCCGCCGGCAAGGGCGTTGATGCTCGCCCCAGGGCGGATATCGATCAACGAGGTGCTGCCCGCCGCGCCCCGGAAACGAATTGTGCCGCCGGCGTCAATCAGCCCCTGGCTGGCATCAATGTCGCTGGCGGTGAGGACAAGATTTCCGACGTTGAACACAGCCGTCGAGCCCACGATGATTCCACCTGGCGAATAGAACCATACCGACCCGCCCTGGTTGAAATTCCCGTCGCTATCCTTGATCGCGCTATTGACGATGCCATTGATGCTGATCGCCCGCGTGGGGTCCGAGGGCAGGATGCGGTTCAGGACGGTAAAATTCTGATCAGCCGCAGCGCTGCGAAAATTGGCGGCGGAACCGCCATGCAGAAATGTGATGGGCCCCGCGGGGAGAGTACCCTGACCTGTTTCGGGGTTCCAATTGATGATCGCCTGGGGCCCGCTGATCGTAATCGTATCGGACTGCGATGAGCGATTGATGGAGACGCCGGCGGGATTGCCGACGATATCGCCCTGCAGCGCGCGATCGCCGTAGGCCACCGTCTGCGCGTGCGCCTGTCCCGCCATCGCGGCAGCCATGGCGCAGCCGGCAAGCAACCGCGCACGCTTGGGGAGGATCATCATCGCCATGGCAGGAGCCTTGTTGTGAGCGTCAGAAGGAAGCGCGCGTCGCCGCGCCGGGTTTGCAAGCCAGCGCGCCGCAGCGGCACGGCGGCGGTGCCATCGACCTGAAACCGATCGCCGAACGCGACGCGCAAGCCGCCGCCGGCCGATTGCAGCTTTTCAGGATCGATGCCGTTCGACGCGCTGTCCCTGTTCCAGATCCACGCGGCGTCGAAGAAGCCATAGGCCTGCCACGCAAAGGATTTGGCGGTGCGCGGGATCAGTGAGCCATAGGCGATTTCGCTGCGGAAGCCGAAGCCGCTGTCACCGATGATCGTGCCCGGATCGTAACCGCGGCCGATGGTGTAATTGCCCGCCGAGAACTCTTCATAGCTGTACAGCGCGTGCGGCGCGTATTGCGCACGCGGCTGGATCGTGAAGCTGAGTTTGGGCACCGGGCGGAAGGCCGCAGCGGCGTAGAGCCGCGCCAACGAAGGCGGTTGGATCGCCTTCGATGCGGCTCGGCGGAACGACGCCCGCGCCGGCGCAGGCGGAGAAGGGAGCCGCGCCGCAACCGTTCGACGCGCCGAAGATGCCGACCCCTTGACGGAATTCGGCACCGCCAAGAAGCGCCAGCGCGGTTCGGAATAGCTATAGCCGCGCGTGCTGGTGATGCTGTTCGGATCGACCATATCGTAGTCAAGACGAGCAAAAGCGACGCGCAGGCGGTCCCGCGTCAGGGGCAGGGGACCAAGACGGCTGGTCTGGTTGATGAAGTCCAGCCCGCCCGCGAGGTAAAGGTTGTGGGACTGGCGGCGCACCAGCGGGTAACGCAGCCGGGCAGTCGCGCTGAAGGTTCGCGAATGAAGATCGATCGTCGGCCCGAGCGAGGGATGCGTCCACGCGTAATTGCCGTCGAGCCCGAAGGTCAGCCCGTCGCTGCCGATGCGAATTTCCTCACCCGCCTGCAGCACCTGTTGTTCACGCACCTGCGCGGTGGTGAAGATGCCAAAGGTGGTGCGATCGCCCAGTCCCAACAGGCCGTTCAGGCGCAGTTGCAGCGTACCGCCCCACCGTCCGACTTCATTGCTGCCGTAATTCTGGACATTGACGTCCAGTTCGACCGGCACGCGGACGACGCGAGCTTCCCC
Source organism: uncultured Alphaproteobacteria bacterium (assembly GCA_963740775.1). GTDB lineage: Bacteria > Pseudomonadota > Alphaproteobacteria > Sphingomonadales > Sphingomonadaceae > Sphingomonas_O. Next base: position 742,970 of record CAVUFE010000005.1, on the reverse strand, counting down.
GATGACTTCGCCCGGTACCGTACCCGCCGGACGCAGCGCGAGGCGCACGTCAATGCCCGGCAAGTCACGGGCGAGCAGCAGATAGCGCTCGGCCTCAAGGACGTTGAAGACCGGCTGCCGCTGGATGGCTGCGAGATAGCGCTGGATCACACCCTCCGACGCACCAGCGTCGCCGCGCACCTGGATGCCGACTAGCTTGGCGAGCAGAACGTCAAACCGCACTGCGCCGTTTTCGATGCGCTGTGCCGGCACCTGAACCGCTGCGAGGTAGCCGGCGCGACGCAGGATCGTCGCCGCGCGATCACGAATTTCGCAGACTTCGGCAATGGCAAGCGTCTTGCCGATCGCGTCGGCATAGGCCGGACGAAGCAGGGCCGAGTCGACCGGCCCCAGCCCGGTAAATTCGACTTGCGAAAGGGTGACGCGCACATTGGCATAGGCCGGGTCGGCAAGCGGGCAGGGGGCGCGTTCAACGTCACCCTCAATGGTCACGCGACTGGTGGCCGGCGGGGTTGGTGTGACCGGCGCGCGCTGGACTTCTTCACGTGTCGGCAGGGGTGGTGCGGTCTGCGCAAGCGCCGGCGCACCCGCCATTGCAGGCAACAGCGCCAGAACTGCTCCACCCCTTGATCGCATGCTTCCCCCCCAGCGCCCCGCGCGATAAATCCCGCGAAAGCCATATCCAACACCGAGGGCGCGACCAACCCCAATGTCACCACACACGCGCCCGTTTCCTACGAGTCGCGGATGCAGTCGATTGTCCTAGCGTAAGCGCTAAGCCATTCTATTTCAAATGCTTGGTTAGCCGGTCGGGGCGGCGCGGCCGGCCTCGACAAGTTGGTCAAGCTGGCGCGTGCACCCGTTGGCGATCAGTGCGGATCCGATCGCGTCTGCCGACTCACCGGCAATGCCAACAGGCTGGACGACGATATCGACGGTCGTCGCGCCGGCAGCGGCGAGGCGGTAGCGCGTGCCCGCGGCCAGCGGCAGCTCGGCGACCGGCCAGGGGCGGACGCTCTGCCCGGGGGCAAAGGCCAGGGTCGTCGATTTGCCGCCACCGCTAAGGGTATAGCTGCGGGCGGCAGTCATGTCGGGTCGCCAGACGCTTGTCGCGGCAGGATCTGCCACACAAAAAGTGCCACCGCGCGTCGCATCGATATACCACAAATTGGGCGATTTCGCTGGCCCGGTCAGCGCGCCGCGCACCGCCCCGGTGCGCACCTGGCGCGCGCCGCTTGAGCGGATCAAGGCACCGAGTGCCGAAGGCGCGACGGCAGCGGCACCGCCAGCGATCGGACGCACGCCCGGTCCGCTGATCGTCCGCGTACCCTTGGCATCGAGGAGAACAAGCGTGTCGCCGGGTTTCAGCGAAACAGTGGCAGCGGTGATCGGCTTGCCCGCCGGATAAAGCGCGGCGGACGGGCCGGTGGCGCGAACGACGATGGTGCCGGCCAGCGCGCCGGTGGCCATCATTCCCGCGGCAAGCGCGGCAAGTTTCGTGGTGGTCTTAATCAAGGACAAAATAGCCTCCCTCGGCCTCATTTTCGAGGCGATATACCAAATTACGCAGCGGAGCATCATCTGGATGCTTAACGGATCTTTCAGCAAGGATTGTCCGCGCCGCGACATCGCCCTTTACGGCGGCCGCCACGGTGCGCGCAAAGGTGGCGCGATCTTCCCCGCTCATTGTCGGAACGGGCTCCCAGATCGCGATTGGCGTCGCACGCCCGCGCAATACAACGCGACCCAAAGGTCGAAAGACCGGCACACCGGCGTTCGCCACCAACTCTCCCGATGCGAGCACGCTCGTCTTGGTCTGCTTGTTCGCCGATTCAAGTCTCGCGGCGGTGTTCATCGCGTCGCCCAACGCGGTGTACTGGATACGACCCTCGCCGCCGAAATTACCGACGATGGCCTCGCCATAATGGATGCCGACGCGCGTCTTGCCGATGGCGGGGACACCTTCGGGCGTTTCGGCGCGAAAGCGTTCTCCGGCCTCGTGCATGGCGATCGCCGCGGCAACAGCACGCTGTCCGTCATCATCACGCGCAATCGGCGCACCCCAGAAGGCGACGACTGCATCCCCGACGAATTTATCGATGGTGCCGCCTTGTTTGAGGACCACCTCGGACAGCATGTCGAGATAACGGTTGAGCAGCTTGGCGACCATTTCTGGCTCGATCGCATGGCTCAGCTTGGTAAACCCCTCGAGGTCGGTAAACACGACGTAGATCGCGCGTTTTTCCCCGGTGAGGCTTAGGCTATCGGGGTTACGCAGGATTTCGGCGGCAATATCGCGCGGCAGGTATTTGCCCAGCGCCGACTGCGCAAACCGGCGCTGCTCACCGCTCAACGCGCGCGCCGCCGAGCCGGCAGCAAGGAAGGCGACGATCCATCCGACGCCCCAGCCGAATTGCGGCAGCGTCTGCGTATCGAGGCCCATGCGTTCTGCTCCGACCGGGAGCAGCGCGAAAAGGACGGTCTGCCCGATTACGAAAAGTCCGACACCCCAGACCGGCAGTCCGCTGAGCGCGGTCAAGGCGCCAGCAAGCACGATCAGCAACGCGCAGGCCCAGATCGCCCCGGCGGGCATTGCCGCTTTCCAGCGACCGTCAAGCATTTGCGCCAACATATGCGCATGAACTTCGAGGCCGATGGTCTGCCCGTTGCGCGGACGGTCCTCGAGCGGGACACCGTTAAAGTCCTTGGCCTTGTCGATATACCAAGTCATCGGCGTCGCGAACTGGTCGGTATCGATGATATCCCCGCCGATGAGGACGAACTTGCCCGCGATCTGATCTTTGAACGCCGAGGAAATCTCTGGATTGGCAAGCACATCGATCGGTAATTTGGCAAAGACCGGCCGCGCTGCATCGGAGGGTAGGCGGTAGGCGATGGCGCGGTTGTAACGACGCAAGCCTTCCGGCGCTTGGGTCATCGCGTTGGATAACAGCGGCGGCAATTCAACCGGCTGTTCTGGCCAGGACCGCATCGTGCCATCGAGGTCCGGGGCAAAATAGACACTGGCCGGATGAACTGCGCTGCCACCGATAGCGCGTTGAAATCCGGCTAGAAACTGTTCCTGCCAGTCGCGCATATTAGCTTTGTTGGTGTTGGAGGAGGCGAAAGCGAGATAGGTAGGTGTGCGCATCGCCCGGAACGCGTTGATTAACTGCTGGTCCTCCGGCTGTGCTTGATCGATCAGGATATCGATGCCGACGGCCTTTGCGCCCATTGCATCAATGGCAGTGAGCGCGCGGGCAAGGATGGCGCGATCGAGCGGGGAACGCTTGGCAGTCGCAGCCAGTGTTTCGTCGGTATAGGTGACCATGACAATGCGCGGGTCCTGATCGACGCGCGGCGCGACCGCTACCGCGCGTAGGTCGTAAAGCGCCCGCTCGAAATTGACCGCCAGCGGAATGTCCCAGCTGTAGCGGGCGAAGATCAAGGCCGCGATCAAGAGCGCGCCGGTGGCGATTGCGCGCACCCAGCCGAGCGACCGGGCATGTCTGGCGCAGCTCTTTGAGTGTCGAACTCAACGTCCGGCGAGAAGCGTTCGGCTGCCGTCGCCGACGATCGCGAAGCCCGACCAGTAATAGGGGTGGCTGGTCTGCGGATCGTCCATCAGCTTCACCTCCGCCTGACGCAGTGCGTCGCCGACGCTGTCCCCCTTGTCGGTGAACAGGCCGGTGATCAGCCGCTTGGTCGCATCGAAATCGTCGGGGGCGGGCCAGTGGCTGGCCACGACCGCACGGCCACCAGCACCGATAAAGGCGCGAACCAGCCCGTCGAGCGCATTGCCACCGCCCGTCGTCACCCCGGCTTCGCGCGTTGCGGCGATCGTCGCCTTGCCCGCCGTGTCGCAGGCCGAGAGAATGACGAGATCGGCATCGATCTTCAGGTCGTAAATCTCCCGGAACGACAGCAGACCATCCGATCCGGCGGGGCCGAAGCTGGTCAGGAGTGCCGGGCGCGCCGGGCATTCGGGACGCGGCGCCGTGACCAGCCCGTGCGTCGCAAAGTGAAGGATGCGGTAGTCGGCGATGTCGGCGCGTGTCATGACCGCGTCATCGGTAAACGCCGCTCCCGTCACCACTGCCGATTGGTTGGCGCCGACGATCATCGAAGCCTGCCGCAACTCGTCGCCGCTGATCGGCTTGTCCCATTCAGCCTTCGGCCAATTGCAATCGACCGCGCCCGCGCCGCTCAGTCCACGCGATGCGGCGCGCGTGACATTGGCGGTCAACGGCGCGTTCTGCCCGTAGCCGAGATATTGCTTCTTGGCGGCCGAGGCTGGCGCGCCGCGCGCATCACGAAACGATCGCGCCGAGACTGCGGTGCTGACCGACGCTCCGCGTCCAAGCCATTTCGACCCCCGTGAAATCAAACTGATCGGCGTTGGCCCGTGCCGTGCGCTGCTGATAGGCGGCGACGCTCGCGTCGTCGGTAACGAGCAGGTTGATCGGCAAGCGCAGCATCGCGCCGTCGGGTTCAAAAATTATGTGCTTGGTTCCTGCCAGCTCGCCCACATACGGACCGAACAAGGCGACAAACAGCTTGCGGCTGGCGGCGACGTCGAATGGATATGTATTGAGCTGCCCGTTCTCCTCCATGACGATCGTCGAACGGATTTCATCGACCGCCGCGTCGAGCTGTTCCGGTGTCATGCCCACGCGCCATGCGCGTGCGCCAGTTGCGGTGACGCCAAGGGCATAGGCGTCGCCGCCCGCGATCAGCATTTTGACATAGGCTTCGCCTGGCTTCAGCGCCGATTGCAGCGCGGGAAGCGTCAGGACCGAGGCATCAAGTGCGCGATATTGCGGGAACGCCGCAAGCTCCGCCTGCGTTGCGGTCTGCTGGTCCGTAAATGTCTTGAGGTCGCGTTCGAGGGTTGCGATCGCATTGTTCGACGCATCATCGCGGGCGGGAAGGGCGACCAGGGTGGCCAGCTCGACGCGAGTACGTTCGATGTCGCGCTCCAGCGTGCGCGCCTGGCGAAACAGGCGTGACCCTTCGCCGGCGCCTTCGCTCAGCTCGCGCGCGAGGATTGCCTGCGTGTCCGCGACACCGGGCCGCACCAGCGCCTGAGTGGCCATGAAGAAGTCGCCCGCGAGTGCCGGTCGTGCGGCCATCCCGTCGATCAACAGGCCGAGATAGGGATTGAGCAGATTGCCCAACCCTATGACCGAGTTGCGCGTCGTCGCCGAGGTCTGCACGACCTGCGCGTACAGCGTCAGCGCTTCGTCGCGCTTGCCTTGCGCGCGGAAAGGAAAGCGGCGAGGCGCGCCTTGGCTCCATTGACCGCAGCGGTCTCGGGATAACGCGTTTCGAGCAGCGCCAGCGCCTCGCGCAACTTGGTCTCGCCACCGCCGGGATCGCCGGTTGCTTCGGCCACAAGACCCTCGTCCGATGCGATCTGCGCGCGTAGTCGCGTGATCGACACGACCCGCCCCCCGCGAACCGCCACCGCCTCTGCGTCAGCAGCGGCCAATTGCGGTGCGCGCCCCGGCATAGTCCCCTTTCAGACGCAGCGCGGTGCCGCGAATCTGCCGCGCCTGCGCGTCGAGGATGCGGGCCCGCTCGTCGGGCGACAGCTGGTTCGAACTCGCTGGCGCCCAGCCGCTGGGCCACCGGCACGCCCGAATTGATTTCGGCGGCGACCTGCGCCCCGATTTCGATCGCGCTCGACGCGAATTCGGTTTGCGCGCCGATTGGAACCACCGGTTGGTCCAGCCGGGCCAGCGCCTGGTCATAAAGGCGCTGATTGAGGAGATGGATCGCTTCGAAATTTCGCCGCAAGCGGGTCTGCACCCGGTCGCCGACGGCAATCCTTGTGCGCATCCGCGAACAGCGCGTCGGCCTCGCCGAAATCGCCCATGTTCGATTTCTGGAGCGCACGATTGATCAGATATTCGGCGGAACGTCCGCTGGCATCGTCTGTCGAAACGCGCGTCTGTAGTGTATCGAAGAATTCGGCGGCCTCGGCGTAATTGCCGCTATTGTTGCGGCGATAGCCTTCCGCCAGCGCCTGCTCGGGATCGAGCGTGCCGGCCTGAACACGCGCAAACGCCACCGGGTCATCGACGTTGGTCGTGGCGACCGTCACTTTGCCGGCGACGGGGCGGTCGAAAACGATTGTTCGAAGTGCCAGCTCGAGCGCACTGTCATAACCAGCCAGGCCTTCGGCGACATAAGTGACCCGGCCCCGGCGATACTGATAGACATGATATGCGATGTTCGCGCTTTTCAGCCGGCATTGCATGACAGGGACGGCGCCCAGATCGGCGACCTGTACCTCGGTCGTCCTGCCGTCGCAGTCCACTTCGCTGCCGCGGATTGCCGAAAGTCGCTGGCTGGTGTCGGCCGCAGCGCGCAGGGCTCGCACCTGACCGACGGCGCGCGCGGCATCGCGGCAAACGATCGACCAGGTCCGATCGAACATTCCGACCGTCGCCGCATCGCGCACCCGCGATTGGACCTGGCACAGCACGCCACCGCCTTGACCCAGGCGAAAACTGTCGGCGAGGCTGGGCCGGATCGATTGCGCGCTTGCGGAGCCCCCCCTACGGCCAGGCTGGTCGCAATCAAGATGGCAGCGCGCATAAAGGCCTCCCCAAGCCGACTCGGACGGTCAATGTAGCGGCTGGCGCGCCCGTTGCCAGCGTGGAGGCCCGAGCCGGAATCGAACCGGCGTGCAAGGATTTGCAGTCCTCTGCGTAACCACTCCGCCATCGGGCCGCACCGCGCGCCACTCCGCGATTTCGCGCCGCGGGTCAACGCCCTTTTCGGTGTTGGACGCCCGTTTGCACCGCGCTAAGCGGCGGACTGCAACCTAGGATCGTGCCGCTATGAAGACCCGCGCCGCCGTCGCATTCGAAGCGAAGAAGCCGCTGGAGATCGTCGAACTCGATCTGGAAGGGCCAAAAGCGGGCGAGGTGCTGGTCGAGATCATGGCGACGGGTATCTGCCACACCGATGCCTACACGCTCGACGGGCTCGACAGCGAAGGCATTTTTCCGAGCGTGCTCGGCCATGAAGGCGCGGGGATCGTGCGCGAAGTCGGCGCGGGCGTAACCAGCGTGAAGCCGGGCGATCACGTCATCCCGCTTATACACCCCCGAATGCCGCCAGTGTAAGTCATGCCTCTCGGGCAAGACCAATTTGTGCACCGCGATCCGCGCGACGCAGGGCAAGGGGCTGATGCCCGACGGCACGACGCGGTTCAGCTACAAGGGCCAGCCGATCTTTCACTATATGGGCTGCTCGACCTTCTCGAACTTTACCGTGCTGCCCGAGATCGCGGTCGCGAAGATCCGCGAGGACGCGCCGTTCAACAGTGCCTGTTATGTCGGCTGCGGCGTCACCACGGGCGTCGGCGCGGTGGTCAACACCGCCAAGGTGCAGGTCGGCGAGAATGTCGTGGTGTTCGGGCTCGGCGGCATCGGGCTGAACGTCATCCAAGGCGCCAAGCTGGCGGGCGCGAGCGTCATCGTCGGCGTCGACATCAACCCCGACCGCGAGGAATGGGGCCGGCGCTTCGGCATGACCCACTTCCTCAACTCGAAGGGTCTGAGCCGCGAGGAAACCGTCGCCAAGGTCGTCGAGCTGACCGATGGCGGCGCGGACTACACCTTCGACGCGACCGGCAACACCGAAGTGATGCGGACCGCGCTCGAGGCCTGCCATCGCGGCTGGGGCACGTCGATCATCATCGGCGTGGCCGAAGCCGGCAAGGAAATCGCCACGCGGCCGTTCCAGCTGGTCACCGGCCGCAACTGGCGCGGCACGGCGTTCGGCGGCGCCAAGGGCCGCACCGACGTGCCCAAGATCGTCGACTGGTACATGAACGGCAAGATCGAGATCGACCCGATGATCACCCATGTCCTGACGCTCGACGAGATCAACAAGGGTTTCGACCTGATGCATGCGGGCGAGAGCATCCGCAGCGTCGTGGTCTACTGATATCAATAGGAGAGAGACGATATGTTCAGTCACATGATGGTCGGTTCGAACGATATCGAGCGTTCGAAGAAGTTCTACGACGCCACCTTCGCGGCGATGGGCGGCAAGCCGGGGAACATGGATCCCAAGGGTCGCCTGATCTACGCGCATAATGGCAGCATGTTCATCGTCACCCCGCCGATCAACGGGGAGCCGGCGACGCACGGCAATGGCTGCACGATCGGCTTTGCCATGACCAAGGAGCAGGCAGACGCGTGGCATGATGCGGGCGTCGAAGGCCGGCGGCACCGCGATCGAAGATCCGCCGGGCGTGCGCGAAGGCGGCGGCATGAAGCTGTATCTCGCCTATCTGCGCGATCCCGACGGCAACAAGCTCTGCGCGCTGCAACGCGTCTGATGGAAACAGTATCGGAGAACCGCGCCCATGGAGGGATGCAGGGCGTCTATCGCCATGCATCCACTGCCACGGGTACGGACATGACCTTTTCGGTCTATGTCCCGCCCAGGCCCGACGCGGCGCGGTTCTCTGGTATCTGTCGGGGCTGACCTGCACTCATGCGAACGTCACCGACAAGGGCGACTTTCGCGCGGCCTGTGCCGAGACGGGCATGATCCTCGTCGCGCCCGACACAAGTCCGCGCGGGGAAGGGCGTGCCCGACGACCCTGATGGCGCTTATGATTTCGGACTGGGCGCGGGCTTTTACGTCGATGCGACCGCAGGCGCCGTTCGCCGCCAATTATCGCATGTGGACTTACGTCACCGAGGAACTGCCTGCGCTGGTCGCGGCCAATTTCGATGCACAGCGCCACGGCATCACCGGCCATTCGATGGGCGGCCATGGCGCGCTGACGATCGGGCTGTCGCTTGCCCGAACAATTACCAGCTCGGTCAGCGCCTTCGCGCCGATCGTCGCGCCGTCGCAGGTGCCGTGGGGCCACAAGGCGCTGGCGGGCTATCTCGGCGCCGACCGCGCAGCCTGGCGACGCCATGACGCCGTCGCGCTGATCGAGGATGGCGCGCGCCTGCCCGATCTGCTGGTCGATCAGGGCGAGGCGGATCAGTTCCTGACCGAACAGCTCCGCCCCGAATTACTTGGCGCAAGCGTGCGACGACGCGGGCATCCCGCTGACGCTTGCGGCATGCAGCCGGGCTACGACCACAGCTATTATTTCGTCTCGACCTTTCTCGCCGATCATGTCCGCTGGCATGCCGAGCGGCTGGGCTAGGCCGCGCTCCATCCGCGCCAGCAGATCGTCGATCGAACAGGTCGCAAAGCCGGTGAAGCTGTCCGCCACGCCATAAGGCAGCAGCAATTCGCGCCCGCGGACCATCGAGCCGCAGCTATAAACGACGTTGGGAACATAGCCGTCGCGCTCGTTCGGGCTGGGTTCGAGGATTGGCAGCGGCGTTCGTGCCAGCACCTTGGATGGATCCGTCCTTGTCCAGCAGTGCGGCGCCCAGGCAGTAATTGCGGACGGTGCCGACACCGTGGGTGATCACCAGCCAGCCCTCGTCGATCTCGAGTGGCGGGAACCGCAATTGCCGATCTGCACGAATTCCCACGAGTATTTCGTGGCTCGATGCAGCTTTTCGCCGCCGTCCCAGTGAGTCAGGTCGTCTGACAGTTGCAGCCACAGATTTTCGCTGTCCTGCCGCCCGAGCATGGCGAACTTGCCGCCGATCCGGCGCGGGAACAGCGCCATGCCCTTTGCCTCGGCCATCGCGCCCGCTCAGCGGCCGCATCGTCATGTTGCCAGAAGTCTTCGGTGGTCAGCAATTCGGAGCGCGCGGTGCGGCCGTCATAGGCGGTATAGGTGCCGTAATAGGTGACCGCGCCGTCATCCTCGACGAAGCGGCATAGCCGCATATCCTCGATGCCTTGGCGCTGGCTTGGCAGGGTCGGGAACAGCACGGTCTCCGACAGATGCTCGCTCTGGCTGCAGTCGAGTTCGGCCACCGGGTCTCCATCGGTTTGCTGATGATCGGTGGCACCGCCGTGGGGCTGGCCTCGTAAATCATCGACGCTCGCCATTCGGCATGCCACAACCCCGTGCGCAGCGTCACCGAAGAGACATGCCCCTCGCCGATGCCGCGCAGTGACAGTCACGAAGCGCGTACAGCCTTCGCGTCGACGCCCGACTGATCGGGTGAACGACCGCGCTGGGATTGAACAAGCGCCGTCGACTTCGAACGAAAATTCTTCGGAGAAATATGCGCCGATCAGCCGCTGGCGGTCGGGGTCGAGTCGCCGACGTCCAGTTGCCGGGCGATTTCGGCGAACCGCCGCAGCAACATCGCATCGACATCGCGGTGTCGCGCGTCGAGCGAGTCCATCGTGCGGCCAGTTCGCGCTCCAGGGCCGAACCCTGAAGAGACAAGATGCGCTCCATGATCGCCGTCGCCCGCTTCGTCGGTCCGTCGCCGTACGCGGATGGATATTCTGGGCTGAAAGGGCCGCACGACCGTCCGCGACGGATCGGGCTTGAGCAGCACATCGCTGTGCTTGAGCAAGTCGTCGTTGGCCATGAACCCCATCCGCTATTTGCGGCTCGAACGCGCTCAGTCGGCACTTTCCGTCGCATCCTATCGTGATGATGGCGCGTTGCTGCGGCTGGACGCGCGTCACTCCCGGCGCGAAGAGGCTGGTCGCCGAAACGATTCCGGATGAAAGCGCACAACATGACCGATACGAACGTCCACGAAGACGGCTCGCCCGAACGCCTGCAGATCGACACCATCCGCACGCTTGTCGATGGATGCCGTGCAGGCGGCAAATTCCGGCCACCCCGGTACGCCGATGGCGCTCGCACCGGTTGCATGGACCATCTGGACCAAGCATCTTGCGCTACGATCCGGCAAAGCCTGATTGGCCCAATCGCGATCGCTTCGTGCTGTCGGTCGGCCATGCCTCGATGCTGCTCTATTCGGTGCTGCACTTGGCAGGCGTGGTCGAGATCGATGCCGATGGCGAAGCAAACCGGCAAGCCCGCGGTCTCGCTCGACGACATCAAGCAGTTCCGCCAGCTCGGCTCGAAGACGCCGGGTCATCCCGAATATCGCTTCACGACCGGGGTCGAGACGACCACCGGCCCGTTGGGGCAGGGCTGCGGCAACTCGGTCGGCATGGCGATTGCCGAGCGTTCGCTCGCCGCGCGGTTCGGGCAGGACCTGTTCGACCACGACATCTACGTCCTGTGCGGCGACGGCGACATGATGGAGGGCGTCTCGGCCGAGGCGGCCTCGCTCGCCGGGCACCTGAAGCTCGCGAACCTGTGCTGGGTCTACGACAGCAACCATATCACGATCGAAGGCTCGACCGACCTCGCCTTCGACGAGGATGTCGGCAAGCGGTTCGAGGCCTATGGCTGGCAGGTCATCCATGTCGACGATGCCAACGACACCGACGCGATCGACGCGGCGATCGAAACGTTCAAGGCTTGTGGCGACACAGCCCGACCTTGATCGTCGTCCATTCGGTGATCGGCTATGGCTCGCCCCGCGCCGGCAGCGAGAAGGCGCACGGCGAACCGCTGGGCGAGGAAAATATCCGCCTGACCAAGCAGGCTTATGGCTGGCCGGAGGACAAGTCGTTCTACGTGCCCGATGGCGTTGCCGAAGGGTTCCACGACGCTGTCGCGTCACGCGGGCGAGCCGCTGCGCGAAGCATGGGAGCAGACGTTTGCCGATCTGCGCGGCAGGGATGCGACCTTTGGCCGACGCATTCGACGATATGCGGCAGGGCGAGCTGCCCGAAGGCTGGGAAGATGAGCTGCCGACCTTCGACGCCGACGCCAAGGGCCTCGCCACGCGCGACAGTTCGGGCAAGGTGCTCAACGCCATCGCGGCGAAACTGCCGATGCTGATCGGCGGCGCCGCCGATCTCGCGCCGTCGACCAAGACAGATGTGAAGGGCGACAATGCCGGCTCGTTCGAGGCGAACAACTATGCCGGGCGCAACATGCATTTCGGCGTGCGCGAGCATGCGATGGGATCGGTCGCCAACGGCATGGCGCTCAGCTATCTGCGTTCCTACACCGCGACCTTCCTGGTCTTCCTCGATTACATGCGCCCGCCGGTCCGGCTGGCGGCGATCATGGAACTGCCAGTCGTCTTCGTGTTCACGCACGACTGCATCGGCGTGGGCGAGGACGGCCCGACGCATCAGCCGATCGAACATCTTGCAACGCTGCGCGCGGTACCGGGGCTCGACACCATCCGCCCTGGCGATGCCAATGAAGTGGCCGAAGCGTGGCGGGTCGCGCTCTCCCACACGCACGAGCCGACTGCGCTGATCCTGTCGCGCCAGGCCGTGCCGACGCTCGATCGGACGAAGTACAACTCTGCCAAGGGGTTGGAGAAGGGCGCTTACATCCTGTCCGACTGCGAGGGTGAGCCCGAGATCATCCTGATCGGCACAGGCAGCGAACTGCCGATGGTCGCCGATGCGCGGCGAAAAGTTGAAGGCGGATGGCCATCGCTGCCGCGTCGTCTCGATGCCGAGCTGGTACCTCTTCGAGAAGCAGGACGAGGCCTATCGCGACAGCGTGTTGCCGCGCCAGGTGCGCGCACGAGTTGCGGTCGAACAGGGCGGTGAGCTGGGCTGGGATCGCTATGTCGGCATGGACGGCGCGACCATTACGATGTCGACCTTCGGCGCGTCGGCTCCGCTCGCCAAGCTGCAGGAAAAATACGGCTTTACGGTGGACAATGTCTGCACGGTCGCACGTCGCGTCATGGACAACGTCCAAAAGGAATTGCAATCGTGAGCAAGCTCTCCGAACTCGCATGCTGCTGGACAGGCCGTCTGGCTCGACAATGTCGATCGCAAATTTCTTGCATCGGGCGGATTGAGGAAGCTGGTCGCCGAGGATGGCCTGACCGGCGTCACCTCGAACCCGGCGATTTTCGAAAAGGCGATCGGCAGCGGCGATGCTTATGACGCCGGCCTGAGTGAATTTCTGACCAAGGCCGATGCAAGTATCGTCGAGACGTTCGAGAGCCTTGCCATCGCTGATATCCAGGCGGCCTGCGACGACTTGCGCCCGGTTTACGACCGGCTCGACGGCAAGGATGGCTATGTCAGCCTCGAAGTCTCTCCCTATCTGGCGCTCGAGACCGACGCGACGCTGGCACGAAGCGAAGAAGCTGTGGGCGGCGGTCGATCGGCCCAACCTGATGGTCAAGATTCCGGGCACCGCTCCCGGGGTTCGCCGGCGATCCGCGATGCCATCGCCGCGGGCATCAACGTCAATGTCACGCTGCTCTTCTCGCTCGATGCCTACAGGCCGTGGCGCACGCCTATCTCGAAGGGCTGGAGGCGCGCGTCGCCAAGGGCGAGCCGATCGATCAGGATCGCCAGCGTCGCGAGTTTTTTCGTCAGCCGCATCGACAGCGTGATCGACAAGAAGATCGACGAGCGCGTCGCTGCTGGCGAATGAACACGCCAACGATCTCAAGGCGTATGCGCGGCAAGGTTGCTATCGCCAATGCAAAGCTGGCCTACTGTCTGGTGGCAGGAATTGTCGCCTCGGATCGGTGGCAGAAGCTCGCCGCCAAGGGCGCGCAGCCGCAGCGGCTGCTGTGGGCATCGACCGGCGTGAAGGACAAGGCGTATCCCGACACGCTCTATGCCGATGCGCTGATTGGTCCCGATACTGTGGACACGCTCCCGCCCGCGACGATGGACGCCTTTCGCGATCATGGCACGGTCGCACAGACGCTGACCGCCGACGTTGATGCGGCGCGGCATGTCCTGGCAGAAGCCGAGCGCCTCGGCCTCGACCTTGACGGCGTCACGACACAGCTCGTCACCGATGGCGTCAAACTCTTCGCCGATGCGGCAGACACCCTTTACGGCGCGGTCGCGGCCAAGCGTGCGCAAGTTTCCTCGGCGACAAGCTCGCCGCAACTCGATGCAAATCTGCCAGACAATCTGCAGCAGGCGGTCGATGCCCGGCTCAAGAACGCGACTGCCGAGCGTGGAGCCGGCGCCTCTGGGCGGGCGACGCATCGCTGTGGACCGGCGACGACGAAGCCAAATGGCTTGGCTGGCTGGCCGCGGCGCAGGGCGAACAGGTCGATCAGCCGCGCTCAAGGCGTTGGCCGACGAAGCGCGCAAATATCCCGATGCGGTGCTGCTCGGCATGGGCGGTTCCAGCCTTGGGCCCGAGGTCGATCGGCCGGATTCTTGGGCAATGGCGCTGGGTCGCCGCGCCTGCATGTGCTCGACACCACCGACCCGGGGCAGATCGCCACGGTCGAGCGCCAGATCGACGCCAGGAACACGCTGTTCATCGTCTCGTCCAAATCGGGCTCGACGCTCGAGCCCGAACTGCTTGCGCGCCTATTGGTTCGAAAAGGCGGGCCAGGACGGATCGCGCTTCATCGCCGTTACTGATCCGGGATCCAACCTGGAAAAGACCGCAAAAACCGATGGTTACGCACACATCTTCCATGGCGATCCCAGCATCGGCGGGCGCTACTCGGTGATGTCGGTGTTTGGCATGGTTCCCGCCGCAGCGACTGGCGTCGACACTGCCGCCCTGCTGGCCAACGCCCGAACGATGGCGATGTCTTGCGGACCCGATGTGCCACCCGCCGCCAATCCCGGCGTGCAGCTCGGCGCGATCCTTGGCGAGGCACATGATGGCGGGCGCAACAAGCTGACGATCATTGCCTCGGATGCGTTGCTACCGTTCGGTTCGTGGCTTGAGCAATTGGTGGCCGAATCCACTGGCAAGCTTGGCAAGGGCATCGTGCCGGTCGATCTCGAGCCGCTGGGCACGCCCGCCGATTACGGCGATGACCGGGTGTTCGTGCACTTCGCGCTGAAAGGCGAAGCCGCCGATGACCGAACTCGCCGCGCTCGAGACAGCCGGACATCCCGTGCTCCGGGTCACGCTGACCGACAAGTGCCAGATCGCACAGGAGTTCGTGCGCTGGGAAATCGCCGCCGCCATCGCCGGGGCGGTGATCGGCATCGACCCTTTCAATCAGCCCGACGTGGAAGTCGGCAAAGGTCGAGACCAAGGCCCTGGTCGAGGCTTATGAAAAATCGAGCGCGCTCGATCTTCCGGAGGTCGGCGGCCAGCAAGGGCGAACTGGCCTTTTATGGTGGCAATCCCGATAAGCTCGCCAGCCTGTTCACCGACGCCGATTATGCCGGTTTTCTGGCCTATATCGAACGCGACGCCGCCAATGAGGCGGCCATCGAGAAAATGCGCATCGCCGTGCGCAATCGCACGCAGCGCGCCACCGTGGCCGGGTTCGGACCCCGTTTCCTCCATTCGACGGGCCAGGCCTATAAGGGCGGCCCGAAGGGCGCGGCGTTTCTGGTCATCACGCGTGAACCGTCTCGTGACCTTCGAGGTACCCGGGCGAAAAGCGAGCTTTGGCACGGTCGAGCGTGCCCAAGCCCTGGGCGACGCGAAAGTGCTGATGGATCGCGGGCAGCGAGTGCTGATCGTCCATCTCGAGCGAGAAGACGCGCTCGATCAACTCGTCCAACTCGTAACAGCATAGGACATCAAATTATGCAGCTGGCAATGATTGGCCTCGGCCGTATGGGCGGGAACATCGCGCGGCGGTTGATGCGCGGTGGGCATGCCGTCGTCGGTTTCGATCGCAACGCCCCCAATGTCGAAACGCTGGCGGGAGAGGGTGCGACCGCCGCATCGTCGCTCGAAGACGCCGTCGCCAAGCTGAGTTCACCCAAGATCGTGTGGGTCATGCTGCCCGCCGGCGCGCCGACCGAAGACACCGTACAGGCGCTGGTCGGGCTCCTTGGCGAAGGCGATATCATCATCGACGGCGGCAACAGCTTCTATCGCGACGACGTTCGCCGGTCGAAGGACAGCGCGGCCAAGGGCATTCATTATGTTGATGTTGGCACTTCGGGCGGCGTCTGGGGCCTGGAGCGCGGCTATTGCATGATGATCGGTGGCAGCGACGAGGCCTTCGCCACGCTCGACCCGATATTCGACTGCCTGGCGCCCGGCTATGGCACCGTTCCCCGTACGCCTGGCCGCGATCCCAACGACAGCGCTCCAGAGCGCGGCTATCTCCATGCTGGCCCCCCGGGTTCAGGCCACTTCGTCAAGATGGTGCACAACGGCATCGAATACGGCCTGATGCAGGCTTATGCCGAAGGCTTTGACGTCATGAAGTCGCGCAGTGGCAACAAATATATCGCCGAGGACGAACGGTTCGATCTCAATCTCACCGATATCGCGGAAGTGTGGCGCCGTGGCTCGGTGATCTCGTCCTGGCTGCTCGACCTGCAGGCGGCGGCGCTGGCCAAGGATGCCGCCCTCGACAGCTATTCGGGCAGGGTCGCGGACTCGGGCGAGGGGCATTGGACGATCAACGCAGCGATGGAGCAGGGAACCCCGGTCAACGTACTCGCCGCATCGCTCTTTGCGCGTTACCGTAGCCGGATCGACGGCACGTTCGGCGACAAGTTGCTGTCTGCGATGCGTTTCGGCTTCGGCGGACATACCGAGATGCCGCAATAGGCATGGCTATCCGCTTGCTGGTGTCCGACATCGACGGCACCCTGGTGCGCAAGGACAAGTCGCTGCCTGAGGCGAACGTCGCGGCATTTGCCGAACTCGTCTCCCGGGGTTGTGCCGCCAGCCTGCTCAGCGCCCGACCTCCATCGGGGATGCTGCCGATCGCCCGGGCGCTTGAGCTCCCCGGTCCGTTCGCGGCATTTAATGGTGGCACGATTTTCGACGCGGACGGCACGATCCGCAGCGCGCATCGACTATCGCCTCGAATTGCGCAGGATGTCGCGGCGCTGTTTGCCCGGCACGATGTCGTGCGCTGGCTGTTCGCCGATGGTTTGTGGATGACCAATGCGATCGAAGACCGGCACACGCCGCGCGAGGTCGTTGCCGCCAATATTCAGCCGACCGTGACGACCGACTGGAACGATGCGTTGACGCGCGCCGACAAGCTCGTGGCGGTGAGTGACGACGATGCGCTTTTGACCAAGATCGAAGGGATTGCGCGCGAATTGGCGGGCGACGACGCGACTATCGCGCGATCGCAACCCTACTACCTCGACGTCACCGCCGCAGCGGCGAATAAAGGCGACGGAGTGGCCGAACTGGCGCAGATCGCCGGTGTGCCGCTCACCGACGTGGCGGTGCTGGGCGATGCGGACAACGACTTGCCAATGTTCGCGCGCGCCGGAGTGTCGGTGGCAATGGGCCAATCGAGCGCGCACGTAAAGGCGGCGGCCAGTTTCGCGACCGATGCGATCATGGATAACGGAGCGGTGGCCGAGGCAATTGAGCGCTTCATCCTGCCGCGTTTGAACAGCAAAGGCTAAACCATTGAAAAGGCTTGTGGCTTTCGACCTTGACGGCACACTTGCCGAGAGCAAGCAGGCGATCGCGGACGAGATGGCCGCGCTGCTGGTCGGACTGCTGCAGGTCGTCGATGTCGCGGTGATTTCCGGAGGCGATTGGCCGCAATTCCAGAAACAGGTCGTCGGCAGGCTGCCGGCGGGTGCGGACTTTGCACGCCTGTGGATCATGCCCACGACGGGGGCGAAACTCTACCGGCCTGATGGACAGGGCGCCTGGCACCCCGTCTATGCGGACGATTTCAATGACACGGAGCGCCACGAGATCCTCACCGCGCTCGACAAGGCGGTCGACGCGACCGGATTGAAGGCTGCAAAGACCTGGGGCGCGCAGATCGAGGATCGCGGCACCCAGATCACGTTTTCCGGGCTGGGGCAGGAAGCCCCGCTCGACGCCAAGACGGCGTGGGATCCCGATTTTGCCAAGCGCAAGGCACTGCAGGCCGCGCTGCAACCGCTGCTCCCCGGACGTTCGGTCAACATCGGTGGTTCCACGTCGATCGACATCACCCGGGAAGGTGTCGACAAGGGCTGGGGCCTGCGGCGACTGGCAGAGGAGAGCGGCATCGGTCTGGATGCGATGATCTTCCTCGGCGACGCAATCTACCCCGGCGGCAACGACTATCCCGCGCAGCAGGCTGGCATCGCTTCGATCCGCGTGCGTGATCCGGCTGATACCGCCACCGCGATCCGTGCAATCACCTTGGCGCTGTCCTAGGCTGGCCTTTTTCGCCCCTGCTTGCGACAAGCACATATGGCATTAGATCCTTCGGCAACGGGTTTTTCGGACGCGATGGTCGTCCTTGGGGCTGCAGGGCTGGTCATCCCGGCTTTCACGCGATTTCGCATCACGCCCGTGATTGGCTTCATCGTCGTCGGCATCCTTGTAGGCCCCTATGGTCTGGGCAGCCTCGTCGATCGCTGGCCCTGGTTGTTCCATGTGTCGATCACCAGCCCGACGAGCCTCGCGCCCTTCGCTGAGCTCGGGATCATCCTGCTGCTGTTCACGATCGGGCTTGAGCTGTCGTTCGGGCGGCTGTGGAAGATGCGGGGTGCATTGTTCGGCTTCGGCGCAGCCGAATTGCTGGGCTCTGCGGTGCTGATCGCAGCGATCTTCCTCGCTTTCGGCAACAGCCTCAATGCATCGCTGGGCCTGGGACTGGCGCTGGCGCTGTCGTCGACTGCGCTGGTATTGCCGATCGCCGGCACGGCCAGTGCGGTCGGACGGCTCGCGCTGGCGATGTTGTTGTTCGAGGATCTGGCACTCGTACCGATCATCTTCACCCTCGGCGTCCTTGCCCCGGGCGGGACCGATTCCACGGCGCTGCTGCGTACGGTGCTGGGCGGGGTCGCGGTCATTATCGCCATGTTCGTGGCTGGTCGCTTCCTGCTTCCCCGCTTGTTCGGCCAAGCCGCGCGGACGAAGAGCCCCGAACTATTCCTGGCGGCCAGTCTGCTGGTCGTGATCCTCGCCAGCGTCGCGACACTGGCAGTCGGCCTGTCGCCCATCGTCGGCGCGCTCGTGGCCGGACTGCTGATCGCCGAAACCGATTACGCCCATGAGGTCGAAACCGTGGTCGAACCGTTCAAGGGGCTGGCGCTCGGCGTCTTTTTGATCACCGTCGGGATGAGCGTCGATCTTGCGCGCGCTGGTCGCGGACTGGGCAATCACGCTCGGCGCGGTCGCTGCCGTCGTCGCGGTCAAGACAGGTGTGACTTTTGGGCTGCTGCGCCTCGGGGGCGTACGCACGGGCACCTCTGCCGAAACCAGCCTTCTGATGGCCAGTCCGTCCGAGACCACGTTGATCGTGCTTGCGACGGCCACGCAGGCGGCGCTGATCCGTCCGGAGGCGGCCGCATTCTGGCAGGTCGTGACCGCTATCGGGCTGACGATCACGCCCTTGCTGGCGACCGTAGGGAAGCGCCTGTCGCGCCAGCTCGACCACAGGACCGAGGACGAGGATGTGACAGGCGAAAAAAGGACGATCATCGTCGGCTATGGCCGCGTCGGACGACTGATCGGTGAAATGCTGGACGCGCATGAGCGAAGCCTGGCGGGCGGTGGAAGCCAATCCCGAAATCGTGGCGCACGCCGGCAAGAACGTGACCTTTGGTGATGTCGCTCGGCCCGGCGTGATCCAGCGCATTGCTCTGGATGCCGCAAACGCCGTCGTGCTGACGATGGACGACCCGGCACAGGCGGCGCAGTTGACCCGCCGTATCCGCGCCAGCCATCCCGACCTGCCGATCATCGCACGTGCGCGTGATCCGCGTCACGCGGGCATCTTGTATAAAGCCGGCGCGACCGATGCGGTACCCGAAACGCTGGAGAGCTCGCTGCAGCTGTCGGAGGCGGTGCTGGTCGAACTGGGAGTGGCAATGGGGCCGGTCATTGCATCAATTCACGAAAAGCGGGACGAATATCGCGAACTGATCAAGCATGAAGGCGAACTCGAAACGGCACCGCGACTGAAATTGCGCAACGTCTAGGGCGCCTGGTTCCAGACCATAGTCATCGCGCGGCCGACCGAAGCTTGCGGATCGGACGGTGGCGTCAGGCGCTCTGCCACCTCGCGTACCGCGATCGTCTTGCGCGCTACAGCGAAGGCGGTGGCGAGCGGTACGTGCGGGCTGATCGCGCCGTCGAGCAACGCCTCGCCGAAATAAGTTATCTTGCGATCCAGTTCACAGCCGAAGGACGTCCGGTCGCGCCGGGCCGCGGCCATGACGATAGTCGTGTCGCTGGCCAGCGCCGCTGTCCAGCTTCCCGCGAAACAGGCTGAGACGATGATCACGCGCCGCTTGATCCCGGCCGCATCGAGCGCGCGTGCCAAACCCGCCGCGTCGATGGCGGGAAGGGGGAGGGAACCGGGCAGGTTCGTCTCCAGCGCGGCCTCGGGCGCGCCATGCGCGGCCAGATACACCACGACCAGATCCTTCCCCGGGTCGATCAACCGACCGATGCCCGCAAGCGCCCCCGCCAGGTTCGTCGGCGTGGCCAAGGCGACTTCGGTCTCGGGCTCTCTGTTGGACAGGAGCAGCGCCCGGCCGCTTTCGCCGAAATAGGCCGATAGCACCGTGGCCGCGCGCTTGGCTTCATGATCAAAGAGGGGCTGGGCACCGCCTGCCGCGACGGCAAGGACATAGGTGTCCCGCCGGCCCGGGTCCTGCTTCTTGAGAGCGCCGAGCGAAACCGCCAGGCGGGTTGCTTGCCGGTCCCAGTAACTTGGCTTTTGCGCCTCGGGCCGGAGCGTCCATCCGCGCTCGTGGACAGGCCCGACCTGCGCAGCCGCGCTGGTCGCGATCAACAGCGCGAGAAGCGCCGCCAGCTTCAAGCGGCCACGGTCGCTTGCGCCAACATCTGCCGAACAGCCGCCAGTGCGTCCTGCGCCTTGCTGCCGTCCGGGCCGCCGCCCTGCGCCATGTCGGGCCGACCGCCGCCCCCTTGGCCGCCCAGTGCGGCAACGCCCGCGCGCACGAGGTCCACGGCACTGACCGTGCCGGTGAGATCGTCGGTAACCCCGACCGCCAGTGTCGCCCGGCCATCGTTACTGGTGACGATCGCCGCGACGCCGGATCCCAGCCGCGCCTTTGCCTCATCGACCAGACCGCGCAGCCCCTTGCTATCAAACCCGTCGAGCGCCTGGCCCTCGAACATGTAAGCGCCGACCTGCTCCGCTGCGCTGGCGGCGGCCGTCGATCCGCCACCGAGCGCGAGCGCTTTCTTGGCTTCGGCCAATTGGCGTTCAAGCGCGCGATTGGCCTCGATCAACGCCGCCACCCGCGCCGGTACGTCGTCGGGTGTCGCCTTGAGCGCGGTCGCCGCCGTGCGTAACGCCATGTCCCGCGCGCTGAACCATTGGCGCGCAGCTTCGCCGGTCAGCGCCTCGATCCGGCGCACCCCTGACGACACCGCGCTTTCACCGACGATCTTGAACAGTGCGATGTCGCCCAGTGCGTTCACATGGGTCCCGCCGCACAGCTCGACCGAGTAGTCACCGTCGACGTGCCGCCCCATGGACAGCACGCGAACCTCGTCACCATATTTTTCCCCGAACAAGGCCAGTGCGCCCGCCGCGACGGCATCGTCGGGCGTCATCAGGCGCGTGCCGACCGCGTCATTCTCTCGGATGCGCGCATTCACCTCGGCTTCGACATGGGCGATGTCGTCGGGCGTCAGTGCGCTCGGGTGCGAAAAGTCGAAGCGCAGACGGTCAGGCGCGACCAGGCTGCCCTTTTGCGTAACATGGCCGCCCAGGCGATGCCGCAGCGCCGCGTGCAGCAGGTGCGTGGCCGAATGGTTCGCACGAAGGCGTGCGCGACGGTCGACGTCGATCGCGAGGTGGACGACATCGCCGACACCGATGTCGCCCGCCTCGATCGTCGCTTGGTGCGCGTGCAGCCGGCCAAGCGGCTTGGCGGTATCGCGCACGGTCGCGCGCAGGCCGCCGAGCGACGTGATCGACCCGGCATCACCCATCTGCCCGCCGCTCTCACCATAAAAGGGGGTCTGGTTGACGATGATCTGCACGTCCCCGGCGCCAACGCGACCGGTCTGTTCCACGCCATCGCGCAGCACCGCGACGACGGTGCCCTCGCCCTGATCGGACGCATAGCCGGTGAATTCCGTCGATCCTTCGCGCTCGGCAAGGTCGAACCACACATCGTCGGATGCCTTGGCGCCCGAGCCCTTCCACGCCGCGCGAGCCGCGGCCTTCTGCTGTGCCATCGCCGCGTCGAAGCCGGCACGATCGACCATGATGCCGCGCGGGCGCAAGGCGTCCTCGGTCAGGTCGTAAGGAAAACCGAAGGTGTCATAGAGTTTGAAAGCGGTCTCACCCTCGAGCACCCCGCCCTCGCTCAGCGGTGAACTGGCCTCGTCGAGCAGCTTCAGCCCATTCAGCAATGTCTTGCGGAAGCGGGTCTCCTCCTGAAGCAAAGTCGCTTCGATCAGCGGTTGGGCCCGCACCAGCTCGGGATAGGCGCCGCCCATTTCCGCCACCAGAGAGGGCACCAGCCGGTGCATCAACGGCTCCTTGCTGCCCAATAGCTGGGCATGGCGCATCGCACGCCGCATGATCCGTCGCAGTACATAGCCGCGTCCCTCATTGGCTGGCAGAACGCCATCGGCGACGAGGAAACCCGACGTGCGCAGATGGTCGGCGATGACGCGATGGCTCGCCTGGTTGTCACCGGTCGTCGATGTCGCGGTCAGCGCACCGCTCTCGGCGATCAGCGCCTTGAACGTGTCCGTATCGTAATTGTCGGTAACCCCCTGCATAACGGCAGCGACACGTTCCAGGCCCATGCCGGTGTCGATCGACGGCTTGGGAAGACCGCCGACGATCTCGTTGTTTTCCTGCACATATTGCATGAAAACGAGGTTCCAGATCTCGACGAACCGGTCGCCATCCTCGTCCGGCGACCCGGGCGGGCCACCGGGAATATGGTCGCCATGATCGTAGAAGATTTCGGAACACGGCCCGCACGGACCGTTATCCCCCATCGCCCAGAAATTATCCTTGGTAGCGATGCGGATGATGCGGTCTTCGGGCAGTCCGGCGATCTTCTTCCAAAGGTCGAACGCCTCGTCGTCGGTGTGATAGACGGTCGCCGTCAACCTGGCGGGATCGAGACCCCACTCCTTCGTCAGCAGCGTCCAGGCGTGTGTGATCGCCTGGTCCTTGAAATAGTCGCCGAACGAGAAATTGCCGAGCATTTCGAAGAACGTATGGTGCCGCGCGGTATAGCCGACATTGTCGAGGTCGTTGTGCTTGCCGCCCGCGCGCACGCATTTCTGGCTCGACGTAGCGGTGACATAGGGGCGGGTCTCGAGCCCGGTGAACACGTTCTTGAACGGCACCATCCCGGCATTGACGAACATCAGCGTCGGATCGTTGTGGGGGATCAGCGGCGCCGACGGCACGCGCGCATGACCCGCGCCCCTCGAAATAATCGAGGAACGAACGGCGGATGTCGTTGGTCGAGGTCATGATCGCGATGTAGGCGAAGGCGGCGCGACGCTCAACCGAGCCTAGCGCACCGCCTTAGCGACGGCGTCGAGAACGCCGTTGACGAAAGCCTTTTCGCCAACGTTGTAAAATGCGTCAGCCACATCGAGGTGGCCGCCGATGACCTGGCCGATATCGACATCGGGTCGCGCAATGAGTTCAAAGGTCGCCGCGCGCAAGATCGCCTTCATCGCCCGGTCGAGCCGGTCGAACGCCCATTCGGGCGGCAGCTGCGCGGTAATGGCGGCGTCCACCTCGCCCTCGCGCGCGATGACGCCTTTGACCACATCATCGAAGAACGCGACTTCCGGCTCGTTGAAGGTGGCGTCGCCGATCGTGGCGCCAAGGCGGTGCTGATGAAATTCATGAAGCAGCTTGGCTTCGGGAGTGCCTTCCATGTCGCGCTGGTAAAGCGCCTGGACGGCGGCCAGGCGGGCGGCGGCGCGCTTGGCGGTCTGCTTGTACGCGCGGGCGCGGGACTGTCTGCGGCTCACAGGCGTATCTCGATCGAACGAGCATGGGCAGGGAGGCCTTCGGCGGTGGCGAGAGCAATTGCCGCCGGGCCCAAGGTCTTGAGCGCCTGATCAGGGCAGGAAATGAAACTGGTACGCTTTAGGAAATCGGTCACTGACAGTCCTGAGGAAAAACGGGCACGCCGCCCGGTAGGCAGCACATGGTTGGGGCCGGCGAGATAGTCGCCGAGCGCTTCGGGGGTGTGACGGCCGAGAAAGACGGAGCCAGCATGGCGCACGCGCGCAAACAGCAGGTCGGGTTCCGCGACAGCCAGTTCAAGATGTTCGGGCGCCAGACGGTCGATCAGCGGCGGGGCGTCGGCGATATCGGTGAGGAGAATGATCGCGCCATGATCGGTCCAGCTGGCGCGCGCCGCGTCACCGAGGGTCGCGAGCTGATCCTCGACCGCTGCAGCCACCGCGTCGGCAAAGCTGCGGTCGTCGGTCATCAGGATCGACTGGCTCGTTGGATCGTGCTCGGCCTGGCTCAGCAGGTCGGCGGCGGTCCACGCCGGATCGTTCTGCGCATCCGCAACCACGAGGATTTCTGACGGTCCGGCAACCATATCGATGCCGACACGACCGTAAAGCTGGCGCTTGGCCTCGGCGACCCAGGCGTTGCCCGGACCGGTAATGACATCGACCGGCGCGATGGTGGCGGTGCCATAGGCCAGTGCCGCGATGGCCTGCGCCCCGCCGATGCGCCACACTTCATCGACCCCGGCGAGTGCCGCGGCCGCAAGCACGAGCGCGTTCGCCGCCCCGCCGGGTGTCGGCGTGACCATGACGAGCCGATCGACGCCCGCGACCTTGGCCGGAATCGCGTTCATCAGGACCGAGGAGGGGTAGGCGGCGCGTCCGCCCGGGACGTAGATGCCCGCCGCCTCGACCGCACCCCAACGTGCCCCCATGCGGACGCCGAGCGGATCGACCGTTCCGTGTCGGCGGGCCGCTGGCTCCGGTGGTAGGCTGTGATGCGATCGGCGGCCAGTTCGAGCGCAGCGCGCAGATCACCGTCGAGCGAGTCAAGCGCAGCGTGGCACTCTGTGGCGGAAATGCGCCAATCAAGCCTGTGACCATCGAAGCGGGCGGTCAGGTCGGCGACGGCGGCATCGCCTTCATTGCGGACACGTGCAAGGATTGCGGCCACGTCGCGCGAAATGTCCGCGTCGGTATCGCGGCGTGCGTCGACGAGACGAGTGAAGGCCGGTGCGAAGTCCGGATCGGCGGCGTCCAGGCGGATCATGCCGCGGCGCTCCGGAACGCTTCGACCAGCGCCGCGACTTCGGGACGCGTCTTGAACGCCGGGCGATTGACGATCAGGCGCGCGGACACCTCGGCAATGACTTCGACCTCGACCAGCCCGTTGTCTTTCAGCGTGCGACCGGTCGAAACCAGATCGACGATGCGATCGGCAAGGCCGAGGGTCGGGGCCAGTTCCATCGCCCCGTTCAGCTTGACGCATTCGGCGCTGACGCCGCGCGCTTCGAAATGGCGGCGCGTGAGGCTGGGATATTTGGTCGCGACACGAACATGGCTCCAGCTCGCCGGGTCCTCGCCGTGCGCAAGGCCTGCGGGTTCGGCGACGCTGACCCGGCAATGCCCGATGCCCAGATCGACCGGTGCGTAGAGTTCTGCGTAATTGAATTCGGCGATGACGTCGGAACCCACGATGCCGAGTTGCGCCGCACCGTGCGCGACGAACGTGGCGACGTCGAAAGCGCGCACCCGGATCAGTTCCAGGCCATCAACGTCGGTCCGAAACCGTAGCCGCCGGTCGCTCTCGTCGCCAAAGCCCGCTTCGGGAACGATCCCCGCACGCGCCATCAGCGGCAGTGCATCGGTTAGGATGCGCCCCTTGGGGACGGCAAGGATCAACGGCTGCGACATGAAGGCGCGCCCGTTACCGTTCGCTGTCCTCCAGCGCAATCGCGGCATCGCGACCGACCAGCGGCGACCAGTGCTGCCAGCCCCCATGCAGCGAGAACCATTCCCACGCGGCGGTGAAGATCAGGGCCATCGTCACCGCGACACCCGTCACCAGATAAGACCAATGACCGAACAGCGCACAGATCGCGACAAGGGCGATCAACACCTCGCCCACCGCGTGCGACAAGGGCGGAAGGGGGCGGCCCGCGGTCAACCATTTGAAGGCCTGATTGCCCAGCAGGAACAGGGCGGGGCCCCCACAAGCGACCAGCACGAATGCCGGTTTGGCGACGGCAAAAGGCGTCACCAGCATCTTTTCGTCGGCCACCGCGGTGACGACGATCCCGGCGACGATCGGCATGTGGATATAGGTGTAGGCGTTGCGGGCGAGCCGTCCGGTATCGGTCGCATCGTCGTCGATCACCTCACCTCCGCGTTTCGCGCCGATGTCGAAATAGATCCACCACATCGCCGCGCTGCCCGCGACACTGACGAGGAGCGCGATCACCAGTGGCCGGGTCGGGGCAATGCCGGCATAGGTCGCGCCCGTGACGATGATCGCTTCGCCCAGAGCGATGATGATGAACAGGGCAGAACGCTCGGCCATGTGCGCGCCGGATATATCCCAGTCCTCGCTCGTCGATCTGCCGATGAACGGGGTGAGAAAGAACAGCCATGGGCCCGAATATTCGATTGCCAGCGCTGCCGCCCACCAACCCAGGCGGGCATGCCCGTCCTCGCCAAGGCCGAATAGCCAAAGCGGAGAGACAGGAAGAAGTAAAAGGTGATGCGCGCAAAATTTCGCACGCGCGCCGGGTTATGCCCCCACGACGCCCATATGATGAACAGCGTTCGACCAATCTGCATGGTCGCGTAGACGAGGACGAACAGCAGGCCCGATTTGTCGAACGCCTGCGGGATCGAAGCGGCCAGCAAGATGCCGCCGAACATCATGACCATCAGCATGAGGCGCACGATCCCGCGCTCCGGATCGAGCCAGTTCGTCGCCCAGCTGGTGAACATCCACAGCCACCACACGGCGCACAGCAGCAACAAGGTCTCAAGGGCACCCCAGGCGGTCAGATGCGACAGCAGCCGGTGCGACAATTGGGTGATCGCAAACACGAAGACGAGGTCGAAGAACAGTTCGATATTGCTGACCCGGTGGCCGCCTTCGCTGTTGCGGTCCCGGAACAGCTCTTGTTTGCGCGCCATGCCACCCGCGCTAGTGGACGGCGACGAGGAGGACAATCGCATGACCCCACTCGAAGCGTTCGAAGTGCAGGCGGCATATTGCGATGCCAATGGCGCCCCGGTCACCGCGGCGGTCTGTCGCGCACTGGCCGGTGCTCTCGATCGCTCGAGCGCGACGGGACGGGCCGTGCTCGACTGGACTGGCCACCCGGTCAAGGACGGGCTTGCCCTGCGGTTGGTCGGCGGCGTCCATGCGGCGTTTCGGCGCGGCGACGCGCGCGAACTGGCGCCGTTGTTTCGCGGGGCGGCAATCGAGGATGGCGTCATGACGTCGTTTCTGGTCGCGCAAGACGCGGCGTTGCTGCCATGGCTCGACGGGCCGCCCCAGACCAATGAACCTGGCCGCGCGGCAACGCTGATGCTCGGGTTGATGGAGATCGCCCGGCGGCACGGGCCGCGCATCGAATTGCTCGAGATCGGGTCGAGCGCGGGGCTCAACCTCAGCATCGCGCGATTTCGCATCGACCTGGGCGGTGTGGTGGTCGGGCCGGAGACATCGACCCTGCAGCTCACCCCCGACTGGCGCGGCCCTCCACCGCTACCGGCTTCGGTGGAAATCGTCGGTGCGCGGGGGGTCGATATTGCGCCGCTGGATGCGACCGATCCAGCCAAGGCCGAGCGGCTGTTGGCCTATGTCTGGGCGGATCACCCGCAGCGCGTCGGGCGGGTCGAGGCGGCAATCCAGATGCAGCGCGAACGGCCGGTGCGGCTCGATCAGGGCGACGCGGCGGATTGGATCGAGACACGCTTGGCAGAACCGCAGGCCGAAGGCGTGACCCGCGTGCTGATGCATTCGATCGTGTGGCAATATATCGGCGCGGCGGGACAGGCGCGGATCACCGCCGCGATGGAAGGCGCAGGGGTAGCAGCGACGGCGAATCGGCCCTTGGGCTGGGTGCGACTGGAAGCCGACCGCACGCTCAACCGGCATGACCTGACCGTGCGGTCCTGGCCGGGCCATCCGGCGGAAGTGCTGCTGGGTCATGGCCACGCGCACGGCTTCTGGGTCGAAAACCTAACGCGCTAGGAAAGTATCCATCGCAGCGTTGACTTGACCCGGCGCTTCCCACGGCACGAAATGGCCGCAATCGGGCACGCGGACGATGGTCAGGTCGGTCACCACCTCCTCGAGGCCCTCGAGATTGCAGGCGGGGAGGGCGGTGTCGTCGAGCGCCCAGATGACCAGCGTCGGGATGCTGAGCTTGGGAAACGTCGCGAGGGGCAAAGCGGGTGGGGCAACCGCGCCCGGTTCCGGCACGTTGATCGGCGATGCCCGGTACCAGTTGAGCATGCCGAATGCGGCATCACGATCCTGCCAGTCGCGGAGCAGGGCATCGCGCTCTTCCGGCTCCATGGCGCTCGGACGGTCCCATTTGATCGCCTGCAACAACAACCCGCCAAGACCGTGATCGCGAACCAGCTGATCGTTGCCGCTGTCGCGAAAGGCGCGGATATACTGGCTGGCGGCGCGCTGTTCCTCGTTTTCGACGAGCAGTCTCTGGAAGATCGCGGGATGCGGCGCGTTGGCAATGATCGCCCGACTGACGCGTCCGTTCGCTTGTCCCGTCAGCGCGACGCCCCACGCGATCGCGCCGCCCCAATCATGGCCCACGATCGTGAAGTCATCGACACCGCACGCGTCGGCCAGCGCAAAAATATCGCCGATCAACTTGTCGGGGGTATAGGCCGCAACCTCCTGCGGCTTGGATGACCCGCGATAGCCGCGCTGGTCCGGAGCGATACAGCGGTATCGACCCGAGAAATGCGCGACCTGGTGCCGCCAGGTGCGGTGGCTTTCGGGAAAACCGTGAAGAAAGATGAGGACAGGCGCATCGCGCGGACCTTCGTCAATGTAATCCAGCTCGACCCCGGTCGACAGTTTCGCCCGCTGCATCTTTTACTCTCCCGGTGCTCTCGCCTTGATCGCGAGAGCATGGACACGCTGCCCCGGCAAGTCGCCCAGCGCGCGGTTGACCATCCGTTGCCGCTCCAGCCGCGATACGCCCGTGAACGCTGCGCTCTCGATCTCGACCGAAAAATGGCTTTCGCCGGTACCGTCGTCGCCCGAGTGTCCGCTATGCTTGGCGCTGTCGTTGCTGACCGTCAGGCGGTTCGGCGCAAATGATTGCCGCAACAGCGTTTCGATTTCGGATTGGACTTGTCCTTTGGCGTTCATGCCCCGAGTTTAGGCGACCCATGCCCGAACGCCAAACCCGCTTTCACGGCCGCGTGCCGCGCCAGGACCAATGCGACCAGCCGGGCTGTACCGAGCCGGGCGAATTTCGCGCGCCGCTGCGACCCGGCGATTTCGACGGGCCGGGGGATTATCGCTGGCTGTGCCTCGATCACGTCCGCGCATTCAACACAGGGCTATAACTGGTTCACCGGCATGACGCCGGAGCAGATCGAGGCGTCGCAGCGCCCCTATGCGGGCTGGGAACGCGAAACGCGGGCGTTCGCGCACGGCGGTGCCGATGCACCGCCGCGCTGGTCGGACTTCCGCGATCCGCTCGACGCGATCAATGCGCGCTTCCGCCCCGGTGAACGACCGCGCGAGGACGGCAGGCCACTGTCGGGCGATGATCGCCGTGCGCTGAAAACGCTGGGGCTGAATGCCGACGCCGACCGCCGGGCGTTGCGGCAACGTTATTCCGACCTCGTCCGGCGCTACCATCCCGACCGGAACGGCGGCGACCGGAGCAAGGAAGGCGAACTCCAGAAAGTCGTCGAGGCGTATAACACCCTCAAGGGCTCAGCTGCTTTCGCTTAGGCCGGTGGGGCGGCTTCGCCTTCGAGCAGCGCCTCGATATCCTCGACCGGGCGATTGGTCATTTCCTTGGCGAGTTCTAGGACGATGCGCTTTTCGACCTCCTTGTGCAGTTTCGGGCGAAGGACCCCGAGCGCCTTTGGCGGCGGCAATGATCGCCAGCGCGTCGAAATCGTTCTTCAGCGCGCGCATCCTGAGCTTTTCTGCCGCCTCGACGACCCAACGATCCTCGGCCTGCTGGTGAAAGTCGGTCTCGTCCATAGAGGGGCGGCCATAACCGCCACTCTGGCCGCTCAACCCGGGTGAGTCGGTCTTGAGGTCGCCGTCCTTGGGAACATCCTGTTCGTCATGCGCTTCCATGCGCAGGTCGATCCGGCTGGCATCGCCGTGATTGCGCAGGAACAATTGCTTTGCGCCGTCGATCACCAGGACCAGGGCGTTGTGGGGCAGGGACATTCTCTTCTCCTTCTCCCCAACCAACGCCGGAAGGCTTGCCTAGGTTGCGGATCCCGCCGCTTCGTCGCCACCGATCGTCGCGCCGTCGTCGGGGGCGACTTCGCGCGCGGTCTCGTCGATCACCGCTTCGGCCTCGTCCTCGCTCTCCTCGATCCGCGCGGCGGACACGACATGCTCGTCATCGGCGACCCGGAACAGGATCACGCCCTGGGTATTGCGCCCTGTCACGCGCACCGAACCGACGGTCGTGCGGATCAGCTTCGCCTGGTCGGTCACCAGCATCAGCTGTTCGCCATTATGCGCGGGGAAGCTGGCGACCACCGGACCGTTGCGGTCGGAACTGACGATGTTGGTGATGCCCTGGCCGCCGCGATTGGTTCGCCGATATTCGATACGCGGACGTGCGCTTGCCATAACCGTTGGCAGTGACGGTCAGGACGAACTCCTCGCCCGCCTCGAATTCGGCCATCCGTTCGGGCGCCAGCGTTATCTCGCGCTCGCCCTCCTTCCACGGCGCGGCCTTCAGATAGTCCTCACGCTCCTGCGGCGTGGCGTCGAAGCCGCGCAGCACCGATAGCGATATGACTTCGTCGCCCGGTGCCAGCCGCGCGCCGCGCACGCCGGTGGAATCGCGGCTCTGGAACTCGCGCACGTCGGTGGCGGCGAAGCGGATCGCCTTGCCCTGCCTGGTCGCCAGCAACACATCGTCGGCTTCGGTCAGCAGCGATACGCCGATCAGCCGGTCGTCCGAGCCGTCCTCGAACCGCATCGCGATCTTGCCGCTCGTGCGGATATTGGCGAACGCATCCATCGAATTGCGCCGCACCGATCCCTTGGCGGTCGCGAACATGACATGGAGGTCGCCCCAGATCGCCTCGTCTTCGGGAAGCGGCAGGACCGTCGACATCGTCTTCGCCCGCCGCCAGCGGGAGGAGGTTGATCATTGGCCGCCCGCGGGTCGCCGGCCCGCCTTCGGGCAGCCGCCAGACCTTCAGGCGATAGACCTTTCCTTCCGTGGAGAAGAACAGGACCGGGGTGTGCGTCGAGGTCACGAACAGATGCGTGACGGCATCCTCGTCCTTGGTCGCCATGCCCGCGCGGCCCTTGCCGCCCCGGTTCTGTGCGCGAAACGTCTCGAGCGGGGTCCGCTTGATGTAGCCGCCCAGGTCACGGTCACGACCATGTCCTCGCGCTCGATCAGGTCCTCGTCCTCGATCCCGTCGGCGGCACCGGCGATCTCGGTGCGGCGCGGGGTGGCGAACGCATCGCGCACCTCGGTCAACTCGCCGCGCATCACGTCGTACAGCTTCACGCGGTCGGCCGAGGATGCTGCAGCAGTTCGGCGATGCTTTCGGCCAGCGTGCGCAATTCGCCGCCGATTTCCTCGCGGCCCAGCCCCGTCAGCCGGTTGAGGCGCAGCTCGAGGATCGCGCGAACCTGCGTGTCCGACAGGCGGTATTCGGCCTGGTCGGCCTGCGGCTCGATCGCCTCGACCAGGGCGATGTAAGGCGCGATCTCTCCGATCGGCCAGCTCCGCGCGAGCAGCTTTTCACGCGCGTCGGCGGGGCTGGCACTGCCCCGGATGATCCGCACCACTTCGTCGAGATTGGCGACTGCGGTGACGAGGCCGAGCAAGATGTGCGCACGGTCGCGCGCCTTCGCCAGCCGGAATTTCGACCGGCGCGTGATGACCTCCTCGCGGAACTTCACGAACGCTTCGATCATGTCGCGCAGGTTGAGCAGTTCTGGCCGCCCGCCGCGGATCGCCAGCATGTTGCACGCGAACGAACCCTGCGCGGGCGTGTGCCGCCACAACTGGTTGAGCACGACCTCGGGCGTCGCGTCGCGCTTCAGGTCGATGACGATGCGGACGCCTTCGCGGTTCGATTCGTCGCGAATGTCGCTGACGCCCTCGATGCGCTTGTCCTTGGCGGCTTCGGCGATCTTTTCGACCAGCGCGTTCTTGCCCTGCTGATAGGGGATTTCGGTCAGGACGATCGAACGGCGGTCGCCGCGCCCTTCCTCGATCTTGTAGCGGCTGCGCAGCGCCACCGAGCCACGCCCGGTGGCATAGGCCGAACGAATGCCGGCATAGCCCAGGATCATGCCGCCGGTCGGGAAATCGGGTCCTTTGACGATCTCGTTCAATTGCTCGACCGTGATCGCGCCATCATCGATATAGGCCAGGCAGGCATCGACCACTTCGCCCAGATTGTGCGGCGGAATATTGGTCGCCATGCCGACGGCGATGCCACCCGCGCCATTGACGAGCAGGTTGGGGAACCGCGCCGGGCAGCACCTGCGGCTCGCGCTCGCTGCCGTCGTAATTGGGCTGGAAAGTGACGGTATCTTCGTCGATGTCCGCCAGCAGCGCTTCGGCAGGCTTGGCCAGGCGCGCCTCGGTGTAGCGCATCGCCGCCGGGGTGTCGGGATCCATCGATCCGAAATTGCCCTGACCGTCGATCAGGGGGACGCGCATCGCCCAGTCCTGCGTCATCCGCGCCAGCGCGTCGTAGATCGAGCTGTCGCCGTGCGGGTGATATTTACCCATCGCGTCACCGACGATGCGCGCGCATTTGCGATACGCCTTGTTCGACGAAAATCCGCTCTCATACGCCGACCACAGGATGCGGCGGTGCACCGGCTTCAACCCGTCGCGAACATCGGGCAGCGCGCGCGCGACGATCACCGACATCGCGTAGTCGAGGTAGCTCGTCTTCATCTCGTCGACGATGCTGACGGGCGAGATGTCGGACGGATCGGTGATCACGGGGGCGTCGGTCATGCAGGGAAATTCGAACTTTCTGATGTGTCCCTTCATCTTTAGCGCGCGGGTGCGCGCGAGGCCAGCGAACGCGCCGGTTCAAAACCTGTTCAGCAGGGGGGCGCGAAGAGCGCCAAGCTTGTTTCGCGCTGCGCGCGGCACTAGTCGCAGTGCAACGAATTTTGGGAGAGAATACCATGAAGTTCGCTTCCTCGCTCGCGCTGGCCGCGGTGCTCGCCGGCGGCGCCATGCCCGCCATGGCCGCCAAGAAGGAGGCGGCACCGGCCGCGCGCCAGCAGTTTTCCGCCGCAACTCGGCAAGCCGTTCCGCGCCGCGGCCGGTCCGGTGCAGGCCGCACTGAAGGCACAGGATACCGCCGGGGCCAAGACCGCGATCGACGCGCTTGAGCCCACCGCGACGACCCCGGACGAGAAATTCTACGTGGCCCAGTTCCGCCTGCAGCTTGCCGGCATGCTCAAGGATCAGGCAAGGCGCAGGCCAAGGCGGTCGACGACATGCTCGCCTCGGGCAGTGCGGGCGT
This sequence comes from uncultured Alphaproteobacteria bacterium, assembly GCA_963740775.1. Taxonomy (GTDB): domain Bacteria; phylum Pseudomonadota; class Alphaproteobacteria; order Sphingomonadales; family Sphingomonadaceae; genus Sphingomonas_O. The sequence goes on along the minus strand of CAVUFE010000005.1, from coordinate 709,402 downwards.
CAACGAAACGCCGGGCAAGTTCCACTATTTCAGCGGGCTGTTCGCCTATCAGGCCAATGATTATGCCAAGGCCGTTTCGCGGCTGCAGGAGCCCGCGGCCGACGCCGGCTACAAGGCCGACGACCTGAACATCATGCTCGCCGACGCGGCTTCCGCACCGGGCAGATGGCGCAATCGGACAGGCGGCCGCGGACAAGGCGTTTGCCGACAAGAAGGCGGCGGGTCAGCCGGTGCCCGAAGCCTGGTACCGCGTCGTCGTGTCGCAAACCTACAAGGCGAAGGATTACGCTGCCACCAACCGCTACATGCGCGCTATGATCGGTGACTATCCAACGCCGACCAACTGGCGTGACGCGCTCGTGCTTTACCGCGACGCGGCCAAGCTGGAGCCAACGATGGCCATCGACGTCTATCGCCTGATGCGCGCCGCCAAGGCGCTCGACGGCGAGCGTGACTATTACGAATATGCCCTGTTCGTGGACCAGCGCGGCCTGCCTGGCGAAGCCAAGGCCGTGATCGACGAGGGCTATGCGCTCGGCAAGGCGCCAAAGACCAGCAAGGCGATTAGCGACATCTATGCCACGTCATCGGCCAAGATCGCTGCCGACCGCGCCTCGCTCGCGAAATCGGCAGGGGCGGCCAACAATGCCGCCAACGGCCGTGTCGCTGCCAACACGGCCGATGCGTATCTCGGCTATGGCGAGGATGCCAAGGCGGCGGAATTGTATCGCACGGCACTGTCGAAGGGCGGGGTCGATAACGACGCGGTCAACACGCATCTCGGTATCGCGCTGGCCCGACAGGGCCAGACGGCCGACGCCAAGGCCGCCTTCGCGCAGGTCAAGGGACCGCGTGCCGAAATCGCCAGTTACTGGATGACCTGGCTCGATCAGAAGGCCGCGCGGCCTGATGACGGAAACATTGGCGTCGCGGGATTTACTCTCGCGGCGCCATCCGCTTTAGCGACGGTGCGCGTGGGGCCTGTAGCTCAATTGGTTAGAGCCGGCCGCTCATAACGGCTTGGTTGCGGGTTCGAGTCCTGCCGGGCCCACCGCGTCGCGCTGGCGTTATAAATCAAGGCATGCCAAAGGCGTGCTCGTCGGGGAGTGGCGCAGCCTGGTAGCGCATCTGCTTTGGGAGCAGAGGGTCGCAGGTTCGAATCCTGTCTCCCCGACCATCAATTTCGCTAGCGAGAGAAGCGACGGGCATTTCGCATCTGGCGATCTACGCCATCATTTTGCTCGTTCTCGCATCGCCGGTCATCTCCGGCGTGATCCTGTTTCGCTGGCTACGCAGGCGGCGGCGTTAACAGCGCATGAAAAAGGGCGCCGGGATCGCTCCCGACGCCCCAAATCGTCAGCTCAGGAAGCTTACTTCGTGGCCGCGTCGTGCATGGCGTCGGCCTTGTTCTCGGCCTTGTCCATCGCCGCGTCGGCCGCGTCGTGCAGGTTGTCGGCGCGGTTGTCCGCAGCCATTTCACCGGCTTCGGTCGTCGCATTGTCGGCAACCGCTTCCATGTTCTCGCCAGCATTGTCCAGCGCGGCTTCGGCGTTTTCGCCAGCGGCCAGCGTGGCGTTTTCGGCTCGGATCTTCTTCTCGCACGCGCCGAGCGTCATCAGGCCGGCAGCGCCGAGGATCAAAACGAACTTCTTCATCACATCGTCCCCCATCGGGTGTTATAAATGCGCAATCGGCGCGAGCCGCACGCGGTCGAGTGATGCCGAGTGCCGCGGCGCACGTCAACCGGCGTGATGCGCTCAGCGCTGGCGGGGCTGCAGCAGGTTTTCCGGCGCGTCGGCCACGATCGCCAGCACGCGCGTATAGGCTTCGGCCACCTGCGACAGGTCGTCGCGGCTGATCTTGTCTAGCGTGTCCTCCGCCGTGTGGTGGAGGGTCGAAATATTTCGTCGCGTCCTGGTTCAGGTCGAGCGCGGACACACCCGTCGCAACGGTTGGTCCCACGTCGCTATCGCCCTGCGCCTTCGCAGAGCCCGCGACGATCCCGAGCGGCGCGAGCGCGGCCATGATCCGCGTCTTCACCGCTGCCGCGTCATCGGGCAGGTTGAAATCGATCTTCCACACGCGCCCATCACCCAGGTCCGCTTCGGTCGCGATTGCGTGCGCTTCGTCGCGGTGCATGTCGCGATAGGCGTTGCCCCCGTAGAGGCCCGGCTCCTCTGCCCCGAACCAGACGACCCGCACCGTCCGGCGCGGCCGCTTGCCGCTGTCGAGCAGCGCTTTCGCCGCGGCGGTCGTCACGCCGATGCCCGCCGCGTCGTCGATCGCCCCGGTGCCCAGGTCCCAGCTGTCGAGGTGTCCGCCGATCAGCACGACGCCCGCCTTGGGGTCCCGCCCCGGGATCTCGGCCACGACATTGCCCGATTCGCCGCTCGGCTCGCTCGTGCGGGGTCAGGACCAGCTTGATCGTCACCGGCTTGCCACGCTGGAACATGCGGTCGAGCAGGTCGCTGTCGGCGGTGGACAGCGCCGCCGCCGGGATCGGCGCGGTGCCTTCGGGCCAGTTGGTGCCGCCGGTGTGCGGCGCGCGGCTATGGTCGGTGCCGATCGAGCGGATCAGCATCGCCGCCGCGCCCTTGGCCGCCGCCACCGCCGGCCCGCTGCGCCGGACTGAACCGAAATAGCCATAGCCGGAGCCGTCCTGCGTCGCGACCATCGCATGCGTGACATAGACGATCTTGCCGCGCACCGCTGCGTCGGGCGCCGCCTTGAATTCGTCGAACGTGGCAAAGCGGACGACCGGCAGGGTCAGCCCGCCCGGCGGCGTGGCGCCGCTACGACCCAGCGCGGTGATTGCCAGTCGCTGGGCGAAAGGTGCCGTGACCTCCGCGGTCTCGATGCCGCGCCGCCATACCGGCATGGCGAATTTTTCGATGTGCACGTTGGCGAAACCCATCGCCTTGAGCTTCCTTACCGCCCACTCGCGCGCACGCGCCTCCTGCTCGGTCGCGGCGAGGCGCGGGCCGACTTCGGTGGTGAGCCCCTCGACGATGTCATAGGCGATGTCACCCGGCGGCGCGCTGGCGGCGACGAGGAAGGGCAGGGCGGCAAGGGTCAGGAAGCGCTTCATGCTTTCCCGCTATCCCCCGCTCACGGGTTTGCCAATCCGCCGGTCAAATCCTATGTGAGCGGCAAGCAAATTCCCACATCACCGAACCGAAAGCACCGACCGATGGCCGCGCAATACGCCTATGTCATGAAGGACATGACCAAGACCTTCCCGGGCGCCCAGAAGCCCGTGCTGAACAGCATCTCGCTGCAATTCTATCAGGACGCGAAGATCGGCATCGTCGGGCCCAACGGCGTCGGCAAATCGACACTGATGAAGATCATGGCGGGCATCGACAAGGATTTTACCGGCGAAGCCTGGCCGGGGAAAACATCACCGTCGGCTATCTGGCGCAGGAACCGCAGCTCGATCCGTCCAAGAATGTCCTCGAAAACGTCAAGGACGGGGCGCGCGAAACCGCCGACATGGTCGATCGCTTCAACGCCATCTCGGCGGAAATGGGCGATCCCGAGGACGATACCGATTTCGACGCGCTGATGGCCGAGATGGGCGAGCTTCAGGAAAAGATCGATGCGGTCGATGGCTGGACGCTCGACAACCAGCTCGAAATCGCGATGGAGGCGCTGCGCTGCCCGCCGTCCGACGCCGCCGTCGACAATTTGTCGGGTGGTGAACGCCGTCGCGTTGCGCTCACCCGGCTGCTGATCGCGAAGCCCTCGATCCTGCTGCTCGACGAACCGACCAACCACCTGGACGCCGAAAGCGTGTCGTGGCTGGAAAATCATCTCAAGGAATATCCGGGCAACGTGCTGATGATCACGCACGATCGCTACTTCCTCGACAACGTCGTCAACTGGATCCTCGAACTCGATCGCGGCCGTTATTATCCCTACGAAGGAAACTACTCTACCTATCTGGAAAAGAAGGCAAAACGCCTCGAACAGGAAGAGCGCGAGGACGAGGGTCGGCAAAAGGCGATCAAGGACGAACTCGACTGGATCCGCCAGTCGCCCAAGGCCCGCCAGACCAAGTCCAAGGCGCGCATCAAGGCGTTCGACGAACTGGTCGAAAAGCAGGGCGACCGCCGCCCCGGCGCGAACCAGATCCTCATCCAGATGCCCGAGCGCCTCGGCGGCAAGGTGATCGAGGTCAATAATCTCAGCAAGGCCTATGACGACAAATTGCTGTTCGACGATCTGTCCTTCACGCTGCCCCCCGGCGGCATCGTCGGCGTCATCGGCCCCAATGGCGCGGGCAAATCGACGCTGTTCAAGCTGATCACCGGCCAGGAACAGCCCGATACGGGCAGCGTCGAAGTCGGCCCGACGGTCCATCTGGGTTATGTCGACCAGTCGCGCGACGCGCTCGATCCGGGCAAGAACGTCTGGGAAGAAGTCAGCCAGGGCGCCGACCGCTTCACCTTCGGCAAGGCAGAGGTGAACACCCGCGCCTATGTCGGCGCGTTCAACTTCAAGGGCGCGCGATCAGCAGAAGCGTGTCGGGCAGCTTTCGGGCGGCGAACGCAACCGCGTCCACATGGCCAAGATGCTGGCCAATGGCGGCAACGTGCTGCTGCTCGACGAACCGACCAACGATCTCGACGTCGAAACCCTGCGCGCGCTCGAAGAAGCGCTGGAAAGCTTCGCCGGCTGCGCCGTGGTCATCAGCCATGACCGCTTCTTCCTCGATCGCCTCGCGACGCACATCCTCGCCTTCGAAGGCAACAGCCATGTCGAATGGTTCGAAGGAAACTTCGAGAGTTATGAGGAGGATAAGCGCCGTCGTTTAGGTGACGCGGCAGATCGTCCGACGCGGGTGGCGTATAAGAAATTGACGCGCTGACGGAGCGGGTCGTTAGGGAACCAGCGCCGAGCATTCGCCAACCCGCAGGCGAATGTCCGCTAACGACCCAAATTCCGCCATTCAAGCTGTATGGAAAGGCTACCAAAAGCGGACTAGCGAGAACGACCGAAATGCGGCTGGTCTGCCAAGGGTATTCAATCAGGCCGCGTCATCTTAAACAGTCGGTCCTCGGTGATTTCGAAATAGTCCGCTGGGCCCCCACCGCGCGTGATTGGGTGCGGACGCGCCGTCTGGTAAACACCATCTTCGAGCATGTTGACATCGATATGGATCGCGACAGCCTCACCAATCACAAGCCATTGATCGAGTTCGAGAGCGTCCTTTGTCTTCAGCTGAATCAGTTGGGTCAAGCGGCACTCGAAATGGGCCGGGCTACCGGCCACACGGTCAGGCTTGACGAGCGAAGACGGCAGCGCGTCTAGCCCGGCAAGATGGAACTCGTCGACGTCCGGGTCCACGGTTGCCGAGCTCGTGTTCATCTGCTCCGCTTGTGACATTGTCGCGAGGTTCCAAACGAACTCGCCTGTTTCCTTCACATTAGCGACCGTATCCTTCCAGCCCGAAGAAGAAAAAGCGACCAGCGGCGGACGATAATTGATCAGATTGAAGAAGCTATATGGTGCAAGATTGCGTGCGCCGTTGAGGCTCACCGTGGAGATCCAGCCTATTGGCCGGGGCGCGATGATCGCGTTCAAGGGATCGTGTCGAAGCCGGTGCCCGCCCTTGGGCTCGTAAAAGTGATATTTGCTCATCGCTGACACTATGCTCGGTAGACGAGACGCATCAAGGTGCAGGCAATCAATGCGGGGCGCATGTCTGCGCAGATCACCATTCCTGCGCGCGACTTGTCACTCTCTCCCAAAATGCACACGGCTGGCTCGGGTAATTACGCCAAGACGAAACTGGTATTCGCGCGACAGGTTAACAGGGGGCCCGTCCGATCCCACGACCTGCGGACGCGGCTTGCTTCCAGATTGCCCCGGGGCTCATCGCGTCCGACCTTTTGGCTTTCCGAAGCGTTCGCAATCTGTTCTAATTTGCAGATGGAAAGAGTTGAGCGAGATCGGCTCTATTATCTTGGAATGCCATCGAATTTGGCGGCTCAAAGGCCAACAAGGACGATTTGGAAAAGCTGAAAATGCCCTTAGGGCGTCCCCAGAGATGTTTGGGGCGAAGTGTCGTCTGAGATACCCTTATATCTATCAAGGGAGCAGCCCCGGAGAACAGCCGCCCGCTCTCTCCCAATTCAGCGCCGATCAGTCGCGGAGCGCTCCCTAACAGGTGCAAACTCGCTATCGGCATTCCAGACGGGCCAGCGGTTACTCTGGGCGATTTCGCGACCGAGCGTGTAGGCGACGCTTCCCTCTTGCGCAGCGCCGGTCAGGTCCCACTTTGCCTCGAACTCATCGCAGGTCTGATGATAGCAACGCGCATTGTATCGCGCACGCATCGCCTCTCCAGCCGGCAGGCCCCCGCGCACGAGGTCCCGGCCCGCGCGGAAATAGACGCCCGGCACGCCAACCTGTGCGAGCGCATAATGATCGGAACGAAAATACCAGCCAGCCTCGGTATTCACTTCAGGTTTAACTTTCAGGCCCTGAGCCGACGCTACGCGGCGCAGATCGAGCTCGAGCGGCGAGCGGTTAACCCCGATCAGGTCCAGGTTGCGCGTGCGGCCGAGCACGACGTGCGGATCAAGGTTGAACTGGGCGGCTGTCGTTGCGAGCGGACGCAAGGGATGCTCCGCGTACCACGTCGAGCCCAGCAGACCTTTCTCCTCGGCAGTCCAGAGCGCAAAGACAACTGAGCGCCTAGTGTGAGGAGCCATAGTATAGGTGCGTGCTATTTCGAGAAGGGTTGCCGTACCCGTGGCGTTGTCGATCGCTCCGTTGCGGATGCGGTCTGCGGGCGGGTCAAACGCATTCTCACCATATGCGTCCCAGTGGGCACCATAAAAGACCGTGTCCGCAGCACGGTCCGTACCTGGAAGCATGGCGAGCACATTATGGCTGGTTGCGCGGTCAAGGACGGTATCCACCCGCCCGGAGAACGTCACACCGGGCAGCACCATTCCCCGGAAACTAGCGGATTGGGCGGCCTTCTTGGCTGCAGCATAATCGACCCCACCAGCCTTCAGCAGCGCAGCGCCAATGTCGTTGCGGAATTGGCCCCGGATGCCGAATGCCGCGGGCACACGGCCTTCGTCCAATGCATAACCGGGCACGGCATCGCCATTGGCCACCTGCAGCCAAGGATAGCTTGACGGGAATGTATCGTGGATCTGGAAGAATGCAGCCGCGCCTCGCTTTTGCGCGTCGGCCAGTTTGGTGCGGGCGAGCGGGCTCGAGGACCGGCCACCGAAGCCAAGGTCACGACCAGCTTCAACGTCAGGATCTCCCGCGAGAGCGACGACCACCTTTCCGCGGACATCAATTCCGGCATAAGGATCATAGCCCAGGCGAGGTTGGACAACACCGTAGCCGACAAACACAACCGGCACCGCTGAAAGAGTGGTGCGGCCTTCAATGCGGGATGCCGCAGCCACCTCAGTCCCAGAACGCAATGGAATGCGCTGCCCATTCAGATCGAGCGACATGTCCGCCCCAGTGCGGGTCCAACGCAAGAGTGGCACGTCTTGCAAGAAGCTGCCCGCCGGATCGAGAGGCTTGAGACCGAGCTGGCGGAACCGCGCTTGCAAAAATTCGAGCGTCAATCGCTCGCCGACTTGGGTCGGCCCGCGGCCGTGGAAGTTGTCCGCAGCCATGGTCTTAATGTCGGCCTTGATCCGCTCGGGCGACAATATGGGCGGGGCCGGATTGTTCGCAGCAACAGCAAGGAGACAGATTGCGGGGAGCGCACGCGCGATGTGATTGAGCTTCATGAAGCGCACGCTGGCAGGCGTGCTCGCGGGGCGCAATTACAAATCAAATGTCGTTTGGCCCTGTGACGAGGCTTTGTAAGAACAAGCGCGTAATTTGGCGCAAATACGCCTCTACCCATCCACCCAAAGCTGGCCAACGACTGCAATTCAACGCCGGATGATGTCTGCCAACGCAGCAATCGTCTGCTCGACCTCCGCAGCGGTGTTATAATGGCAGAGGCCGAGGCGTAGGAGCCCACCTCGTTTCGTCAAACCAAGGCGCTCAACGGCCTCGATGGCGTAAAAGTGTCCTGCCCACGCATATATGCCCCGTTCGGCCAACGCGGATGCAATTTCTTGTGGATCGCGGTCGGCGATTGTCATGCCAAAAGTCGGTACCCGCTCGGCCATTGTCGGCGGCCCCCAGAGTTTGATCGCTGGAATAGTTGCGAGGCCGGCAATGAGCTCATCGCCGAGCTGCGCTTCGTAGGACACGCAACTTTGCATAGTCTCTACAAGGCGGCCTCGGCGGTTTGTTGCACGTGGGCGGACCGCATCACCAAGAGTTCCGAGATAGTCGATGGCGGCTTTTGTTGCAGCTTGGGCTTCGAACGACGAGGTGCCTGTTTCGAAACGCCGAGCGGCGGGATGGTCGGGAGAGGGTCGCAATTTATAAGGTCTGAGGCTCTCAAAAAGCTCGCGCCGTCCCCACAGGACGCCCTGATGAGGGCCGAAGAATTTGTAGGGTGAGCAAACCAACAGGTCGCACCCAAGGGCCCCGACATCAATGGGGACGTGTGGCACCGATTGCACCGCATCCACGAAGACCAGCGCGTCACATCCATGCTTTACGATCTCGACGACTTTCTTAACATCGTTGAGGGTTCCTATCGCATTGCTAGCATGTCCGACCGCAACGAGGCGGGTCCGTGCGTTCAGTAGTCCGGGCAGCGACGCCAGATCGAGTTGGCCGCTTCGAGGATCGAAATCCAGCCAGCGGACAATCATTCCGCAATCCTCTGCGACAGCCAGCCACGGCGCAACGTTGGCATCGTGGTCGAGGCGCGTGACGACCAGCTCGTCGCCGTGGAGCCAGTCGCGTGCCAATGTCCGAGCAACCGCTATCGTAAGCGAGGTCATGTTGGGACCGAAGGCGATCTCATCCGCGTTGCCGCCGAGCAGATCCGCCAACGCCGTCCTCGCCGCAGAGGTTGTCGCATCGATCGCCCGAGAGGTAGCGAACTGGCCGCCACTGTTCGCCGTGCCTCCGGTGAGCTGGTCAGTCATCGCGGCGATCGCCAACGCGCAAACCTGCGTTCCGCCAGGCCCGTCCAAATAGATTGGTGATGGCTCGGGCCCACTCCCGCCCAGGGAAGGAAACGCCGCGCGAACCTGATCGACTGGGAAGTTGATAGCGGGCCTAAAACTCGGCTGTAACTGAACCATTGAATCCCTTCTCAAATTATGCGGCGTCTATCCGTGTCCATGCCCCGGCAAGTGTGGTCCTCAAAGAAAGTGACACGAGCAAGATAGCGTGATCGAAGCGTCGCGGAGGCTTGCTATTGGGCGCCTTGCTGCCCATGATTATGACCCCGCGGGCAAGCTCTGCTTGGCAGTCAGAGTAACGTCGATCTCGTCATTCCGAGGATTGAGAAAGTCGAGCCGCATTCGGCCATCTGTGGTCCGCGTTATCGTTGCAGGGACTGACGCATTGGTGACTGTCCACCCCGGAGGCAAGACGACTGCATTGTCGGCGCGACCCAACGACCGGCGCCAAATCAACTCGTCGCCGAGCAGTTTGTATCGCCCGGGGTCCGTGTAGGTTTCCGAAAACCGCAGCCGGCGGCTCTCGCCCAACCTGACAACGGGATAATGAAAAATTACAGCGACAGTCTTGGCATCGACATCAAGCTCGTCGGGCGCCGCGTGCTTCACCGCGGCGCCCTGGACGACTTCCGACGATAGCTGATGTCCCGTGTCAAGGTCGCGCCCGGCGGGATGAGACACTGTGCTGCCCGAGCGAACGATGTTTACGTAGGTGGCACTGCCAACTTTCGTCTCGGTGTAGTCGTGGGTAAGTTCAAATGCGTGCGTTGTTGGAGCCTGCAGATAGTAGATGATGTTACGAGTTTGATGCGCCCGTTCGTCAAGCCTTGCGCTGCTTACGGCAGATGAGAGGCGACCCCGACGTGCCTTGAGCACGAGCGGCGCCGCGGCGGGGGTTACGTTCCAGAACGAGATCGCGATCCGCCCGTCTACTTGCTGTATAATTTGCGATGGATAGTTGCATTCGACCAGGACGTAACCCGCGGGCAACACGACGGCGTTTCTCTTGATCCCGAGCGAACGCTCGAAAACAATTGTATCGCCAAGCTCGTGATAGCTGGCCCGGTCCTCATAGGTCTTGTTGATCTGAATGCGAGCGCCTCCGCCGTCCTTGGGAACGGGCCGGGCCAAATTAACTTTGATAAAACGATTCTCTGGCTTGGCGTCGGCAACCCCACCCTCCGCTGCGACATTGCCGGACACTTCGGTAAACGCGAGCGGCTTGCCAGTCGCGCGGTCAAACACCTCCTCGGCACTGGCTCTGCTCCCCGGTCGGATGGGATTGTAGAATGCAGTCGCGCCGGGGGTCGCCGCGGTCACCTCGTAATAGATGCGAAACTGGTGGGTGCCGGGAGAGAGGAGCTCGTAGCGCGTGTACCCGTCGGCTTCTCGTTGCTCCGCGGTTTGGCAAAGCCCGTTGGCGGGAGATACCAATGCATAAAATATTACGATCCACCGCGATGCCGTCATCGTACATTCTCCACCGGTAGGGCTTCGTCCCTTGGTAGGTTGCCGCAGGTACGGCAAGCAGGCCAGATGTGGCCTAAGATAATCCGCCCGGGGCTGATTTTATTTTTCGAGGGCTGCGGGCATCATATCAATGGGGAATTTAGCCACATTCAATGGCTGGCTCCTTGGGATTATTGAATGATAGCTCCGCCCTTCATCACGAGGCGTATGCGTCGAGTTGCGCTTATGTCGGTGGTGGGCCGAATTGGCTCAGATGTGAGAACGATCCTGCGGGATGCGTCGATGTCGATTGTCGTCGGTCATGTCCTCACGCCATGAGGCCGATGACGAGAGTCAGACCACCTAGACCAAGCGACAAGGGCACGCGCAATGCCATCCACCATGGCGGGCACCACCGGTTTGCAGCTAGTTGACGATCGATCGCGATCGACCCTGTCAGAATAATCCCGAGCCCAACGAGCGACGGTCCAGGCCACTCTACCCCGATCGCCCAAGGTATTGCGGATGCTAAAGCCACAAGCGACGGCATTACTGCCGCAACCCAAACCCAGCCAGGAACGGGGTCGCGCACTTGGGCTGCCAATCCCCACCAAATTCCGCCGAGGAAACTGAGAATCAGGGGCGGCATAGGCATAGCCGACCGCCAGCGCAGAAAAACGGGTGTCCGATGGTCCGAAGAGCAAGATCGTCACGACGCCAACCTGCGGAGCTAACCCAGCATAGCCGAGCCACTCAGCAATGACCGGCGCGCGAGTGCTGACGTCTGAAGAGGGACCCGCGGGCGGAGCGCCTGACATATCGGAACCTCTCTATGACTGGATAGCTTCTTTAAGCCACTCCATTTCAACGGATAGTCAAATGGGATCGGTTCCCGCGCGGGGAGCAAAAATAGGACGAATTGTGCAACGGGGCCTGTCCGATTTGCCGTTCGCAAGCAAGCTTTGAGCCGTGTTGGCGAGCCAGTCGATAACGAGACCATTGTTTCGCGTGCGCCCACGGTAATCAATGTGCAGATGAAGCCGTCTCTATCTCGGCAAACTCATCGTCAGTGAGTTCAACTGCGGCGCCAGCCACATTCTCTTCCAAGTGTAACAAGCTGCTGGTGCCTGGAATTGGTAGCATTACCGGGCTGCGCTTGAGCATCCACGCTAACGCAACCTGGCTGGCTGTCGCGCCCTTCGCAGTCGCAAGTTTTTCGACCGCCCCACCGGGTTTGGCGAGTTCCCCGGCCGCCAGCGGAAACCAGGGGATGAAGCCGATTCCGTTGGTTTCGCAATAGTTCAGGACATCTTCGTCGGCGCGATCGGACAGATTATAGCGGTTTTGGACCGTTGCGACCGGAAACACTGCTCGTGCCGCTTCGATCTCTTCGACCGAGACCTGGCTCAGGCCGGCGTGGCGAATGAAGCCTTGATCGATAAAGTCCTTGATCGCGCCGAATTGCTCATCTTGTGGCACCTTTGGATCGATGCGGTGCAGCTGCCACAGGTCGATCCGTTCGACCTTTAGTCGCCTCAGGCTCATTCGCACGGCCTGTCCGAGGTATGAAGGATCGCCGACCATGGGCCATGGTCCCTCGGTCACCCCAGGACGAACAAGACCACCCTTGGTGGCGATTGTTAGGCCGCCATAGGGATGAAGTGCCTCCGCGATCAGATCTTCACTGACCGAAGGTCCATAGCTGTCTGCCGTATCGATGAAATTGATGCCGAGCTCGGGCAGCCGTTTCAGGACTCGCAGAGCCTCATCGCGGTTCTGAGGTTCACCCCAGATGCCAGGACCCGTGATCCTCATCGCGCCATAGCCCAGCCGATTGACCACGAGATCGCCGCCGATCTTAAAAGTACCCGAGAAGCTGGCATTGAGGTTGGGCATGAGCGTTTCCTGGCTTAGGTCTGATTCTCAAGGCCGGGGACGGCGCAATGTTCCATTGCCCTGTCGAAAATGACCTTGAGTGGGTGATGCTCGTCGAAATTGTGCGCGACAGGCCCGTTGATCGCCGCGCACTTGAGATGTGCGCAGCCGTATCACCTCATCGGGACGGGCTTGCCCATGACCGACAAAATCTTCGATCGCCTGCCTTCCCTCCGCCAGTAAGGCAGCGCAAATAAGGCGCGAAACTTGTGGGGAACCGACCATGCGCATCCTGATCCTCGCCGCTTTGGCGACCGTCATCAGTCCGAACGTCACCTGCGCAGCGACCTACGAACTGAAAGCGACGCCACAGACCGTCGCCTGGGGTCATTACGATGCGACCAACAAGCCGGTGCTTACGATCCGTTCGGGCGATACGGTGGTGATCCACACACTGCTAACCAACAGTCCCTCTGGACTCGAGAAGGCCGGCGTCGATCCTGCGCAGGTCGAGCCTGCGCTGCGCGCGGTTTACGACGGCGTACCGATAAGCGCTCGAGGACCGGGCGGGCATATCTTGACCGGCCCAATTGCGATCGAGAACGCAGAGCCTGGCGACACGCTAGAGGTTCGCATCAAGAAGATCGATCTTGCGATCCCCTACGCCTACAACGCGTTCCGCTACGGTGCCGGGTTCCTAACAGACGACTTCCCCTATGCCCGGACGAAGATCGTTCCCCTTGACGCTAAGCGCATGCTCGGTCGCTTTGCGCCCGGCGTAGAGGTGCCGCTCGCACCGTTCTTTGGCAGCATGGGCGTGGCGCCGCCACCTTCCTTCGGCCGCTATGATTCTGCTCCGCCGACGATCAACGGCGGCAATATGGATGACAAGGCGTTAGTCGCAGGCACGACGCTGTTCCTACCGGTCCACGCACCCGGTGCGCTATTCCAGGCTGGTGACGGCCACGCCGCGCAAGGCAACGGCGAGGTCGACATTACAGCACTTGAGACATCGCTCACCGGCACGTTTGAATTCGTCCTGCACAAGAATATGGCCTCGTCCTACCCGCGCGCGGAAACGCCAAAGGCGTACATCGCGATGGGCTTCGACGATGACCTGAGCAACGCCACCCGCAAAGCCGTGCGCAACATGATCAACTTCCTGATGGCAGAGAAAGGTATGACACGGGATGACGCGTACATGCTGGTCAGCGTCGCTGGAGACGTGGAGATCACCGAACTGGTCGACCGCAATAAGGGAGTGCACGTCGTCGTGCCCAAGCTACTGTTCACGTCACATGAGGGCAGCTAGCGCAGAGTTGCGCCCGCCAACCGCGCTGTCGCCGAGAGGGTGGTCTGCGCCGCGTTCAGGCCGAGCAGGAAATCCTTATCGCTGTAGGTGGTGTATAGATCGGTCGGCTGATGCCACTGTGGGTCCCAGCCGCTTCCGACCTGCGCGCCCCGGTCATTCTCTCGTAGGCTGACGGCCGGGGCTAGGTCCACGAACGGAGTTGAATCCGTGTTGGTCATGTGGCGTCCGACCGCGGCTGGATAGTCTGTGGCGTAGCGCTCGTTCGCCGCTTGCAGGTTCCAGGCTAGTTCCTGGGACTGGGCCGCGAATTTCGACGCGGCCTGGAACTCGATGTTAACATCGGCCTCGGGTCGTTGGACCGGACTCATACTTCTGTCGGCCCGGGGCATGCCGTGGTCAAACAGCATCATGTCGTGCTGCATCACCCCGAGCCACTTTGGCTCGGGGTAGCGGCCCGATCCTACAGGCCACTCCTTGCCTCGCAGAGCCGCCCGCTGCTCGACATAGGCTTTGGCGCCGTTCAACCCCGTCTCCTCGTTGTTCCAAAGGATGAAGCGGATCGAACGGTCGGTCTGTACGTCGGGGCTGCTGAACACGCGCGCCAGCTCCATCACCAGAGCTGTGCCCGAGCCGTCGTCGTTGGCAGCCTCGCCAAAACCGATACCGTCCATGTGGGCGCTGACGATATACATCTCGCCCGGGTGGCCGGCGCCGATCTTGGTGCAATAGACCTCCTCGCGAGGCCCAGGAACCGCGGGAGGGGTGTCCAGCGCCCTGATACGGGCGTCGGACTGGGCATTGGGGTCGCTGTTCACACCGGTCTTACGCGTGAAGCCGCGCGATCGCCCGCCGCCGACCGAGAGGCCGGGTTCGTCCGACCCAGCGGCGACCGCAGCCCTCGCCGGTGCGACCGTGTGCACGGGCTCCTCGCCGAACGTGTATTTCAGGCGCTCGGTATTGGTGCAGCCGTAGCTCTTGAGTTGAGCTTCGATCCAGTCGATCGCGGCGCGGTTGCGGGCGGTGCCTTGGCGGCGGTCGCCGAACTGGGTGAGGCCTTTGATCGTCGCCTTGTACCGCTCCAGATCGAGGCGCTTAACCAGCACGCGCACGGGATCGACGGCCGGCACCGCTGGTTGGGCCGACGACTGGCGAGGTCAGGACGAGGGCCGTCACCGCGGAGATGGCGCGAAGGAGGCGCCTCGCCTTTGAATACGCCGGCACGTCGATCATCGCGTCTCTTTCTCACTGTCCCGATCCGCAAAGGATCGGCTGATCTGGATCCCACCGTAGCCGAGGACTGGTCAAGCGCGATATGGCCGACCGGCGGCGCAGCTTTTCCCAATCCGTGGCTATGCCCCACCCCTCCGGTCCCCCCGCTATGCAATGTTCCTCCACGCAAGGGTCAAGCTACGGCCGGGTTAATGGATTGAGCTTGCTGTTTGGCTTCCACGAGGGCGCCTCATCCTTATCCGCCACACGACGAACAAGGGTATAGAAGAAACGGTTGAAATCGGCGGCGGCTTTCCAGTCCATCAGCTGATCGAGGTCGTCCTGCGGCTTGTGGTACCCGGTTTTGTACCATTGCCGGTAGATCCGCTCGCTTTCGCTTCCCGGACGGTATCCGAAAACGAATGCGGTGGCGGGAATTCCTGCTGACATGAAGTTCCACTGGTCCGATCGTCGGAGCAGATTCCGCTCTGGCTCGGGATCGCGCTGAACGGCGATGCCCATGTCGGTCGCAACTGCGCGCGCGTCGTCGCCGAGACTGGTGTCGTCGAGCGCGTGGACGGTTAGCAGATCAAGCGGAAAGATCGGGCGCAGCTGGTCGAGATTAATGTTGGCCGCGATCCGCGACTTGGGGAACGTCGGTGCCTGCAGGAAAGCGATCGAGCCGAGCAGCCCCTTTTCCTCGCCAGTCCATGCGGCAAATATCACCGGACGACGAAAACCCTTGCCGTGGCGGCGCTCGGCAAGGCGGATTAGCAGTGCGACATAGGCGGCATCGTCAAGTGTCCCGTTATACAGCCGGTCGCCGTTCACCGCTGTGCCATATCCATAGCCGTCGAGATGGGCCGACAGGACGATTGCCTGGTCGGCAAGCGCAGGATCGGTGCCGGCCAGGAAGCCGATGACATTGGGTGAGACGATCGCCCGCCTACTGATCGTGAAACGGCCGCGTAACGCACCGGCGGGGTCGAAGTTCGGTAAGGGCTGGCCGCTGCTGCCTCTGGCAATAAGCGTGGCTGCGTCATGACCTCTGCCGATCACAGTCTTCAGCACCTCGGCATTGAGTTGCAGGCGCAGGAATGTGTCGGTATCGGGCTTGGTGCTTTCGAGCGTGACATCGCGCGCATAGGCGAAGGGCCAGCGCGGCGGCTCGACGGTGAAGCCCGGATCAGAAATCGTAATTACGCCGATTCCGCCGGCCGCCTTCACTGCGGCATCGCGCTGTGCGGCGGTGGGCAGGCCAGCGCGGTTGGCGCCATGACAGATGACGACCTTGCCCTTCACCTCTCCGAGCCCGGCCGCCTGGCAATAACCTCGGTACGCGAGCGGCGCGCTGACCCGGTCTGGCAGTGCAGGCGAAGGACTGATGGTGAAATCGTATAGGAATTTGAGCGGCCGGCCGCCAACGCTGACGTCGGCCAATGCGACGTTAGTCTCGTTCATTGATACGCTCTGGAACCAGCCGCCCTTCTCGCCGAGCGGGGTCAGGCCAGCAGCCCTGAACTTTGCGGCAACGACCTTCGCGGCACGGTCATAGCCGGTCGAGCCAGTGTCGCGGCCCTCCATCGTATCGTCAGAAAGAGCGGCGGTGATCCTCCACCAGGCTCGCGTATCCGGGTCCGACGCGGGTGGAGCAGAAGCGGAGGCGAGCGTTATCGCCAATGCCGGGATGGCGATGATTTTGCTGAAATATTTACGCATACATCGTCCCTATGTTTGGCTCGGAGCTGAGGCGTGGCTGGCCGTGCGCCTTCTCAATTGATGGGGTTAATCGCCTCAGTGTGCAAATAATGGCATGAGACTGCCGGAAAGGCTCAAATGGCAGACTTCGTCAGACGCGGCGATTGGCTGTTTTCGGGAATGGAGCAATCGTAGCGAAACGACCGGACTTGGGCGCGAAGCTGCTGTTCGCTAGCGGCGTCGATGAACACCTCGAAAATGGCCTATATTAAGACATCAATTCCCAAGGGCTCGTTGCCATGACCAAGCAGATGCAGATCGATTTCGTGTCCGACATATCCTGTCCGTGGTGCGTGATCGGGTTGAAGGGTCTCGAGCAGGCCTTGGCCAATGTCGGAGATCTGGTCGAAGCCGACATCCGTTTTCAGCCGTTCGAACTCAATCCGCAGATGCCGGCGGAGGGTCAGGATGTTGCCGAGCACATCCAGCAGAAATACGGATCTACGCCGGAGCAGTCCGCGGCCAATCGAACGATGATCCGTGACCGCGCGGCAGAACTCGGATTTACGATGGCGATGTCGGAAGGCAGCCGCATCTACAACACGTTCGACGCGCACCGCCTGCTGCACTGGGCCGGGATCGAGGGCCGGCAGCTCGAGTTGAAGCACGCCCTTTTCGAGGCCTATTTCACGGAAGGCCGCAATCCGGGTGATATCGAGGTGTTGGTGGGGGCGGCTGAAAAGGCCGGTCTCGAAAGCTCTGCCGCCCGCGAGGTGATAACATCAGGTCGCTACACTGATCAGGTGCGCGAACGAGGAGCGGGTATGGCAATCGCAAGGTGTGTCTGCGGTTCCCGCAGTGATCATCAACGGGAAGTATCTGATCTCGGGCGGTCAGCCGCCCGAGGCGTTCGAGCGCGCACTTCGGAGCATCGCCGCCGAGAATGACCGGTAGCTATCGTTTCAGGAGGCTAATGGCCGACACAACACCGGCAGCTTTCAGGATGGGTGAGTTACGCATCGAGCGATCGATATTGGGAGCGTAGCCGCCAAACTGTTCCAATCCTGAAAACGTCTGCTTCTAAAGCTAAGATCCCCAAAAGCGGACCGTCGCAAATCCACCCATTTCCTGACGTTCATTTTTTTTTTTAAAAAAAAAAAAAAAAAAAAAAAAACCACCCATAACGGACATTCCGGCCCGGCCACTTTTCCCTTCCAACATAGGGAATGAAAGCAGAACAGCCGATTCGACTCGCGGCCACACTGCTGCAGCGGCGCGGATGCGGGTCCAAGTGAGAGGCGGGGCTGACAACCTCGTCCCGGCCGGCGCGGAGCCATCCGGTTTACAGCCGAAGCTTCGCAATAATCCGGCATGGTTGCGGACGAGAGGATCGCCGACAGGAATGCGGCGCGCGGCAGGCGGCTCAACGGGGCGGTTCACACCCGCCCGTCAGTCCCGCCATACGCCCCGCGCTGGCCACCCGCCGGAATGACGGCGAGGCGATCACGGTCCGCCATGCCACCATCGGTGCCCGCCTGACAAGCGGGCCACCCGGATGCACGTGAACGAACGCGCCGGCCGTATTCTCCAGCGCTGCACGCAGCGACGTGCAAGCGCCGCTTGCGCGCGAGTTGCGCACGCCGGCCGGCCTCGCCCAGCCACGTCCGACGACGCGGCTGCGCAGTGGCGGTTCCTGATGCGCGAAAGCAGAGGGTGACGCACGCCCGCTACTTCCTGAGGGCAGGCGCGGAGCTAGCGGGCCCTCATGACCACAAATCCAAACCGTCCCGCGCCGCTCACCGGGCGCCGCGTACTCGATCTCTCGCGTGTGCTCGCCGGGCCGTGGTGCGGGAGATCCTCGCCGATCTCGGCGCCGAAGTGATCAAGGTCGAAATCCCCAGGGGCGGCGACGATACCCGCGCCTGGGGCCGCCATTCGCGGGCGGCGAGAGCGCTTATTACCTCAGCGCCAATCGCGGCAAACGCTCGATCGCGGTCGATCTCGCCAGCGCGGAGGGGCAGGCGATCGTCCTCGCCCTCGCCAGCCGCGCCGACATCCTGATCGAGAATTACAAGCTCGGTGGGCTCGACCGCTTCGGCCTCGATTATGCCAGCGTCGCCGCCGTCAATCCGCGCCTCGTCTACTGCTCGATCTCGGGCTACGGCCGCACCGGCCCGGCCGCGGCGCGGTTGGGCTATGACTATGTCATCCAGGCCGAGGGTGGGCTGATGGCGATCACCGGCGAAACCGACGGCCCGCCCGTCCGCGCGGGCGTCGCGGTCGCCGACCTGTTCACCGGCATGGCGGCAGCGCAGGCCTGCCTCGCGGCGCTGATCGCCGCCGACCGGGACGGGCTTGGCCAGCATATCGACATGGCGCTTTACGATTGCCAGCTCGCGATGCTCGGCAACGTGGCCAGCGGCTACCTGATCTCGGGCGAGGAGGCGGGGCGCTTCGGCAACGGGCATCCCACCGTCGTCCCCTATGAGAATTTCCCCACCGCCGATGGCCGCGTCGTCATCGCGGTCGGCAACGATCGCCAGTTCGTGCTGCTGGCAGGCCTGCTCGATCGCCCCGATCTGGCGACGGACGAACGCTTCGCCAAGAATGCCGGGCGGATCGTCAACCGCGACGCGCTGCTCCGCGAACTCAAGCCGCTGATCGCCGCCCATTCGACCGCGTGGTGGCTCGAACAACTGCCCCGGACCGGCATCCCTGGCGGTGAAGTCACGCCCGTCAGCCGGGCGGTCGACAGTGACAACGCCCATGCGCGCCACATGGTCGCCCAGGTCGCCCACCCCACGGCGGGAACCGTCCGGCTGATGGCATCACCGCTCAAATTGTCGGGCACTCCGGTCCGCGCGCCCGAAGCGCCGCCCCTGCTCGGGCAGGACAGCGATACGGTACTCGCCGAACTCGGCTACGATGCCGAACGGATCACCGCGTTGCGCGCGTCGGGGGCCATCGCCTGACCAGCCATCGCCTGGGCCAGTGCCGCCTTGGCCTTCAATCCGTCGAGGATCGCCGCCCCGGCAAGGAACACCGACCCGGTGCACGCCGCCGCCAGCAGCCACCCCATATAGCCCGGATATTGCTGCAGGTAATTCAGCCCGCGCTCGATCGCGCCCAGCGCCAGCGCGTAGATGATCATGAACGCTTCGGCGCGCGTCTTGATCACGAACAGGCGGCCCAGCTTGGCGAACATCGTCAACAATCTCCGAATAGACTAGGTAAACCCGGAGTTAACGGGTTGGTTGCCCGTGTCGATCGACAAAGAGGGTTAACGGCTCACTCCGGGATGCCAAGTGTTTCGAAGAGCGACGATCGCGCGCGTGCGATGCGGCGATGCAGGTCCGGATCGGCCAGTTCGGCGGGGTCGATCGCCTCGGGCCATTCGTCGGCGATGACCCCGGCAATCCGGTCGAGCTTTCCCCTATCGACCAGGAAGCGGGGATCGACCTCTGCCGGGTCGCACACCACGCGCAGGCGCAGGCAGGCGGGCCCGCCGCCATTGGCCATCGATTCGCGCACATCGACCGGCAGCAATTGCCGGATCGGTCCGTTGCCTGCGATCATGGCTTCCAGCCACTGCCACACCGCCGGCACGTCCTGTGCGTCTGCCGGCAGGATCAGGGCCATGCCGCCCGTTGGCAGCGTCACCAGCTGGGCGTTGAACAGATAGGATTTGATCGCGTCCGCCAGGCTGATGGCGGCGGCGGGCACCTCGACCAGTTCGAACCCCGGCACCCGCGCTGCCAGTTCGTCGAACAGGCGTTGCCTTGTCGGCAAAGGCCTGTTCGTGCGCGAACAGGACATGCTCGTTGGCCACCGCGACCACGTCATTATGAAATGCCCCCGCCGCGATCGCTTCTTCAGACTGCTGTGCGAAAATGGCATCGCGCACGCCGTGCGCGCGGGCGACGGCTTGCGACGCCACGAGATGCTGGCGGACGGGAAAGGCGCCGCCGCCGACCCCGTAGACGAACACCTCGACCCCCGCCGCGTCGTGCCCGGCGCACAGGCGCATGTGGTTGGCGGCGCCTTCATCGCCGAAGGGCGCGGGAACCGGATCGTGGACCGCGAAGGCATCCCCGCCAAAGGCCAGCCGCAACTGGCGCAGCGTTTCCGGCCATTCATGGCTGCGGTGCGGCATGCGTGACGAGGTTCGCCGCCGTCAGATGGCATTTGCCATCGTGGGTATCGGGGGCAGGGGAAACGGTCGCCGCATTGGCCGCCCACATGGCCGAAGCGCTCAGCGCCTGTGCGCGCAGATGCACGTCGGCGCGCAGGATGTCGGTCGACAGGCGCGCCAGCCAGCGGTCGTCGGGGCGCGGGTGCGGCAGCAAGATGCCCTGCGGCACGCCCAGCGCCAGATTGTGCGCGCATCTTGGCGATGCCCTGCAGCGCGGCGGCGCGCGGGTGCGACACCGTGCCCGCATTGCCCGTCGCTGCCAGATTGCCGAAGCTCAACCCCGCATAATTGTGGCTAGGCCCGACGATCCCGTCGAAATTTATTTCGACCAGCGGCATTATTCGCGCCCGATGGCCAGCACCGTCGCGTCGCGCTCCACGCCCAGCGCCTCGGCAGCGCCAGCCCCGGCATAACAGGCGACGAAATCGTTCAGCCGCCCGCTCGACACGATCACGCCTTCGCCGCTGGCTTCGCCCAGTCGCCATTTCACGCGCTTCGCGAACACTGCGCACCTGGTCGGTTCGCGCGGTCATCGTCGGTCCGCCGTCGAAGATGTCGATATAGCGTTCCCAGCTGAATCCTTCATTCTCCAGCATCCGCATCGCCGCGCGGCCGCTCGGATGCGGCAGGCCGATGACTGCGCGCGCTGTTTCGGGCAGCATCGCGGTATAGACCGGGTGCTTGGGCATCAGGTCGGCGATGAACTGGTTGCCGTTGATCGCATTGAACTGGTCGGCCTCCTGGAAACTCATTCCGAAGAACCGCCCGGCGACCCCGTCCCAGAAAGGTGAACCGCCCGCTTCGTCGATGATCCCGCGCAACTCGGCGAGGATCCGGTCGGCGAACCGCGCGCGGTGGCGGCGAATGAACAGATAGCGGCTGCGCGCGATCAGCAGGCCCAGCCCACCCGCCCGCTCGCCGGGGTGAAGGAACAGCCCGCCGACCTCGCTCGAACCTTCCAGGTCGGTCGACAGCGTCAGCATGTCGGCGCGAAACGTCCGGCTGAGTTCCTTGCTGTACTGCGTCAACGCGCCGATGCGATAGGAATAGAAGGGCGCGATCTCGCCGACCCTGCCGAACAACTGGCACGTCCCGCGGATTTCGCCCGTCTCGACATTTTCCAGAACCAGCACGAACAGGTCGTCGGCGATGGTGTCGTCGTCGCGGCCGAACGCTTCGGCCGATCGCGCCAGCTTCGCGCGCAGCGACTTGCGATCGGGCGGCAGGTTGGTGAACCCGCCGCCGGTCAGCTTGGCCATTTCATAGAGCGCCGCCAGATCACCCTCTCGCGCCGCGCGGATGCGGTAGGTCACAGGCGCCCCTCCGCCAGCCGCGCCAAGGTTAAGGCGGACAACGCGGCCCGCTCGCCCAGACTGGCCAAAATCACATACTCCTGATCGGAATGAATTGCCCCACCGCGTACGCCCATCGTGTCGACCACGGGAACGCCGCACGCCGCGATGTTGTTGCCGTCGCACACCCCGCCGGTCGCCTTCCAGCTGATGCTCTGCCCCAGATCGCGCCCCGCATCGCGGACCAGTCCGAACAGGTTTTCGGCAGCGGGCGTCAGCGGCTTGGGCGGACGGCCGAACCCACCATGTGCATGAATACTGACGTCATGCTCGACACTCACCGCAGCCACGGCCGCCTGCAACGCAGCCTTCGCCTCGGCTTCGAGTTCGGGCGTCGCGGGCCGCAGATTGACGCGCACGATCGCGCGATCCGGGACGACGTTGTTCGGCCCGCCGCCGTCGATCCGGGCCGGATTCACGCTCAGCCCCTCCCGCCGCAGCGTGCTCAGCCGCAGCACCAGGTCCGCGGCCGCGACGATCGCGTTGCGCCCGTCCTGCGGATTGCGCCCGGCATGCGCCGCCCGGCCGGTAATCGAAAAACTGAAATTGCCGCTGCCCGGCCGCGCTCCGGCGAGCGTGCCGTCGGGCAGGGCGGCAGGCTCGTAAGTCAGCGCCGCGACCTTGCCGCGCGCCATTTCCGCGATCAGCGCGGAAGATGATGCCGAGCCGGTCTCTTCGTCGCTGTTGATCATGACGTCATAACCGAGCGTGGAGCCTTCGGCCTCCAGCGCCCGCAACGCCGCCAGCATCACCGCGATCCCGCCCTTCATGTCGGCGGTGCCGGGTCCGTTGAGCACCCCATCAGGCAGGTCGGTCAAAGTCTGAAACGGGTGATCCGCGGCAAACACCGTGTCCATATGGCCGGTCAACAGCACCCTGCGCGCCGCATCCGGCCGCACACGGACGACCAGGTGCCGGCCATGCGCGATTTCGTTCTCGGCCCCCTCGCGATCGATCGCGGTCACACGCGCCGGTTCGACCAGCTCGACCGCGCCGGGCAGCGCGGAGAACGCATCCGCCAGTTCGCGTGCGACGTTCGCCAGACCTGCCAGATTGCCCGTGCCACTGTTGGTCGCCGCCCAGGCGCGCAGCTGAGTTTCCATCGGTGCCGCGGCGGCCCGGTCGCAGAGCAACGCTTCGCGCGCCGTCATCCCCGTCATGCCGCCCCCATAACGACCGCCACGGTGCTTGTCGAAGGGCCGAATCACCGGCATGGGGAAGCCGCCTCCTCCCCAGGGCACAGACACGCAAGCGGAAGGAGTTCTTCATGTCCATCGATCGCGCCGGGATGCAGGTCGCACCCGAATTGGCCGAACTTATGGAGCGCGAGGTCCTGCCGGGTCTCGACCTGAGCGCCGATGATTTCTGGAGCGGCGCCGCCGAAATCTTCGCGCGCTTCACGCCCGTAAACCGCGATTTGCTGGCCAGGCGCGACGACCTGCAGGCGCGGATCGATGCATGGCACGCGGGGCGGGAGGGGCAGCCGGTCGATGTGGAAGAGTATCGCCGCTTCCTCACGGATATTGGATATCTGGTCGCTGAACCCGCGCCGTTCGAAATTGACACCGCCAATGTTGATCCCGAGGTCGCGACGATGGCGGGGCCGCAACTCGTCGTCCCCGCGCTCAATTCACGCTTCCTGCTCAACGCCGCCAATGCGCGCTGGGGCAGCCTGTACGACGCTCTCTACGGTACCGACGCGCTGGACGCCCCGGCCGCGAAGCCGGGCGGCTATGACGAGGCGCGGGGCGCAGCAGTCGTCACGCGAGCCAAGGCGTTTCTCGACGAAGCGATCCCCGGCTGGCGCAACGGCGCGCATCTGGTCGCCGAGCGGACGGGCGGAAAGCTTTTCAAGCATAACGGTTTGCACATCGAATTGGTGATCGACCGCGAAGATCCCATCGGCAGGACCGACCCCGACGGCATTGCTGATGTCATCCTCAAATCGGCGCTGACGGCGATCGTCGATCTCGAGGACTCCGTCGCCGCGGTCGATGGCGCGGACAAGGTGGCCGGCTACCGCAACTGGCTCGGCCTGATGAAGGGCGATCTCACCGCCAGCTTCGACAAGGGCGGCAAGGTTTTGACCCGCACGCTCGAAGGCGATCGCGACTGGGGCGAGTTGACGCTGCCGGGCCGCAGCTTGCTGTTCGTTCGCAATGTCGGCCATTTGATGACCACGCCCGCGATCCTGCTGCCCGACGGCAGCGAGGCGCCCGAGGGCATCCTCGACGCGATCGTCACCTCGACCATCGCCAAGCACGACCTGATCGGCAGCGGCAAGTTCAGGAACAGCCGCGCGGGCAGCATCTATATCGTCAAGCCGAAGATGCATGGCCCTGACGAAGCCCGGCTGACCAACGACCTGTTCGACGCGGTCGAGGATCATGCTCGCGCTCGCCCGCCACACCATCAAGGTCGGCGTGATGGACGAGGAACGGCGGACTTCCGCCAATCTCGCCGCCTGCATCCACGCTGTCCGCGGCCGCATCGCCTTCATCAACACCGGCTTCCTCGACCGCACGGGAGACGAGATCCACACCTCGATGCAGGCGGGTGCGATGCTGCCCAAGGCCGAGATGAAGCTGCAACCGTGGATCAAGGCCTATGAGGCGCGCAACGTCGCCATCGGCCTTGCCTGCGGGCTCAGCGGCAAGGCGCAGATCGGCAAGGGCATGTGGGCCGCGCCGGATCGCATGGCCGACATGCTCGACGCAGAAGATCGGTCATCCGCAATCGGGCGCCAACACCGCCTGGGTGCCGTCACCAACCGCAGCGACGCTCCACGCGCTGCATTATCACCAGGTCGACGTGTTCGCCGAACAAGCCGGCAAGACCGCGATCCCGCCGCTCGACGATCTACTGACCATCCCGCTGGCGCATGGCCGCAACTGGTCGGAGGCCGAAATCACCCGCGAGCTCGACAATAATGCGCAAGGGATCCTTGGGTATGTCGTCCGCTGGATCGACCAGGGCGTCGGCTGTTCGAAAGTGCCGGACATCGACGATGTCGGCCTGATGGAGGACCGCGCCACGCTGCGCATTTCGTCGCAGGCGCTGGCCAACTGGCTGCTCCACGGCGTGTGCACCCCCGAACAGGTCGATGCCGCCTTCGCGCGCATGGCGGCGAAGGTCGACGCACAGAATGCGGGTGACCCGCTCTATCGCCAACTCACGCCCGATGGCCTTGCGTGGCAGGCGGCGCGTGCGCTGGTGTTCGAAGGGGTCGATCAGCCCAACGGCTATACCGAGCCGCTGCTCCACCGCTTCCGCCAACAGGCCAAGGCACGCGGCTAGGGCGCTGGACTCTCCGCGCGTTGGCGGCAACAACCGGGAAAACGGGGAGGAAGCGATGGCACGGACCATCTTCATTTACGGCCTGGTGGCGGGCGTCATCGTGCTCATGCTGATGGGCGCGGGGATGGCAGTGCTCGGGTTTGATCACGGGGCGATCGGCATGATCTGGGGCGTCGGCGCGATGATCGTCGGGCTCAGCGTCATGATCATCGGCGTCCGGCGCTATGCTGCCTCGCGTCGCGGGATCGGCTTTGGCCGGGCCTTCCTGCTCGCGCTGGCCATCGCCCTTGTCGCCAGCCTGATTTACGTGCTCGGCTGGGAGCTGTACCTTGCCGCCACCGGCTATCGCTTCGCTGATGACTACGCCTCGCAGATGATCGCGGCAAAGGTCGCCGAAGGTGCCAATCCGGCCCAGCTTGCCGCGATGCAGGCGCAGATGACGGCGTTCAAGGCGGACTATGCCAACCCGCTGCTCCGCGTGCCGCTGACCTTTTCCGAAATCGCGCCCGTCGGACTGGTCATGGCGCTGATCGCCGCACTGACCCTGCGCACGCGCAGCGACGATGAGCGTATCGCCTAGGCCCGGCTCGCGTCCGTCACGGCGTCGGGCCTCGGTGGCAGGTGATCGGCGAATTCGGTCAGCACATCTTCGTACAGCCGTTTCTTGAACGCGACGATCAGGTCGGGCAAATGCCACGGATCGACCCATTGGTACGCGCGAAATTCGGGATGCTCGGTGGCGAGGTCGATGTCCGCCTCGGTGCCAAGAAAGCGCATCAGGAACCAGCTCTGGCACTGGCCCTTGTATTTGCCACCCCATAGCGTGGTGCTGATCTCGGACGGGACATCGTAGAGCAGCTGGCGCGACGCCACGGCGACGATCTCGACCTTGTCGGGTGAGATGCCGGTCTCTTCCTCCAGCTCGCGCAGCGCGCCGGCTTCCGCGGTCTCGCCCGGATCGAGCCCGCCTTGTGGCATCTGCCACGCATCCATCGAGCTATCGAGCCGCTGCGCCACGAACACCATGTCATCGGCATTCAGCAGCATCACCGCCGCGGCGGGGCGATAAGCGGGATCGATCACGCGGCCTTCGCCGCCTGCCGCATCACGCGGTCGGCCTCGGCCTCGGCAATCATCGGTCGCAACACCGCGAACGCGCCCAGGATATCGCCGGTCGACGACGGCACGGCCTTTCTCAGGCAGATGAAGCCGTGGATGTTGCCCACCGCCTCGCGGTAGCTGACGGTCACCCCCGCCTGAGCCAGCGCGGCGGCATAGGCGCGGCCGTGGTCGCGGATCGGATCGAGGCCGGCGGTCAGGACCAGCGTCGGCGGGGTGCCCGCATGCTCGTGCCTCAGCGGCGCCGCGCGCAAATCCCCCTCGGGCGCGGCATAGCTGCTGAAGAACCAGTGCATGCTCTCCTCGGTCAGCAACTTGCCCGTCTTGTGCTGTTCATAGGATGCGAACAACTCGTGCGCGTCCACCGCTGGATAGATCGGGAACTGCACGATCACCGGCACGGCGGCGGGATCGTCGCGCAGCGCCTGTGTCGTCACGATGGTCAGATTGCCGCCCGCACTGTCGCCCGACAGCACGAGTGACGTCACGGCGCGCTCTAGTTCGGCCGGGCTCGATGCCACCCATCGCGCCGCCGCCTCGCAATCGTCGGGCGCGGCGGGGAAGGGGTGTTCGGGCGCGAGCCGGTAATCGATCGCGATCACCGGCATGTCCAGCTGCCGCGCGGCCTCCGCGCAATAGGGTTCATGGCTGTCGAGGTCGCCGATGACGAACCCGCCGCCATGAAAGAATACCATTGCCGGCCCGGGCTCGCGCTTGTCCCTGGCATCGTACAGCCGCGCCGGGATCGTCGCGCCACCGGGCCCCGGAATGCTCAAGTTGCGGATGACCGCCAATTCACCCACCTCGGCATCCGCCACCGGCCGCATCGCGACGTACATCTGCCGCGCCGCCGGGGCGCCCATCTCGTGCATCTTGGGGCCGGGCAGGTTGTTGAGAAAGGCGAGGAACGCCTGCACGTCTGGGCGGACATATTCGGTCATCGGCAGTCTCTCCACTGGCGGGGTTTTGCTTTGCAACCTAGCTACTGCGCACGATGCACGTCGTCCATCACCCCGAATACGTCGCCCGCCGACAGCCCGGTCAGGACCATTTCAGCAAATATGCGCTGGTCATGGACGAACTGCGCGCCGAACCCTTGCTCATCGAGCATCGACCCGAACCGATGCCGCGCGAATGGCTCGAGGCGGCGCACGATCCCGGCTATGTCGACGCGGTCCTCGCCTGCGCCGTCGATCCGGCGATCGAGCGCCGCATCGGCTTCAAGGTCACGCCCGATGTGTCGCGCCGCGCCCAACTCAGCCCCGGCGGCACCTGGCTTGCCGCGAACCTCGCGCTCGACCACGGCTATGCCGCCAACGCCGCGGGCGGCAGCCACCACGCGCTGCCCGCGACGGGCGCGGGCTATTGCGTGTTCAACGACCTCGCCGTGGCGGCCTTGCGCCTGCTGGGGGAAGGGACGGTTCGCCGCATCCTGATCGTCGATGTGGACGTGCATCAGGGCGACGGCACAGCCGCGATCCTCGCCGGCCGAGACGACGTCATGACGCTATCGCTTCATGCCGAAAAGAATTTCCCGGCGCGCAAGACGCGCTCGACAATGGACGTGCCCTTGCCTGACGGCCTCGACGACGCGGGCTATCTCGCGGCGCTCGCACCGGCCCTCGACACCATGCTTGACCGCGCACGGCCCGAATTGATCCTCTATCAGGCCGGAGTCGACGTGCATGCGGGTGACAAGCTCGGTCGCCTCGCCCTCACCGATGCCGGCATCGCTGCCCGCGACATGCTCGTGGCCGGACGCGCGAAACGCCTCGGCATCCCGCTCGCCAGCGCAATGGGCGGCGGTTACGGCGATAGTGTCGCGGTGGCCGCGCGCCATGCCGCGGTCATCCGCACGCTGGCCCAAGCTTTCGCCGCCCCTTGATTTCCTTGTTTGCCGGGCGGACTACGCGGACTAGAGGATGAGCAATCCCGAAGCAGCAGGACGAATAATGGCGACAGCCGCGCATGAAGTGACGCCCGAGGAAGCCGCCGCACACCCCGCGCCCGAAAACCTGGTGGTGCGTTTCGCGGGCGATTCCGGGGACGGGATGCAGCTGACCGGCGGGCAGTTCACGCTGGCGACCGCGCTGGCGGGCAACGACCTTGCGACCTTCCCCGATTTTCCTGCCGAAATTCGCGCGCCGCAGGGAACGCTGTTCGGCGTGTCCGCTTTCCAGATCAATTTCGGCTCGACCGCGATCGAAACCGCGGGTGACGCGCCCGACGTGCTTGTGGCGATGAACCCCGCCGCGCTCAAGGTGAATGCGCAGAGCCTCAAGCCCGGCGGCCTGATTATCGCCGACGAAGGCGAATTTACCGCGCGCAACCTCGCCAAGGCACATTACGACGTGTCGCCGCTGACCGACGGCAGCCTCGCCAAATGGCAGGTGCTGGCCTTCAACATCAGTCAGCTGACGCTCGACGCGGTCAAACCGTTCGGCCTGGGCAACAAGGAAGCGCTGCGTTGCAAGAACATGTGGACGCTGGGTCTGGCGTGCTGGATGTTCGATCGCCCGCGCGAACCGCTGATCGACTGGCTCAAGACCAAATTTGCCAAGGTGCCGGTACTGGCCGACGCCAACGTCGCCGCGCTCAATGCCGGCCATGCTTATGGCGAAACGGCCGAGCTGGGCGGGGAGGGCATGGCCACCCTCAAGCAGCATTCGATGCCCGCCGCACCCGTCGAGCCGGGCCTGTATCGCACCGTCACCGGGTGCCGAGGCGATCGCCATGGGGCTGGTCGCGGGCGCGCAACTGGCGGGCCTGCCGATGTTCTTCGGCGGCTATCCGATCACGCCCGCTTCGGCGATCCTGCACTTCCTGTCGCGGCTGAAGGAGTTCGGCGTCACCACCTTTCAGGCCGAGGATGAAATCGCCGCGATCTCCAGCGCGATCGGCGCGAGCTATGCCGGGCAACTGGGCGTCACCTCGTCTTCCGGCCCTGGCATCGCGCTGAAGGGAGAGGCGATGGGCCTCGCGATCATGACCGAGCTTCCCTTGGTCATCGTCAATTCGCAGCGCGGCGGCCCGTCCACCGGCCTCCCGACCAAGACCGAGCAGTCGGACCTTTATCAGGCGGTCTATGGCCGCAACGGCGACGCGCCGATGCCGGTGATTTCGGCGCGTTCGCCCGCCGACACCTTCGAATGCGCGATCGAGGCGGTGCGCCTCGCGGTGCAGTTCATGACCCCGGTCATGCTCCTCACCGACGGCTATATCGCCAATGCCGCCGAACCGTGGAAAGTGCCCGACAGCAGCAGCTTCGAGCCATTCCCCGTCAGTTTCATGGAAAGCGGCCCCGATCAGAGCGAAGGCCTCAAACCCTATTCCCGCGACGAGAAACTGAAGCGCCCGTGGATCAAGCCCGGCACCCCGGGCCTGATGCACCGCATCGGCGGCATCGAGAAAGCGGTCGACACCGGTCACATCAATTACGAGCCGTCGAACCACCAGGCGATGACCGACATCCGCGCCGCGAAGGTCAGCGGGATCGCCGACTATATCCCCGAACAGGCGGTCGAACTCGGCGCGCCACGCGGCAAGCTCGCGGTTGTCGGCTGGGGCTCGACCTTCGGCCCGATTCACCAGGCCGTCCGCCGCCAGCGCGCCAAGGGCCGCGATGTGTCGCACATCCACATCCGCCACATCTGGCCGCTGCCCAAGAATCTGGGCGAGCTGCTCAAGGGCTATGACCGCGTGCTCGTCCCCGAAATGAACACCGGCCAGCTCAAGACCGTGCTGCGCGACCAGTACCTTGTCGACGCCCGCCCACTCAACAAGGTCAGCGGCCAACCCTTCCGCATCGTCGAAATCGAGACTGCGATTGAGGCGGCGCTCGACGGCCACGGCGGCGGGACGGTCCCTGCCGACCGCACGCAACTCCCCGAACCGGTCTCGGGCCACGACGATGGCCGCGTGCATGGAGCCGCCCAATGAACGACATGACCCCCATCCGCACCACGACGCCCAAGGATTGGGAAACCGATCAGGAAGTCCGCTGGTGCCCCGGCTGCGGCGATTACGCGGTCTTGAAGGCGGTGCAGCGCACCATGCCCGAAATCGGCGCGACGCCCGAAAATACCGTCTTCGTCAGCGGCATCGGCTGCTCGTCGCGCTTCCCTTATTACATGGAAACCTATGGCTTCCACACGATCCACGGTCGCGCGCCGGCGGTGGCGACGGGGGTCAAGCTCGCCAATCCGGACCTCGACGTGTGGATCATCACTGGTGACGGCGACGCGCTGTCGATCGGCGGCAATCACACGATGCACATCCTGCGCCGCAATCTCGATTGCCAGATCCTCCTCTTCAACAACGAGATTTATGGCCTGACCAAGGGGCAATATTCGCCGACCAGCCGTGTCGGTACGCGCAGCCCCTCGACGCCGTTCGGCTCGGTCGATCGCCCCGCCAGCCCTTGCGCCTTCGCGCTCGGCTCGGGCGCGCGCTTCGTGGCGCGCGGCATCGACGTGCACAAGAATTTGCCCGACCGTCCTCAAGGCCGCACACGCGCACAAGGGCGCGGCGTTCGTCGAAATCTACCAGAATTGCATCGTCTACAACGACGACGTCTTTGCGCCGTTCACCGCCAAGCCGAACGCGCAGACGCGGCAGCTGTGGCTCGAACATGGCAAGCCGATGCTGTTCGATGGCGGCACCAGGGCGATCGCGCTCGACCGCAACCGGCTCGAACTGATCGTGACCGATGACGTGTCACAGGCGTTAATTCACGATGCCACCAATCGCAGCGTCGCGCATATGCTGGTCGAGATGTCGGGCGATGACATGCCCGTCGCGCTGGGCACGATCTACGACGATCCGCGTCCGACCTTCGAAAGCGCCGTCGTGGCGCAGAACGCCGAAGCCGCGAAGGGCAAGGCCCCCGATCTGCAAGCCCTGCTCAGCAAGGGCCAGACCTGGCAGGTCGAGAAGCAGCCGCACGTCATCTAACAATGACCGAGCCGACAATCCTGTGGCTTCGCCAGGACCTGCGCCTGGCGGACAATCACGCGCTGCACGCCGCGGCGGCAGACGGGCCGGTGGTCGCGCTTTACGTCCTCGACGACGAAACTCCGGGGGAGGATCGCATCGGCGGTGCGCAGCGCTGGTGGCTGCACCACAGCCTCGCCGCGCTGGGCAAGTCGATCGCCGCGACCGGCGGCAAGCTGATCCTGCGTCGTGGCGCCAGCGCGGAAATCTTGCCTGGCGTGGCGCGAGAGGTCGGCGCGACGCGCATCCACGCCACCAGACTGTACGAGCCGTGGTGGCTCGCCGCGGATCGCGAAATCGCAACTGCGTGCGACCTGCAATTGCACGACGGCAATTATCTCGCGCCGCCCGAAACCGTGCTCACCGGTAGCGGGGGCCGCTACCGCATCTTCACGCCCTATTGGCGCGCGCTGCAGCAGCGCATGCCGCCGCCGGAGCCTTTGCCCGTTCCCCCGGTCACCTGGGCCGACGCGAACAGTGACTCGCTGCCTGCTTGGGACTTGCTCCCGACCCAGCCGGACTGGGCCACTGGCTTCGACGTGTGGACGCCGGGCGAGGATGGCGCGAACGCCGCGCTCGAAACATTCACTGACGCCGTCACCCGCTACCACGAAAGCCGCAATCTTCCGTCCGAAGTCGGTTCGTCGCAGCTGTCGCCGCATCTGCATTTCGGTGAATTATCGCCGGCGCAGGTGTGGCATCACCTGGCGGACGAAGGCGCCGAACCGTTCCTCCGCGAACTTGCCTGGCGCGATTTCACGACGAACAGCATCCATGTCTTCCCAAACCTTGCGCGTGACGCCGGACGGCGCGATCCGGTGCGCTGGCGGCGCGGGATCGATGCGGATGCCGACTTTACCGCCTGGACCAGGGGCCGCACCGGCTACCCCATCGTCGACGCCGGCATGCGGCAATTGTGGACGACGGGCTGGATGCACAATCGCGTGCGCATGATCGCCGCGTCGTTCCTGGTCAAGCACCTGCTGATCGACTGGCGGCGGGGCGAGCGCTGGTTCTGGGAAACGCTGGTCGATGCCGACTACGGCAACAACAGCTTCAACTGGCAATGGATTGCGGGGTCGGGCGTCGACTCCAGCCTGTTCACCCGCATCATGGCCCCCCTGTCGCAATCGGAAAAGTTCGACGCCGGCGATTACGTCCGCAAATGGGTGCCAGAACTCGCCGGCCTGCACGACGATGTGATCCATGACCCGCACGGGCTTGACGCCGCTCCGCATGACTATCCGATGCCGCTGATCGGGCACCGCGAAGCGCGTGAGCGCGCGCTCGCGGCGTATCGCTCCGGCCGATGAGCGGGGCTGCATTGCTGCGCGGCGGACGGCGCTTTGCCAGCGGGGGACTGCTGTCGGCGGTCCGTGGCGCCGTTGTTCGCCCGGGTGCTCGATCATGTCGATGCGGGGCTGGCCGAGGGCAGGATCGAGGCAACGCTGCCCGATGGCACCCCGCGCATCCTCGGTAACCGCGCTCCGGGCCCGGTCGCGGTCGTCGACCTGCGCAGCTACCGCGCGCTCGTCCGGCTGTGGCGTGCGGGCTCGGTCGGCTGGTACGTCGCGTGGGAACGCGGCGAATGGGCGTCGCCCGATCCGGTGCCGTTGTTCGACCTGTTCATGCGCAACCGCGTCCCATTGGGCAAAACCGCGCGGGCCGGGGGGCTCAGCCGCCTCGCCAACCGCCTGCTCCACTGGCTCCAGCGCAACACGCCAACCAACAGCCGCCGCAATATCGAGGCGCATTACGACCTTGGCAACGACTTCTACTGCTCGTGGCTCGACGCGGGCATGAGCTATTCGAGTGCGTTGTTCGCGCCCGGCGACTCGCTCGAAACGGCGCAGGATCGCAAGATCGCCGCCTTGCTCGACCGGGTCGGGGGGACGACGTTGCTCGACATTGGCTGCGGTTGGGGTGCCGTCGCCGACGCCGCCACCGCGCGTGGCTTTGCCGTTACCGGCATCACCTTGTCGAAGGAGCAACTCGCCTTTGCCGCGCGACGTGTGCCCGCCGCCAGGATTGCGCTGACCGACTATCGCGACGTCACTGGGCAGTTCGACGCGATCACGTCGGTCGAAATGGTCGAGGCGGTCGGGCAAGCGTTCTGGCCTGCCTGGATGGACACCGTCGCCCGCTGCCTCAAGCCCGGCGGGCGGGCGGCAATCCAGTTCATCTCAATCGCCGACGATATTTTCGAGAGTTACGCGGCAAATGCCGACTTCATTCAGACCTATATTTTCCCCGGCGGGCTGCTCATCTCGCACAGCCGCTTTCGCGCGCTGGCGGAGGAACGCGGACTCGCATGGCAGGATGAGCACCGCTTCGGCCTCGATTATGCCGAAACGCTCAAGGCCTGGCGCGAACGCTTCGACATGGCCGCCGCCGAGCGGCGCTTACCACCGGGCTTCGACGACCATTTCGTCCGCCTGTGGCGCTATTACCTGATGTATTGCGAGGGCGGTTTTCGCGGTGGCGGCATCGACGTCGCGCAAGTCACGCTGGTGAAGGCCTAGACGTTCATCGCGCGCTGCGCCGCTTCGGCGATCTGCTTGACGCTGAACGGCTTGGGCAGGAACTGCACGCGGTCGATATCGATCGACCGGCGCAACTGCTCCTCGGCATAGCCCGACATGAACAGCACGCGCAGGTCGGGAAATTTCTCTCGCGCATGCCGCACGAGAGCGGGTCCATCCATTCCCGGCATAACGACATCCGAAATCAGCAGGTCCGGCGCCTCGTCGCCTTCGAGTAGGGCCAGCGCATCCTCGCCGTTCGCCGCCGTCGTCACGGTATAGCCGTGCCGCGTCAGTGCGCGTTCCGCGACCGCGCGGACCATATCCTCGTCCTCGACCAGCAGGACATGGCCCTGGCCCCAGAGTTCGAGCGGTTTTTCGACGGGCTTGGGAGCTTCCGGCCGGTCACCGACACCCGTATGGATCGGCAGGTAAATGACGATGCTCGCCCCGCCCGTCGCCGGATTCTCTGCGAAGATAAAACCGCCCGATTGCTTGACGATACCGTACACCGTGGACAGTCCCAGCCCCGTGCCCTTGCCGACCTCCTTGGTCGTGAAAAACGGCTCAAAGATCTTGGTGATCAACTCTTCGGGGATGCCGGTGCCGGTGTCGGACATGCGCAGCGCGACGTAATCGGCGATCGGCAGCACGTCGGATCCCAAGCGCCGCACCTCTGCCGCCGACATCGCATAGGTCTTGAGCGTCAGCACACCGCCATCGGGCATCGCGTCGCGGGCATTGACCGCGAGGTTGACGATGACTTGTTCCAGCTGCCCCGGGTCCGCGCGCACTGATGCCATGCCGCGGCCATGCTGAATGACCAGTTCGACCGTTTCACCCAACAGCCGCTTGAGCAGGTTCGACACCTCGGACACGACGTCGGGCAGCTGCAGCACTTGCGGCCGCAGCGTCTGCTGGCGCGAAAAGGCAAGCAATTGCCGCGTCAGGCTCGCCGCGCGATTGGAATTCAGCCGGACCTGCTGGATATCGTCATAATCACTGTCGCCCGGCGAATGGCGCATCAGCATCAGGTCGCAATGACCGATGATACCCGTCAGGATATTGTTGAAATCGTGCGCGACACCGCCCGCCAGTTGCCCGACCGCCTGCATCTTGGTCGCCTGCGCCACTTCGCGCTGCAACCGCGTTTCCTCGCTATTGTCCTTGAGGCTCAAGAGCGCCGCGGCGTCACCAAGCCCGCGCGTTCCCGCGATGGTCATCGCGATCGGATCGTCGGGTCGCGCGCGCAACCGGATGGCGATGTCGCCCTGACTTGAACGACTGAGTGCAAAGCGGCGCACCGCATCGGCCACCGCCGCCTTGTCCTCGGCGATGACCAGGTCGCTCGGATAGACCGGCATCGACCCCGCCGGCACCCCGCCGGCGCGCATGAACGCCTGGTTGATGTACAGGAATCGCCCGTCGCGGTCCGCCAAGGCCAGCCCGAACGGCAGCATCGACAGCAGCGTATGCAGGGCCTCGTCACCGCCCGCGCTGACGATCGCCGCATCGTCGTCGACGATTGCCGCCAGGCTCGGCCCATGCTCGCCTTCCTCGGCCAGCGGCACCTGGAACAGGCGCAGGGTCGCGGCAGCTGGCCCCTCGGCGGCAAAGCGCAGCCGGCCACCCTCGTCGAGCGTCAGCAGTTCCTCGAGCTCGTGGCTCTCGAGCGTCGCCTTGGCACCCCCCGTCGCACGCAGCGCCAGCGCGGCGTTGATCGCCAGCAGCCCCGATCGTTCGTCGATGACCGCGGCCATGATGCCCGCCTGGCCCAGGCGCTCGCCGATCTCGCCGCCGATCGCCCCGACCATGTCGGCGGTGCGGTCGGGTGCCGTGTCGGGCGACAAGCGCCACACCAGCACCGGCTCGTCCCATCCGGCGCGTGTTGCCGTGATCTGGAAGCAACGATCATCGCTCAGCCTCGCGTGAACGATCGCGGTGCCATCCTGCCAGGCGGTTCGCGCAGCCGCGTCCAGCCTGGCGCGATCGTCAGGGGTCACCGAGATACTGTCGAGCGACGGCCTGCCGAACTTTTGCTCAAAGGCTTGGTTGGCGCATACCGGCTGGCCACCTTGATCGGTGAGCAGCACGGCGGCTTCTTCGCCGTCAGCCACGGCACGGACCAGGGACCAGTCGGTCGGCGATTGCCGAACCACGGGCGCTGCATCGCGGACCCTGATCATCGCCAGCGCGGTCAACGCGGCGATCACCGCCACCGCGACAGCCAGGCCCACCAACGACAGGCTGGCAAGAACGCTGACCGCCACGGCCGATGCCAGCGCCGCGCTGGATACGACGGCGATCAGCCCGCGTTCGCCCCCAAACCGCATGTCAGCCGCGATCTCTCAACAGCCGTGCCGCCTCGCGTTTCCAATCCTTTTCCTGCTCGTACTCACGCTTGTCGTGATGCTTGCGGCCCTTGCCGAGCGCCAATTCCACCTTGGCCCGGCCGCGCCCGTTGAAGTACACGGACAGGGGGATCAGCGTCATGCCCTGCCGCGCGACCGCGCCGTGCAACTTGGCGATCTCGCGCTCGCGCAGCAATAATTTGCGCGGGCGCTTCGGCTCGTGATTATGGCGATTGCCGTGGCTGAACTCGGGAATGTTGGCGTTGACCAGATAGACGCCGTCTTCCTTCACCTCGGCATAGCTTTCGGCGATGGACCCCTCGCCGAAGCGCAGCGACTTCACCTCGGTCCCGGTCAGCGCGATGCCGGCCTCGTAGATATCGTCGATGGCATAATCGTACCGTGCCCGCCGGTTTTCGGCGACGGTCTTCACTTTGTCGAACGTGGGGGGCTTGGGGCGGGGCATTACAGACTTGCGTGAACGAGCGCGGCATCGATCCGGGTGCAAGCCGTCCCCGATGGTGGCGTCAGTGGCAGACGCAATTCGTCGGTCAGCCAGTTGTGCAGCTTGGCCAGCGCATATTTGGCCGGTCCCGGCGAAGCGTCGGCGAACAGCGCACCATGCAACGGGTGCAGCCGGTCGTTGATTTCGCGCGCCGCCGCGTAATCGCCCGTCAGGCACGCTGCCTGCAAGTCGGCGCACAGCCGCGGCGCGACGTTGGCGGTCACAGAGATACAGCCGACGCCGCCCGCAGCATCGAATGCCAATGCCATGTCATCATTGCCCGACAGCTGGCAGTAATCATCGCCATTCGTCAGCCGGTGGTCTGCCACGCGCGCCAAATTGCCGCTGGCATCCTTGATCCCGACGATCGTCGGCACCTCGGCCAGCCTCGCCACCGTATCGGGCAGGATGTCGCTCACCGTGCGCCCCGGCACATTGTACAGGATGATGGGCAGGTCGCTCGCGTCGGCCAGCGCACGGTAATGCGCCTCGATCCCTGCCTGGCTCGGCCGATTATAATAGGGCGCGACGACCAGCGCGGCGGCGCAACCGACGCTCGCCGAAAACGCCATGTGCCGTTTCGCGACCGCCGTGTCGTTCGACCCGCACCCCGCGATCACCGGCACGCGCCCCGCCGCCACCTCCACGCACAATTCGATGACGCGATAATGCTCGTCATAACTCAAAGTCGCGCTTTCGCCCGTGGTGCCGCACGGCACCAGCGCCGAAGACCCTTCGGCGATCTGCCATTCGACCAGCCGGCGAAACGCCGCTTCATCGACCGCGCCGTCCCGAAACGGGGTGACAAGTGCCGGGATCGAGCCGGAAAACATGGGATACTTCTCCGCGCGCGGCTATCCGCCAGCGCAATATTCATTGCCTGATAAGGAGGGGGTCGGCATTTGACCAGCATGACGACGAACCACGCGCTTGCCGCCCTGTCCCTGACGATGGCGTCGCTCATCGCCGCGGCTCCTGCCGCGGCCCAATTGCCCGCGCCGCTCGCGGCGACCAACCCGGCGATCGCCAGCACGATTGCCGAATGGAAATCGCTCCGCGCATCGAACACCCTGCCGTTCGAACGCTATGCCAACTTCCTCGTCGCCCATCCCGGCTGGCCGGGCGAAAGCGTGTTCCGCGCAAATGCCGAGCGCATGCTGCGCGCCGATGCGGCGAGCCCCGGAACTGTCATCGCCTTCTTCAGCCGCTTCGCACCGCTGACCGCCAGCGCGGGGCTGCGCTATGCCGAGGCGCTCGACGCTGCCGGGCGCCGCGATGCCGCCCGCGCCGCCGCCCGCAAGGCCTGGACCGCTGGCGTGCTGGGGCCCGAGGACGAAGCCCGGCTTCAATCGCGCTTCGGCTCCGCGCTGACCCAGTCCGATCAGGACAACCGGATGGAGCGTCTCCTGTGGACGCGCAATTCGGCCTCCGCCGCGCGCCAGTTGACCGGTACCAGTCCGATCCGGCAGCCGGTCTATGCCATCCGCCTGGCGCTACAGCGCAGCGCGCCAGACGTTCCCGAACAGCTTACGCTCGCCCCGGCGGATGCGCGCAGCAATGCCGGCTATCTGATCGATCAGGTCAGCTATTATCGCGCCACGGCACAGCCCGGCACCGCGCGTGCCCTGCTCGCCAATCGCCCGAAGCTCGACGTTCCGCCTTACGACGCCACCCGTTGGCTGGACACCATGCTCCTCCTCGCACGCGAAGCGGCGGGGCAGGGCGATTGGCAGACGACCTACGCCATCGCGTCCAGATTGACCGACGCCTATCCCGCCGACGTCGCGGTGCGCGATCGGTCGCTCGCCGAACGTGACGATTATACCAGCCTTGCCTGGCTTGCCGGCACGACCGCGATGGACAGGCTCAACCGCCCGTCCGACGCGGCGCGCATGTTCTCGCTCTATGCCGAAGCCGCCAAGACCCCGTCGACCCGCTCCAAGGGGCTGTATTGGGCCGGACGCGCCGCCGAACGCGCCGGGGATCGCTTCCTCGCGCGCCAATATCTCGATCGCGCTGCCGAATATTTCGACCAGTTTCACGGCCAGCTCGCGCTCGAACGGATCGGCCGGCCGCTCGCATTGCCCGAACAGCGCGATCCACCGCGCCTGACCCCGGAACAGCGTGCCGGCTATGACCGCGCCGACCTGCCCGCCGCGGCCCGCTATCTCGGCCAGACCGGCGACTGGGCGACGCAATCCTTGTTTCTTCGCGCCATCGCCCAGAATGCGACCAGCGACAGCGAACATGCACTCGGCTATGATTTCGCCGCGCGCATCGGCCGCCCCGACCTCGCAGTGATGATCGGCCGCAGCGCCGGCGTGAACGGCTATCGCGACAATCTGCGCCCGGGCTTCCCGACCATCCCCATTCCCGACGACGCCCGCGGCAGCTGGATCATGGTCCACGCCATCGCGCGTCAGGAAAGCCAGTTCGACCGCAAGATCGTCAGCCGCGCCGGCGCCACTGGCGTCATGCAGCTTATGACCCCCACGGCAAAGGAAACCGCGGAGCGCAGCGGCATCGGCTGGGTCCCCGGCAACCTCACCGATCCGCAGTACAACATGCGGCTCGGCAGCTGGTATTTCTCGCGCCTGTTACAGAGCTTCGACGGCAATTTCGTGCTGGCGGTCGCGTCATACAATGCGGGCGCGGGCAATGTGCGCAAATGGCTGCGCGCAAATGGCGATCCGCGTGCGGGCACTGATACGCTCAAGTGGATCGAGGCGATCCCGTTCAGCGAGACTCGCGCCTATGTCCAGCACGTCCTCGAAAATGCCGTCGTCTATGGCATGCTCGCCCCCGAACACGCTCCGTTCAAGGGGCCGAACCCGCTCAGCGGCTATTTGGGCAAGTCGTCGCCGGGCTGAGCGAGCGGGCGCACTTCGCGCAACAACGCGGCGAAGGCGCGCCCCGGCTCCTCGAAGATCGGGATATGCGCTGAATTCCTCGAACCACACGAGCTTCTTCGTCGGCGCTCGCAGCTTGTCGAACCAGCGAGCGGCGATCACCGACGGTGTCGTCGTGTCATGCCGTCCAAGCAGCAACACGACCGGCACGTCGAGCCGCGTCACGTCCTTGAACGACAGGTCGGCCAGCTGCGGCCACAAGTTCTTCATCGTATAGGCGCTGCCGGCATCCCATGCCTGCCGGTCGGCCAGCGTGTATTCGGGCGACAGCCGGCCCAGGTGAAAATAGAATTGCGTGTCCGGGCGGCCCCACAGCAAGCCGCCGTAACGGCACGTTCCACTTCCGCTCGACGTCGAGCTTCTGCAGGTCGAACGCCCCCGGGCCCGGATAGGGCGCGATCGCCTCCAGCTCCTTGACGGCGACCGTATCGCCACGCCGTCGAGCCTCCTCCAGCGTCCAGCGATAGCCTTCGACCTCATTCTCTCGAAAATCGATGCCTTGGCCGACGCCGACATAGGCGTAGAGCAGATCGGGCCGCTTCTGCGCGACCATCAGTCCGACCATCGACCCCCAGCTGAGCCCCATCAGCACCACCTTGCGCTTGCCGTAACGCTGGCGAAGTTGCTCGATCAGTTCGATCGTGTCGTCGCGATATCGCGCGGGCTTCAGCGTCGGTGCCAGCGCGGCCTGATCGTTCAGCAGGAACGAGCGGCCCGCCCCGCGCTGATCCCAATGAACGACCGTGAAATAATCTTCCCACGGCCGCTGGAAAGACCAGGCAAGTGGCATCTCCACCGACGCCGGGCCGCCGTGGATGAACAAGAGGATAGGGTTGCGCCGGTCCGCACCGCGAACATTGACCACTTGCCGCGCGCCACCAAGCGTCGCCACGAACGTTTCCTGAACCCCGTTCGCGGTAACGATCTTGTTGAGATCGGTGACGACCTCGCGGCCAGGCGTGAACGGATCGGTCGCGGGCGCCGCGGCAATGGTGAGCAGCGCGGCAGGCAAGGCCAGGTGGCGCAGCATGAACATTCTCCTTACAGCCGGAACGACCGATCCGATGACTCCGATCCAACCCATCACCGCCGCGGGCATGGCTGCAATGCGCGCCGAGTACGAACAGCTGATGGCCGTCGAGCGCCCGGCGATCGTCGAGGTCGTCAGCTGGGCCGCGGGGAATGGCGACCGTTCGGAAAACGGCGACTATATCTATGGCCGGCAGAAGCTGCGCGCGATCGATCGCCGCGCCGGCTTCCTCGCGAAACGGATGAAGGCCGTCACCATCGTCAGGCCGGGTGAGGGTGAGCGCGACGCAGTGCGCTTCGGCGCGACCGTGACCATCGCCGACGAGGACGACAACGAACGCCGCGTGACCATCGTCGGTGATGATGAAGCCGATGCGGGGCAGGGGCGTATCGGCTGGGGCTCGCCGCTCGCGCGCGCCTTGCGGGGTGCGCACGTCGGCGATGTGCGCAGCGTCGCCTTGCCTGCCGGTGAAAAAAGCTGGGAAGTCACTGGAATCGCTTACGACTAGCATTTATTTCCTATTTCGTTCCTATTTGTTCTTGTCAGCTGCGTTTGTTCCATTTATGTCCACTCGCACAGGCACGTTGACCCGGCCCGGCTTTGGGCTGACAGGGAGGCATTCATGGCGGTTCAATTGAAAGTGATCGGCGACACTATGGCAACCAAGGCTGCGGACAATTCGGAACGGACGCGCGCGCTGGAAGCCGCGCTGGCGCAGATCGACCGCGCGTTTGGCAAGGGTTCGGCGATGAAGCTGGGCTCGAAGGAAAAGATCGAGATCGAAGCCGTTTCGACCGGTTCGCTCGGGCTCGACATCGCGCTCGGCATCGGTGGCCTGCCGCGCGGCCGCGTGGTCGAAATCTACGGTCCGGAAAGCTCGGGCAAGACTACGCTGACGCTGCACGCGATCGCCGAGGCGCAGAAATCGGGTGGCACTGCGGCGTTCATCGACGCCGAACATGCGCTCGACCCGGTTTATGCCAAGAAGCTCGGCGTCGATGTCGACAATCTCATCGTCTCGCAGCCTGATACCGGCGAACAGGCGCTCGAGATCGCCGACACGCTGATCCGCTCGAACGCCGTCGATATCCTCGTCGTCGATTCGGTCGCCGCGCTCGTCCCGCGCGCCGAAATCGAGGGCGAAATGGGTGACAGCCATGTCGGCCTGCAGGCGCGGTTGATGT
Organism: uncultured Alphaproteobacteria bacterium; assembly: GCA_963740775.1. GTDB lineage: Bacteria > Pseudomonadota > Alphaproteobacteria > Sphingomonadales > Sphingomonadaceae > Sphingomonas_O. The sequence continues at coordinate 667,329 of CAVUFE010000005.1, read as the reverse complement.
CGCCAGGCGCTGCGCAAGATCACCGGCTCGATCAGCCGCTCGCGCTGCACCGTCATCTTCATCAACCAGATCCGCATGAAGATCGGCGTGATGTACGGCTCGCCCGAAACCACCACCGGCGGCAACGCGCTCAAATTCTACGCGTCGGTCCGTCTCGACATCCGCCGCACCGGCCAGATCAAGGAACGCGACGACGTCGTCGGTAACACCACGCGCGTGAAGGTCGTCAAGAACAAGGTCGCCGCCGCCGTTCAAGCAGGTCGAATTCGACATCATGTATGGCGAAGGCATCTCCAAGATGGGCGAAATGCTCGATCTCGGCGTCAAGGCCGGGCATCGTCGAGAAATCGGGCGCGTGGTTCAGCTATGACTCGGTCCGCCTGGGCCAAGGCCGCGAAAATTCGAAGGTCTATCTGCGCGAAAATCCGGAAATCGCCGATCGCATCGAAAAGGCGATTCGTGGCAAGACCGAGGATGTCGCCGAAGCACTGATGGCCGGCCCCGGCGCCGACGACGACCTGTAGGTACGCAGCCCCCGCCCACGTTGATGGGCGGGGAGCAACCCTTCTTTGGTGTCAACGTAAGTCAACGTAAGGAAAGCCGAGCATGACCGAAGGGCGCCTGAATTATGTCGAACTGCCTTGCGCCGACGTTCCGGCTGCGCGCGCGTTTTACGAAACGGCATTCGGCTGGTCGCTGACCGCTTTTGGGGACACGTATGCGGCCACCACCACGGGCGACGTCGACATCGGTCTTAGCGGCGATGCGACCGAACAGACTGCGGCGCCGTTGCCGGTCATCCAGGTCACTGACCTCGAAGCCGCACAAGCCCGGGTCGAAGCGGCGGGCGGTACGATCACGCAAGCGATCTTCGCCTTTCCCGGCGGGCGCCGCTTCCACGTCCGCGATCCCGGTGGCAGCGAGATCGCGGTGATGCGGCCGGACTAGACGCGCGCACCGCCGCCGCTAGTCTCGCGGGCATGATCATCGTCCACCATCTCGAAAACTCGCGCTCGCAACGCATCTTGTGGCTCCTCGAAGAGCTCGGCCTGCCCTATGAGGTCAAGCGCTACGAGCGGAACAAGCAGACCATGCTCGCGCCGCCCGAGCTCCGGGCGGTCCATCCGCTCGGCAAGTCACCGGTGATCGAGGACGACGGTCTGGTCATTGCGGAGACCGGCGCGATCGTCGAATATCTCGTTGCCAAGGTGGGCAGTCTCGGCCCGCCCGCCGATACCGAAGCCGCGCTCCGCTACCGCTTCTGGCTGCATTATGCCGAAGGGTCGATGATGCCGCCCCTGCTCATCAAGCTGGTCCTCACGCGCATACCGTTCTTCGGCAAGATCGCGATGAAACGGATTCAGCCGATGATCGATCGCCACCTCGATTATGTCGAGGACGAACTCGGCAAACGCCCCTGGTTTGCCGGTGACGAAATGACTGCAGCCGACGTGATGATGAGCTTCCCGCTCGAAGCCGCCCGCAGTCGCGCGGGGCTCGATGCCAGCCGCCCCGCCACAATGGCGTGGCTCACCAAAGTCCACTCTCGTCCCGCCTATCAACGCGCCCTCGCTGCCGGCGGGCCCTATGCGTATGCGTGACTGAAGGAGGGTGGTGGACGCACTTGGGCTCGAACCAAGGACCCGCTGATTAAGAGTCAGCTGCTCTACCAACTGAGCTATGCGTCCGCCTTAGGAGGCGCGCCCGTAGCAAGGGCCGGGCGACCCCGCAACCCGCTAATCGCACGCCTATTCCCTCAGGCGTCGCCCCGCGCGGTCGATCGACATCAGGATGCCGAGCGAAATCAGCACGGTCATCATCGCCGTGCCGCCGAAACTGATCAGGGGCAGGGGGATGCCGACGACCGGCGCCAGTCCCATCACCATCATCAAGTTGATCGCGACGTAGAAGAAGATCGTCGTCGCCAGCCCCGCCGCCGCCAGCCGCCCGAACCGCGTCGGCGCCCGCGCGCTGACCCTCATCGCCCAGCGGATCAGCAGCAGGAACCCGCCGATGATCAGCATGCCGCCGACCAGCCCCCATTCCTCGGCCATCGTCGCGAAGACGAAATCGGTGTGTCCCTCGGGCAGATAGTCGAGATGACTCTGCGTCCCCTGCAGAAACCCCTTGCCGAACACGCCGCCCGAACCGATCGCGATCTTCGACTGGGTGATGTGATAGCCCGGCGCCGAGCGGATCGCTTTCGGGATCGAGGAAGATCAGCACGCGCTTGCGCTGATAATCGTGCATCAGGGCGAAGGCCGCGGGCAGCGCCGCCGCCAGCAGCGGCGCCCGCGGCGATGAACAGCCGCAGCGGCACGCCCGGCCAGGAACACTATTGTCACGCCCGCCCGCCGCAATCATCGTGGCGGTGCCCAGATCGGGCTGGGCCATCACCAGCAGGAACGGCAGCGCCGATCAGGACGGCGGCGGGCCACAACGCGTTCCATCCCGCGCAGTTCACCCGAGGGCAGCCGGTCATAAAATTGCGCCAGCGCGAGTACGATCGCCGGCTTCATCAGTTCAGAGGGCTGCAAGCGGATCACGACCGAGGTCGAGCCATCGCTGCGATCCCGCCGCTGATCCCGCCGATCAGTTCGACCACCGAACAACCCCGCGAGGACCGCGAGATAAGCCGGGTAGGCCGCCCGGCGGTACATGTCCTCCGGGACGCGCGACAGCGCCAGCGCCATGCCAACGAAAATCCCGAACTTGATGCCCTGCGATGCCGCCCAGGGGCTCAGATGCCCGCCGGCTGCCGAATACAGGACGACCAGCCCAAACCCGGTCAAGCCGCTGACCCAGCGTCAACATCCCCCATGGCAATTGCGCAATGGGCCGCGGGATCACGCTCATTCGGGATCGGTCACGTTGCCGGCCGCCGGGGGCGTGTCTGGCACGTCGGCATTGCCGGAGACGGCGGGCGGCGTAGGTACCGGCGGCGCCTTGTACGTAGCGGCACGCGCCGCCATCCGCGTCCGCAGGTCGCCGCCCCAGGTCGCTTCCAGCGTTTCCAGCTTCTTCATGGCCGCCGGTGGATCGAACAGGAACTTCAACGTGTCGCTGGCGATCGGCGCCGCCGTGACGATGTGGCCGCTATGTTCGAGGATGCAGGCGACGGCGTATCGCGGCTTGTCGAACGGCGCGAAGCCGATGAACAGCGAATGATCGCGCAGTTTGAAGGGCAGGGCGCCGTCGCCAGGACACCGCGGCTGCGTTCCGCCATGGTGATGCGGCGGACCTGCGCGGTGCCGGTCTTTCCCGCCAGCAATACGCCTGGCAGGCCCAGACGCGCACTCCCCGCGGTGCCTCCGCCGTTGACGACCGCACTCATCGCCGCGTGGACGAAGGCAAGATGCTCCGGGCGTGATCGGCAGCGGCGCGGCGGCGGGTGGATTGGCACGCTTGATCAGCGTCGGCACAAGCGCTCGCCCGCTGGCGATGCGCGCCGCCATGACCGCGAGCTGGAATGGATTGGTTAGCACATAACCCTGGCCGATCGACGCGTTGATGCTGTCCGTGACCTTCCATTCCTCATTGTATTTCCGCAGCTTCCATGCGCGGATCTGGGCACAGTGCCGAAACTTTGCGAGCCGTAGGCAGGTCGTACTTCTCGCCCAGGCCCAGCATGCGCGCGGCATCGGCGAAGGGTTGATAGCCATGACGCTGCGCCATCGCGTAGAAATACACGTCGCAGCTCTGTTCGACCGCGCGGTGCATGTTGACCGCGCCATGCCCGCCGCGCCGCCAGCAATGAAATATCCCGCTGCCGACGCGAAACGCGCCCGAACAATTGACCGTGGCATTGGGATCGACCCCGATCCCCAGCAGCGCCACCGCATTCATCGGCTTGACCGTCGATCCGGGCGGATACAGTCCTTGCAACGCCTTGTTGCGCAGCGGCAGGTGGTCGTCGCTGGCAAGTCCGGCATATTCTCGCCGCCCGATGCCATCGGAAAAGCTGTTCGGGTCATAGGACGGCATCGAGACCAGCGCCCGGATCTCTCCCGTCTCGCAATCGATCACCGTCAGCGCGCCGCTATTGCCGCCCAGGCGCCGCGCCGCATAATCCTGTAACGCGGCGTCGATGGTCAGGTGCAGGGTGTTCCCCGGCACGTCCGGACGCGTGGCAAGCTCGCGGACCAGTTTTCCCCGGGCCGTCACTTCACTGCGGCGGGCGCCCGGCTTTCCCTTCAGCACCGGTTCCATGACGCGTTCCAGCGCATCCTTGCCGATGCTGGTAGCCAGGCGCGATCAGCAACGGGTCCTTCGTCCGCGCATAATCTTCCGCGGAAGCCGCGCCGACATAGCCGAGCAGATGCCCCACCGCCGCGCCCAACGGGTAATAACGGGCGAAACCTTGGCTCGGCTGGACCCCGGGCAGGTCGGGGGCGCGGATCGACAGCGCGGCATAGGTTTCCCAGTCGAGATTTTCCGCGATCTGTACAGGCTGGAACCCGGCGGCGGCCTTGATTTCTCGCTCGATCCGGTCGCGGTCGTCGTCGCGAAACCCGATCAGCTTTTGCAGCAAGTCGAGCGTGGCCGGGGCATCGTGCAGCCGATCGGGGATGACATCGACACGAAACACCGTCCGGTTGAGCGCGAGGGGCCGCCCGAAACGATCGACGATCCAGCCGCGCCTTGGCGGAATTAGCGACAGGTTGACCCGGTTGCTTTCGGCCAGCAGCGTGTAGCGCTCGTTGTCGAACACCGACAGCCAGGCCATCCGCGCCGCCAGTAAACCGCCCAGCGCCAGTTGCGCCCCGCCCAGCACGATCCGGCGACGCGTAAAGATCAGGCCCGCTTGCGCGTCGGTCACGCTGCGCTTGCCGAGCAGGTTCATGAGCCGACCCGCCCGGACGTGCGCCGGCGGTCGAGCCACGCGGCGATCCGCGCCGCGAGCGGGAAGCACAGAACGGCGGCGAGCCACTGTGGCAGCAGCAGGATTGGGGAGGGCACGGCGCCGGTCGCGGTCCCCAGCACCAGCGCGGCCAACATCTGACCGGCGATCAGCGCGGCGGCAATGGCCCAGTCCGCCCAAATATCGCGGAACAGCCAGCGTCGATCCACGGCCTCGATCGTCAGGAGGGCCATGGTCCATGTCGCGACTGCGGTGCCGATCGGCGCGCCGCTGAACAGGTCATCGAACAGCCCTAGCGGAATGCCCGCCCACGGCGCGATCAGATCGGCACGCAGCAACCGCCACGCGAGGATCATCAACAAACCGAACGACGGTATGATCGGCGCGGTCGCGATGATCGGCAGCAAGGCCAGCATCGACGCCATCATGACCGATGCGACTGGCAGCGCCAGCCGGGCCATTGGCGGCGCGGGCTGGTCCGATCGAACGATCGATAGCAGTTTCATGGAGCCTCGGGGGCCGGGGGAAGGTCGCCCATCGGCTGGAAGGGCGGTTCCACGATCGCCAGGTCAAGGCGCGCCGGATCGGCAAGCGGGCGCGCAATCGCGACGTCGTTGTGGAGCACGCGCACCATCGCCACGGGTACGCCCGGCGGGTAAATCCCCCCAGCGCCCGATGTCACCAGCAGGTCGCCCACACGAAAGGGATTGCCGCCCGCCTGCAGGGCTCGGACATCGAGCGCCCCGTCGCCCCGACCGGTCGCCAGCGCCGGCAGTCCGTCGCCCAGTCGCTTGATCGGCACGACATTGCCGCTGTCGATGATCATCAGCACGCGCGCCGTGACGCGTCCCGCCGCAACGACGCGACCGATCAGTCCTTCCGAGGTGCGCACGGGTTGCCCGCTCGCCACGCCGTCGCGCGATCCGGCAGACAAGGTGGCATAGCGGCGCACGTTCGCGCCGGTCGAAGCGATCAGTCTCGCCGCGACGATCGTGTCGCGCTTGCTTTCGACCAGTCGCGCCAATCGGCGCAGGCGATGGTTCTCGGATTCGGTCGCGCGTGCCTCGATGAGCTTCGCGCGCGCCCCACGCAACTCGGCTTCCAGCGCGCGGTTCTTCGATCCCGCATCGATATAGGCGGCGATGCCTTCATAAATATCGGCGACACCGCTGGCGGCGTTCTTCCCGGCGATTGCGACGGGTGCCGTCAAATCGGCAACGACTCCCTGGATTGCGGCATGGCCCTCAGGGTCGAACCGTGCCGTCAGCGCCAGCACCAGGCCCGCAAGGACCCCCGACACGGCCACGACATAGCCTGCGAACAGCGTATATTGCGCGCGGCGCGAAAAGCCGGGGCGCGCGCGGGGTGGCGGCGCCATGAGTCAGGCCTCAGCCGGTCTGCAGGACGCCGCGGAAGATCGGGTCCTCCAGCGCGCGACCCGTGCCCAGCGCAACGCATGTCAGCGGGTCGTCGGCGACCGAGACGGGCAATCCGGTCTCGTCGCGCAGGACCTCGTCCAGCCCTTCGAGCAACGCGCCGCCGCCGGTCAGGACGATGCCCTGGTCCACGATGTCAGCCGCCAGTTCGGGCGCGGTGTTTTCCAGCGCGATGCGCACGCCTTCGACGATCGTGCCGACGGGTTCGCTGAGTGCCTCGGCGATCTGCCCCTGGTTAATCGTGATTTCCTTGGGCACGCCGTTGACCAGATCGCGACCCTTGATGTGGATTGTCTTGCCCACGCCGTCCTCGGGCGGCTTGGCGATCCCGATATCAAACTTGATCCGCTCGGCGGTTGCTTCGCCGATCAGCAGATTGTGATTGCGCCGCACATAGCTGACGATCGCCTCGTCCATTTTGTCGCCGCCGACGCGCACACTGGTCGAATACGCTACGCCCCGCAGCGAGAGCACCGCGACTTCGGTCGTGCCGCCGCCAATGTCCACCACCATGCTGCCAATCGGCTCGGTTACCGGCATCCCAGCGCCAATCGCCGCAGCCATCGGTTCCTCGATCAGCCACACCTGACTGGCCCCGGCGTTCGACGCCGCATCGCGGATCGCGCGGCGCTCGACCTTGGTCGACCCCGAGGGCACGCAGATGACGATTTCGGGCGAGCGAAACGGGTTGGGCTTCTTGCCGCCATGAACCTTGCGGATGAAGTGCTTGATCATGTCCTCGGCGACGTCGATGTCGGCGATCACGCCGTCGCGCAGGGGTCGGATCGCCTGGATGCTCGCCGGGGTCTTGCCCATCATCAGCTTGGCATCGTCGCCCACGGCCTTTACCCGCGGTATGCCATCCGTCGTCTCCATCGCCACGACTGAGGGTTCGTTCAGCACGATACCGCGCCCGCGCACGTAAACCACGGTGTTCGCCGTGCCGAGGTCGATCGCCATGTCGTTGGACATGAATTTGAAAAAGCGGAAAATCGGGTGCGCCATCGGGGTGCCTGGAATGCCTTTTTCGAGACGCCGGGCAGGGTTTTGCGCACGGCTCGCGGTGGCACGCGGCTTGGTCTAGGGACCTGCCGGTGTCAATACGGCGGCTCCCTCCCAACCTGGTCAATCGCATCGCGGCGGGCGAGGTGGTCGAGCGTCCCGCATCGGCGCTGAAAGAGCTCGTCGAGAATGCGCTGGACGCTGGTGCGACGCGCATTTCGGTGGAGTTGGCGGCGGGCGGCATCGACGGCATCACGGTCACTGACAACGGTTGCGGCATGTCGCGCGACGACATCGCTTTGGCGCTCGAACGCCACGCCACGTCGAAATTACCTGACGAACAGATCGAAGCTGTCACGACGATGGGCTTCCGCGGCGAAGCCTTGCCGTCGATCGCCAGCGTAGCGCGACTGACCATCGAGAGTCGCACGGCGGCGGGCGAGGGATGGTCGCGCACAGTCGATAACGGCCGGCTTGCCGTAGAGGGGCCTATCGCCATGCCGCCCGGCACCCGCGTTCGTGTCGAGGCATTGTTTGGGGCCATCCCCGCTCGCCGCAAGTTCCTGCGGACATCGCGCAGTGAATACGCCGCCTGCATGGATGTGATGCGCCGCCTGGCAATGGCGCGACCGAACGTGTCGTTCGATGTCACGCATGACGGCCGCCGGTCGCTAACGGTGCAGGCGGAGGCACGCTCGGCGCGCGTCGCGGCGCTGATCGACCCCCAGTTGATCGAAGCCAGCGTTCCCCTCCACCATGAACGCGGCGGCGTGAGCCTGAGGGGGTAGCTGGCCTCCCGACCTACAATCGCGGGCGTTGCCGACCATCAGTATCTTTTTGTGAACGGCAGGCCGGTGAAGGATCGCACGCTCGCGGGGGCAATCCGCGGCGCTTATTCGGACCGCCTCGCGCGCGATCGCCATGCTGTCGTCGCACTGTTCATCGACGTTCCGGCGGGGGAGGTCGACGTAAACGTCCACCCTGCCAAAACCGAAGTCCGCTTCCGCGATGCTGCCAATGTCCGCGCACTGATCGTCGGCGGACTGCAACGCGCGCTCGACAGCGCCGGCATCCAACGCGCGCCGTTGCCGAGTGATGCGGCCATGCGGGGTTGGGTGAGTGAGCCGACCCAACAGCTGGGCCTTTCGCAAACAGACCTTCGCCATTCCCTCGAAAGCGGTAATCCGTCTCCTGTTTACTCCGCGAATGACAAATTTGGGAGATGGACCCGCGCTTTCGCAGGAGTGACGAGCGCAGGGGTTGCGGATGCTAATACTTCATTCCGCGCACCGCCAACCGAAGCCTACGCACCACCCCCTGGGGCGAGCCCGCGCCCAGATCGCCGCGACCTACATCGTCGCCGAATCTGCTGACGGCCTGATCCTCGTCGATCAGCACGCCGCGCACGAACGCCTCGTCCTCGAACGCATGCGCGCCGCCCGCGCCCATGGTGAGGTGCCGAGCCAGCCGATGCTCATGCCCGAAGTCGTCGAACTCGACGAAGCGTCGTGCGACCGCCTCGAAGACGCCGCCTCGGACCTCGCGGAATTCGGACTGGAACTCGAACGCTTCGGCCCCTCGGCCATGCTCGTGCGCAGCCTGCCCGCGGCGCTCGGCGGCGCTGCGGTCGGCCCGCTGGTTCTCGACCTTGCCGACGAACTCGCCAGTCATGGCCAAGCTCTGTCGCTGGCGGAACGGCTCGACCATGTCGCGGGCACCTTTGCCTGCCACCACAGTGTCCGCGCCGGGCGGGTCTTGTCGCTCGCCGAGATGGATGCGTTGCTGCGCGAAATGGAGGTCACGCCCAATTCGAGCCAGTGCAATCATGGCCGCCCGACTTGGGTGAAGCTGGCGCATAGCGATATCGAACGTCTGTTCGGACGCAAATGACCGCCGCTCCGATCATCGTTACCGCGCTGCTCGGCGACACCGACTTTGCCTGGCTTGACGGGCAGCGCAAGGCGCACTTTCCGCCCCAGCGCAATCAGTTACGCGCACATTTGACGATGTTCCATCACCTGCCGCCGTCTGTCGCGGACGGACTGATGGAGGTGTTGAAGGCCGAAGTTCGCGCTGCCCGGCCAGCGGCGCGCGTCGCTGGTCTGATCAATCTCGGCGGCGGCGTTGCCTATCGGATTGAGAGCGACGAGCTGGCAGAAATCAGGGCGCGGCTCGCCGACGTCTTTGCCGGGTGTCTGACCCCGCAGGACGCCGCCGGCTGGCGACCGCATGTGACGGTACAGAACAAGGTGCCGTCGAGCGTCGCGCGTGCGCTGCTGGCCGAACTGTCCGCGAATTTCACGCCTCGCCCGCTGGTGATCGCCGGACTGGCGGCGTAGTGGTATCGCGGCGGGCCATGGGAACCGCTCGCAAGCTACCGCTTCAGAGGATGAGCGCAGCATTGGCTGCGGCGATCACCGCGCGGACACTGGCCGTCGCGACATCCCCATCGATGCCGACCCCGAACACGGTGCGTCCGGCTGCGGTGCGCGCTTCCACATAGGCGGCGGCCTGTGCATCCGTGCCGTGGCCCAGCGCATGTTCGGCATAGTCGGCGATTTCCAGCGCCGACAATCGGCGCAAGAGCGGCGACGATGGAGGAGATCAGCCCGTTGCCCCGCCCGGTCAGGCTGAGGCGCTGATCGCGATCGACCAGCGTTCCAGCAAAAATGCGGTCACCGTCACCGGCGCGCGTTTCGGTATAGTCGTCCAGCGCGAAGCGCCCCGGCGCCGAGATACGCGCGCTGGAACTCGGCCCCATATGTCCGCCGCGGTCAATTCGCGGCTGCTCTCGTCGGCCAGCCGCTGCACATGGCGCGAAAAATCGGCCTGCAATCGCTTGGGCAGTTTGAGCCCGCGATCCTGTTCCAGCACCCACGCCACGCCGCCCTTGCCGGATTGGGAATTCACGCGGATCACCGCCTCATAGCTTCGCCCCAGATCCGCCGGATCGATCGGCAGATATGGCACGTCCCAAATCTCGTCATTGCGCGCGGCCTGCGCGGCAAAGCCCTTCTTGATCGCATCCTGGTGACTGCCCGAAAAGGCGGTGAATACCAGGTCGCCGGCATAGGGGCTGCGCGGATGTGTCTTGATGCCCGTGCAATATTCGACGGTGTTGACGACCTCGTCGATGTCCGAGAAATCGAGGCCCGGTTGCGATCCCCTGCGAATACATATTCATCGCGACGGTGACGAGGTCGACATTGCCGGTCCGCTCGCCATTGCCGAGCAAACAGCCTTCGACGCGGTCGGCGCCCGCCAGCAGCCCCAATTCGGTCGCTGCGACGCCCGTGCCGCGGTCGTTGTGCGTGTGCAGGCTGATGACGACGCGATCGCGATTGGGAATGTTGCGCCCGAACCATTCGATCTGGTCGGCATAGATGTTGGGCGTCGCCGCCTCGACCGTCGCGGGCAGGTTGAGGATGATCGGCTTGTCCGCGCGTCGGCTGCAGCACGTCCATCACCGCCGCGCAAACCTCGACCGAGAAATCGAGTTCGGCGGTCGAGAACGTCTCGGGCGAATATTCGAAACGCCAGTCGGTCTCCGGATATTTCGCCGCCTGATCGCGCAGCACCTTCGCGCCGTCGACGGCGATCTGCTTGATCTCGGCGCGCTCCATCCCGAACACGATCCGCCGCCACGCCGGGCTGACCGCGTTGTAGAGGTGGACGATCGCGGTCTGCGCGCCCGCCAGGCTGGCGAAGCTGGTCTCGATCAGGTCGCGGCGCGACTGGGTCAGCACCTGCACCATCACATCGTCGGGAATGCGGTCCGTCGCGCACCAGCGCCTGAGATGAAATCGAACTCGGTCGCGCCCGGCGCTGGGAAAGCCGACCTCGATCTCCTTCAGCCCGATCCGCACCAGCAGGTCGAAGAAGCGCGCCTTCTTCTCCGCGTCCATCGGGTCGATCAGCGCCTGGTTGCCGTCGCGCATATCGGTGGAGAGCCAGCGCGGCGCCTGTGTGATCGTCCGCGACGGCCATTGCCGGTCGGGCAGGTCGATCTGGGGGAAGGGGCGGTATTTTACGGATGGATCGCGCAGCATGGTTTGTCTCGTCGCTCTGGCTTCGGTTCGGGTCGGTCAGGGCCCTTAGGCGGCGAGGCGCATCACGCGCCGAACGTCGCGCCTAAGGGCGCGTAAGTCGAAGCTGGCGGAGAAACGCGCGGTCATGTCGGCGTGATATGTCGTCATGGTTAACAAGTCTATGCCGCGCCGCTCATGGACGCGAAAGCATTTCATACCTATGTGCGCGACCACATGCGGTTGATCCTGCTCCTTTCCGCGCTGCTCAGCGCCATTGCCGGTTACACCCCGGCGGCGGCGGCGCGTCCGGTTGAGGCAGGGCAGGTGCTGTGCGTCGCGCAGTCCGCAGAAATCGCGGCGACCGCTCGTCCGGCGAACCACGCGACGCCCGCCGCCGCCTTTGCGCTCGCCGACGCTGCCACACGGTCGCTGCCAGCCGTCCGCTCTACGCCGACCGCCTGCTGATCTAGCGCTGCCGGCGCTCTCCAGATTTCAGCCACCCATTTCCGCGCGTTCGCGCGCGTTATCTCGTATTTCAGGAATTCAGCATGCTCGGCACCATCGCCAAGGCCATTTTCGGCTCGTCCAATGATCGTTACGTCAAATCGCTCGGCAGCATCGTCAACAAGATCAACGGCTTTCGAAACCAACATCGCGGCGCTGACCGACGAGGAGCTCGCCGGCCAGACCGTCAAGTTCCGCGCGCGGCTGGCCGAAGGCGAGACGCTCGACGCACATCCTGCCCGAAGCCTTCGCCACGGTGCGCGAAGCCGCCAAGCGCGTGCTCGGCCAGCGCCATTACGATGTGCAGATGATCGGCGGCATCGTGCTCCACCGCGGCGAGATCGCCGAAATGCGCACCGGCGAAGGCAAGACGCTGGTCGCGACGCTCGCTTGCTACCTCAACGCGCTCGAGGGCAACGGCGTCCACGTCGTTACCGTCAACGATTACCTCGCCAGCCGCGACGCCGGACTGGATGGGCCGGGTCTACAAATTCCTCGGCCTGACCGTCGGCGTCATCGTCCCCAACCTGCAGCGATCACGAACGCCGCGACGCCTATGCCGCCGACATCACCTACGGCACCAACAACGAATTCGGCTTCGATTACCTGCGCGACAACATGAAGTATGAGCGCGCGCAGATGGTCCAGCGGCCGTTCTCCTTCGCCATCGTCGACGAAGTCGACTCGATCCTGATCGACGAAGCGCGCACGCCGCTGATCATTTCCGGCCCGACCGACGACAAGTCCGAGCTGTACATGTCAGGTCGACAAGCTGGTGAAGCAGCTTGTCGCCGAGGATTACGACAAGGACGAAAAGCAGAAGTCGATCATCCTGACCGAAGACGGCACCGAAAAGATCGAACGGCTGCTCGAGACTGCCGGCCTGCTCGAAGGCGCCAACCTCTACGATTTCGAAAACACCCAGGTCGTGCATCACACCAACCAGGCGCTGCGCGCGAATGTCATGTTCAAGCGCGACACCGACTATATCGTCAAGGACGGCAAGGTCGTCATCATCGACGAATTTACCGGCCGCATGATGGACGGGCGCCGCTGGTCCGACGGCCTGCATCAGGCGGTCGAAGCCAAGGAAGGCGTCGAGATCGAGCCGGAAAACCAGACGCTCGCCTCGATCACTTTCCAGAACTATTTCCGCATGTATCCGAAGACTCGGCGGCATGACCGGTACCGCGGCGACCGAGGCGGCGGAATTCCACGACATCTACAAGATGAACGTCGTGACGATCCCGACCAACGTGCCCGTCCAGCGCGTCGACGAGGAAGACGAGTTCTACAAGAACACGCAGGACAAATTCGGCGCCATCGCCAAGTCGATCCGCGAAAAGTCGCTTGCCGGGGCAGCCGGTTCTCGTCGGCACGGTCAGCATCGAAAAGTCCGAATTGCTGTCAGCGAGTTTCTCAACGCCGAAGGCGTCACGCACAATGTCCTCAACGCACGCTTCCACGAGCAGGAAGCGCATATCGTCGCGCAGGCCGGTCGCCTCGGCGCCGTCACCGTCGTCGACCAACATGGCCGGCCGCGGCACCGATATCCAGCTTGGCGGCAATGCCGATGTCCGCATCGCCGACGAGCTGAAGGATATGCCGCGAGGGCCCGCAACGCGATGCCGCCGAAGCCGCGATCCGCGCCGAAATGGAGGCCGAAAAGCAACAGGTGCTCGCCGCCGGCGGACTGTTCGTCCTCGCCACCGAACGCCATGAAAGCCGCCGCATCGATAATCAGCTGCGCGGCCGCTCGGGGCGTCAGGGCGATCCGGGCCTGAGCCGGTTCTACCTCAGCCTCGACGACGATCTGCTGCGCATTTTCGGCCCGGACACGATGTTCGCCAAGATGATGAACAGCAATCTGGAGGACGGGGAAGCGATTGGCTCACGCTGGCTGTCCAAGGCCATCGAAACCGCGCAGAAAAAGGTCGAGGCGCGCAACTACGATGTTCGCAAGCAGGTCGTCGAATATGACGACGTGATGAACGACCAGCGCAAGGTCATTTACGAACAGCGCGGCGACATCATGGACTCGGAGACGGTCGATGAGGTCGTGCAGGACATGCGCGCCGAGACTGTCAACGCGCTGGTCGGCGACGCCTGCCCGCCGAACAGCTATCCGGAAACCTGGGACATTACCGGCCTCGCCGAGCGGTCACGGGACATACTTGGCGTCGAGGCGCCGGTCACCGAATGGGCGGCGGAGGAAGGCATCGACCCCGAAGCCGTCGAGGAAAGGCTTCACGCAGAGGCCGACCGTCTGATCACGGAAAAGGTCGCGACGCTCGATCCGGAAATGTGGCCACAGGTCGAAAAGTCGGTCTTGCTCCAGAACCTCGATCATCACTGGAAGGAGCATCTCTCGACGCTCGATGCGCTGCGCCAGGTCATCCACTTGCGCGCCTATGCGCAGAAAGACCCCGATCAACGAGTATAAGCAGGAAGCCTTCGCCCTGTTCCAGCGGATGCTGGATGCAATCCGTGAGGATGTGACCAAGACGCTGGCACACGCACAGTTCATGATGCCGTCCACCGAACTGCCGCAGATGCCCGACTTCATGACCATGTCGCACATCGACCCGCTGACCGGCGAGGACGATGCGCGCGGGTTGGGACAGGGCGGCATGATCACGACGCGCATTCCGCCGCTACAGATGGCCCAGCCGACCGCGGCGGACATCGGCGAAGATCCGATCGAACTGGGAAGGCGTGGTTTCGCGAAACGCGCCCTGTCCGTGTGGTTCCGGAACAAATACAAGCACTGCCACGGGCGGCTGTAGCACAACGGGTTATGCCGGGTGGGGCTAAGCCTGCTCCACCCGGAGCACGTTACCGTCAGCGCCGATCACCCGGACCCTCGCACCGACACTGGCAGTGACGCCGCGGGCAGACCATTCGCCGTCACCCACCCTTACTCGGCCGCCGGCCTCGTCGATCGCGGTCACGACCACGACAATCTGTCCGACCAGCCGGGCTGCGCGGTCATTGAGCAGGGGGTCGCTGCTCGGCACGTCGGTGTAGCGAAAGAATCGTCGGCCCATCAGCACGAGCGCCATCGCCGCTACGGCGAATATGATGAACTGCGCCGCGTCGGGCAGGCCGAATACCATCGTCAGCACGCCGGTGATCAACGCGGCCCCGCCAAGCCAGATGAGGAAAAACCCCGGTGCGACGATTTCCGCACCCGCCAGCAAGGCACCGGCGATCAGCCACCACCATGCCGGTGCGAGACCGGACCCGGCGACCCATGCATCGATCATGTTCAAGCCCCTGTCCTCGGCACCGAACGTCGCGCGGGCGGCGGGGGCGGCGGCGTGTCCCCGCGGCCCAGCGCCTCACGCGCCAATTCGCCAATCCCACCCAGCGTCCCGATCAGCTGCGTCGCCTCGACCGGGAACAGGATCGTCTTGGCATTGGGAGAGGTCGCGAACTGGCTCACCGCATCGACATATTTTTGCGCGATGAAGTAATTGAGCGACTGCGCGCTGCCGGAGGCGACAGCGTCCGAAACCATCTGGGTCGCCGTCGCTTCGGCCTGCGCTGACCGTTCACGCGCCTCGGCATCGCGGAACGCCGCTTCCTTGCGGCCTTCGGCCTCCAGGATCTGCGCCTGCTTTTGTCCTTCGGCGCGATTGATGTCGTTTTGCCGCGCGCCTTCGCTTTCGAGGATGGAGGCACGTTTCTCGCGCTCGGCCTTCATCTGTCGCGTCATGGCGTTGACGATGTCGGCGGGCGGGCGGATGTCCTTCAACTCGACGCGGGTGATCTTGACGCCCCAGCTTTCGGTCGCGTGATCGACAACGAGGAGCAGCCTTGCGTTGATTTCGTCACGCTTGGACAGCGTCTCGTCGAGGTCCATACTCCCCATCACCGTCCGCAAATTGGTCGTCGCCAGCGCCAGGATGGCGGGATAGAGTTCGCTGACTTCGTAAGCCGCCTTAGCGGCATCGAGCACCTGGAAGAACACGACACCGTCGACCGCGACCATCGCATTGTCCTTGGTGATGATTTCCTGTCCTGGAATGTCGAGAACCTGCTCCATCACGTTGATCTTGCGACCGACCCGGTCGAACAGCGGTACGATCAATGTCAGACCCGGTTGCGCGACACTCGTGAACTTGCCGAAGCGCTCGATCGTGTAGCGATAACCCTGCGGCACCATCTTCACCGCCAGTACGACATAGATGATTGCGACCAGCGCGATCGCCAGAGCCAGGAACCCCATGCAAGTCTCTCCCAAGGAGTTTTGGTTATGCGCGCGTCGGGTTGGCGAGGGAAGGGGTAGGCGATCAGGGCAACACGGTCGATCGACGCTCGCAGCCGTCTGGCGCAGTCGGCTGACCTTCGCTACGGCGGGACATGACTCGCATCGCCGACATTCCCCTCGGACTCACCTTCGATGACGTGCTCCTGCGCCCCGGTGCCAGCGAGATACTTCCGGGTAATGCCGACACCCGCACCCGTCTCACGCGCAACATCGACCTGAATATCCCGATCCTCAGCGCGGCGATGGACACCGTGACCGAGGCCCGCATGGCAATCGTCATGGCGCAGCTGGGCGGCTTGGGCGTGCTTCACCGCAACCTGACCGTCGATGAACAGGCCGACGCCGTGCGCCAGGTCAAGCGCTTCGAGAGCGGAATGGTCGTCAACCCGATCACCATTCAACCGCACCAGACACTTGCCGAGGCACGCGCGTTGATGGCGACGCACCACATTTCGGGCATTCCCGTCGTCGAGGCGTCGGGCAAGCTGGTCGGCATTCTCACAAACCGCGACGTTCGTTTCGCGGAGCATGCGGGGCAACAGGTCAGCGAGCTGATGACTTCGGATAACCTCGCCACGGTCAAGGAGGGCGTCAGCCGGCAGGAAGCACAGCGCCTGCTGCATCAGCGCCGCATTGAAAAGCTGATCGTCGTCGATGATCAATATCGCTGCACCGGCCTTGTGACCGTCAAGGACATCGAGAAGGCCGTCGCCTATCCGCACGCGACCAAGGACGGCAGCGGCCGCCTGCGCGTGGCGGCGGCGACGACCACCGGCGATGGCGGGTTCGAGCGCACCGAGGCGCTGATCGACGCGGGCTGCGACCTGATCGTTATCGACACCGCGCATGGCCATTCGAAAATGGTCGCCGACGCCGTGGACGCGCGCGCGGAAGATTTCGAACGAGGTGCAGATCATGGCGGGGAACGTCGCCACCGCCGGGGCGACGCGGGCGCTGATCGATGCCGGTGCAGACGCGATCAAGGTCGGCATCGGCCCTGGTTCGATCTGCACGACGCGGATTGTCGCCGGCGTGGGTGTACCGCAATTGACGGCGGTGATGGAGTTGGCTGAAGAAGCGGCGAAGTCGGGCGTGCCGGTCATCGCGGACGGTGGTCTGCGGACATCGGGCGACATCGCCAAGGCGTTGGCTGGCGGCGCAGGAGCCGTGATGGTCGGCTCGCTGCTCGCAGGTACGGAAGAGGCACCGGGCGAGACCTTCCTCTATCAAGGCCGCGCCTACAAATCGTATCGCGGCATGGGCAGCGTGGGCGCGATGGGGCGCGGATCGGCCGATCGCTATTTTCAGGGCGAGATCAAGGATCAGCTCAAGCTCGTGCCCGAGGGTATCGAGGGGCAAGTCGCCTATAAGGGGCAGGCCAAGGATGTTATTCATCAGCTGGTCGGGGGCGTGAAGGCCGCGATGGGCTATACCGGCGCCGCTACAATCGCTGATCTTAAAGAGCGCGGGACCTTTGTGCGGATCACCAATGCCGGCTTGCGCGAAAGCCACGTTCATGACGTCAGCATCACGCGCGAAGCCCCGAATTACCCGACGCAGTGACCCCCGCCGCTCGGACCCAGACCGCAATCGAAATGATCGACGCCATCCTTGCCTCTCAGGCAGGGGCCGATGCGATCATTGCCGACGGCTTTAAACGTCGACGTTATGCAGGGTCCAAGGACCGGCGAGCAGTTCGCGAACTGGTCTACCGCGCCATTCGGCGGTTTGGTGAGGCTCCACAAAGCGGTCGTGCGGCACTGGTCGCACTCGCGGACGAGGATGACGAGCTTGCCGCGACGTTCGATGGATCGGGATATGGTCCACCGCCGGTCAGCTCGGGTGAGCCGCGAGCGGCGGGCGGAGCGATGCCGGCCTGGCTTGCCGAACACTTGCCGGATGGTGTGCTGGATCGCGCACCACTCGACCTTCGCGTCAACCGTCTGAAAGGCTCGCGCGATGCCGTTGCACAGTTCTTTCCAGATGCGGAACCGATCGGCGTCAATGGTCTGCGCCTTGCAGGGTCCGCCAACGTCGAAGCCAGCAGTGCCTATCGCGAAGGCCTAGTCGAGGTGCAGGACTTTGGCAGTCAGTTGATCGCCGATGCCTGCGGCGCGGCTCCGGGCATGACGGTTATTGACCTGTGTGCCGGGGCAGGCGGCAAGTCGCTGGCGCTCGCAGCGGCCATGATGAATACGGGCCGGCTTGTGGCATGCGATACCGTCCGCGATCGTCTTCGCCGCCTCGAACCTCGCGCCACACGTGCTGGGGCGGAAGTCGAGATACGCTTGCTCGACGGTGGACGCGAAGCGGCGCAACTCGGTGACCTGAAAGACGCTGCGGACGTGGTCCTCGTCGATGCACCGTGTTCCGGAACGGGCACTCTGCGCCGCAATCCTGAGGCGCGCTGGCGTCTGACGCCGGACCGCGTCGCAAGTCTGGTGACACTGCAGCGCCACGTGCTGGAACTTGCCGCGCCGCTCGTGAAGCCGGGCGGGGCCCTGGTCTACGCCGTCTGCTCGCTGCTCAAGGAAGAGGGTTCGAGCCAAGCTGCTGCCTTTCTTGCAAGGCATTCAGGTTGGTCAGCTGAACCGTTGAAATTTGGCACGGCCGTCGAGGCCGGCACCCGTCTCACTCCGGGGCAGGACGGCACTGACGGATTTTTCGTCGCACGGCTCGTAAAGCCGTGTTAGCCGTTGTCAGGTAGAAGGAGAACATGATGCGGCTGGCCTTAACCCTGGGTGCCCTGTTGCTGGTGTCGGCCGCACCTGCACCCGAGCGTGTCGCACCTTCGCCGTCCATGTCGCTTGTTGCACAGGGCCAGGCCGCTGCTGCCGCCGGCCAATTTGATAGCGCCACCGATGCGCTCGAAAGCGCGCTGGTGGTCGACCCTCGCAATCGCGCCGCATATCTGGCACTGGCCGACGTCGCGCGGCGACAGGGGCTTCCGGGCAAATCCATCCGGCTCTATCGGCAGGTCCTGGCCGTAGATCCCAATGACCGTACCGCGCTGGCGGGGCAGGGTGCCGCCTTGATTGACAAGGGTGCCGTCGCCAAGGCGCGTGAGAACCTCGCCAAGTTGCAGCAATTGTGCCGTTCGGGCTGTGCCGAACAATTGGCACTTGCTGGTGCGATCGGCCGGGCCGGAACGCAGCAGACTGCCGCCAAGCAGTAGTCAGCGCCGCCACGCGCGCGCGATCGCGACGAATTCTTCGATCGACAGTGTTTCCGCTCGTCGCGCGGGATCGATGCCCACATCCCTCAGCGCGTCGAGCGCCCCTGGCAAACCCTTCAGCGACTGACGCAGCATCTTGCGCCGCTGACCGAAAGCCGCGGCGGTGATGGATTCAAGATCTGCGAATCGAATGCCATCGGGTTGCGCCCTCGGCACAATATGAACTACCGCCGACATCACCTTGGGTGGTGGCGTGAACGCCGAGCGATGCACGCGCATCGCGACGTGTGCCTTTGATCGCCAACCCGCCAGTACAGCGAGCCTCCCATAGGCATTGCTGCCCGGCGCAGCGACAATGCGCTCGGCAACTTCCTGCTGGAACATGAGCGTCAGCGACGCCCAACGCGGTGGCCATTCTTCACCCGAAAGCCATTGGACGAGCAACGCGGTCCCGACATTATAGGGCAAATTGGACACGATATGTCCGCCCGGCGGCAAGACCTGGTCCAGGGGGATGGCAAGCGCATCGCCTTCGATCACCGTCAGCCCATTCTCGTCCAGTTCCGCCAGCGCGGGCAGGCAGCGTCGGTCACGCTCGACAACCGTAACGTCCGCGCCCGCATCGAGCAGCGCACGGGTCAAGCCTCCAGGGCCAGGGCCGACCTCATAGGCCGAAGCACCCTGTAGCGACCCTGGAATCGCCGCGATCCTGGCGAGCAATTGGGTGTCGAGCAGGAAGTTCTGGCCCAGCGCCTTTGAAGCGTTCAGTCCGTGGCGGGCAATCACTTCGCGCAACGGCGGACGCCCGACCATCAGACTGCCGCTCAAGCCGCCTCGATCGCGAAAGTGGCACGCATGCGTGTGGCCTCCGCCGCCATCTTGATCGCCGCGATCATAGCCCCGGGATTGGCCACGCCGGTTCCTGCGATGTCGAAGGCCGTGCCATGATCAGGCGAGGTCCGCACGATCGGCAAGCCCAGCGTCAGATTGACCCCCTCGTCAAAGCACAGGGTCTTCAGCGGGATCAACGCCTGATCGTGATAACAGCATACGGCAGCATCATACTGGCTGCGTGCCCGGGCGTGAAACATCGTGTCGGCGGCAAATGGCCCGGTCGCGTTGATGCCGTCCGCCTGCAGGATCGCAATAGCCGGCTGAATCAGGTCGATTTCCTCGCGGCCGATCGTGCCGTCCTCGCCCGCATGCGGATTGAAACCGGCAAAGGCCAGTCGCGGATCGGTGATGCCAAAATTCCGTCGCAGACCCCGCGCGGTCGCTCTGCCCTTTGCGACGATCATCTCGACGCTCAACACGCGCGAAACGTCGGCAAGCGGCATATGGGTGGTGACTGGCACCACCCGCAAAGACGGCCCGGCAAGCATCATCACCGCGTTGTCATGCGCCACACCGCAACGTTCAGCGATGAATTCGGTCTGACCGGGATGGTTGAAACCGATCGCGTAAAGTTGCGACTTGCACACCGGCCCGGTGACCAGCGCTCGTGCCGCGCCGGCAATCGTCAGGCCAGTGGCAAGCTCCAGACTCTGCAGGGCGCAACGCGCGCCTTCGTAAGTGGCGCGACCCGGCAAGTCCGGCCGCGCTTCTTCCACTGCAAAGATCGGCAGCGCCTCGGGGAAAACCTGCAGAGCGTCGCGTGGGTCGTTAATGCGTTGCAGCGGTCCGCGCCACACGCTTTCGATGGTGCGCGGATCGCCGACTGCAAAGAAAGGGTCGAGCCGCGACGTTGCGCGTGCGCTCCATGCCTTTGCAATAATCTCTGGGCCTATGCCCGCCGGGTCGCCGACAGCGACGACCAGAGGGGCGTGAGGCTCAGCCATACTCAACGATACTCGACGATGGCGTCACGACGGAGGTCGCGGAGGTAGCGTTGCGCGCGCTGATTGACGCGGTCTTCTTCCATCTGCGACTGGATTTGGTCAAAAGACGGTCCGCCGGCATCCTGCGGCTCATCCCGGCCGCAAAGCACCAGCACGCGTACCCCCTCCTGGATCGAACCGAACGGCGGTGTCGCCTCGCCAACCGACAGTTTCAGCAACGTGTCCTGCAATTGCGGCGGCAAATCGCGCACCTTCACCTGATCATTGTCGACCAGTTCGGCTCCGAGTTCGGCAGCGACGCCCTGCGCCTTGCCGCAGCCGCCCATGGCCTGGGTAGCGCGCGCCAATGAGGCTGCACGCGCGGTTGCTTCCTCCTTGGTCGCCTTGTCGCTGAATTTCAGTGAAATCTGGCGCAGGTTGAGCACGGCATCGCGCGGGTCTGCGGTCAGGATCTGGCGACTGTCCTGCAAGACCATGATCGAAAAGCCACCTGGAATGGCGATAGGGCCGGCAATCTGGCCGACTTGCATCGTTTCCAGGTTCTGGCCGAGTATTTCGGGAAGTTGCGCCGATCGGACCCAACCAAGATCACCACCGACCGACGCCGTCGACGCCTCCGAGAACTGGCGCGCATAGGCGGGGAACGATCCGCCGCTACGCACGGCCTCTATGATCTTGCGCGCGTTGTCGGCGACCGCCGCTGCAGTTTCCGGCGTCGCGGACAGATATATTTCGCTGACCTTGTATTCTTTCGAACCCTTCGACGCCTGCAATCGGTCGAGTACCGACTGGACCTCGCCACCACTGACATTGACGAATGGTTCAACCTGGCGGCGGAGCAGCCGGCTCCACGCCGTTTCGCCCTCGATCTGACCCTTGATCGAGCGTTCGGACGATCCCGCCTGTCGCAGATACGCCGCAAGGCCCGTCGGGGTCTGCTTGAACCGCGCTGCCACCTGATTGTAGCTGCGATCGATCTCTTCGCGCGTAACGATAATATCGTGCGTCCGCGCTTCCTGGATCTGAAGCTTTTCATCGATCAGATTGCGCAATACCTGCAGCCGCAAGCGGTCGCGCTCAGCTTCGGGCATCTGCCCGCCATTGGCCAGGACGATGAGCGCCAGACGCTGATCGACATCGGTGCCGGTGATCACCGCGCCGTTGACGATCGCCGTCGCCTTGCGAAGGTGCGGATCGACCTTGCCCAGCAACTGGACATTGCTGGGGATGTTGAGATTGGCGGCGCTGTTTTGTGCGTCCCCGCGTCCTGCGCGAAAGCGGCGGACGCAAGGAGGATCGGCAACGCGCGGAAGAATTTGGTCAAGATGCTTTCAAGCCTCTGAAAATAACTGGCCCCCAATGCCAGCGGCATCGTGAACGGCGGCTTAGCGGCCAAAGCCCTTGAACGCCAGCCTGACAAGGAAGCTGTTGCCGGCGCGCGCATCGCCAGAAGTCTGATATTCACGCCGCCATGTGAAGCCCAGGTCGAGACAATCGTCGGTATAGGCGATGCCCAGCCGGTGACGGACAGGTTCATACCCGTCGACCGTCGAGGTCGGGTCCTCGGCCCGGTCGGTCAGGTCGATGATGGTCGAACCAAAGACCGAGATGTATTTGGTGATCGCGACGCGGCCGGCGAGCCGGACTTCCTCGCGGTCGCGCAAATCCTCTAGCGCGAAAGGGATGTTCCGGTTGAGCCGGAGATAACCGATCAGCGCATAGGTACTCCGCGACCCGATCGTCGCATCGACCTCGTTCCGGCGGATGGCGAGGCTGTCCTTGTCGAGGCGGAAACGCTGCGTCAGCGACACGAGATCACGAAATTTGACCGTATAGCGCCCGACGATGTCTGACGTACGACCGTTGAGCCCGGTCCCATCGGGAAACTGCGCGCCACGCCGTGTGAGGCGGTAGCTCTGCCCGACCGTGGCCGCCACAGCGATGTTCGGCGCGTCATAGGCCCAGTCCACCCCGTAAGTTACGCGAGTGCCGTCTTCGTATCGATCATACCCCGGAAAGCGGTTGAGCGCGAACAGATTACTGTCCTCGAGATCGACCGCACGCGCGTCCTCGTTGGGGATTGAGTAGTTGCGGATATGGGGTGTGCCGACGACTTGCAGGCGCGGGGTCAGCCGTTGTGTCCCGCCGAGAAATTGCCCGATGAAGGGCCAACGCACTTCGGCGGCCACGGATCCGACCACGCGGCCCTGAAAGCCCCGATCTCCGCGATAACGCGCGATGGGGGTCAGTTCTGTTTCATCGGCGCGATACAGGTCGCCGCGACCATATGCGGTCAGCAGCAATTCCTGTCCCCACGGGCTCAGGCGGCGCAGGTCCCAGCGCGCCGAGCCGAACAGCCGCTGCGTGTCTTGCCCATCTGTGCGCGCGATCGCCAAGGCATTGAGCTGCGCACTGACCCGGCCACCCGCGACCAGTTGCGGCAAGCGCAGCCGATAATCGACGTTCGGCAAGACAAACGGGCTCTGCCCCTGGTCCTCGCCGGCGCGCAGCGTTTGAAACGCCCAGTTGTCGATAGACAGAAAGCTGTTCGGCGCGGCACGCTCCGCACGGATGACCGATCGCAGCCGGTCGTCATTCGAGATATCGTAACGCCGCAGCATCGTTCGGTCGGTCGCACGACGGATCGAACCCGAAATGCTCCAATAGGGATCGAGCTGAAACCGCCCACTGGCATCGAGATAGCCACGGAAATCGCGCTGTCGCGTCGCCGCCACGGTACCTGCGGGCAAACGCGAACCATAAGTCGCGAAGCCGCCGATCTGATATGCCCCGTTTTCGGTCAGTGCGCGGTATTGGCCGGCCAGCGCCGGCAGGACTTCCGAGTAGATATGAGGTGTGAGGGTCAGGTCGCGATTGGGGCTCAAGCGGATGTAGAATGGCTGTGCATATTCAAGCCCATTTGTGCGCGAATACCGGGGTCAGGTGCCAGCAGCCCACTGGCACCGCCCCCTCCCAGGGGGATCGTGAACTTTGGCAGGGTGAAGAGATTGATGCCGAAGATATGCGGCTGGGCCCGGGTGAAGGTGAGTTTCTTTGCGACAGGATCATGGACGATCCTCACCGCGCTGATCGACCAGCTCGGATTGCGCGGGCAGCCTTCGTCGTCGGTCACGGGGCAGGGGGTGTAGGCCGCATTGTCGAGCGTTGAGACACCGTTGACGCGCGTGCCACTTTCCGCCGCCAACCGCCCTCCCTGTGCCAGCACGAGCAGCAAATTGGCGACGACGCCGTCCTTCAGCGTGTCGGTCAACTCGACCTTGTCGCCATAGGCGGCGTCACCACCCGGATTGACGACGATGACATTGCCACTCGCGACGACCTGTCCCGTCCTGCGGTTCCACGTGATCGTGTCGGCACGAACGCGGTTACCTTCACGACTCATGCGCACGTCACCCTTCGCGGTCACGATCTCGGCGTTGTTGTCGTAATTGAGTTCGGCGGCGGAGAAATCGATCGCCTGTTCGGGCGCCACGGGCGGCGCCTCCTGCGCCACTGCGGCCTGCCCGAGCGGGATCAAGGCCGCCGAAGCAAGCAGCTGTATCATTCTTAGCGGCACCACTGACCCCTTGCAGGCGAGCGCGACTATCGTAGCGCCGGGGCGCGCGCAACGGTTGCGGGAGGGGTAGGGGGAAGCCTAGGGGAGGGGTAATCACTCACAGCATTCCGGAAACCTGCATGAAAATCACTTTCGCGCCCAGCGTCCCCGCCGACTGGACAACCCTTGTCGTTCCTACTGGCAAGGATGGGGTCGATCAGGCGACAAGTGAGATGGAGCAGGGCGAAGCCATGGCGGCGACCGCCCGGTTGGCGCGGTTCGAGGGCGAAGCAGGCGCGATCGTTCAGCAAGTCTACGTCCAGGGGGGCAGCGCGCGGCGCGTGCTGCTCGTTGGAACGGGCGATGGCTCGGCAGAGGCGTTTGAAAAGGCCGGCGCGACGGTCACCGCGACGTTGCTGACATCAGGCGAGAGCAAGGTCGTTGCCGATTTGTCAGGATCGACGGCGGAGCAGGTCGCGGCGTTCGCCCTAGCCGCGCGGCTACGCGGCTGGCGGCATGACGCCTATCGCACCAAGCTTAAGGACAAGCAGAAGATCAGCCTGCAAGATGTGGTGATTGTCGGCGATGAAGCCGGCTGGGTCATGTCCAAGGCGGCGGCCGAGGGCGCGGAGTTCACGCGGACGCTGGTCGCCGAGCCTGCCAACATCCTCTACCCGGAAAGCTTCGTCGCTCGCGCAAAGGCGCGGCTCGAGCCGCTGGGCGTCACTATCGAGGTGCTCGACGAGCCGGCGATGGAAAAGCTCGGCATGGGCTCGATCCTCGGCGTTGGCCAGGGTTCCGCGCGTGAAACTCGGGTATTGGCGATGCGCTGGGCTGGCGGATCCGGCGACGATTTCCCGTTGGCGCTTGTCGGCAAGGGCGTGACCTTCGACACCGGCGGCATCAGCCTCAAGCCCGGGCCCGGCATGGAGGACATGAAGTGGGATATGGGCGGCGCTGGTGCCGTTACTGGAGCGATGGTCGCACTCGCCACGCGCAAGGCCAAGGTCAATGTTGTCGGAGTCGTCGGACTGGTCGAGAACATGCCCGACGGCAATGCGACCCGGCCCGGCGATATCCTGACTTCGATGTCCGGACAGACGATCGAGGTCCTCAACACCGACGCCGAAGGACGCCTTGTTCTGGCCGACGTGATCACGTGGACGCAGCAGCGCTTCAAGCCGCAAACCATTGTCGACCTCGCAACACTAACCGGCGCCATGATCATCTCGCTCGGCAAGGAGCAGGGGGGCCTGTTCTCGAATGACGACGCTCTGGCCGACCAGTTGATCAAGGCGGGCTGGCGAAGTCGGTGAGAAGCTGTGGCGCTTCCCCCTGAGCGACGCTTACGACAAGCTGATCGACAGCCCGATCGCCGACATGAAAAACATCGGTCCGCGCGAAGGCGGCTCGATCACCGCGGCGCAGTTCATCAAGCGGTTCGTCGACGAAGGCGTGAAATGGGCGCATCTCGACATTGCCGGCATGGTCTGGTCCAGCGAAGCTGGCCGGACCTGGGACAAGGGTGCGACCGGCTACGGCGTACGTTTGCTCGACCGATTTGTTGCGTCGAACTGGGAAGCCCAGGGTTAACGGCTGGATATACCGACACTGTCGCGCGTGATCGGGTTGGCACTGATGCGAGCGACAACATCGGCCATCGGGGCCTGACCGTAAGTGCGACCGTCGGGTGGCGCGATCGGTGCACAATAACGGCGTAGTGGCGCCGAGCCATAGGCTTGGATGGCGCCCTTGCTTGCTGGCAGGTCGAACGCCGCGACAGTCTGGTTCAGGCGCAGGGACGCGGCGACGATCTGCCGATTTATCACGCGCGCCTGCGGCCAACGTGCCGCGAAGGTCGGTGACCTCGCTCGTCGCAACGACGCGCCCGGGACCAACAATGGCGTAAAGCCTGGTCCACGCATCAAGTTCGCCTTGAGTGCGCGCGTTGATGATGCCGACCATTTCGTAGACGCCGGACAAATTGTCGAGTTCGTCGCGACCCAAGTGACTGCCGATATCCGCGCTGATCACGCTGTTCCACACGCCGGTCGACCAGGTCAGCATGATAGGCTCCCCGATCGGACCAACCGGAGGCAGTCGTCCGGCGCGCTCGGCAGTCGCCAGAATTCGACCGATCGCATCGAACTTTGCCTCCATGCAATCGTTGGCGCGCACACGATATCGGGCCTGTCCGGAGATTTCGCCGATTTCCTCGCTCAGCGATCGCCGTGCATCGGCGACATCGATCTTCCAGCCGATCCACGTCGCCACTGCACCGAGCATCAGCGCGATCAACACGCCGAGCACGATGCTCCACAACTCGCGCAGAAACTTACGGCCGCGCTCGCTCATATACCAGCGCTGGGCGCGCTCGATCTTGTCTTCCATCGGCCGCCAGACTAGGGGCGCGGGCAATTCCCGCAACCACTCAAAACATGGAGCCTCGACCAGTCATGGCCGCGACGCGCACCTTTTCAATCATCAAGCCCGATGCCACCCGCCGCAACCTGACCGGGGCGGTCACCAAGATGCTGGAGGATGGCGGATTGCGCGTCGTGGCTTCGAAGCGCATCCACATGACCAAGGACCAGGCTGAAGGCTTTTACGGCGTCCATCGCGAACGCCCTTTCTTCAACGATCTGGTCAGCTTCATGATTTCCGGCCCAGTCGTCGTGCAGGTGCTGGAGGGCGAGAACGCCATGCAGCGGAACCGCGACATCATGGGCGCGACCAACCCGGCAAATGCCGAGCCCGGCACGATCCGTAAGGAAATCGCCGAATCGATCGAGGCGAACTCGGTTCACGGTTCGGATTCGGACGAAAACGCGGCGATCGAGATCGCCTATTTCTTCAAGCCCGAAGAAATCGTCGGCTAGAACTCGTTTGCGGCGTCGAGGAAGGCTGTGAGCCTCTTTGGCGCGACCGATAGCCAACTGCGTTGAATCCAATCGGCGACATGGTCCCAATCCGTGTCGCCAAGGTCGAGCCGCATCCCGATCCAGCCGTCGCCGAAATAGGGCGGGCGGTAGTAATGCACCGGGTCGGCTTCGATCAGCGCGGCCTGCTCTTCCTCGCCGCTGATCTTGACGAGCAATGCCGTTCGACCATCGCCGTGGTGATCGACGCTGACCCAGGCGAATTTCTTGCCCTTGATGATCCCAAAGCACGGCATGCCGTGCGACACCGTTTCCTCCGCCTCGGGCATCGCCATCGCGATCTCGCGAACGCGGGCGACCAGATAATCGGTCGAACGCTCGCGCCCGACATATTCGGCAAGGACGCGGGCATAGAGCTGGTGTTCGGCAATGAGGACACGCGCGGACAGCGTCTCCGGCGTGTCGCCGGCAGGACCGCCACCTCGACCTGCGCGACGACCGGCCCGTCATCGAGTACGCTCGTAACCTCGTGGACAGAGCATCCCGCAATCGTGTCGCCAGCGGCGAGTGCCGCCTCGTGTGTTTGCAGTCCCTTATACTTGGGCAAGAGAGAGGGATGGATGTTGAGCATCCGGCCGCCCCAGCTTTCCACGAATTCGGGGCTTAGCAGCCGCATGTAACCCGCCAGCGCGACAAACTCGACATCGTGATCGTGCAGCTGCTCGTCGATCAGTTCATCGAATGCGAGCCGGGGCATCCCTTTGTGACTTGCCGACCATGTCGCGACGCCCTCCGCTTCGGCCAATCGCAGACCCGGCGCGTCGGGGTTGTTCGAAGCAACCAACACGATTTCATAGGGCAGGTCATCCGCCCGCGCGGCGTAAAGCAAGGCAGCCATGTTACTGCCCATGCCCGAGATCAGGACCCCGACGCGGGCTTTAGGCATGGTGCGTTGCGCTCCACGCCATCCGCGCTGACCAACATCCGGCATTACCGCGAACTGTGCAGCCACGCTCGCCGGCCTCGATCTGCCCGATCGTCAGTACCGTCTCGCCAGCGGCTTCGAGCGCATCTGTGACCAATGACACATTCTCCGGCCTAACGATTACGGCCATGCCGACCCCACAGTTGAACGTCCGGGCCATTTCGCCCGGCTCGATCCCGCCCTGGGCTTGCAGAAACGCCATCAGGCGCGGCTGTGCCCAGCTATCGGCTTCGATCGTTGCGTGCAGACCTGTCGGCAATGCGCGCGGAATATTTTCGAGCAAACCGCCCCCCGTGATGTGCGCGAGCGCGCCGATCTTGCCGTCGCGAATCAGCGGCAGGAGCGACTTCACGTAAATGCGGGTCGGCGCCATCAAGGCGTCGATCAGCAACATATCCTGATCGAACAGGGCAGGGCGGTCGAGCTTCCACCCCTTGTCCGTGGCAATCGCCGCACCAACGAGAACCCGTTCGAGTGCACGCCCGAACTGGCGAGACCGAGAACAATATCGCCCGCCGTGACACGCTCCCCGGTCAGACCTGCGATCGATCAACCGCACCGACTGAAAATCCCGCCAGGTCATAGTCGCCATCGGCGTACATGCCGGGCATCTCTGCCGTTTCGCCGCCGATCAGCGCACAGCCTGCGATGCGGCAGCCCTTCGCGATGCCCGCCACGACGCGCGTCGCCACCGCGCGTCGAGCTTGGCGCTGGCAAAATAGTCGAGGAAAAACAGCGGCTCGGCACCCTGTACGATGAGGTCGTTGACGCACATCGCCACCAGATCGATCCCTACGCCATCGTGGCGATCATACTCGATCGCCAGCTTCAGCTTCGTGCCGACACCGTCATTTGCCGCCACCAGCAAGGGGTCATCATACCCCGCAGCTTTAAGGTCAAAAAAACCCCCGAACCCGCCCAACTCAGCATTGGCGCCCGGTCGCGCTGTGGCTCGTGCCAAGGGTTTGATCGCCTCGACAAGCGCGTTGCCAGCAGCGATCGAGACGCCCGCTTGTTCATATGTGTATCCCGCCATGCGCGTTCGTAACCATAAGCGGCTTGGATTTCCACGGCAGTCCCGCCAAAAGGCTTTGGTGCGGCGGGCGCTCTTTCCTTTTTTCGGTCTTGCGGCGCTTGCCGCGCGGCGTAGCGGTATGGGCGCAGATCGAGGGCGGTGACCGCGCCGTGCCCCCGATCGATTCGTCGGGCAGCTTCGAAGTGTCGGGTATCGACGTGGATGTGTCCGGAAAATCTCCCGACGCAGCCCGCCTCGGCGGGTGGCGCATCGCCCAGCGCAAGGGCTGGCAACTGCTCTGGGCGAAAACGCATGGCGGCAACCGGGGCGGCATTCCTGCCGATTCGGTCCTCGACGGTCTCGTCGCCGGCATCGTCGTGGAGCAGGAGCAGGTTGGGCCGACGCGCTATGTCGCCAAGCTTGGCGTGCTGTTCGACCGAGCCCGCGCGGGGGCTTTGCTCGGGGTCGGCGGCACTACTTCGCGGTCAGCCCCCATGCTGGTGCTGCCGGTCGAATGGTCGGGCGGTGGGCCCGTATCGTACGAGGCACGCAGCGACTGGCAAAAGGCCTGGGCCCGGTATCGCAGCGGCGGCAGTCCGGTAGATTATGTCCGTGTAAGCGGCGGAGGAGCGGACCCGCTGCTGCTCACCGTTGGGCAGACCCAACGACCAGGACGGATCTGGTGGCGGCTGATACTCGATCAATATGGCGCGGCCGATGTCCTGTCGCCACAGGTGCGGCTCGATCGACGCTATCCCGGCGGCCCCGTGTTCGGCTTCTTTACCGCGCGGCATGGCCCCGACAACCATTCGCTCGGCGCTTTCACGCTGCGCGCCGCGTCTAGCGACGCGCTGCCGGCGATGATGGACGAGGGCGTCCGGCGGATGGACCAGATTTACGCGACCGCCCTGGCAAACGGGCAGTTGGCGCCCGATCCGTCGCTGATCGCACCGGCGGCGCCAGACGAAACGTTGCTCGATGAAATCAGACACGCCGGTGGTCGAGGAAAATGTGGTTGCGCCTTCGACCGTCGGGTCGTCGGTATTCAACATCCAGTTCGCCAGCCCCGACAGTGCCTCGATCACGACAACTGAAAGCGCCGTCCGTGCCATGCCCGGTGTCACTGCTGCCAGCACGTCGAGCCTGGCGATCGGTGGCACATCGGTCATGCGAGTGGCCTTTAATGGTGACGCTGCGGGGTTACGGGCCGCGCTGGAGAGCAGGGGCTTTCGCGTCGAGGAAGTCGGCGGCACGCTGCGCGTCTCGCGATGAAGCAGAACGCGCTGCCATTCGATTGGCCGGCCGACGAAGACGATCAGGACTTTCTCGTATCGCCGAGCAATGCGCAGGCGGTGCGTCACCTCAACAGCCATGCTCGCTGGCCGGTCGCGGCGACCGTGCTGACCGGTCCGCGCAAATCTGGTCGCAGCCTGCTCGGGCGCATTTTCGTCCTGCGGACCGGCGGCAAGTTGATCGAACAGGCCGAGCGCGCCGACGAAACCGACCTCTTCCATGCCTGGAATGCTGCGCAGGAATCGCGCCGCCCGCTGCTCATGATCGCCGATCACTGGCCAAGTGATTGGACCTTCACATTGCCCGATTTGCGTACGCGCATGGCGGCAACGCCCCACGTCATGTTGGGCGACCCGGATGACGGGCTGATCGGCCAGTTGATGCAGCGCCTGCTGGAACGCCGCGGCATCGTGTTGCCTGATGATGTCGTCGGTTACCTCGTGCCGCGTGTGCCGCGCAGCCATGTCGCGATCATCAGACTAGCGGACGCGCTTGACACAGCGGCGCTCAGCGAACGGCGCGCCCTGACCATCCCCTTCGCGCGGCAAGTGCTGGGCCGCCTGTGGGAAGAGAAGGAGGCTTAGTCCTCGGTCCGTGTCATCTTCAGCTTGCCGTTTTTGACTGCAAAGCCGAGTTGCCCTTCGACCAGCGCCAAGGCATCGCGGCCAAATTGCTCGAACCGCCAACCCTGCAGGATCTGCAGATTGTCGCGCACACCCGCGGCGAGCATTTCGATCTCGTCGTTGCGCGCCAGCAATTTGGGCGCGACGTTCGATTCGCGCGATCGGATTTTCAGCAACAATTTGAGGAGATCGGCGACCAGCGAGCCTTCGCGGCCCAGGCCCGGCTTGCGGTCGTCACGCACAGGCATCTCGTCATCCGGCATCGCCACTGCAGCCTCTACCGCCGTCATCATCCGCCGCCCGATGTCATTGCCTGCCCACGAAGCGCTCAACCCGCGAACCTTGGCCAGCTCGCCCTGCGATCGCGGTGGATGCAGGGCGATGTCGGCGAGCGTCTCATCCTTCATGATGCGTCCGCGGGGCAGATTCTTGCCCTTGGCTTCCAGCTCGCGCCATGCAGCCATCGCCTTCAGTCGACCAAGAACTTCGGGCTTGCGACTGGCGATCTTGACCCGCTGCCATGCTTTTGCAGGGTCGGCGGCGTAATTGGCGGGATCGGCGAGACGCTCCATCTCAGCCTCTAGCCATTCGCCACGGCCCGTCTTGATGAGCTTCGCCATCATCATCGGGAAAATCTTGGCAAGGTGGGTTACGTCGCCAATGGCATAATCGATCTGACGCTTGTCGAGCGGTCGGCGCGCCCAGTCTGTAAAGCGCGCACCCTTGTCGAGGTTCAGGCCCAGCCAGCTTTCTACCAGGTTGGAATATCCGACCTGCTCCCCTTGACCCAGCGCCATCGCTGCGATCTGTGTGTCGAAGAGCGGGTGTGGGGTGGTGCCAGTCAGATTATAAACAATCTCGACGTCCTGACCGCCGGCGTGAAATACCTTCAGCACGTCCTCATTCGAGACCAGCAACTGCAGCAGCGGCGACAGGTCAATACCGTCAGCCATCGGGTCGATGGCCGCCGCCTCGTTCTCGTCAGCTATCTGGATCAGGCATAATTCGGGCCAGAAGGTGTTTTCGCGCATGAATTCGGTGTCAACCGCGACGAAGCGCGATTTGCCAAGGCGGCTGCAAAGTTCGGCGAGTGTGGCGCTGTCACTGATCAGCGGGTGGATATGCATCGCCCGCCCATAGCGCGGCGACGCGCCTTGACAAACCGCGGCCTGACCATGAAGCGCCCGCCGCATCATGCATAGCTATAGAACACATACCTGCGCCGCCTTGCGCGCGTCCGATGTTGGCGCGACTGTACGTCTTTCGGGCTGGGTCCACCGCAAGCGCGACCACGGCAATCTCATGTTCGTCGATTTGCGCGATCACTATGGCATCACGCAGATCGTTACCGACAGTGACAGCCCGGCACACGCCGTGCTGGATAACGCGCGGCCGGAGAGTGTCGTGACCATCACCGGCGACGTCGTCGCCCGCTCGTCCGAAACGGTCAATAGCGGTCTCCCGACAGGTGAGATTGAAATTCGTGCGCGCGAGGTTGCGGTGCAGTCATCGGCGTCCGAACTGCCGATGCCGGTGTTCGGCGAAAGCGACTATCCCGAGGAAACGCGGCTCAAATACCGTTATGTAGACCTGCGCCGTGACCGGTTGCACAAGAACATCGTGCTTCGCTCCAACGTCATCGCCAGCATCCGCCGCCGCATGATCGATCAGGGGTTCACCGAATTTCAGACGCCGATCCTCACCGCGTCGAGCCCCGAAGGCGCGCGCGACTATCTGGTGCCGAGCCGTGTCCATCCTGGAAAATTCTACGCGCTGCCCGCAGGCACCGCAGATGTTCAAACAGCTGCTGATGGTCGCCGGATTCGATCGTTATTTCCAGATCGCGCCGTGTTTCCGCGACGAAGACGCCCGCGCCGACCGCAGCCCGGGCGAGTTCTATCAGCTCGATTTCGAGATGAGCTTCGTCACGCAGGACGACGTGTTCGCGGCGATCGAGCCGGTGCTGCACGGGGTGTTCGAGGAGTTCGCCGATTTCGAGGGCAAGGGCCGCACCGTCAGCGCGCTACCTTTCAAACGGATTCCATATCGCGAATCGATGCTCAAATACGGCAACGACAAGCCGGATCTGCGCAATCCATTGCTGATCAACGATGTCAGCAAACACTTCAAAGAGCTCGGGCTTCGGACGCTTCGCCTCCATGGTCGAGGCCGGCGACGTGGTTCGCGCGGTCCCGGCGCCGGGAACCCACGAAAAGAGCCGCAAATTCTTCGACGACATGAACTCGTGGGCACAGGGGGAGGGGTTCCCCGGTCTTGGCTATGCGACGCAAAAGGATGGCGTGTTCGGCGGCCCGATCGCCAATAATCATGGGCAGGAGGGTATGAAGGCGATCGCCGATGCAATTGGCCTTGGCCCGAACGACGGCATCTTTTTCGCGGCGGGCAAGGAAGCGCAGGCGGCCAAGCTCGCCGGTCTGGCGCGCACTCGCGTCGCCGAGCAGCTCGGCTTGATTGACAAGTCGCGCTTCGAATTCTGCTGGATCGTCGATTTCCCGATGTACGAGTATGACGAGGACACGAAGAAGGTCGATTTCTCGCACAACCCCTTCTCGATGCCGCAGGGCGAGATGGAGGCGTTGGAAACCAAGGATCCGCTCGATATCCTCGCTTACCAGTACGACATCGTCTGCAACGGTATCGAATTGTCGTCGGGGGCAATCCGGAACCACCGCCCGGACATCATGTACAAGGCGTTCGAGATCGCCGGCTATACGCAGGAAGAGGTCGACACGAACTTTTCGGGCATGATCAACGCGTTCAAGCTGGGCGCACCGCCGCATGGCGGGTCAGCACCGGGGATCGACCGCATCGTCATGCTGCTGGCGGACGAGCCGAACATCCGCGAGGTCATCGTTTTCCCGATGAACCAGAAAGCGGAAGACTTGATGATGAACGCTCCTGCACCGGCGACGCCTAAGCAGTTGCGCGAATTGTCGATCCGGGTCGTTGCGGACAGCTGAGTCGGGACGAAATTGACGGGTGCAGGCGGCTTAGCCCCTCTGCTGCCCGACGATTGCTTCCAGCACTGCCTGATTGAGCAGGTTTTCGAACGCGCAACCGACCATCGTCCCGTCGTTCCACACCACCTGAGCCTGCAGCGCACCGAGGCCGGGGAGAGTGATCCAGCAAAGCTGACCGGCGCGCATGCCCGTCACCGCTTCACATGCGAAGCCGCCGAGCGACAGGTCACGCACTACCGCCGTGAAGCCGTGCTGTCCCGATGGACGCAGCGTGGCTTCCATCGACAAGCGGGTGCGGGGGGCACAGCGATCTTCCTGCGCGGCGTGGGCGTAGCTATCCTGGGCAATGCGGGTCAGCGTCATGGCACGGGTCCTGGTTGGTGACCCCACGATGATGCACATGACAAGTTAACGCGCGTTTAGGAGTCGTCCTTAACACGCTCGCGGTGCGGACTTTGCCATCCATTTCGCACCAGCTCCACAATCCGTGCCGCAACGCGCTCGGGCGGCTTGACGCTCGCTGGGTCTTCGCCTGGAAACGCGCGCTCACGCATCTTTGTGCGCGTTGCGCCGGGGTCGAGGATGGCGACAGAGATCGGACCCACCGTCTCGTTCTCATCTGCGTAAGCGCCCAGCAACGTATCGAATGCCGCCTTCGACGCCCCGTAAGCGCCCCAATAAGCCCGTGGCGTTGACCCGACCGAGGATGTCAGGCCGATGACTTTGGGCGAATCGCTCTTCCTGAGCAGCGGGTCGAAGGCTGCCAGCAACGCCGCTTGCGCGCCGACGTTCAGGGTCAAGACACGGCTGAATTCCTTGGCGTCGATGTCTTGCACCGGGGTCAAGCTGCCGAGCGTCGCCGCATTGAGCACGAGCAGATCGAGCTTCCTCCACCGCGCGGTCAATGCCGCGGCGAGCCGCCCGATCGCCTCGCCGTCCGTTAGGTCGAGCGGCGCAATCGTCGCGCTGCCCTCCGCGTCATGGATGCGCTGTTCAACCGCCTCCAGGTCTTTGGCGGTACGCGCGGTAATGATGACGTGCCACCCCGCCGCCGCCAACGCCTCAGCAGTCGCCGCGCCGATGCCGCGCGATGCACCAGTGACCAGAGCGACCGGCTTATCCATCGGCGATCAGCCGCGTCAGACCACCCGCGTAAGGCAACAATACGTCCGGCACAGTCACCGAACCATCTTCATTGAGATAATTCTCCAGCACTGCGACCAAGGTTCGCCCGACCGCCAGAGCCGATCCATTGAGGGTGTGCACGAATCGATTGTCCTTCGGCCCCGCGCGATAGCGCGCGTTCATCCGCCTCGCCTGGAAATCGCCGCAGTTCGAACAGCTGCTGATCTCGCGATAGGACTGTTGCCCCGGGCAGCCACACTTCGAGATCAAAAGTCTTTTTCGCTGCAAATCCCATATCGCCCGCACACAGCAACATGCGGCGATAGGGCAGGTCCAGCGCATCGAGAACGGATTCGGCAGCCGCTGTCATCCGCTCAAGCTCGGCGTCGGACGTCTCGGGCGTGACAATCGAGACCAGCTCAACCTTGTCGAATTGATGCTGCCGGATCAGTCCGCGCGTGTCGCGCCCCGCAGCGCCGGCCTCCGAGCGGAAGCACGGCGTCAGCGCGGTAAAGCGCAGCGGCAAGTCTTCCTCCGCCAGAATCTGTTCCCTCACGATATTGGTCAGGCTGACCTCCGCCGTCGGGATTAGCCAGCGGCCATCAGTCGTCTGGAACAGGTCGTCTCGAAACTTGGGCAGCTGCGTCGTGCCATAGGCCGCGTCCTCACGCACGAGCAGGGGCGGGGCCACCTCCTCGTACCCGGCAGACACGGCCTGATCGAGCATGAACTGACCTAGTGCACGCCCCAGTCGAGCGACCTGTCCACGCAAATAGACGAACCGCGCTCCTGCGACTTTCTGAGCCGTTTCGAAATCCAGCCCCATCGCCGGAGCGAAATCGGCATGGTCACGTCCTTCGCTCTTGCCGATGCCGCGACGATGCTGCTCGACGTTATCACTCTCGTCCTTTCCCTCAGGTACATCTGCGGCGGGAAGGTTGGGGAGGGTGTCACCCAATTTTTTTAACTCGGCCTCACACTCTTCGACTGTCGCGGCACCCTCGGCCTGCGCCGCCTTCAAGGACGCAACCTGAGCACGCAAATTCTCTGCAGTTTCCTTGTCGCCGGCGCGCATGGCGGCACCGACCTGCTCTGATATCGCCTTGATCGCTGCCTGTGCTTGCTCCGCATTCATAATTGCGACCCGTCGACGCGCATCGACGGTCAGCAATGCACCCGCGGCAACACCCAGCCCTCGCCGCGCGAGGCCCGCGTCGAAAGCCTGCGGATTTTCGCGAATAGCCTTAATGTCATGCATGCCCGCGCCTATGGCTTTGGATGGGGGTTGTCGCAACCCGTGCCCGCCGCTATCTGCGCCGCCCTGCGGGGCGGAGTAGCTCAGTTGGTTAGAGCAGCGGAATCATAATCCGCGTGTCGGGGGTTCAAATCCCTCCTCCGCTACCACCCGCAGCCAGCCAAAGCCGAGACCGATGGAGCGCAGCGCGCCGGTCTTCGATTCGACTAGCGAAGGTTGGCCTGTTGCGCTGCAAGGACGAAACGGTTGCACCCCGGACGGCCGCCACGGCCAAAAACGCGGCAACCCCAACTTTAACCAATTTGATTCAGCGCGATGCAAGTCGCTGCGTGGCAGTTTTGTCCTGCGCGGAAGGCAACCGGATGGTCCGTAAAGTCTCCCGCGCGCTGGAGCCACCATGATCCTGTCTGCCATGCGTTTTATCGGTCGTGCCTTGCCTGTTGCCTTCAGCCTGCTCGCCGTACAGCCCGCCGCCGCACGTACAGTCGCCGTGACCCAAGCTAATCTGGTGCAGAGCTTCAACAATGCCCAACCCGGCGATCACCTCGTGCTCGCCCCGGGCGGCTATGGCTTGGTCGTGCTGCCCCGCAAGGTGTGGGCACAGGCCATCACTGTCGATGCCCGCTCCGCGGCGATGACCGGGATCGTCATGCGGTATACCTCGGGCGTAGAGTGGAGTGGCGGCACGATCGTTGGCACGTCTTATGGCGTATCGATCCGCGACAGCCAGCGCATCACTATCGCCAACATGAACATTTCGGGGGCGCAGCGTGGTATCGTCATCAATGGCTCCACAGACATAAAAATACAAAAGAACAAACTGTATGGCCTGCAAACCGATGGCGTCGATGTCGTCGGCGCGAATGTGCTCGTCGAAAACAATACGATCACTGACATGCACCCGGTTGCCGAGGACCATCCCGACGGCATCCAGGTCTGGAGCACGGCTGAATTTCGTTCACGAGACATCATCATCCGGAACAATACGATAATTGGGAACATGCAGGGTGTTTTCGCCCGTGCCGCAGGTATCGGAATGGACCGACTGACGGTTGTCGGAAACAAGGTCACTACGATGTGGGGCAATGGCATCGCTTTGCTCGATGCCTATGACAGCGTCGCCAAGGGGAATACTGTCCACGCGGCCACGGGGTCGCGGTACAAGGCGAATATGCGGGTTGAAGGGGCACGAAATGTGACCTGCGCCAACATCGTGCCCGATGTACCCCGGGCAGCCGCGGCTCTGCCGTGTGGCACCGCCTAACCCGTCAAGTCGGACCAACCGGGGTTGACGCCTCGCCACCCCGATTGCGAAAGGCCGCGCCTTCCCCATATCGGACCGACTATGACCGCAACACACGCGACCCGCATGCTCATCCTCGGGTCGGGCCCGGCCGGCCTCAGCGCCGCAATTTATGGCGCGAGAGCCGGAATGCAGCCAATCGTCGTTCAGGGCATTCAGCCCGGTGGCCAGCTGATGACGACGACCGACGTCGAAAATTATCCTGGCTTCCGCGATGTCATTCAGGGTCCATGGCTCATGGAGGAGATGCAGGCTCAGGCCGAGCATGTCGGTGCGCGGATGATGTGGGACACCATCGTCGGCATCGATGTGTCCCAGCGTCCGTTTCGGCTGATCGGCGATGGGGGTGACGTCTATGAGGGCGACGTCCTCGTCCTCGCCACAGGCGCGCAAGCCAAATGGCTTGGCCTGTCGAGCGAGGACGCGCTGAAGGGGAAGGGCGTCAGCGCCTGTGCGACCTGCGACGGCTTTTTCTACCGCGGGAAAAAGGTCGTTGTCATAGGCGGGGGCAATACGGCAGTTGAAGAAGCACTCTACATGACAAACCACAGCGATGATGTGACGCTGATCCATCGCCGCGACTTGCTGCGCGCTGAGCGCATTCTGCAGGATCGACTTCACGCCAATCCCAAGATCAGCGTCCTATGGAATAAACGGATCGAAACATTCGTGGGGGACGGGGATCCGCTCGGTCTGGTTGCGCTGGACCTTGTCGACACGGTCACCGGTGAACAGACCCGCTTCGATACCGAGGGCGCCTTCGTTGCGATTGGTCACCACCCGGCCACCGAAATGCTCAAAGGTCATGTCGCGCTCGACAGTGATGGCTATGTCGAGGTCGAAACCGGCTCGACACGCACCAATGTCCCCGGCGTCTTTGCGTGTGGCGACGTGATGGACAAGACCTACCGTCAGGCCGTGACCGCCGCGGGCACTGGCTGCATGGCAGCACTCGACGCCGAGCGCTTCCTCGCCGAGGCCGAATTCGAGCGCGAGACCGCCGAGTCTATTTAGCTAGCCGCTCTTTTGCAGTGGTCGGTTCAAACCGAAACAGCACATCTGCGTCGGGCGCCTTCACATCCGCAGCGACTTGATCCGGCGCAACATGGCGCAGGATATGCCGGATCGCCGCTTTTCGGGCGGTCGGCTTGTCATCGGTGGCGACACAGAACCACGGCGCCGCCGCGCTGTGAGTTGCCAGCAGCATCGTGTCGCGCGCCTCGGAATATTCCGACCATTTGTCCTGGGCAACGGCATCGAGCGGGCTGATCTTGAGCGCCTTGAGCGGATCGTCATTACGCGCCTCGAGCCGCTTGGCCTGCTCGCTTTTCGAAATATCGAGCCATAATTTGACCAGCCTTATGCCGCTTTCGACCAGCATCCTTTCGAAATCGGGCACGTCTTTCAGGAATTGGGCCTGCTCCTGCGGCGTCGAGAAGCCGTTTACCACTTCGACCCCGGCGCGATTGTACCAACTGCGATTGAAGATCACGAGCTCGCCCGCAGCCGGTAGCTGCTGGATGTAACGCTGCAAATACCATTGGCCGCGTTCGCGATCGCTCGGTTTGGGCAGCGCCACGATGCGCGTGTTGCGCACTGACAGATGCTTTGTGAGGCGCTTGATCAGGCCGTCCTTGCCCGCAGTGTCGCGTCCCTCGAGCACGATGACGATCCGCTCGCCCGACTTGGCCTGCGCCAGCTGCATGTCGACCAGCGCCTGCTGCAACGGATGGTCGGGCTTGTCATCATGGCTCATTGCTGACGTCCTCGGCGTGTGTATGAGTAATGCATGACCTTCGCGCTCCCGGGTTTCGATGTCGACCGCTTTGTCACGGAGACGCTGGCCGAAGACCTGGGCGTCCCGCCGCGCGACGTTACGTCGGAGGCGGTGATCCCCGCCAATGCTCGCTTCCTCGGCGTCATGGACAGTCGCGACGCGATTACGGTTGCCGGTCTTCCTCTGGCCGCAGCGTTTTTTCGCTCACTTGACCCTCAGGTCGAAATCGAAATTCTTGTTGGAGAGGGGGAGGCGGTACCCGCCGGCACCGACCTGATGCGCCTGTCCGGCAAAGCCCGCGCGCTGCTCACCGCCGAGCGTTCCGCGCTCAACACCGTCCAGCACCTTTCGGGCATCGCGACGCTCACGCACAGCTATGTTGATGCGATCGCCGGCACTGGCTGCACCCTGCTCGACACGCGCAAGACCATTCCCGGCCTGCGCCGCCTCGAAAAATACGCGACGCGCATGGGTGGCGCGACCAATCACCGCATGGGTCTGTGGGACGCGGCGATGATCAAGGACAATCATGCCGCGGTCGCGGGTTCGGTCGGCGCGGCGACCCGCCGCGCGCGCGACGCCGGCGTCGAAAGGATCATCGTAGAAGTCGATCGCCTCGATCAGATCGATGAGGCTCTGGACGGCGGAGCGACGCACCTGCTGCTCGACAATATGCCGCCCCCGGTCCTGCGCGATGCCGTGGCGCTGCGTGGCCGGACGTGTGCCGACGGAGGCGTCGGGTGGCGTCCGCCTCGACACGATCCGCGCTATTGCTGAAACCGGCGTGACCTATGTCAGCGTCGGGCGGCTGACGCAAAGCGCCCCTGCCGCCGACATCGGCCTCGATTTCAAGGAATTGTGATGCGAATTTCAGCTCTCGTACTAGCCATCACGACGCCCGCGATGGCGCAGGCCGCGCAGCAGCGCTTGCGCGCTCCCCACTGTCATTGAGCCGATCCATGGCGAAGATCCCGGTGGACGCAACGAGATGCGCCGCATCCCCATCGCCAGTTATACGCTGGCGCTCAGCTGGAGCCCGCAATTCTGTCGCCAGCAGGGCGACAAGCTGTCCTTTCAATGCAATTCGGGCAATCGATTTGGCCTGTCGCTCCATGGCCTATGGCCCGACGGGCCGGGCAAGGAATGGCCACAATATTGCAAGCCGGTCGAATTGCTGTCGGACGCACAGACTCCGCCGCAACCTGTGCATCACGCCGTCCGCCCAACTCAACCAGCACGAATGGGCCAAGCACGGCAGCTGCATGGGCGTCACGCCGGCACAATATTTCGATCAGTCGCACGGCGCTGTACCGAGCCTTGTCTGGCCCGACATGGATCGGCTGTCCCGTCGTCCGCTGACCGTCGGCCAGTTCAAGGATGCTTTTGCCCGTGCGAACCGCGGGAAGGTGCCGGTCAACGCGATCCGCGTGACGGTGACGGGCGGTCGATGGCTCGACGAACTCTGGCTGTGCCTTGATACCCGCCTACAATTCCGCCGCTGCGCTGCGCCAACCAGGATGGCGGGGTGCCCAACAGCCGCAAGTTGATGATCTGGCGCGGCGCAGACGACGCTAGGCGTCGATCGTCGCGGTCCCCGGGTGATTGCGGTCAAGATGCTTCTTGACCAGTCGCAAATTGCGCGTGTTCGATCGGAAGAAGAAGTCGGGAACCGCACCGACGAACGGGATCTGCCCGAGCAGTGCGTCGAAGCCGATATTACCAGCCATTCGAGCAATCACATGTTTCGGCAGCCCCAGGTTGCGCGCTTCCCACGCCAGCCAGGATCCCATCGCCGCCGCAACGAGGCTGCCGCCAACGGGCAGCAGGTCGAGGATGACATCGAGCCCAACTCTCCGGTTGGTACCGGGCATGGTGAACATTCCCTCCAGAGATGCTCCATCGCTTCGATCCGCCGGCGAACCGCTTGCGGATCGGTGCCGACAAATCCTGCGGGTTCATGCGGTTGAGAGTGGGTTGGCCATGACGCGTCCTTCGTTGCGCTAGCGATATGGTAACGCGAACCGCTTGCCTTGCGCTAGTTGCGCGCCGAGCGCAGCTCGCCGAATGGATGAACGGCAAAGGCGTTCTCGCGCCACCCGGTCAATGAAGGGTCCACCAGCGACCACCGCAGCGGCGTGGACAATGGAATATAGCCACTAGCCTGTGCAGACGCCGCGTCCGCCTCCGCAATTGCTCGTGCCCGCTCGCCTAGCGTCGGGGCCGCGCGCGAGGCCAGGAGTGCCGGCATTGGCAACCGCCGAGCAGGCGAATCCCGCCTCACATCCGGTCCGCGTCAGATACCAGTTGGCGCTGCCGTTCGGCGACACCTCATCGATCAGTACCAGGTCGGCGTCGGCCTCTGTCCACGGCACTGGAACCACGGTCAGCCCGATCACGCGCAATATCGAGCCTTCAGACGCGCCAGCAGCAGGCGCATCCCGGGACCCGGTGGCAACGCAATTTTCAACGGCTGAGGCGCCCCATGGTCGCTGTCCAGCGCGCTACCCGTGGCGCGCAATGCGGCTTGCGCTCATCCAACGAAAGGTCGATCCAAGCTGGTTCGGCTGGGGATCGCCCGCTATCGAGCTGAGCGGGAAGCAGTCGATTGGCCACAGTCCAACGCGGCACGCCGGTGATCGCGCCCAGCGCCTCGCGATCGATCGCCATGCTCGACCGCTTCACGAATCGTCACGTCGCGCAGCATGTCGCTGCTGGGCGAATGCCCAGTCCGAAAAGTCCCTCGGCCGGATCGATACGCAGTCTCCGTTCCTTGGCTGCCTGCGCCACAGGCCAAGTTGCAAGCGTCCCGCCCGTAACCAACGCCGCCTGGCCCGCCTGGAACCGCGCGATGGCCTTGCCAGGTCCTTCGCTGCGCAACGTCACCTGCGTCACCGAGGCCGGCGCCTCGGGTCAGCGTCCGGATCGGGCAGGGGGGTCAACAACATTGCGCGCCTTGTCTGCACCGCGCGCCACGGGCCGGCCCCGGTGCCATTACGGCGAATGCCCAATTCAGGCTGAGCCAACAACTGGAACATATTGGGACGAGGAACGCGTAATCGGACTTCGACGATGCGTCCGGTCATCGGGACCGCCGCATCGATAGCCATGAGCAGAGGCTTCAACGCGTTGCGGCTCGACGGCGCGTAAGCGCGCGCCAGGCTGGCGGCGACTTGCGTGGCAGTGACGTCGCTGCCGTCTGGCCAATGGGCCTGGCGCAGACGAAAGATCAGGCTTAGACCGTCATCGGTTACGATCCAGCTTTCTGCCAAACCTGGCCTAACCTGTCCTGCGGCATCCAGCGTTACCAGCCCCTGCGCAGTCTCGCGCGCAACGATGCGCTGCCCCTCGTTGAGCGCGGTGCGATCCGGATCGACCCGGCGCAGGCTGCCACCAATGACACTGACGGAGATTTCGGGATTGTTGTCGCGGCGTTGACAACCGGAGGTGACCAACAGCGCCGCTATCAGGATGGTGCGGACGGCGGGACTCGAACCCGCATGCCCATACAGGCGAGGGATTTTAAGTCCCATGCGTCTACCAATTTCGCCACGTCCGCGCACGTATGAGCAAATGATAGGCAAAGCGTCGCGAAGCAAGCAAAGCCTGTAATCGATCCGTTGAATACCGAGCGGCCTAAGCAACAAGGAGAGGCGCCAGCTTCGTTTTGCCACGTCGCATCAGGGCTGATCGCCGAACGTATGATCCGCAGAGGCCACCCGGGCCTCGACAGACTTAGTCGACGTTCAACCGCGCACGCATTTCCTTGCCCGGCTTGAAATAGGGCACGCGCTTGGCATCGATTTTTACGGCATCGCCTGTCCGTGGATTTCGACCCGTACGCCCATCACGCGCGCGGGTCGAAAACGCCCCGAAGCCACGCAATTCGACACGCCCACCCGAAGCCAACCGGGCACCGATCGCTTCAAAAAAGCATGACACGATGCGCTCAATGTCGGCGGGGGTAATCCAGGATTTTCTTCGGCCAGCTTGGCCACCAATTCCGAACGGATCACGATCGCTCCCCCCGAAGCAGGTTGAATTCACTATTTTGCTAGCATGGCAGATAACTTCGCTCAACTGTCCCCGGCGCATTACGGCGCGCCGGGGACGATCGAGTTACTTGGTATCGCCGCCCCGCGCCTTGAGCGCTTCGCCGAGAATGTCGCCAAGCGACGCACCCGAATCGGACGAACCATATTGCGCGACAGCCTGCTTTTCTTCGGCCATCTGCATCGCCTTGATCGAGAAGTTGGGCTTCTTCTGCGGTCGAAGCCGATCACCATCGCATCGAACTTCTGGCCAACCTGGAACCGCTCTGGGCGCTGCTCGTCGCGGTCGCGGCCGAGGTCGCTGCGCTTGATAAAGCCCGTTGCGCCATCGTCGCCCGCCTGCACTTCGAGGCCGCCGTCG
Source organism: uncultured Alphaproteobacteria bacterium (assembly GCA_963740775.1). GTDB lineage: Bacteria > Pseudomonadota > Alphaproteobacteria > Sphingomonadales > Sphingomonadaceae > Sphingomonas_O. The sequence goes on along the minus strand of CAVUFE010000005.1, from coordinate 623,010 downwards.
CGAACTTCGAGAACAGTGACGGTCTGGATGCTGTTCTTGGCGAGGCCCGCAGCCGCGGTGCTGCTGCCGACGGCAGGAGCACCCTTTTCAAGCTGCTTCATGCCGAGCGAGATGCGCTCCTTTTCAGCATCGACGTCGAGAACGATCGCTGTGACCGTCTCGCCCTTGCGGTGCAGGTTGAGCGCGTCCTCGCCCGAAATACCCCATGCGATATCGGACATGTGGACCATGCCGTCGACGTCGCCATCCAGCCCGATAAACAGGCCGAATTCCGTGGCATTCTTGACTTCACCCTCGACCGTCGACCCGACCGGGTGCTTCTCGGCAAACGCATCCCAGGGGTTGGACACCGCCTGCTTGAGGCCCAGGGAAATGCGACGCTTTTCGGCATCGACTTCGAGCACGACGACTTCGACTTCCTGCGAGGTCGAGACGATCTTGCCCGGATGGACGTTCTTTTTGGTCCAGCTCATTTCGCTGACGTGGATCAGGCCTTCGATGCCCGGCTCCAGTTCGACGAACGCGCCATATTCGGTGATGTTCGTGACGCGGCCCGTCAGCTTGGCGCCGACCGGATACTTGGCCTCAGCGCCTTCCCACGGATCGCTCTCGAGCTGCTTCATGCCCAGCGAGATGCGCTGCGTGTCCTTGTTGATGCGGATGATCTGCACCTTCACCGTGTCGCCGATGTTGATCATCTCGGACGGGTGATTGACGCGCTTGTAGCTCATGTCGGTGACGTGGAGCAGGCCGTCGATGCCGCCCAGGTCGACGAACGCACCGTAATCGGTGATGTTCTTGACGACGCCGTCGATTACCTGGCCTTCTGACAAGGTCTGGATCAGGCCCGTGCGCGCTCGGCACGAGTTTCCTCGAGGATCGCACGACGCGACACGACGATGTTGCCGCGCTTGCGGTCCATCTTGAGGATCTGGAACGGCTGCGGCAGGTCCATCAGCGGGGTGACGTCGCGGACCGGGCGGATATCGACCTGCGAGCCGGGCAGGAACGCCACGGCGCCGTCGAGATCGACGGTGAAGCCGCCCTTCACGCGGCCGAAAATAACGCCATCGACGCGGTTGCCTGCGGTGAATTCGCCTTCCAGCTTGTCCCAGGCGGCTTCGCGGCGGGCGCGGTCGCGCGACGAGCATCGCTTCGCCGTCGAATTTTTCGACGCGATCGACATAGACTTCGACTTTGTCGCCGACTTTCAGTTCGGCCTTCTGGCCCGGCATCGCGAATTCGCGGAGCGGCACGCGGCCCTCGGACTTCAGCCCGACGTCGATGACCGCAAGGTCGTTTTCGATGCCGGTGATGATGCCTTTGACGACCTTGCCTTCGAACGTGCTGTCTTTGCCGAAGGTTTCGTCGAGAAGTGCCGCGAAATCGTCGCGCGTGGGAAGAGCCACAGTGGCCATAAAGAGAGGAACCCTAAACTGATATTTTCCGGCCAATCGGTTGGATCCGATGGTCTTTGACCGAAACCGCCGCCGCGCCCGAATAGCGTGACGGCATCCCGGCGATCATGCAGAAGAACACTCGGACAATCGAAGATCGCAACGAGGCAGTCTCGTTGCACCAAAGCTCTGATACGAGTGTCCATCGGCGCGATTGCCTGACGAATGCGCGGGCCCATAGCGAAAACACGTTAAAACGTAAAGCTCAGTCTCCAGATACCTTTCGGAGGAAGGCGAGGACCTTCGGCCAACTGTTTACGCGCGCTACCTGATTGCCGAGCCGGTGTCCCCCGGCGAGCGACCCTCAGATACCTGTATTTCGGACTGGCGAGATCGACCGGCAAGCCGAAGACCGCATGTCCGGCATCGCCATAAGCGAGAACGATGCTGGCGAGCAGGGCGAGGCGCACACGGAGCCAATGAAGTTTCATGCCGATTTTTTGATCGTTTGGGAACCAACGTGAACGGTTGACGCAGGGTCAACCGCAAGCCTCGATTTACCGACCTAAAGCGCGGGTCACCGCCGCGATCGCGGCTCCGATTGACTGCTCGACATTCAAATCGTCGGTTTCGATCGTAACTAGCGCGAGTGCTGCATCCGTCGCAGCTTGAGCGGCGCGGCGGAACGGCTGGAATCGCGTTCGTCACGCGCCAAGATGTCGGTCAGGACATGCTCGTACGCTACCTTGCTGCCTTCGCCGACGAGTTGAGCAAAGCGGCGCTTTGCCCGTATTTCGCTCGCGGCCGTTACGAACAGCTTGGCGTCGGCGTCGGGCGCGATCACCGTTCCGATATCACGCCCGTCGAGCACCGCGCCTCCCGGCTGGCGCGCAAAGTCCAATTGCCGCTCCAGCAGTGCGTGACGGACGGCCGGATGGGCCGAAACCACCGATGCCGCGCGCGAAGCCGCCTCGCTACGAATTTCGGGATCGTTGAGCATCGCGTCACTGAATTCCGTCGCAGCGCCCGCGTCGGCTTCGGCAGTCGGATTGCCGCCATGGCGCAGGCATTGCAGCCCGGTGGCGCGATACAGCAGCCCGGTGTCGAGATGCGGCAGCTTGAAATGCAGTGCCAAGGCACGCGCAACGGTACCCTTGCCCGACGCAGCGGGGCCATCGACCGCGATGATCATGCGCGCCTCCTGCGGGCGATTTCGGCTATCAAACCAGCGGTCGCGATCAATGCCCAGACAGCTTCGAGCACCACCGCGGCAAGATTGAAATGCACCGACAGCGAGACGAGCAGCAGAAGCGCGCCGACGATGTTGAGAAGGTTGAACACGATCTTGTCCATCGCCTTCGAAATATTGGCGTAGGCAAAGCCCGCGATAAACATCGCGCTGCCCAACAGGCCCACCAGATCCGCCCAATCCATGTTCATGCCGCCGACAACGCGCCAAGATCGGCAAAGAAGCGCGGATAGCTGGTTGCAACGGGCGCATCATCGTCCAGCGTGACCGCTTCGCGACAATGCAGCGCCGCGACTGCAAGGCTCATCGCGATGCGATGGTCGAGATGCGTCGCTATCGTACCGCCCCCCGGCAGAGGCTCCCCGCCGCTGCCCTCGATCGCCAGACCATCCTCCAACTCTTCCACCATTGCACCGATCGCCCGCAGCGCCGCCACCATGACGGCAATGCGGTCGGATTCCTTGACGCGCAATTCCTCTAATCCACGAAAAACGCTGCGTCCGTGCGCAAACGATGCGGCAACGAACAACGCAGGAAACTCGTCGATCATCGATGGCGCATCGGCGGGGTCGGGCTCGATCGCGGTCAGCGCAGATGCCCGAACGACCAAATCCTCCACCGGCTCGCCGCCGACCTCTCGCACATTCGTGCGTTCGATCGTCGCGCCCATTGCCGCCAGCGCCGCATAGAGCCCCGCGCGCGTCGGATTCATGCCGACGTTGAAAATCGTTGCTGTCGACCCCGGCACGATCAAAGCCGCCACGCAAGCGAATGCTGCAGAGGAAGGATCTCCCGGCACCTTGATCCGTTGCGGCTTCAATTCTGCGTCACCGCGGATCGAGATGATCTCACCCTCGCGCCACAATTCGGCGCCAAAACCAGCTAGCATCCGCTCGGTATGGTCGCGCGTTGCGACCGGCTCGATGACCCGCGTGATGCCCGGCGTGTTAAGGCCCGCAAGCAATACGGCCGACTTCACCTGCGCCGAAGCCACGGGCAGACGGTATTCGATCGGCACCGCCGGACACATTCCGCGCATCATCAGCGGCAGTCGCCCTTCCGGACTTGCAGACACGTCCGCACCCATCAGCGAGAGTGGCTCGATCACCCGCCCCATCGGACGTTTCGACAGCGAGGCATCGCCGACAAAGGTGGCGGTGATTGGATGACCCGCCACGAGGCCCATCAGCAGCCGCGTCGATGTCCCCGAATTGCCCATGTCGAGCGCGGTTTCAGGCTGCACCAGTCCGCCAACCCCCACGCCCCACACGTGCCAGCGATCGTCGAGCCGCTCAATCGTGGCCCCCATGGCGCGCATCGCCGCGGCGGTGGACAATATGTCATCGCCCTCCAGCAAACCGTCGATCACCGTTTCACCTATCGCCAGTGCACCGAACATCAACGACCGGTGACTGATCGATTTGTCCCCGGGCACGTGGATATGACCGCGCAGCGGTCCGTTCGCGGGTTGGACCGTGCGAGAGGGCATGGCGCGGCTTTGACAGCGCGTGCCGGGCGTGGCAAGGGCGCGCGCTTTCCGGGGACACCCCCGGCAACCCACAAATTCCGGAGCGTAATCGACCGATGGTCAAGCCTGAATGGGGCACCAAACGCACTTGCCCCAAGTGCGCCACACGGTTCTATGACCTGACAAAGGAAGAGCCGGTCGTTTGCATCAATTGCAACAACCAATGGACGCCCGAAGCGGTTCTCAAGTCGAAGCAGCCGCTGCCGTTCGACGCGCCTAAAAAGGCCGTTGCCAATGATACCGATCTCGGCGCGGACGACATCGATCTGGATGTGGTGGACGAAGACGCGGAAAAGTCGCCTGACGACGAAGTCGATCTGGGCGGCGACGACGATCTGGGTGTCGAAACCAACACCGGCGAAGACGAAAGCTAAGCCATATTGATTTCCGGCGCGCCGTCGCATAGGCGCGCCGCTCTGGATTGGGGCCTTAGCTCAGCTGGGAGAGCGCCACACTGGCAGTGTGGAGGTCAGCGGTTCGATCCCGCTAGGCTCCACCAATCCACGAGCCCACTCGAAGAGAGTATGCGTTGCGGAGCTATTGGCCGCTCTTGCCGGCTCGGCGAGTGGCGGCTGGCTCCAAGCGACCGACGACGTGGCTTTGCCATGGCGCCTTCACCGCCTAAGGGCTCAGTCATGCCCGCCGATCCCTTTTATATCTCTACCGCTATCAGCTATCCCAATGGCCGTCCGCACATCGGCCACGCCTACGAGGCTATCGCCGCTGATGCGATCGCGCGGTACCACCGCCTGCAAGGCCGCGACGTCTATTTCCAGACGGGAACCGATGAGCACGGCCTGAAGATGGTCCAGACCGCGCGCGACAAGAACGTCGATGTCGCGGACCTTGCGCGAGAAATGTCGCTCGAGTTCAAGGCGATGTGTGACGCCCTTGATGTCTCATACGATAGATTCATCCGCACCAGCGAGCCCGAGCATCATGCAGCGAGCCAGACCCTCTGGCGGGCGATGGAATCCAGCGGCGACCTGTACAAAGGCCGGTACGAAGGTTGGTACTCGGTTCGCGATGAAGCGTTTTACGACGAGAAGGAAATCACTACCGGGGAGGGTGGCGAGAAACTCTCACCCCAAGGTACGCCTGTTACCTGGACGATCGAGGAAAGCTGGTTCTTTCGCCTGTCGAAATATCAGCAGCCGCTGCTGGAACTTTACAGTGACCAACCCGACTTCATCCAGCCCGATAGCCGCCGCAACGAAGTGATGCGCTTCGTTGAAGGTGGTCTGAGCGACTTGTCGGTTTCGCGAACCAGCTTTGATTGGGGCGTGAAAGTGCCCGGCAGCGACGGGCATGTCATGTATGTGTGGGTCGACGCCCTGACGAATTACCTGACCGGCGCGGGCTATCCCCTCGACACGCAACGCATGGCCAAATATTGGCCCGCCGACTTGCATTTGATCGGCAAGGATATCGTCAGGTTCCACGCGGTCTACTGGCCCGCATTCCTGATGTCGGCGGGCATCGCTTTACCCAAGAAAGTGTTCGGCCACGGCTTCCTCCTCAACCGTGGTGAGAAAATGTCCAAGTCGACGGGCAATATCGTCGATCCGGTCAATCTCGCCGCGCGTTATGGCGTCGACGCATTGCGCTATTTCCTCCTTCGCGATGTGAGCTTCGGCAATGACGGCAGTTGGAGCGAGGAAGCCATCGTCCTGCGCTGCAACGCCGAACTCGCCAATGGCCTTGGCAATCTCGCGCAGCGTTCCCTGTCGATGATTGCCAAGAATTGCGGCGGCGTGTTGCCCGCTCCCGGGGGTGAGCCCGATCCGAAGCTTGCCGAAGGACTTGAGGCGCAAATTGCCGAGGCCATGACGTCACTCGCGCTACACAAGGCACTCGAGGCGGTCGCCGGCGTCGTCGCTTCGGCTAATCAATATTTCGCCGACAGCGCGCCTTGGGCTTTGCGCAAGACCGATCCGGCGCGAGCCGATGCTATTCTTTACTGGACGGCCGAGACGGTGCGTCGTGTGGCCTTGGCGCTGCGCTGGGCGGTGCCGGAGAGCGCGGATAAACTCCTTGCATTGGTAGGCGGCGGGGAAGGGGTCCTCACCCCCGGCATCGTGCTGCCGGCGCCGCAAGGGGTATTCCCACGCCTCGACTTGTTGGTGGGCGAAGCCTGATGTTCGTCGATTCACACTGTCACTTGAACTATAAGGGCTTGGTCGAGGATCAACCGGGTGTGCTCGCGCGCGCCCGCGCGGCCGGGGTTACAGGCATGCTCAATATTTCGACCCGCGAATGCGAGTGGGACGACGTCTTGGCCGTCGCCGAACGCGAAGCCGATGTCTGGGCCTCGGTCGGTATTCACCCACACGAAGCCGACCAGCACCAGGACATCGACACCGCCAAGCTCGTCGCTCGCGCGAAGAACCCCCGCGTCATCGCGATCGGCGAAACCGGACTCGATTATTATTACGACAAATCCGACCGTGAGCGGCAACGGTCGAGCTTTCGCAGCCACATCGCCGCGTCACGCGACACCAGCCTGCCGCTCATCGTTCACACCCGCGATGCCGAGGAGGACACGGCGAGTATCCTGGCGGACGAAATGGGGAAGGGCGCCTATCCCGGCGTGATCCACTGCTTCACCGCTTCGGCGGACTTCGCCGCGAAGGCGCTCGACCTGGGCCTATACATCTCAATTTCGGGCATCGTTACGTTCAAGAATGCCAAGGATTTGCAAGCCACTGCTGCCACGATCCCAATGGATCGACTGTTGATCGAAACAGACTCTCCGTTTCTCGCGCCTGTGCCCCACAGGGGCCGGCCGTGCGAACCGGGCTTCGTTGTGGACACCGCGCGCTTCCTTGCCGAACTGCGCGGAGAGTCGGTTGAACAACTGGCGGAAACGACGCGCAGTAACTTCTTTAAATTGTTTGCTAAAGCCGGCGCGTGAAAGTCACTATTCTTGGTTGTGGCACTTCGTCAGGTGTTCCGCGCATCGGTAACGACTGGGGTGCCTGCGACTCCGAAAATCCGCGCAATCGCCGCACGCGCGCCTCTCTTCTGATCGAGCATGACGGGACACGTATTCTCGTCGATACCTCTCCAGATTTGCGCGCTCAATTGCTGGCTGCCGATATCGTCACGCTCGATGCCGTCATTTGGACGCACGATCACGCCGATCACTGCCATGGCATCGATGATCTGCGGCAGGTGTTTCACGCCATGGGCCGACCGGTACCGGGTTATGCCCGCGTCGATACGCTGGCATCCTTGGAACGCCGTTTTGGCTATGTCTTTGCCGGGAATGGCGGATATCCGCCGACCGTCAACCGCAACGAACTGACGGACAGCGTTGAGATCGGGACCATTCGCGTCTCGGTCGTCGATCAACCGCATGGTCGGATTACCTCCGCGGGACTGCGCTTTCGAGGGCGGGGGAGTGAACGTAGGCTATTCGACCGACACCGATCGACTCACCGACACGATGGCCTCGTTGTTCTCCGGGCTCGATCTGTGGGTCGTCGACGGGCTGCGCGAAAAGCCACATCCGACACATGCCCATCTGGCGGAAACACTGGGCTGGATTGCGCAGCTCGCACCCAAACGCGCGGTCATCACGCATATGGATCAGTCGCTCGATTACGCGGTGCTGGCGGCGAAACTGCCTGTGGGCGTGGAACCGGGCCACGACAATCTCTCCATCATCCTATGACCGGCGATCAAGCTGCAGGCGTTATCACCGGCGTCATGTGCCTGACGCTCGCAGTAAGCAGCCTCGCGGCGCGTCGACTGCCGATGGCGCGCACTGCGAAACTGGCCTTGGCCTGGGTGGCGATTTTCGCCGGAGCATACACGCTGACGCTATTTCGCGGCGAAGCGGCGCAGTTATGGTCGCGCGTCAAGCTCGATATGGGCATCCAACCCATGATCAGCGGCGGCGTCGTGCGCATAGCAGCACGTGACGACGGGCATTTTTACGTTAGCGGTTCGATCAACGGGCATCCCGTTGAGTTCCTGATCGACAGTGGCGCAACGACGACAGCAATCAGCAGCACCGTTGCGGCCGCATCCGGGGTGAGCGACGACGGCATGCCGCCAATCCCGACCTCTACTGCGAATGGCATGACGATGGTGCGCACGGCGCGGATCGAGCGGCTAGAGATCGGCGGGATCGTCCAAGAAAATGCGCGTGTGACAATCGGCGACTCTCTGGGCAACACGAGCTTGCTCGGGATGAGCTTTCTTTCACAGCTTCAATCATGGCATGTGGAGAGTGGTACACTCGTCCTTCAGCCATGAATCCATTTTACATAATACAGATTATCGGGATTTGATATGTCGCAGTGCCAGGGCGCTTCTCTCGACCGCTTGCTCACGATCATGGCTCAATTACGCGATCCCGAAAGTGGCTGCCCCTGGGACGTCGAGCAATCTTTCGCCAGCATCGCACCTTACACGATCGAAGAAGCGTATGAGGTTGCCGATGCGTGCGAAAGCGGTGACATGGTGGCGCTCAAGGACGAGCTTGGCGATCTGCTTCTTCAAGTCATATTTCACGCTCAAATGGCGCAAGAAATCGGATTATTCGCGTTCGATGATGTGGCCGCAGGCGTCGCCGACAAGCTGATCCGCCGCCATCCGCATGTTTTCGCCGACGCGCCTCGCACCAGCGGCCACGCACAATGGGAGGTCATCAAGGCCGAGGAACGCGGAAAAACTCCTGATCAGAGCGCACTGGCGGGCGTGGCGCTCGCATTACCGGCCCTCATGCGCGCTGAAAAGCTACAGAAGCGCGCGGCGCGCGTCGGCTTTGACTGGCCAGACGTCAGCGGACCCCGCGCCAAGATTGGCGAGGAATTGGCAGAGGTCGAAGCTGCTCTCGACGACGATGCGCGCGAAGACGAGGTGGGCGACCTGCTATTCGCGGTTGTGAACTTTGCGCGGCATCTTAAGGTCGACCCCGAAGTTGCCCTGCGCCGCGCCAATGCCAAGTTCGAGCATCGCTTTCGCAAGGTTGAGGATTTAGCCGATGCCCCTCTCATGGGGCAGTCGATCGAAGCGCTCGACCTGCTGTGGGAACGCGCTAAGCGCGCCTGAAGCGGCCCCAGTCGATATCAGAGAGCCGGACGTCGACCTCGATCTGCCCTTCCTGTTCAACTTGGCTGACGACGTCGCCGTTTTGATGCAGCCAGGCAAGCGATGCACCGTCGCTTGCGTCCAACGTTACCGATCTCATCCGCCGGCCAGCCGTTAGCCGCGCCGACATCGCGGTTTGGAGCGCATCAACGCCCTCTCCCGTCAGGGCCGACACGAGCACGATGTCCTCACGCCCAGCCGCCTCCGCACGCAGGGCCTCACCCCGCTCCCCGGCGAGCAGATCAGCCTTGTTCCAGACTTCAAACGGCTGGCCCCCTCCTTCCCCCGGCACGCCGAGTTCGGCAAGAACGTGGGCGACGTCGGCGGCTTGTGCTTCGCTGTCGGGATGCGCGATGTCGCGGACATGGACGATGAGGTCGGCTGACGTCACTTCCTCCAGCGTTGCCCGAAATGCCGCGACCAATTGCGTCGGCAAATCGGAAACAAAGCCGACGGTGTCGCTCAGGATGGCCTTGTCGAGCCCTGGTAGGGATATCTCGCGCATCGTTGGGTCTAGCGTCGCGAACAGCAGGTCTTCGGCGATCACGCCCGCACCGGTCAGGCGATTGAACAGCGTCGATTTGCCCGCATTCGTGTAGCCGACCAACGCCACCACGGGCCAGGGCGCACGCTTGCGGCGGTCGCGGTGCAGCCCGCGTGTGCGGACCACCTGCTCGAGCTCGCGCCTGATCTTGGCCATGCGATCGCGAATCTGACGCCGATCCGCTTCGATCTGCGTTTCCCCGGGGCCCCCGAGAAAGCCGAAACCGCCTCGCTGGCGCTCCAAATGGGTCCAACTCCGCACCAAACGCCCGGCCTGATAGTCGAGATGCGCCAGTTCGACCTGCAAACGCCCCTCCGCAGTCGCAGCACGCTCACCGAAAATCTCGAGGATCAGTGCCGTACGGTCGATGACCTTCAACTCGGTCCTGGTCTCAAGGTTCTTTTGCTGGATCGGCGTCAGCGTGCCATCGACAATGAGCAACGTCGCATCGAGCGCCCGTGCCCTGAGCGACAGGTCATCGACCTGCCCGCTCCCGAACAATGTCGCCGGCTTTGGATCGCGCAATCGCACGGCGACACGATCGACAACCTCAATGCCGATCGCCAGCGCCAGCCCCGCCGCTTCTTCGAGGCGCGCATCAGCGTCGCGTTCGCCCTTCCCGCGATCGGGATAAGCGAGCACGGCGCGGGCACCGCGCGCGATCCCCTCGTCACGGCTGAACGATACGCCGGTCAATTACTCGGCATCTTCCTCTTCCTCGCGCAGATCGAGTGGGTTGGCCGGCTGCACGGTCGAAACGGCGTGCTTGTAAACGAGTTGAACCATGCCTTCGCGCTGCAACAACATACAGAACAAGTCGTACGCCGCGATTTCGCCTTGCAACATCACGCCGTTAACAAGGAACATCGTCACCGGGTTTTCCTGCGCGCGCGCCGCCGACAGGAATACGTCCTGTAACTGGCGCGTGCGTGGCGCAGCCGGGTTGGCGAAGGCCGCTGCGACAGGCATCAGATCCATCGGATTCGACGGCATCACCGTCGAGATTGCATGCTTGTAGATCAGCTGTGATTGGCCGTCGCGGCGCAGCAGGACCGAGAAATTATCGAACCAGGTGATGATGCCCTGTAGCTTGACGCCCTTGACAAGGAACATCGTTACGGGGGTTTTCGCCTTGCGAACGGTATTCAGGAACAGGTCCTGGAGGTTGTTTGCCTTTTCGGCCATCGGGGTACGCCTCTTGCTCTTGGCACGTCTGCTACGCGCGATCCGAGTTTAGTGTCCGCGTTCCGTCCTGCAACCCCAGAACGAAGCTACTCGTCACCGTCCGGCTTGAATTCGGTCAAGCCGAGCAGCTTGAGTTTGCGATGGAGCGCCGATCTTTCCATACCGATAAAGGCCGCTGTGCGTGAAATATTCCCGGAAAATCGTCGAATTTGGACGCGCAGATATTCGCGCTCGAATGTCTCGCGCGCTTCGCGCAACGGTGCACCCATCACGCTTGGTGCCGCCGACGCGGGGGAAGTGCCCTCACCCCTTACTTCGGGTGGCAGCAGGTCGACGTCGATCCGGCCGATCCGGTCGCCTGGCGCCAGAATGATCGTCCGCTCCACGATGTTCCGTAACTGCCGGACATTGCCCGGCCAGTCATAGGCCTGCAGCGCGGCGAACGCTTCGGGCGCGACTTGCGGCGTCGGCACCCGGCGCTCGACGGCATAACGCGCCACGAAATGTTCGACCAAGGCCGGGATATCCTCGCGCCGATCGGCCAGCGATGGCAAGACAACCGGTACCACGGCCAACCGGTAATAAAGGTCCTCGCGAAACCGCCCGGCGCTGATTTCTTCCGTCAAAGGTCTGGCCGAGGCCGATATGACACGCACGTCCACACGGACGGTCCGAGCACCTCCAACGCGTAGAAACGCCTGATCGGTCAGCACGCGCAGGATCTTGCCCTGCGTCGTGAGAGGCATGTCGGCCACTTCGTCGAGGAACAGCGTGCCGCCATGTGCCCGCTCAAGCAAACCGGGGCGGACCACCTCCCCGCCCTCTTCGACGCCGAACAATTCCTCCTCGACGCGCTCGGGCTCCATCCGTGCCGCGCTGACGACGATGAACGGACCCGCAGAGCGCGTCGACCAATTGTGCAGCATGCGCGCGGCAACGTCCTTGCCCACGCCGGGTGGGCCACTGATCAGCACACGGCTGCCGGTCGGGGCAACGCGCTTCAGGTTGGCGCGCACCGCGTTGATGGCGCTCGAGACCCCGCCCAGTTCCTCATCCGCCCCGCCGGTGCGCGCCTTGAGGCTTTCGTTCTCGCTCCGCAGTCGCGCCGTCTCGGTCGCCCGCGCCACGAGAAGCGAGAGCCGCTCAGCTTCGAAAGGCTTTTCGATGAAATCGATCGCGCCACGACGGATCGCCGATACGGCGGTATCGAGGTTGCCGTGGCCCGAAATGATGATCACCGGCAATGACGGATCGCGCGCCTTGATTACGTCCAGAAGTTCCAGACCGTCGAGCTTTGACCCCTGTAACCACACATCGAGCAGCACGAGGCTTGGCCGCCGCTCGGCGATCGCCGCAAGCGCCGCATCGCTGTCGGCCGCGGTACGCGGCGCATAGCCTTCGTCCTCGAGCACTCCAGCGACGAGTTCGCGAATATCGCGTTCGTCGTCGACTACCAGAATGTCGAGAGCCATCAGCCTTCTCCTGTATTTGTCGTGTGCGCCGCGTCGGGTGCATCGCAGTTTTCCAGCGAGGCGGCGTCGAAGTCGATGATCGCGGCCGTGCCGCCACCATCGACATCAGCGAAAACGATCGATCCGAAATGATCTTCGACGATCTTCTTGACGATCGCGAGGCCCAGCCCAGTGCCGCGCGGACGATGGGTTACATAAGGCTCGAACAACCGTTCGCGATCTTCGGGCAGTCCGATGCCAGTGTCTGCGATGCGCAGCTGCACGTGCGTTTCGGCGCGTGACAAGGTCATGGTCACGGCGCGGCGGCGGCCATCATCCTCCTTCTGCTCGATCGCCTCAACGGCGTTCTTGACGAGGTTGATCAGCGCCTGACTCAACTGGCGCCGATCACAGACCATGGTAATCGGCCCGTCGGGCGCAGCAAAGTCAAACGCGATCCCCGGATGAGCGACCTCATGCAGGAACAGCGCTTCCCGGCAGATATCGAGCAGCGGTTCATGCTGGAAAATTGGCTTGGGCATCCGCGCGAAGCCCGAGAATTCGTCGACCATCCGGCGCAAGTCGCCAACCTGCCGCACGATCGTGCTGGTCAACCTTGCAAATGTGCCGTCATCTTCGCCGACGCGCTGTCCATAACGTCGCTGCAACCGTTCCGCCGCGAGGGATATCGGCGTCAGGGGATTCTTGATCTCGTGCGCGATGCGCCGGGCCACGTCGGCCCAGGCAGCCCGACGCTGATCCGCCAGACGCTGGGTGATGTCGTCGAACGTCAGGACATGGCCTTGTTCGTCGGCGACAGCACGGACGGCCAGTGTCCGCGCATCATTACCCCGCGTCACGTCGACGATCGCCTCTACCCGGCCATCGACCAACAACTGGTCGAGTTCGGGCGCAAACTGCGCAAACGAACTGCCGACCCCATAATCGCCCGGCAGGTTCAGCAATCGTGCCGCGGAATCATTTGCAATGCGAATGGCGCGTTCGCCGCTTACCGCAACCACGCCTGCGGATACGCCAGACAACACCGCCTCGATTAATGCGCGGCGCGTCTCCAGAGTCGTAGTCTGCGTTTCGAGCCTAGCCGTCATGCGGTTAAACGCGTTGGACAGGGTGCCGATCTCGTCCCGACTGCGCGAACCCGGCACCCGCGCCGACAGGTCGCCCGTTGTGACCCGGCGCGCAGCGTCGACCAGTTCGCCCACCGGGCGAACCAGCCGGTCGGCCACCTGGAGCGCGATCCACACGGCCACACCGACGATCAAGAGTGCCATCACGAACAGCGCGGCATTGAACTGGAGTTGCAGGCGCCGTGACCGATCGACGAGGCTGTTATAGTCGGCGAGAACGGCCTTGGCGCGCTCGCTCTGTGCCAACGCCCGTCGGTCGGCGACGCGGGAGGCGTAGAGATAGATGCTCCGGCCCGGATATAGTCGCGTGACGGCCTCGATCCGGTCGGGAGCGTTCGTCACTGCGACCTGCGAACCACGCTGCAGCTTGGCGAGAACTTCCGCCGAGACGCGCCGCTCGACGGGCCGGGCATCGGGATTGACCATTGCGATGGTTCGCGGCGAGCCATTGGGTGCGACCTCGACGATCGCCGATTCACTCAGGTTGCGAGACAGGACCTGCCAGGCATAGCCCTCGGCAAAGGCCGGGCTCTCGGTATTGGCCTGTTGCAGATAGTCTCGCAGGTCGCCCGCCATCGTTACCGTCTCGTTGGCGACCGCCTGCTGCTTTTCCTCATAATAGCCCTGGGCAAGGCTCGAGGCGTTTTCCAGCATTCCGCGTGCGCGATCGGAAAACCAGAATTCGACGCCATATTGAAACAATAGCGACGCGAAGACGACGACCAGCAGCATGGGTACGCTGGCGATCGTCGAAAAGATCGCCACCAAGCGTACATGCAGCCGTCCGCCCCCGCCGACCGGGGAACGCGCCGCGCGGCGCTTGGCAATCCGTCGCCCAAGCAGAACGAGCAGAAGAATGGCCGGTGCCAGACTAGCGATGAGCAGCGCGGCGACCAAGGGCGGAGTCAGTGGTGCCGAGCCCACCGACTGTCGCGCAAACAGCGAGTAGCTCAGCGTCAGCATCGCCAGGAGCGCGAGCCCCGCGCCCAGTTCGACCCAGGGCACCCAGGACCGCCGCGCCCACCACAGGGCGAAACGGCGGCGCGTCTGCCGCATGCTGAGACCGGTCGTCACGTGGCGGTGCTACAACAACATTGTGGCTTTTCCAACACAGGTTACGCGATCGTTAGCGGGACTGGTGCGAAAGCTGTCATGCCGCGCAGCCAAGCCGTCATTTCGCCATCGCCGATGATCAGCCACAGGCTCCCATGTTCCGCCATTGCCAGATCCCGCGCCGATGGGCGCGCGACGCCGCTGGGGTGCGAGTGGTAGCAGCCGATGATTGCCGGCCCGCCTGCCCTGGCCCGGCGCACCGCATCGATCTGGACACGGGTCTCGATTTCGAACTCGATCGCGGGGTTGGCGGCAACATTACGGGCTTCGATATGTCGCTCAATCCGGCCATTGCGCCCGACCAACAATCCGCACACCTCCAACTGTGGGCTGGCCGCGGCAAGCGATAGCAGTTGGCCGTGCAGCTCCATTGAAATTCGCGGGTTCATACCCATCTTCCTTAGCAATGGACCGGGGGGTTTCGACACTGGAAGTTGCGCTGCCGGCGGAAAGTGCCGGGTGGCGCTTCGACCGCGCGCTGGCGGCGGCTGTCCCTGCTTTATCTCGCGAGCGATTGAAGACCCTCATTTCCGCCGGGAATGTCAGGGGCGCCGATGGTGCCTTGCTGCGCGATCCATCCGCGAAAACCGTTGCCGGCATCGTGACTGTCAGTATCCCCCTGCCCGTCCCCGACAAGGCCGAGGCGCAGGACATCGCGCTCGACGTCATGTTCGAGGACGATCACTTGCTGATCGTTGACAAGCCTGCCGGGCTCGTCGTCCATCCCGCTGCGGGCAATCTCGACGGCACCCTGGTCAACGCATTGCTTCATCACTGCGCTGGACGCCTTTCGGGTATCGGCGGCGTCGCGCGACCCGGCATCGTGCACCGCATCGACAAGGACACGTCGGGGCTGCTGGTGGTCGCCAAGAACGACAAGACGCACGAAGGGCTCGCCAAGCAATTTGCCGCGCACACGATCGACCGCCGCTATCTGGCAATCTGTCACGGTATTCCCGGCGCGGGAACCGTCGACGCGCCGCTCGCGCGCAGTCCGCACGATCGCAAGAAAGTTGCGATCGTGCGCACCGGCAAGCGGGCGGTTACGCATTACCGCATGCTCGAGGTGCTCCGGGAAGCGGCGCTGATCGAGTGCCGCCTGGAAACCGGCCGGACGCACCAGATCCGCGTCCACATGGCCTCGATTGGCTATGCGCTGATCGGCGATCCGGTTTATGGCGGGCGTACCAAGTCCAGGATCGGTGCCAAGTTTCAACGCCAGGCCCTCCACGCCGCGCGCCTCGGTTTCGTTCACCCGGTGACAAGCGAAACTATGGCATTCGAAAGTCCGATGCCGGTCGACATGCAGGAACTATTCAGCACACTCAGGGTATAGATTACATGTGACGCGGTGCTTGATGAGGCCGCGCAAGGAGAATTCGAAGTCATGGCCGCCAAGTCCAAGGTTCCCGCCACCGTTCCCGCCCTTGGCGGGGAGCAGAGCCTGAACCGCTATCTGTCTGAAATTCGCAAGTTTCCGCTCCTCCAGCCGGAGGAAGAGTATATGCTTGCCAAGCGTTTTCAGGAACATCAGGATCCTGAAGCGGCGGCGAAGCTTGTCACCAGCCACCTCCGCCTCGTTGCCAAGATCGCGATGGGTTATCGCGGCTATGGCCTGCCCGTTTCGGAACTGATTTCCGAGGGCAACATCGGCTTGATGCAGGGCGTGAAGAAGTTCGAGCCCGATCGCGGCTTCCGCCTCGCCACCTATGCGATGTGGTGGATCCGCGCGTCGATCCAGGAATTCATCCTGCGCAGCTGGTCGCTGGTCAAGATGGGCACCACCGCCGCGCAAAAGAAGCTGTTCTTCAACCTGCGGCGGATGAAAAACAATCTCGACGCGTTCGAGGATGGCGACCTGTCGCCGGAAAACCTGCGCAAGATCGCCACCGATCTGGGCGTCAGCGAGGACGATGTCGTCAGCATGAACCGCCGCATGGCGCGCGGCGGCGACACCAGCCTCAACGTCTCCTTCAACGAGGATGGCGAGGGCCAGTGGCAGGACATGCTTGAGGACACCGGTCCGCTGCATGACGTCGCGATTGCCGACGATCAGGAGCGGAGCATCCGTCACGCCATGCTGGTCGAGGCGATGGACGACCTGAACGACCGCGAGAAGCATATCCTGACCGAGCGCCGCCTGGCCGAGGATCCCAAGACGCTGGAGGAGTTGAGCCAGGTCTATGGTGTCAGCCGCGAGCGCGTCCGCCAGATCGAAGTGCGCGCGTTCGACAAGCTGCAAAAGGCGATGCAGCGCATCGCTGGCGGCAAGGGCTTGATGCCCGCCCTCGCCTGATCTGCCCGCCTAGCGTGTCTGTTTGAGCACGGGGATTTCTTCCCGCACCTCAGTAGTCGTTGGATTGCGGATCGAGGGTCGCAAGCGGGCAACGCTGCAGAGACCGGCGGCGGTAGCGAGTGCGGCACTGACGAGCGAGGGTACCGCGCCCGTTCCCAATCCGAGGGACAGGAGCAGCGCCACGACCGTCGCACCGATCGTTTGACCGGTCAGGCGCACGGTGGATACCAGCCCACCCGCTGCCGCGGCGCGGTGACGTGGCGCGCTGCCAACGAGCAACCGGGCATTGGGCGGTAGGAATAGTCCGAAACCCGAACCACATAGCGCCATCCGCCACGCGACATCGAAATAATCGGGATGGACGGGCATCGTCGCGATCAGCGACAGCGCTGTAACCGATATCGCCATCCCCACCCCGCCCAGCAATCCAGCGGGAATGCGGTCCGACAGATAGCCCGAAAGCGGCGCAACGATCATATTGGTCAGCGGCCAGGGCATGATCGCGGCGCCGATGGCTGCGGCCGTGAAGCCCAGGTCGTGCAGGCGGAAAGGCGTCGAAATCAACAGCGTCATTGAGGCGGTGAATGCCAGAAAGCCACCGACTGCCGAGAAGGCCAGCACAGGTCGTGCGAGCAGATCAACGGGCAGGATCGGCGCGGGCTGACGCAGTTCGCGCACGACAAAAAACCAGCCGATCAACCCGCCGGTCAGAATAATCGCCGCCGAGATCACTGGACTATCCCCATGGACCGCGCTTTCCAGCCCGCCGATGATCAGCCCGAACATCGCCGCGCACAGGAATGCGCCGCTGAGGTCAAAACGGGCCGAGCCCGGTTCCGGCGAGGGGATCCACCTCCCAAGGATCAGGCTGATGACGGCGAACGGGATCGCCGCCGCAAAGACCCAAGGCCAGGGCGCGACACCCAGGATCAGGCCACCAATCGTCGGGGCGGCAGCAGCCGAACTGGTCACCACCACCGAATTCACCGCAAGTCCCCGCCCCAATTGGTTAGATGGATAGATTTGTCGGATCAGGGCAGAAGCCACGGCCAAAACGCATGCCGCGCCGACGGCCTGCGCAGCGCGCACGATGAGCAGGAACGGCAAGCTTTTAGCGAAGAAGCACAGCAAAGTCGCGACCGTGAAGATCAACTGACCACCTTGATACGTGCGCTTCAGGCCGATCCGTTCACCCAGCCCCGCAAAAGGCAGCATCAACATCACGAGGGTCACCTGGTAGATCGTGACGATCGAAACCACGCTGGATGACGAAATGGCAAGGTCGCGGGCAATTGTCGGCAAGGCGACGTTCGCCACACCGCCATCGATAATGACGAGGGCACTGCCCGCCGACATCGCGGCGATGGCGAAATAACGGCGGGGCTTCGGCAGACCGCCGAAACTTCCAGTGTCGGGCTTCACAACAGCAGAGCCGCGCCGGCAAAGGCCTCGGCAACGGGCGCATCGTGGTCAAGCCCGGCAATGCCACCGAGCGTGAGTTGTCCACGGCGGCCAATCTTGTGATTGAGCGCGAGGCCGGCGGTCGTCTGAGTGGTGTGCCCCATCGGATCGTTGTCGCGCAGCCGCCTGAGGTCGGCGACGAGGGTCAGCGCCTTGCCCAGTTCGAACTCTGCCCCCGCGACCAGGCTCCATGCGAAATGCCGGCCCGACCGGTCTTCGTCGGCGGCCGCATCGGCCTCCGCCTGCAGATCGAGTGACACTGTCTTCGACAATTCGAATTGCATCGGCGCGATCACCGCCGCACTCCAGCTCCCCTGCCCAAGGCCATTGGTCGCGGTAGGCAACGTAATCTCGGCGGCCAGACCCACCGGGGCGTTCTGGCCGAATTGATGCTTCAGGCCCAGCCGCAGGTCGCCTATCCCGCTGTTTGACGGGCCCCCTCGCGGACGCTCGAGCATGAGCGGCGTCCAGCCGATGCGCGCTTCACTGTCGCTGCCCAGCCCGATCCGCGCGATGCTTGCCGCGACGGCAAAGGCGTCTTCGCGGTCCGCGCCATGTCCATCGCGGGTCCAATCAAGCAGATTGCTTTCGATCGCGACCTTGCCGGATGGGGTTGCGCACGGCGCGATGCCCTGCCCGCCCAGCTCGAAACAGGCATCGTCGTCAGCCAGAGCGGGCGACGCGATCAACAGGGCAATCCAGGCGAGTCGTAGCATCGGGGTGGACTAGTCCGTTCTGCGTCGCATCGCTATCGCGTCATCATGGCAAAACGACGCACGGCACGGAAGGGAAAGCGGACCGGCGCGTATCGCATCGGTTGGTGGCTCGGCCGGGCGATCGTGTTCTTCGTCGGCGGATCGGTCCTGTGGGTCCTGATCTATAAATGGGTGCCACCGCCCGTGACCTTCACGATGCTGGGCGGTGCGGTTCAGGGTCACGGGATCGAGAAGGATTGGACGGCGTTGTCCAGGATCGACGCCAACATGGCGCGCGCTGCCATAGCCGCCGAGGACGCCCGGTTTTGCGAGCATCACGGTTTCGATGGCGAAGCGATCCGCAAGGCGTTCGAACGCAATCGTGACGGCGGACGCATCCGCGGCGGATCGACGATCAGTCAGCAGGCAGCGAAGAATGCGTTTCTGTGGCAGGGCGGCGGCTATTTCCGAAAGGCGCTCGAAGCATGGTTCACGGTGCTGATCGAAGGGATCTGGGGCAAGCAACGGATCATGGAAGTGTATCTCAACCTCGCCGAGACGGGGATCGGGACTTATGGTGTCGAGGCGGGGTCACAGCGGTATTTCCACCATTCGGCGGCGCGCCTGTCACCCATCGAGGCGGCGCGCATGGCGGCAGTCCTGCCGCTGCCCAAAAAACGTAACGCCGTCGTGCCCAAGGGCTATGTCCGGCGTTATGGCAACTCGATCGCGGCGCGCGCTGGCGTCGTGCGGCGTGGGGGAATGGATGCATGTCTGAAGTAAGTCCGCTGGTGCTGCCTTTCCCCGACCTGCCGGCCATCGCGGGCGTCGAACTGCGCGTCGCCCGCGCAGGGTACAAGGACTGGGGGCGCTGCGACCTGACCCTGGCGTTGCTCGCCGAAGGGACAAGCGTCGCCGGCGTGACGACCAAAAGCCGTTGTCCGTCGCCCGAAGTCGAATGGTGCCGCGCCGCCGCAACCTTGGGTCAGGCGCGCGCGCTGGTGGTCAATGCGGGGAACAGCAACGCATTTACGGGCAGCCGCGGCCGCGCCGCCGTCGAAGCCATCGCCGCGCGCGTCGCACAAAGCCTCGATTGCAAGCCATCGGACGTGTTCGTCGCCTCGACCGGCGTCATCGGCGTGCCGCTGCCCATCGACAAGGCCGAAGCCGGGATCGACGCCGCGCTGACCGCGCCGGTCGCCGACTGGCTCGACGCGACCAACGCAATCGGCACCACCGACACGTTTCCCAAAGCAGCGATGACGCATGCGGACATTGGCGAGCAACGCGTGACGCTCGTCGGGATCATCAAAGGCAGCGGCATGATTGCGCCCGACATGGCGACGATGCTCGGGTTCATCTTCACCGACGCGGCGGTCGAGCCGGCGTTGCTGCAGGCGATGCTGGCGCAGGCCAATGCCGAGACATTCTCGTGTATCACGGTCGATGGCGACACTTCGACCAGCGACACGGTGCTGGCCTTTGCCACAGGCCAGGAAGACCGTCTGGCGAGCCGCGAGAGCGAAGGTGCGGCTTCTTTCCAAGCCGCCTTGTCCGATCTGTGCCGTCAACTGGCGCAGGCCGTCGTACGCGATGGCGAAGGCGCCTCGAAATTCATCGCAGTGGACGGTCACTGGCGCGGAAAGTGACGAATCCGCGCGCAAGGTCGGCCTGAGCGTCGCCAACTCGCCCCTCGTCAAGACAGCCATAGCTGGCGAGGACGCCAATTGGGGGCGCGTCGTGATGGCGGTGGGCAAGGCAGGCGAGCCCGCCGAGCGCGATACACTATCAATATCGTTCGGCGGTATCGAGGTTGCGCGCCATGGTGCGGTGGTCGAGGGCTATGACGAGGCGCCAGTCGCTGCGCACCTGAAAGGGCAGGATGTGGCGATCGGCGTCGACCTAGGGCTGGGCGAAGGCCGCGCGACCGTTTGGACGTGCGACCTCACCCATGGCTACATCTCGATCAACGCCGATTATCGCAGCTAGGCCAGCTCGCTTTCCAGCCAACCCTTCAGCTGGGATTTCGGCGCGGCGCCGACCTTGGTCGCGGCGGGAGCGCCGTCCCTGAACAGGATCATCGTCGGGATGCCGCGCACGCCGTATTTCGCGGGTGCATCGGGATTGTCGTCGATGTTCAGCTTCGCGATCGTCACCTGCTCGCCCAGTTCCTCCGACAGTTCCTCGAGCGCCGGGCCGATCATCTTGCAGGGACCGCACCATTCGGCCCAGAAATCGACCAGAACGGGGCCGCTCGCGCCGATCACGTCGGACTGAAAGCTGCTATCGGTTACTTGCTTGGTTGCCACGGGGAATCTCCTCTGCCCCAGATGTAGGGCGCTGAGCCGCGCGGCTCAACCGGCCAGGGCAAGGCTTTATTGTTGGCTCACCAAGCCGGGCTTGTGCGCATCGAGCAAGGTGTCGTCCAATTCGTACAGCACCGGTCCCTCCGTATACAGCAGGCTGGCGCACACCGGGCGCCCCGGGAACACCGCGCGAAGGACGTCGCGATACGCCGCCATCTGATCGAGGTGATAGGAGGGGATGGAGCCGAGCGAGGCCGGAACACGACGACCGGTCTTGTAGTCGACGACCTCGATCGCGTCTCCGATCAACAGGCGATCGACGGTCCCCGCGATCGTGCGTTCCCCGACGACGCCCGCAATGGGCGCCTCGACCAGCGCGTCTCCCGAGAACAGGCGGGCAAAGCGCGCGTCGGCGAGGATTGCGCAGACCGGATCGATCAACGCGGCCTGCTCCACCGCTGGCACCTGTCGCGCGGCCAGCCACAGCCGCGCCGCCGCGGCCCGGCTGTCGGGCGCAAGCGACGGCAGCCGTTCGAACAGGCCGTGCAACAGCGTTCCCCGGCGCGCGGCCAGGGCAAGTGTCGGCCCGGCAGGCGGTTGCGCCTCATTATCCACACCGAGCGATGATGGCGCCAGCGGACGCTCCGGCCGCGCTTCCACGGGCGCCGGCCGATCGAGCCACGCGGGTCTGCTGGCAACAACCGGAGCCGCCGTGGTGCGTTTCTGCGTCGCGTGCATCGGACCGCCAAAGCTGAGCCCCGCCTCGCTCTCGACCGCCCCTGCCACCGTCATCCCCGCCTGCACCGCGCTGTACCAGCTTTGCGCGGGAGGCTCGGTCATTTTGCCGGTGAGTGCTCCGGCGACAACCAGATGATCCCGCGCGCGCGTCATCGCGACATAGAGCAGCCGCCAATGCTCCTCGATGGCGGCAGCAGCCTGTGCAGCGTGGGCGTCGACAAGCATCGGGACGAGCGCGCGCTCATTGCCATTCGGGCTGGGCACGAGGACCAGACGATCGCCGAGCGGCATCGACAGTTCACTCGCGCGGCTGTTTTCTGGATCGACACAGGCATCGGCCAGTATGACGAGGCGCGCCTCCAGACCCTTGGCGCCGTGTACCGTCATGACACGGACCGCATCGCCCGGCTCACCCGCATCGCGGACGATATCGCCCTCGTTACGGTCGAACCAGTCGAGAAAATTCTGCAGGCTGGCGCCGTGTTCGGCCTCGAATGCCAACACCGCGGCAAGCAATTCATCGATCGGGTCGCGGACCTCGTCGCCCAGGCGCGCGATCAGCCTTGCCCGCCCCTGCGCTGACCCCGACAGCAATTCCTCGAGAAAGGCATAAGGGGTTATGCGGTCGGCGGCATTGAGCCAGTCGGCAAGCAGCCGGTTGACCGCCGGATCGCCACGGTCACGGACCGCCGACCAGAGCGACCGCGAACCACGGTCATGGGCGGCCGCGAACAACTGGTCCTGCGTCCAGCCGACGAGCGGAGACACGAGCAGATTGGCAAGGTTGAGATCATCCTCCGGCTGCGCGCCGAAGCGCATGGCGGCGAGCAGATCCTTGATCGCGAGCGGTTGGCGCAGGCGCAGCCTGTCGACCCCCGCCACCGGGACGCCGTGTTCCTGCAGCCGTGCAACGAGCAAGGCGGCAAGGTCGCCGCGCTTGCGTACCAGCACCATCACTTCACCCGGCGTCAGCGCACCGCCGTCGCCGGGCGCATAGCCATCACGCAGCCATGTCGCGACCTGCCCGGCAATTTGTTCGGCAACCTTGCGCGTGGCATCGTCGAGCCAGTCCTCGTCGCCATCGGCACCACCGTCCCCGACACAGGCGGGCGCGAGGAGCGTCACCCCACCGGACACGCCCTGACGACTGCTGCGGTGTCGGGTCAGCCGTTCCGCCTCGAGCCCGATCGCGCCGGCACCCAGGGCTTCGAGCGTCGCATCGACGACATCGAGGATCGGCTGTGCAGTGCGAAATGATTTCGTCGAGCGACAGTGCGGCAAAGCGCATGTCGTTGGCCGCGGCGCGATCGAGGAAGTGCGCGCGCGCAGCCTCGTATTCGCGCGGGTTGGTGCCCTGGAACGAGAAGATCGCCTGCTTGAAGTCGCCGACGGTGAACAACGTCCGCAGCCGCTTGCCCTTGGCGCCCTCCCCCGCAAAAAATTCTTCGGCCAGTCGATCGATGATCTGCCACTGAGCAGCATTGGTGTCCTGCGCACTCGTCGACCAGAATGTGGTCGGTACGCTGGTCGAGCTTGTAGGCGATCCAGTCGCCGATCCCCGCCGTCTGGAGCAGGTCGCTGCGTCAGGCGGATCATGTCGTCGAAATCGACGCGGCCCCGCCGGCGCTTGGCGTCGTCATAGGCCAGCGCGTAGGCGCGCGCCGCCTCCAGCGCGTCGGCCAGCCAGTCGGCCAAGTGCAGCCCGCGCCTGTCGCTCGGACAGTGTGGCGCACCACGCAGATACCCGGCGCAACACGTCTTCATAATCGGGATGTTTGGGTCCGCCCTTGCGAGGCGTTCCGGCCTGTGTCGTCCAGACCGATGCGAGTTCGGTTAGCCCGCCGGCACGATCGTCGGGATGCTGTTGCAGCCAGGCTTCGATCGCGTCCGCTGCGGCATGGCCCGTCTTCGTCGCCCAGGCCCGGTTCATCGCGATCAACTGCTGAAGCGACGCCCGGTCCAGCCGGTCATCGTGACAGGCGAGTGCAGATTTCGTGCGCGTCGAAGTCCGCATCTACGCCCAGTGCGCGGCGGACGAGCGGTTGAAACGCGCCGCGAAAATCGTCGGATGCCAGCAGCGCCTTTGCGCCGCGCGACAGATAGGCTCTTGCGCCCGCTTCGCCCAGTCGCCGGCTGAGCGCCTGCAAGCGCCGGACGAACAGCCCGCCCTGCTGCTCGTCCTGCGTGACGAGGTCGCTCAGCGCGGTCGCGCCGAGCGCATCGGCCTCCGCGCCTTCGATCGGGCGAAAGCCGGGGGCGATGCCAGCCTCGACCGGGAAGGCGGCAAGCATGGTCTGGCAAAAGCTGTGGATGGTCATCACCCTGCAGCCCGCCGCCGCGCGCTTCGAGCAGGGTGGCGAACAGCTGTCGCGCCTTGTCGCGGTGTTCCGGCCCGGCGGGCTCACCCAGCGCCTCCAGCTGCTGGTAGAGCGCCTCGTCGGGCATGCGCACCCACTCGGCGAGGCGATCGCGGACGCGTCGCGCCATTTCCGCCGCGCCCGCCTTGGTGAACGTCAGGCACAGGATCGCATCGGGGTATACGCCCTGAAGCAGCAGACGCAGCACGCGTGAAGACAGGACCGTCGTCTTGCCCGTGCCGGCGGATGCCGACAGCCAGACATGATCGTCCGGCGCGCTTGCGGCGAGTTGCGCCCCTTTCAGCGCGACGCTCATGACGGCCGCTCCCGCCCATAGCCATTCGTCGAGCCGCATCAGCTGGTCATATTCGGTCATAGGGCGCAAATTCGGGCACGAGCTTGGCGGTGAAGGGCTCGTCGCCCGTCAGCCATTTGTCCGCAGCGGCCTCGAAATCGTCTCGTGCGACCGTTCGAGGAAATTCGACGCGTCGGTCTGTCCATTGCGGACGAAGGGCGTGCTTGCGCTTGCCGAAATTGCTTGCCTGTCCTTCGCCAGCGACCAATATTCGAAGGCAGTCGGGGTTCCCGCCAGCCCGTCTTGAAGCCCCCCAGTTGCGCGATCAGCCCGATGCAGGCCGAGCTGCATCGCATAACCCTGCTCGACCGCGCGGTGCGCTGGCGTGCTTGCCGTTCTTGTAATCGACGATGGCCAGCGCGCCGTCGGGCTGCCGGTCGATACGGTCCGCGCGGCCGCCGCAGCATGACGCCGGCGACCTCGGTCTCGCCCTCACTCCTCGGCCATGGCGATGTGCGCCCGGCGGCGCGATCCTCGGCCACTTCCTGTGCCGCTCCAGTCAGCGGCCGCCAGGATGCGCGGTTGCCACAAGGCGCGGATGACGGGGTGGATGCCCGGCCGGGCGAGCAATTGCTCGACGCGGCGGCGAAGTGCGTCGGGTGCGCAATCGTCGAGACGATACCAGTCGTATAGCACCGCATGCACCGCACTGCCGCGCCAGGCCGGGCCGGGATCGGCATCGATCATGTCCAGCGAGCGCAGCTTCAGCATCGCGCTGGCGTAAAAGGCGAAGGGGTCGGCCTTGAGGCGATCGACCGCCGTGACCGAGATCTTCTTTGGGCGGAGCGTCGCCCGGCGGGGCGGGCATCGGGCGGATCGACCGCTGCGGCGGCGATGCGGAAGCGTCGAGCGCCCGCGGCGAGTTGCGGATAGGCGCGGATCGGCGGCGAAGGCCTTGTCGCCCAGCATCGCCTTCAAGCGCAGCAGGAAACGCGAACTCGATCGCCGGGCCGCTAGCGTCGCGTTTCGGCGCGGGTCAGCAGGACTTCACGCGCGCCGAGGACGCTGGCGAGATCGTGTGCGGCAATCCCGATCCGCCGATCGGCCGCGCCCATGCCGAGCGCCATGCGGACTTGCGGCGCGAGCCATGGGTCGGGGGCGGGTTCCGCGGGCCAGGTGCCTTCGTTCAGCCCGGCAGCGATGATCAGATCGGCCGATTGCAGCCGCGATTCGATCAGCCCGCGAATGGCGATGCGGTGATGCCCGCCCGCGGGCGGGCGGACGGCGATGCCGCTCGAGCAGGCTCGGCCAGCAGATCGACAAATTCGTCCGGGGTTATCGCGCCCGGCCCGTCGCGGCGCGTGACCGCAGCAGATCGTCGAGCAGGGCGGCGGCATCGCGCCCCGCCGGGCCGGCCCAGACATCCATCGCCGGCCAGCGCATCGAGGCCGTCGCGCAGCCGTTGCACCTGGGCGACGAGCGTTTCGGCGTGCTGTCCAAGGGGTGTCAGAGCGACGACGCCTCGGCCCACCAGTCTTGCACCCTGCGGCGCAAGGCCGCGGCATCTTGTCGGCAGGCGCATGGAGGAAAGCGGTCGATGCCCTCCAGCCCGCCCGCCGGACGCGGGCCGCGCAGCGCGAGATCGAGCTGCGGACACCCGCGAGCCAGGCGATTGCGCCCCTCCCCCGCCTGACCAGCGGATGCTTGAGCAACGCGAGCAGCGAAACGGGCGCGAAATCCTCGGCCACGGCATGCGCGGCGGCGAGGATGAGCGTGCCGACGGGTTCGCGCGACAACGGGCGAGCCCGCGCTGTCGTCGGCCTGGATGTTCCAGCGCTTGAGGTGCGCGCAGACGCGGCGGGCCAGCGCGCGGTCGGGCGTGACGAGTGCGGCCGTCTTGCCCGGGGTTTCCAGCACTTCGCGCAGCGCGATGGCGATGCCCTGCGCCTCGTCCGCGGGGTCGGCGAATTCGGCGAGCTGACCTTGCGCAGCTTGTTGAGCGGGTTCTTCAGTTCGGCCCATTTCGCGGTGAATCGGGCGGGGGCGAAGGCGTTGCGAGATCTGGCGCGCGCGCACGGCCTGGCGCGGGCGGCCATCGCCCCAGCGCCAGCGCACCACGTCGGAGCGCGCCACCCCCATTCGATCGAGCAGCAGGCTGCAGCGCGAATTGCGGGTGGGTTTCGACGGGCGCGTACCCTCCCCGCCCCAGATCACGTCCCATTCGTCGTCGCTGCTGCCGAGATCGAGGCCGGGCAGCACGACCTGACCACCGGGAAGCGATGCGATCGTCGCGAGCAGATCGGCGATGGCGGGCGCGGTGCTGGTAATGCCCGCGGCGATGACCAGCCCTGCGGGCGGCTGATCCCGCCAGGCCTGTGCTGCCGCGCAAGCAGGCGGTTGCGCCGTTCGGTCAATTCGATGCAGCCGATGCTGCCGAGTACGATCGGCCATTGTTCGATCAGCACCGCCAGCTGATCGAGCGAGGTCTGCCAGTGAACCGCCAGCGTCTCGGCCAGTTCGATGTCGCGCAGGTCGCGCGCGTGCTTTCGCTCCACGCCGAGCTCGTCGATCACCCGGCCGAGTTCGGCGGCCATGCGCAGCGCCTCGCCGCCGCGCCGGGTGCCGCCTCGTTCGATCAGGCTGGGCGAGCAGCAATTGCCGACGCAGTGGATCGATCGCGGGCGGGTAGCGGATCGGCGCTGTCGAACAGATCGGCGGCAAGCGCTTCACCCGCCTCCCCGATGGGGACGATGCGCGGCAGCAGCAGGCCGCCCTCGGCCCGGCGCACAAAGGCTTCGTTGATCGTGCGGGCGGCGCGATTGCTGGCGGTCAGGATCGTGGCGCGGGCGAGGCGCATCCGGTCATTTGCCGTCCGCGCGAGCAGTCCATTGACCAGCGCATCGGCGAAGCTGCGGTGGAGCGGGATCGAATAGACGCGCGGCCGGCGCCGGTCTTTCGATCCACCGCCCGGCTCAGCCATCGGCGAGGACGGCCTCGGTCAACGGGATCGCCGCGGGGGTACCGACGTCGAACCACAGCCCCTGATGGACGACGCCATAGAGCCGGCCCGCCTCTATCGCCCGATCCCACAACAGGTTGGTCGAAAACGCGCCGGCGGGCGCATCGTCGAGCAATCGCGGAGACACCATCTGCACGCCGGTAAAAACGAACGGCGCGACGCGGTTGGTTCTGCGCCGGGACAAGCGACCGCGCGGGTCCATGTGAAAGTCGCCGCGCCCGCGATGACCGTGCGCGCGCGCCTGTGGCACCAGCAGCAGCAGTGCGTCCATTTTGGTATCGTCCCAGCGGCGCGCCAGCAGGTCGATCGCGTCGACGGGGCCATCGATCCACAAATTGTCGCTATTGACGGTCAGGAAGGGTGCGTCGCCCAGCGCCTCTCGCGCCTTGACCATGCCGCCACCGGTTTCGAGCAACTGCCGGCGCTCGTCCGAAATCGTCACGTCGAGGTCGTGAGCGTGCCGCCGCAGATGCGCTTCGAGGGCATCGGCAAGATAATGGACGTTGACGACCACGCGACGGATGCCCGCGGCACGCAGTCGATCGAGGCTGTGATCGATCAGCGCCTTGCCCGCCACCACCACCAAAGGCTTGGGCCGCGTCATCGTCAGCGGGCGCATCCGCTTGCCCAGGCCCGCCGCCATGACCATCGCGGTCACGGGAACGGTGCCACGCGCTTCCACACGAAGGTCGAGCGGTTTGCGGCTCATGCCGAAAGGGCGCCGCGCTTGTCGGTCGGGATGTTTTGATCGAACCAGGCCGCCACAGGGGCCAGTGACGGATGAGCGAGATCGCGCTCGAGGTAGCGCCACACGCGGGGCAGCAGGTCGAGGTAACGCGGCTTGCCATCACGTTGCCACAGGCGGGTGAAGATGCCGACGATCTTGGCGTTCCGCTGTGCGCCGAGGATCGCATAAGCGGCTGTCGAAAGCCGCGCCTGCGCCGGACGCCGCGCGGAATCGGTCCAGCATCGCCGCCTCGACATTTTCGGGGACGTCGCGGCGCGCATCCTGCAGCAGCGAGACGAGATCATAGGCCGGATGGCCGGCCAGCGCGTCCTGAAAATCGAGCAGGCCCAGCGCGCCGCCATCAAGCAGCATGATGTTTTCCGCATGGTAGTCGCGCAGCACTGTCACCTGCGCCGAGATCGACCTGGGGCAGGACCTGCGCCCAGGCGGCGGTGTAGCCAGCGACATCGACCGACAGCCCGGCGGCGGGGCAGAACCATTCGGTCAGCAGCTCGGCTTCGCGCTGCAGCACCGCGACGATCATAAGGCGGGTATGTCGGCCGGTGGGCACGCCTGCAGTGCGACGAGCAGGTCGATCGCGGCCTCGTACAACGGCAGCTCTGGCGCTGGATCGGCATCGATGGTTTCGCGCATCCGCGCATCGCCGAGATCTTCGAGCAGGAGCAGGCCGGTGACGCGATCCTCGGCCAGGATCGCAGGGCGCGCGAAAGCCATGGCCGATCAGGTGCCGCGCGATGGCGAGGAACGGGCCGACATCCTCGTGCGGCGGCGGGCGCGTCCATCAGCACGGCGCGGCGCGTGCCCTGTTCGCACGCGGAAATAGCGGCGGAACGAGGCATCGCCGGCCAGCGGCAGGACCTCGGCACCGCCCCAGCCGGCAGCATCGAGGAACGCGGCCGCGGCGACCGGCGGGGTCATCGGATCGGCCATCGCGACCCCCATGCCGTCCCGACCTGCGCTGTCAAGCGACGCCCCGCGCCATCGGTGTCGAAAGTCAGGTGAAGCGCCTCTGGGAACATGCCGTCGCGCAGGCGATCCGGCCATTCGATGACGACCACGCCGTCGACAAGGCCCGCGGCGAGATCGAGCTGTTCGAGTTCTGCCGGGTCGTCGATCCGGTACAGGTCGGCGTGCGTCACCGGCAGCCGCGTGTCAGGCGGCGCGTATTCGAGCAGGATCGGGAAGGTCGGGCTGGCGACATCGCCCGTAAAATCCAGTCCGCGCAGGATTCCGCGCGCGAAGGTCGTCTTGCCCGCGCCCAGGCCGCCCGAGAGCAACAGGACATCGCCGACGCGCAGCACCCGGCCGAGCTGCCGCCCCGCAGCGAGCGTCGCATCCTCGTCAGCCAGGATCATCGGCGGGAGTCGCGTTCCGCCACCGTCAGCACCTGATCCACCTGCGCGTCGAGGCGTTGCACCGATTCGAGGATCGCCGAGACATATTCCTTGGCCCGGTCGCCCAAATCGCCGGCATAGCCGCCCTGCAGCATTTCCGCATAACCCGCGATGGACGTCAGCGGCTGGCGCAACTCGTAGCTCATATTGGCGACGAAAGCGGTTCGCTCCTTGCCCGAGGCTTCGAGCGTGTCCGCCCGCGCGCGCAGACCGGATTCGACGCGAACCCGGTCGGTGACGTCAAGCAGGATCAGCAAGGCATTGCCATCGGGCAACGGCACGCCTGAATATTCGAAGCACCGTCCATCGGTCAGCGCAATGCGCCCGGTGCGCGCCTGGCGCTCGAGCGTCGCGGCGCGCACGGCCTCGCGGATCAGCATCCCGCCCTCCGCGCCTTCCATCAGCGGTGTGGCGGCGTCGGCCAGCACGTCGATGCGCGGCGAACTGGCCAGCATCGCTTCGTCGAGATGCCAGACGTCGCGGAAGCGGTTGTTCCACAGGTTGAGCCGCCCATCGGCCGCGAAGACGCCGATCGCTTCGAACAAATTGTCGAAGGTCGCCTCGCGCACGCGCAGCAGCGTGTCGCGCGCGCTGAGCAGTTGGACCTGTTCGGTGCGGTCCTCGAAAATCACCAGCAGCCCGGCGTCGGGCAAGGGTTGCGTCACGACGCGCAAATGCTTGCCGTCGGGCAGCAGCCAGCTTTCCTCCGCCGCGCCAGTCGGGTTGCTGAACCAACCGCGCTTTTCGCGCTTCCATTCGGGAAAGTCGCGGGCTTCGGGGATGCGGCCCGCTTCGCGCAGCCGATCGAGCAGACGGTCGAACTCCGGCCGTTCGGCCAACCATTCGGGACGCAGCGCGAACATGCGCTGGAACGGCAGGTTCGAAAAGGTCAGGCTGTGGTCGGCGCCGAATTGCGCCACCCCGGCGGAGAGCCGGTCGAGCGTATCGCGCTGGGTATCGACGAAGCGACGATAATCGGCGCGCGCGCGTTCGAGATCGTCGGTATCGATGGCATAGCCCGCCACGCCCGCCTGCCCCAGCGGCACATCGACGATCCGCATCGCGCGGCGTTCGCCGCCGATGATCGTCGGGACGGTCCGTTCGCGGACTTCGCCAGCGTCACGCGCCGCCGCCGCGGCGGCGATCGGGCCAATCCCGGCAATACCTTCGACCAGTTCGACCCCGCGCGTGACGGCATCTTCGGCATCGACCGCGTCGACGGCATCGACATAAGCGCGGTTGACGAGGGTCAGGCGCAGGTCGGGGCCGCGATGCCACATCGGCACCGGTGCCGCCTCGATCAGGCGCGACAGCGTGCGAAAGGCCTGGCCCGCGCGTTCCGCCTCTTCGCGCAGCTGGCTCATTTCCGCCTGGTTGCTCGTCGCATCGATCACCCAGACCAGCACCCCGCGATCGGAAAGCGTGCGCGGCGCAGGCTGGCCGACCATCAGCAGGGTGCGTGTGGACCCGACCGGCACGACGGCGCGGATAAATCCCTTGCCCCCGTCCCGCGTCGCGGCAACATCGGCGGACAAAGCGGCAAGGTCACCCGACGTCAGCCCGCCGCCGCGCCCCTCGAGCGACGACAGCCTCCCCGGCATCGCGTCATAACCGAGGAGCATGGCCAGACGGGTTGACCCGTCCATACGATTGTCGCCGTGGATCACCAGCGCCAGCGCCGGAGAGAGCCGCGCAAGGCTGTCCAGCCCGACGATGCCCGCCAGCGTCTGAGTGGCGCGCCGTCGCAGGATCAGCCCGGTCGCAAGCGCCCAGGCGGCGAGCGCCAGCCAGAGCCCAAGGGCCGCCGCCAGCATCGTCGACTGCATTGTCCCGCCCATGGGAGGTGCGTTAGCGTGACCTAACGGACAATAGTAGCCGTCACGGAGTAAATCCGTGACGGCGTCGATCGTGCGTTGCGTGCCGGACGGCGCTTAGTAGCGGTAATGGTCCGGCTTGAACGGGCCCGCCTGCGGCACGCCGATATAGTCGGCCTGCTTCTGCGTCAGTTCGGTCAGCTTCACGCCCAGCTTTTCGAGGTGCAGTGCCGCGACCTTTTCGTCGAGGTGCTTGGGCAGGACGAACACGTCGTTGGCGTAGTGGCCGGGCTTGGTCCACAATTCGATCTGCGCCAGCGTCTGGTTGGTGAACGACGCCGACATCACGAACGACGGGTGACCCGTCGCATTGCCGAGGTTCACCAAGCGACCCTTGGACAGGATGATGATCTGCTTGCCGTCGGGGAACTCGACCAGGTCGACCTGCGGCTTCACTTCGGTCCACTTCATGTTCTGCAGCGCCGAAATCTGGATCTCGCTGTCGAAGTGGCCGATGTTGCAGACGATCGCCATGTCCTTCATCGCGCGCATGTGATCGACGGTCAGGACGTCGGCGTTGCCGGTGGCGGTGCAGAAGATGTCCGCGCGGCTGGCGGCTTCTTCCATCGTCACGACTTCGAACCCTTCCATCGCCGCCTGCAGCGCGCAGATCGGATCGATCTCGGTAACCATCACGCGCGCACCGCCGTTACGCAGCGACTGTGCCGACCCCTTGCCGACGTCACCGAAGCCGGCGACGCAGGCAACCTTGCCGGCGAGCATGACGTCGGTGCCGCGACGGATCGCGTCGACCAGCGATTCCTTGCAGCCGTAGAGATTGTCGAACTTCGACTTGGTCACGCTGTCGTTGACGTTGATCGCGGGGAACGGCAGCTCGCCCTTCTTGGCGATGGCGTAGAGGCGGTGGACGCCGGTGGTGGTTTCTTCCGAAACACCGCGAATGTTCTTGACGGTTTCGGTCAGGTAGCCCGGGCGCTTGGCGATGAACGCCTTCAACGCGCGCTGCATCTCGACCTCTTCCTCATTCTCCGGCTCGGGCATGGTCTGCCCGGCTTCGAGCTTGGCACCCCACAGGGCGAACATGGTCGCGTCGCCGCCGTCGTCGAGGATCATGTTGCAGGTCTCGTCACCCCAATCGAAGATCGAGCCGACATAGTCCCAATATTCGGCAAGGCTTTCGCCCTTGATCGCGAACACCGGCACGCCCGTTGCGGCGATGGCGGCGGCGGCATGATCCTGCGTCGAGTAGATGTTGCACGTTGCCCAGCGGACGGTCGCGCCAAGCGCGGTCAGCGTCTCGATCAGCACCGCGGTCTGGATCGTCATGTGCAGCGAGCCGGTGATGCGCGCGCCCTTGAGCGGCTGCGACGTGCCGAATTCCTCACGCAGCGCCATCAGGCCGGGCATTTCGGTTTCGGCGATGTTGATTTCGCGACGGCCGAATTCGGCCAGGCCGATATCGGCAATCACATAATCCTTGCCATTGGGCGTGCGCGTATCGGTCACGGGGGCGGTGGCCACGGTCTTAGTTCTCCGGCGATGAATTGATGCCGGCACCGCTAGCCGTCAGCCCGCATTGAAGGCAAGGCGGATATAAAGGATGCTTTATATGTCTATTTGCGACCGATGACTGCCGTTGCGGTGGTCAGTGACGGAACGTTGAACGCGCGTTCGCACTGGGCCGCATCGAGATAGGGATCGACGCCCGCGCGTTCGGCCACCGCGATCAACGCATCGACCTGTGGCGCCTCGGCAGCCAGGGCTTCGACGATCGAGTGCATGTCGTTGCAGCTGAGACCCTTGGCCCCCGCGCCGTAGCGGTTGGCCACCTTGGTCACATAGTTGTCGTAAGCCGTCATCGCCGCCTTCTTGTCGCCCGCGCCGTTGTAATGCGCGCGCAACAGGTCGTTGATCTGAACCAGCGGCTTGCGGTGGCGTGTCACATAGGCGTTGTAGCTGTCGAGCACCGCGACATCGGTGAAGCGGCAGCGCAACGATGCGACCATCAGCATCGTGTCGAGATCGCGCACCTTGGCGGCGGCAACCTGTTGCGGGCTCCAGCAGGCGGCATGGGCGGGTGCGGCCGGAACGACGATGGCGAGGACCGCCAACACGAATTTCTTCATTGCCCTGTTTTCCCCTGCCCGAATCGGATGCTGCTGGGAAAACATGCTGAAGGCAACAGGTTAAGGCGGCCTTGCCACCGCCGCCCGCAATCCCCAGAAAGCTGTGGCATTTTCGCAACTTGGGAGCTTTACGATGACCATTGCCGCTGGAGACAAATTCCCCGAAACGACGCTGACCAAAGTGACGCCGGGAGGACCGGAGCAGGTTTCGAGCGCGGATTACTTCAAGGGTCGCCGCGTCGCGCTGTTCTCCGTGCCCGGCGCCTATACCCCGACCTGTTCGGCGCGCCACCTGCCCGGCTTCGTCGAACAGGCCGACGCGCTGAAAGCCAAGGGCGTCGACGAGATCGCCTGCACCGCCGTCAACGACGCGTTCGTCATGGGCGCATGGGGCAAGGAACACGGCGTCGACGGCAAGGTGACGATGCTGGCCGACGGCAATGGCGACCTGGCCGAAGCATTGGGCCTGACCATGGACGGCAGCAAGTTCGGCATGGGCAAGCGCGGGCAGCGCTTCGCGATGCTGGTCAATGACGGCACCGTCGAGCGCGTCGACGTCGAGCAAGGCGGCGAGTTCCGCGTCTCGAGCGCCGATTACATGCTCGAAAACATGGGCTGACTTGAGCGCGTCATCGTTCGCGTTTACGCGCGGACGATGACAGCCAAGACCACCGAAAGCCTGATCGACGAACTCGCGACCTTGTTCGACGCGTCGGTCCACCGCCTCCGCACCGCCATCGCCGACTATGTCCGTGACGGCATCAAGCCCGATCCCGAGCGCCGCCGCGACGGCAGTTTCGCCTATCCCGAGCTGCGCGTGAACTATGCCGGCGGCGGGACGGCGGACCGCCCCTTTCGATCGTTCGGCCGCCTGACCGAACAGGGCCAATATGCGACGAGCGTCACGCGCCCGCGCCAGTTCGCCGCCTATCTTGCCGAACAGATCGACCTGCTGCGCGAGGATTACGAGGTCGAGATCGAGGTTGGCCCGGGGCGGCAGGAAATCCCGTTTCCCTATGTCCTCGATGCCGAGATGGACCTGGACACGGTGTCGGCGACCGAATTGTCGCGCTGGTTCCCGGCGACCGAACTCAGCTATATCGGTGACGAGATTGCCGACGGCACCTTCGTCCCCGCCCCTGGCGAGCCGCGCCCGCTGGCGCTGTTCGACGCGCTGCGCACCGATTTCTCGCTCGCCCGGCTGCGGCACTATACCGGCACGCCGGTCGAGGATTGCCAGCGCTATATCCTGTTCACCAACTATCACCGCTACGTCGACGAATTCGCCCGCTGGGGCCTGAGCCAGCTGGGCGAAGGCAGCCGCTACACGCATTTGTCGGGCGCGGGCGGCATTCGCGTGACGCGCGACACGCACGACCCCGAAAGCGTCATCGCCGGCGACGCATGGCGGCGGCACCAGATGCCCGCATGGCATTTGTGCGCGCCCGACAAGTCGGGGATCACGCTGGTCAATATCGGCGTCGGCCCGGCGAACGCGAAGACGATCACCGATCACCTGGCGGTGGTGCGGCCCGAGGCGTGGCTGATGATCGGCCATTGCGGTGGGCTGAGGCCCAGCCAGCGGATCGGCGATTATGTGCTCGCCCACGCCTATCTGCGCGACGACCACGTCCTTGACGACGTGCTGCCCCCCGCGATCCCCATCCCGGCGATTGCCGAAGTCCAGCTGGCCATGGCGCGCGCGGCGGAGAAGGTGTCCGGCGAAAGCGAGGAAACGCTGAAGAAGCGCCTGCGCACGGGCACGATCGTCACCACCGACGACCGCAACTGGGAGCTGCTTTACGCCAAATCGGCGCTGCGTTTCTCGCAGAGCCGCGCGGTCGGCATCGACATGGAATCAGCGACCATCGCGGCACAGGGTTACCGCTTCCGCGTGCCTTACGGGACATTGTTGTGCGTCAGCGACAAGCCGATGCACGGCGAATTGAAGCTGCCGGGACAGGCCAACCGTTTCTACGAACGCGCGATCAACGAGCATATGCGCATCGGCATCGCGGCGTGCGAGGAATTGCGCGCCGAAGGACCGAAGCTGCATTCGCGCAAGCTGCGCGCGTTCAACGAACCGCCGTTTCGCTAAGGGAACGAGCGCGCCTGCGGGCGGTT
Source organism: uncultured Alphaproteobacteria bacterium (assembly GCA_963740775.1). Classification (GTDB taxonomy): domain Bacteria; phylum Pseudomonadota; class Alphaproteobacteria; order Sphingomonadales; family Sphingomonadaceae; genus Sphingomonas_O. The sequence continues at coordinate 586,901 of CAVUFE010000005.1, read as the reverse complement.
GAGCGCGCATGACCGCGCCCGGCCCCCGTTCCGCGACACTGATCGTCAATACCAAGTCGCGTAAAGGGCAGGATCAGTTCGAGCAGGCCTGTGCCGCGTTGAAGGCCAAGGGCGTGACCCTCCTCGCGCACGCACGCGGTCAAGGACCCGGCGCAGATGAACGCGCGGGTGAGCGATGCGGTGGCGGCGGGCGCGGACATGGTCATCGTTGGTGGAGGCGACGGATCGCTGTCCTCCACGGTCGACCGTCTGGTCGGCAGCCAATACGGTGTTCGCGGTGCTGCCGCTCGGCACCGCCAACAGTTTTGCCCGCTCAAGCGGCATCCCGCTCGACCTCGACGGGGCGATCGACGTGATCGCCGACGGACGCGTGGCGGACGTCGATCTGGGGATGATCGACGACGATTATTTCTGCAATTGCGCGGCGATCGGGCTGGCAACACAGATTGCCGATCGCATTCCGCACAAGCTGAAACGCTATCTGGGGCGCGTCGGCTATCTGTCGTGGGCGGCAATCGAACTGGCGCGCTTCAAGTCCTTCACGCTCATCGTCGACGGACAGGCGATGGAGGCGACCGAGGTTCGCATCGCCAATGGCAGTTTTCAGGGCGGCACCGAACTGATTGACGAGGCCGACCCGCAATCGGGCGAAATCGTGGTGCAGGTGGTCCATGGCCGGACGCGTTTTGGCTTGCTCAAATCCTGGGGCGCGTCACTGCTGCGCCTGCCGCATCGCCACGCGACGACGCGCGAGTTTCACGGGCGCGCGTTGCGCATCGAGACTGTCCCGCCCCTGTCGATCTCGATCGACGGGGAGGTGCTGGCGCGTACACCGGTCACGGCGCGCGTGGCCCCGGGCGTGATCCGGATGATGGTGCCACGATAGCGAGCGCGGCTGCGCCTCCGCTGGCGCGGATCGCTGGAGAATACGGCCGGCGCGTCTGTTCACGTGCACCCGGGTGCCCGCTTGTCAGGCGGGCCCGTGGTGGCATGGCGGACCGTGATCGCCTCGCCGTCATGCGGCGGGGTGGCCAGCGCGGGGCGTATGGCGGGACTGTCGAGCGGGTGTGAACCGCTCCGTTAAGCCGCGTACCGCGCACCGCCGTCCTGTCGGCGATCCTCTCGTCACATCCATGCCGGATTTTGCGAAGCTTCGGCTAAACCGGATGGCTCCGCGCCGGCCGGGACGGGATTGTCATTCCCCGCCTCTCACTTGGACCCGCATCCGCGCCGCTGCAGCAGCACGACCGCGAGTTGAACTCGGCTGTTCTGCTTTCATTCCCTATTTTGGAAGGGAAAAATGGAAGGGCCGCAATTTCCGTTAATGGGTCGTTAGCAGACCGACCGTTTCTGGCGTCTGCATTTGATGACGTGAACGGCAGAAAGTGGGTGGCTTGCAGTCTGACAGCTTTCGGGAACGAGGATTGCCTAAGCTGCCGTTCGCTGGATCAATCGATGGCGCCGTTACGCGCCCGGTTGCAGTCATTGTGCGACGTTATATTTTAGCTCGTAAGCGGCCGTCCGCCAATCCAGCGACAATCGGTCGAGAGACGCGGGGATTTCGGCGGCAAGCTTCTTCTGGAGACAATCGCTCATCGATCCAGAATGCGTGAGCCGCGGCGAAGACAGCAACGCCGGTACTTTCGATGCCCCACATTTCGTAGTATGCCACCTCAACGTTGGCGCAGAGGAGAGGCACTGTGACGGCAGAGATACAGACCCGGCGGTTCGATGCGCCCGACGATCGGCTGGATATGAAAAATGCAGGTGGCATTTCGATCGTTCGAACTTGCAACGGAAACACCGGTATGCATGCCGTCTTTGAACCTGGATGGACGTGGGAGAAAGACGAGAAGCCGCTGCTAGGATCACCTGAACTCTGTGTCCTACGCATCACACCGGGTACTGTATGAGCGGCAAGTTGGTCGTTAGAATGCTCGATACTAATGTCGAAACTCGCATTGGTGTGGGTGATTTTTTCGAGATTCCTCCCGGGCACGACGGGTATGTTGATGGCGACGAGCGCGTTGAGCTAATTCTCTTCGCCCCGCCCGAGCATACGCACTAAGTTTCACTGGCTAAAATCAGACGTGACGAAGGTGAAAAGGTAAGCTTAACCAATGTCGTCCCCAGCCACTCAGACCTAGCGCGCACGCGGCACCGCCGTCGAACGCTTTGACTGACCGGTCCAAATGATCGCCTTATCAATTTGAGCGGAGCATGCCATGACCGAGACAATCAACGAAACCGCCCTCAACGGCCTCGTCGGCAAAGTGATCGGCGATGTTGCCGGGCGCGCTAAGCCTGTTCATGGCCTATCTTGGCGACCAGGCTGGAGTGTTCACCGCGCTTGACGGCGCCAGGCCCTGTGACGGTCGACGAGCTCGCCGCCAAGACCGGCCTCAACGCCAAATACCTCCACGAATGGCTCGGATCGGTTTGTGCGGCGGGCTATGTCCAGCATCACGCCGACGACGAGACCTTCTCGATCACGCCCGAACAGGCGCTGGTCTTCACCCGCGAGGGCCAGCCGGCGTGCATGCAGGGCTTCTTCCAGCTGATCGTTTCGCAGTTCGCCGGGCATGAAAAAGCGACCGAGACGTTCAAGACCGGCAAGGGGCGCCCATGGGGCGATCATCCCCAATGCCTGTTCTGCGGGACCGACCGCTTCTTCCGCCCTGGCTATCAGGCGAACCTGGTCGACAACTGGATCCCGGCGCTTGACGGCGTAGAGGCGAAGCTCAAGGCCGGCGCCAAAGTCGCCGACATCGGCTGCGGCCACGGCTCCTCGTCCGTGCTGCTGGCGCAGGCCTATCCGAACTCGACGATCCACGGCATCGACTTCCACGCGCCTTCGATCGAGGAAGCGCAAGAGGAAGGCCGCGGAGGCGGGTGTAACCAACGTCGAGTTCCAGGTCGCCAAAGCGCAGGATTTCGCCGGCGAGGGCTATCGATTTCGCCTGCATGTTCGATGCCCTGCACGACATGGGCGATCCCGTCGGCGCAGCGCGCCACATCCGCGAGACGCTCGCGCCGGGCGGCACGTTCATGCTGGTCGAGCCGATGGCGGGAGACTCGATGGCCGACAACATGCACCCGCTCGGGCAGATCTTCTACGCAGCCTCGTGCACGATCTGCACGCCCAACTCGCTGTCGCAGGAAGTTGGGCTCGGGCTTGGGCGCACAGGCGGGCGAGAAGCGACTGGCCGAGGTTTGCCGGGAGGCGGGTTTCTCCCAAGTACGTCGCGCGGCGGAGACGCCGACCAACATGGTGCTGGAGGTAACTGGCTGAAGTTTCCGATTTGCCTCAGCAATCTTCGCCGACGTCGTGAGGCGCCTTCTGATCTTCAGCTTTTGGCCGATACGACGTGCGGAGCGGAAAGTCTTCTAACGGGCCAAGTTCAGTCAAAAAACGGCTGCCCAGCGAACGGCAGGTTTCAGGAACCGAAAATCTGCGGTGAACGGCTGGGATTTGGGTCGTTAGCTGACCGTCCGCTGATGGCATCGCGTAGCCATCGCGGGAACGACTGGCATTGGGTGGATTTGCGACGGTCGGCTTTTGGGAAAGCTAGCGTTAGAAGCAGCCGTATTCGTGGTTATTAAAATTTGACGGCTATGCATCCAGGCGTTCGAGAGGATCGCTCTAAACCCGGAGGATGACGTCGGGTTCAAGCCCAACGGCGACGGAAATATCGCTCATACTGATGTCGATCAAAAGGGGTTGAGCGTGTAGCCGCGGTTTTGGAGTAACGCGTGTGCTGTCATCGCTGATAGCGACATCTTTACACCAGGCAGCAGGTCAGCCTTGGCAACCTCCAAGGTTGCCGCGCTCTGGCCACAGGCATAAATCTCAACACCATGCGCGATCAGCGTGGCAATAAGTGGCGCGTTAGCGTTAATGACGGCCTTGTCAGCATCACCAGCGCTTCGTGCGTAAGCAACAGGGCTGGTAAGGTCGAATAAAGATTGGCCATGAAACACGAGTGCCAAGTGAATGTCCTGTACAGGTACCCCGGCGGCGGCGTGCATATTGATAAAACGGGCCGCGGCATCGAGTGTGCGGTTGAGCTTGCCGCGCTCCGCTCGTGTACTGTTGTCAAAAGCGACCTTGAAAATGGTCCCACGCTGAATTGGTGTGTCAGAAGCGACGTCAGCGATCTTGCCAAAATTAGGTATCGCCGCGCCGGAGTGGAAGTGGGCATTCTGCGCAGGCGCTGGCAACGCTATTAATGAGGCGATCATCACAAATACTGGTCGGATAGTCATCTGCGTATTCCTTGTCAGCGCGGCTCCACAAGCTGAGCCATAGTGTGTTTTCTAGCGTCGCGTCTTGGATGGCCACCCGGTAATGTATCGATAGGATATTTTTAGACTAGCCAGCCTTTAGTTCGTTTGGACTCAGGTAGGTGGAGTCTCGTCCTTCCAGATCGAAATAGGCTTTGGTTGAACGGAGTGGCTTAGCGCTTTCGTTGTTCGCCGATGCACGGTCAATCCTGCGCGGAAGTCCGGCCGCGAGCAAACGCTCTTCTGAATCCACCCTCGTCGGTTGCGCCAGATATTAAGACCGATCCGGCGAGGAAGGCGGGAGTCCCCTGGAGACCAAGCGAAACCGCCTCCGTCACATTCAGAGCAATTTCCCGATCAATATCAGTCGCTTGGTCGTTCAGTACCGACACAATTTGCTGCCAGTCACCACCGGACTTTTCGACTGCCTCACGCAGCACAGGATCGTCCAGGCGCCTACGCTCGTCCATCAGTGAACGATGAACCGCCGGGTATATTCCCTGTCGTGCCGAAGCTATGGCGACACGAGCAGCGCGCTCGGCCAAAGGGCCAAAGATCGGCCAATCTTTATATATCACCCGAACATGATCATCGGCAGCGACGGCGGCTTCCATAGCGGGACTCGCGAGTTTACAAGCGGGACATAGGTAGTCCGAGAAAACCACCAACGTCAGGGTCGGTTCTTTGACCTCGAGTGTCGGCGACCTTTTGTCCTGCAACAGGCCGGTTGCTGCAGGATTATCACTCACATCCCGTCCGACGGGCACCGTGCCTTTGAGATAATTGCTCAAGCCCCAGCCCGCTGCGATCACAGCAGTCAGTTGCAATACCTTCCGACGGGATAATGAGTTTGCCATTATCGGCACGCATTCGACGCATTCGACAACTTATCAATGCCCGGCGCTATATCCTTGTAATGGAGATCATTGACAAATGACCGTCGCCGAAACCGAAAAGCATCAAGCAGCTGTGCGGGCGGTCGCCGAGCTGACCGATGGGATGATCCTGGGTCTCGGCACTGGCACCACCGCGAGTTACGCGATCCGAGAAATTGGTCGCCGCGTCGTCGAGGACGGGCTCGAGGTAACTGCTACGGCGAGCTCTCTCACGTCAGAGCACTTAGCCAGGTCTGTAGGCATACGGATAAGGTCGATGAGCGACTATGCCTCGCTGGACGTCGTCATAGACGGAGCAGACGAGATCGACCCTGAATTTCGTATGATCAAGGGCGGTGGTGGAGCCTTATTCCGCGAAAAGGTCGTTGCATCTGCTGCTCGCCGGACGATCATTATCGTCGACAGCAGCAAGCTGGTTTTGGATCTAGGAAGCCGTCCGCTGCCGGTGGAGGTTCACCCATTCGCCTTGAGTTACGTTCGTTCACAAATCGAGCGGCTTTCTCCTTCGGCAAACCTTCGCCTGGCAGTCGACGGGGCACCGTTCCGCACCGATCAACAAGCGCTCATCCTTGATGTGGCCGTCAATGGTATCGACGACGTTGCTGAGCTGGCCGACGCGTTGGATGTTATGCCAGGTGTCTTGGCGCACGGGTTGTTCTGCGGGTTGGTGAGCACGCTGATCGTCGGCACCGCAGACGGAGCAATGCTGACGGAAGTCACGCGCTGACGGAAGTCACGCGCTGACGGGGGGATCACAGCTTCGGGCGCGACGGAATGTAATCGTAAGCAAGCGAATGTCCGCTGGCGACCCAATTTCTGATACCGCCGTTAAGCCCGCTTTGCGGCCAATTTCAGCCGTTCAACGCGTCGGTGATCGATCCTGACACTGCCATTTGCTCATTATGGCCGGAACAATCGCCGCTGTCCGCGAGGCGAGACCTACAAGCGACATCGCTCAGGGGTTCGGCTTTTTTGAAGAATGTAAAAGGAAAATATTTACTCCCGACTAGGGCTGTCTCGGCGATACACCGCGCTTCTCCCATTTCACCGGAATCCGCAGATAAGTGACGCCGTTCGCCTCGGCTTCCTCGAAGTGACCGGCGCGAATGTTTACCTGGATTGACGGCAGCAGGAGCTTGGGCACCGACAGGCTGGCGTCACGCTGCTCGCGCATCGCGACGAAGTCGTCCTCGCTCACGCCATCATGGACGTGGACGCTGGAGCGCCGCTGCTCGCCGACGGTCGTCTCCCAACGATAATCGTCGCGCCCCGGCGCCTTATAGTCGTGGCACATGAACAGACGCGTCTCGTCAGGCAGCGACAGCAGTCGGCGGATCGAGCGGTATAGCGTTCGCGCGTCGCCGCCGGGAAAGTCGGCGCGGGCGGTGCCGTAGTCGGGCATGAACAGCGTATCGCCGACGAACGCCGCATCACCGATCCGATAGGTGACGTCGGCAGGGGTGTGGCCGGGGACGTGCAGCACCTCAACCCCAAGCTCGCCGATCGCGAAGCGTTCACCATCTTCGAACAGGCGGTCGAAGTCCGAGCCGTCGGTCTTCAGGTCGTCCATCGCGAAGACCGGACGGAAGATCTTCTGCACGTCGCGGATATGCGCGCCGATCCCGATCCACGCGCCGGTATGCGCCTTGATGAACGGTGCGGCCGACAGGTGATCGGCGTGGGCATGCGTCTCCAGCACCATCTCGATCCGCCAGTCGTGCTCGCGCGCAAAGGCGACGATCCGCTCGGCCGAACGGGTGTCGGCGACGCCGCTGGCAAGATCGAAGTCCAGCACCGGGTCGATGACCGCTGCGGTGCGGGTCGCGGGATCACCGACAAGGTAGCTGATCGTGTTGGTCGGCTCGTCGAAGAATGCTTCGATGAAGGGCTGGGTCATGATCGTTCTCCAGTTAGCTCTTGCTATATATATTAGACGATGCTACATAAGCAATACCTAATGGAGTGGATCGATGATGCTCAAGCCGCCGATGGACCTGGCGACGTTCGAGACGAAGGCCGGGCAGGTAGCGGACACGCTGAAGGCGATCGGCAATGCCCGGCGGCTGATGCTGCTGTGCAAGCTGGTCGAGCATGGCGAAGTGACGGTCGGCGATCTCGCGCGCGACGTCGGCCTGTCGCAATCGGCCTGTTCGCAGCACCTCGCCAAGATGCGCGACGAAGGTCTCGTCACCTATCGGCGCGAGAGCCAGACGCTCTGGTACGCGATCGCCGATCCGCGCGTCGAAACGCTGCTCGCCACCCTCTATCAGCTCTATTGCAAGGATTGATGCCGATGACGCTTGCGACCCTTTCCCCCGCCGATGCCCGCGCCGCGATCGATGCGGGCGCGCGACTGATCGACATTCGCGGTGCCGACGAACATGCGCGCGAGCGCATCCCGGGTTCGATCAACGTGCCGCTCGACCGGATCGGCGATCTGCCGCGCGACGGGCGTCCGGTCGTGTTTCACTGCAAGTCGGGGATGCGGACGGCGGCCAATGCCGCGCAGCTTGCGACGGCTGCGCGCGGTGCCCCGGCCTATATCCTGGCCGGCGGGATCGACGCGTGGCGGGACGCGGGACAGGCGACCAGTCGCCGATCGGTCGCAGCCGCTGGAGATCATGCGGCAGGTGCAGATCACCGCCGGCGCGCTGGTGCTGACCGGCGTGGTGCTTGGCCTGTTCGTCGCGCCCGGCTTCTTCGGCCTGTCGGCCTTCGTCGGCGCTGGGCTGATGTTCGCGGGCGTGACCGGGCTGGTGCGGGATGGCGAACCTGCTGCGCATCATGCCGTGGAACCGGCGCGCGGCGGCCTGAGGCAACCATGGACACTGCCACCATCCTTGCGGCGCTCGCCTCGGGCGGGGTGATCGGCCTGATCCTCGGCCTGGTCGGCGGGGGCGGGTCGATCCTCGCCGTGCCGCTGCTCATCTATGTCGTCGGCGTCGGATCGCCGCACGCTGCGATCGGCACGGCAGCGGTCGCGGTCACCGTCAATGCGCTTGCCAGCCTGATCGGCCATGCCCGCGCGGGACGGGTGAAATGGCGGTGCGCGGGCGTGTTCGCGGTATCGGGCATGATCGGCGCGGCATTGGGGCCGAACTGGGCAAGGCGTTCGACGGCAAGCGGCTGCTGGTCCTGTTCGGCGTGCTGATGATCGGTGTCGGGCTGTCGATGCTACGCAAGCGCCGGACGGCTGAAGCACCCGATGTTCGCCTGACGCGCGACAGTGCCGCGGCGCTGCTGCCGCGACTGGTCCCGATCGGGCTCGGCGTCGGCCTTGCCGCCGGGTTCTTCGGCATCGGCGGCGGGTTCCTGATCGTGCCGGGGCTGATCCTGGCGACCGCCATGCCGTTGCCCTATGCGATCGGCACCTCGCTGGTGGTCGTCAGCGCCTTGGGACTGACCACCGCGACGTCCTATGCCATATCAGGGCTGGTCGACTGGGGCGTCACGGGATTGCTGGTCGCGGGCGGGATCGGCGGCACGATCGCCGGCATTGCGCTGGGCAAGGTACTTGGCACTCGCAAAGGTCTGCTGGAGCGAGGGTTTGCCGCTGTTGTGATCACGGTGGGCGGATACGTCATCGCGTCATCAATGTAGCGCTGCCAGCTTCCCGCGCGAAGGCTGCTTTTGGTGGCCAGGATCAATGCACGAACGGCAGGAATTGGGTCGTTAGGTGACAGGCGGCTTTCAGGTTAGGGCTGGCCGCTAGCCGCCATATGCGCTTTCCTTCTTCCCCATAGATGGTGTTTCGGGAACGATATGCCGTCGCGACGCTCATCAGCAGCGATCCAGCTTGTCCCCACGACGCTTCGTTGTTAGCTGTATTATATTAACAATACAGTTACTGGATGCGACAATGAAGATCTTTCACCTTGCCGTGGGTCTCGTATCATTGACGCTGGCGGCCCCTTCGTTGGCAAAGGCGCAAAGCAAAGCGCCGGCGCCGACGAGGGTGATGATCGTCGGCACTATGCACTTCGACAATCCAGGACTCGATTACCGCAACCTATCGGTGGACGATGTTCTAACCCCGAAGCGCCAGCGGGAAATCGCTGCGATTGTGCAGGCGCTGTCACGATTTTCGCCCACAGCAATCGGTGTCGAATGGCGAGCCGCCCCGGCAGAGGACGCTTATGCGAAATACAAAGATGGAACATTGCCCGCGAGCCGAGACGAAACCGTGCAACTCGGCTTTGCGCTCGCCAAGGCTGCAAAGATCGACGCCGTTCACGGCCTCGACATACCGGCGAGCCTCCGTTCGAGCCGGCGGTTGCCTTCGCCCAGTCGCACGGGAAGCACGCGATCATTGATCGCATTACCACCGTCAGCGATCAGAACGTGGCCGCGCAGGAACGAGCGCTCAAGACCGAAGGGATTGCTGCGACGCTCCGCCTGCTGAACGATCCAGTCGCGGCAGATCATACGCACGGTCTTTATCGAGAGCTTCTCGAGATCAGCTCAGGCGACGATCAACCGGGTCTAGAGGTGACGGCGACCTGGTATCGCCGTAACCTGGGTATCTGCGCGAAACTGTTGCAGGCTACGAAACCTGGCGACCGCATGGTCGTGTTCATCGGTGCAGGCCATCTGACGTTACTGCAGCAATGCGTGCGCGAGACGCCCGGATACAGCCTTATCGACGCACGCGATTACCTTCCGCGATGAGCATTGTGTGGGCGAAGCACACGTAACGCACCCGTCACGGCTGACATCGGCACGTTCCGCCTATGATCCGTCCGGCTTGGGTGGACTGGTGGGCAGACGAGGACCCCGCGGTCACTCGTCGGCCCCGACCGCTCAGCCTTTTCCGACGACGCTTTCGGGCAAGTCCTTGCCGAACACGCGCTGATAATATTCGGCGACGAGTGCGCGTTCGGCTTCATCGCATTTGTTGAGGAAGCTCAGGCGGAAGGCGAAGCCGATGTCCTTGAAGATCATCGCGTTCTGCGCCCAGGTGATCACGGTGCGTGGGCTCATGACGGTCGAGATGTCGCCGTTCATGAATCCCTGGCGGGTAAGTTCCGCCACCTTGACCATCTGGTCGACTTCCTTCTTGCCGCCTTCGTGATCGTATTCGCCCGATTTGGCGAGGACGATCTGTGCCTCGACCGCGGCGGGCAGATAGTTGAGCGTGACGACGATGTTCCAGCGGTCCATCTGGCCCTGGTTGATCTGTTGCGTGCCGTGATACAGGCCGCTGGTGTCGCCCAGGCCGACGGTGTTGGCAGTGGCGAACAGGCGGAACCATGGCGACGGGCGGATGACGCGGTTCTGGTCGAGCAGAGTGAGCTTGCCCTCGGTTTCCAGCACACGCTGGATGACGAACATCACGTCGGGACGGCCCGCGTCATATTCGTCGAACACCAGCGCCGTCGGCGTCTGCAGCGCCCAAGGCAAAAGGCCTTCGCGGAACTCGGTGACCTGCTGGCCATCGCGCAGCACGATCGCGTCGCGGCCGATCAGGTCGATGCGGCTGATATGCGCGTCGAGGTTGATGCGGATGCACGGCCATTTGAGGCGCGCCGCGACCTGTTCGATGTGCGTCGACTTGCCGGTGCCGTGATAGCCCTGGACCATCACGCGGCGGTTGTGCGCGAAGCCGGCGAGGATGGCGAGCGTGGTATCGGCGTCGAAGACGTAGCTGGCGTCCATGTCGGGCACGCGCTCGTCCGCCTCACTGAAAGCGGGCACCTGCATGTCGGTGTCGATCCCGAACAGATCACGCACGCTGACCTTCAGGTCGGGGGCGTCGAGTACGGTGGTGCCACGGGCATCGGGCTGGGTGTTGGGAAGGTCGACCATGTCCCGTCCTGCGATGGTGGCGAAGGCGAAACGCGTCAAGCATGAACGTCGTTTGACGACATACCGACCGGTTGGTATGTTTGGATGATGTCGAGTCGGACGGAACCCAAGACGACTGCCCGCGGGCGCTTGCTCGACGCGGCGCACGCGCTGGTCCGCCGCAAGGGCTATGCCAAGACGAGCGTGGACGATTGTGCGCCGCCGCCGGCGTGACGAAGGGTGCGTTTTTTCACCATTTCGCGTCGAAGGAGGCGCTGGGCGTGGCGGCGGCCGAGGCGTGGACCGCACGGGCAGCGCCACTGTTCGCAATGCCGCACATTACCTCCGCTGGAGGATCCGCTCCACCGGGTGCTGGCGCATATCGACCTGCGGCTGGCGATCATCGAGGGCGAGCCGGAGGATTACACCTGTTTCGTCGGGTCGATGGTGCAGGAAGCCTATGCCACCAGCGAGCCGATCCGCATTGCAGGGGCGGCGAGTTTCGACGCCTATGTCACGGCGCTGGCGGTCGACGTGCAGGCAGCGATCGACCGGCACGGTGTGCGCGACGGCGTAACCGCGCAGAGCCTGTCCCGCCATGTGCAGGCGGTGCTGCAGGGCGCATTCGTGATGGCCAAGGCGGCCAATCACCCTGCCCCGGCCCGCGACAGTGTCGCCCATCTAAAACGCTACATCGAGATGCTGTTCGATCGAGAGGAGAGTTGAGATGCCGGGAACGGTCAATCTGCACCGCGTGATCGCGGCCAAGCCGGAGAAAGTTTATCGTGCGTTCACCACCGCCGACGCCATGGCGCAGTGGCTGCCGCCATACGGCTTCACCGCGCATGTCGAGCACATGGAAGCGCGCGTCGGCGGCGGGTTCCGCATGGCTTTCACTAACTTTACCAACGGAGAAAGCCACTCGTTCGGCGGAAATTATGTGGAGATGATCCCGAACGAGCGACTGGTTTACACTGATAAATTCGACGACCCCAATCTGCCCGGCGAAATGCGGGTGACGGTGACACTGCGCGCGGTATCGGTCGGCACCGAAATGACGGTGGTGCAGGAGGGCATCCCCGACATGATCCCGACCGAGATGTGTTACCTCGGGTGGCAGGAACTCGCTCGCCAAACTTGCCGCCTTGGTGGGCCCCGAAATCAACCAATAACTACAACGTTCAGGAGAGAAACATGCCGGTAAATCCGCAATCGTCACTGGTAATCACCGCGCTCGACTGGGTGCCCGAATTCGCACGCGGACATGTGCGCGATTATCGCGCGCGCTGGGCATGCGAGGAACTGGGGCTCGATTATGCCGAAAAGCTGATGCCGACCCCGCGACCGGAAAGCTATTTTCACGATCAGCCATGGGGCCAGGTCCCGGCGCTGCACGACGGCGATGTCGAGGTTTTCGAAAGCGGTGCGATCATGCTGCACCTGGCCGAAAAGGGTGAGGCGTTGCTGCCGTCGGAGCCCAAGGCGCGGGCACGTGCGATCAGTTGGCTGTTCGCGGCGATGAACACCATCGAGCCGCTGATGTTCGAGGTGAGCAACGTCAACATCTTCGCCCGCGGCGAAGACTGGGCGGTGTTGCGCAAGCCAAGCCTGTACGAATTCCTGGGCAAGCGGCTGGAGAAGCTCAGCGAGGCGCTGGGCGACAAGGACTGGCTGGAGGGCGAGTTCACCATCGGTGACTTGGCCATGGCCAGCGTATTGCGCGTCGGCGAGCATGCTCAGCCGATGAAGGCACAGCCGTCGCTGGTCGCCTATCTCGACCGCGCCAAGGCGCGTCCCGCGTTCCAGCGGGCGATCGCCGACCAGATCAAGTCATTCGAGGGACATGAACCGAAGGAAGAGCAGAAATGAGCTATATCGACGGTTTCATCATCCCGGTCGCCCGTGCCGACAAGGACAAGTTCATCGCGCACGCCAACCGGGTCGATCAATTCTTCATCAGGCACGGCGCGATGCGGGTCGTCGAGGGATGGGGCGATGACTTGCCCGCGGGCAAGGTCACCGATTTCAGGATGGCGGTGCAGGCGACGCAAGACGAGACCATCGCCTGCAGCTGGATCGCATGGCCCGACAAAGCGACGCGGGACGCGGCGTTCGCCGCACTGATGGCGGACGCCGAGATGATGGCCGGAACGCCACCGTTCGACGGCAAGCGCATGATCTTCGGCGGCTTCGTGCCCGTCGTCGAGGAGACGTTTCGCGACGGCAAGCTCGGCTATGTCGACGCGTTCGTCGCGGGGGTTTCGCCGGGCAAGCGGGACGCCTTCGTCAAAATGTCGCAGGAAGGCGCGAAGATGTTCAGCGGCGCCGGCGCATTGTTCGACATCGAGTGCGCGGGCGACGACGTGCCCCACGGCGAAGTCACCGATTATTACCGCGCGGTCCATGCCGAGGGTGACGAAGTCCCGGGCCTGTCCTTCGTCGGCTGGCCCGACAAGGCGACGCGCGACGCCGGCTGGGAAGAAATGATGAAGCAGCCCCCGCCCGGGGAAATGCCGTTCGACGGCAAGCGGATGTTCTGGGGCGGGTTCGTTCCCGTCGTCGATCTGGGAGCGTAACATGCACGGCGATTTCATCTGGTACGAATTGATGACACCCGACGCCGATGCGTCGGCCCTGTTCTACAGCAGCATCCTTGGGTGGAAGGTGGGCGATCAAGCGGCCTATCGGGAGATCGTGGCCAGCGAAGGACATGTCGGCGGGATGTTGCCGCTGACCGCGGAGATGCAGGCGGGCGGGGCGCGGCCGGGCTGGGTCGGCTACATCCATGTCGACGATGTCGACGCAGCCGCGCAGAGCGTCGCGCAGGGCGGCGGCGAGGTGCTGATGCCCGCGTGGGACCTGCCGGAGGCGGGGCGTGTGGCGATGGTCGCTGATCCCGCCGGTGTGCCCTTTTACGTGTTGAAGCCCAAGCCGCCCGAGGGTCAGGAGGGCAAGGAGAGCCTCGCCTTTTCCTACGATCGCCCGCGCATCGGGCATTGTGCCTGGAACGAACTGATGACGCCCGACCCCGCTGCCGCGCTGCATTTCTACGGTTCGCGCTTCGGTTGGGTAAAAGACGGCGAGATGGATATGGGTCCGCTCGGCAAATACGAGTTCATCAAGCATGTCGGCCGCCACAAGGACGGCGTCATGGGCAGCGGGATGATCGGCGCGGTGATGCCGATGATGCCCGGCGCCCCTGCCCCCGCCTGGTCGCATTATTTTCGCGTGGCCGACATCGATGCAGCCGTAACGGCGATCGCCGAGAATGGCGGGAAGATTGTGCAGCAGCCGACCGAGATCCCCGGCGGCGATTTTTCGGTGATGGGCGTCGACCCGCAGGGCGCGGCCTTTGCGCTCGTCGGCGCCAGAAAAGGTGAAGGAGAAACGCAGTGACGAAGATTGCGAAGAACACGATCTGCCTGTGGTACGAAAAGGATGCGGAAGCAGCCGCTCGCTTTTATGCGGCGACGTTTCCGGACAGCGAGGTGAAGGCGGTTCACACGGCGCCCGGGGATTATCCCAGCGGCAAGAAGGGCGATGTCCTGACAGTCGATTTCACCGTTTTCGGCATCCCGTGCATGGCGCTGAACGGCGGCGACCATTTCAAGCAGAGCGAAGCGTTCTCGTTTCAGATCGCGACCGACGATCAGGCAGAGACCGACCGTTACTGGAACGCGATCGTCGACAATGGCGGCAAGGCGAGCGACTGCGGCTGGTGCAAGGACAGATGGGGCCTGTCATGGCAGATCACCCCGCGCGTCCTGACCGACGCCATGGCGCAAGGCGGCGACGTGGCGCAGCGCGCGTTCGACCGCGATGATGACGATGCAGAAGATCGATGTCGCGGCGATTGAGGCGGCAGTGCGCGGAGACGGTTGATGGTGATGCAGTTGTTCGGGCATCCGTTCTCGTCATACACGTGGAAGGCGTTGCTGGCGTTCCACGAAACGGGAACGCCGTTCGAGTTCCGGATGCTCGATGGCGAGCATGCCGACAATGGCGCGAAATTCTCCGCAGCGTGGCCAGTCAGCAAGTTCCCGCTGCTGATCGATGGGGACCTAATCCTGCCCGAAGCCAGCATCATCGTGGAATATGTCGCCCCGGAGATGATTCCGGGCGACGCCGCCGCGGCGCGTGAAGTACGCCTGCTGGACCGTGTGTTCGATAATTACGTCATGACGAACATGCAGGCGGTGGTGGCGGAACATCTGCCGCACCTGACCGCAGCGCCCGATCCGGTGCGCATCGAACGCGCCAAGGCAGCGCTCGACATTGTCTATACCTGGCTCGACGAACGGCTGGCAGGCCGCGAGTGGGCAGCGGGCGACGCGTTTACGCTCGCCGACTGCGCAGCAGCGCCGAGCCTGTTCTACGCCGACTGGGTGCAGCCGAATGACGGTCGCTTCCCGACATTGGCAGCGTATCGTGCCCGCCTTTTGTCGCGGCCCTCGGTCATGCGGGTCGTGGACGATGCGCGGCCCTACCGTCATTTCTTTCCGCTGGGTGCGCCCGACCGCGACTGACCGAAGGCCATCACCGCGCCCGAGGCGATCAGCGCCTGACCAGCGAAATATAGCGGCCAGACGAGGAGCGTCGGCACCCAACTGTCGGCCAGCGGACCGAGGCGGGCGAAGATCAGCAAATCCGAGAGCATGAACAGCATCGCCCCAATGCCGATGCGGCGCGGGAGTGTGCTGGCGACGGCGCTGCCGACCATCAGGCCGAGCGTGGCGGCGTAAAGGGCGACGGGGGGCGAGCCCGACAAGGCGTAGCCAGCGGCGGCGGTGAGCGCCGACCCGAGCAGGCCGGCCCATGGCGCGCGCCCGCGATGACGAGCATAGACCGACGTGGCGACGAGGTGCCCAACGAGGAAAGCGACGGCTCCCGCGCTGAGCGAGATGGCGAGGAGGACATCGCCCAACGCGCCGAAGCCCAGCACGACCGCCATCGCCCGGCCGTCGCGGCGCGAACATTGGCGCGCCACCCAGACGGCGAGCAGCGCAACGCCCGCCCCCTTCCACGCGATGATCATGGGGCCCTGCCATTGCGCCCATGCCGCGACGGTATAGCTCACGCCCAGGACCAGCGCGGCGGCGAGGATGGGACGCTCGGATCGGCGGTTCATGGTTGCGAATTGCCAGCGGGCCTCGGGGGCGGCAAGTCGTTGACCACATGATCGAACCGAGCCAGTCCCCCGTCCGTATCCTCGTCGACGCCGATGCCTGCCCGGTGAAGGACGAGATCTACAAGGTCGCATGGCGGCACGAGGTACCGGTCAGCGTGGTGAGCAATTCGCCGTTTCGGGTGCCGGCGCACCCGTTGATCGCGCGGATCGTCGTCGGTGCGGGGTTTGACGAGGCGGACGACTGGATCGCCGAACGTGCCGATGCGCGGTCGGTGGTGGTGACGGGCGACATCCTGCTGGCCGACCGCTGCCTCAAGTCCGGCGCGACGGTGATCGCGCACAACGGCAAGCCGTTCACCGCCGCATCGATCGGCCCGGCGATCGCGACGCGCGCGATCATGGCCGATCTGCGCGCGGGCATCGGCGGCGGCGGCGGCCCTCCCCCGTTCGGCAAGGAAGACCGGTCGCGCTTTCTGCAGGCATTCGACGCCGCGCTGGTGCGGCTGAAACGAGCGGGCTAGCGTCGCGCATGGTCCTTCGTGGCGCAGTGGCGCTCATCCTGACTGCACTACTGGGCGGGGCGGCCTATGCGCTGCTGGTCGCACTGGGCCCCGACTGGACGGCGTTTGCGCCCGCGACCTGCCTGGCGACCCATTGTTTCTGTGAAATTCCGCGCACCGGCCAGATGATCCTGCAGCCGGCGAACAGCTGGTCATCGCTATCGTTCGTGTTCGTCGGGTTGTGGGTGATGCTCGCGGCCGGCCGCCGGGCCACGACGACGCCGTTCAACGGGTTCGCGGCGCTCTGGTTCGGGATGACGGGCATCGTCATCGGTCTGGGCAGTTTCCTGCTCCATGCGACGCTGACGCTATGGGGCCAGTTCGGCGATGTGTTGGGCATGTATTTGTTCAGCGCATTCACGCTGGCTTATGCCTTCAAGCGGTGGCGCGGGCTGGGGGATGTCATCAGCGCGGCGATCTATCTGGCCTTGTGCACCGTGCTGATCGGATTGCTGATCGTCGTGCCGGAAACGCGGCGGTGGATGTTCGCCGTGGTGATCGTCGCCGACATCATTGTCGAAATGGCGCTGGCCCGCCCGCGCCGCCCGCGGGTGGTGGTCGCATGGTATCTGTGGGGCATCGCGCTGCAGATGGTGGCGTTTACCATCTGGATCCTCGACCAGACAGGTACGTGGTGTTCCGGCGTCAGCCTTTGGCAGGGGCACGCAGTCTGGCACGTCCTGAACGCCGGCGCGTTGTTCGCCAGCTACCGCTATTATCGCAGCGAGCGACGCTTTCACTGAGGTGTGGGCGCGCTATAGCGGTGCGATGCATGACATTCAGGTGATTGGCGGCGGTCTGGCCGGGTCGGAAGCGGCGTGGCAACTGGCCGAGGCGGGGCTGAAAGTGCGGCTGAGCGAGATGCGCGGGGTTGAGGCCACGGCGGCGCACCAGACCGACAAACTGGCCGAACTGGTCTGTTCGAACAGCTTTCGCTCGGACGATGCGGAAAGCAACGCGGTCGGCTTGCTGCACCAGGAACTGCGCACGCTGGGATCGCTGATCATGCGCGAGGCCGACATTCACCGCGTGCCCGCCGGTTCTGCGCTGGCGGTTGATCGTGACGGTTTTTGCGATGCGGTGACGGCGGCAGTGGCCGATCATCGAAATGTCACGCTGGTGCGCGAACGGGTCGACGCCCTGCCCGAGGGACCGGCGATCATCGCCACCGGACCCCTGACGGGCGCGCTGCTGGCAGAGGCGATCGCGGCGGAAACGGGTGAAGACGCGCTCGCCTTTTTCGATGCGCTGGCACCCATCGTCCATCACCATTCGATCGACATGGATGTCGCGTGGAAGGCGGCGCGTTGGGACAAGGGCGGTGCGGATTACATCAACTGTCCGATGGACAAGGACCAGTATTTCACCTTTGTCGAGGCGCTGATCACGGGCGAAAAAACCGAATACAAGGAATGGGAGGGCGTGCCCTATTTCGAGGGCTGCATGCCGATCGAAGTCATGGCGTCGCGCGGGCCCGAGACGCTGCGTTACGGGCCGATGAAGGGCGTGGGACTCGACAATCCCAAGACCGGGCGATGGCCCTATGCCGTGGTGCAGCTGCGGCAGGACAATGCGCTGGGCACATTGTGGAACATGGTGGGGTTCCAGACCAAGTTGAAGCATGCCGAGCAGGTCCGTGTGTTCCGCACTATCCCGGGGCTGGAAAATGCCGAGTTTGCGCGGTTGGGCGGGCTGCATCGCAATACGTTCATCAAGTCGCCGGTGTTGCTGGACGGCGAATTGCGGCTGAAAACCGCGCCGCACATCCGCTTTGCCGGGCAGATCACGGGCTGCG
Source organism: uncultured Alphaproteobacteria bacterium (assembly GCA_963740775.1). Classification (GTDB taxonomy): domain Bacteria; phylum Pseudomonadota; class Alphaproteobacteria; order Sphingomonadales; family Sphingomonadaceae; genus Sphingomonas_O. The sequence continues at coordinate 568,454 of CAVUFE010000005.1, read as the reverse complement.
AGGGTTATATCGAGAGTTGCGCGGTCGGGCTGATGGCGGCGCGGTTCGCATCGGGCGGGTTCCGTGCGCCGCCGGTCACGACGGCACTGGGCGCCTTGCTCGGACACATTACCGGAGGGGCAGATGCGGCGACGTACCAGCCGATGAACGTCAATTTCGGCCTGTTCCCGCCCGCGCCCGCCGACGCGAAGAAGAAGGACCGCAAACGCGCCTATACCGATCGCGGGCGCGCCGATCTGGCAGCGTGGCTCAGCTCTCTTCCTCAGCCGGAGCTTGCCGCGTAGGCGGGCAATCGCGCTTGGGCTTCGCCTTGCGGACGACGCGCGTGGTGGCGAATTCGACAGCGCCCAGCTGGCCATTCCTGTCCTTGTCCGCCGCGGCGAATTTCTGGACACCCTTCACGGCATATTCCTCGAAGCTGAGCCGCCCGTCATGGTTGGTGTCGAGCTTGTCGAAACCCTTGCGACGGCCGGCGAGATACTCGCCCTGTCCGACCGCGCCGTTCCTGTCCTTGTCATAGCGCGCGAAGCGTTTTTCCTCTCGCGTTTTTTCGCTGGCGGCGGGTGGCGGGGCGAGGTCCACGTCATCACTCGTTGCAACGGCGCGCTGGGGCGCATCGGGGATGGGAGAGCCGCGATCAGCGCGCGCATTCCACAAGAGACAAGCCTGCCGTCACGAATATCAGGCTCGCCGCCACACCCGCCAGAAACCGCCACATATCTGCCCCCTTTCTTCCTAGAATAGCGCAGCGCGCAGCAGCGTCCAGCGGCTGATGTGGCGGGCGGCCGCGAGCTTTGCGAGAATGCGCAAGGGCCTGGGCTGGCGGTGGCTGCGCACGGCCAGCGCCGCATCGGCGAGCGCGCGGGCGCGGCACGCGGTTGCAGGGTCCGAACAGTGGCGCGCGAAATCGGCCAGCGCCCAGCCCGCGCCGCGATCAGGGCTGCCGCCCAACAGTGTGAAGATGGCCCCCCGCCCCTCGCCATAAGCGCTCAGGCCGGCGTCATCGAGCGGCAGCGGCGCGAGAAGTTGTTCCCACCCGTCGATGATCGGCATCAGGCGCGCGCCGAATACGGTTACCGCGGCATAACCTTCGCTGCCCGCGACCGGCGCGTCGAGCTGCGTGCGCCACCAGGCGAGCCTGAGCTGCGCCAGCGCCGGATCGCGGGCGTTGCTCACCGTATTGGCCAAAATGCGGTCGAAGCGCATCAGCGCGTGCGCGTTCGCATCGCCATAATGCAGCGCGAGCGCCACGTCGGGCGGCCAAGCGATTGTGGTGAACGGAAAATTCACTCCGTTCTTTCGCGCGCTTTTATCCATTCGTGGCGCATCCGGGCTCGTGGACATTTCTCAGGACGCCTCCGTCATGCGCCAAAACGATCAGGTCAACCGATATGGCGGCGTGCTCGTCCGGCTGGCACACGACAAGGCAGGGTCGACGCTCGCAATGATGGCCGCGGCGATGATCCCGACGATCATCCTCGCCGGATCGGCCATCGACGTGACGCGGATGTACGTGACCAAGGTACGCCTGCAGCAGGCCTGCGACGCCGGCGCGCTGGCGGGGCGCAAGTTCCTGCTCGACAGCAACGCCAGCACCCTCGACGCCAATGCCCAGGCTCAGGCGCAGAAATTCTTCAGCAACAATTTCAAGACCGGCTGGATGGGTACCACCACGGTCAGCTTCAACCCGACCAAGACCGCCGATAACCAGGTGGCGGGTTCGGCCAGCGCGACGGTACCGATGACCCTGATGGCCAGCTTTGGCCAGGCGCAGAAGGCCGTGACCGCCGTGTGCGAAGCGCGGTTCGACGTTGCCGATGCGGATATCATGTTCGTGCTCGACACGACGGGGTCGATGTCCTGCACCCCGTCGGACAATTCGAGCTGCAGTACCGCCAGTGTGAACTACACGCGAGCGGACGGGAGCGTCGGCTTCTACAGCCCGGAAAAGTCCGGATCGAAAATGCAGGCGACGCGCGATGCGGTGCTGGCCTTCTACGACACGATGGTCGGGAATGCCGACCCATCGACCCACATCCGCTATGGCTTCGTGCCGTACAACGCCCAGGTCAATGTCGGCTACCTGCTCCCTTCGTCGGCGATCGTCGACCAATGGCACTACCAGACCCGTCGCGCGGTGGGCGATGTGGATGTGTCCGGTTCCGCGACGACATTGACCCTGACCGGGGTGAACAGCGCCGCCTGTACGGCGATGGACAACACCCGTTCGCTGCCCGCGAGTTCGAACGATTACGAGTTCGCCACGGACAATACCGCTTACTGGTATTCGAGCCCCGCCTGGACGTCGCCGAACGGCGGAACGTGCAAGGTCAATCGCAAGACGGTGACGCCGCGGTGGCGTTATGGCCAATGGGACGTCGACACGTCGGCGTACAAGATGGGGACCAGCGTCCAGGACCCGTCGATGTTCGCGAACTCGATGAACAAATGGCGCGGGTGCGTCGAGGAACGCGACACCACCGCCAGTACGTCGTTCAGCGGCACGTTGCCCTATGATCTGGACCCGGATACGCCGGCAACCAGCCAGGCCACGCGGTGGCGCCCGGTGTGGCCAGAGGTCATGTGGTACCGCAACCAGAACGGTCCTTCGACAAGCGGCGGCCCGGGCGTGAATCCGATCCCTATTCGGACAGCACGACGAAAAATGGCGTCAGCGGCAGTTTCGACAGTTATAACGATGAAGTGACCTGCATGAAGGCAGGTGTCGCGTGTGGCGACGATGACCCGCACCCAGGTCAGCAATTTCGTCAATCACGAGGACTTCAAGCCGGCGGGCAGTACCTATCACGACATTGGCATGATCTGGGGCCTGCGCCTGCTGTCGCCGACCGGCCTTTTTGCGAGCGATACCACCGCCTGGCCCGGCCGCAATGCGCCCAACCGCCACATCATCTTCATGACCGACGGCTTCATGGCGCCGACGACGACCGTCTACAGCGCCTATGGCGTCGAACAGCTTGACCGGCGCGTCACTGGCGGCAGCATCGGCAACCAGACCGCGAACCACAATGCCCGGTTCAAGGCAGTGTGCGCGGCAGCCAAGGCGCGCAACATCACCGTGTGGATGATCGCTTTCGGACGGGGCGGCGCGCTGACGCCGGAAATGAACGCCTGCGCGTCTCCGGGTAAGGCCTATTACGTCGATAACGCCACTCAATTGACCGACAAGTTCAAGGAAATCGCGACGCAGATCGCACAACTGAGGCTGTCCAAATGAGCAAGTTCAAAGATCGTTCAGGAACGAAAACGGCACGACGCATCGTCGAATTCGCCGCCGTGCTGCCGCTGATGTGCATCGCCCTGCTGGGCGGGATGGACCTGTGCCACCGCGAATATGCCCAGTCGATCCTGACCGGCACGGTGCAGAAGATCGGGCGCGATACCACGCTGCAAGGCGGGGCGGACGACGTTCGCCGTCAACGATGCCAAGGTGAAGGCGGCGGTGCTGCGGATCGCACCGGACGCGCACCTTCACTTTCGAACGATCGTTCCTGACGCGCTATCGCGACGCCGAGGGAGAGCCGTTCACTGACAACAATGGCAGACGGCCTGCGCAACCCGGTGAATGTTATGACGACGTCAACAATAACGCGCAATGGGACGCGAACGTATCGTCCACCGGCAATGGCGGCGCGGACGACGTGGTGATGTACAAGGTGACCGCGAAATATCCGCGACTGTTTCCGGTCGCGTCGTTGCTCGGCTGGGACGACGAACAGACGATCACGGCCGATACCGCGCTGAAGAACCAGCCTTATGCGACGCAAAACCAGCCGCGGTGGTCGCACGATGCGCCTGACGCTCAACCCCTCTCGCGCGCTGGGTCGCGACGATCGCGGCATGGCGGCGATCGAGTTCGCCATGTCGCTGGGCGCGGTGGTGACGCTGGGCGTCTATGGCACGGAGATGTCCAACCTGGCGCTGGCCCATCTGCAAGGTCAGCCAGGTCGCGCTGGGCCTGGCCGACAACGTCTCACGCGTCGGACTGAAAAGTCGTCGCTCGCGCAGCAACAATTGCGCGAAGCGACATCAACGACGCGCTGATCGGCGCGCAGTTGCAGGGCGCGGCGATGAAGCTGGGCACGCAAGGCACGCATCACCGTGTCGAGTATCCAGGTCAACGCGCAGGGCGGCCAGTGGATCACGTGGCAGCGCTGCCTGGGCATCAAGTCCGGGACCGGCTGGGACTCCAGCTATGGCGAGGAAGACGACGGCAAGACCGATACGAGCTTCGGCGGCATGGGCCAGAGCGGGCAACAGGTTACCGCCCCGCCCGGATCGGCAGTCATCTTCGTCGAGGTCAATTACGACTATGAGCCGGTCATCAATTTCGGGCTCGATACCGCGCGGCGGCTGACCTACGTCGCCAGCATGGTGGTGCGTGACAATCGCGACCTGACGCAGGTGTATAATCCCAGCCCCACCGCCACGAAGATGAGGTGCGACCGCTATACCGTCGACCGTGCCGAAGCGGGGTTAGACCGGCAGCTTGAACCCGGGGGGCAGCGACATGCCACGGGTCACTTCGCTCATCTTGTCCGCAGCGACATTGTCCGCCTTGGTGCGCGCATCGTTGATCGCGGCGGCGATCAGGTCTTCGACCATCGTCTTTTCCGACGGTTGAAGCAGCGACGCGTCGATATCGACGCCCATGATCCGGCCCTTGGCACTGGCCTTGATGCGGACCAGGCCACCGCCCGACACGCCTTCGACCTCGACATCGTCGAGGCCGGCCTGAAGGTCGGTCATCTGTTGCTGGACGTTGCTGGCCATCTTCATGATGTCGTCGAGGTTCATGCGGCGTCACTCCGATTGAGGGTCCAGCCGGTCAATTCGGCGGACGGAAAGGCATCGAGCAGACCCGCGACCAGCGGCTGCGACTTGACGAATTCTTCGTTGGCGAGGCGCGCGGAGTTTTCCTGTTCGAGGAGGGTCTGCTGCGCGGGCTCGTCCGCCAGAGTGACCTGCCAGATCGTGCCGTCAAGCGCCTTCAGCGCAGCAGTGAGATCGCGGGCGAAGTCGGCGGGCAGAGGCTTGACCGCGCGCAATGCCAGTTCGGGCGGGGCATAGCGGACCAGTCCGGCATTGTCGTGGAGCAGTTGCGCGAGCGAGTGGCGGCCCCCCGCTTCAAGTTGCGAGACGAGCGCGCCGAAATCGGCGGGCGCTGTCGGCCCGGTTGGCGCTGGCGCGGCGGCTGCGCCTCCATCGGCGATCCTCTTTGCCAGATTCACCGGGATCGGGCAGGCTTGAGGCATAGACCGCGCGCAGGATTGCCATGTCAGCGGCTTCGCGTGGATCGGCGGCCTTGGACACCTCGTCATGCCCCTTGAGCAGCATCTGCCACAGCCGGTGCAGCGCGCCATGGCCGAGCTTTCCCGCCCATTCGGCGAGCGCGGCGCGTTCCTCGGCCGGGAGCGCGGGATCGTCGGTGGTCCCGACCTTGGTCACGGTGATGCCATGGACCAGTTCGAGCAGGCCGCGAATGACGCCCGCCGGATCGACACCGAGTGCGTGTTGTTCGGCAAGGATCGCCAGCGCCCCCTTGCCGTCGCCGTCGAGGATCTGGCCCAACAGACGGCGCAGCGCCCCCGGTCGCTGAGGCCGAGCATGCCCTGAACCTGTTCGGCCGTGACCTTGCCGCCCGAATCCATGTCGGCATGCGCCACCGCCTGATCGAGGATCGACAGGCCATCGCGCACCGACCCTTCGGCCGCGCGTGCGATCATCGCCAGCGCATCGGGTTCGGAAACGACATGTTCCTGTTCGAGGATCATGCCGAAATGAGCGGCAAGCATGTCCGCCGGGATGCGCCGCAGGTCGAACCGCTGGCAGCGCGACAGGACGGTGACCGGCACCTTGTCGATCTCGGTCGTCGCGAAGATGAATTTGACGTGCGGAGGCGGTTCCTCGAGCGTCTTGAGCAGCGCATTGAACGCGTTTTTCGACAGCATGTGAACTTCGTCGACGATGTAGACCTTGTACCGCGCCGACACTGCGGAATACCGTACCGCCTCGATGATCTCGCGGATGTTGTCGACGCTGGTGTTCGACGCGGCGTCCATCTCGATCACGTCGATATGCCGCCCCTCGGCGATCGAGATGCACGGTTCGCAGACATTGCATGGATCGATCGTCGGGCCGCCATTGCCGGCCGGGCCGATGCAATTGAGCGCCTTTGCGATCAGGCGTGCGGTCGACGTCTTGCCGACCCCGCGGACGCCGGTGAGAAGGAAGGCATGAGCGATCCGGTCCCGCTTGATCGCGTTGCCCAGCGTGCGAACCATCGCTTCCTGGCCGATCAGTTGCGCGAAGGTCTGCGGCCGGTATTTGCGCGCGAGGACGCGGTAGCCGGCGTCACGCGGCTGCATCGGCATATCGAGGCCAAGTGCGGGGAATTCTTCGGTCACTATTCGGCAGACCTTAGTAGTCGGAGGCGTCGTGGCAAAGCCACGTCGTCAGTCGAAACTGCGTTTCGCTGGCCGCGCTTGTTCGACGTGGAATTAGCTCCACTAATCCGTGCGCGAACGGCGCGGTGGAAGCCGGAACGACCCGGGACGAAATCGTTGTGGCTGCTACCTTCCGGTCCTGACCAGGTTGGCGACAATCCCGTCCGCCCGACTTCCGGGGGCGCATATGGCGCAGGACTGCCGCGGTTTCAACGCCGCGCGTCGTTGGCGCTCGACGGGATGCGGACGGTCAGGCCGTCGAGGCTGTCGTCGAGGGATGATCTGGCACGCCAGCCGGCTGGTGCGGCGTCGCGTGCGCGGCGAGATCGAGCAGGTCTTCCTCGTCCTCGGTTGCCGGCTTCAGGCGGTCGAACCATTCGGTCGCGACGATGACATGGCAGGTCGAGCAGGCCATCTGGCCCTCGCACGTGCCTTCGAGCGGCTGGCCGGCAGTCTGGGCCACGTCGAGCAGGATTTCGCCCGGCGCGCCGTCGACGCGCTGTTCCTGGCCATTGGCGCCGACGAAGGTGACCGCGACCATCAATTGATCCCCTGTGCGTTGGCGGCGGCGAGGATCGCCCCTAGGCCGCTGCGAAGGTCTTGCTCGGTCGTGTAGCGGCCCCAGCCGAGGCGGATCGAGCTGCGCGCCTGTTGCTCGCTCAGGCCGAGCGCGCGAAGCACATGGCTGGTGCGGCCCGAACCACTGCCGCATGCGCTGCCCAGCGAAAAGGCGACGTCGCGGACATCGGACAACAGGCGCGTGGCATTCACGCCGTCGCGGCGGATGTTGAGATTGCCCTTGTAGCGATGCCTGACCGAGCCGTTGATCGTCCAGCCGGTGAACATTTCGGTGGCGACGTCCCAAAGTCGCGCGACATGCGCGGCGTCGGCGTCCATCCGTTCGGCCGCGAGCCTGGCCGCCGCGCCGAACCCGGCACACAAGGCGGGCGAGACCGTGCCAGAGCGCAAACCGCCCTCTTGCGCCCCGCCCAGGATGCAACGGCGGCAGATCGATGCCGTCGCGGATCCACAGCGCGCCGATGCCCTTCGGCCCGTGGATCTTGTGCGCGGTTACCGCGATCAGGTCCGGGTCCTTCGGGAATGATCATCCGCCCAAAGCCCTGCACCGCGTCGCACAGCAGCCAGCTGCCACAATGATGCGCGGCTTCGGCAAAGGCGGCGACCGGCTGGATCGTCCCGATCTCGTTATTGACCAGCATCATCGCGACGAGCCCGTTCTCGGGAAGCCATGCGGGGCGTCGGCGACCGCCATCATCGCCCACGCGGAATCGATTCGGCGCGCAGGGCCTCAAGGCATTGCAGCGCCGCGGCATGCTCGATCTCGGTCCCGATCGCGCCGCCAGGGCGGACTTGTGCGCCGCTTGAGCAGCGCCCAGTTGAGCGCTTCGGTCGCGCCCGATGTGAAGACGACCCTGCCCGCCCTTGGGCAACAACGCCGCGACGCTTTCGCGCGCCAATTCGACCGCGACGGCGGCGGTACGGCCCGCTGCGATACTGGCTCGACGGATTGGCATAGCCCGCCGCGACATCGTCCCCGCCGGTCAGCCAGGGCAGCATTGCTTCGCGCGCTTCGGGAGCCAGCGGCGTCGTCGCCTGATAATCGAGGTAGATCACGATAGTTGCGAACCATTCGCAAAAGTTGCGGATTGCAACCGACGCACCTATAGGCAGGGCTGTAACGGTATTCTCCACAGATCGAGACCCTATGCCCGAAGTCATTTTTCCGGGGCCGGAAGGCCGCCTTGAAGGTCGTTACCACCCTGCCCCCAAGCGCGCGCCCAGTCGCGCTGATCCTTCACCCGCATCCGCAGGGCGGCGGCACGATGAACAACCGTATCGTGCAGGCGCTGTACCAGGACTTCGTGCGGCGCGGCTTCGCCGTGCTGCGCTTCAATTTTCGCGGCGTCGGCAAAAGCCAGGGCGTGTTCGACAATGGCGTCGGCGAATTGTCGCGATGCGGCTTCGGCGCTCGACTGGGTGCAGCAGGTCCATCCCGAAGCGCGCAGACCTGGGTCGCCGGGCTTCAGCTTCGGCGCGTTGATCGGCATGCAATTACTGATGCGCCGCCCGGAAATTCGCGGCTTCATCTCGATCGCGCCGCCCGCGAACATGTATGACTTCACGTTCCTCGCCCCCTGCCCCGCCTCGGGCATCATGATCCAGGGTACGGGCAGACGAGGTCGTGACGCCGATCGCGATGCAGAAGCTGGTCGACAAGTTGCGGACGCAGAAGCACATCACGATCCATCACGACGAGATCAAGGGCGCGAACCACTTCTTCGAAAACGAGATGACCGAGCTGATGGCATCGGTGGACAAGTATCTCGATTTCCGCCTCTCGCCGGGCTGCACGATCCGGTGAGCGGTAGCGATCCGGTGGAGGGCGGCGACTGATATTCGCCGACGCCGATCCGGCAGTTGCAACAGCTTGCGCTCGATCTGTTCACCGAGATCGCGATCCTCGAACATCTGGTGCGCAATCGCGAGCAGGAACTGAACGGCCTGACCGCCGCTCAGTTCGGTATCCTCAACTATTTCTGCCGGCTCGACCATCGCGAAGCGCGCATCTCGCTGCTCGCCTGGAGTTTTCAGGAAAGCGAGACGCGAATCTGGGAATTGATCGACAGCCTGCGCGCCAACGGCTTCGTGGTCGCGACCAATGACAATCGACGCCTGCATCAGTATCTCACCCGCGGGTCGGGAGAAGCATCGGAATACGGTGCAGGATGATGGCGCCGGAATTCCTGCCGATCGTGCAGGATATTCCGCGTGACGACCTCGAGGCGACCGTACGGACGCTGATGGAGCTGACGGCGGACGTTGGACAATCTGCCTCGATCGCGCTAAAGCGTCCAGATCAGGACGTTGCCGAGGATGACGAACGCGCAGACGACCATCAGGATCGCCTTGCGGCGATCGCGGTGCCACAGCGTGTACCCGCCGAACAGATCAAGCGCGAAGACCGCGAGCATGGCGATAGCGGGTGCCGCATGGGCGATGGCCGAGATAAAGGTCAGTCATTGCGCCAGCACCGCCGCGAACTGGCCCGGCATCGACATTGCCGCCCGAAATGAGCAGCAAGGTCGCGTCGTCGGCCAGGACCTTGCCCGCAAGCAGCGCGGCAAGCGCCACCGCGCCGCCCGGGCTCGACCACAAGGCTGCAGCCGATCAAACGCGAAGCGCATGGCGGTTTCGATCTCCGACCTCGCTGACCGCGACTCCGGTCGCGCCGCGATCCTTGAGGATGCCGAAGGTCAGATCGGCGACCCGCCTGGTCTGAAGCGCATCGCACGCCGTCGGCGGCGCATCGGCAGCCACCTCGACGATTTCGCCATTGGCCAGCGAGCGCGCCATGTCGTCCCAGTTGTCGGGCTCGACGATGACGATGCGCGCGTCCGGACAGGCCAGTGCAAGGCCCGCCGCCAGCCCGCCGCCGCCGCACGGCGTGATTATCGTTGTCGGCTGGCGTCCCATCTGCGCCGTGGCCTCGATGCCCGCGCTGCCCTGCCCCTCGACCACCCATGGATCGTCGAAGCTCGGCACCAGCACCGCGCCGCGCTCCTGCCGCCAAGCGCGGCTGCGATCGCCTCGCGGCTCTCGGTCTGCGCGGTCGTAGAACACGATTTCGGCGCCCGAGCTCGCGCGTACCCGCGATCTTTGCCGCCGGCGCGTCGGACGGCATGACGATGGTCGCCGCGATGCCAAGTCGCTTGGCCGCCCAGGCGACGCCCTGCGCATGATTGCCCGACGAAAATGCGACGACACCCGCCTCGCGCTCGGCCTCCGTCAGATTGCTCAGCCGCCACCATCCGCCGCGCAGCTTGAACGCGCCCATCGGCTGCAGCGATTCGGCTTTGACGAAGATCGTCCGCCCGTCGTGCTCGAGTGGAGCAGCGGCGTTGGCGGCACGACCTGCCGCCACGGCCTCCGCCGCTGCACGAAACCCCGGAAAAGCTCGGAATTCTCACGGTTCTGGCGCACGATCGCGGCAAGCATCTTTACACGCCCCCCACTGCTTCTTATGTGCGCCTTCCGCTGCCCCATGGGACTTCCACCGCAAGGCAGTGTTTTCGTCACGAGCCGCAAGGCCATTGGAGGTCCCTTGAGTTGCACAAGCATCATAGCGCGCTGGGGCTAGCGTCGTCCCTGAAGCCGGTCCAGCCGGTTACGCTCATTCGTCCGCACGCCGCACAGCGTGCCGCCCGCTTCTTTGTCGAGAAGTTTCCGGGGCGGTCGATCTATGCCGTGAAGGCCAATCCATCCCCCGACCTGATCCAGGTGCTGTGGGATAGCGGCATCACGCATTACGACGTCGCGTCGATCGCCGAAGTCCGGCTGGTGCGCGGCACCCTGCCCGGGGCGACCCTGTGCTTCATGCACCCGGTCAAGGCCGAGGAGGTCATCGCCGAGGCGTATTTCGAGCATGGCGTGCGCACCTTCAGCCTCGATTCGCTGGAAGAGCTCGACAAGATCACGCGCGCCACGCGCAACGCCGAGGATCTGAACCTGTGCGTCCGTATCCGCGTGTCGTCCGAGCATTCGAAGCTGAGCCTCGCTGCGAAGTTCGGTGCCGAGCCGGGTGAAATTCGCGAGCTTGCTGATCGCCGACGCGCCAGGCGTCCGATGCGCTTGGGCATCTGCTTCCATGTCGGCAGCCAGGCGATGACCCCGGCGGCCTATTCGCGAGGCGATGGAGCGCGTGCGCGTCGGCGATCGTCGATGCGGGCGTTACCGTTGATATCGTCGATGTCGGCGGCGGTTTCCCGTCGCGCTATCCCGGCATGGAGCCGCCGCCGCTCGAAGCCTATTTCGAGGTGATCCACCGGTCGTTCGAAGACCTGCCGATCAGCTATTCGGCCGAATTGTGGTGCGAACCCGGCCGTGCGCTGTGCGCCGAATACAGCTCGCTGATCGTCCGCGTCGAAAAGCGCCGCGGCGACGAACTGTACATCAACGACGGCGCCTATGGCGCGCTGTTCGATGCGGCGCATATCGGCTGGCGTTTCCCGGTCGAACTGCTCCGCGACGAGCCGAGCCATGCGCGCGACATGGGCTTCAGCTTCTATGGCCCGACCTGCGACGACATGGACAAGATGGCGGGGCCGTTCATGCTGCCCGCCGATGTCCAGGCCGGGCGACTATATCGAGATCGGCATGCTCGGCGCCTATGGCTGCGCGATGCGGACCGGCTTCAACGGCTTTGGCTCGATGGGCAGTTACGAAGTCGCCGACGAGCCGATGACGTCGCTCTACTATCGAGGCGGAACAGCCGCAGCGCTCGAACGTCGTCAAGCTGTAACCACATCCGACAAACGTGGCCGTGCGCTCGCAAGCAGCGCATGCGCCGCGCATTTGCTTGAGGAACGAAGATGACCACCCAGATCAACGACACCCGCAAGGCCGAGCTGCTCTCGACCAAGGTCGAGCATATCGACATCACCAAGTTCGACGCGCGCCCGATCGTCGAAGCGATGGGCAAGATGAGCTTCACCAGCCGCGACCTCGGCCGCGCGACGGGCATCTACAACCAGATGCTCGACGATCCCGATTGCACGGTGTGCCTGGTCATCGCCGGATCGACCTCCGCAGGCGGCTGCATGGATCTGTACGCCGAGCTGGTCCGCTCGGGCATGGTCGACGTCATCGTCGCGACCGGCGCGACCATCGTCGACATGGATTTCTTCGAAGGACTTGGCCACAAGCACTATCAAGCGCTTGAAATCCCTGACGATGATACGCTGCGTTCGCTGTATATCGACCGCATCTACGACACGTATATCGACGAAGAAGCGCTGCAGAACGTCGACCACACGATCTTCGAGATCGCCGAGACGCTCGAGCCGAAAGCGTATTCAGCTCGCGCGCGTTCATCCGCGAGATGGGCAAGTATCTCGTCGAGAATGGCAAGAAGGAGAACAGCCTCGTCAAGCTCGCTTACGAGCATGATGTGCCGATCTTCTGCCCGGCGTTCGTCGACAGCTCGGCTGGCTTCGGGCTGGTCAAGCACCAGGTCGATGCCGCCAAGGCGGCAAGCCGTACCTGGTGCTCGACGCCATCGCCGACTTCCGCGAGCTGACCCAGATCAAGATCGAGGCGGGCACCACCGGCTTGCTGATGATCGGCGGCGGCGTGCCCAAGAACTTCATCCAGGACACCGTCGTCTGCGCCGAAATCCTCGGCCACGATGACGTCGAAGTGCACAAATATGCCGTGCAGATCACCGTTGCGGACGTCCGCGACGGCGCCTGCTCGTCCTCGACGCTGCAGGAAGCCGCGTGCTGGGGCAAGGTCAACACCGGCATCGAGCAGATGGTGTTCGCCGAAGCCGGCTCGGTGATGCCGCTGCTCGCCTCGGATGCGTGGCATCGCCATCAGGACCGCAAGCGCGAACCCAAGCGCTGGGCGCGCCTGTTCACAGGACGTCTGATCCGTTGCATTAGCGAACCGATCGGTGCACCTTTCCCGCTTCCACGGGAGGGGAAAACCAAATGCACGCTGAAATCCTGAAGCCGGTCGCGATCCTGGTCGCCTGGACGCTGGTCATGTTCGTATTGATGATCGTGCGCCGCTTGCCGGCGATGAAGGCGGCGGGGATCGATCTGAACAAGGCGCGCGGCGGCAAGCCCGGTGCGCTCGACGGCGTTATCCCGGATGCGGCGCAGTGGCCGGCGCATAACTACATGCACCTCGTCGAGCAGCCGACGATCTTTTATGCGGTGGCATTGTTGTTGGCCTTCGTGGGCGTCGGCGACGGACTGAATGCCACCCTGGCATGGACCTATGTCGGCTTGCGCATCGTCCACAGCCTCATCCAGGTGACGGCGAACGTCATCAAGTATCGCTTCATCGTCTTCCTGCTGTCGACGATCGCGCTGGCGTGGATGACCGTGAACGCGCTTGGCGCGGTGTTTGCGTGAGCGAGACCACGATCTTTCAACCGGTCGTCGCGCTGATTGGCTGGACCTGGGTTATGTGGGTCTGGCTTTACGCCACGCGGCTGCCCGCGCTGCGACGGCTGGACGGATTCAGCTTTCGCAGCGCAGTCGGGCGGGCGCCTTCGCTCAGCGATCAGGTGCTGCCGACGGAGGCGCAGCGGGTCGCGCGCAATTACAATCATCTGCATGAACAGCCGACGGTGTTTTACGCGCTGGCGGTGGTGATCGCCTATTTCGGCCACGGACATGGCGTGAACACCGCGATTGCCTGGGTCTATGTCGGCCTGCGGATCATTCACAGCCTCGTTCAGGCGACCAGCGATCGTATCATCCTGCGCCTGCCCTTGTTCTTCGCGGCAAGCCTGTGCCTGATGTCAATGACGGTTCACGCGACCTTTTATGCGTTCGACTGGCACGCCAAGCCAATTTTTGCCTTCAACTAGCGCGCGAAGGCGGCAACCAGCTCGACATGGGTCGACCAGCGGAACTGGCCGACAGGGCGGACCCAGTCGATCCGATAGCCGCCCGACGCGAGGATGGCGGCATCGCGCGCGAAGGTCGCGGGGTTGCACGAAACGTAAGCGATCCGCGCGACTTGCGAGGTCGCGATCAGGCGGACCTGTTCGATCGCACCAGCTCTTGGCGGATCGAGGACCACGCCATCGAACGGCGCGAGTTCCTCGGACGTGAGTGGCCGGCGAAACAGGTCGCGATGGGCCACCTGGACGCGGCGGGTGGCAAGGAGTGACGCCGCGGCGTCGCGCGCGCCTTCGACGGCGAACCTGGCATGCGGCAGTGACAGCGCGAAGGTGCCGAGGCCGGCAAACAGGTCGACAATTCGTGCGCTACCACGCAGCGCGTCGGCAGCCCCTGTCACCAAGGCCGCTTCGCCATCGGCGGTGGCTTGCAGAAATGCGCCTTCGGGCATCGCGACCGGCACACCGCCGAGGGTGACCGTCACGGCCTCGGGCTGCCAGCGCAGTTGCGGGCCGTAACCGTCATCGATGGACAGGCGAGCGAGCTGATGTCGGGTAGCGAAGGCCTGAACTGCTTCACTGGCGGCCAGACCTTCGGCGGCGACGCCCAAGGTGACGTCAATGCCTTGGTCAGAGCGCGTCAATTGCACCGACCCGCGCTCGCCATCCTTGAGAAGTGCGGCAAACAAATCCCGCAACGGCGCGAGCATCGCGAACAGTTCGGGCAACAGCACATGGCACTCGCGCAGATCGACGATCCGGTTCGATTTGCCCTCGTTGAAACCGAGCAGCACCGTCTTGCCACGCCGTTCGGCGCGCAGCGAGGCACGGCGGCGGGTGCGCGGGGGCGACAGATGCGGATCAATGATTTCCGTCGACAGGCCCTGCGCGGCCAGCGCGCCGCGGACGCGCTCGATAAGATAGTCGCGATAGGCCGCGTCATCGACATGCTGGAGCTGACAGCCGCCGCACTCGGGGAAATGACGGCATGGCGGCAACTGGTGATGCGGGCCGGGAATGATGCGCCCGTCGGACGCGATCTCGTCCCCCGGCGCAGCGAACGGGACGTGGTGGCCGTCCCCGGTCACGCCCTCACCCCGCGCGGCGATGCGCAGGATGGTGCTCACGCCTTGGCGACCGCGCGCTTCAGGCTCCACAACAGGTCGTCGGCGATCAGCGCGGGCACCAGCAAGCTCGGCGGCGCGTGCGTGAAGCCAGCATCCGGCGCGGATCGCTTCCAGCGTATCGAAACCATGCCATTCGGCCTGGGCGATCATCGTGGCGATGACACCGGTGAGGACATCCCCTGTCCCCGCCGTCGCCAGCCAAGGGGATGCGGGCGGCATGGTCAGCATCCGGCCGTCAGGTGCGGCGATGATCGTTTCGTTTCCCTTGAGGACGATATACGCACCCGTCGCCCGGGCGGCATCGTGGGCAGCCGAATGACGACTGTCGCCAATCTCACCGAACAAGCGTTCGAATTCGCCTTCATGCGGCGTCAGTACGCGCGGCTGACTGGACCGGAGTTCGCCAAGCCCGAGCTTGGCGAGGATGGCGAGCGCGCCGGCGTCGAGGACCATCGGCTTGTCGGTAGCCAGCGCAGCGCGAACCTTGCCGCAGCAAGTGTCATTATCGCCGAGCCCCGGGCCGACGGCAATCGCGCCAATCCGCTCATCCTCCAGCACTGTCGCCGTCCAGCGATGCTGGACCATTGCATAGGGCGGTTGCGCCGTCGGATCATCTGTCGCCAGTTCGACATAGCCCGCGCCGCTGCGCATCGCCGCCTGCGCACACAAATGAGCGGCGCCCGGCATGCTGCCGCCGATGACCAGCACCTTGCCGCGGGTGTATTTGTTGCTGTCGGCCTCGGGCGGGCGCAGCGCGGGTGGCTCAGATGTCGGCGTAGACATGCTTTTCAGCGCGCGCGCCGGGGTGCGTCAGCGCGCCTTTCGAGGCCGGACCGACATTCTGCGCATAGCGCCACAGCGCCCCCGATTGATAATCGTTCTCGCGTGGTTTCCATGACTTACGCCGGGTCGTGAGCACGTCATCAGAAACGTTCAAGTCGATCGTGCCGGCTTCTGCATCAATGGCGATGATGTCGCCATCCTCGACCAGCGCGATCGGTCCGCCATCCGCCGCCTCCGGGCCGACATGACCGATACAGAAGCCACGTGTGCCGCCCGAAAAACGTCCGTCGGTGATCAGCGCGACCTTTTCGCCGAGGCCCAGGCCATAGAGCGCGGCGGTGGTCGACAGCATTTCGCGCATGCCGGGGCCGCCCTTGGGTCCTTCGTAACGGATGACGATGACTTCGCCTTCCCGGATCTGGCGGGCCTCGACGGCGGCGAAGCAGTCCTCTTCGCAATCGAAAACGCGCGCGGGGCCCTCGAATTGCAGGCGCTGCATCCCGGCGACCTTCACGATCGCCCCATCGGGAGCGAGCGATCCGCGCAGACCGACCACGCCGCCCGTGGGGGTCAGCGGGGTCCTGGCGTCATGAATGACCTTCTGATCCGGGTTCCAGGTCACCTCCGCGATGTTCTCACCGAGCGTCCGCCCGGTCACCGTCAGGCAATTGCCGTCGAGCAGGCCTTCGGCGAGGAGTGACTTCATCAGCATGTACACGCCGCCGGCTTCATACATGTCCTTGGCGACATATTGCCCGCCGGGCTTCAGGTCGGCCATGTACGGCGTGGTCTTGAAGATGTCGGCGACGTCGAACAGGTCGAAGTCGATGCCCGCTTCACTGGCCATTGCCGGCAAGTGCAGCGCGCCGTTGGTCGAACCACCGGTTGCGGCAACGATGCGCGCTGCGTTCACGAAGGCTTCGCGGGTGCAGATGTCACGCGGGCGCAGATTGCGCTCCAGCAAGTCCATGACCTGTACGCCGGCAGCATGAGCGATCTGCTCGCGCGACGTGTATGGAGCGGGCACCATGTTACTGTTCGGCAACGACAAACCGATCGCCTCGGCGACGCAGGCCATGGTGTTGGCGGTATATTGGCCGCCGCATGCGCCATGCCCGGGACAGGCGACCTTTTCGAGCGCGTGAACTTCCTCGATCGGGCACGTGCCGGCCGCGTACCGACCGACGACTTCGAACACGTCGACGACGGTGACGTCCTTGTCGTGGAAGCGACCCGGCAGGATCGACCCGCCATAAACGAAGATCGACGGCACGTTGAGACGCAGTTGCGCCATCATCATGCCCGGTAGCGACTTGTCACACCCGGCGAACGCCACCAGCGCATCGTAACAATGCCCTCGAACCGACAATTCGACCGAGTTCGCGATGACTTCGCGACTGACCAGCGATGATTTCATCCCCTGATGGCCCATCGCGATGCCGTCGGTGACGGTGATCGTGTTGAACCGGCGCGGCATGCCCCCGCCCTGCTCCACCCCGCCGCGACAGGCGTCGGCCTGCGCATCGAGCGTGGTGTTGCAAGGCGCCGAATCATTGCCGGCACTGGCCACGGCAACGAAGGGCCGGGCAGATTTCTTCCTCGGTCAGCCCCATCGCGTAATAATAGGACCGGTGCGGCGCACGCTCGGGCCCGACCGAAACGTGACGGCTGGGCAGGCGGGATTTGTCGAAACGCTGGGTCATTGCGGGCTCGCTTGGACAGCGACGGCGCAGGCGTCAATCACGGGTCGCAGGATCGCCGCCCATTTGCCGACCCCTGCAGGCGTGTCGATCAGGTTCTGCCGCACTTCCAGGCCGAGATACGGCGTCCCCGTCCCCTCCCCGTGCCGGTTCATCGTCGCGTTGAGCAGCTTGCCCGAATAAGGTTGCTGATCGCCGGTGACGATGCCTGCGGCTTCGAGCAGCGGGATGGCGATGCGCGCGGCACGATCATCGTGATTGTAAAGGACGCCAACTTCCCACGGACGCGGCTCGCCTGATGTCAGGCAGGGCGTGAAGCTGTGCAGCGAGAGCAGCAAGGCGGGCCGCTCACTGACGATGCGCGCCGCCAGAGCGTCATGATAGGCGCGATAGATATCCCGCCGCGCGTCGACGTCCCCGGGATTGCCCGGAATCGCAACGCCGTCGCTTTCCAGCGGGATCAACCCCGGCGCCTCCTCGTCCCGGTTGCAGTCCACGACGAGGCGCGAGACGGTAGCGACATGCGCCGGATAGCCAAGCTCCGCCGCAAGCGCTGCGGCCCCGATGTCCCAGGCGATGTGCGTGGTCATCAGCGCGGCGTCGATGCCGAGGTCGATGCCGACGGGCACCGCATTCGAAGCGTGGTCGACGACAGTGAGGATCACCGGAGCACACTCGCCATGTGCCACCAACCGGCGGGGACGCGCGCGGCGGCGGCATCGCGTGACGTCAAGACGTCGAACAAGGCGAAGCACGTTGCGCCCGAGCCGGACATGCGCACGAATTCCGTGCCGGGCTGGGCAACCAGCCAGTTCAGGACGTCTGCGACCTCCGGTACGAGCGTCCGAGCGGGAGCCTCAAGGTCGTTGCGGCCCTCGCGCCAATTCGTCAGCGGCCCACGATCCGTGCCGTCCCAAGCCTCGAACACGGCGGCTGTAGAGAGCGGAACATTCGGGTTGACGAGCAGGACGGGCGTCCCGGCAAGCGACGGGAGTGGCGTCAGTTCGTCGCCTTTGCCGCTGCCGCGCGCGGCTTCGGAGCGGACGCAGGCGGGAATGTCGGCGCCGAGCCGCTTGGCGATGCTGACATCCTGATTGCCGAACATCCGCAAGACCGCCGCCGCGTCGGCTGAACCACCGCCGATGCCGCTGGCGACGGGCAAATTCTTGGTCAAATGCAGTCGTGCCGTCACGCCGATGGCGCGGGCGGCGTCGAGCACGAGGTTGTCCGTGGCGGAAAGCCCATCGGCGAACGGGCCGTCGATCGTCAGACTGAGATCTTCGGCCGGTTCGGCAGTGACGAGGTCACCATCTTCGCAAAAGGCGAAGACAGTCTCGATATCGTGATAGCCGTCATGCCGCCGTCGGCGCAGGTGAAGCGCCAGATTGATCTTGGCGTAAGCGTTTTCAGTGCGGGTCACAGGAGGTCCATAGCCGAAAGGTCGCCGTGGCAAAGCCACGTCGTCGGACGGCGCCTTAAGCGCCGCCGGCCGGGCGCGCCTTGAGGCGCGGCGCTGCTCCGCTACGCCTTGGCCGGCGCGCCTCACATATTCGGGTAATTCGGCCCGCCACCGCCCTCCGGCACCACCCAGTTGATGTTCTGCGTCGGGTCCTTGATGTCGCACGTCTTGCAGTGGACGCAATTCTGCGCGTTGATCTGCAGGCGCTGGCCGGACGGGTCCTCGGCATCCTCGACATACTCATAGACGCCCGCCGGGCAGTATCGCTGTTCCGGCCCGGCGTAGAGCGGCAAGTTGATCGCCGTCGGGACGTCCGCGTCCTTCAGCGTCAGGTGTATCGGCTGATCCTCCTCGTGATTGGTGTTCGACAGGAACACCGAAGTCAGCTTGTCGAAACTCAGCACGCCGTCGGGCTTGGGATAGGCAATCGGCTGTTTCAGGTCGCGCCGCCACAGGCTCTTGTGATCGGCATGGTGCTTCATCGTGACCGGCAGGCCGATCTTGAGCGTCCGCATCCACATGTCGATGCCACCGACGAGCGTGCCGAGCGTGCCGCCGAACTTCGCCACCGCCGGCTCGGCATTGCGGACCATCTTCAGTTCGTCGGCAATCCACGACGTGCGCACCGCGGGTTCGTAACCGTCGAGCACGTCGTTCTTGCGCCCGGCGGATAGCGCCTGGGCCGCATGTTCGGCGGCCAGCATCCCGCTCTTCATGGCGGTGTGGGTGCCCTTGATGCGCGGGACGTTCACGAAACCCGCGCTGCATCCGATCAGCGCACCGCCGGGAAATGCCAGTTGCGGCACCGATTGCCAGCCACCTTCATTGATCGCGCGTGCGCCGTACGAAACGCGCCGGCCACCCTTCAGGATCGCGGCGATTTCGGGATGATGCTTCCAGCGCTGAAATTCCTCGAAGGGCGACATCCAAGGGTTGGAGTAATCAAGCGCGACGACGAAACCCAGGGCGACCTGGTTATTCGCCTGGTGATAGAGGAAGCCACCACCCCAGGCGTCGTTGAGCGGCCATCCCTGAGTGTGGATCACGCGGCCCGGGACATGCTTCGCCGGATCGATGTCCCACAGCTCTTTCAGCCCAATTCCATAGACTTGCGGTTCGCAGTTCGCTTCGAGATCGAAGATGCGCTTGAGTTCCTTGGTCAGATGCCCACGCGCGCCTTCGGCAAAGAAGGTATAGCCCGCATGGAGTTCGAGGCCGGGCTGGTAATCGGCCTTGTGCGTACCGTCGCGCGCGACCCCCATGTCGCCGGTCGCGACACCCTTTACCGAGCCGTCGTCGTGGAACAGGATTTCCGCTGCGGCGAAGCCCGGGAAGATTTCGACGCCCAGCCCCTCGGCCTGTTCGGCGAGCCAGCGGCACAGGTTGCCGAGGCTGCCGGTAAAATTGCCGTGGTTGCTGAGGAGGGGCGGCATCATCAAATGCGGCAGCGGATATTTCTTTTCCGCGCTGAGCACCCAGTGCAGATTGTCCGTGACCGGGGTCTGGCCCATCGGACAGCCATCGGCCTTCCAGCTGGGCAATAACTCGTCGAGTGCGCGCGGATCGACCACCGCCCCTGACAAAATGTGCGCGCCGATTTCCGACCCTTTTTCCAGCACGCAGACGCTGGCGTCGGGCGCAACCTGTTTGAAACGGATCGCGGCAGCGAGGCCGGCGGGGCCTCCGCCGACGATCACCAGGTCATAGGGCATCGATTCGCGTTCGCGTCACGGTCTTCCTCCGGGTTGCGAACGCGGCTCGTCCCGCCTCGCAAACGACTGGTCTGGCAAAGGCTTGGCCACCGATTGACGTGTCCGTCAACCTCGCGCTTGCTGGCGAGGTGGGGTTGGGAACCATCACTGCCGAAATCGACAGTGCCTACGCCTGGTGGCGAACGGCGGGTGTCGAGGAGTGGACGGGCGAAAGCCCGGCGATCTGGTTCGACGAACCGGCGCGGCCTCGTGCGTCTCGGCCCAAGGTCGATACGGCGCGCGAAGACGCCGCCCCTGCCCCCGTGGCGATCCCCGATACGCTCGAGACCCTGACCGAGTGGCTGATGACGAGCGATGTGTTCGCCAACGTCGGTCCGCGCACGCGGCGGCTCGCCCCCTCGGGGCCGGTCGGCGGGACGATGATCGTCGTCGACATGCCCGAACTTGTCGATGTCGATGCCGGGCGGTTGTTCGCCGGCCCCCTCGAGGCGCAAGTCGATGCGGTGCTGAAGGCGGTCGGAGTGACCCGCGACGATGTCTATCTGGCCACGATGCTGCCGGGCCGAACGCCCGACGGCCGGTTTCCCGCCAGCTTGCTGCAGCCAGCGACCGAGGCGCTCCGCCGTCACGTCACTTTGGCCCAGCCGCTCAGGATCTGGGCGATGGGCGACGTTGCAGCGCAGGCCCTGTTTGGCACGCGCGTCAATCAAAGGCGCCGCGAACTACTCGCCTTTGACGATATTCCCGGGATCGCAACGATCCACCCACGCCTGCTGCTGGACGATCCCGATCGCGAGCGTCGCAAAGCGATGTGGCCGCTGATGCAGATGCTGTTCCCCAAGGACGACGCATGAAACTTCGCTACGTTTTCTCCTTGCTGTGCGCTTGCGCTCAGACGGCCATGGCACAAGGCCCTGCCCTGGCGCCGCAGTTACTGCCACAGCAGCGTGCCGATTACGGCGTGGTGTTCGCAGCCATCAAGGCGAGCGACTGGTCAGGTGCCACTGCCAAACTCGATGCGATGGGTATCGGCCCGCTGCATGCGGAAGCACGCGCGCTGATCCTGACCGCGAAGAATTCGCCGAAGGCCGACGCCGATCAGCTGGCAGCGGCTGCGTTTGCCGCGCGTGATCTGCCCGAAGGTGCGACGCTGGTTCGGCTGGCCACGGCGCGCGGCGCCATGGCGGTGCCGCAACTGCCGACAGTGCGCGATTTGCGCTGGTTGGGCAGCGCGCCGCGCCGTGGCCGCACGGCAACGGTCGGCGGCGATGCCGTCGCAGCGACCTTGGGGCCGCAACTGCTCCAGCTCATCAAGGATGATCGACCGGCTGATGCCGAGGCGATGATCACGGGGCGCGAAGGTGATTTCCAGGCCGAACCGCTGACCGAGTGGCGTCAACGCGTTGCGTGGTCCTATTATCTTACCGGCGATGATGCCGCCGCGCGTGCACTCGCTGCCAAGGCGCGCACGGGATCTGGCGAATGGGCCTCGCAGGCCGATTGGGTCGAAGGCCTGGCGGCATGGCGTCAGAAGGATTTCGCCGCTGCGCTGGCAGGCTTCGATGGGGTCGCGCGCCGTGCGTCCGACAGCGAGATGATCGCGGCGGGGCATTTCTGGGCAGCGCGCGCCGCAATGGCTGCGGGTCGGCCCGAGCAAATCCAGCCGCATCAGCGCGCGGCGGCGCAACTCAGCGAGACTTTCTATGGAATGCTGGCACAGGCGGCGCTGGGCCTGACACCCAAAGGCGACGATGACGGATCGGCGCAGTTTGCGACCGTTGCCGGGCGGCCCGCCGTCGCGGCAGCGATAGCGCTAAGCGAAATTGGCGAAGGCGAACGTGCCGACGCGCTGCTCCGGTGGCAGGCGCGCATCGGTATCCCCGCCGAGCACGCCACGCTAACCTTGATTGCCGGGAAGCTCGGCCTACCAGCGACGCAATTATGGCTGGCGCACAATGGCCCGGCAGGAGCGCGGACGACCGTGGAGGGGCGCTACCCCCTGCCCGAGAACTGGGCTCCTGAGGGTGGCTGGCGGGTCGACCGTTCGCTGGTATTCGCCCATGCGCTGCAGGAATCGAATTTTCGCGCTGATGCGGTGAGCAGGGCCGGCGCGCGCGGACTGATGCAAGTGCTGCCGACCACTGCTGCGCTGATCACGCGCACGTCCGGGATGACCGTCGCGGGCGGGCTCAACTCGCCCGCCGCGAATATGGCTTTCGGACAAAAGTATATTGAACAGCTCGCTGATATGTCGGCCACGGGTGGTGCGCTGCCCAAGGTGATCGCGGCCTATAATTGCGGGCCCGCTCCCGTCGGCCGGTGGAACGGCAATCCGGCGGCACAAGATGATCCGTTGCTTTATATCGAGAGCATTCCGTATTGGGAGACGCGCGGGTATGTCGCCACCGTGCTGCGAAACTACTGGATGTACCAGCAGCAGGCGGGTAAGCCGACGGTCAGCCGGGACGCCCTGCTGCAGAGGAGTTGGCCGAAGCTGCCGCGGGAAGGCACCCAACTCGCATCGCGTTGACGATGTTCTGATAATGTTCTAGTTTTCGGTAATGTCCGATGCGCGAGCTCATCGCGGGGCGACCCGCAACGACGTTCCTCAGCGCTTCAATCTGGCAGCACGGGAGGCCGATGGCGACTGGCTCGACGAGCGAGACCAGCTGGACGGGGTCCCGCCGCCGCTTCGGACCACCGTCACCGTCGAGCATCCCAGGACGATCCTGTCACGCAACCAGTCGCCCGATGTGCCCTTCGACCGATCGGTCAACGCCTATCGAGGCTGCGAGCACGGCTGCATCTATTGCTTTGCGCGCCCCACACACGCGTTTCACGACCTGTCGCCGGGGATCGACTTCGAAACCAGATTGTTCGCCAAGCCCGACGCCCCTGCCCTGTTGCGTCACGCCCTGGCCAAGCGTGGCTATTCGTGCGCGCCGATCGCGATGGGGACGAACACCGACCCCTACCAACCGATCGAACGCGACTGGCGGATCACGCGCGGTTGCATCGAGGTGCTGGCCGAATGCGACCATCCCCTGATGATCACCACGAAGTCCGACCGTGTCACGCGCGACGTCGACCTGCTCGGGCCGATGGCGGCAAAAGGCCTGACCGGCGTCATGATTTCGGTGACGTCGCTCGAGCCACGCATCGCCATGACCATGGAGCCACGCGCGGCCGCCCCGCGCCGCCGACTCGCCGCGATCGAACTGCTGGCAAAGGCCGGCGTGCCCGTGCAACTGTCGATCAGCCCGATCGTCCCCGGCATCACCGACGGTGAGATCGAGGCGATCGTGGCGGCCGGCGCGGCGGCCGGCGCGCAGCGTGTCTCGTTCATCCCCGTACGTCTGCCCCATGAAGTCGCGCCGCTGTTCCGCGCGTGGCTCGAAGACCATTTTCCTGACCGCGCCGGCAAGGTCATGGCGATCATCCAGTCGATCCGTGGCGGACGCGACAACGACCCGCGCTTTGGCGACCGGATGCGCGGACAGGGCGCCTGGTACGACCTGATCAGAACGCGCGTGAAGCTCGCAGCCAGGAAACACGGCCTCGATCGACCCATGTCACCCCTCAGAACCGACCTGTTTCGCCCACCTGCGGGGGCACAGGGCACGTTGTTCTAGCGGGGGACGGCAAACGCCGTGCGATACTGCTGCTTGACCTGCGCTACGATCGCCGGGGTCACGGGCAAGGTGAGGTCGTACGACCCCTCGGCATAGCTGCCCGCGGCGTAGGGCCCAACGAGAACGCCGATCCGGTCGAACGCACGCCCCGAACTCGAACCAAGGATCACAGTCGATTCCACCGGATCGATGCACTCACCGAACATGTCCTTGCGGTCGACCGGCTCGCCGCGCCGCTTGACGCGTTCCTTGTCGAGCAGGCGGCAGAAGTCGGCGCGGATGACCCGCGACAATGCCGCGGGGGCTGTGAACAAGGTGATCGGCTTTATCCGCTGGTGTGTGACCTTGTCGTAAAGCAACCCACCCGACCAAGGCATGCCATGCGCACCCCCGCTATAATCATAACCGTCGACAGACAGCGACAGGAAGCGTGGCGTTTCGGTCACGATCTTCCACTCGCGCGTCGCGCCCCAGCCGCGGAACGGGAAGCCATCCTTGCGCGCCGCCGCCCGGGCCGCGACCACTTCACGATTGAACTTGGCGCGGGTCGTGCGTGCGTCGACGTCGAACCAGGCCTTGAGCGGAGCGAACGCCGCCACGCGCGGCGGGATCTTGTAACGGAACTCGATTTGCTGGGCCTTGGCGGATGCGGAAACGGCCATCAGCAGCGCCGCGTACCGTATCACCCTTGTCATAACTGCTCCTGTGCCTAGCTGTGACGAATGACAGATTTCGCCGCGCTCCTCCAGCCCGACAAGGGCCAGTCCGCCACTCCGTTGCATGTCGTCGACAAGGCGGGGCTCGAGACCTGGCTTGCGGCCCAGCCCGCATCCGTGCGCGCAGTCCTACAGGCGACAGGGTTCAAGGCGCAGGCGGACAGCGTGTCGCTGGTGCCGCATGACGGCGCGATGATCGCCGTCGCGGGCGTTGCCGATGCCGCAGCCATGCGCGCCTGGTCGTTGGCGCGCGCCGCCGACACGCTGCCGCAGGGGACGTACCGGCTGGCGAACGGAACGCCGGGGGATGCTGCACTCGGCTGGATGCTCGCTCACTATCGCTTCGACCGGTACAGGAAAGATGATGCCGCCAAGGGGGCACGCATCCTGCTCACCGCCGAACCCGCGCGGATCGAACCAGTGGTCGCGGAGGCTCAGGCTGTCGCACTGGTACGCGACATGGTCAACACGCCCCCTCAGGACATGGGGCCCGGCGAGATCGCCGGTGAAGCCGAGAAGCTCGCCAAGCTCCACGGCGCCGTTCTGACTGTCATCGAGGGCGCCGAGCTGGAACGCGAATATCCGATGATCCACGCCGTCGGGCCGCGCCGCCGCGCGCAGCCATGCGCCGCGATTGATCGAGCTAGAATGGGGTGACTCCGCCCATCCCCGCCTCGCCATTGTCGGCAAGGGTGTGGCGTTCGATTCCGGCGGTCTCGACATCAAGCCGGCGTCGGGCATGCGGAACATGAAAAAGGACATGGGTGGGGCGGCACACGCGCTGGCGCTCGCTGGGCTGATCATGCGCGCACGGCTGAAGGTGCGGCTACACCTGATTGTTCCGGCGGTGGAAAATGCGATTGCGGGCAATGCGTTCCGGCCCGGAGATATTCTGAGCCAGCCGCAAGGGCCTGACCGTCGAGATCGCCAATACCGATGCCGAAGGGCGGCTGATCCTCGGCGACGCTCTGGCGCGAGCGTGCGAGACGCGACCCGCCCTGCTGATCGACTTTGCCGACACTGACCGGCGCCGCGCGGGTGGCCCTGGGCCCGGACCTCCCGCGACATTTCGCAATGACGACGACCTGGCCGGCGAAGCCATGACGGCAGGGATCGGCCACCGACGATCCACTGTGGCGGTTGCCGTTGCACGACGGTTATGACGATATGCTCAAGTCGGACATTGCCGATCTCAACAACGCGCCAGAGGGTGGCTTTGCGGGCGCGGTAACCGCGGCCCTGTTTCTCCGGCGCTTCGTCGCCCCGATATCCCATGGCTGCACCTGGACACGTTTGCCTGGATGCCGTCCGCCAAGCCCGGCCGTCCGCGTGGCGGCGAGGCGCTGGGCCTTGCGCGCGGTCTGGTCACTATTGCGACGCAGGTTCGCTTAGGATCGTTTCGCTCCGCAACCCTTCGTTGTCTGCTTCGTTAACGAATACGAGGAGACAATCGTGGCGCAATTTCCGTTGACCACCTGGATGCAGACGTTGGTCGATTATGTGCGTTCGGGCGAACCCGATCTGACCAATCGTCAGATGGCGCTTCTCCTGCTTGTTCACCTCACCAACGGCCCGCATACCGTTCGCGGGCTAGCTCGCGGGCTGGGGTGTCGAAACCGGTCGTGACACGCGCCTTGAACCGGTTGGGTTCTCTTGGGCTATCTGCGCCGCCAGCGTGACGAAAGCGATCGTCGCAACATATTCGTTCTGTTGACGAATGAGGGGACCAAGTTTCTTGACCAATTCGGGCGCCTCATTGCCGCCGACCGTGGAGAGCGCGCGGCCGCGTGAGCGGCTGAGGCTGAGCGGCCGTTCAGTCAAACTCGACCCGACGACCCATGCCGTGCGCGGTGACATCGCCGATATCGAACTCGCCCATGAAGTGTTTGCGCCCCATTATGCGCGTGCGTTGGCGTACCGGGTCACGGCGGACACCCCGCTTCTCGCCCGAGCCGCCGACAGCGCTTCGCAGGCGGCGCGCCCTCACCGCTGGCGAAACCTTCAATGTGCTCGATATCAGCGGCGGCTATGCCTGGGGCAAGACGGCGGCTGGCCTGCCTGGCTATGTGCTAATGACCGCGCTGAGCCAGTCATGACGCGCGTGTTCATCGACGGCGCGGCGGGCACCACCGGTCTGGAGATCGAAGCCCGGCTGGCCGATCGGCCGGACTTCGAGCTTCTGATCCTCGAAGAAACACGACGCAAAGATGCGCAGGCCAGACGCGAAGCGCTGAACGCGGCCGATATCGCCATCCTGTGCTTGCCCGACGATGCGGCGCTCGAGGCAGTGACACTGATCGACAATACCTCGACGCGCGTCATCGACGCGTCGAGCGCACATCGCGTCGTCGATGGCTGGACCTATGGCTTCCCCGAACTCGGTTTCGACGTCGCGAATGCGACGCGTGTATCGAATCCGGGCTGTTATCCCTCCGGCTTTCTTGCCCTTGTCACGCCGCTTGTGCGTGCCGGCCTGCTTCCGGCGGACTGGCCGCTCAGCGTCAATGCCGTGTCGGGCTATTCGGGCGGCGGCAAGGCGCTGATCGGGCGAATCGCCGACGAGCCCGCGCTTGCCCACCGCGCTTACGGCTTGTCGCTCGACCACAAGCATGTCCCCGAAATGCAGCGGCATGCCGGTCTCGCGCTATGCCCCGATCTTCGCCCCGGCCGTGACGCACGCGTTTCGCGGGATGATCGTGGAAGTCCCGCTACACCTTGCCGCGCTACCGGCCCGCCCATCGCGCACGGCGTTGCTCGATGCCCTCGCAGAAGCTTTTTCTGGCAACAAGATCGTCACCGTACATGACGACCAACCCGACGAATTGGTACTCGTCGAAGGCTCGGCGCCGTGGGACGGGCTCGACCTCTACGCGTTTACCGATGCGGGCGAGACGCAGGCGCGACTTGTCGCGGTCCTCGACAATCTCGGCAAGGGAGCCAGCGGCGCGGCGGTGCAAAACCTGAACCTGATGTGCGGGTTGCCCGAGAACGCCGGGCTGAACCTTACGCGCTGACTGGCGGGCGCTGATCGGCCCAGGGCATGGCCTCCTCCAGCTCATAGGCCAGCTCGATCAATGTGCGCTCGTCGCCGATACGCGCGCCGAACTGAACCCCGACGGGCAATCCATCAGCCAGCCCTCCCGGCACGCTCATCGCCGGGGCCCCGGTGACGTTGAAGGGCTGCGTCCAGCCGACATAGGCATTGAGCCGCTCGGTCATCGCGTCGATCGGCACCGTCCCTGCAACATGGCCAAGGGCTACCGGCGGACTGCCGAGCACCGGCGACATCACCACGTCCTGATCGGCGAACCATGCGTCGTGCGCGCCGTCCAGCCCGGACAATATCGGCTCGTCGCCGCCTCTAGCGCCCCTGGGGGTGCCATTGCCACGGCGGCGGCCATGGCCAGGCTGAACGGTTCGTAATCTTCAGGGCCGACATCACGGCCCAGTTTGGCGCGCGCGTCCGCGACCAGCCTTGCCGCACCCGCAGACCAGATCGTCAGAAAATGATCGCCGATTGCGCCGAAGGCTTCGGGCCATCGCGTAGCGACCACCTCATGCCCCAACTCACGCAAAACCTCCGCCATGCGCAAGACGGTCGCCGCGACAGCATCATCGGGCGCGCGTCCATTCACCCCCGGGATGACCATGCCGACGCGCAGCCGGCGCGTGCTCGCGCCGGTCACATTGCCGAGGTGCGCAATTGCTGACCCCTCCACCGCCGCCAGCAATGCGGCACTGTCGCGCACGCTGCGCGAAACGCAGGATTGCACCGACAATTCGATGGAGAAATGGCCGACCTCCGCCCGTATCCAGCGTTCGCCCGCGCGTTGGCTTGAGACCGAACAGGCCGCAGCACGACGCGGGAATCCGGATCGATCCACCGCCGTCGCTGGCATGGGCGAAAGGCACGACGTGCGCGGCAGTCGCGGATGCCGCACCACCTGACGACCCGCCTGAGGAACGGCTGATATCCCACGGGTTTCGCGTAGGTTCGAAACCCGTCGGCTCCGTCGTCGGCAGGAAACCATGTTCGGGCGTCGCACTCTTGCCGATCGGGATCAGTCCGGCGGCGAGCACGCGCATCGACGAAGGCCGATTGTCCGCTCGGCGGCAGGGAAACCCTGCGTATGCCGTGACCCCATCCGCGTCGGCAGACCGCGATAATCGTCCAGATCCTTGATCAGGAACGGCACGCCCGCAAACGGCGCGTCGCGGCTCGCCTTGCGTGCCAGATCACGCGCACGGTCGTAATCGGGCGTGACCATGAAGCCGAGCTTGGGATCGAGCGCCTCCGCCCGCGCGATTGCCGCATCGACCGCCTCCAGAGCGGTAATCTCGCCCGATTTGATCGCCGCCGCTGTCGCCAGCGCATCCAGATCGCGCCAGGTTCACGCCTTCATCTCCCGCGCGATCGCCTTCTCGGCCGCCGCGCCATAAGGCGGCTTGAACCCCGCCAGCTTGGCGACGTCGATCTTGGGCTGGCGGTAGACCGCACGCGCATGGCTGAAAGTCTTGAACCCGTCGCGCCCGTGATAGCTGCCCATCCCGCTGGGCCCGACGCCACCGAATGGCAGATCCTCCATGCTGACGTGGAAGACGACATCGTTGACGGTGACCCCACCCGACACGGTCCGGTCGAGCACGCGGCGCTCCTCCCCGCCATCGCTGCCGAAATAATAAAGGCCGAGCGGGCGGTCGTGCGCGTTGACGTAGGCCACCGCATCCTCGGTCCGGCTATAGGTCTTGACCGGCAGGATCGGGCCGAAAATCTCTTCCTGCATCACCGTCATGTCGTCGGTCGGATTGCGGACGATGGTCAGCGGCAGCTTGTTGCCGTTGGTCGCCGAAAAATCCTCGCCCGCGCGGGTTCACCTCGATCAGCTCGGCGCCCTTGGCCTTGGCGTCGTCGAGATAGCCCTTCAACCGGTCGCGATGACGCGCGTTGATGACGCTGGCATAATCGTCATTGTCGAGCAGTTTGGGGTAAAGCAGCGAGACCGCGGACTTAAGCCCGTCTATCACCTCTGCCTCCTTTTCCTCTGGAACCAAGAGATAATCCGGCGCGAGGCAGATTTGCCCGGCGTTCATCATCTTGCCCAAGGCGACACGCTCGGTCGCCGCTTTCACATCCGCGATCGGCCGATGATCGTCGGCGATTTGCCGCCGAGCTCGAGCGTCACCGGGGTCAGATTGTCGGCGGCGGCGTGAAGGATGTGCTTGCCGATCCCCGTCGCACCGGTGAAGATCAGATGATCGAACGGCAATTTGGCGAATGCCTGCCCCACTTCCGGCCCGCCGCTGAACACCGCGACTTCGTCGGGCGAGAAGATATTCGGCGATCGCTGCCTCGGTCAGCGCGGCGACAGCTGGCGTGAATTCGCTGGTCTTGATCATCGCGCGATTGCCCGCAGCGAGCGCGCCGATCAGCGGGCCGAAACTCAGCTGCACCGGGAAATTCCATGGCGCGATGATGCCGATGACGCCCTTGGGCTGAAACTCGACCCGCGCCTTGCGCCCCGAGCAGCCCGAGCGGAAAGTCGAGCGGGCGTTTTTCGGGCTTCATCCACGTCGACAGATGCTTTTTGGCGTGCTTGGCCGACCGGATCGTCGCGACGATATCGGTCAGCAGCGACTGCACGCGGCTGCGATGGCCGAAATCCTCGCTCAGCGCGGCGGCAAACGCCTCGCCATGCTTGCCGCATCAGCGCGATGACGCGGTCGATCCGGTCGCGCCGGACCGCTTCGCTGACCGGCATTTCCGCATCGAACGCACTACGCTGCGCCTGCAGCACCGCCACCATATCTCTGCCATCCCGCTCTCCTTTTTGGCGCGATAGACTGCGCGATCAGATCAGCGCCGTCCAGTAGATCGCGGGCAGCGCGGCAACGGCCAGCAATGTCCCGAACGGCATCCGCGTCGTCGCGGAGATCAGTCGCCCAGCGCCAGCATGCAACAGTGCCGCTACAGCAAGCCGCCAACAGCTCGCGCCCAAGCAGGACGAAGGCAGCAATTCCGCACCGATCCATGCGCCGATGCCGGCAAACAATTTCGCATCGCCCGCGCCGAGTCCGGTCCGGCCGCGCAGACGGCGATAGCCCCAGGCGATCGCGGTCAGGATCAGCCATCCGCCCACCGCACTCGTGACCCGTTCGACAGGCGACGGCGGCATGATCGCGCCGCACAAAGTCCTGACACCGCAAAAGGGATGGTCAAGCGGTCGGGCAACCAGAAGTGCCGCAGATCGAGCACCGCGAGCGTCAGCAGCATCAACGACGCAGACGCCACCGCCGCCGCTGGCGCCAGCGGCAACGGCGCAAAGGCGCATTGCCGCCAAAGCCGCGCACGCCAGCTCGATGATCGGGTGCAGCCGATCAATCGCGCGCCGCAAGTCCGGCATCGACCATGCGCAACCAGCCATCCGATCAGCGGAACCAGTTCGACCGCGCTCAACCGTCTGCCACAACCGTCACATGCCGACCGCCCGCCGAGGCTCGCGCCCTGCCGGCCAGCGCAACAGCAACGTCGCGAGAAAACTTCCAAAGATCGCGCCCGCGACGGCCGCGAGCAGGACAATCAGGGCAGCTGCTCCCCGGGCGACAGACCCCAAAGCCCGCCACGCGCGACATATCCGCGCTTGCCGTCGATCTCGAAGCGACACCAGCGCGCGTCGCATTCGCTGATCGTGCCGACCACGCCGGGCGCCACGCGCCACGCGACACTGCGCACTATCATCGGGATGATCGCGCATCTCGCGCACGCCGCCGATGATCAGCGCCGGTGCGCTTGTCGGTCAGCATGTTGGACTGGATCCAGCCGCCTTGCCCGTCCGGATCGGCGATCTTGCGCCAATTGGGATATGTCGCGATCACGCGCACCGGCAAGCCCGCTGCGCTGATACAGCCATGCGCCGGGGAAATTGCGCCCCGGCCCGGTCCGCGTCCGCGCCTTGCTGGGCACGATCGACGCCCAGTAAGGCGGCGCCTTGCGGCTTTACCGCCGCAGCCGCCAGGCGTAGCCAGCGACAAGACGACGATGACCCCCAAAGCGCGCATCATGCCCCCGTCAGGATGCGATCGACCAACTGCTTCACGCTGGGCACGAACCCGTTCGAATAAAACGGGTCTTTCTTGAAGCGATACGCCGAATGACCCGCGAACATCAGATTTTCCTCGACCGGGCCACCATGCGCGATGTCCTGCAGCGTTTTCTGGATGCAGAAGCTGCGCGGATCGGCAAGATAGCCGGTCGACCAGTCATCATGGTCCTTCCACGCCGAGAAAGCGCAATGCGACAGGCAACCCATGCAATCCGCCTGATCCTTGCGGATCATCGACCTTCTCCTCGGGCGTCACGAAACACCAGTGTGTTGTCCGGCGTCTTGAGCGCATCGGTATAACCCAGCCCGTACCATTCGCGGGCATGCTGCAGATCGCCCAGCGTCACCCAGAAATTCTTGCCCTTCACGCCGACGTCGAGCTGATGGGTGTGATCGCCGACCTGCTCCTTCGAATAGGCGATCTGGCGCTGCGATCGACCCTCGAGGTTGCGCAGGAACGGATTGCGCACCGCGCTTGAATAAAAGCCGGTCGGCGAGAAGCGGTGGAGCAGGACATCGCCCTCCTCCAGCGTCATCAACCGGTCCTTCCACCCCTGCGGAATTGGGCTTTCGGTGGTCAGCAGCGGGCGCGTGCCGAACTGGAACGCGACCTGCCCGAGTTCGGGATTGTCGATCCAATGCTCCCATTCGTCGCAGCCTCCACACGCCGCCCGCCATGACGATCGGGGTTTCGTCGGGAATGCCGCCTTCGCGCATCACGTCGCGCAGCGCCTTGACGCGCGGATAGGGATCTTCGGGCTTTAGCGGGTCTTCGGCGTTCGACAGGCCGTTATGCCCGCCGGCGAGCCAGGGGTCTTCGTACACCACTGCCGACAGCAGGTCCGCCGCCTTGGAATAGGCCCGCTTCCACAGCGCGCGAAACGCACGGCCCGAACTGATGATCGGCAGGTACGACACGCCGTGCTTCGAGGCGATCTCGCTCAGGCGATACGGCATGCCCGCGCCGCAGGTGACGCCCGCGACCAGCCCCTTGGTGCGTTCCAGCACCTGGTCGAGAATGGTCTGCGCGCCGCCCATTTCCCACAGCACGTTGATGTTGATCGCACCCTTGCCGCCGGCGATGTCGTGCGCGCGCTTGACCTGTTCGACCGCGCCTTCGACGGCGAATTGGATCAGTTCCTGATGCCGCTCCGCGCGGGTGCGCGAGACATAGACCTGCGGGCACGATCTTGCCGGTCGGGTCATAGCTGTCGGCATTGACCGCGCTGACGGTGCCGATGCCGCCCGCCGCGGCCCAGGCGCCGGCCGATGCATGATTGGTCGCCGACACGCCTTTGCCGCCTTCGATCAGCGGCCACACTTCGCGGCCCTGATAGACGATCGGCTTCAAACCCTTGAACAATTCACCGCTCCCAAAGCTCGCCTCGCCTTATCGCGGACGCCTGCAATTCACCTAATATCGATCACGCCTGCAGCGTCGCTATATATCTGGGTATAACGCGCGACCATCCGCTTGGCATCATGGCCCGCAACTTGCCGCCTCGCGATTGGCCGCGCCGATGCCGCTCACGCAGATCGCGATTTCCCGCCAGCCGCATCAGGTGCGTCACGCAGACCCGTCCGGCATCGCCATAATGCGGATTGTCCGGCGGCAGGCGCGCCCCTCCGGCGCGACGATTGGCAAACCGCGTCGCCATCGCCTCGAGCAATGTGAAGTGCTCGATCCCGCCCGATGGGACGGCCAGCAGGTCGAACTGGCGCAACGCCTTGGCCAGGTCGCGCACCCTGCCCGGGCAGGAT
Source organism: uncultured Alphaproteobacteria bacterium (assembly GCA_963740775.1). Classification (GTDB taxonomy): domain Bacteria; phylum Pseudomonadota; class Alphaproteobacteria; order Sphingomonadales; family Sphingomonadaceae; genus Sphingomonas_O. The sequence continues at coordinate 534,565 of CAVUFE010000005.1, read as the reverse complement.
CGAGGCGATTGCCCAGTCCCGCGCGGCGCGCTTCGCCGGCCAGCGCATTGGCATCCGGCCCGCCGCCGATGACCGACCAGCTTCGCATTGGGAATTGCCGATGCCGCCCGAACCAGCGCGGCGAGCCCGAGACCGGAGCGCAGCGGGCTGATGCAGCCGATGACGAAATCACCGCGCTGGCGCTCGAGACCTGCCAGCGCCGCCGCCGGGCTTGCCGGGCGAAAAGGCCGTCGAGATCGACGCCGTCCTCGATCTCGTCGGCACCGATCACCGCCGCCGCGGCCGGCCGGACCAGGCGGCGGACCAGTCGGTCATATATCGGACCTCGCGCTCTCGCGCGCCTTCATGATGGACGATCGTCGGGCAACTTCGTCGCCGAAAATGCGCTTGGCGACAGCACGTCGAGCGCGGCGGACCGTAGGTCAGCGCCAGATCGGCAGCCTGCCACGCCCTGTGCGATGCGGGTGTAGCGCGGCAGCGAGACCTTGCCGCCCAGGGGCAGCGGCTCGCTCAGCGCCGCAGCACCGGACACTCGAACGCGGGCAGATGCGCCGCGTCATCGATAAAATGCTTGAGTTCGCGCGGCAGCTCCGCTGGCAACGCGCGCGGCGCGTTCGACCGCGACCTCTCGGGGCTCGGCGCCAAAGATGTGCAGCATTTTCATCAGCTCGCGCGGGCGAGCAAGCGCGTCGATCGCCCCGCGCGCCACCGGTTCATCGAGCGTCGGCGCGTGGCCGACCCCGGGCACAGTCACCGCCTCGCCACCGCCCCGCGCGACCATTTCGGCCAGCGTCGCCGACGACAGAATGTCCGACAATTCGCCGCGAAGGTATAACGTCGGCACGCCGCGCACCGCCTCGAACAACGGCCATAGATCGACCCCAGCCTCCGCCGCCCGGCGCCTTGAGCGGCTCGGCGATGGCCATGTCATAATCGAACACGATGCGGCCCGACGATTTGAGCCGGCACGACCCGCTTGGCCATCGCGATCCAGTCCTCGAGCTTGATAGTCCGGATGGGCCGCCGCATTGATCTCGGCGATGCCCCGCGCGGCATGCACCCAGGTCGGCCAGGACTGGCTCTTGCCGGCATAGGATTTGATCCGCTCGAGCCCGGCCGCGTCGATCACCGGCCCGACATCGTTGAGCACCAGTCCCGCCAGCCGCTCGGGCTTCGCGCCGCCAAGGATCAGCGAGACGATCCCGCCCAGCGAAGTCCCGATCGCGACGAATTTCTCGATGCTCAGTTCGGCCAGCAGCAGCTCGACGTCGGCGGCATAGATCAGCGGCGTGTAGCTGACGAATCCTTGGCATATTCACTGCCGCCACGTCCGCGAAAATCCATCGCAATAGACCTGTCGTGCGATGCGTCAAATGCGTGGCAAGCGCGGCATAATCGCGCCAGTTTCGCGTCAGCCCGGGTAGGCACAGCACCGGCGCCTTGTCTGTTTGCAGCGCCATACACTCGGTAATGCAGCCGCAGCCCGTCCGGCTGCCGATTGCCAGCATAACCGCTCGCTTGCCGCGTCACTCATCGCCGCCGCTATCGCCGCATGGTGCCTGACGATCAACCATTCTTGCCCGCTCGCGCGATCGATGAGGTCGCCGATTTCCTGGCCGATCCCGGTGGCGGCAGCGAACTTTCCCCGAACACCGCCTGCGCTTTCGCAACGATCGCGCCGCAGCGGAGATCGGGCCTTGGCAGGCCTGAAGCGACAGTACACTGGATCGATCATTTCGGTCGCTTTCAAGCCTTTCGATGGCGGCCAGCCCCAGCCGTTCGCGCTTGCGCTATCACGGCCACCAGTTCCGCGTTTACAATCCCGAAATCGGCGACGGTCGCGGCTTCCTGTTCGGCAATGCATGGACGATCGCGGGCCGCCTGATGGATTTCGGCACCAAAGGATCGGGCACCACGCCGTACAGCCGCTTCGGCGACGGCCGCCTGACGCTGAAGGGCGCGGTCCGCGAAATCCTCGCCACCGAAATGCTGGAAGCGCTGGGCGTCGAAACTTCGCGCACCCTGTCCGTGATCGAAACCGGCGAACAACTGCAACGCGGTGACGAACCCTCGCCCACCCGCTCCGCCGTTCTGGTCCGCCTCAGCCATGGCCATATTCGCATCGGCAGTTTCCAACGGCTCGCCGACGCTCGGTCTCGAGGACGAATTGCGCCGCCTCACCGCCTATTGCCTCAAACATTATTTCGGAGAAGACGATGGCCCCGACGCGCCACAGCGCCTGCTCGCCCACACCGTACGCCGCACCGCACGCCTTGCCGCCAGCTACATGGCCGCAGGCTTCGTCCACGGCGTGCTCAACACCGACAACATCAACATAACCGGCGAGAGTTTTGACTATGGGCCGTGGCGTTTTGCCCCGGCGTTCGATGCGGGCTTCACCGCGGCCTATTTCGATCAGATCGGCCTTTATAGTTTCGGGCGGCAGGCCGAGGCGATCCATTGGAATTTGGTGCAACTCGCTATCGCCCTGCGACCGATCAGCCAATTCGGATGCGCTTGCTGGCGCGATCGAACCGTTCGGCCAGATTTATGTCGACGCCTTGGTCGACCGCTTCCTCTGGAGGCTCGGCGCCAAAAAACAGGGCCTCGACGCCGACATTGCCCGCGTTCAGCAGATCGAGCGCGACCTGAGCGAGAGCGGCGCAATCGATCGATCGCTATTTCTTCGATGCTCGCGAACGGCGCGATCATCCCTATTGGTCGCTGCCCGAGCCCTGTTCGATGCTGATCGATGAGGTCGAGGCGCTTGTGGGCAGCCATCGCCGAGCGGGACGATTGGGCACCGCTTCACGCGAAAATCGCCGCGATCCGACATATGGGCGAAGCGCTGGCGAACGGCTAGGGACCACCGTCATGGCCGATCTCCAATCCTTCGAACCCGCCACCGGCGCACTGCTCGGCCGCGCTCCACTTCGGCGATGTCGATGCTCGAAGTCGCTCGCGCGCGCAGCGCCGAGCGCGACTTGGGCACGCAAGCGCCGACATTTCGCGCCGAAACGCTGCGCCGCTTCGCCAATGTCGTCCGCAACCGCCAGATCGCCGCGCTCGCCGACCTGATCGCCCGCGAAACCGGCAAACCGCTCTGGGAGGCCGAAACCGAAGTCGCGCTCGGTCATCGCCAAGGTCGACATCTCGATCCGCGCTTATGACGAACGCACGCCCACTCGGCGCCAGGACGGCGACATGGGACTGCGCCAGGTGCTGCAAGCACCGCCCGCATGGCGTGCTGGCGGTGCTTGGCGCCGTATAATTTCCCCGCGCATCTGCCCAACGGGCACATCGTGCCCGCGCTGCTCGCGGGGAACACGATTGTATTCAAACCGTCGGAGAAGACCCCGGCCACCGCGGTCATCCTGGTCGATTGCCTGCACGAAGCGGGCGTACCCGAAGATGCCGTGCGGCTGCTGATCGGCGGCGCCGGACGAAGGCCGCGCCTTGGCGGCGCATCCCGGCATCGACGGCCTGCTGTTCACCGGCTCCGCGCGTACCGGCGTCGCGCTCAATCGCCAGTTCGCCGACGATCCCGGCCGGATGCTCGCGCTGGAAATGGGCGGCAACAATCCGATCGTCGTGTGGGATGCGCCCGATGCCGACGCGGCGGCCGCCATCGTCGTTCAATCGGCCTACCTCTCCGCCGGGCAGCGCTGCACCGCTGCACGCCGCCTGATCGTCCGCGACGGACAGCACGAGCGCGCTGGTCGCAGCGATCCGCAAGCTTGCCGCGCGGATCATCGTCGACCACCCTCATGCCGACCCCGCGCCGTTCATGGGCCCGGTGATCGACAACCAGCGCGGCCGACGCCATGCGAGGAAGCCGCCGTATCGCTCGTCATGGCCGGTGGGCAACCGCTGATCCACATGCAGCGCCCGCAGGCCGACAAGCCGTTTCTCACTCCCGGCCTGATCGACGTCACCGCCGTGGCCGATCGTCCGACGAGGAATTGTTCGGTCCATTGCTCCAGATGATCCGTGTGCCTGATTTCGATGCCGCGATTGCCGAGGCCAATGCCACGCGTTTCGGGCTTAGCGCCTCGCTGATCGGCGGTTCGCCCGAACTGTTCGATCACTTCTGGTGGGGCGTCCGCGCAGGCGTCATCAACTGGAACCGCCCGACCAACGGCGCTTCGTCGGCCGCGCCGTTCGGCGGGGTCGGCCTGTCGGGCAATCACCGCCCCAGCGCCTTCTACGCCGCCGATTACTGCGCCTATCCCGTCGCTTCGGTTGAAGAGACGAACGCCCAGGCCATCGGCGATCCCGGGATTGCGCGATAGCTGAACTAAGTCGCGGCCAAGCATCGCTGACTTGAGGTCCCTACGGCCACGCAGCAAGTGTCGGCGAATGGTCACACTTCTCGATCCCGAAGCGCGCGGGCGCGTCATCCTCGTCGGTGCAGGTCCGGGCGACCCCGGCCTGCTGACCGTCAAGGCCGTTGAAGCGCTGCGCGTTGCCGACGTCGTCGTCCATGACGGGCTCGTCGGCGAAGGCGTATTCGCCTATGTCCGCGAAGGCGCGCAGCGCATTTCGGTCGCCAAGAAGCGTGATCGCCATACGCTGCCCCAATCGGCCATCAATGCGCTGATCGTCGCGCATGTGAAGGCGGGCAGCATCGTCGTGCGGCTGAAGGGCGGCGACCCGTTTATCTTCGGCCGTGGCGGGGAAGAGGTCGAGGCGGTGCGCGCCGCAAAACTGCCCGTCGAAGTCATTCCGGGTGTCTCCGCCGCGCTCGGCTGCGCGGCGGAAGCCATGCTTCCCCTCACCCATCGCGACTGGTCGTCCGCGGTCAGTTTCGTCGCCGGGACGTGTCAAGGGCTTGCCGACCAAAGCTGGGCGGGACTTGCCGGACATGGCCGCACGCTCGTGATCTATATGGGCGTCACCGCCGCGCGGGCGATCGCCGACAAGCTGATGGCCGAGGGTGTCGACCCGGGAACGGCGGTTGCGGTGCTTGAACGCGGAACGCTGCCCGGCAGCCGCGCGATGCGGACCCTGCTTGCTGACCTCGGCGATCTGGTCGAGCGTGAGAAGGTGTTGAGCCCAGCGATCCTGGTCGTCGGCGAAGTCGTTCGTCTGTCCGATGCCGAAGACCGGTTGCACGTTCTTGCCACGCGTGCGGAGGAATTGGCGTGAAGCTGTTGACCGGAAACGATTTGAAGACCGGCGCCGTCACCTGGTGGACGGGTCGGGATTGGTCGATCCATGTCGAGGATGCTGTCGATGTCGGCGAACACGGCGACACTATCCTCGCGGCCGAGGATGGCGCGCGGCGCGTCAATGTGCCTTATGCCATCGAAGCCATCGCCACCCCGGAAGGCCCCCGCCCCGCGCATATCAAGGACCGGGTCCGTGCGCTCGGCCCCACCGTGCGGCCCGATCTCACACTGAAACCCGCCGACCCCGCTGCCGGCGAATGGGTGATCTGATGTACAAATATGACGAATATGATCAGGCCATGGTCGACGCCCGCGTCGACCGAATTTCGCGACCAGGTGCGCCGCCGTATCGCGGGCGAACTGAGTGAGGACCAGTTCAAGCCGCTGCGGCTGATGAACGGCCTCTACCTCCAACTTCACGCCTATATGCTACGCGTCGCGGTCCCGTATGGCACGCTCGACAGCCGCCAGATGCACATGCTCGGCGACGATCGCGCGCAAATATGATCGTGGCTATGGCCATTTTACGACCCGGCAGAACATCCAGTATAATTGGATCAAGCTCGAGGATGCGGCCGACATCCTTGCCGATCTCGCGACGGTCGAAATGCACGCGATCCAGACCAGCGGCAACTGCATCCGCAACATCTCGTCGGACCAATATGCCGGCGCGACGGCGGACGAAGTCGCCGATCCGCGCCCTTGGGCCGAATTGCTGCGGCAATGGAGCACCTTCCACCCCGAATTCTCGGCCCTGCCACGCAAGTTCAAGATCGCGGTCATTGCCAGCTGACGAAGACCGCGCGGCGATGCGGCTGCACGATATCGGCATCGCAGTTGGTCGAGCGTGACGGCCACTCGGCGCCAGTGTGTTCGTCGGTGGCGGCATGGGCCGCACGCCGATGATTGCCCCGGAAATCAAGGATTTCGTGGGCGCAGATGATATCATTTCATATGTCGAGGCCTGCCTGCGCGTGTACAATCGCTACGGCCGCCGCGACAATATCTACAAGGCGCGGATCAAGATCCTGGTCCACGAACTCGGCGCTGACGAATATCGCCGCCAGGTCGAGGAAGAATTCGCGCACGTGAAGGCGCTGGGCATCGACCCGCCCGCCGCCGAACTTGCGCGCATCACCGCGATGTTCGGCGAACCGGCGTTTGAAGCCGCACCGGACGATCTCGACCTGTCCGACCCCGATTTCCGCGTCTGGGTGCAGGCCAACGTCAAGCCGCACAAGCAGCCCGGTTACGCCATCGCCAACATCAGCCTGAAGCCCGTCGGCGGCATCCCCGGCGATGCCTCGGCGGACCAGATCGACGTCATGGCCGATCTCGCCGAGCGTTACAGCTTCGACGAACTGCGCGTGACGCACGCGCAGAACATCGTCCTGCCGCACGTCCGCAAGGCCGACCTCTACGCCCTGTGGCAGGCGCTCGACGCCGCCGGCCTCGCCAGCGCCAATCTCGATCTGGCTTCGGACATCATCGCCTGCCCCGGTCTCGATTATTGCAGCCTCGCCAACGCCCGCTCGATCCCCGTCGCGCAGAAGATCGCACAGCGACTGGCCCCGAAAGAGCGCGAAATCGGTGAGCTGAAAATGAAGATCAGCGGGTGCATCAATGCCTGTGGCCACCACCATGCCGGACATATCGGCATCCTCGGCGTCGATAAGAAAGGGACGGAAAACTACCAGCTGCTGCTCGGTGGCTCGGGCGCGGAAGATGTCAGCCTCGGCAAGATTACCGGCCCGGGCTTCGACGAAGACGGCATCGTCGACGCGGTCGAACGGGTGACCAACAAGTATCTGGAATCACGCGAAGGCGGCGAGCGATTTCTGGACACGTATCGACGTCTTGGCTTCGCCCCGTTCAAGGAGGCGATCTATGGATGAGCAACCCGCCGTCACGCTCGACGCGTTCCTCGAGGGGCAGTGGAAGCGACTGCCGTGCGTCTGGAGGCCGGCGACGACGCTCGCGCTCTGCTCCCGCACCTTGACAAACTGACGTCTGATCGAAGTCGCCTTTCCCGGCTTCAAGGACGGCCGCGGCTACTCCTCGGCGCGCATTCTTCGCGAAGCCGGCTATACCGGCGAACTCCGCGCCGCAGGGCGATGTTCTCGTCGACCAACTCGCCTTCATGCGCCGCTGCGGTTTCGACAGCTTCGCCCCAGAAAAGCCGCTGAACGAAGTCTGCCTCGCAGCCTTTCCCATATGCCTATCAAGCCGCCGCCGACGGCTGCGGTGCCGATCTGGAAGCTGCGTCATGGGTGAGGCGGTGCGTATGCGTCGACGCGATCGATACGGACGCCCGCCTTCACTGCCGCTGATGCCGCTGGCGCTCGAGGCGCAGCTGGGCAGGTGTCGAAACGGGCGAGATGCTGCGCGGCCTGTTCGCCGACCCGCCGTGGCAGGATATCGCGCTCGTCAGCTCGTTTGGCTCCGAAAGCGCGGTCCTGCTCCACCTCGTCGCGCACGATCGACAAGGCGGTGCCGCTGATCTTCGTCAACACGCAGAAGATATTCGGCGAAACCCTCGCCTATCGTGACGAGCTCGCCGAACGCCTGGGCTTCGTCGATCTGCGCGTGTTCCGCCCCGACCCATATCGCCTCGCGCTGAAGGACCAGACCTCGCTGCGCTGGTCCTACGATCCCGATGGCTGCTGCGACCTGCGCAAGGTCGAGCCGCTGCGCCGGGCGCTCGCCCCGTTCGACGCATGGATTTCAGGCCGCAAGGCGTTCCAGGGCAAGACGCGCAATGCCCTGCCCCGCTTCGAGGAAGATGAAGGCCGCCTCAAGATCAACCCCCTCGCCGATTGGGACAAGGCGCGCCTCGACGCCTATTTCGACGGAACACAAGCTGCCGCGCCATCCGCTCGAGGCGAAAGGTTACCCTTCGGTCGGCTGCGCGCCGTGCACTTCGAAAGTACTCCCCGGCGAAGATCCCGCGCGCCGGGCGCTGGCGCGGCTGGGACAAGAGCGAGTGCGGCATCCATAGCGGCCCGCAAGCGGATGATCCGGTCGTTCTAGCTAACCCTATCGGGATAATATTGGCTCCTCAGCCAAATCGCTGAACTTGGTGATTTTCGCCTCGAAAGCCAGATTGACCTTGCCGGTCGCGCCGTGGCGCTGCTTTGACACGATCAATTCGCATTTGCCGAAGACGCGCTCCATTTCCGCCGCCCATTTGGCGTGATCCTCGAATACCTTGACGTCGTCGCTCTGCCCCGCCGCCTTGGGTTCGCGCGCGGCGACGTAATATTCCTCGCGGTAAACGAACAGTACGATGTCCGCGTCCTGCTCGATCGAGCCCGGATTCGCGCAGGTCGCTCAGTTGCGGGCGCTTGTCTTCGCGCTGCTCGACCGCGCGGCTGAGCTGCGACAGCGCCAGCACCGGGACATTAAGTTCCTTGGCCAAGGTCTTGAGACCGCGCGAAATCTCCGAAATCTCCTGCACCCGGTTGCCGTCACGATTATTGCCCGATCCCTGCAGCAATTGCAGGTAGTCGACGATGATCAGGCCGATGTCGTGACGCCGCTTGAGCCGCCGTGCACGCGTCCTCAGGGCGGCGATCGTCAGCCCGGCGGTATCGTCGATGAACAGAGGCAGCGATTCCAGGTCCGCCGCAGCACGCGCCAGATTGCGAAAGTCCGACTGCCCGATCTTGCCCATGCGCAAATCTTCCGAGCTGATGCCCGATTGTTCGGCAAGGACGCGCGTCGCCAGCTGATCGGCCGACATTTCGAGGCTGAAGAACGCCACCTTCGCACCAACCGAGCGCGCCGGCTCGATCCCGTCCTCTTCGACATCGCGGACCCAACGGCGCGCGGCGTTGAACGCGATGTTGGTGGCGAGTGCGGTCTTGCCCATGCCCGGACGCCCGGCAAGGATCAGCAGGTCCGAATGATGCAGCCCGCCGATCTTCGCATTGACGGTGTTGAGCCCGGTGGTGATCCCCGACAGCCCACCACCGGCATTGAGCGCCTTTTCGGCCATCTCGATCGCCGCCTTGGTCGCCTGCGCGAAACTCTTGACCGAACCCTCGCTGCTGCCGTCCTCGGCCACGCGGTAGAGTTCGACTTCGGCGATCTCGATCTGCCCGCGCGGATCGACATCCTCGGATGTGTCCATCGCGCGGTCGACCATTACCCGCCCGACCCCCACCAGGGCGCGGAGCATCGCCAGGTCGTAGACCTGCTTGGCGAAATCGCGCGCGCCGATCAGCGCGGCACTGTTACCCGTCAGCTGCGCCAGATAGGCCGGCCCGCCCAAGCTTTTCAGCGTCTCGTCCGCCTCGAACAATGGCCGCAGGGTCACCGGGTTCGCCACCATGTTGCGATCGAGAGTGCTTGCAGGATCGCTTCGAAAATCCGCCCGTGAACGGGTTCGAAGAAATGCTCGGGCGTCAGCTTGCCCTGCACATCCTCGGCGATCCGATTGTCGATCATCAGCGCGCCGAGCAGCGCGGCCTCCGCCTCGACATTGTGGGGCAGCGATTGCGGCGTGCTGTCGGCGGGTTGAGTAACGAGTTGGATCGGTTCGGCCATGCTCGGCTCATGCGCCCTGGCCAAGGTCCGCGCCATGTACCGAATTGCGTCGCCCCCGATATCCACAGACCGAATGACGGGTTGATGCGTTGCACAAAAGCAACCAAGTGGACTTCACCGTGAATGACAGTACCGCCATCGACATCGCCACTGCGACGGACGTCAGCGCGCCCCGCCGTCGCTGGTGGCGGTTGCCGTTGCTGCTCGGTGTGCCGCTGCTGATCGTCGTCGTCGGGCTTTTTTTCTGGGCAACCTCGGGCCGGACGGTGACGACCGACAACGCGCTGATCAACGCGCCAGTGTCCAGCGTGGCCCCCGAAGTGACCGGTCGGATCACCGAGGTTCGCGTGAAGGAAAACGACCTCGTCAAGGCGGGCGACCTGCTGTTCCGCATCGATCCTGCGCCATTCCGGATCGCGGTCCTTCAGGCGCAGGCGGCGTTGGCCACCGCGCGCGTCAACTATGCCCAGCTTGAAAGCCAGGCGGCCGCGCGCGGGGCTGATGTCGGCAGCAAGCAGGCGGGCGTCGCTTCGGCTCATGCCGCGACTCGAGTTGGCGCGCGACAATTTCAATCGCCAGGCTTCGCTTCTCAAGCGCGGCTTTACCACTCGCGCGGCCTATGATGCCGCGAACACCGCTTACGCTAAAGCGCGCGAAGACGAGATCGCTTCGGGTGCGGACATCAACGCAGCGCGGGCGACCGCCCAGGCGGCGCAGGCCGCGCTCGGCAATGGCGGCGGCAGCGTGCCTCCTGCCGTTGCCGCCGCGACGGCGCAGCTTGAACGCGCGCGTCTCGACCTTGCCCGCACCGAAGTGCGGGCGCCCATGGCCGGCCGGATCACGCAAGCCGACCGGTTGCAACCCGGCAATCTGGCACCGCAGCAACTGCCGATCCTGTCGATCGTCGCCGATCGCGGCTATTGGGTCGAAGCCAATTTCAAGGAAACGCAGCTGGCGAAGATCCGCCCCGGCCAGCGCGCGACGATCGAGATCGATGCTGTTCCCGGTCGCAAGTTCGCGGCGCATGTCGTCGGCATCGGGGCCGGCACCGGGTCGCAATTCTCGCTCCTGCCGGCACAGAATGCGACAGGCAACTGGGTCAAGGTCACGCAGCGGGTGCCGGTGCGCCTCTCGCTCGACGAAAAACCCGATCGTCCGCTTGTCGCCGGGTGGAGCGCCGACGTGACCGTCGATATCCGGCCTTGAGTGCGGATCCTCGCCTGGTCGCGATCGAGCTTGATGAGCAGTCGATCGTCTGGCGCAGCGCCGATATCGAGCAGGAACGCCGGGTCGCCATCTTCGATCTGCTCGAAGGCAATTATTTCCAGCCGTGCAAGACTTATCCCGAGGGCTATGCGGGCCCCTACCGCCTCAGGCTCGATGTGACCGACGGCCGATTGTGCTGGCACATCGCCAGTGACGATAATCAGCATCTGGAGACGCTCGCGCTCGCAATGGGCCGCTTCCAGCGTCCGATCCGCGAATATTTCGCGATCTGCGACAGTTATTTCCAAGCGGTCAAGGCGGCCAGCCCGCAAGCCATCGAAACGATCGACATGGCGCGACGCGGCATTCACGACGAGGCGTCGACGCTGCTCAAGGAGCGACTGGCAGGCAAGATCGACGTGGATTTCGATACTGCGCGCAGACTATTCACGCTGATCTGCGTGCTGCATATCAAGGGGCGATGACCGACACCCTGTTTCAAGCCGCGCGTGACGCCGCGACCCGCGCCTATGCCCCCTATTCGAAGTTCCGCGTCGGTGCGGCCCTGCTGATGACCGACGGATCGATCGTCACCGGCGCCAACTTCGAGAACGCCAGCTATGGCCTGTCGCTGTGTGCGGAAACCGTGGCGCTGGCCAAGGTGGCCAATGAGGGTCGGCTCGCCAATGTCGTCGAGATCGCGGTCGTCGGCGGAGACGGCGCCGAACCTTGCCGCCCGTGCGGCCGCTGTCGCCAGATCATCAACGAGGCGGCGCAACTCGGCGGTCGCGACATCCTGATCCACTGCCTCGCGGGCGGGGGTGATGCTGTGGAGCAGCACCGCCTGTCCGCGCTTCTCCCTCATGCCTTCGGCCCCGCCGACCTCGGCTGCGCATGACCCGCGCGTCCCGCCTCGCCGGATTGCACGCCGCCGAAGCACGTGCCTTGGCACTGCTCGACGCGGTCGAGGAGCGCGGCTTCGTCGCCCCCGGTCGCACCGAGCGCGAGGTCGAACAGGACATTCGTGCGCTCGCCGCCGCCGATTTCGGCGTCACGCAACATTGGCACAAGCGCATTTGTCGCTGCGGCGAGAACGCCAAATTCACCGCGCGCGACAATCCACCCGTGCTCACCATCGCCGAGGACGATCTGGTCTATCTCGATCTGGGCCCGGTGTTCGGCGCGTGGGAGGCCGATGTCGGGCGCAGCTATGCGATCGGCAACGACCCGCTAAAGCATGCGCTGGTTGCGGATCTGTCCCGCGGCTTCGATGCGATGCAGGCTGCCTATCTTGGCGAACAGGACATCACCGGCGCCGCGCTTTATGCCTTCGCGACCGATTGGGCCGAGCAACAGGGCTGGCGGTTCGGCGGGGTCATCGGGGGACACATCGTCGGCGAATTTCCGCATGCCCATCTTCCGGGAGAAAAGGACATGCTACCGCATCAACCCGGAAAACCCGGGCCGGCTGCGCGATCCCGACCCGTTAGGCAACGATCGCTTCTGGATCGGGGAAATTCACCTCGTCAGCCTCGACGGCAGCTTTGGCGGCTTTTACGAACGCCTGCTCGACTGATAGGCGCGCGCGATGAGCATTCTTTCCGATCGCTGGATTCGCGAACAGGCGCAGGCGCACGGCATGATTGAGCCGTTCGTCGAGAGCCAGAAGCGCGACGGCTGTATCAGTTACGGCCTGTCATCCTACGGTTACGATGCGCGCGTTTCGGACGAGTTCAAGGTGTTCACCAACATCGACAGCGTGATCGTCGATCCAAAGGATTTTGCCGCCAACAGCTTCGTTGATCGCAAGACCGACTGCTGCATCATCCCGCCCAACAGCTTCGCCTTGGCGCGGACGGTGGAGTATTTTCGGGTGCCGCGCGATGTGCTGGTCATCTGCCTCGGCAAATCGACTTATGCGCGCTGCGGGATCATCGTGAACGTGACGCCGCTGGAACCGGGTTGGGAGGGACATGTCACCCTCGAATTCTCGAACACCACACCATTGCCGGCAAAGATCTACGCCAATGAAGGCGCGTGCCAGTTCCTGTTCCTGCAGGGCAATGAGCCGTGCGAAGTCAGCTACGCCGACCGCGCGGGTAAATATATGGGCCAGCGCGGGGTGACGCTACCCCGGCTCTGACGGTCAGCGCGGCTGATTGAGCGCCATGCCCGCCCGGGCGAGATCGTGCGAGGAAGCATTTACGCCGCCGACACCGTTGAGCACGACATCATCCTGGAACAGGACGCGGCGGTAAAGCGCGTCAGCCTTCGCTACGTCCCCACTTTTGCGATATGCCATCGCCAGGTTGAGCAAGAGCGACTCATCGGTCGGATTGGAGCGTAAACGACCGGCCAGCACCGGGATCGCCTGGGCATATTGCCCCTGCGTCAAAGCCACAGCCTCATAGTTATCCACAGGCTGCTGGGCGTTCGCTGCCGACAATCCACAGACGGCCGCTGCCGTCATTGCGGCCCCGATTACGAGTGTCCTCATCGCCTATCCTCTTCTTGTTATGGGAAGAGGCTATGCCTTTATTTCAGATTTGTGAAATGAAATGTAACAGGACTGTCATTTCCGCTTGCCGCCCTTGTGACGGATACCCGCGGGACGCCCCCGTTTGCCCATGATCGGCCTGCGGCCGTCGCGAACGGCACGTCGCGGCGCCGAGCCCCCTTCCGGCAATTCGAAGCGCAACGAACCACTGACCGCGTCAGCTTCGGCCAACCGCAAGGGTATCGTCATGCCAGAGGCATAGCGCGTCCCTGACTTGTCGCCGGTGAGGGTCCGCGCCGCTTCGTCATAGCGGTAATAATCGTCACCCAGCGTCGATACCGGCACCAGCCCGTCGCCGCCGATCCCTTCGACTGTCGCGAAGAAACCGAAGTTCGCCACGCCAGTGATCCGCGTCTCCAGCACGGTCCCTACTCGCTCGGACAAATAAGACGCCACATACCGGTCGACGGTTTCCCGCTCGGCTTCCATCGCCCGGCGCTCGGCAGCGGAGATGACTTCGCCGATCCGGCCCATGCCTTCCGCTTCGTCATCGGTCAGGCCACCGGGGCCGAGCGCGAAGCTGCGCACCAGGGCACGGTGAACGATCAGGTCGGCATAGCGCCGGATCGGTGACGTGAAGTGCGCGTAGCTGCCCAGCGACAACCCGAAATGCCCGAGATTGGCAGGCCCGTAATAGGCCTGCGTCTGCGACCGCAGCACCTGCTCCATCACTTGCTGGCGATGCTCGGCATCGCCGACAAGTTCGAGCAGACGGTTGAAGGTTGCGGGCGTCACCACTTGGCCCAGCGCGAAATTGACCCCGAACGTGGCAAGGTAATCCTTCAGTGCGACCAGCTTCTCGCGGCTCGGCACTTCATGGATGCGGTACATCACCGGCGACTTCTTCGCTTCAAGTGCCTTTGCCGCCGCGACGTTCGCTGCGATCATGAAATCCTCGATCAGCCGGTGCGCGTCGAGCCGTTCGCGTACCGCCACCGACGTGATCCGGCCCGCCTCGTCGATCTGTACCCGCCGTTCGGGCAGATCGAGATCGAGCGGCGCGCGTTTGGCCCGTGCCGCCGCAAGCAATGCCCACGCCGCCCACAGATCATTGAGGTGCGTCTCCGCCTCGCCGGCGTCGATGCGCCGCTGCGCCTCTTCATAGGCGATGTTTTCGGCCACCCGGATCACTGCGCGGGTAAAGCGCCATGACGTCAGCTTGCCCGCCTTGTCGATGACCATGTGGCAAGCGAGCGCCGCACGATCCGCGCCAGCCTTCAACGAACACATGTCCGCCGACAATTCCTCAGGCAGCATCGGGACGACGCGGTCGGGGAAGTAGGCCGAATTGCCCCGCTTGCGGGCTTCGCGATCAAGCGCGGATCCCGGGCGGACATAGAATGAAACATCGGCGATCGCGACAAGCGCATCGAACCCGCCATCGTCGCGCGGGGACGCCCATACCGCGTCATCATGGTCGCGTGCGTCCGCCGGATCGATCGCGACGATCGGCAAGTGGCGCAAATCCTCCCTTTGGCCGAGATCGGTTTTGGCGACCTTGTGCGCTTCCTCGATGACCTCCTCGCCGAACACGTGCGGCAGGCCATATTTGTGGATCGCGATAAGGCTGAAGCTGCGCGGCGCGAACGGATCGCCCAGCACTTGTGTCACGCGTGCGGTGATGCGCGGCGGCCGGCCGGCTTTCTCCGCCAGCACAAGATCGCCATCCCGCGCATCGCCCAGGTCCGAGATCATCGTCTCGCGTCGCTCGCGCTTGTCGACGGGCTTGAGCCAGGCCTTGTCCCCATCCTTGCGGATGACGCCCAGCATCATTTCCTCACCACGCGCCAGTTTCTTCATCGGGTGTGCAATCAGGCCGCGGCCCGCTTCCTCGGTGCGCGCCAGCACGCGGTCGCCAATGCCCAGCGCGCTGCGCTTGCCGCGCTCGACCACTCGCAGGCGCGGCGGTGGGCCATCGCCGTGCCACTGATCGGGCACCGCGAAGACGCTGTCGCCGTCGCTATCGACAACGCGCAGCACCGTTACCTTGGGTACGCCCCCCATCTTGTGGAACGCGCGACCCGGCGCGCTGTCGATCAACCCCTCATCGGCCATGTCCTTGAGCAGTGCCTTGAGCGCGATCTTGTCGGCGCCGTGCAGCCCGAACGCACGCGCGATCTCGCGCTTTCCGGCAGGCTGGTCGCTCGCGGCGATGAAGTCGAGGATTTGCTGGTGCGAAGGCAGGCCGGTGGGTTTGGGCATGGACGGTATCTAGGGAGCCCAACCGTTGCCGTCGATGCGCCGCAGCGATAGCGGAGCGAACTAAGATTCGGGAGAAGATTGAGAGATGCGCCTGTTCACCGCGGCCTTGTTGCTGTCCACCGCCGCTCCGGCATTCGCCGCGCATCGATGTCGCCCCGCGCCTGACGCCAGCCACCGCCGACGAGGCCAAGGCGAATTGCGATCAGTTTATCGGTGAGGCTGCACGGCTGCGCACGGCGTTCGAAGGCGGCAAGAGCAGAGCGACGTCGCCACCATGCGCGAATTCGACGAGATCGGCAGGTTCCTCGACATCGCCGGCAACGACGCCGGCATGCTCGCCGAAGTCGCCCCCGACGACGCCCGCCGCGATGCCGGCCGGGCATGCCAGGCGCGCGCGTCCGACGCCAGCGATGCGCTGTTACTGTCAGTGCCAGCCTATCAGCGCCTGAAGGCTATCAATGCGACGAAGCTCGACCCGGCCGCACAGCTCGTCCTGAAGCGAACGCTCGGCCAGTATGACCGCAACGGCGTTTCGCGCGACGACGCGACCCGCGCCAAGGTTACCGCGCTCAAGAGCCGGATCAGCGAGCTCGGGATCCAGTTCGAAAAGGCGATCGCCGACGGCCGCCTGACCGTCACCGCCAAGCCCGCAGACCTCGCCGGCTTGCCCGCCGATTTCATTGCCGCGCACAAGCCAGGCGCCGATGGTCTCGTGACCATCTCGACCGACTATCCCGACCTCGGCCCGGTCTTGTCCTATGCCCAGAACGAAGACCTGCGGAAGCGGCTATACATTCGCCAATCTCAACCGCGCCTATCCTGCTAACGATGCCGTTCTGACCGAAATGTTCGCCAAGCGTGACGAACTCGCCAAGCTGCTCGGCCGTCCCGACTTCGCCACGCTGACGCTGGAGGACAAGATGATCGGCTCGCCCGCCCATGCCCGGGCGTTCTTTGCACAGGTCGATGCGGCAGCGAAGGATGCCGCCACGCGCGATTTCGCAAAGATGCAGGCGCGATACGCCCAGCTGGTCCCCGGTGGCGAACTCAATCCCTGGTCGAGCAACTACGTGCAGCAGCTGATCCGCAAGGAAGATTATACCGTCGATCCGCAAGAGGTGCGTCAGTATTTTGCCTACAACAACGTGCGCGACGGCATCCTGCAATGGACCCGCGACCTGTTCGGTGTCGAGATCAAGCCGTGGAAGACGGCGACCTGGGACGCTTCGGTCGAGCCCTATGAAATGTATCAGAATGGCAAACTGATCGGCCAATTCTATTTCGACACCCACCCGCGCCCCGGCAAGTACAACCACGCCAATGTCGTGCCGATCCGCATGGGCATCGCTGGCCGCCAGACGCCGATTTTTGCGCTCGTTACGAATTTCCCAGCGGGCGATCATACCACCGGCCTGATGGAGCACCGTGACGTGGAGACGTTCCTCCACGAATACGGCCATCTCATTCATGGCCTGTTTGCCGGTGACCAGAAATGGGAAGGCGCCAACCCGTTCAACATCGAATGGGACTTCGTCGAGGCCCCGTCGCAAATGCTCGAAAACTGGGTGTGGGACTACGATACGCTCAGCCGCTTCGCGGTGGACAAGGACGGCAAGACCATCCCGCGCGACCTGGTCGCGCGGATGAACAAGGCGCGCTATTTCGCCGAAGCTTATGGCGACCGCCGCCAATTGGGCCTGTCGAATATCAGCCTCGGCTTTCATTCCGGGCCACCGCCGGGCGACCTGACCGCCCGGGCGCGCGAACTCGACCGTCCCTATAGCTTCATGGCTTATCCCGAAGGTACGCACATGCAGGACAGCTTCGGCCACCTCGGCGGCTACAGCGCGTTCTACTACACCTATATGTGGTCGAAGACGATTGCGGTCGACATGTTCAGCCGCTTCGAAAAGGACGGGCTGCGCAATCCCAAGACGGCCGCCGCCTATCGTGCCGCAGTGCTCGAGCCCGGCAGTTCGAAACCTGCTGCCGAACTCGTCAGCGGCTTTCTTGGCCGGCCCTTCACTGCCGACGCGTACAAGGCGCGGCTGGCCAAGGGCAACTGAGGAAAGACTGTCCTACAGGCGGGCAGGTGTGCGATGATCGTCACATGCCCGCTCCGTCATGTCTTCCGTGCCACCCTTGCGATCAAAGCCGATTGGCACATGGAACTCGTGTGAATCGCTCGGCCTTCCGCGCATGACACGGGCAGATGTGAATCGTGTGAATCAGGGGTCCTTCGACCTGCTCGTCGTGGGCGGCGGAATCAACGGCGCGGCGATCGCGCGTGAGGCAAGTTTGCACGGCCTCAGCGTGCTGCTCGTCGAGCGCGACGACCTCGCCAGCCACACCTCATCCGCCTCGACCAAGCTGATCCACGGCGGGCTGCGCTATCTCGAATATTACGAATTCGGACTGGTTCGTGAAGCGCTTGCAGGAACGCGAACGCCTGCTGAAGGCCGCACCGCACCTCATTCGCCCGATGGCATTTCGTCCTGCCGCACGAAAACGCCGTCCGCCCTTGGTGGCTCGTTCGGCTCGGCCTGCTGCTGTACGACACCATCGGCGGGCGGATCAGCCTGCCGCGCTCTCGCGGGCTGCGAAAAGAGCGACGCCGCCTATCTCGCCCCGCTCAAGCGCCCGGGACGCGGCTTTGTCTATTCGGATGCCTGGGTCGATGACGCGCGACTGGTGGTTGCCAACGCGCTCGACGCGCGCGCCCATGGTGCCGAGATCGCTACGCGCACCGCACTCGTCTCCGCGCGGCGCGAAGGCGGGGCATGGCGCGTGGAACTGTCCGACGGCCGAACCGTGCACGCGCGGATGCTCGTCAACGCCGCCGGCCCCTGGGTCGCCGAAACGATCGGCCTCACCGGCAGCAACGCCCGCGCGGGCGTGCGCCTCGTCAAAGGCAGCCACATCGTCGTGCCCAAGCTCTTTGACGGCGACCACGCATACATGCTGCAACAACCGGACAAGCGAATCGTCTTCGCCATCGCCTATGAAGCGGGATTTCACCCTGATCGGCACCACCGACATTCGCCGTCGAACGCCCCGAAGACGCGAAGATCAGCAGCGCTGAGATCGATTATCTGTGCACCGCCGCCAATCACTACTTCACCAAACAGATCGCGCCTTCAGACGTCGTGCACACCTATTCGGGTGTCCGCCCGCTTTACGACGACGGCGCGACGGAGGCGAAAGCAGTCACGCGCGACTATGTTCTTGAACTTGACGACAACGGACCGCTCCTCCTCAGCGTGTTTGGCGGCAAGATCACCACGGCGCGGCATCTGGCGGAAGAAGCCCTCGGCAAACTGGGATATGCAAAGCCGGTCTCTCGCAGACGCCCCCTTTCCCTTCGAGCCCATTCCAACAGGCGGAGAAGATTTCGGCGGCGGTCTGAGCGCTGCTGCCATCGACTATTATCGCCAGCGTGAATGGGCCAGGACAGCGGACGACGTGCTGTGGCGGCGCACAAAGGCTGGGCTGCATATGACGCCAGAGCAGCGCGCGCGCGCTTCCCACTATCTGGATCCGTCGCATGCTGCTGAATTGCTGGCAATCGACCAGGGCACCACGTCGTCGCCGCGCGATACGCTTCGATCTCGAGGGCCGTCCACTGCAGGCCGCACAGCAGGAATTTGCACAGCATTATCCCAGGCCTGGCTGGGTCGAGCATGACGCGGAGGAAATCTGGGCCACCACGCTCGCCACCACCCGCGAAGCCATGACCGATGACGTCAAGGCGATCGGAATTACCAATCAACGCGAAACGGTGGTGCTTGTGGGACCGCGTTACCGGTCGGCCGGTGCATAACGCGATCGTGTGGCAAGATCGGCGCACCGCCGATTTCTGCGCCAGGCTGAATGCCGACGGCCTTGAGCCGATGGTGCAGGCCAAGACCGGTCTCGCTGCTCGACCCCTATTTCTCGGCCAGCAAGATCAAGTGGTTACTCGACACTGTTCCCGGCGCGCGCGAAAACCGTGACCTCGCGGTCGGAACGATCGACAGTTTCCTGCTGTGGCGGCTGACCGGCGGCAAGATCCATGCCACGGACTGGACCAATGCCGGCCGGACGATGCTTTACGACATCCACGCTCGCGCTTGGGATGCGGAGCTGCTCCGCCTGTTCGATATCCCCGAATGGCTGCTCCCCGCTGTCCACGATAACGTCCACGATTTCGGCGAGACCGACCCCAGCCTGTTCGGCCGCGCGATCCCCATTCTCGGCATGGCTGGCGATCAGCAGGCTGCGCTGGTCGGCCAGGCGTGCTTCGAACCCGGCATGGTCAAGTCGACCTATGGCACTGGGTGCTTCATGCTGATGAACACAGGCGACCCTGTCACCTCACAGGCTCGGCTGCTGACCACCCCGGCCTATGCGATCGGCAACGACTGGGCCTACGCGCTCGAAGGCTCAATCTTCGTGGCAGGTTCAGCCGTCAAGTGGTTGCGTGACAAGCTTAAATTGATCGACGACGTGTCGAGAACCGAAGCCCTCGCCATGGCCGCGCGCAACGATCATGGCGTCACGGTAATTCCCGCTTTTGTTGGCCTCGGCGCGCCGCATTGGCGCGCGGATTTGCGCGGTTCGATCCATGGCCTGACGCTCGACACGACGGATGCCGACCTCGTCCGTGCAACGCTCGAAAGCATCGCCTTCCAGACCCGCGACCTGACCGACGCCATGAAGGCCGACGGCGCGACCAAGCCCTCGGCGCTACGGATCGATGGGGGCATGGCGCAAAACGGCTGGTTCGCTCAATTGCTCGCCGATATTCTCGACACGCCCGTCGAACGGCCCGCCAGCCACGAAACCACCGCCCTGGGCGCGGCAGCCCTCGCCGGCATTGGCGCCGGCCTTTATGCCGACGCGGGCGATTTTGGTCGCCGCTGGCAGGCCGATCGCCATTGGGAGCCGGGATTGGCTAGCGATCGCCGCGACACCATGCTGAACGTCTGGCGCGATACCCTCGCCCGTGCGTTGGCCTAGGCGTTGCCGTTGCGCCGCCGCGTTTCCCACCCCTTGCGTGCCGACGCGCTGCGTGCCTCGGGCGATCCGGGTTTCTGGGCACGTCCGCCACGCGCCGAAGACACGTGCGAGTCAGCCTTGCCGCGCCCCGAGCCGGACTTGTTCCCGCCGCCCGACTCCTTGTTCACCGTTGCCCAGGCGCGCGCCTCCGCGTCTTTTTTCGGGGCGCCGCGGGCCTCGTAACCTTCCTCGATATGCTGGGCCTTGCGCTTCTGCTTATCGGTATACGCCGACTTGTCACCTCGGGGCATTGCTACCTCCTCATGCTGGTGGAGGCGAAAACGCGCAAATACGGCGTGAGTTCAGTAGGTTCGCCCGATCAGGATACGCTCCACCGCTGGCGCTCCGGTGAACAGGCAGTTGCCCTCGACCGCCGGACCATCGACCGGCGTATTGCGCACCGTGAGTTTCAGCGTCTTGAGCCGCTCCACGATCTTGTCGAGTTCCGCCCCCTCGGGTCGAGACCAGCCCGTGGAAACCCAACCCTTCACGTCGTCCTCGCTGCCCTTGAAGTATGCCGACAGCTCTTCCCAGCTCGACACTGGCTTGATTGCCGCATCGCGCCTGTCGCGTGCCTCGGCGAACAGTGCGCTTTGCATCGCGTCGAGCAGCGCTGGCACGCCGCCCAGTTCAGCGCGTGGCATGATCTGCGCCGCCAGCTTGCCGCCCTCACCGTACAACGCGTCCCGCCGCAACAGGCTGACATTGCCGCCCGCCATGTCGCGGGGTCCGATCTCAAGGATGATCGGCGCACCCTTCTTGACCCAATTCCAACGCTTGGTGCTCGCCTTCACCGCCTTGACGTCGGTCAGGACGCGTACCGGCTCGCCCAGCGCGGTCGTCCCTCTCAACTCACCCGCAATCTCCTGGCAATAGGCGAGCAGCGCCTCGTCCTCGGGCGCATCGCGCAGCATGGGCACGATCACTACCTGGTACGGTGCGATCGCTGGAGGCAGGCGCAAGCCGTCGTCGTCGCCATGCGTCATGATCACGCCGCCGATCATGCGCGTCGATACGCCCCAACTCGTCGTCCACGCATGCGCCAGTTCGCCATCCCTGTCCTGGAACCGGATGTTCTGCGCGGTCGAAAACGTCTGCCCGAGCATATGGCTGGTGCCCGCCTGCAGCGCCTTGCCGTCCTGCATCATCGCCTCGATGCTGTACGTGTTGTCGGCGCCCGGAAAGCGTTCATGCGCCGGCTTTTCGCCCGCCACCACGGGCATGGCGAGCACGTTCTCCGCGAATTCGCGATAGACCTCCAGCATCTTGAGCGTCTCTTCGACCGCTTCGGCCTTCGTCGCGTGCGCCGTGTGCCCTTCCTGCCACAGAAACTCGCTCGTGCGCAGGAACATGCGCGTGCGCATCTCCCAGCGCACGACATTGGCCCATTGGTTAATCAGTACTGGCAAGTCGCGCCACGATTGCACCCACCGGCTCATCGCCGCACCAATGACAGTCTCCGACGTCGGGCGAACGATCAACGGCTCTTCCAGCTTCGCCGCGGGATCGGGCGTCAGCCCGCCCTGCCCGTCTGAAATCAGTCGATGATGTGTGACGACCGCCATTTCCTTGGCAAAGCCTTCGACGTGCTCGGCCTCCTTTGCGAAGTAGCTGAGCGGGATGAACAGCGGGAAATAGCAATTCTCGTGCCCCGTTGCCTTGATCCGGTCGTCGAGCAGTCGCTGAATGCGCTCCCACACACCCCAGCCCCATGGCCGGATGACCATGCACCCGCGTACCCCGGACTCCTCGGCCATGTCGGCCTCGGAGATGACGGCTTGATACCAGGCAGAGAAATCCTGCGAGCGCGTGACGGATAAGGCATGTTTCATCGACGCGCGCTTTCGCCTGTGTTGCGCCCTCCCGCAAGGGCGCGGGGGCTGCTAGCGCCGCACTCGTGACCGATGCCCGGATTGACCGCCACCAATTAGGCATCCTGTGGCGGCTAGCAGCGATGGCGCTGTTGTCCGGCATGTATGCCGGGACAAAGGTCGCTGAAGCCCGCGGCGTTTCACTGTGGGAGTTGCTATGGGCACGACAGGTCTTCGCGCTGCCGATCATCGTCGCACTGGTCGCTATGGGCCCGGGCTTCGCATCCGTCAGGACGCAGCGAGTGGGCCAACATGCCATTCGCAGCGCGATGGGCATGTTCGGGGTCATGCTGAACTTCGGCGCCGTCGCCCTGCTTCCGCTGGCCGAAGCGACGACGCTTAGTTTCACGGTGCCGATGTTTGGCACCCTGCTGGCCGCGTTGGTGCTGAAAGAGCGGGTCGGCTGGCACCGCGTCGGCGCGATCGCGGTCGGTTTCGTCGGCGTACTGATCGTCACTCGACCCGGATCGGGCCAAATGCCGCTGTTCGGGACTGCGATCGGCATCGCCGCGGCGCTTTCGGTCGCCGGAACCTCGCTGATGATCCGCGATCTCGGACGGACGGAGGCGCCACTGACAACGGTGTTCTGGTTCACGTTAATTTCGACGCTCGTGATGAGCTTGGTGCTACCGTTCGTCATCCAACGGCACGATTTCGGCGACTGGGCGATCATGGCGCTGGTCGGTGTCACAGGTGGTCTGGCGCAAATCGCGGTAACGTCTTCACTGCGCCACGCCCCGGTCTCGACCGTCCTGCCGATGGATTACTCCGCGCTGATCTGGGCAAGCCTGTTCGGCTGGCTGCTATTTGGCGCACTGCCCGTGTCGAGCACATGGATCGGTGCGCCAGTCATCGTCGCCAGCGGGCTGTACATCGTCTGGCGAGAGCGAGTGCGCCACCGGCACATCGCCATCGCGGCAGGTCGCGACGAGTAGCTTACTCCCGGCCCGGTCGTCGCTCCTCTGCCGCCCGCAGCACCTCGAACGCAGCTTGCACCGACTGAAAGCGCACCGCCGCCTGCGCATCGCCAGGCTTCACATCCGGGTGGTTTGCTTTTGCCAAGCGTCGCCATGACGTCTTGATCGTCTCGAAATCGGCATCGCTGTCCACTTCGAGAACAGACAGCGCATGCATCTCGTCGCGACTGCGCGAGCCGTCGCCCTCGCCACCCCATCCGTAATGCTTCGAATTGGCGAAACCCGAAGCATCGCGCAGGTCGTCGGCCTCGCGCTTGGCGGCGTCCTCAGCGCTCAATCCCTCAAAGTAGTTCCAGCCCTGATTATATTCGGTCACGTGGCGCAGGCAGAAATACCAGCGCTCGGGACTGTTGGGCGATTTGGGCGCTGGCCGGTCGCCCGGCTCGGTACAGCCGTGCCGATCGCACAGGCGCACCTTGGCGGCCTCCTGCCCGGCGCCATAACCGCGCCAGCGGGGAAATCCCCAATCCACTGATCTTCCCGAGCGCGCCATAAGGCTACAAATAGTCCTCGAACAAAAAAGTGCCAGAAGGCCTGTAAGCCGGGTTCTGTCCGCCTCTTGCGAGGGCTGGGCAACCATTCCTCTAGGCGACGCATTGCTGCGCCGCTCCAGCAATCAACCCGGACGACGGAGGCGAGCAGCCCCATGTGCCGTCCCTATTCGATCTTGCTCCCGGCGGGGTTTACCATGCCAGCCGCGTTACCGTGGCCGCGGTGCGCTCTTGCCGCACCCTTTCGCCCTTGCCGTGCCGAAGCCCGGCGGTCTGCTTTCTGTGGCACTATCCCTTGGATTGCTCCAGCCGGACATTATCCGGCGCCGTCGCTCTGTGGAGCCCGGACTTTCCTCCCCCACTTGCGTGGCGGCGGCTGCCCAGCCTTCTGGCGCCCCGACCTTACTCGTCCCCCTGGGGTCGCGGCAAGAGTAATGCGAGGAGAATTGCCCGGCATTCGCCATCGATTGTTCCGTCGATTAATTCGGGGCGGTAGCGACGCTGGAAGGCGACCGTTGCCGCCAGAGGATCGGCAACATCGTAACCAAACCGCTCCAGCGCCAGCAGAAAGCCGGCATCGCCCCACGCCGGATCAATCAGATTCTTGGTCGGCCGCGGCAGGGCAAGGCGCAGCCTGGCGAGCCGGTTCCAAGGGAATAGCTCCCCAGGATCCTGCTTACGCGCCGGCGCTATATCCGAATGGCCAACGATATTTCCCCGCGTGATGCCATAACGCCCAACGATATCGCCAACGAGCGGGATCAGCGCGTCGATCTGCGCCTCGGGAAACGGGCGATAGCCAAACTCATGCCCCGGATTACAGATCTCGATCCCGATCGACGCCGAATTAATGTCGGTCGTCCCGCGCCACCAGCTCTTGCCCGGCGTGCCAGGCTCGCTTGTCCTCAGCGACCAGTCGCAGCACTTGCCCGTCTTCGGCAACGACATAATGCGACGAGACCTTCGATGCAGCCTCGGTCAGCCGCGCGATCGCCGCGTCGCAACTTTGCATGCCGGTATAGTGCAACACCAGCATCGTGATCGGTGCGGTGCGATCATCGTAATTGGGCGACGGCGTGTCGATAATGCGCAGGTCGGCCATGGCGCCGTTCATAACGCTGCTTGCCAGCCCGACAAGATCAAGCTGCGGCGCTAAGCGCCTCAGTAGCCGTATAGCAGCCTCTAAGCGTAGGATGAGGGCGGAAGCGCGCCGTCTGCCCCAGGACCGTCTCGCCCGCGCCGAGAACGAGCAGACCGCCCGGCACTAGCCCTGCGGCTAAGCGGTCGAACCCCCGCGCACGATCGGTAGCGGAGAAGTACATCAGCACGTTGCGGCACAGGATCAGGTCGAACCGGCCCGGCGGCGGATCGAACAGATGGTGTTGCAGGAAGCGTACCCGCCGACGCAGCATGACACTGGCATGCCATTCATCGCCTTCTTCGCGGAACCATCGAAGCATCTGACGGATTGGCAAACCTCGTTGGATCTCGAACCGTGTGTAACGACCGGCCTTGCCACGCGAAATCGCCTCCGCCGATACATCCGTGGCAGTCAGCGACACTTCCCAGTCATTCAGCTTGGGCTCTTCCGCCGTCAGCATCGCCAACGAGTACGCCTCTTGTCCAGTCGAGCAACCTGCCGACCAGATCGACAGCCGGCGCGACGGGCGGGACGCCGCTAGTGCTGGCAGAATGTCGCGGCCGATCGAGGCGAAAGCTTCTCGATCGCGGAAGAAACTGGTCTCATTATTCAGCAGCGCCTCGACCACCCGGGTTGCCAGGGAAAAATCGCCGACAGCGAGACGTCCGGTCAGCGCGTCCAGCGATGCGCAGTCAAGCTCGCGCATCAATGGGCGGAGCGCAGTGTCGATCCGCCAGGCGCGCGATGGAAGCAATTGCTGGCCCGTGCGAGCCTCGATCAATGCGCCGAGAATGCGGTGAGCTGGTCCGTAATCGTTCATGCCGGTAGCCGTCCGACATATCGGCCGAGGGCCGCCGGGGTATCGAGCCGGCTTGCCAGCCCAGAACGCGCCACCGCACCGGGCATGCCCCATACGGTGGACGAGGCCACGTCCTGGGCCAGTACGGCACCACCCGCTGCGACCAGCGTGCGAGCGCCGTCACGTCCATCGCTTCCCATTCCGGTCAGCACAACGGCCAATGCCCGGTCACGATAGACGCTGGCGACATCGTCGAGCATGACGTCCAGCGAGGGGCGGCATCGTGACGTTACAGGCGCGACGCTCAGTGCGACGCGGACACAGTTGCCGTACCGAGCCAAGCCGAGGTGCGCATCGCCAGGAGCCACGGTGATGGTGTCGCCGCTAATCTTCATCCCGTCGGTGGCAACCTGCGTCATGCGACCAGTGCGCTGAGCCAGTTGATGAGTGAAAAAGGGTACGAAGGCCGGCGGAAGATGTTGTGTGATCAAGATCGGTGCGGCCCAGTCTGAGGGAAGTGCTGTGATGAAGGTTTCCAGTGCGTGGATGCCGCCGGTCGATGCGCCCAGAGCTAGCACTGCCGGGCGCGCCAATGGCGGTGGTCGCAGAGCGACCGGCTCACGCATTACGGCGTTACGCGCGATGCGACCGCGGGCCAGAGCAATGGTTCGACGCGTCAACGAGGTTGCGAATGCGCCTTCCAGACCTGCCGCTGGCTTCTCGAGCGTATCCGCTGCCCCAAGGGCCAAGGCACGAATGGTCGCTTCGGCACCCGCCTTTGCAGATGACGAAACGATCAGGATCGGCGCGCCTTGCGCCGCTGTTACTAGAGATGGCATCGCCGACAAGCCGTCGATGCCCGGCATGTTGATGTCGAGCATGATCACATCGGCCCGGTTAAATTCGAGCCAGGCGATTGCATGCGCAGCGCCTTCGAAAGTCGCTGCAATTCGCAACCCCTCAGCGCGCTCGACGATACGCGTAAGCGCGGTCCGCACGACTGCTGAAGTCGTCGATGACGACGACACTGGCAGGCCGTTCCAGCTGATGCGCAGGCAGCGCCGTGGCCATGACTGCTGCCCTAAAGCGCGCCGACGATCTGCAATTTGCTTTCAAGCGTGTCGCGGTCGAACGGCTTCATGATATACTCGTCGGCGCCTGCCTCGATCGCGGCGCGAATGTGCGCGCCTGAATTTTCGGTGGTGCAGAAAACCACTTTCGGCTTGTCGCTGTAATTTTTTGCGCCGAGCGCGCGCAGGAAATCCATTCCCCCCATCACCGGCATATTCCAGTCGAGCAGCACCACATCGGGCCGTTTTCCGGCGCAGGCGTCCAGCGCCTCCGAGCCGTCGCCCGCTTCCTCGACGCTGAATTCCAGCGTTTCGAGGATGTGCCGCGCTACTTTGCGGATTACTTTCGAAATCGTCGACCACCAGGCATGTCTTGGTCATCATCAGTTCCTGTCACTCGGATGTTGCGGGGATACGCCGCAGGCGTGACCGTCGGGTTAATCGGCGGGCGCGATGATCGACCCGATATCGAGGCCGAGTGCCAGTTCTTCCCCCGAACGCATCGTGCCACGCGCCGCCCGCGCCCAGCCTGTGCCGAGACCGGGCGGGATTTGTGATGACGAATCACGCGGCACCGCGACTTCATCGACCGCATCGACCAGCAGCGCATAACGGTGCCGTTTGTGCGTTACGATCAGTGCACGACGTCGCTGGCTGGATGGAGGGCGGCCATCCAACGCTGTCTCGACGTCGATCACGGTCATGACCTGGCTGCGCACGGCGGTTAGTCCACGAACGTGCGATCGGGTGAGCGGCACGGGCACGATCTCACCGAGATCGAGCACCGCCTCGATATCCGCCGCGTCGAACGCGACGCGGCGATTGCCGAGACGCGCAAAGACCGCGAGCCCGTTCATGCTGCGAGCTTGCGCGCATGGGTGGACACCGCGCCGTACATCAGCGGTATCGGTTGGCCCTCGACGAGGATGAATCCGGCTTGGCCAGCTGACTGCACAGGAATAATTTCGCCCAGTGGCACGAGGTCGCACACGCGATCGACAGGCCAGACAAGGACGCGAGAGTTGTCGCAGATGCGCAGAGTGGTAATCGTTTCTCCATCAGGCAAATGGTCCATGCCAGCCACGGGCAACAACGTGTCGCCGGATGTCACGAACCATTCGTTCTCGCCCGCACGGACAAAAGCGGACCGTGGTAAGTCCTCGATCCGCTGGATCGCGGACGCCGGCAAGGCCCTCAGCGCGCCATCGACCGCGAGGAATGTCAAAGCTGAATGGCGGGGTGCGATGACCGCCTCATCCTGGATGACGCGTCGCTCGGCACGACCGATGCCGGCGGCACTGGCAATCGCCACCGGATCAAGCACCAACGTTGGCGATCCGTCATCGCAAAGGCTCTGCCCGGCAAAAAACGCGTTCGCCGTACCGGGCGCAAGGGGTCGGACAACCAGTTCTTCGTGTTCGGCAGCGCCAGCGACGGGCAACACGAAGCGAGTGCCACCGGCAGCAACAACGATAAGATGCTCGGGCTGATCTTCGCTCAGCCCTAACATCGTGGCGAGTGGTGCTACGGACAGCAGTTCGCCGCGCAGGGATACGAGGTGGCCGTCGCCGATCGTTTCATAGCGTACCGCGGCGTTGCGGATCGCCACGACTTCTTCGACGGCGCCACGGGGAATGGCAAAACGCTGTCCCCCGACTTCGACGATCAGACACGTCAGGATCGATAAGGTCAGCGGCACACGAAGTGTGACGGTTAGACCCTGCCCCGGCCGATTGTCGAGCGCGATGCTGCCGCCAATCCGCTCGATATTTTCGCGCACGACGTCCATGCCAACACCGCGGCCCGAGATTGCGCTCAATTCGGCCGCGGTGCTCAGACCCGGCGCGAAGATCAGCAGCGCCGGGTCATCGGCCGGGATGGCAATACCCGCTGCCGCCGCCTTTTCGGTAAGTCGACCGAGATCGATCCCGCGGCCGTCATCAGCAATGGTAATGGTCACCTGATTGCCGCTTTGACCGGCGGTGACTGAAAGGCTGGCCTGCGCAGATTTACGGACAGCGGCACGATCGCGCTCGACACCGTGGTCGATGGCGTTGCGGATGATGTGCGTCAGCGGATCTTTCAGCGCTTCCACCATCTCACGGTCGATTTCGACATCGTCCCCGGCGATGGTCAGCGCGACCTGTTTACCCAGTTCGGCCGCAGTATCGCGAACCAGGCGGGGGAGCGCACGGAACAGCCGCTCGATCGGCTGCAGCCGCGCGCGACCGATGCTTTCGCGCAACTCGCCGACAACCTTTGTCAGCGGCCCGAGCGCAGCGAGAAGATCGGCATCGCCGCGCAATCGTCGCGCGAGGTCGTTACGCGCAAGCACCAGGTCGGAGACCTGCCCTAGCATCGTTTCAAGCAGAACCACGGGAATCCGAATGGTGGAAGCCGCCGCCGTGGGTGCGGCCGTGACGACTGCCGTTGCCACTGCTGGATTGTCCAAGGCGGCGATCAATGTCGCGTCGCCATCCAGATCAGGCGTGCCCCCACCTTCAATAGCGTCAACCAACCGCATGATTTGATCAATCACCGCCAGCATGGCACCGACCAGGGGGCGGTCGGCAGTTCGTTCGCCGTCGCGAGCCGCAGCCAGGACATGCTCTGCGGCGTGGGCCAACGCGCCGATACGCGGCTGGTCGACGAAGCCGCAACTCCCTTTGACGGTGTGGACCAGGCGAAAGACCGCATCGAGCGTAGCGCGATCCGTCAGGATTTTCTTCCCAGGCGAGAAGATTGGCGCCGACCCCTTCGAGCATCTCGCGCGTTTCGGAGACGAACTCGCGCGTCAGTTCGTCGATTTCAGGGCCGCTCATGCCCCGGCATTTGCATGAGCAGGGCTAAAATGGGGTTAAGCGTGACCCAGCGTGGCGCCGAAGAGCAGGACGCCATCTTCCGGCGAGACGACCTGCGCGTGCCCGCCGCTGGCGGTCGCCAATGCATTGACCAGCCAGGCCGGGGCGAGCTTGGGCGTTGGCGCTTCGTTCCCGCCAGTCAACGTCTTGCCGACTTCGGGATCGAGAACCAAGCGGGGTCCCTCGGCGCGAATGACCAATTCAGTCACTCCGCCCCGCGCCTCGGCACCGACCGCCAGCCGCCCGCCACGCACCAGAGCGTCGCCAGCGAGCAAGGCGAGATTAAGCATCGTCTTGACCGCGCCCTTGTCGAGATTTGGGTCTTCAACCAGCCAATCAATCGCGATCTTGCCGTCGGCAGCAAGTAAACCCTCGATCGCCGAGCGCGCCTCACCCGTGTCGACGCGATCACCGAAACCGCCGGCCGCGCCGAACGCCAGACGAAAGAATTTGAGCTTGTTCGCCGAAGTTCGCGCGCTGTCGGCAAGCAAGCCCATCACCTGCCCACGCATATCCTCATCCGTCTCGTCGGCGAGCAATTCGAGCCCGTTGGCCATCGCGCCCACAGGACTGAGCAGGTCGTGACACAGCCGCGAACAAAATAGACTGGCGAGGTCGATCGGGTCGCTGGTCATTGTGCCCCCGTACGGGTCAGGTGCGTCTGGTTGCGAAAAGCCCAAACAGTAGTCCCCGCCGGCATAACCTCCTTGACGGCAAGTAGCTGATTTCCGTCGCGACTTTCGGTCGTGCGAATTCGTGCAGATTTGTCGCCATCCTCACCATCCCGCTCGGCAATGACCGTCCAATGGGTCGGATCGACGTATTTCGCGGTCGTCAGGCGGTCGATGGACGACTCGACCGGTCGGCCCTTGCGCAGGCTGACGGTCGTCACGGTTCCCGCCTTTAAGTCATGAAGCGCGGCGGAAGTGATGTAGACCGCCCCGACCTTTGGACCATCGTTGAACCGAGATACGCGTATTGACGTTACACCATCCGCCAGAACCTCGATCGTCGTCGAAACCGGCAGTTCCTCAAGCTTATTGGACTGATAGTCGCGATAGCCGAGCGCGCCGGACCAAGTGCCAGCAAGCCCTTGATCCAACTCCGCTGGAGTCGATTGTGCCACGGCCGACGTCGCGGCCATGGCAAAGGCGCTCAGGCACAGCGCGCGGATCAAGCCGCCGCCTGATCCTTGGCATAGACGCGCACCGGCTCCTTGCTGCCCGCAACGACATCCTTGTCGATCATCACTTCGTCGACGCCGTCCATGCCGGGCAGATCGAACATCGTGTCGAGCAGGATCGTTTCGAGGATCGAGCGCAGCCCGCGTGCGCCGGTCTTGCGTTCGATACCCTTCTTGGCGATCGCCACGAGCGCTTCGTCGGTGAAGCCGAGGTCGACATCCTCCATCTCGAACAGCTTGCGATATTGTTTGACCAGCGCGTTCTTCGGCTCGGTCAGGATCTTGACCAGAGCATCGGTGTCGAGATCCTCGAGCGTCGCGATGACGGGCAGACGGCCGACGAATTCGGGGATCAGGCCGAACTTGAGCAGATCCTCCGGCTCTGTCGATTGGAGAATCGCGCCGGTGCGGCGTTCGTCGGGCGCGGCAACATGCGCGCCAAAGCCCATCGACTTGCCTTCGCAGGCGATCACCGATGATCTTTTCCAAGCCGGAGAACGCGCCGCCGCAGATGAAGAGGATGTTGGTCGTATCGACCTGCAGGAATTCCTGCTGCGGATGCTTGCGACCGCCCTGCGGCGGCACCGAGGCGGTTGTGCCTTCCATCAGCTTGAGCAGCGCCTGCTGAACGCCCTCACCCGACACGTCGCGGGTGATGGATGGATTTTCGGCCTTGCGCGAAATCTTGTCGATTTCGTCGATGTAGACAATGCCCCGCTGCGCCCGCTCGACATTATAGTCGGACGCCTGAAGCAGCTTGAGGATGATGTTCTCGACGTCTTCGCCAACGTAACCGGCTTCGGTCAGCGTGGTCGCATCGGCCATCGTGAACGGGACATCCAGGATACGCGCCAGCGTCTGTGCGAGCAGCGTCTTGCCGCAGCCGGTAGGCCCGACAAGCAGGATATTGGACTTGGCGAGTTCGACATCGGCACCCTTGGCGCCGTGGTTCAGCCGCTTGTAGTGGTTGTGAACCGCGACCGAGAGGACGCGCTTGGCCTTTTTCTGGCCGATCACATAATCGTCAAGCACGTCGCAGATTTCCTGAGGCGTGGGCACGCCCCCGTCCTTCTTGCTGACGAGCGCCGCCTTGGTCTCTTCGCGGATGATGTCGTTACACAAATCGACGCATTCATCGCAGATGAACACAGTCGGGCCCGCAATCAGCTTGCGAACCTCGTGCTGCGACTTGCCGCAGAAGGAGCAGTAAAGCGTCGACTTGGAGTCGGACCCGCTGAGCTTCGTCATTCACACCTTCCAAACGGGGCTGCCAAGATCAAGACTTGCCCGCCCCCATGTTACTGCACTGACATTAACGGGCAATGGCGAATTTACCCACGCCATTTCCCGCCGATGATAAATGCGATTCACACGATTCACACGTGCTGAAGAAATCGCGTCAAGCCGCCATGCTGGCATCATCCGCCGGGGCCGGGCGCTTGTCGAAAACCTTGTCGATCAGGCCAAACGCCAGCGCTTCATCGGCTTCGAGGAAATTGTCGCGGTCCATCGCGCGCTCGATTTCTTCCACAGTCTTGCCGGTGTATTTGGCATAGAGCGTGTTGAGCCGGTGACGCATCCGCAGGATTTCCTTGGCCTGAATCTCGATATCCGCGGCCATGCCCTGCGCACCGCCCGATGGCTGGTGGATCATGATCCGGCTGTTGGTCAGCGCGACGCGCTTGCCGGGCTCACCCGAAGCCAGCAGGAAGCTGCCCATGGATGCGGCCTGACCGATGCACACCGTGCCGATTTCTGGCCGAATATATTGCATCGTGTCGTGGATCGCGAGCCCCGCCGTCACCACGCCGCCCGGCGAATTGATGTACATGTAAATATCTTTTTTGGGGTTTTCCGACTCCAAGAAGAGCAGTTGCGCGGTGATCAGCGACGCCATCTGGTCCTCGACCCCGCCGACGACGAACACGATCCGTTCGCGCAGCAGGCGCGAATATATGTCGAAGCTGCGCTCGCCGCGGCTCGATTGTTCGATGACGATGGGAACGAGTCCGCCGATGATGTCGGCGTGGTCTGGCGTGCTCATGAAATGTCCTTGTTTTGCCCGGACGCCTATGTCGGCAATCGGCGGCGCGGGTTCAAGCCCTGTCGGTGAAACCGGACCGCGGGGCGGGATGTGTCAGATAAGCGAGCCGCTTCGCCTCGCGTCGCCCACGAACCACGGTATCCAGGATCAGGCCCGTAAAGCCGCTGAGCGCGGAGAGAATGACCAGGCCCGTGGCGAGAATGGCGGTGGGAAAACGCGGCACCAGCCCCGTTGCCGCATAGGTCTCGGCCAGCGGCTCGGCCAGCACTAGGGCGCCGATTAGCAGCAGCGCCGCCGTGCTGCCGAAAAAGGCCAGTGGGCGTTCGAGGCGAAACAACATCGCGATGGTCTTCAGGATGCGCCATCCGTCGCCATAGGTATTGAGCTTCGACACCGATCCCTCGGGACGTGCGGCATAGGCGGTGACGACCTCTGCAACGGGCATGCGCATCTCCAGCGCGTGGACGCTGATCTCGGTCTCGATTTCGAATCCGGACGACAGCACCGGGAACGATTTCACGAAGCGTCGGGAAAAGACGCGATAGCCGCTGAGAATGTCGGTGAAGCTGCGACCAAAGGTCCAGGCGAGCATTCCGGTCAGCATCTGATTGCCCAGGCGGTGACCGCGTCGATAAGCCGCCTCCACTTCCGACTGACGCGCGCCGACGACCATATCGAGTTGTTCGTCGATCAATCGCCCGACCAGAGCAGGCGCGGCCCGCGCCTCGTATGTCGCGTCGCCATCGGCCAGTACATAGATGTCCGCTTCGATGTCCGCGAACATCCGGCGGACGACGTGGCCCTTGCCCTGCATCCGCTCGACGCCGACGAACGCCCCCGCCCCGCGCGCGACATCGATCGTCGCATCGGACGAGTTGTTGTCGTACACGTGGATTGCCGCGTCGGGCAGCGCCGCGCGGAAATCCGCCACAGTCTGTGCGATCGCCGCCGCCTCGTTATAGCAAGGCAAGAGGACGGCGATGCGCATGCGTCGAGCTTAGGCTTCGGTCTTCTTCGCCGGTGCCTTCTTCGTCGCGGCCTTCTTCACCGGCTCCGCCGCAACCGCATCGCCATCGGCCGGTGCGACAGCAGCCTTTTTTGCCTTCTTGGGCGCGGGTGCACTGACCGACGCCGGATCAGCATCGGCGGCAGCCTTGGGTGCCGCAGTCTTCTTGGCCTTGGCCGGCTTGGCGTCGGCATGGTCATGATCGTGGCCGCAACCGGGGCCGTGGACATGCCCACCCGTATCCTCGGACTCGATCTCGGCTTCCAGCTCGGCGCGCGTCGATGCGCGGTCGGTGATGGCCGCCTTGCTGAAGAGGAAGTCGACGACCTTGTCCTCGTAGAGCGGCGCGCGCAGCTGGGCCGCCGCCATCGGCTCGTTCTGGACATATTGGACGAAGCGCTCACGCTCCTTCGGGTCGTACTGCTGTGCCGCCTGGGCGATGAGGCGCTGCATCTCCTGGTTCGAAACCTCGACGCCATTGGCCTGGCCAATCTCGCTCAGCAGCAGGCCCAGGCGCACGCGGCGCTCGGCGATGCGGCGGTAATCGTCACGTTCAGCTTCCATTTCCGCCAGCGCCGCCGCGGGGTCCGCCTCGTGACCCGCCTCGTGCTCCAATTGCTGCCAGATCTGGCCGAACTCGGCATCGACCATCGACGGCGGCACGTCGAAATCATGGCCAGCAGCAAGTTGATCGAGCAGCTTGCGCTTCATGTGCGTGCGGGTGAGACCGTTGAGTTCCTGTTCGGCCTGACCCTTGAGCAGGCCTTTCAGCTGGTCGAGACCTTCCAGACCCAGATTCTTGGCGAATTCGTCGTCGATCTGCGCTTCGGCCGCGGTGCCGACTTCGGTGATCACCAGGTCGAACGTCGCCGCCTTGCCGGCCAGTTCCTTCGAACCGTAATCGGCTGGGAAGGTCACGTTGATGGTCTTTTCGTCCCCCGCCTTCACGCCGACCAGCTGATCCTCGAAACCCGGGATCAGCCGACCCGAGCCGATTTCGACTGCCATGCCGCTGCCGGTGCCGCCATCGAACGCCTTGCCATCAACCTTGCCGACGAAATCCATCGTGACCTGGTCACCCTGCGCCGCAGCGTGATCGGCGGACGCCGCCTCGAACCGCTTGTTGTTGCCGGCCAGTTGCTGGAGCTGCTCGTCAATGACTGCTTCATCGGGCTCGACGGTCAGCCGCTCGAGGGCCAAGCCATCGATCGACGGGGTCGGCACCTGCGGCAGCACTTCGAGTGCAACCTTCACCTCGGCGTCCTTGCCCGCCTCGTAACCTTCGGTCAGTTCCACCGAGGGTTGCATCGCGGGACGCAGGGCGTTGTCGCCGATGACCTTCTGCACGCCTTCCTGGATCGCGGTGTTGAGCGCGTCTTGCATGAGCGAGGGGCCGTGCATCTTTTTGACCAGATTGGCCGGAACCTTGCCGGGACGGAAACCGGGCATGCGAATCTGAGGCGCGACCTTGGTCACTTCCGCATCGACGCGCGCTTCGATCTCGCTGGCTGGGATGGTCAGCGTATAGGCGCGCTTCAGGCCTTCGTTCACGGTCTCGGCGATATTCATCGGTCGTCAAATCTTCCTATTGGGCCACGGAGAGCGAATGGACTGGTGCGGGCGAAGGGACTCGAACCCCCACATCTTGCGATACCAGAACCTAAATCTGGCGCGTCTACCAGTTTCGCCACGCCCGCGGCCGGACTGTTCGGCAAGCGCGCGCCCATAACAGCGAGGGCGCGAAAGGCAAGGGAGCGCAGATGCCGACTGGTGCGTTGAGTCGAGACAAAGGAGCAGTAAACATGGCCACGATCCCCCAGCCCGACCCGCAGCCCGACCAGGGACCTGCCGAGTCGCCCCAACCGACCACGCCTCCCGCCGAAGTCGCACCGATGCCCGGCGATGTCGACGTCCCCGATCCAGGGGCCGGCAACCCAGTCTGATCTTGCTTCATCGATCGAAGCCAACCAGGTTTCCAACCGGGCGCACGCCCAACGAACAAAAAAAGGCGGGATCGCTCCCGCCTTTTTTTTATGCCCGCTCACTCGTGTGAGGTGAACCGTCGACTGCCGCTTTCCAGGGCTGAACCCAGCGCGCTCGCGCTGTGCGGCTCAACCCTGGCCGCGTCCGTTACTTGTCGTAGTTGTAATAATTCTCGTTCCCGACGAAACCGAACTTGCTGACTTCGCTTTTCTTGACCGTCGCCAGCACGCGATCGACGGTGTCGAAACGCGCATAGGCATCAGGCTGGAAGTGCAGTTCGGGTTCCGGCGACATCACACGGGTCCGGTCGAGATACACGCGAAGCGTGGCCATATCGATCGGCGTGCCGTTCCACAGGATTTGCGCCGCCGGGCTGATGGTGAGGTTGTTCACTACCGGATCGATCGGCGGCTTGGGCGTATCCGGCGGCGTCTGCGCGGGCAGATCGATCTTCACCGCGTGGGTCTGGATCGGAATGGTGATGATGAACATGACGAGGAGAACGAGCATGACGTCGATCAACGGCGTCGTGTTCATTTCCATCATCGGCTCGTCTTCGCCGCGGCCTGTACTCATCGCCATGGGGCGTACTCCTGATAAAGTTTAGAAGCGCTCGACGCCTTCGCCCGGAGGCGGTTCGGAAATAAAGCCCACGCGGACGAACCCTGCACGCTGCATGCCGTAGATTGCCCCACCAACACACTTGTAGGGCGTGTTGATATCGGCGCGGATATGCGCCTCCGGCAATTCCAGACCTGCCGCGTTGATGCCGCCCTGCTTGGCGATCTCACGCTTGAGCTTGTCGACCGCCAGCTTTTCGAGCTCGCCCGGATTGACCTTGCTCATGTTCCAGTAAACCTCGCAGGTGAGGTTGTTGGCACCAGTCCCGCGCACAGACAGCGAGACATTTTCCGGCTTGGTCGTCGTCGGGTCGAACCGCACGTTGGGAAGCACGACTTTGATGTTCTGAACCACGACAGGGATCGTGATGAGGAAGATGATCAGAAGAACCAGCATGACGTCGACGAGCGGCGTCGTGTTGATGTCCGACATGGGAGGATAGTCGTCCCCGTCATCCGCCTTTGAGGAACTGATCGCCATGAAATATCGATCCTTGGTAAGTCACTGACGGCGGAGCGACCGGCGCTCCGCCGCCTTGGAAGACCGCTTAAGCCTTGTTGGTCGTAACGCCGCCCACCTGGCCGGCTGTCGTCGTCGTCGCGCCACCGGGACGCGCCGTCGTGCCGCTGCCCTGAGTGTGCGCCTTGGCCGTCGCCGTCGCTGCAGCCGAGGCCGAAACCGGACGGACCGAGCCACCCGACGCCATGAAGCCGTGAACATCGTTCGAGAACGTGTTCAGTTCTTCCATGATCGCCTTGTTGCGCGCCTGCAGCCAGTTGAACGCGAGCACCGCTGGAACCGCGACGGCGAGGCCGATGGCGGTCATGATCAGAGCTTCACCGACCGGGCCGGCGACGGCGTCGATCGAGGCCTGACCCGCCGCACCGATCTTCACCAGCGCGCTCAAGATGCCGATAACGGTACCGAATAGGCCGATGAACGGCGCGGTCGAACCGGTCGTCGCGAGGAACGACAGGCCCTTGTTCAGCTTCGCGGCGATGGCACCGCGGGTGCGGGCCAGCGCGTTGAGCGTCCAGTCATGCTGATCGACTTCGTTGGTCAGCAGCGTGTGCTGCTCCTCGGCGCGCAGGCCGTCGTCGATCAACTGACGGTAGGCCAAGTCCTTTTCGAGCTTGTTCGCACCCTCGCGCAGGTTCGACGAGGTCCAGAACGACCCACGTACCTTGCGGGCTTCCTTCATGATGCGGTTCTGCTCGAACAGCTTGGCGAACAGGATGTAGAACGATCCGACCGACATGATCACGAGGATCACGAAAACGGCGATCGAAAGCGGACCGCCCTCCTTGAGTGCGGGGATCAGGCCGTACGGGTTCTCAGACTTTACTGCCACTCCGTTGGCGGCAGCGGCAGCTGCGAAGGTGATCAACATAGCTCGGTCTTCCCTCTAAGAATTAGATTGGTTCGTTAAAATTACTTCGGCAGCACCCAGCGAACATTCTGCGTCCGCAATTCTGCAATCGGCTGACCACCAGTATCGAGCGCGGGCTTGTACCGCCACTTGAGGATCTGACGGCACGTTTCCGCATCGAGCGTCGGCGTCGCACCGCTGGCGTTACAGCTCTGTACGCGACCATCCGAGCCGATGACGAACGTGGCGCGCGAAGTGCCCTGTTCTTCGTTGCGGATCGCCGAAGGCGGATAGAAGCTGTTGTCGATCGCACCACCCGAACGCGACACGGCCTTGCTCGCCATCTGCGGCTTGGGCGGCGGCGGCGGCGGCGGCGGTGCCGGAGCCGGCGGCGGCGGTGCCAATGGCGGCGGCTGCGGCACGAACACAGGCGCGACGGTCGTCACAGGCGTCTGGACGATCGGCGGCGGCATGGTCACGGGCGGCGGCGGCAGCGGCTTGTCCGGCGGCGGCGGCGGCGGAAGTTCTTCCGGTGGTGGCGGTTCTTCCTGAACGTCGAACGTCTTCAGGTCTTTCGAGACCTTCTTGACGACGTTCTGTGCCAACCCGGTAATGAATGCATAACCAAGAAAAATATGCAGGATGATGACGATAAAGATCGCCCAGAAGCGACCCGGCGTCATTCCTTTCCGGTCTGTATACGCCATTCGGCTGTAAAACTCCCTCGTCAAGACCGTATCGTAGAGTGGCCGGCGACCCATGCCATCCCAGCTCCGCATCACCCATATGCTGTGTTATTGGGGGTAACAGACGCAAGTCCTAACGACGCGGTAAGTTCCACGCAATCGCTTTGTCGAACAGCAGTCTCGCTCTGACACGACGAGCGCTTGCCAAGCTCGGCGATAGGTTGGACAGCCGTTACATGCCGCGTTCATCCTTGCTTGCCGCCGGACTCCTCACCGCAGTAAGTCCTTGGTTTTCCGCCACTCCCGCGCAAGCGCAGAGCTATGTTGCGCTGGCCCGGGCCTTCGCCGACGCGCCGATTGTCGCGCGCGTGAAGGTGGACCGAGCGACGCCGATCGCACCCGCACCCGCCCCCGGTGTCGCGCGATTTTACGCTGTTACGTCGGTCGTCGCATTGATTCGCGCGCCCGCTTCGCAGCCGCCGATCATTCCGTTGCTTGCCGATCTGCCCGTCGATTCGCGCGGGAAGGCGCCAAAAATCAAGAAGGCCGAGTGGCTTATCGCAGCGCGCCCCGCAGGATCCGACATTCAATTGGTCGCGCCGCCGGTCGCGTGGACTGCAGAAGCCGAGGCGCGGGTGCGCGCCATCATTGCCGCCGTGACTGCAGCTGGCGCACCCGCCGCGGTTCGACGGATCAGCGGTGCTTTCCATTCACCAGGGAATATTCCGGGGGAAAGCGAAACGCAGATTTTCCTCGAGATGGCCGTAGGCAAACGGGCTTCGCTGTCGATCCTGCGGCGCCCCGGGATCGCGCCGAGCTGGTCGGCATCGTTTGGCGACGTGGCGGTCGACGGCCCGCCCCCGGCCAAGGACACACTGGGATGGTATCGCCTCGCGTGTGGCTTGCCCGAGGAATTGCCGGCGGCGGCGACAAGCGAACTCGACCCGACTGAGCGTGCGGCAGCAGTGGCGGATTACGCCTTCGTTCGCGGGCAGTTGGACCGCTGCACCCCTTAAAGCTTGCCGAAATCGCGGGGGAATGCCGGTCAGGCTGGCGCCGCCATCCACGAACAGGGTTTGCCCGCTGACCGCCGCAGCGCGCGCGAAATAGAGGACGGCGTCGGCGATGTCGTCTGGGGTCGGGAGCCGTCTGAGCGGCATCAATCGCCTGGTCTGCGCCATGACATTGTCGTCATGAGCAGGGGACGGGAGGGTCAGTCCGGGCGCAACGGCATTGACCCGCCAGCGCGGCGCGAGCGCGACCGCCAGCGTACGCGTGGAAGCAGCGAGTGCCGACTTGCTCAGCGAATAACTCAGCTGGTCGGGCACGGGGTTGCGGACGCGCTGGTCGAGGATGTTCACCACTGCCCCCTCGCCACCCCGCCGCGCCAGGACGAGGGCAAGCGTTTGAGGCGCAAGCGCATTGATCGCGTGAAAGCGGACCAAGCTGGCGGCATCGGCGGTGCCGGCGTCATCGTCCTCGAACAGCGACGCACAATTGACCAGCAACCTCGGAGTTTGTCCGAAAAAGGCTTCGATTTGCGGGATCAGCGCCTCGACCTGTGCCGGATCCGCCAGGTCCGCGACGAAGCCATGCCATTCTTTCAGGGTTGCGGCGAGGTCGCTCTCGGGTTGTGTCTCATGGTGGCTGTGCAGCGCCAGCGTCCACCCATCGCGCGCCAAGGCTGCGGAGATTGCCGCGCCGATG
The DNA here is from genome assembly GCA_963740775.1 of uncultured Alphaproteobacteria bacterium. Classification (GTDB taxonomy): domain Bacteria; phylum Pseudomonadota; class Alphaproteobacteria; order Sphingomonadales; family Sphingomonadaceae; genus Sphingomonas_O. The sequence continues at coordinate 494,035 of CAVUFE010000005.1, read as the reverse complement.
CGGCGATAGGCCTCCGGTCACCAGCGCCAGCTTCATGCTGTTTGCATCCCCACCCGGTGGCGCACGCGTCGAATGCCGATTGATTCGCTGCCTTCGGCAATCGCCAGTTTCACGATATGGATGTCCACCCGACGCACGCGTGGATCCGAGGTCAGCAAGGTATCCGCGATGTGATCAGCAACCGCTTCGACCAGGGTGAAGTGCAGCCCCGCGGGAAACTCTGTGGCGGCGCGCTTCAAATCCATGTAGTTTTTCGACGCACCGAGGTGGCGTGTCAGGCGCGAACAGCCCGTCGACGTCCAAATCAACAGTGACCGAGATTCGCAACGGCTGCGGCAGATGCGTTTCTTCGGAAAATATGCCGGTCAGTACCGGCACTTCGAGATCGCGCACCTGGAGTTGGAGAAGATCGTCCATCAACCGCGCCGCATAGGCGGTTCCAATCGAGGCGGAAAGCGTTATGGGCGCGCGCCCCATGTCCGTGACCATCCGCCCCCTTGCCTCCGCCGGCCCCGAGGATGTCGAGGCTTTGCTCGATGCCGCCTTTGGCAAGGACCGGCACGGGCGTACCGCGTACAAGTTGCGCGACGGCCTTGTGCCCTTGCCCGAACTCAGCTTTGCGGCTTTCGCGGGGATACAGCTGGTCGGGGTGCTGCAAAGCTGGCCGATCGCGCTAGATGGCATACCACTGACCCTCGTCGGCCCGGTGGCCGTGTCACCGGGTTCGCAGCAGGGGGGCATCGGCCGCGCATTGATGGCCGCGCTGATGGCCGCGGCGGGGGAGCAACCGATGGCGATGATCGGCGATCCCGAATATTATGGCCGCTTCTTCGGCTTTACCGCCAACGCGACGGCGGAGTGGCAATTGCCGGGGCCGGTGGAGCGGCGGCGGCTGCTCGCCAAACATGCGGATCACCTGGCCCGACCCGGCGCGCTGCATGCCTTTGCGCCAGAGCGATTGTCGGCCTAGGCAGACGGCATGCCAATGCCGCAGACGCCCGATTTCGACACCATGTCGCTGACGGAAGTCGCCAAAGCACTCGCCGAAAAGCGCCTACCACCGGTCGAACGCTGGAACCCGTCGCATTGCGGCAACAGCGATATGCGCATCGCCCGCGACGGGACGTGGTTTCATCAGGGTTCGCCCATCGGCCGGACAGCGATGGTCGCATTGTTTTCCACCATCCTGCGGCGTGAGGCGGATGGCGGTTACGTCCTCGTTACCCCCGGCGAAAAGCTGGACATCGAAGTCGAGGATGCGCCCTTCGTCGCAGTAGAGGTCAAGAGCGAGGGCTCGGGCCGAGGACGGCGCCTGGCCTTTCGATTGAACACCGGCGACCTGGTGGCGGCCGACGCCGATCACGTGTTGCGATTCGAGGACCATGACGGAGAGCCCCGCCCTTATCTGCATGTGCGTGCGGGGCTCGAAGCGCTGGTGGCGCGCACCGTGTTCTACGATCTTGCCGAGATGGCCCTTAGCGATGGCGCCGACCCACCCGGGGTGTGGAGCGCGGGCCGGTTCTTTTCGATGGCGGCGGCGTGACGCTGGCCGAACGGCTGCGCGCAAGATTGGTCGAGAGCGAAGGCGATGACCCCGTGTGGACCGGCGATGACAGCAGCACTGTCCAAGGCAGGGTACCCGCGGCGGTGCTGATCGCGGTAACCGACCGCGCCGAGCCGGGCATCATCCTCACGCAGCGCCCCGAAACGATGCGCCGGCACCCCGGGCAAGTCGCGTTTCCCGGCGGACGCATCGATCCCGAGGATATGGACGCGGTTGCGGCCGCGCTGCGCGAAGCGGAGGAGGAAATCGCCCTGCCCCGCCGTGTCCCGAACGTCGTGGCAACCTTGCCGCCATACCACACGATTACCGACTTCGCGGTGACGCCGGTGGTGGCGGTCATTCCACCAGACTTGCCACTGGTGCCGCACGACCGCGAAGTGGCAGCGGTCTTCGAAGTGCCGCTGGCCTTTGCGCTGGCGCCGGCCAGTTGGACGATGCAGACGGTCATGTTTCAAGGTGCCGAACGCCGCTATCGCGAAGCGATATGGCAGAATCGGCGGATCTGGGGTGCAACTGCGGCAATACTGGCCAATCTGGCAGCGCGGCTAAAATGGTAGGCCTGAGCGAAAGCAGCTGGCGGTCGCGCGAGAGCTTGACCGAGCTGGTTGCCCTGCTGGGCGGTGACGCAGAAACCCGCGCGGTTGGCGGGGTGGTGCGCGACACTTTGCTGGCGATCCCCGTCGCAGACATCGACCTCGCCACGCGATTATTGCCCGAAACGGTCATGGCGCGTGTGCAGGCCAGCCGGTTCAAGGCCGTGGCGACCGGCTTGAAGCATGGCACCGTGACCGCGGTGACACCCGACGGGCCGGTCGAAGTCACCACGCTCCGCCGCGACGTCTCGACCGACGGGCGTCATGCCGAGGTCGACTTCACCAACGACTGGCGGATCGATGCGGCGCGGCGCGATTTCACGATCAATGCCTTGTATCAAGAAGTCGGGTCGGGTCGCATAGAAGACTATTTCGGCGGGGAAGCCGATCTCGCTGCGCGGCGGGTGCGCTTTATCGGGGCGCCACGCGAACGAATCGCCGAAGACCATCTGCGCATCCTTCGCTTTTTCCGGTTCCATGCGCGGTTCGGGGTGGGCTTGCCGGATGCCGATGGATTGGCCGCCTGCACCGAACGTGCCAACGACCTGATGGCTCTGTCGCGCGAGCGCATCGCACATGAGTTGCTGCGATTGCTGGCGAGTGAAGATCCTGTGCCGACCGTGGCGGTGATGGTCACACACGCTATCCTCAAGCCAGTGCTGCCCGAATTCGACGAAGCCGGGGTCGCGCGACTGGCGGCGCTGGTGCTGATCGAGACCGTGCCTTCGGCGATTCGGCGGCTGGCTGCACTGATTGGCCCGGACCCGATTTTGGCAGCCGACGTGAGCGCGCGTCTGCGATTGTCGAAGGCGCAAGGGAAACGGCTGGCGATCGCCGCGACCTGGCAGGCGGGTGGGCGCGCCGACGCACTCGCGTACCGGCTGGGCCTCGAAAGCGCGACGGATTTGTTGCTGTTGCGCGGGGAGCCTGACGCCGTGATCGCGTTGGACATGCCCCCCGCCCTCCCCTTGCGTGGTGCCGATTTGCTCAAGCACGGCTTGTCCGGCCCCGATATCGGTACGGCGCTCACCCGCATCGAGTTCGGCCTGGATCGAGGCAGGATTTCCCCAGGGCGCGGCGTTCGACGCACTCGTCGAGACGCAGCTCAGCCGTTGACCGCGCGCGCTGCTCGCCGTAGCGGCGCAGCGACGCGGGTGTAGCTCAATGGTAGAGCAGAAGCCTTCCAAGCTTACGACGAGGGTTCGATTCCCTTCACCCGCTCCATATCCCCGGAGACGCTTTCAATGACCCAAGCCAGCGCGGTGCTCGACCGAGTGCTCGTCCTCGAAATGGTGCGCGTCACCGAAGCCGCGGCGATCGCGGCATCGACGCTGATCGGGCGCGGGGACGAGAAAGCCGCGGACGCAGCTGCGGTCGAGGCAATGCGCGCGGCGCTCAACGAACTGGCGATGGATGGCACCGTTGTTATCGGCGAAGGTGAGCGCGACGAAGCGCCGATGCTGTACATCGGCGAAAAGGTCGGTTCGGCGCAGGGTACCGGGCCAAAGATCGATATCGCGCTTGACCCGCTCGAAGGCACCACGATTACCGCCAAGGCTGGGCCGAACGCACTCGCGGTGTTGGCAGTGGCGGAACATGGCAACCTGCTCAACGCGCCCGACGTCTATATGGACAAACTGGCTTGCGGCCCGGGCTACCCGCCCGGGGTGATCGACCTGGCCAAGTCGCCGACCGAAAACGTCCGCGCGGTGGCCATGGCCAAGGGGGTGCAGCCCGACGAGATTATCGTCTGCGTCCTTGACCGGCCGCGCCACGAAGCATTGATCGCGGAGCTGCGCGGCCTGGGCTGCGGTATCATGCTGATCCCCGATGGCGATGTCGCGGGCGTCATCGCGACAACGGATCCCGATACGACCATCGACCTGTATATGGGATCGGGCGGCGCGCCCGAGGGCGTGCTTGCCGCGGCGGCGCTGCGCTGCGTCGGTGGGCAGTTCAAGGGTCGCCTGTTGTTCCGCAACGATGATGAGCGGGGCCGCGCGCGAAAATGGGGCATCGAGGATCTGGACCACATCTACGACCTTGAAGAACTGGCCAAAGGGGACTGCATCTTCGCAGCGACCGGCGTGACCGATGGATCGCTGCTCGACGGCGTCAAACGGTTGAAAGGCGGGCGGATGACGACTCATACCGTCGTGATGCGGGCAAGTTCCGGGACGGTCCGGTGGGTCAAGGGCGAGCACCGCCAGGGCGCCGCCACACGCGACTAGAGCGCGTCCTTCAACCGATCGAGCAATTGATGCGCGGGGCTGGGCGGCGCTGCCTGGACGTCGAGGCTGTCGTCGAGTCGCTGAATGCGGCGCCACAATTCGACACTGCCTTCGGCGAGCGCGCGCGCCTCGTCCGGGAGTGCCGCAACCGCGTCAGCGTCGCTTTCGATCGGCTGACCCAGCCGGTGCGCAGTCACGGTCGCCGCCTCCGGTGGGATTTCCTGTGCATCGACCGCGCGCTGGGTCAGCAACCACGAGATGATGTGCATCAGTCGCGTCGTGATCTTGAGCGCTTCGACGCTGAACTGAACGCGTTCGAGCGGCGGTAGCGCGTCGCGGGTCGCGCGGCAGGATTTGTCGAAATAGCCGCGCGCTTCGTCGCCGAGGAGCATCGCCTCGGTAAACAGGCTGTCGATCAGGCGGCGCTCAAGCATCAGGTGGCCGAGTTAGCGCGTCGATGGTTTCCTAGGCAATAATGTCCGGGATTAACTGATCGCGAAGGGCGCTGATTTGGTCTTTCAGCTGCAATTTACGCTTCTTCAGCCGCGCCAAGGCCAATTGGTCGGCGCTGCCCTGAAACGCGAGCGCGTCAATCGCCGCGTCAAGATCGCGGTGCTCGCTGCTCAAAGTTTCCAGCCTTGCGATCAGTTGCGTTTCATCCATGCTCGCGCCGGTAGCCCAACGGCCTGCCGCGTGGAAAGACCGCCTTTTCGTCACGTAAACGAAATATATGCAGACTTTGAACGTAAAAAGGCGTTCACTCTCCCATCGACACCCCCGCGAAGGAGATCATCGGATGGACAGCGCGCACGTTTCGGCCCTCAGCACCAAGCACGCAGATTTCGACCGGCGCATCGCCGAAGAGAGGCGCCGCCCCAAGCCGGACAACGCGCTCATTTCAATGCTCAAGAAGCAGAAGTTGAAGGTGAAGGAAGCGCTCGGTCGATTCTTAGACCGAGCGTAGCCGCGGGCGTTTTGCCAGCGTCGGATCGACCGGCGCGGCGAACGCCATCCCGGCCCGGTCCTCTTGGGTCCAGGCAATCACACCCTCCACCTTGCCGATGCCCGGCAGGTCGGCGGTTACACTGTCCTCGACCGACAGGCCGGTAATGCCTTCGAGCATCATTCCGCCCGATGACAGGTTACGCACCACAACCCGGCGCGCGGCGTCGCCACCACGCTTGACCTTGGCGTGAAGCGATAGGCTTTCGCGCGCCAATTTCCGCGGATCGTCGTGCTCGAGGCGTGAGGTGGTCATGGAGTGCATGTCGGTGAGATGACGACATAGCGCAAGAGTTTGTAGAAACAGTTACTCAATCGTCGCGCGAAACTCGTTCCTGCCGCTCGTGCCGCTCTTGGGCTTCAACCGACATGGTTGCGATCGGCCGTGCTTCGAGCCGCCCGAGCGAGATCGGTTCACCAGTTACCTCGCAATAGCCATATTCGCCCTCATCAAGGCGACGGAGCGCGGCATCGATCTTGGCGATCAGCTTGCGCTGACGATCGCGCGTGCGAAGCTCGATCGACCAATCGGTCTCGCTGGATGCGCGATCAGTCGCGTCGGGCTCGCGCAGCGGCTCGGACTTCAGCGTGGCAAGCGTTCCCGCCCCCTCACGCAGGATGTCATCCTTCCACCGGAGCAGCTTATCGCGAAAATAGGCCTGTTGCGCCGACCCCATGAATTCTTCGTCTGCGCTCGGGCGATAGCCGGACGACGGCGGGGTAACCGCGCCATCCTCGACTTTCGCCACGCTTGCCATGAACACCCTCCGCCAACCGCGCCTATAGCAGCGCGACAAAGCCGCACAAGCGACCAACTCAACGGTCACGCTCTTGCAAAACGCGAGCTAAATGAGGGGTTAACGGCTCAATTGACCGGGCGAGCGCCGGCTCGTGTCCGAATCAGCCCGAGTGCGACAAAGCTCATGACCGGTTCGTCATCCTGATTGAACACCGTCGTGCGGCTGCGGAACGACCCCATCTCCGGACGGCTCCTTGACGGTGTCTTGTCGAGCAGTTCGGTCTCGCAGCGGAGGACATCACCCGGATAAACCGGTTTTTTCCAGCGAAGCTCGTCAATTCCGGCTGCGCCGAGACCAGCCTGCTGCTGGTCGTCCATCGCCGCGACGTTCATCGCCATGGTCATCGCGCAGGTATGCCATCCCGATGCCGACAATCGTCCGAAGTGGGTCCTGGCTGCCGCTGCGTCGTCGAGGTGAAAAGGTTGCGGATCGTATTTGCGCGCGAAGTCGAGCACTTCTTCCAGCGTCACCTCGTAACGGCCGAACGAGCGCTTCGCCCCGACCTCCAGATCCTCGAAATACTGCATCCAACCCTCCTAGACGTTGAAGCGGAACAGCATCACGTCGCCGTCCTGAACGACATAGTCCTTACCCTCCGATCGCAGTTTGCCGGCGTCGCGCGCGCCGGATTTGCCGCCCAGGCGGGCATAGTCGTCGAAGGCGATGGTTTCGGCCCGGATGAAACCGCGTTCGAAGTCGGTGTGGATCACACCCGCGGCCTGCGGGGCCTTTGCGCCATTGGAAACGGTCCAGGCGCGCGATTCCTTGGGCCCAGCCGTGAAGAAGGTAATCAGGTCCAGCAGCGCGTATCCCGCGCGAACGACGCGGTTGAGACCGGTTTCAGTGAGGCCCAAATCGGACAAGAACTCTGCGCGGTCGTCGGGACCGAGCGTGGCAATCTCGGCTTCGATCTCTGCCGAGACGACGACGGCCTGCGCCCCCTCTGCCTTGGCGCGCTCAAACACCCGCGCCGAGAGCGCGTTGCCCTCGGCGGCAGCGCCCTCATCGACATTGCAGACGTACAGGACAGGCTTGGCCGTCAACAACTGGGCCTGTTCGAGCGCCTTTTCCTCCTCCTCGCCATTGGCTTCGACCCCGCGGGCGGGTTTGCCTGCGCGAAGCAATTCGAGCGCACGGCCAAGGACTGTCGCGGCCGCCTTGGCATCCTTGTCGCCCGATTGACCTTTTTTAGCGAGCGCCGGCACGCGCTTTTCGAGGCTTTCCAGGTCGGCGAGCATCAACTCGGTTTCAACGGTTTCGGCGTCGGCAATCGGATCGACCTTGCCTTCGACGTGCGTTACTTCGCCTTCGAAACAGCGCAGGACGTGGACGATGGCATCGACTTCACGGATGTTGCCGAGGAACTGGTTACCCAGCCCCTCCCCCGTCGATGCGCCGCGCACGAGCCCCGCGATGTCGACAAAGGCCAGTTGCGTTTCGACCTTCTTCTGCGACTTGTTGACCTCAGCCAGCGTGTCGAGGCGCGGGTCGGGCACCGCGACCTGGCCGACATTGGGCTCGATCGTGCAGAACGGATAATTCGCCGCTTGCGCCGCTGCCGTTTCGGTCAGTGCGTTGAACAGGGTGGACTTGCCCACGTTAGGCAGTCCGACGATGCCACATTTGAAACCCATTATTCGCCTTCAGCTTTCGTGTTGGTCTTGATCTCGTCCGCACGCAGCAGGAACAGCGCCGCAAGGGCTGCACCCGCCGCCGCCGCCGAAGCGGCCAGCGCGGCGAGATGAAATGCATTGGTCAGGTCATTGCCTTTGGCCGCGAGCACGCCGCCGAGCAATGCCGTTGCGATCAGCCCGCCGGTGCGCGCCACCGCCGAATTGAACCCGTTGGCGGTGCCGACGTGATCGCCATCGACCGAAGCCATCACCGCGGTCGTCAGCGGTGCGACCGCGCCGGCCATGCCGACCGAGATGACCAGCAGGGCGGGCAGCGTCGACGTCCAATAACTGGCGTCCGGTGTGACGCGCATCATCAACGCAAAGCCGACAGCGACGATCGCCGGACCGATCGTCAGTGGCAGTCGAGGCCCGATGCGACCGGCCACCCCGCCCATGATTCGCCCCGAGGCGCCGAGGAGCGCCGGGAGCGGCAGCAATGCGGCACCCGCCTGCGTCGGGGAATAACCCTGCGCTTCGATCAGCATGTAAGGCAGCACAACGAACAGCCCACCCAGCGCCGCGTAGAGCAGAAAGGTCAGGATCGTCAGGCCGGCAAAGCTTCTGGTGCCGAACATCGCAAGCGGCATGATCGCTTCGTCGCCACGCCGCTTCTGCAGCCATAAAAACAGCGCGAAGGCGAGCAGCCCAATGATCACGACTGCCCCGCCCAGTGCAAGGTGCGGATCATCACCCCCTGCCGTCGTCAGGCCCCAGGTTATCGCCGCGAGAGCCAGCGTGGCAATGGCGACGCCGCCCCAATCGATCGCGCGCACGGTGTCTTCGCGCCGTTCGGCTATCTTGAACCAACCGATGAGCAGCGCACCAGCGGCGAGCGGCAGATTGACATAGAAGATCGCGCGCCAGCCAGCGTTCTGGACCAGCCAGCCACCGGCGAGCGGGCCGAGGGCCCCAGCGATCGCGCCCGCCGCGGCCCAGGTGCCGATCGCCCTGCCCCGCGCTTCGCCGTCAAAGGCACCGCCAAGCAAGGCAAGACTGTTGGGCATGAGCATCGCCGCGCCAATACCCTGAACGGCGCGCCCCGCCAGCAACACGGGCAAGTTTCGGCGCGATCGCGCAGACGATCGACGCCATGGCGAACAGGGCAATTCCACCCAGGAACAACCGCCGGCGCCCAAAACGATCGCCCATCGCGCCGCCGAGCAGCAGCAGCGCCGACAGTGGCAGCAGATAGGCATTGACGACCCATTGTAGCCCGCTGGCACCGGTCTGCAGGTCCGTCCTGATCGCGGGAGTGCGACGTTGGTGACCGAGCCGTCGATGAAGGCCAGGCTGGAAGCAAGGATCGAGCCGGCAAGCGTCCAGCGCTGCGCCAATCGACCGACCGTGTTGCTCAAGCGCTCATATCCTGCAGCCGCATGGCGACATCGTTCATGAAGCGGACGTCGTCGCCCTTGGCCAGCCATTCGGCCTCGGCCCCGATGGCGGCAAGCAGGTCGCTCAGCGGATCAAGTTCGCTCTTCGCATAATTGCCCAGGACGTGACCAAGGACGCGGTCCTTGTGCCCCGGATGACCGATACCGATGCGTACGCGGCGAAAGGGATTGCCGATATGCGCTTCGGTCGAGCGCAAGCCGTTATGGCCCGCGGTGCCGCCGCCGGTGCGGACCTTCAGCTTCATCGGTGCGAGATCAAGCTCGTCGTGAAAGACGGTAACGTCGCCCACATCGACCTTGTAGAAGCGCATCGCGTCGCCGACGCTGGCGCCGCTATCGTTCATGAAGGTTTGCGGCTTGAGCAGCAGCACGGCTTCGCCACCCACCCGGCCCTGCGCAGCCAGCCCCTTGAACTTCACGCGCCACGGGTCGAACCGATAGCGATCGTGAAGCACGTCGGCCGCCATGAACCCGACGTTGTGCCGCTGCATCGCGTGCAACGGACCGGGGTTACCGAGGCCGACCCAGAGCTGCATAACCTAAGGCCCCTCCCGCGGACGGGAGGGGCTCAGGATCACTCGTCGCCCGCGGGGGCTTCGGGCGCTGCCTCGGCAGCATCGTCTTCGGTATCGCCTTCGCTCGACTTGAGCGCCGACGGCGCGACGATCGTGGCGATCGTGAAGTCGCGATCGGTGATCGCCGCTTTCCGCGCCCTTGGGCAGGGTGACCGCCGAGATGTGGATCGAATTGCCGACTTCGTAGCCGGTCAGGTCGATGCGGATCTCGTCCGGGATTTCCGCCGCGTCACAGGTCAGTTCCAGCTCGTGACGGACGATGTTGAGCACGCCGCCGCGCTTCAGGCCCGGCGAGGCTTCCTCGTTATCGAAGTGAACCGGCACGTTGATGGTGACCTTGGCGTGTTCCGAAATGCGCAGGAAATCCACGTGCATCGGACGATCCGTCACGGGGTGGAAGGCGACGTCCTTGGGCAGCGTGCGGACATCACCGCCGCCGACGCCGATCATCACCACCGAATTCATGAAATGGCCCGTGTGCAGCGCCTTCATCAGCGCCTTTTCCTCGACGTGAATTGACTGCGGGTCTTCGTTGTTGCCGTAGATTACGCACGGCACGCGGCCTTCACGACGCAGGGCACGGGAGGCTCCCTTGCCTGCCCGTTCGCGCGCCTCGGCCGACAGCGTCAGCTGATCGCTCATATGATAACTCCAGTTTGCCTAAACCCGCACGCCTCCAGGGATGACCATGCGGGGTGGCGCGCCTGTAGCGAGGAGGGCGCGGAAAGGCAAATTGGAGCCTTACGTTGTCTTACGTTGACGCCGACGCACCTTAGCGATCGACGCCGCACCCGTTTCCTGTTGAAGGGCATCGATCGCCTTCGAGGCATCGGCCTTGCTCAGACTTTCGTCGAACTCGGTATGGGCTTCCTCCGACAAGGTCTTGAGGTAGGAGGCCTGCGCGCCGGTCATCGGCTCGTCACCGGTGGTCCAGTCGTCGGGATCCTTCTCGGCATTGCCGGTGGGATGATCTTTGGGGTTTTCATGTCTGTTCATGTGCTGGATAACGCACATGTTCTCCAATTGTTCAAATAAAAAGAAGGGCGGGGCAACGGCCCCGCCCAGCCCGATCAGATGGCCACGTATTGATGCCCCAGCGCCTCGGCGACCGCCTGATGCCGGATCTTGACCGCCCATGACGTTGAGCCCGTTGGCGAGATGCGGATCAGCCTTCATCGCCGCTTCGGCGCCCATGTTGGCCAAGCGGAGTGCGAAAGGCAAAGTCGCATTGTTAAGCGCGAAGGCCGACGTGCGGGCGACCGCGCCGGGCATGTTGGCGACGCAATAATGGATCACGCCATCGACCTCGAATACCGGGTCCTCATGCGTCGTCGCGTGGCTGGTTTCGAAGCAACCGCCCTGATCGATCGCGATATCGACCAGCACCGAGCCGCGCTTCATCGTCCTGACCATCTCACGCGTGACGAGCTTGGGCGCCGCCGCGCCGGGGACCAGCACCGCGCCGATCACCAGGTGCGCGCTTTTCACCGCCGCTTCGATCGCAGCCCTCGAAGCGTATTGCGTCTTGATCTGGCTGGAGAAGAACATGTCGAGTTCGGCGAGGCGGTCGTTCGAAATGTCGTAGATCGTCACGTCGGCGCGCATGCCGACGGCCATCTGCGCGGCGTTGACGCCCGAAACGCCGCCACCGAGGATCGCGACCTTGGCCGGAGCAACGCCGGGTACGCCGCCGAGCAACACGCCACGGCCACCCTGTTCCTTTTCGAGATAGTGCGCGCCGACCTGAACCGACATGCGGCCGGCGACTTCGGACATCGGCTTGAGCAGCGGCAAAGCGCCCGGTCTGCGACGTGACCGTCTCATAGGCGATGCACGTGGCGCCCGACGTCATCAGTCCCGTTGGCCTGTTCGGGATCGGGCGCGAGGTGAAGATAGGTGAACAGCAGGTGCCGCGGCTCGAGCAGCGCGATCTCCGACTCGCCTGCGGCTCCTTGACCTTCACGATCATGTCGCTTTCGCGGAACACGGCGGGCGCATCGGGCAGGATCGTCGCGCCGACCGCGCGATAATCGTCGTCAGCGAAGTCGATGCCCATGCCGGCACCGGTCTGCATGTTGACGGTGTGGCCGGCGGCGGTGAGCTCGGCGACCGAGCCGGGCGTCAGGCCGACGCGATATTCGTGGTTCTTGATCTCTTTAGGGACACCGACGCGCATGGCGCTCTCCTGATTTCGTAATGGCGTTCCTATATCGCGACTGCACCCCGCTGTCTCGATTGCGCGTTGCAGGGGGCGGTGCTACCGGCGCGCGGCTTCGCGGCTGGGTCCGCGAGCGTTATGAAAGGCTGGGTTCAGCGCCCGCATGTCACAAGCCGACTCCCGTTGTCCGCCCCTCCGGCGCAGGCCGAAGAAGAGCTCATCCGCAGATCCACGGCAGCCTGCGCAAGCTCGCGCTGGGCGCGGTCGGCGTCTGTTATGGCGACATCGGCACCAGCCCGCTTTACGCGATGAAGGAAGTGTTCGTCGGGCATCACCCGCTGGACCGCGACCTGCTGCACATCTTTGGCGTGCTGAGCCTGATGTTCTGGTCGCTGCTGATCGTCGTCAGCATCAAATATATCGGCATCATCTTGCGCGCGGACAACAAGGGCGAAGGCGGCAGCCTGGCACTCCTTGCATTGATCCAACGACGACGGGCGGCGGACGATGGTCGCACGGCCTTGTGATGCTTGGGGTGCTGGCGACCGCGCTGTTCTTTGGCGACTGCATGATCACGCCGGCAATTTCGGTGCTGTCCGCAGTCGAGGGACTGGTCGTGGTGCAGGCAGGGTTCGGGCCGTTCGTGCTCCCGGTCGCGGTTGCCATCCTCATCGGACTGTTCGTCGTGCAATCGCGCGGCACCGAGACCATCGGCAAGTTCTTCGGGCCGATCATGGTGGTGTATTTCGTGGTGCTTGCCGGGCTGGGCATCAACAGCATCCGGCATGCGCCGGAAATCCTGCAGGCGGTCAACCCTCTATGGGCGGCGCGGTTCGTGGTTCATGATCCGAAACTGGCCTTTCTGGCATTGGGGTCGATCGTGCTCGCCTTGACGGGCGCAGAGGCACTGTATGCCGACATGGGTCATTTCGGGCGCCGGCCGATCCAGCAGGCGTGGGTGTGGCTGGTCTTCCCGGCCTTGCTGCTCAATTATGCTGGGCAAGCGGCTCTCCTGATCCACACGCCCAGTGCCGCGGAAAACCCCTTCTTCCTGATGGCCAGCGAAAGCTGGCGCCTGCCGCTGGTCATCCTTGCCACCGTCGCGACGATCATCGCCAGTCAGGCAGTGATCACCGGCGCGTTCTCGGTCATCCAGCAAGGTGTGCAGTTGGGGCTGATGCCGCGCTTCAAGATCGAGCACACCAGCGCCTCGGCCCACGGACAGATCTATGTGCCCACGGTCAACTGGGCACTGATGGTGATGGTCATGCTGCTGGTGATGGCGTTCCGCGAGTTCGTCGGCGCTGGCGGCTGCCTATGGCATCGCGGTTACCGGCACGATGTTCATCACCACCTGCATGATGACCGTGCTGGTCTTCCGCGTGTGGAAATGGCCGGTGTGGGTCGCGATCCCGATGTTCACCGTGTTCTTCACGATCGACGCGCTCTATTTCGCGTCCAACCTGACCAAGGTGCCCGATGGTGGGTGGTTCCCGCTGTTGATCGGGGCGATCGCTTTCACCTTGCTCACGACATGGGCCAAGGGCCGCCAGCTGATGATCGCGCGGATGAAGGAAGCGGCGATGCCATTGAAGGTCTTCATCAAATCCGCGGCGCAATCCGCCAGCCGCGTCCCCGGTACCGCGGTCTTCATGACCTCAACCCCCGATGGCGTCCCGCATGCGCTGTTGCACAATCTGAAGCACAACAAGGTGCTGCATGAGCGGGTGATCCTGTTGACCGTCAAGATCAAGGACGTGCCCGTGGTTGCCGAGGACACGCAATGCGGTCTGGATCCGCTGGGCGACGGCTTCTTTCGCCTGATGCTGTATTACGGGTTCATGCAGGAGCCCGATGTGCCCGCGGCTCTCAAGCGAGTTACCGCATGCGATGGTGAGTTCCGCATGATGGACACCAGCTTTTTCCTCGCGCGGCAGACCCTGTTGGCATCGAGCCGTCCGGGTATGGCGATCTGGCGCGAAAAACTGTTCGCGTGGATGCTGCGGAACGCGGAAAGCGCGATGGAATTCTTCCGCCTGCCGACCAATCGCGTGGTCGAACTCGGGTCGCAGGTCGAAATCTAGCGGCTGGCCAACGCCTTGGCGCGTTCGCGAGCCGCACGCCTGGCCTTGCGTTGGGCGACGAGTTTTGCGGCTTTCTGGGGGTCCCAGGTCAGGCCGCCATCGGCCCTGGCATCGGCGGAGATCAGCACGCCCTCGGGGGCCACGCGCGCGTCGCGCATTGCTGCCCCGACCAGTTGGCCGTTGAAGACAAAGCCTTCGAATGGCTGTTCGCGCGAGCCAGCGATCGGCCTTTGTCCAGGCCGGACTGATAATCCTTGGCAAAATCGTAGCGCACCGATGCGGTCAACTGATCGTGCAGGCTGGTCTCGTTGATCGCCGCGACCAGGGCATTGAACACCGTGCTGTCGGTCCTGCCGACCAGTGTGAGATCGCGAATCGTACAGCAGGCGGCCGGGATATGTCGAGCACCGGCGTGGCCACGAACCATATCGTCCCGCTTGGCGCGACGAGCCCGCCGGCGGCCGCCGAGCTGCGAGATCAAGGCCGACCGCGATCTTGCCGCCCGCCGCGCCGTAGATTGTCACCTTGCGAACCGTGACCTCGACGTCGTGGCCGTTCTTGAGCTTGAGCGTGCGCTTGCCCGGCTTGACCAAGCGCATCGTTCGCCGCCCCTTCGAGGATGCCGTAGGGCACGAACACCGGCACGTGCATGTTGATGCCCTGCTCGGCGATCGGCCCCTGCAGGCGCGGCAGCGGCGTCACCGGCGGATCGGGCGGGCGATCGCCAAAGATGGTTTCGGACTTCATGCCGCGCGGACAGCCCCGCGGCCAGCTGCCGTTGCCGACCACGCGATAACCCGAAAAGCCGATCGCCTGCGGCGTGAAGCGCGCCCAGATCAGCGGTTCGGATTTGACGCGTTCCGAACGGAAACCCTTGGCCCAGATGCTCGCCGCCTTGTCGCGCACGCCCGCCTTGGCGAGTTTCGTGGGCAGCTGGCGTTCGAGCTGGTTGAGGATCTGCCGAAGCTTGGGATCGACCTTGGATTCGAAGGTGATGCGCTGACCGAGGAAATCGACGCCGATCGGATTGGTCCAGCGATAATTGGCATCGACCTTGGCGGTCGGCGTCCAGTCGGGGCGCAGGCCCAGACGCAGGCGGGTGGTAACGACGACTGCGCCGGTCGCGGTTTCGCGCTTGATCAGCTTGCCGATATTTTCCGCGCTGACCGTCGCCGAAACGGGAATCGTCAGCGTTATGACTTCGCCCGAACCGCGTCAGCGCCGATCGGCCCCCGCGTCACCCGCCCGCGCAGGCGGCAACTGATGTCGGGAAGCAGTTTCGACTTGGTCTTGATGCAGATGCGCGGCGGTTCGTCGATCACTTGCAGAACGCGCGGGACTTCATCGTTGATCGCGGCGCGCAGATCCGCGAGCGAGACGGCAATCGGCATGCGGATCGTCGATGGTTGATCCGGCAAGCTTACCGGTGCCACCAGGCGCGGCGGTGGCGGTGGCGCGACATCGCTCGCCGCGTTTGCATCCAGCGAGGGCCACCAAGCCCAGCCCGATCGACATTCCGTTACGCATGCCGCTGCTTAACGCGCTTCACCCAAGCAGCAAGATGAGGTCAGGCGACAGAAAATTGCCCGCTTTCTTCGTCAAGAAGGTACAGCTAGCCGTCGATCGATCGCGAAATAGCTGCCCCTGAGGCGCAGGGTTCCTGCCGCCTCGGCGCACAGGAACGCAGGGAAACGTCCGCAGATTGGCGAGGCTGACTTTGACTGCCTCGAGTTCCAGCGCGCGTACCGCATCGGGACCCGTGCCCAGTTCGGCAACGATGCGATCGCGCGCGTCGTCGAGCAGTCGATCCAATGCGCGATGAAGCCGCCCTCCCCCGCCGTTGTGCTCGAACACGCGGCTCAAGCGCCGCCGCGACACCGCCACATGCGCCGTGCCCCATCACCATCACTTCGGGCACTTTCAGTTGCGTGACCGCGAATTCGAGCGCTGCCGACACGCCGTGCCGCCCACCGCCGAGTTCGAACGGCGGGACCAGATTGGCGACATTGCGCACCACGAACATTTCGCCCGGTGACGTGTCAAAGATGGTCGCCGGATCGACGCGGCTGTCCGAACAGGCGATGACCATCATCTTGGGGCTTTGCCCTTTGGCCAGCTTGTCCCACCGGGCGCGTTCGCTGACCCAGCCTTCCGCCCGCCAGCGGCGATAGCCTTCAACCAGTTTTCCATGTGTCCGCTTTGAAACAGCCGCGGACGGTCCGCAAGTTTCATGCGCGGGGGTGGCGATAAGGCCCGCCCATCGCTATCTCGTTTTCATGAGCGAGGCCGATCCTATTTCCCTGCCGCGAGAGCGTACCCGCAAGCCCGACTGGATTCGCGTCAAGGCGCCGATCGGACAGGCATTCAGCGAGACCAAGGCACTCATGCGCCGGCTCAATCTCGCCACGGTGTGCGAGGAAGCTGCCTGCCCGAACATCGGCGAGTGCTGGACCAAGAAGCACGCAACGGTGATGATCCTGGGCGACACCTGCACGCGCGCCTGCGCGTTCTGCAACGTGAAGACGGGGATGCCCCGCGCGGTCGACCCGCTGGAGCCGCAGCACACGGCCGATGCGGCCGCCGAGCTCGGCCTCGAGCATATCGTCATCACATCGGTCGACCGGGACGATCTGAAGGACGGCGGGGCGAGCCAGTTCGTCAAGGTGATCGAGGCGCTGCGGCGCACCACGCCGAATACCACGATCGAAATCCTCACCCCCGATTTCCGCAACAAGCACGAAGCCGCGGTCGAGGCGATCGTCGCCGCCCGGCCCGACGTGTATAATCACAACCTGGAAACCGTGCCGCGGCTGTACCCGACGATCCGCCCGGGCGCGCGTTACTATGCTTCGCTGCGGCTGCTGGAACAGGTCAAGCGGCTCGATCCCTCGATCTTCACCAAGTCGGGGATGATGATGGGCTTGGGCGAAGACCGGCTCGAAGTGCATCAAGTGATGGACGACATGCGATCGGCGGGCGTCGATTTCCTGACGCTGGGCCAATATCTCCAACCCACGCCGCGCCATGCCAAGGTGCATTGATTTCGTCACGCCGGCGACGTTCAACGCCTATGCTGCGATCGCGCGCGCCAAGGGTTTTCTGCTCGTCGCAAGCTCGCCCCTGACGCGGTCGAGCTATCACGCGGGCGACGATTTCGCGAAGATGAAGGCGGCGCGAGAGGCGCAGCTGGCTCGCGCCTGATGCCCCGTCATCTCGAGCATCGCATCCTGCCGTACACGCCCGAGCAAATGTTCGACATGGTCGCCGATGTCGGCCGCTATGCCGAGTTCTTGCCCTGGGTCAGTGCGGTGCGGGTTCGATCCGATACACCGGCACTGGCCGTCGCGGACCTAATCGTGGGGTTCAAGGGGCTGAGCGAGCGGTTCACGAGCCGCGTCAAGAAGGACCGGCCGGGTTCGATCGATGTCGAATATATCGAGGGGCCGCTCAGTCGCCTCAGCAATTGCTGGCGCTTCAAGCCGCACCCCGATGGCTGCGAAGTCGATTTCAGTGTCGATTTCGCGTTCAAGAACCGCGTTTTCGAAGCGATCGCGGGACAGATGTTTGATCTCGCACTGCGACGGATGATCGGCGCCTTCGAGGCGCGCGCCGCGGCACTTTACGGCAGCAGCAGTTCGAGCGCCTTCAGCGCCGCCTGAAGCCGCACGCCGCCGCGGCCGAGATCACCGAATTGGTGCTTGTCGGCGTGCATGTCGTCGGGGTCCTGCCCCTTCAGAGCACGGGCGAACACGACGGTGCCGACCGGCTTGCGCTCGGTCCCGCCGCCCGGTCCGGCAATGCCGGTCACGGCAACGGCGATGTCTGCTTCACTGTTGAGCAGGGCGGCTTGCGCCATCGCCCATCCGGTTGCGATCGACACGGCGCCGAAGGTTTCGACAATGTCCGTGCCCACCCCAAGCGAAGTCTTTGCATGGTCGGCATAGGTCACGAAGCCGGCAAGAAAGACGTCGGACGATCCCGGCAATTCGGTCAGCGCGGCGGAGATCAGGCCACCAGTGCAACTTTCGGCAACCGCGACCGTCCGTCCCGCGGCACGGTTCGCATCGATAACCGCCCGTGCCGCCTCGATCAGCTCCTTGGGTAGCAGCGTCTCAACAGGATTGGTCATGACGTCAGCGGGCATAGCAGTGGTGCGCGGCGCTTCTTGGGATCCTTGGGATCGACCTTGCCCTTGTCGAGCCGCGCCGCAGTGGCAAGCAGCGTGATCAGATTCTCAGGGGGCAGCGGGTCGAGGGCAGCCATAACGCCGTCGATGGCAGCCACAATCGCCAGTTGATATCTTTTCCTTGGCCAACCCTTCCTTGACCATGCCGGTGACCATTCCGCGCGCGGCGGCCTCGTCAAACGAAGCGAAGATCCGTGCTTCGGGAATGCGAGCGATCAGCGCCCGCACACCAGGCCACGAGGTCGCCGACACCGTGCGATATCGCGCGACCAGCGCAGGGCCCGATCGGCGGACATAGGCGTTGGCGGGCAGTATCGCGCCGCACTTGTCGGTCAGCGCGACGATAAGATCGGGCGAGAGAAAGCGAATTGCGGCCTTGAGTTCGGGTTCGGTCAGACAGATCGCGTTCGCGGCGCTCGCCTGACAGGCTAGTGCTGCGGCGACGATCGCCCCGCCAAATCGATGCAATCTCGTCATCCGTGCCAATCCCATAATTCGACGGTTGCCGCCGCCTGACAGGCGATCCCTTCGCCGCGCCCGGTAAAGCCGAGCCGCTCGGTAGTGGTCGCCTTCACGCTCACGCGGGCAATGTCGAGTCCCAATAGCCCTGCGATGCGCGCGCGCATGGCGTCGCGGTGGGGGCCGATCTTCGGTGCTTCGCAGATGAGCGTAAGATCGACATGGACGATCCTGCCGCCCGCGACGGCGATCAAATCTCGCGCATGTTCGACGAATTGCCCCGAGCGGGCGCCGCGCCACCGTTCGTCACTCGGCGGGAAATGACCGCCGATATCGCCCGCGGCGATCGTTCCGAGCAACGCATCAGTCAGCGCGTGAAGCGCGACATCGGCATCCGAATGTCCGCTCAGGCCGTGCGTATGCGCAATCTCCACCCCGCCGAGCCACAGCGTTTCACCAGCCTCCAGGCGGTGCACGTCGAACCCGGTGGCGGTGCGCGCCTGCCAGCGGCCGAGCGTGGCTTCGGCGCGCACAAAGTCGCCCGGATAGGTGAGCTTTTCCAGAGCCGGGTCGCCAGCGACCAGCGCCACATCGACCCCGGCGGCACGGGCAACCTGCGCATCATCCGTCGGTGCGTCACCGACCCAGGCCTCTTGTGCGGCGATGATCGTCGACAAACGGAAGGCCTGCGGCGTCTGGACCCGTAAGAGGCTCGACCGATCAATCGTGTCGCCGAGGAGCGTATCGCCCTTGGCGAGCGTGTCGACGACCGGCAGCGCGGGCACCGCAGCGTCATGTTCCTGAAGTGCGGTGACGAGCCTTGCGATCACTTCGCGCGGCAACAAGGGTCGCGCGGCATCGTGGATCAACACATGCGTCGCGCCAGCGGCGGCGACGGCCGCGAGGCCCGCTCGTACCGAGTCCTGACGTTGTGCGCCGCCCAGGGTGATGCTCGCGACCTCACGGGGGCCGAGCGCCGCAGCAAGATCCCGTTCCTGTCCGTCACCGATCACCACATGCACCGGCATGCCGGCAAAGGCATCGACCGCGCGCGCGATCACCGGCACGCCGCCGAGTTGGCGAAACTGTTTCGGCACATCGCCGCCGATGCGCGTGCCGTTGCCGGCGGCGACGATCAGGGCGGCGACTAGCATTCGACTTGCCTAGCGCGGTCCACGCGCCTCTGTCGACAAATCTGACTGCCTAAATTATGGGCAATTCCGTGCCGCGCATCCAGCCAATCCAGATCGGGCCAGTCCGTATCGACGCACCCGTGATCCTCGCGCCGATGACCGGCGTCACCGACATGCCGTTCCGCACGCTCGTCCGACGGTTCGGCTCGGGGCTGAATGTCACCGAGATGATCGCATCGCCCGCGATGATCCGCCAGACGCGGCAATCGCTGCAAAAGGCGGCCTGGGCTCCGCTGGAGGAGCCCGTGTCGATGCAATTGGCCGGTTGCGACCCGGTGGAAATGGCAGAGGCGGCCAAGCTCAATGCCGATCGCGGCGCGGCGATCATCGACATCAACATGGGCTGCCCGGTGAAGAAGGTGGTCAATGGCGATGCCGGTTCGGCGCTGATGCGCGACCTGCCGCTCGCTGCCTCGCTCATCAAGGCGACGGTCGCGGCGGTCGACGTGCCGGTTACAGTCAAGATGCGCATGGGCTGGGATCATTCGAGCCTCAACGCGCCTGAACTGGCGCACATCGCCGAAGATCTGGGCGCCAAGCTCATTACCGTCCACGGCCGTACGCGGTGCCAGATGTATCGCGACAGCGCCGACTGGGTGTTCGTCCGCAAGGTGAAGGACGCCGTAAAACTGCCGGTGATCGTCAATGGCGACATCCTGACGCCCGAAGACGCGGTGACCGCGCTCGAACAATCGGGGGCTGACGGGGTGATGATTGGGCGCGGGGCGTACGGCAAACCGTGGCTGCTGGCCCAGACGATGGCGCATCTGAGCGGGGCTGCGCCCTTGCCCGACCCGTCGGTCGAGGCGCAATATCACCTCATCGTCGAGCATTATCACGCGATGCTTGAGCATTACGGCGATCAGGTGGGCGTCAACATGGCCCGCAAGCACATCGGCTGGTACACCAAGGGGCTGACGGGGTCCGCGGAATTTCGCAACGCGGTGAACCAGATTCCCGATCCGCGCACGGTGCTCGACATGCTGGCGCGATTCTACGAGCCCTGGCTGAGCCGCGCGGCGGCGTGAGCCCCACCGCCGGGAATGCGCTGGTCGAAGCAAGTCCGATCGGCATGCTGCTGACGGACGACGACGGGATCGTCAGCTTCGCCAATCCCGCAGCTCAGACCATCGTCAATTTGTCGGCACGGGCGATGGCAAATCAACCCTGCGCCAAGCTGCTCCGCCTGCCCGCTTCCTTCGATCGCGCTTTGGCTTCGGGCGAAGCGCTGTCGCTGTTTGACATATCGGTTGGAGGTACCCCCGTCGATGTTCACCTGACACCCCTTGGCGAGGCCGAGGGCGGGCGGCTCGTGTCGCTCTATGCGGCGGGCAGCGCGCGGCCGATCGTCGAGGGTCACGATACGGGTATGTCAGTGGTCGGAGTCGCCGCAATGCTGGCGCACGAGATCAAGAACCCGCTGGCGGGGATTCGTGGCGCGGCACAGCTTCTCGACGGCGATGGCGAAGACCAGGGTCGATTCGTCCGGCTGATCTGTGCCGAGGTCGACCGCATCACCCGACTGATCGACCGGATGGAAAGTTTTACCGACGATCGGCCGCTGGAGCGCGCAGCGTATAACGTCCACGCCATCGTCGACCATGCCTTGGGGCTGGCCGAAGCGTCGCAGGCACACGGCGTGAGGGTGGAACGTTTGTTCGACCCGTCCCTCCCCCCTGTCCTGGTGGAGCCCGACAGCATGGCCCAGGCGCTGCTCAATCTCGTTATCAACGCGGTCGAGGCCTCACCCGAGGGCGGCACAGTGACGGTCGAGACGCGGTATCGCCACGGAGTCAGCGCGTTGGCCGATGGAAATCGTCGCAATCTGGGCGTGGAGGTGCGCGTGATCGACGAGGGCGCTGGACCCCCGCCAGAGTTGATTGACCACCTGTTCCAGCCGTTCGTCTCGTCCAAGGCGACCGGCCGGGGCATCGGCCTCGCGCTCGTGGACAAGCTGACCAGCGATAATGGGGGACGAATCCAGTTTGCGCGTGAAGGACAGCCACCGCGCACCATTTTCCGGCTGTTGCTCGAGGTCGCACCGCAATGAACCGCATCCTGGTGGTCGATGATGACGCGGCGATCCGCCTGGTAATTATCGAAGCGCTCAAACGCGATCGGCACGATGTGCGCGAGGCGGCAACGTTGGCAGAAGCGCGCGAACAGCTCGGCCAGACGATGCCCGACCTGCTGATCACCGACGTCATGCTGCCCGATGGCAATGGGCTCGACCTGCTCCCCATGGTGCTCGCCAAGCGGCCGGACCTTCCAGTCATCGTCCTGTCCGCGCAGAATACACTAACCACGGCGATCCGTGCGACGGAGCGCGGCGCGTTCGAATATCTCCCGAAACCCTTTGATCTGGCCGAATTGCGACGTGCGGTGCGTGAGGGGCTGGCGCGCCGCACGCCCGAAACGGCTGAGGCACCGGATGAGGAACTGCCGCTGATTGGGCGATCGCCGGCGATGCAGGACGTTTATCGCGTAGTCGCGCGCATCGCACAGACCGATCTCACGGTCTTGTTGCTGGGCGAGTCCGGCACGGGCAAGGAATTGGTGGCGCGCGCGTTGCACGATTTCGGACCGCGACGTGGCAAGGCGTTCGTCGTTGCCAACATGGCGGCGATTCCACGCGAGTCGATTGAAACCGAACTGTTCGGGCAGGAACGGGGCGGATTTACCGGTGCTGCAGGGCGCATAGCCGGTCGCTTCGAACAGGCGACGGGCGGAACGCTATTCCTGGACGAGATTGGCGACATGCCGATCGAGGCACAGACACGGTTGCTGCGCGTCCTGGAAAGCGGAGAGTATGTCGGTGCCGGTGGGCGAGCGCGCCGGGCCGATGTCCGCGTCATTGCCGCGACGCATCAGGATCTCGTCAGGGCGATCGCCGAGAGGCGCTTCCGCGAAGACCTGTATTACCGGTTGAACGTCGTTCCGCTCGCGCTTCCAGCGCTGCGCTCGCGCGAAGGCGATATCGCCCTCCTGGCGCAACATTTCCTCGATCGCGCTGGCGATGCCGGGGTGCGCAAGACGCTCGACGAGGCCGCGATCCGCCGGCTTGGCGAACATGATTGGCCAGGCAATGTCCGCGAGCTCGAAAACCTGATGCGCCGCCTCGCCGCCATGACGCGAGACCGGGTGATCGGGCCTGAGGATATCGAGGCGCAACTCGCGGTGCGCACCGCCGATAGCCAAGGCGCAAACCCCTCTCTCGAAGGGCGGGTCGAGGCCTGGCTCCGCGATCATTTCCGCCGGGCTGGTGAGGCGTTACCCGCACCGGGGCTGTACGACCGCCTGATGGCTGAAATCGACGGCGCCATCCTTCGTACGACCTTGTCGGCAGTGCGGGGGAATCAGCTCCGCGCGGCGGCGTTGCTCGGTATCAACCGCAACACGTTACGCAAACGGCTCACCGAACTCGGGATCGATCCCAAGGGCTAGATCAGCTCTGGATCTGTCCCTGGGGCGATTCCTCCAGGTTTTCACCCGGACCCGTCTTCACCCCCTGTTGCGGCCCATTGCCCTTGGGCGACTTCTTGTCCGCCCAGATGCCCTTGTAGGCGAAGTAAGCAAAGCCGGTCCCGACGATCAGGAATATCAATGCCGCCCAGCCGACGCGATGCCGCTGCTCCAGCTTTGGCTCCGCCGCCCACATCAGGAAGGCAGACACGTCCTTGGCCATCTGGTCCACGGTCGGCTTCGGATTGCCCGGAGCATAGGTCACCTGACCTTCGGCCGTCAGCGGCGGTGCCATGGCGATGTTCAGGTTGGGGAAGTAGGGGTTGTAATGCAGCCCGGTCGGCGTCTTCACGTCCGGAAAGCGCTTGAGCAGTTCAGCCGGCTGGTTCTGATAGCCGGTGAGGAGTTCGTATATATAGTGCGGACCACCCTCACGGGCCTTGGCCAGCAGCGACTGATCCGGCGGCAGCGCGTTGTTGTTGGCGGCGCGCGCAGCAATGTCGTTCGGGTAAGGCGAGGGCAGATAATCCGACGGCAGACCCTTGCGCGTCGCAGGTTCACCCGTGTCCGGATTAAGCGACGGGACATCCTTCGACTTGGCGATCGCCTTCACCTCTGCAGGTGAGAAGCCAATACCTTCAAGGTCGCGGAAGGCGACGAGCTTCATCGAGTGGCAGGCAGCGCAAACTTCCGAATAGACCTGATAACCGCGCTGCAGCTGCTGGCGATCGAACTTGCCCACCGGCCCGTCGAACGAGAAGCTGACGGGCCTTTCGGGGCGGTGTTCTTCGACCCAATGGTTGGCGGTCTCCGGCTCGGGTTCTTTCACCCAGCCGATGACCGTGCCCACGAGTGAGAATAACAGGGCGGCAACAAACCCCAGGCCGACGAGAGCGCCGATCGGACGAACCATTGTCTTCTACCCTCTTATTCGGCCGGCTGGGCAATGGGGCCCGCCGCAACGCCATAAGGCGCGGCTTCCTGAGCCTCGCCATGCAACACGCTTTCACTGATCGAATTCGGCAACGGCAGCGGCCGTTCGATCATCGACACCAGAGGCAGGATCAGCAGGAAGTGCGCGAAATAATACATCGTGCAGATCTGCGAGATCACGACGATCGTATTGGATGGATGCGCCCCGCCACAATAACCCAGCACCAGCACGTCGACCACCAGCACGTAGAAGAACTTGCGGTACAACGGACGGTAATCGGTCGAGCGCACCGGGGAACGATCGAGCCACGGGAGGAAGAACATCAGCAGGATCGAGCTGAACATCGCCAACACGCCCCACAGCTTCGCCGGGATCCACAGGAAGTTGGCAGTGAACGCCTTGAGGATCGCGTAGAACGGCAGGAAATACCATTCGGGGACGATATGCGCCGGCGTCGAAAGCGGGTTGGCCGCGATGTAATTGTCCGGGTGTCCGAGGTAATTCGGAATGAAGAACAGGATCGCGGCAAAGACGATCAGGAACACGCCGAGTCCGAAGCCGTCCTTTGCCGTGTAATAGGGGTGGAACGGGACGGTGTCCGCCGGCCCCTTCACTTCCACGCCCGTCGGGTTCGACGAACCGGGGATGTGCAGCGCCCAGATGTGCAGGATGATGACCCCGAAAATCACGAACGGCAGCAGATAATGGAGCGAGAAGAAGCGGTTCAGCGCCGCGGCGTCGGGCGCATAGCCGCCGAGCAACCAGACACGAATGGTGTCACCGACCAATGGCAACGCCGAGAAGAAGCCGGTGATGACCTGAGCGCCCCAAAAGCTCATCTGCCCCCAGGGAAGCACATAGCCCATGAACGCGGTCGCCATCGTCAGCAGGAAAATGACCACGCCGAGCAGCCACACGACTTCACGCGGCGGCTTGTACGAGCCGTAATAGAGCCCGCGAAAAATATGCGTGTAGAGCACGATGAAGAACATCGACGCACCGGTCGCGTGGCAATAGCGCAGGAACCAGCCCGCATTCACGTCGCGCATGATGTGCTCGACCGAATTGAACGCCACGCCCGCATCTGCGCGATAATGCATCGCCAGCACGATGCCGGTGATGATCTGGATGACCAGAGCGACACCCGACAGCACGCCGAAGTTCCAGAAATAATTGAGATTGCGCGGCACCGGATAACCCGCGCCGACGGCGTTGTAGACGAGGCGCGGCAACGGCAGCTTCTCGTCCAGATAGCGCATCAGCGGATGCTTCGGCGCGTAATTCTCGGCCCAGGGAAAGCTCATGCCTTCACTCCGACTTCGATGGTGGTGTCAGTGCGGAACACATAGTCCGGCACCTGCAGGTTCTTCGGCGCGGGGCCTTTGCGGATGCGCGCGGCGGTATCATAGGCCGAGCCGTGGCACGGACAGAAATAGCCACCGAACTCGCCCTTGTTCTCACCCTCGCCAGCGCCAAGTGGAACGCAGCCGAGGTGAGTGCAGACGCCCATGGTGATGAGCCATTGCGCCTTGCCCGGCTTGGTCCGTTCGGCGAGCGTCTGCGGATCGCGCAGCTCGCCAAGCGGAACGGCGTTCGCCTCAGCTATTTCCTTGGGCGTCAGCTGCCGCACGAACAAAGGCGACTTGCGGTAGACTGCCTTGATCGCCTGGCCTGGCATGATCTTCGACAGGTCAACCTCGGTCGTCGCCTCGGCCAACACGTCGGCCGAAGGCGACATCTGCCCGATCAACGGCACCACGACCGCAGCTGCACCGACGCCGGCGAAGGCGACGGCACCGATATTGATAAAATCACGACGGCGGACGGTCGGCTCTGTGTCCATCGTCTCGCCCTCGATCACCGGCGCTTCGGCCATAAACCGCGTGTTCCCTGAATACGAAAGCGCCCCATTTGCAGGGGCTGGCGGCCTGATAGCGCTTGCGGGCGTTCATGCAAACGTCATTTTGGCCCTACGCTTGCGGCACGGCCCCGCCACCGGCAAAGCGCGGCGGTGCGGATCGCCTTGTATCAACCCGAAATCGCCGGAAATGTCGGCGCGGTGCTTCGCGTTGCGGCGTGCTTCGCAGTGCCGGTCGATGTCATTGAACCGACTGGCTTCGTGTTTTCGGACACCAGGCTGAGGCGCGCTGGGATGGACTATATCGACCGCGTAGAGATGGTGAGGCACCGCAGCTGGGAAGAATTTACCCGCACCGCGCCGCGCCTGATCCTGATGACCACTCATGGGGAAAACAGTTTGTACGACCATCAATTCACGGCTGGCGACACATTGCTATTCGGTCAGGAAAGCGCGGGCGTTCCGCCGCATGTCGCGTCAGCATGTGCGGCCCGGCTGCGTATCCCGATCAGCGCGGATAGCCGCTCGCTCAACCTGTCGGTCGCGTGCGGTATCGCGGTGGCTGAGGCGCTGCGGGGATCGGGAGGCTTGCCGTGCTGACACTCGATGCCGAGCAGCAGGCGGTGCGCGACTGGTTCGAATCCCTGCGCGACCGGATTTGCGCCGAATTCGAAGCGATCGAACGCGAGAGGGGGTCGCAGGCTGCGTTCGCCTACACCCCGTGGCTGCGTGACGACGACGCCTCGGGCCACGCTGGCGGCGGGGTGATGGGGCAGATGAAAGGCCAAGTGTTCGAAAAGGTTGGTGTCAACGTCTCGACTGTCGGTGGAGAGTTCTCCCCGGACTTCGCCAAGACCATCAACGGCGCAGCGGACGATCCACGGTTTTTCGCGACGGGAATCAGCCTCGTCGCGCACATGGCCAATCCGCATGTGCCGGCGGTCCACATGAATTGCCGCTTTCTGCGAACGACAAAGCAATGGTTCGGCGGTGGAGCAGACCTCAATCCGCCGATCCCCTACGATGAGGACACCGCCGATTTCCACGATCGCCTCAAGGCGGCGAGCGATGCGCACGATCCCGGCTATTACGCGCGGTTCAAGGCGTGGGCCGACGAATATTTCTACATTCCGCACCGGCAGGTTCATCGCGGCGTCGGAGGAATCTTCTTCGATCACCTGGAAAATGGATTTTCTGCCGATTTCGCATTCGTTCGGGGTGTCGGCGATGCATTCCTAGATATTTTTCCGGCGTTGGTCCGGCGGCGCATGAACACCCCGTTCGACAGCGCGGATCGTGCACGGCAACTTGAATGGCGCGGACGCTACGCCGAATTCAACCTCGTCTATGATCGCGGCACGCTGTTCGGCCTGAAGACCGGCGGCAATATCGACGCGATCCTGATGAGCCTGCCGCCGCTCGCCACCTGGAGCTAGGCGGCCGCGGCGCGGCGATAGAATATGGCCAGGAACAGCGTCGTCACCGTCTGGAAAGCGGCAGCGACCAAAGCAACGATCAACGCTGGAACGATCAACGCAATCAACGGTGAGCCGAGCGAGCGACCGATCATCAGGAACGTCGCACCGAGCGCGTTGCCCAGCGCCCAGTTGATGATCTCCATGGTCAAGCCGGCAAGGACCGCCAAGGCAAAGAGTGCCCAGAACTTGCCCCGCGTCAGCTGCCAGCTTCGCTTCAGGGCCTCGATGGGTTTTCCATGCGACAACAGGGACGCTTTCCACAACAACAGGCGCACGAAGATGAAACAACCGATGGCCATAAGCGCCAACACGTACAGGCTGGCCCACGACGGAAGTTCGCCGATCGCCTTGAGCAGCACAACCTGATTTCCCATCAGCTTCGGCCAGGTTTCGGAGCCATAGCCGGCCTGCATCAGGGCGAGCGCGACCGGCATGCTCAAGAGGACAAGTGCCGCGAAGATCATCAGGTATATCAGGATCGCCAGCGGCAACCGCCGCATCCCCAGGCGCAATGCGTCGCGGACTGACTGTCCGGGTGTGAGGGCGAGGTCGATGAGCGCGAGTTGCCCGACGATGCCCCACAGGCTGGCGGCCCAGACGATCGGTGCGGCAATCCCCGCCGGGAACAATGCCGCCACGGCGATCGCCAGCACGGCAGCGAGATAGATCGTCCCGAGCGCCACCGGCACGACCAGGGCACGTTCCGCACGAAGAAATGCCAGCGTGTCCTCCCACACCGAATTCACGCTCACTTTCATCATCGTCTCCCGCTGGACAGCCGGTCTAGCCGTGGCGCGGCGACGGTGGCAAGGAATGCGAAGTGATGATCGAAGGCATCGACTGGCAGGTCAGCGACGGCCTGGTTCCCTATGAGGACGCATTGATGTCGATGGATCGGCGCGCGACCGCCATCGCCGCGGGCGAAGCCGACGAGTGCATCTGGCTGCTCGAACATCCGCCGGTCTATACCGCCGGCACCAGCGCGGGCGTGGACGAACTGCTCGATGCGCGCTTCCCCGTGGTCAGCGCAGGCCGCGGGGGGCGCTACACCTATCACGGGCCGGGACAGCGAATCGGCTATGTCATGCTCGATCTGGGGCGGCGCGGCCGGGATGTTCGCTGCTACGTCCACGCGCTCGAGGGATGGGTGATCGCCGCCCTTGCTCGCTTCGGCATATCGGCTCACCGGGCGCAGGGCCGGGTCGGCATCTGGACTCTCACGCCGGACGGCGAAGCCAAGATTGGCGCAATCGGTGTGCGTGTTCGACGATGGGTGACGCTGCACGGATTTTCGGTGAACCTCGACCCAGACCTGTCGCACTTCGCCGGGATCGTGCCCTGTGGCATCGCGGATTTCGGTGTGACCAGCGCAGCAGCGCTCGGCATCGCCATCGCCCCGGCGGCGTTTGACGATGCCCTCGCCGCAACCCTGTCCGGTTTCGTTTCGTCACTGCGTTGCAACATTCCACTTGAGCGCAACGAAAAGAAAAGCTAATGCCCACCTCGATTTGGGTATTAAGGCCAACAGCCCGCCCCGATCCTTATTCCTCAGGGAGCATATGATGCGCAAGATTATCACTCTTTCGATGGCTGCTGCGGCAGCGCTGGCCGTTTCGGCGTGCAGCAAGACCGAGACCACCAACACGACCGAAGTCAACGTCACCGACGTTAACGCCACGGACGCGATGGCTGGCACGACCAACGACATGATGACCAACACCGACGCGTCGATGGGCACCATGGACAACACGATGACGACCAACACCATGATGGACAATGGTGCGATGACGTCGACGACGACGAACACCACGAACGCGATGTAATCTCGCGTTCAGCGTCGTTCGCTGAACATGGAAGGGCCGTCCGGGAAACCGGGCGGCCCTTTCTTTTTGCGCCGGGCCGTGGCGCGCGCGAGTCGGGTTGCACTGGCGACGGCGGACTTTCGCGCGTACGGCGCTGGCAGGTTATTGAGGATGCTCGACTTGATCCGTTTCCTGCTTACTGGTTTTGCGCTGGCGATCTCGATGCCGGCATCCGCCCAGATCTTCTGGAAGTCGCCAGTCTATGCCGGTGCGCCGATCACGCTGGAGGAACAGGGCATTGGCGTTGCACTGCCGGGCGCGACGCCGGCGGAGCAGCGCGCCAATCTGGTGTGGCAATTGCGTGCGGGCCTCAATGTCGCGGCGCTGCAATGCCAGAACTACCCGCTGCTACTGTCGCGCGAAATCTATTCCGGCGTGCTGACCAACCACCGCGAGGAACTGGCGAAGAGCTACGCAACGCTCGCCAATTATTTCAAGCGTACAGAAAAAACGACCAAGGCCGGGCAGCAGGCACTCGATCGCTATGGCACCAAGACTTATATCAGCATGTCGACCGTGCAAGGCATTCTCGGCTTTTGCGAGACATCGGGGCGGGTCGCCCGTTCGGCACTTTATGCGCCGCGCGGGGCGCTCGACATCGTGGCGATGGAGCGCTTGCGCGAGTTGCGCAACAGCCTGCTCGCCGGTCGCGATCAGCAATTCGCCGTTGGGCACAATCCTCCGGTGATGACCTTCCCCAACCTTGCCAAGGCTTGCTGGAACCGCAAGACCGACGTTTACGATCGCCGCTGCGGGCTGAACCAGATCTAGCGCAACCCAAGCGCCTTATGCGCCTGCAGCGTCAGGCGCCACCTGGGGCGATCCATTGCCAAGTCGATAGCCGCCTGTTGTGCGGCTTCTCGGTCGGCGCAGTCCATCGGCTGAACGAGGAAGTGGCCGAAGTCCAACCGTTCGAGTGCGTCGAGATCAATCCCGTCTTGGGGCCAGACCAGCTTGAGTTCGTCGCCCGATGTCTGGGCAAGCGCATTTGCGCCCTTGGGACTGATGCACAGCCAGTCGATCCCCTCCGGAGCCTTGATCGTACCGTTGCTCTCCACGCCGATCTCGAAGCCGCAGGCGTGAAGCGCGTCAATCAGCGTCGGATCGAGTTGCAGCAGCGGTTCGCCGCCGGTGATTACGACGTAGCGACCGTCCCTGCCCGCGCCCCATTCGCGCTCCACGGTGGCAGCAAGCTGCTCGGCCGTGACGAACTTGCCCCCGCCGCCGCCATCGACGCCGACGAAATCAGTATCGCAGAACTGGCAGGCAGCGGTCGCCCGGTCCTGTTCGCGGCCGCTCCACAAATTGCAGCCTGCGAAACGCAGGAACACCGCGCGACGACCGGTCTGCACGCCTTCGCCCTGTAATGTCAGGAACAGTTCCTTGACGGCGTAGGTCACGCGAGCGCGGGATCGGCGAGCCCGGCTTCGGCATAGCCTTTGGCGCGCAAGCGACAGCTGTCGCAGACGCCGCAAACTTCACCATCCTGCGGATCGTAGCACGACCAGGTCTGACCCGCATCGAGGTCGAGGCGTTTGGCCTCCAAAGCGATGTCTGCCTTGGACATGTCAATCAGCGGCGTGAGTATCTTGAAGCCACCCTCACGCGTTGCCACACCGGCCATTGCTTCGAATGCAGCGATGAATTCCGGGCGACAATCGGGATAGCCGGAATAATCAAGTGCATTGACGCCGATCGCCAATCGCGTCGCGCCGACCGCTTCGGCCCAGCCAAGTGCGAGGCTTAGAAATATGGTGTTGCGCGCGGGCACATACGTCACGGGAATGCCCGGTCGCACGCCTTCCCCCGGAACCGCGATCGATGGGTCGGTCAAAGCAGACCCGCCAAAGCGTGTGAGGTCGAGCGGCATGACGACGCGCCGTTCGGCGCCGAGCATGCGAGCCACGCGTGCAGCCGCCTCCAGCTCGATGCGATGGCGCTGGTTATAATCGATGGTCAGCGCGAAGATGCGATAGCCGGCCTCGCGCGCCATCCCGCCAGCGACCATCGAATTGAGACCGCCCGAGACGAGGACGACGGCGGCTTCACCGCGATTGGCTCGGTCTAATTGCATGCGGGCGCAGCTATGGCGCGATGACTGCAAAAACAATGGGCCGCCCCGAAGGACGGCCCAGTTTTTGGCCTTTCGGCCATCTAGGGAGGAAGCGCACGAAAGCTCGTTCGCTGGAAATTGACCTAGCTGCGGTAGGGTTAACGTGAGGTTACGAAGCGAGGTCTTCGGGCGTGAAATCGAAGCTGTGGCTGCAAAAGGCGCAATCGACGCTGACCAGCCCGCGCTCATCGGCCATCTCAACGCGCTCACTCTCGGGAAAACGTGACAATACGTCGCGCACGTAATCGCGGTCGCAGCGACATCCCCGCGCGAGCGTGTGGCCCGGCAACGTCCGCACCTCTTCTTCTTCGTTGAACAAACGCCAGACAATCGTGTCGAGCGCCAGTTCGCGATCCACCAGTTCAGCATCGCGGATGGAGCCGCCCATGATCGCCACATGCTCCCATTCGGGATGATCAAGGCGCGTGTGGAGGCGCTCACGCCCTTCCTCGCCTTCGGGCAGATGCTGAATGAGCAGGCCTCCCGCGACAAGGCCGGTGCCGTCATCGGCCGTCGCGATCCGGATCAGGCTCGGGATTTGTTCGGATTGCGCAAAGTAACTTTCGGCAGCGCGCGCGAGTGAGTCACCTTCCAGCGGCACAATACCCTGATAGCGCTCACCCGATGTCGCTTGGTCGAACGTGATGGCCAGATATCCCTTGCCGAAAAGCTGATCGAGCCCCGGAGCTTCGCCCAGCTCGCCCAGCCGTTCGGTATCGAATTTCACGTATCCACGCAGCTTTCCGTCCTGGAAATCGCAGACCAGCAGGCTCACCACGCCCCTTTCAGTCTGCGCCTGCAGCGTCATCTGCCCGGCGGCATCCTTGAGCGTGCTGCCGAGCAACGCGGTCAGCGCCAAGGTCTCGGCAAGCAATTTCTCGATGACCGGCGGGTAGGCGTGCGCCGCCGCAATCGCATCGACCGTCGCGGCCAGACGTACGATCCGCCCACGCGCATGACGCGACGGAATGATGAAGCCGAGGCTCTGATCGACGGCTGCGCCGAGGTGCAATGCGGTCATGATGCCGCGAAGATGGTTACGCGTCGCGCCAATCTCAACCGATCAGGCCGAAACACCATAACAAGATCGATTTCTGCGCATGGAGCCGATTTTCCGCTTCGTCCCACACGGCCGACTGCGGTCCGTCGATGATGTCGGCAGTCATTTCCTCGCCTCGGTGGGCGGGAAGGCAGTGCATGAAGGTCGCGGCAGGCTTTGCCTTCGCCATCAACTCAGCATCGATCTGGAACGGCGTCAGCGCGGCAACGCGGGCCTCGGCATCGGCCTGCCCCATCGACACCCAGCAATCAGTGACGACGACGTCGGCATCGGCGGTCGCACGCGCCGGGTCGCGTTCGATTGTCACGCGGGCGTTGGTGCTGGCGAGGCGGTCGTTGGCCTGGGACACGAAGATCGGATCGGGATCAAAGCCTTCGGGACACGCAACCGAGACCGAAAACCGCATCAGTCCCGCCGCCTCGACCAGCGAATTGACGACGTTGTTGCCGTCGCCCGACCACGCCCATTTGCTGCCCGGCAGTGCGATCCCGCGATCGAGCGCGGTGAGCAGGTCGGCCATGATCTGGCAGGGGTGCGAGCGATCGCTGAGGCCATTGATCACCGGCACGCTGGCATATTGGGCCATCTCGTCGAGCTTTGCCGGATCGTCGGTACGCAGCATGATCGCGTCGACGTAGCGGCTGAGCACGCGCGCGGTATCCGCCACGGTTTCGCCGCGCCCAAGCTGGGTCGAGCCTGCATCGAGGATCAGCGACGAACCGCCAAGCTGTCGGATCGCCGCGTCGAAGCTGGCACGGGTGCGGGTCGAGTTCTTCTCGAACACCATCGCCAGCGTGTGCCCGGCGAGCGGCGCATCGGCATCAGGCTTTCCCTTGGGCCAGCCCTTGCGTCCCGCCTTGCGGTCCAGCGCGTCGTTGAGGATCGCTGCGACGCCGTCCGGTCCGGCATCGGACAAATCGAGGAAGTTGCGGATCATCAGACGGCCGCCGGCGGGGTCGGCACGAACGCCCGGGCGCCTTCGCTGAGGCGTTCGATACACTCGGCGATGTGATCCTCGTTGATCACCAGGGGCGGCAGGACGCGAAACACGTTTTCGCCCGCCGCGACAGTCAACAGCCCGTGATTGTCACGGAGGTGCGCCACGAAATCGCGCGCCACGGCGGTGTCCTTCATCTTGATCCCGAGCATCAGCCCCTTGCCCCGGATTTCTTCGAACAGGTGATCGTGATTGGGGATCAATTGCTCAAAGCTCGCGCGCAGACGATCGCCCATCGCCGCGACATGCGGCAGGAAATCGGGCTCGAGCATGACGTCGAGCACTGCCTGTCCAGCCGCCATCGCCAACGGATTGCCGCCATAAGTCGAGCCATGCGTGCCGATAACCATACCCTTGGCCGCTTCCTCAGTCGCCAAGCACGCGCCGAGCGGGAAGCCGCCGCCGATGCCCTTGGCCACGGTCATGATGTCCGGTTCGATGCCGTAATGCTCATACGCCCACATCTTGCCGGTGCGGCCGTAACCGCACTGGATCTCGTCGAGGATCAGCAACAGGCCATGCTCGTCGCACGCCTTGCGCAGACCCTGGATGAACTCGGGGGTACCGGCGGTCATGCCGCCCTCCCCCTGCACTGTTTCAACCAGGAAGCCCGCCGTCTCGTCATCGATCAACGCCAGCGCGCCCTCGAGATCGTTGAAGCGCGCATAATCGAAGCCCGGGAGCAAAGGCTCGAACCCGTCGCGCATCTTTGCCTGGTCAGTCGCCGAAATCGCGCCCAGCGATCGCCCGTGAAAGGCATTCTTGAACGTGATCAGCTTGTAGCGCCCGGGATTGCCGCTGACGTCGTGATAGCGCCGTGCGGTCTTGATTGCACATTCGATCGCTTCCACGCCCGAATTGGTGAAGAACACCGTGTCGGCGAAGCTGTTGTCGACAATCCGCTGCGCCAGCGCCTCACCCTGCGGGCTGCCATAAAGGTTCGACACGTGCATGAGGGTTGCCGCCTGATCGGCGATCGCCTTCGTCAGGTGCGGATGGCCATGGCCTAGCGCATTGACCGCGATTCCCGCCGCGAAGTCGAGGTACTTTTCGCCGCGCTCGCCGAACAGATATGCGCCCTCACCGCGCACCGGCCGCACCCCGCAGCGGGGATAGACGGGCATCAGCGGCGTGATCGGCATGGCGGGTCTCCAAAAACGAAAGAGGCGGCCGCGGGGCCGCCTCGTCGTGCCGATTTAGCGGTTGTGCCGCCGTAGCGTCAATTCTTCAGCTTCCAGCCGCTTTTCAGGAGCAAGTAGCAGACTATCGCCAGGACGATATCGATACCGAGAATGACCAAGCTACCGGTCAATACCGGCGAGTCCGCCACGCCGATAAAGCCGTAGCGGAATCCGGATATGACGTAGTGAAAAGGATTGAGCCGGCTAAAAATCTGGAACGCAGGATGCAACCGGTCGATCGCGTAAAACGTCCCTGACAAAAGCGACGCCGGCGCGATCACGAAATTGCTGATCGTCGCAGCGTGATCGAACTTTTCCGCCCAGATCGATGTAATCACACCCATCAGCGCCAGCATCGCTGAGCCGAGCAGCCCGAACCACAATATCGCGCCAAGATGCGTGACCGTCACATGCACTCCCGGCCAGAACAGCATCGCGATATAGATCGCAGCGCCGACCATAACCGCGCGCGTCATGGCGCCGCCAACCATGGCCAGCAGCAGTTCGCCAGCCGATAGCGGCGGCATGAGGTAATCGACGATCGTCCCCTGGATCTTGCCGACGAGTAGCGAAAAGCTGGAATTCGCGAATGCGTTCTGCATCATTCCCATGACGATCAACCCGGGAGCGATGAAGTCGGCAAATGCGACCTGCTGTCCCCCGACCAGAACCGGGGTCCGGCCGCCCGTCGCAACGGTGAAGATCACGAGAAAGAGTAAGGTCGTGACTGCCGGCGCCCAGACGGTCTGGAGCTGAACCTTGAAAAAGCGGCGCACCTCCTTCACATAGAGGGTCTTCAACCCGCCCCAATTGACGTTGCGGATGATCGGCTCGCCCGGCTGGTGCCGGATCGCGCTTTGGTCGTTCATAGCGGCGCGTTAGGGTCGGATGCCTGACCGAGCAAGGATTACGATGGCCTGGACCGACGAGCGGATCGAAAAACTGAAAGTCATGTGGGAAGGCGGCAAGACCGCGAGCGTCATCGCCGAGGAGCTCGGCGGGGTG
This sequence comes from uncultured Alphaproteobacteria bacterium, assembly GCA_963740775.1. Taxonomy (GTDB): domain Bacteria; phylum Pseudomonadota; class Alphaproteobacteria; order Sphingomonadales; family Sphingomonadaceae; genus Sphingomonas_O. The sequence continues at coordinate 458,170 of CAVUFE010000005.1, read as the reverse complement.
AGCCGCAATGCGGTGATCGGCAAGGCGCATCGCCTGGGCCTGCAATCCCGACCATCGCCCGTCGCTGCCAAGGACGTGGAGCAAGCGGCCCCGGCTCCGACGCCGGCGCCCCCCGCACCACCGGCACCGCCCGCGGCAATCAAACCTGCCGCACCGGCGGCAGCAGCACCCGTCGAACCCGCTGTCGCGCGCATGGCGCCGCCGCCCCCGAATCCCTTTCCCCCGCACGTGCCGACCGGCCCGACCGGGGCCGAGTTGCGGTCGATCGGACCGGGTGGCTTCCTGCGTCAGGGTCCGGGCGATCAGGCCCCGCCGTCGCAGCCCGCGCCGCCGCGTCGCCTTGTCCCCGCGCGCCCCTCACCCGAAATTGCCGGCAAGACGACCTTGCTCGAATTGAGCGACAAGGTCTGCAAATGGCCGATGGGGCATCCAGGCGAGCCGGATTTTCATTTTTGCGGCGTCGATGTGAACCCGGGCTTCCCCTATTGTGTCCAGCATTGCGGGCAGGCGTATCAGGCGCAGATGCCGCGCCGTGACCGTCGGATGCCGCCACCGCTGCCCTTTGGTGGGCCGCGGGTAAGATAGGTCTGTGCTGACTTGCCGGGCGGGGTCGTCCCCGCCTAGGCAAGCGACATGAGCGATTTGTTCGATGCCGCGCCGGGGGGTGCGGATACCAGCGGTTACGATGCGTCCTCGATCGAGGTGCTTGAGGGGCTGGAGCCTGTCCGGCGGCGCCCCGGCATGTATATCGGGGGCACCGACGAACGCGCGTTGCACCACCTTGCTGCCGAGGTCATCGACAATTCGATGGACGAGGCCGTCGCGGGGCACGCCACGCGCATCGAAGTGTCTCTGGAGTCCGGCAACCGCCTGACGGTGATCGACAATGGCCGGGGCATACCCGTCGATCCGCACCCCAAGTTTCCCGGAAAGTCCGCGCTCGAGGTTATCCTGTCGACCCTTCATTCGGGCGGCAAGTTCGATGGCAAGGCCTATGCCACTTCCGGTGGCTTGCACGGCGTCGGCGTCAGCGTCGTCAATGCGCTGTCGTCCGAGACTGTCGTCGAGGTCGCGCGCAACAAAGAGCTGTTCCGCCAGCGCTTTTCGCGTGGGCAAACGCTCGGCCCGCTCGAAAAGCTCGGGCCGACGCAAAACCGTCGCGGGACAAGCACCAGCTTCGTGCCCGACGAACAGATTTTCGGCGAATTGCGCTTCAAGCCCGCACGGCTTTACCGCCTGGCACGGTCCAAGGCGTATCTGTTCGCGGGCGTCGAGATCCGGTGGAAATGCGATCCGGCTCTAATCACGGATGACATACCTGCCGAGGCGGTCTTCCAGTTTCCTGGCGGTTTGGCCGATCACCTGCGCGAACAGGTTGGCGCACGCGAATGCGCCACGTCAGAATTCTTCACCGGGACGCAGGATTTCCCCGGTGAGCAGCAGGGCCGCGTCGAATGGGCGGTGGCCTGGCCGCTGTGGAGCGACGGCTCGTTCTCGTGGTATTGCAATACCATCCCGACGCCCGATGGCGGCACCCATGAGGCGGGGCTGCGCGCCGCCCTGGTCAAGGGTTTGCGTTCGTTCGGCCAGCTGGTCGGCGCAAAAAAATCGAACGACCTGCAACCCGAAGACGTGATGGCCCCTGCCGAGCTGATGCTCAGCGTGTTCATCCGCGATCCCCAATTCCAGTCGCAGACCAAGGACCGCCTGACCTCGCCCGAGGCCGCGCGGCTGGTCGAAAATGCGGTGCGCGATCATTTCGACCACTTCCTGACCGACAATATGGATCGTGGCCGCGCACTGCTGGCTTATGCAACCGACCGGATGGACGAGCGGCTCGCCCGCCGCGCCGAGCGCGAGGTCAAGCGCAAGACAGCCACTTCGGCGCGCAAGCTACGCCTGCCGGGCAAGCTGACCGATTGTTCGGCGGACGACCCCAAGGGGACAGAACTTTATATCGTCGAAGGCGATTCGGCAGGTGGCAGCGCAAAACAGGCGCGCGACCGCAAGACGCAAGCGATCCTGCCGATCCGCGGCAAGATATTGAACGTCGCCTCGGCGAGCGCCGACAAGATCCGCGCCAATAGTGAAATCGCCGACCTGACACTGGCGCTGGGCTGCGGCACACGCGACAAATGCGATGCTGACGCGCTGCGCTACGAACGCGTCATCATCATGACCGACGCCGATGTCGACGGCGCGCATATCGCGACGCTGCTGATGACGTTGTTCTTCCAGGAAATGCCGGAGATCGTCCGGCGCGGTCACGTCTACCTCGCCCAGCCGCCGCTCTACCGGATCACCGCTGGCGCCAAATCGCTCTACGCCCGCGACGATGCGCAACTGGAGGAAATCAAAAAAGGCGCGTTCAAGGGCCGAAACGTGGAAGTCGGCCGCTTCAAGGGTCTTGGTGAAATGAACCCCGCGCAGCTGCGCGAAACGACAATGGATCCCAAAACCCGCACCCTGATCCGCGTCACCCTGCCCCAGGAATATGAAGACCGCGCCGTCGTCCGCGACCTGGTCGAACGTCTGATGGGGAAGCACCCGGAGCATCGGTTCAACTTCATTCAAGAGAATGCGGCGCGGGTAGATGGTGAGGCGATTGATGCCTAAGAACGTGCTCGCTGAGGTCGAAACCAACGAAGGTTGGGCGAGGATCGCCATTGACGATGCAATCGAGAAAAATCGCGCCCGCCGCCTCAGATGCGCCGAATGTGGCGGGCAATTACGCGCACATCGGGAAGGTACGACAGGGCAAGGAGCTCATTTCGAGCATCGCATCGCTCATGGTGGATGTTCATTGGGCGCTCGTTCCTCGGGACAGCGCTCACCGCACCCTGACGCAATAAGCTAAACGCTCAACGCTCCCACCAACGCCCGAACCTTCTTCTGCCGCCACTGGGGCAGCGGGGCGATAAGCCAGTAGCCGTGGGTGTTGTCGCTGGTCGGCTCGGCAGCCGCGATCAGCGCAGGGACGAGCGCCTGGCCAAGTCCCGCCAGCGCCGCGTCATGCGCCAGCCCGGCATCTGCCACGGTCAGCGTCGCACCCTCGACTTCGGGGCCGCCGCGCCACGCAATAGGAGCACCCTCACCCACGCTGGCGAAGCCGCGCGGGCCTATGGCGACGCCTTCATGCTCGCCCGGCCCATCTCCCCAGCAAATCGCCAGATCGAGATTGGCTTCAGTGAAGTCGAGCCCGTCATCGCTCGCCAGCAGCAGCAAACGCAACTCGGGATTGTCGCGGCGATAGGCGGCGAGGCGCGGGGCGAGCCAGCGTGCCGTCAAGTCACGCGGCGCAGCGATGGTCAGCGACTGCGACGATTGCCCCGCCTGCATTGCGCGCACCGCTTCCTCGAAATTGAGGAAGCCCTTGCGCAGCTCGGCCAGCCCCGCCTCGCCTTCAGGCGTCATTTCCGAGCCCCTTGGGCGTACGGCGGAAAAGAACGACGCCCAAGCGTATCCTCCAGCGCACGGATCTGCTGCCCGACCGCGGCTGGGGTCACGGCCAGTTCGTCCGCCGCGCGGGTGAAGGACAAATGCCGCGCGGCCGCGTCGAACACGCGCAGCCCGTTGAGCGGAAGATGCGTCCGCTTCATCCCGCGTTGACCGGCGCGGTCAGCGCGAAACGCGGAATGGTAACCTCGAAGCTCGAGCCATCTTCCCCGACCATGCGATAACTGCCTGACATCGAACCCGTCGGCGTCGGCAGCGGGCAGCCGGACACATAGTCATAGGCCTCGCCCGGCGCGATCACCGGCTGTTCGCCGATCACCCCGTCGCCTTCGACCACGTGCCGTCCACCGCGACCGTCGGCGATGACCCAGCGGCGGCTCATCAACTGCACCGCCTTGTCCGATCCGTTTTCGACACGGATGTGATAGGCCCAGAACCATTGTCCCTGGCTCGGCGTCGATTGCTCGGGAAGCGAACTGACCGAGACCCGCACCGTGATGCCGGCGGTGGTCGCGGCGTAGGGGAACAGCGCGATCACAGCCCCGCCGCCGTCAGCGCCTGGTCGAGATCGTCGATCACGTCCTGCGGGTCTTCGAGGCCGATGTTGATCCGCAGCATGCCTTCGTCGATCCCCATCTCCAGCCGCACTTCCTCGCTCAGCCCACTATGCGTGGTCGAAGCCGGATGGGTCATCAGGCTGCGTGAATCGCCGATATTGTTGCTGATATCGACGAGTTCGAGCGCGTCGAGGATGGCATGCGCCTGTTGACGCCCGCCATTCACGTGCAATGCGAAGATACAGCCGGCCATGTCCATCTGGCTCATCGCCAGATTGTGCTGCGGATGGCTCGGCAAGCCGGGAAACAGCACTTGCGCGGCACGCGGCCTTCGAGAAAACGTGCCAACCTTGAGCGCATTTTCCGACTGGCGCCGGATGCGCAGGTCGAGCGTCTCCAGCCCCTTCATACCACCCAGGCATTGAACGGCGACAGGTTCGGACCCGTATTGCGCTGGAACGGCAGCAGCACTTCGTCGATGAACGCCTTGGACCCGCATACCGCGCCCGCAAGCACGCGTCCCTGCCCGTCCATCATCTTGGTCGCGGAATAAGCGACGACATCGGCACCAAATTCCATCGGTCGCTGCAGCGCGGCGGTGGCGAAGGCATTATCGACCACGCTAGTGATGCCGCGCTCCTTCGCCAGCCCACAGACGAAGCGCAGATCGACAACGTCCATCGTCGGATTGGCCGGCGTTTCGAAGAAGAACGTCTTGGTCTCCGGCCGGATCGCATCGACCCACGCCTGATTGTCGCGCGCATCGATGATCGTCGTCGCGATGCCGAATTTGGGCAACAACGTGTCTGTCAGCCAGCGGCACGATCCGAACGCCGCACGGCCCGCGACGACATGGTCACCGGTCTGCAGCTGGCACAGCAGCGCCGTGGTCATCGCCGCCATGCCGCTTGCCTGGACGCGGCACGCCTCCGCGCCTTCCATCAGCGCGATGCGCTCTTCGAGCATCTCGACCGTCGGGTTCTGCAAGCGCGAATAGGTCATGCCCTGCTGTTCACCGGCGAACCGCGCGGCGGCATCGGCAGCCTTGTCGTAGGTAAAGCCCGAGCTGAGGATCAGCGGCTCACTCGTTTCCCCCCACTCGCTGCGCGCGGTACCGCCACGCACCGCGAGCGTCGCGGGACGCCAATTACGAGTGATCGACCGATCCTGACCGCTGCGCCGTTTCATATGGGCAGCTTTGGAGTGTGTGACATGGAAGCGTCAACTGTCTCGAGATGACACGAGCCGCTGACATATTGCCTTCACAAACGGCTCGTAAACACTAACGAGCAGTCAACCATATTGGGGACCAACATGTTCAAGACGATGATTCTCGCCGCGGCTGTGCTTGCGGTGCCAGCCTCGGCCGCGACCAATCTAATCGGTAACGGCGGCTTTGAGGCCCCCGGCGCACCGAATGGCGGCTACCTTCAGGGTTTTGGTGGTAACACCGACGGTTTCTGGACCGTGACCGGCAACGACGTGCTGGTGCTCCACACCAATTATTCCGAGAACGGCATCACGTTCAATGCATTCGAGGGCAACAATGCGCTCGACATCACGGGCGCAGGCAACACCGGTCCCGCAGACGGCCTGTACCAGGACGTCAATACGGTCGCTGGCCGGACCTATCAGCTGAACTTTGCGCTCGGTAACGGCAGCGATGCTCCGCAGGGTGCCAACTATCTGAGCCCCAGCAGCATCGGCGTCGCGATCAACAACGGGGCAGTCCAGAACTTCTCGAACGCTGCGATCACGGCGAACGGCATCAACTGGGCGATGCAGACGTTCCGTTTCACAGCAACAGGCGCGACGACCCGCGTTGCTTTCACGAACAATACCCCGGGGAGCGACAATTATGCCGGCCTCGACGCGGTCTCGCTGCTGGCGGTACCGGAACCCGCACAGTGGGCGCTGATGCTCGGCGGGTTCGGCCTGATGGGTGGCGCGATGCGCCGCCGCCGGTCGAACATCGTTTACGCCTAAGCTTTACAGCCTCGGTGACTTCAATCGCCCGGTCCTGCTTCGGCAGGATCGGGCGTTGTCGTATCCGGCAGCAATGCGCGCTTGAGGCGGGCAACCAGGCGCTCCCGAGCATCAAGGATTTGCGCGGCCCGTCCCGTAATCAAGTCGGTGCTGAGGCGAGCGTCATTGTCGGCCAGCGCGGCGAACAATCCGGTATCGGCACCCTCTTCTCCATAACCCAGTGCGGCGATCAGGCCGCGTTCGAAGCGCACCAGGGCCCCTGACCAGTGACGCGCGGCCGGCGACAGCGTGACGGCCGTAACCATCGCTTCAAGGGCATCATAAACCCTGGGATAGGCCTGACCTTCGGGCAGCGCGGTGGCGGTAAGGACCGTGACCCATTCGATCGCTGCCGCGGGGAGCGGTTCGCCGAGCAGGCCCGCGCGGCTTTCGACCAACTCGACCGTCATCGCAGGCAACTGCGTTTCGACCCGCGCGCGCAGGTCGGCGGTGACGCGGTTTCCGGGCATCAATACCGGCTCGCAGACGCCGCGAACGGCCACCCCGCACATATCCCGCCAGCAGGCCGTGCTCTCGGGTCAGGATGCGGACGATGGCGCCCGTCTCGCCATGCGTGCGGACCGCGCAGACGATCGCCTCGGCACGGATGTGCACCTACGGCGCTGTCACGGCGGCGTCGGCGTGGAAGTGATCATAGACCACGCGCGCGACCGCGTCGCTGACGCCTGGCGCGGTGCGCAAGTCCGCCAAGCTCGCCGCCTTGACCGCACGGGCCGTACCGAAATGCATCAGCAGCGCACGCTTTCGCGCCGGACCGATGCCGGGCACTTCGTCGAGGCTTGAGGTGACCAGCGCCTTGGCTCGCTTGGCGCGGTGGGTGCCGATGGCGAAGCGATGCGCCTCGTCGCGCAGTCGCTGCAGGTAGAATAGCACCGGATGGTTCATCGGCAGGGTGATTTCACGACCGTCGGGCAAGTGAAACACTTCGCGCCCGGCATTGCGGTCCGGCCCCTTGGCCACGCCGACGATGGCCACTTCCTCGACGCCCATGCTGTCGAGCACCTGCTTGACCGCCGAAACCTGGCCCTTGCCGCCGTCAATGAGCAACAGATCGGGCCAAACTCCGCGTTCGCGATCGGGATCTTCCTCGAGCGCGCGGGCGAAACGGCGTTCGAGGACTTCGCGCATCATCCCGAAATCGTCGCCGGCGATCGTTTCGGGCCGCTTGATGTTGAACTTGCGATACTGGCCCTTCACAAAGCCCTCTGGCCCGCCGACAATCATCGCGCCGACCATGTTGGTTCCCATGATATGACTATTGTCATAGACCTCGATGCGCTGTGGCGGCGCGTCGAGTTCGAACAGTTCGGCCACATCGCGCAGCAATTTCGCCTGCGTCGAGCTTTCGGCGGCGCGACGGTCGAGCGCTTCTTCCGCATTACGCTTGGCTTGCGCGACGAGCCGGACGCGGTCGCCGCGCACCGGCTGCGCGATCGCCACCTTGCGGCCGGCCTTTTCGCCCAGCGCTTCCTCGATCAGCGGCTGTTCGGGCAGCGCGCGGTCGGTCAGGATGGTGCGCGGAGGCGGGACCTCCTCGTAGAATTGGAGCATCGTTGCGGCGAGCACTTCCTCCTCGGGAACGTCCCCGGTGTGCGCCGGGAATACCGCGCGATGCCCCCAGTTCTGCCCGCCACGGATGAAGAAGGCCTGCACGCACATGACGCCCGATTTGCAGGCGAGCGCGAAAATATCCGCGTCTCCTACCCCTTCGGCATTGATGAACTGGCTGCCCTGGATGAAGGTCAGCGCCCGGAGGCGGTCGCGCAGCATCGCGGCGCGTTCAAAGTCCATCGCTTCGGCCGCCTCGCTCATCGCCGCCTGGATCTTGGTCTGGACGCCGGTCGCCTTGCCCGCGAGGAACGCCTTGGCGTCGCCGACCAGTTCGGCATAGTCGGGCTCGTCGATCCGTTTGACGCACGGGGCCGAACAACGCTTGATCTGATACAGCAGGCACGGCCGATCTCGATTGGCGAAAAACCCGTCGGTGCAACTCCTTAGCAGAAACAGTTTCTGCAGCGCGTTAAGCGTCGTGTTGACCGATCCGGCGCTGGCGAAGGGGCCATAATAGTCGCCCTTGGCACGTCGCGCGCCGCGATGTTTCTGGATGCGCGGATATTTGTGGTCGGCGCGAATGAGGATGAAGGGGAAGCTTTTGTCGTCCCGCAGCAGGACGTTGTAGGCGGGACGGAAGCGCTTGATCAGCTGCGCTTCGAGCAGCAGCGCCTCCGCCTCGTTGTTGGTCGTGACGATGGTCATCCCACGGGTTTGCGAAACCATCCGCTGCAGCCGTTTCGAGAGCCGCGCGACCTGAGTGTAATTCGCCACGCGGTTCTTCAACGTGCGTGCCTTGCCGACGTACAGCACGTCACCACGCGCGTCGGTCATCCGATAAACGCCGGGCTTGGCCGGCAGCGTCCGCAGCACGTTGCGGATCGCCGCCACCCCCGCGTCGAGATCGGGCTGGTCCGAACCGCGCACGGCAAACGTCGCCTTCTCTTCGAGAAAGCGCGTTTCACCGCGTGGAGTGTCGGGACGTCCGGCCGGAGTTCGCGCCATGGGGATTATCTAGGATGTGCGCGCGAAAACGCCAATCAGTCGGCCGTTGCGGCTTCAGGGTCGGGCAAGGCCAAACCGCTGTCGGCGGTGGCATGGCTGGCCAGCGCTTCTACCCCCGACAGATCCTCGAGCTCGCGCCCCCCGGTATCGACGTTCAAGTCGCGGAAGCGCTTGCCCGTCGAAAGCAGTCGGGTGTTGTACGAATTGGTCGCCTTGTTGAACGAGCCGACCGCGCGGTTGAGGTGCGTCCCCGTGCTGGCCAGATGTTCGCCCACGACCGACAGCCGCTCGTAAAGTTCTTTCCCGAGCAAGCCGATCTGGCGCGCCTCCTTAGCCAGCTTCTCCTGCCGCCACACCGCCGCGACCGTGCGCGCGATGGCGACGAGATTGGTCGGCGTCGCGAGCAGCACGCGGCGCTCGAACGCAAAATCCCATAGCCCGGGATCGTGTTCCAGCGCGGCGGAGAGAAAATGCTCTCCGGGGACGAACATGATGACGTAATCGGGGGCGTCTTCGAACTGGTTCCAATAGGCCTTGTTGCCCAGAGCGTTGACGTGGTTGCGCATCGAGGTGGCATGCGCCGTGAGGCCGAGCTTGCGCGCGTCGTCATCGACCGCGTTGAACGCGTCCTGATAGGCGTTGAGCGACACCTTGGCGTCGATCACCAGCGCCTTGCCGCCGGGAATATTGACCACCGCATCAGGGCGCAGGCGACCACCGTCGTGCTCGACGCTGACCTCGGTTCGGAAATCGGTATGTTCGGCGAGCCCACAGCTTTCGAGCACGTTGCGCAATTGCTGCTCGCCCCAACGGCCGCGGGCCTTTGGAGCGTTGCGCAGCGCATTGACGAGATTGGCGGCTTCTGCCGAAACGCGCTCGGTCCCGGTGCGCATCGCCTCGATCTGGCCCTGCAGTACGCCGAACGCATCGCGCCGTTCGGCCTCCACCTTGGTTACCGACTTCCTCATAGCGCTTCAGCGTGTCCTGAACCGGGCGGATCAGAGCGGTGACGCCCAGTTTCGTGGTCTCTTCCGATTGCTTGAAACGTTCGTCGGCGCGTTCGAGGAATTTGGTCTGCGCCGCGTCGAGCGTGGTCTGGGCGATCGCCTTGAACTGGATCGGCAGCGACTCGCGCACCTCCTTCAGCTCGGCCAGCAAGCGCGCCTGCGCCTCTTCCTGCGCCGCGCTGCGCGCGCCCAGCTCGGCGAGTTTGACGCGTAGCCCGCTGCATTCGCCAATGGCGTTATCGCGTTCAGCCTCCAGCGTTTCGCGCAACGCCCTCAGCATTTCGCCCTGCGCCACGCTGGCGGCATGCTCGGCCCGGATCGATTGCGATCCGCGCGCGCCGAGAAGCCAGCCGATTGCCAGGCCTGCGAGCAGAGCAGCGATACCGATTGCAATCAATTCCAACGCCTGTCCCCGGTCGATTCACACGATTCACACTTGCCAATGAGGCCTGTGGCGCAGCCTCGATGGTGCGTGGAACATGCCATGAACCTGCCTGCGTAGGAAAGCTAATTCGGCGCAGTCCCGCGCCGCAGGCCGGACAAGGCGATGATCACCAGAACGACTCCGATCGCCAGTGTGTCGGCGGCCCAGTCCTTCGGGTCGCAATCCCGGTGCAGTGCGGGAATGGACTGAAATACTTCGATGAGCGCGCCGAGAAACGAAAGCCGCTCCCCAATCCGCAACAGCGGCGTCCACGGAAACGCGAAGGCCGCCAGGCCTGCAAGCGTCGCGAAAGCGATCATGTGCTTATACTTGTCGCGCATCTCACCCAGTGGATCGGGGCCATAGGGTTCGAGAGCGTAATAGATCGCGCCGAGCGCCGCCGCGACAAACAGCAACTGGAATAGCCGAACCATGCCCGGCCGCGCGAAGAATGCGCTCACGCCGCGCGGCGCAGCTTGTCGAGCTTCTTGAGGATCATCCCGCGCTTCAACCGGCTGAGGTGGTCGATGAAGAGGATGCCTTCCAGGTGATCCATCTCGTGCTGTAGACAGGTGGCGAGCATCCCCTCGATCCGTTCGTCGTGCTGATTGCCGTCGAGGTCCATCCAGCGCGCGCGACAGGCCGCGGGCCGTTCGATTTCGGCATATTGATCGGGGACCGACAGGCAGCCCTCGTTATAGACATTGCGATCATCCGCCGGGTCGAGGATTTCGGGATTGATGAACACCCGGGGGTCGCGGATCGGCTTACCCTCCTCATCCTCTTCCTCTTGCAAGTCGATGACGAGAATACGCTGCGGCACCCCGATTTGGATCGCGGCAAGGCCGATGCCGGGGGCGTCGTACATCGTCTCGAACATGTCGGCGACAAGCGTACGCGTATCGTTATCGATCGCCTCCACGGGCTTCGAAATGACGCGCAGCCGCGGGTCGGGCGCTTCAAGGATCGGGCGGATGGCCATCGGGATGAATTAGGCGGCTGGCGTCTCGCTTTCAACCGCTGCTTCCCACAACTCGATCGGATTGCCCTCCGGATCGTGGATGCGTGCGAAATTGCCCGTCTTTGGGTCGTTCCATTCGGGCTTAGTAACGACCTCGATCCCCGCAGCGCGGAGCTTGTCGATCAGCGCATCGAGCCCGTCGACACGGTAATTCAGCATCACTTGGCGATCGGCGGGAAAATAGTCCGAATCGCGTTGGAAGGGCGAGAAAATGGTCGTGCCGGCCTCCTGCTGCCAAATGCCCCACTGCCCGTCTCCGACGCCCAGATGTTCAGCATACCAGGCACTCAATGCCTTCGGATCGTCCGCTCGCAGAAAAATGCCGCCTACCCCCGTCACGCCCATGATGCTCTCCTCAGGAAACCGGTCGTCGTGCGCGCAATGCCTGAGCGAGCGTACCGTCGTCCAGCCAGTCGAGCTCGCCGCCCACGGGCAGGCCGTGCGCCAGTTGAGTGAGGCGCACCGGCAGGCCCTCCAGCCGGTCGGCGATGTAATGGGCCGTGGTCTGGCCCTCCAACGTGGCATTCATCGCCAGCACGACCTCGTCCACGCCACCTGCCGCGACGCGGGTGACCAGGCGGTCGATGGTGAGATCCTCGGGCCGTACGCCATCGAGGGCCGACAGGCGCCCGCCAAGGACGTGGAAACGACCGGGGAACAGGCGCGATCGCTCGAGCGCCCACAGGTCACTGACTTCCTCGACGACTGCGATGGCGCGCTGGTCGCGGCGCGGATCGGCGCACACGCCGCAAGGGTCGCTGGTATCGATATTGCCGCACAGCGTGCATTCGGTGAGACGGCGATCGACCGCCTCCAGCGCCGCAAGCAGCGGGACGAGCGCTGCCTCGCGCCGTTTCATCAGGTGAAGGACGGCGCGACGAGCCGATCGCGGGCCTAACCCGGGCAAACGCGCGAGTGCTTGCGTCAGCGCATCGAGTTCGGGCGAAGCCATTGCGTGGAACAGATAGGGGGTTGCGCCCGCGAACGCCACCGCCGCATGACGCGCGCATGCGGATCGTCTTCATGGGAACGCCGGACTTCGCCGTGCCGAGCCTCGACGCCCTGGTGGCCTCGGGGCACGATGTCGTGTGCGCCTATACCCAGCCGCCGCGCCCCGCCGGGCGGGGAAAGCGTTTGCAGCCCTCGCCGGTTCAGGTCCGGGCAGAGGCGCTGGGGATCCCGGTGCGCTCGCCGGTGCGGCTGCGTGGTGCCGACGAACAGGAAGAGTTCGCCGCGCTGGATGCCGATCTGGCGGTCGTCGCCGCTTATGGACTGATCCTTCCCCAGGCGGTGCTTGATGCCCCCCGGCTTGGCTGCATCAATGTCCACGCATCCCTGCTGCCACGATGGCGCGGGGCGGCACCGATCCACCGTGCGATCCTTGCCGGTGACGAGATCACTGGCGTGACAATCATGCAGATGGAGGCCGGGCTCGACACCGGTCCGATGCGGGCCAAGGCCGAGCTTGCAATCGGCAACAGTAATGCGGGGCAACTGACTGAAAAGCTTGCAAACCTGGGCGCGGCCTTGCTGGTGAAGGTGCTGACGGACCTCGATCACTACCCGCCAAAGGTCCAGTCCGAGACCGGGGTGACCTATGCCGCCAAGATCGACAAGGCGGAGAGCCGCCTTGATTTTGCGCAGCCCGCTGCACAGGTCATGCGTCAGATACGGGCCTTTGCCCCCGCACCCGGCGCGTGGTTTGAACATCAGGGGGAGCGCGTTCGCATTCTCGAAGCGCAGCTGAAGGCGGCCCCGACGGGCAGCCCCGGAGCTGTGATCGACGACGCACTCACGATCGCCTGCAACCCCGGAGCGATCCAGCCTGAGCGCGTGCAGCGCGCCGGGCGCGGCGTCATGACGGCGGTCGAACTACTGCGTGGGTTCGACGTGCCAGAAGGCGTGATCCTCGCGTGAAGCGCTTCCGCCTGACGGTCGAATATGATGGCCGCCCCTTCATGGGCTGGCAGCGGCAGAGCAACGGGCCGAGCGTGCAGGCGAGCCTCGAGCGGGCTATCCGCACCACGATGCGCGAGGATGTTACCGTTCACGCCGCCGGACGCACCGATGCCGGGGTCCATGCACGCGCGATGGTCGCGCATATCGACCTGTCACGATACGATCAGTGCCGAGCGGTTGCTGGGTGCGATCAACGCCGGGCTACGTCCCGATCCGGTCGCGGTCATCGATTGCATCCAGATCGACGCCGAATATCACGCACGATTCTCGTGTGTTGCGCGTCACTATGAGTACGTCATCATCAATCGACGCGCGCCGTTGGCGCTCGAGCGCGGCCTAGCCTGGCGGGTGCGGCCAGTTCTCAACGCAGTCGCCATGCACGATGCGGCCCAGTTACTCGTCGGGCATCACGATTTCACCACGTTTCGGTCAGCCCACTGCCAGGCCGACTCTCCTGTCCGCACGCTCGACCGCCTGGACGTCACGCGCGACGGTGAGCGTGTCGTCATCCGGGCATCGGCGCGCAGCTTTCTTCATCACCAGGTACGATCGATGACCGGCTGTCTCGCCCTTGTCGGCGAAGGAAAGTGGTCCGCCGGCGACCTGCACGCCGCACTGACCGCGCGCGACCGCACGGCGCTCGGTTTCAACGCTCCGCCCGACGGCCTGTACTTTATTCGGGCGGATTACTGACCGAGCAGGATTTCGCGCGCCGCGCCGTGACCGAGAAAGGCCGACGGGCTTGCCGTGGCCCCGTAGGCGCCGGCCATGAAGATGGCGATGACGTCACCAATCTCGGCGCGCGGCAGTTCGACCTGACTGGCAAGTAGATCGAGGGGGGTGCACAGGCAGCCGACGACGCTGACGGTTTCGCGTGGCCCCTGCCCGCCCACCACTGCGACGGGATAGTTACGACGGACGACCGTGCCGAAATTGCCGCTGGCGGCGAGCTGATGATGCAGCCCCCCGTCGACGATGAGAAACGTCTCGCCACGGCTCTCCTTTCGGTCGATGACCCGCGTGAGATAGACCCCCGCCTCACCCACCAGATAGCGGCCAAGTTCGATCGCGAACCGGCTATCGCGCAGGATCGCAGGCCGATTGGCGAGTGTTTCGGTCAGTCGTGCGCCGATCAGCGCGATGTCGAGTTCACGATCGCCCGCGAAATACGGGATGCCGAATCCACCGCCCAAGTTGATCAGTGGCGGCGTGGCCCCAACGGCTTGAGCGATTTCGGCTGCCAGCGTCACGGTCTCCGCCTGGGTTTCCGCGATCGCTTCGGCGTCGAGGTTCTGGCTGCCCGCGAAGATATGCAGACCGCGCCAGTCGGCGCCCGCACCGAGCAAATGTCGAACGAGGGCCGGAACGCGTTCGGCATCAACCCCGAATGGGGACGCCAGCCCGCCCATCTTCATTCCTGATCCCTTGAGCGCGAAGGGCGGATTGACGCGCACGGCAAGTCTGGGCGTGACGTTAAGGCGCGAGGCGATGGCAAGCGCGCGGCCGGCTTCGGTCTCGCTTTCGAGATTGAGAGTGACGTTCGCGCCGATCGCCTGTTCGAGTTCGTGATCGGTCTTGCCAGGCCCAGCGAAGCTGATGTGCGTGGCGCCTGCATCCAGAGCCATCGCCAGTTCGCCACCGGACGCCACATCGACGCCGTCGACCAACGGCACCATCGCGGCCAGCAACGGCGCGAAGGGGTTGGCCTTCATTGCATAATGGATGCTCACATCGTCGGGCAATGTCTTGCGAAGCCTGCAGATCCTCTGGCGAACCTGCTCGATATCATAGAAGAACGCGGGCGTTTTTTCACGTTGCAACGCGGTCAGCCGCTCGTCGCTCCACCATGTCGGAACGGGACCATGCGGCTTCACGCGCCATTCCTCACCGCCACGCGGTCGAGCTTGCCGTTGGCGTTGCGCGGGAGCGTGACGCGGCGGTCGATCAGGCTTGGGACCATGAAGGACGGCAGTTCGCGTTTGAGGTGGGCAAGGAGCGTGGCGTCTTCGCCGTCGCCACTCACCGCCAGATGGATCAGCGCGCCGGCCGCCACGTCGGGAACGCCCCAGGCAATGGCCTCGCTAGCCGCGCCGCTGGCGACGGCGGCAGCCTCGATTTCGAAGGGACTGACCCGCTGGCCCATCGTCTTGATCATCTCGTCGTTGCGGCCGACGAAGAAGAAGCGACCCTCGGCATCGCGCCGAACGGTATCACCCGACCACACCGCCGTGCCGCCGAGCTTGGACGAAGCAGGCGCCGGACGAAAGCGTGCTGCAGTTCGCTCGGCATCGCGCCAATATCCTTGCGCCACGAGTGGACCAGCATGGACCAGCTCGCCGGCTTCACCGACCGGTGCTTCGGTACCATCAGGGCGGACTGCCATCACTTCGGCGAAGGGGATGGCCCGCCCCATCGAAGTGGGATGCGCAGCGACCTCGGCGGGGTGGAGCCAGGTCGAACGGAACGCCTCGGTCAAACCATACATCGGGACAATCGCGGCATTGGGCATGCGGACACGCATTCGTTCGATCAACCCGGGCGTCAGCGCGCCGCCGGTATTGGCGACGCGCCGTAGGCTCGCCCCCGCATCGCCCCAATCGAGCGCAAGGATCTGGGTCCACAAGGGTGGCACCGCGGTCAGCGACGTGATTTGAAAGCGCTGCACCGCCTTCATGACGTCACGCGGCAGTAGATAGTCCAAGGGCACGGCCGCTGCACCCCGCGCGCCAGGTGGACAGCAACTGGCTTTGCCCGGCGTCGAAGCCGAGCGGCAGGACCGCGAGCACGCGTTCCTCTGGATCAATTTGCAAATAGTGCGCCACCGAAACCGCGCCGAGCCACAGATTGGCGTGGCTCAGCATCACGCCCTTGGGTTGCCCGGTCGACCCCGAAGTATACATCAGCGCCGCCAGCGCGTCCGGATCAGCGTTCGAAGGCGGCAGCGGACGGCCTTGGCCGACCACAGTCGCGACCCGGCACGTCGGGGGAAGGTCTTGAGCCTCGAACGTCGCGGCGCGCGCCTCTGCCGTGAACAGGAGCGACGCGCCGCTGTCCGTGAGGATGTGAGCGACCTGCGCGCGCTTGAGCACCGGGTTGATTGGCACATGCACCAATCCCGCCCGCGGTGCTGCCAGCGGCATGAGGCAGGAATCGACAGTCTTGGGCAGCCAGGTCGCGACACGCGCGCCAACGTCGAAACCGAACGATGCCAGCCACCCGGCCAGTTCACCGACGCGCTGTTCGGCCTCGGCGTAGCTCAATGTCTCGCGCGCCATGATCAACGCGTCGCCGCTGCCGAACGTCAGGAGATGGTCGAGCGGGCGCGGCACGGGATCGAGCGGGACCATGACCCGGCCCTAGCCATTCCCCACGACGCTTGCGACCCCACGCGCTCGCCGTTAGTTGCACCGCAGCATGGGGGACGCAGAACAGATCGTGCGCGAAACGCTCCGCGACAGCCTGTCGCTCGCATCAGTCGCGTGTCGATGCGATGGAAGCGGACACGCCGTTGTTCGGTGCCCTGCCCGAACTGGACTCGATGGCGGTAGCGACCTTGCTCACCGAGTTGGAAGATCGCCTTGGCACGATCATCGACGATGACGAGGTGGATGCCGCCATGCTCGAGACATTCGGCGCGCTGGTCGCCTTTGCCGAGAAAAAGCTGGCTTAGTCGCCCGTCACCTTGGGCGGGCCGAGATCGCCCTGCCCGACAGTTGCGCCCGCCATCTCCAGCATGCGATCGAGGCTCTGCTTCGCCCGCACGCGCAGTCCTTCCTCCATTTCGATGCGTGGCTCGAGGTCGCGCAGCGAGATGTAGAGCTTCTCCATCGTGTTGAGCGCCATATAGGGACAGATGTTGCAGTTGCAGTTGCCGTCGGCGCCGGGGGCGCCGATGAAGTTCTTGTGCGGCAAGGCCTTGGTCATCTGATGGATGATGTGCGGTTCGGTCGCGACGATCAGCGTGTCGCCCGGCAAGGCCTTGGCATATTCGAGGATGCCGCTGGTTGATCCGACGTAATCGGCATGGTCGAGGATGTGCGCCGGACATTCGGGATGCGCCGCGACGGGAGCGCCGGGGTGTTGCGCCTTCAACTTGATCAGTTCGGTTTCCGAAAACGCCTCGTGGACGATGCACACGCCGGGCCACAACAGCATGTCCCGCCCGGTCTTGCGCTTGAGATAGCCGCCAAGATGCTTGTCGGGACCGAAAATGATCTTCTGGCTCTGCGGTATCTGGCTGAGGATCTTTTCGGCGGACGAACTGGTGACGATGATGTCGCTCAGCCCTTTTACCTCTGCAGAGCAGTTGATGTAGGTCAGCGCAATGTGATCGGGGTGTTCGGCGCGAAACTTGGCGAAGGCTTCGGGCGGGCACGAATCCTCGAGGCTGCAGCCGGCATCCATATCCGGCAGCACGACGGTTTTGTCCGGTGACAGGATCTTCGCCGTTTCGGCCATGAAACGCACCCCGCAAAAGGCGATGACGTCCGCATCGGTCGCCTGTGCCTTGCGCGCCAGATCGAGCGAATCACCGACGAAATCGGCAATGTCCTGAAGTTCGGGCCGCTGGTAATAATGCGCCAGGATCACCGCGTTGCGCTCCTTGCGGAGACGTTCGATTTCGGCGCGAATGTCGACGCCCTGCAGACTGGCCGGCTGATAGCTCATGAGTTGGAGATGGCCCCGGCGTGCTTCAGAGGCAAGCGCCTAGTGCGGTGGCGTGCCATACTCCCGCCCAGCGATCGCCGCGCCGGGCGAGCCGGAAACAACTTCACGATAGACGATGTCGCCGATCGGAGAAAAGGCCAGCAGCTGCGCACTGACAACTGTGAGGGGCATCATGATCATCGGCGCCCACCAGGCGGGGTGGACACGCCCGAAGCGGCGCTTGTCGCGGATCATACCCGCCAAGGGAAAGATCAGCGCTGCAGCACAGGCCCCCTCGAACGCCCAGGGTTGCATGAGCGGAAGGGGCAGCAGCCGGCCGATGCCGGGAGGCACCAGCATCGTCATGGCACCGAGATGCAAGCGGCCATGCCAATCGGTCCGCTTGCGGAGCCGGATCGCAGCGTAGGTTATCCCGGCAAATCCGAACAGGGTGAAGGGGTCGCCAAACATGAGGTATTGCGGTTGAAAGAAGAACGGCGTGACGCCCCGGCGCAATGCCGAGACGATGATGCCGCAGCCGAGCACGACGAGCAGCACCGCCCATCCCGCGGCAATCCACCCGAGACGGCGATGAAGCGCGCGCGACTCGCCTACGCCCAACCGACTTTGTGCGATGAACAGCGCAACCCAGCCCATGAAGCCGATCGCATGCAAGTGCGTTGGCAATGGCGCATGAAAGCTTGACCGCCCCGTTGCCGCCATCAGCGCGAAACCCGACACGGTGACGATGCACATGACCAGCGCCAGATTGGCGAGAAAGCGGTCGCCAGTGCGAGTCGTCGACAGATGCTGCACAAGCGTTGCCATCAGCAGTCCCCCCGGAAGCTTGGCAATGTTAGAACGGGACCGCGTCACGCTCAAGATGGCATCACGGGCGGCTGAGAATGACCTCGAGCGGGGTCGATTCGTCCCACATCGTCTGGCGACGACCGTCGCCCTCCGACGCGTAACGGACCACAACATTCACGTCGCCTAACTCCGCCGCCGCAAGCGGTGCCGCGACCAACCTGGCCAGCGCCTCGCGACCACTGTCGCGCGCGCGCGCAATCCACCTGGGATCGCTGGCCGTCTTCGTCACCACGCCGGTGGCGCGACCTGAAATCTGTTGCTGCAGCCGCTGCATGCTGGCGCGCGGGACGATCAAGCCCTTCGGGCTTTCGATCGTTCCAGCAGCCTCGTCGATATTTGGACGCGCAGGAATGACATCGGGTACCGTGACGATCATCGTCTTGGTAGCGGCGTTCCAGCGCATGTCCGCCTTCCCGAAGCGGCGCAGATCGACGAAGTAATCAACGCTGTAGGGGAACGTGCGGGACTGGGTGATGAGCATCCGCCCGAACAGGACCGCATCGCTGCCGCTGGCACGGACCTGCCCGGACAGGGTCGCGACCTTCAGGCTGACCGCCTTGTCGAATGCCGTGTCGATGACTTTCGCCGATTCGTACGGAACGTTGATCTCGGCGGTGTGGCGCGCTCCGCGCTCACGCCACAACGCAAACGCCAGGACAGCTACCAGCAGAAACAAGAGGCCCGCCGCCCAACGCGGGAACCCAGACTTCATGACGCCCGCTGCCACGACCCGTCATGGCGCACGACGACGCCGCGATGGTCCAGATCGATGAGATGCGCCAATACAGAGCGGCCCGCGGCGCCATGAAGGCGGGCGTCGAGGCCCGCATACATTCGCGGAACCATCATTTCGATGGTGTCGGCGCCCTCGTCGAGCAAACGAAGGATCTGCCCCTCGCGCTGCCTGCGATGTCCCGCGAGCGAACGGACGAAGCGTTGCGGCCTTGTAACCGGCTCACCGTGCGCCGGGTAGAAGACGTGGTCGTCGCGCGCTTCGAGCTTGGCCAGACTCGCCATGTAGTCGGCCATGTCGCCATCGGGCGGGCTGATCACAGTCGTCGACCAGCCCATGACGTGATCGCCGGTAAACAGGACATTTTCCTCCGCGAGCGCAAAGCAGAGGTGGTTCGACGTGTGGCCGGGTGTTGCCACCGCGGTTAGCGTCCAGCCCTCACCCGCGACCGCTTCCCCGTCCGCCAACACCCGATCCGGCGCATAGCCGGTATCGAACGATGCATCGGCGCGCGGTCCGGCGTCTTCCAGTACGAGCGGCGCGCAGCCCGTCACCGGGGCGCCGGTCCGCGCGGCAAGCGGCTTGGCACCCGGCGAATGGTCACGGTGCGTGTGCGTGCAAAGGATCGCGGCGATCTGCTCCCCCTGGGTCGCCCGCAGGATCGCATCGATATGGGCAGGGTCATCCGGCCCGGGGTCGATCACCGCGACCTCGCCCCGCCCCACCAGATAAGTTTGCGTCCCGGTGAAGGTGAAGGCCGAGGGATTGTCCGCGAGGACGCGCCGGACGAGCGGTGACAGCTCCTGCGCGACTTCGGGCGCCTGGTCGCTCAGTTGGCGACCTTCTCGCCGCCGAACAGTGCGTGCAATTCGCCCGCTTCGTACATCTCCATCATGATGTCCGACCCGCCCACGAATTCGCCGTTGACGTAGAGCTGGGGGATTGTCGGCCAGTCGCTATAGGCCTTGATGCCCTGGCGTATGCCCTGATCCTGCAACACGTCGACAGTTTCGAACTCGACGCCGATATGCTCGAGGATCGAAATCGCACGGCTCGAAAAACCGCATTGCGGGAACAATGGCGTGCCCTTCATGAACAGCACGACGGGGTTCGCCTTGACGATCCCTTCGATCCGGGCGGTGGCGTCGTCGGTCATCTCGATCTTCCTACAAGCTCAAGTCGCGGAGGTGGGCACGGCGGTGGTCAGTTGCAAGGCATGGAGTTCGCCGCCCATCCGCCCGCCCAGCGCAGCATAAACAGCCTTCTGCTGCGCAATTCGCGATTGACCCCGAAAGCTTTCGGCGACGACGCGCGCGGCCCAATGGTCATTATCCCCCGCCAGGTCGGTCAGGTACACCTCGGCGTCGGGAATGCCGGCCTTGATCAGCGCTTCGATGTCCGCACCGGCCATCGGCATGACTTACTGCGATTCCATCAGTTGGCGACGCGCCTCGACGGTCTTTTCGTCCAGCACGCGGCGGATTTCGGCCTCGTCAGTGTCGACCTTTGCCGCGGTCAGGTCGCCGAGCAGCTTTCGCACCACGTCGTCATCGCCCATTTCCTCGAAATCGGCCTGGATCACTGCCTTGGCATAGGCATCGGCTTCTTCGGGGGTCAGCCCCATACGCTCCGCCGCCCACATGCCGGCAAGCTTGTTGCGGCGCGCAGTGACGCGAAACAACATTTCCTCGTCCCGTGCGAATTTAGTTTCGAAAGCGCGCTCGCGATCGTCGAAAGTGCTCATGCCGTTCCTCTGGTTTCGTTCAATCTAGGGGTTCAGTCGGCAACCGTCACCACCATTTTGCCAACCGCCTTGCGCGCGGCCATGTCGGCGATGGCCTGGCCACCCTGTTCGAAGGGATAGGTCATGGTCACGCGCGGTGAAATCTTGCCCTCGTCCCACAGCTTGAAGAGCGTTTCGACATGCGCCTGATGCGCTGCAGGATCGCGCGCGGTGAACGCGCCCCAGAACACCCCGCAGACATCGCAACTCTTGAGCAGCGTCAGGTTGAGCGGCAGTTTGGGAATCCCTGCCGGGAAGCCGACGACCAGATAGCGCCCCTCCCACGCGATCGAGCGCAACGCGGGCTCGGCATAATCGCCGCCCACTCCGTCATAGATCAGGTTGAAGCCACCCTTGCCGCCCGCCGCCTTGAACTGTTCGGCCAGCGCCTTGCTCTGTTCCTTGTCGAATGGCGCGCGACCATAGATCACGACGTCGTCGGCTCCCGCATCGCGCGCGGCCTGCGCCTTTTCTTCGCTCGACACCGCGCCGACGACCCGCGCGCCATAAGCCTTGCCCAGCTCGATCGCCGCGAGTCCCACACCACCCGCCGCGCCGAGCACCAGCAGGCTGTCGCCTGCCTTGATGCGGCCGCGATCGACCAGCGCGTGGATCGAGGTGCCATAAGTCATCATGAACGCCGCGCCCTCGGCATAGCTGCGCCCCTTGGGCAGTTTCATCGCCCGGGTCGCATCGACGGCGATCTGTTCGACCAGGCCGCCATGTCCGGTGACGGCGAACACATGGTCGCCGACCGCAAAGCCGCTGACGCCATCACTCACCGCCGAGACCACGCCAGCGATCTCGCTACCGGGTGCAAAGGGGCGCTGCGGTTTGAACTGGTACTTGTCCTCGATGATCAGCACGTCGGGATAATTGATCGCGCAAGCTTTCACATCGACCAGCAGCTGGCCGGAGCCGGCTGTCGGTGCGTCGATATCGCTCATCACCAATGTGTCGGGGCCGCCGGGAGCGGTCGAGAGCAAGGCTTTCATGCAATCTCCTTTGGTGTCAGCCATGCGGGCTGGCGCGCTTCGTGGGCAGCGATGTGATCACGGCTGGTAAGCGTCAAGGCGATCTCGTCCGTCCCCGACAACAGGCAGGATTTGCGGAAAGGGTCGATTTCGAATGTGAAGCGATCCTGGAATTCGGTCGTCACGCTTTGAGCTTCGAGATCGATATGGATCGGATCACCCTCTGCCGCGACCGCCATCAGTCGGTCGATCGCGGGTTGCGGCAAGACGACGGTCAGCAGCCCGTTCTTGAACGCGTTGCCGGAAAAAATGTCGGAGAAACTCGGCGCGATCACCGCCTTGACGCCCATATCGTCAAGCGCCCAGGCGGCATGTTCCCGGCTCGAGCCACAACCGAAATTGTCCCCCGCGATCAGAACGGGGGCGCCGGCATAATCGGGATCGTCGAAGACGTTGCCGTCTTCCGCCCGCACCGTTTCGAAAGCCCCGCGTGCCAGCCCCGACCGCGTGATCGTTTTGAGCCATCTCGCGGGAATGATGACGTCGGTATCGACGTTCTTGCGCCCGAACGGATAGGCGCGGCCGGAAATGGTCGAAACGGGGTCCATGCCCCCCCCCTGCCCTTCGACAAAGTTTCGCGCAATCGCTATGGGGCGCGGATGACCGACCGCCCCGTCCTCACGCCGCCCGATGGCCACAAGCGCGTATTGCTCCACAGCTGCTGCGCGCCGTGTTCGGGTGAGGTGATGGAAGCGATGACCGCCTCGGGCATCGACTATACGATCTTTTTCTACAATCCGAATATTCACCCCAAGGCCGAATACGAGCTGCGCAAGGAGGAGAATATCCGCTTTGCCGAGCAGCACGGCATCCCGTTCGTCGACGCCGATTACGACACGCAGAACTGGTTTCAGCGCGCCAAGGGCATGGAACAAGAGCCCGAGCGTGGCATCCGCTGCACGATGTGTTTCGACATGCGCTTCGAGCGCACGGCGCTCTACGCGCATGAACATGGTTTCCCGGTGATCACCTCGTCGCTTGGCATCTCGCGCTGGAAGGACATGAACCAGATCAACGGTTCGGGGGAACGGGCCGCCTCGCATTATCGAAGGCCTGAGCTACTGGACGTTCAATTGGCGCAAGGGCGGCGGTGCCGCGCGAATGATCGAGATTTCCAAGCGCGAACAATTCTACCAGCAGGAATATTGCGGCTGCGTCTATTCGCTGCGCGACACCAACGCTCACCGCGTGAGCCAGGGACGGGCCGAGATCGACCCGGGAAAGCTGTTTTACGGAATGGACGAAATCGCCGACGCCTAACGCCGCGCGAGTGCGGCGACATGGCCCAGCATTTCGAACGCCACCGTTTCCGCTGCCAGGGATTGGGGCTGGGCAATCGCCGCCAGGTGCCGCGTCGCCGACCAGTGTTCGATGGCGTTGGCCAGCGCTTCACCTTCCAGCAACTTGGCTTCGTGCGCGATGAAGGCGGGCACGCGGGCCAGAAACGCTTCGTACCGCGCTGCCGATGCCTTGCCATACAGGCTGCGCGCCAGGGTCGAACGCAAGCGGTTGTCGCGATCGCCCTCGCGCGCGATGCGCTGCAAGGTCGCGTCGATCTCCGCCATGCGGTTGCCCAGCGCCGCGAGCGCGCGACCCGGTGAGCCCTCGCCGGTGGCGATGGCCGCATTCTTGTCCGGTCCATCCGCTACGGACGCCAGCGCCTCGTGCATCTGCGCGTCGTCGAGCGGATTGAATCGCAGCACGCGGCAACGCGAACGGATCGTCGGTAGCAACCTACCGGCGACATGGCTGACCAGCATGAAAGTCGTACTCGCCGGCGGCTCCTCCAGCATCTTGAGTAGGGCGTTGGCGGCGGGGCGCTCTAGATCATCCGCCGCGTCTATAATCATGACACGGCGCTCCGCCAGCGATGGCGGCATCGACAAGATTGGCTCGAGCGCGCGGATTTGCGCGATGCGAATGCTGCGCGCGACCGGATCGTCGGCCTTGCGGCGGTCGTAGGGCACGATGCGCGGTGGCGAGCCGTCCCACACCTCGCGCTCGACCAGCCGGAAATCCGGGTGGCTACGCGCCGCGATCAACTGTCCCTGCCTGCTTCCCGGGTCAGGAGGGAAGTCATAGGGCCGCCCTTCGATGATCGATTGCGCGGCGAGCTTGGCGAAGCTCGCCTTGCCGACACCCTTTGGCCCGACAAGCAGCCAGCCGTGATGGAGCCGCTTGCTCTGCAAACCCGCGGCCATCTCCGCCCATTGCCGCTCGACGCCGACCAGGCTCACAACAGGTCCGTCAATGCCGTGAGCAGCCGTTCACTAACTTCCTCAGGCGATCCCGAAGCATCGACGCTGCGGAAGCGTTCGGGCTCCGCCGCGGCGAAGTGACGAAACCCCGCATCGACGCGTTCGTAGAATGCCGCGTCACGCGATCCCATTCGGTCGCTCGCCCCGCGCTCCCCCGCTCGCGCACGGCCGGCGTCGACGGGCAGGTCCAGTAGCAGGGTGCGATCAGGCAGGATCGCACCGCCAATGTGATTGACGGCAACAATGGCAGCATCGTCGATACCGCCCGCAGCACCCTGATAGGCCCGCGTGGAATCCACGTAGCGATCGCAGATAACCCACTTGCCCGCCGCCAGAGCGGGCTCGATGACCCGCACGACATGATCGGCGCGCGCAGCGGCGAAGAGCAAGGTCTCGGTTGCCGCGTTCCATCGACCCGCCGCACCAGTCATCAACAGCTCGCGGATCGCCTCGGCACCCGGCGTGCCGCCCGGTTCGCGCGTTGTCACCACCTCGATACCGTGTGCCTGCAACGCCTGGGCCAACCGCCGCACCTGGGTCGATTTGCCGACCCCCTCGCCGCCTTCGAGCGTGATGAACTTGCCGCGGCTCACGCCAATCCGAGCAGCGACTTCAGCCCGGCCCACAGTCGCCCGAAGAAGCCAGCCTCGCCAACGTCGTTGGCGGCAGCGAGCGGCAGTGTCTGCTGTCCCGCATCGGCACTGTTCACGACAAGGTCGGCAACATGGTCGCCGGCCTTGATCGGCGCATGCAGCGGGCCGTTATAGACGATCTTCATCGTCATTCCGGCTTCACTCCCCGCAGGTACCGTCAACGCCAGATCACGGGGCGCGACCAGTGGCACGGTCGCGGCATCGCCCAGGTCGACCTTGGCCTCACCCACCTGCTTGCCCTTGGCAAACAGCGGCTTTGCGGTCCAGGCGCGGAAACCCCAGTTCATGAACGCGACCGATTGCGAGATGCGATCGTTGAAGCTGCCCAGCCCCGCGACGACCATCACCAGCCTCCGGTTGCCCTGCTGCGCCGATCCCGTGAAGCCGTAACCGGCTTCGTCGGTGTGCCCGGTCTTGAGCCCGTCGGCCCCGTCAACACGGCCGAGTAGGGGATCGCGGTTGGCCTGGGTGATATCGGCACCCGCGCCGAGCGTCTTGCCCCATGTGAAGCTCGTCTGGCTGTAGAACTTCTTGTACAGTTGCGGGTGTTCCTCGATCGTCGCTTCGGCAAGCATCGCCAGGTCCTTTGCGGTGACATAGGTCACACCATTGTCCGGCCAACCGTTCGACGTCCCGAAGTGGCTGTTCGTCAGGCCCAGCTTTTTCGCCGCCTGGTTCATCCGCGCGACGAATGCCTGCTCGGTACCGGAGATACCTTCGGCCAGCACGACGCAAGCGTCATTGCCGGACAGTGTCACCACTCCGTGCAACAGGTTCTCGACACTGACATTCTCGTTCACCGACAAGAACATGGTCGAACCCGCGGCGGGCCCATGCCATTTCTGCCACGTCTCGGGCCGCACGGTAAATTGCTTGTCGAGCGTCAGCTCTCCCTTCTTGATCATGTCGAAGATGACATACACCGTCATCATCTTGGCCATCGACGCGGGGGGAATGCGCCGGTCGGCATCCTTGGAGTAGAGGACCGCGTGGCTCGACAGATCGACCATGTACGCGATCGGCGCGGTGGTCTCGAACGGCGGCGCAGCGGCCCCAGCGGGAATGGCGATCAGGACGGATGCGAGGAGAAGCTTTTTCATGCCGGGCAGCGATAGCGGCGGAGCGTCAGCTTTCAACCGCGTCGGCCAGCAAACCGACGGACAGTGCATAGAAATTCGAACAATTATAGTCGAGGATGACACGGTAATTGCCCGTCAACAAATATGCGGTCGCATTCGGGCCGTCGGGTTCGATCAACGTTGCAAAGGTGTCGTCGGGCAGCGTCCGGGCCTGCGGCGTCACGCCCAGCGCGCGCCATTCGCGCATCGTCAGCCAGCGGCTGTGCCGGTCATGGACGCGGGGGCAGCGGGGTGATGTCGTGCGATCACGGATCGCACTGCGATCGAGACTCGCCGGCACCCGCACCGCCACGCCCCAGCGCTCTCCGGAGCGCCAGCCAGACTGCACGAAATAATTGGCGATCGACGCCAACGCGTCGGCCCGGCTGCGCCAGATATCGATGCGCCCGTCGCCATCGCCATCCGCACCGAGCCGCAGCACCATCGATGGCAGGAATTGCGGATAACCCGTCGCCCCTGCCCAACTGCCCTTCAACGTGTCGCGCGACACGCCACGGTCCATCAGCTTGAGGACTGCGACGAATTCGCCTTCGAATAGCGCGCGCCGCCGCCCGTCATACGCCAGCGTCGCCAATGCCCGCGCAAGATCGAAATCACCCGTGTAAGCGCCATAGTTGGTCTCGTTGCCGAAAATCGAGACCATGATCGCTTCCGGCACGCCAGTCTCCGCTTCAACCCGGCTGAGCAATGGCCGCAATTGGGCATAGGCGGCGCGGCCGCGCGTGATCCGTGCCGAATTCGACGTGTTGCGTGCGGTACGGCGCGAAATTGGGGATGGCCGACGGCGCACTGCTGCCCGTGCCACCGGGCTGGGCTCGATCGAGTTCGACGACGCGCGGACTGAACGTCAATGTCGGCAGAACCGAAGCGACGGTCGCGTCGCGCACCCCCGCAGCACGCGCTTTCGCACCGAGAGTTTGCAGATAAGCCTGAAAATCGTCCTCCTGGGCAAACGCCGCTCCGCCGCCTCCCCCGAATTGAGCGGTCGGCACCAAGATGGCGAGTGCGAAGAACAAGGACCGCATCGTGCAACGATGACACATGAAGCGGCGCCGCGTGTATCCCTTTCGTCGCACGCGGACCTCCGCTAGGCGCGTGTCGTGGACAGGTGACCGAGTGGCTCAAGGCCCGGGTCTACTATGCTATCGTGGTTTGAGCCCCGTGACGGTGGCATCGACAATGGTTACGGCCGCTGAGCAGCAGGTCGATTTGGCGGAGTTTTCCGCTAATAGGGCTGCCGTAAGCTGCGCCACGCAGTTCGGTATGGAAGAGTGTCCGAGTGGTTTAAGGAACCGGTCTTGAAAACCGGCGAGCGGGCAACCGTTCCGTGGGTTCGAATCCCACCTCTTCCGCCACCAAGAGCAGATCGAGACCACAAAGCGGGGCGTGCACGCTGGGCTTGGCGCACGCTTCAGAAGACGGCGAAACGGTAGCGATGGGCCATCCAGCGTCACAAGCCGACTGTCTGCCAGCGCCTCGATCGCAGACTTTGCCCCTCGTTAAGTTGAGGTCAGTCCTAGCCAGCTCCGCGTCGCCGGAAAGTTTCTGAGCACGATCCACTCGATCAACAGCACGGCTGCCAAGCTCAACGCCAGCAAAGGAAGCATCAAACAAAGCACGAGAACGATCGCGGCCACGGGTTTGAGGGATGATCGACTGGCTGCTGCCGCTGGTGCGCCCATCGTACCCTTGGGCCTCCTTCGCTGCCACATGACGAAACTTGTCGCGACCATTGCGATGAGAGCCAACGCGGTCATGACGCCGATCAACTGGTTTACCCAGCCGAACAGGGCGCCCTCGTGCCAACTGACGCCGTAATTCACCATGCGATCTATCGCGTGCTTGTCGCTGAAGCCGCTGCGCGCCACCTCGCGACCTGAAACGGGATCGAACTCGACGGTGCGTTGCAGAGTGCGATCTTGGGCCTCCGATTTCACAAGCCAGTTCGGTGACGGCGCGCCAAACGGACCGGCGGCCCCGGGTGGCTTTACGACGGCGGGAAACGCCATCCGCTCCATGCGCGCCCGCTGTACCAGTGCGGGCAACAGGTCGAGCGATTGCGTGCCGCCTGTCATCTTCGTCATCGCGCCATGATCATGCTCGGCATGCAGCGTTGCCGTGCCGACCTTCCAGTCGGGTGTCCCCTTCACCCAGCCAAATTCTTCACGCACCGCCTTGAAGGCACTACCCCAGGCGCCAGCCCAGGGAAGGCCCGATGCGAGCATCACCAGTGCCAAGCCAGCCACCCAGAAACCTGTGACCGCGTGGAGATCGCGCAGACCCGCCCGCCTGCGCGGCCAGGCAACGCCCGCCAGCCCACGCCCGCGCGGCCACCACAGATATAGCCCGGTTATGATCATGACGATTGTCCAGCTTGCGGCCAATTCGACCAGCCAGTCGCCGACCTTGCCCATAAGCAAGCTGCCATGCAGCCGGGCAATGAAAGGCGTTATCCGGCGGTCCGGATCAAGGCTGCCGAGCACGCGTCCCCCGGAGGATACGAACACGTCGCGCATCGGGCCGTTGGCCATCGCCAAGTGGATCATCGCGGCATCATTCGCGTCCTGCGGCAAACGATAGGCGTTGAGGCTGGAGCCGGGGAATGCCGCCAATGCGGACTTTACCTGCACGGCAGGCGACACTGGCGATTGTGCGGGTAGGGCACGGAACGCGCGCTCCTCCCATCGGTCGATCTGCGGTTTGAACAGATAGGCCGCACCGGTCACGGACAGGAACAGCACGAACGGCATCACGAACAACCCGGCATAAAAGTGCCAGCGCCAGATCGAGCGATAGAGCTGAGGGGTCATTTGCCGCCCCAGCGATAGCGCACACCGGCAAAGACGGCCCGACCGGTCTGGTCGATCTCGACCCTGGCCTGATCGGCGCTCATGGTCGCCGTCACGGTGATGTCGCTTAAAGGCGCGTCATTCTGAGCGGGGGCGTTAGTAGCGAAGAGCGCGCAGGATAGTGCTGCGCCTGCGGCGAAACGGTTTATCGACATCGTGATACCTTTGACCGACCGACGCGAGCGCCGGTCGTGAAGCAGTGTCCCGCCAACCGATGCTGGCGCGAATGACGGTCAAAGGGGGATCGGGGGACCTCTCAAGGGCGGCCTCAGCCATAACCGGCGATCCGGGGCAGGAGCGACGGCGGAAGCCCGCCAAAGCGCCATCACGAACAGGATCAGGGCGGCGATCTGGAACGCGTCGGCTACACCCAGAACTGGTGCGGACAGGCCGGAAAACGCACAGGGCATGTCGGCTTTTTTCTTGCCGCCCTTGCTGGGGTCCGACGTGTCGTCATGGCGCATCGAAACGTCCATCGCCATGGTACGCGGGGCCATGCCCGAACAGATGATGACAGTGATGCGACCATGCTGCGTGTCGAGCATGTATCCGGAAGGCACAAGAAGCTTCAGCAGCAGCGCCGCCGCGCAGATCAACCCGGCCAGATAACGCCTTGCCAGTTGATCGCGAGCGATGGTCACGCGCCGCTGGTAGTCAAGATGTCTTGCGAAGTCATCTGCCAGACGTCCGCAAACCAAGTTTAGCACTCACGAAGTTCACGGCCCCTCCCCCAGATCTTCACGCGCAGGAGAAGATTTATTGTGCGGTGCAGCAACGATTGGATAGGGTTGGGCGTTCTGGGAACGAGTACGGGGATCAGGCGTGAATGAGATGACAGAGATGGTGCTGGGTTTGCACGGCTTTACGCGGCGATCAGGCAGCTTGACGCCGTTGGACTCATTCGGGTCGAATCCCGGGTCTTTGCTGGGATATGCTCATGTTCCCGGCGATCTGCCCACAGATGCGCCATTGGTCGTGGTGCTGCATGGCTGTACTCAGAATGCTGCCGGGTTCGATCGCGGTACAGGCTGGACGACACTGGCCGATCGCGGGGGATTTGCCGTCCTCATTCCTGAACAGACGCGGGCCAACAATCCCAACCTCTGCTTCAACTGGTTCGAGCCCGCCGACATCGCGCGCGTTGGCGGCGAGGCTGAATTGATTGCGTCGATGGTCCGCCACATGATCACCACGCACCGGCTGAATCCACAGCGCGTCTATGTGACCGGCCTGTCCGCGGGCGGCGCGATGGCTGCGGTCATGCTGGCTGCTTACCCTGAGTTATTCGCCGGGGGCGCGGTCATTGCCGGACTGCCCTTCGGGACCGCGACGGGAGTATCCGCAAGCGCTGGAGCGCATGCGCGGTACGGGCCAGGGCAGCGACGCGGCGCTAGAAAATTTGGTACGTCAGGCATCGGACAACCATGACGGGCCGTGGCCGACCGTTTCGATCTGGCACGGGACGGGCGATGCGACCGTGGCGATCGGCAACATGGACGCGCTCGGCCGCCAATGGCGCGCAATTCACGATATCGCCGGATCCGCGGCCACGATCGAGCAAGGCACAGGATGGGAGCATCGGAGTTGGTCCGGCACCGATGGCCGGGTACTTGTCGAAGAATGGAGCATTGCCGGGATGGGTCACGGTGTCCCACTCGACACGCAAAGTGCCGATCGGGTGGGTCAGGCCGGCGCGTTTATGCTCGACGCCGGCATCGCCAGTACGGCGATAATCGCGCGTTCCTGGGGCCTGCTGGACAGCGCACGCGAGGCAAGCCCATCCGCTACGGCACCGCAGACATCACGGCGATCGCCGGTGACACGCACACCCTTGCACGCTATGCCCGTGCAGTCGCCACCCGCGCCGGGTAGCACGGCAGGCATCCAGACGGTGATCGAAGATGCCCTGCGCGCAGCCGGGCTCATGCGCTAGGCGATGGCGCCTACTTCTTGAGTGTGAGCCCGCCGAAACGCTTGTTGAAGCGTGCGACCTGACCGCCGGCGTCGAGCATCTTGCCCGAACCGCCGGTCCACGCCGGGTGGCTGGTCGGATCGATCTCAAGCGTCATCATGTCACCTTCCTTGCCCCAGGTCGAACGCGTCTGGAACTCGGTCCCATCAGTCATCTTGATGTTGATGGTGTGATAATCGGGGTGAATGCCGCTCTTCATGTCGTGCTTTCCGTGATTGGCCGGTTCCGACCGGCCGGGAATTGGAAGGCGCGCCCGTAACGAGGGGTGCGCCAAAACGCAAGGCCGAGCGCTGATCAAGCCCCGGGCGGGTCGGCGATCATCGCGGTGAAAGTTGGCCTCGGCCGCCAGCTTGCCATCGATCAGCGCGCGACCGGCGAACTTGCACACGCTCGCCCGCTTCTGGACGAATTCGAGCATTCAAGGCGGAGCAGCACGCCGGGTTCGACCGGCGCGCGGAATTTCGCCCCGTCGATCGCCATGAAATAGACCAGCTTGCCCGAGCCGGCGAGGCCGAGGCTTTCGACCGCGAGGATCCCCGCGGCCTGCGCCAGCGCTTCGACGATGAGGACGCCGGGCATGATCGGACGTCCCGGAAAATGCCCGGCGAAAAACCCTTCGTTGATCGTCACCGCCTTGATCGCGACGATGCGCTCGTCCTTGACGAGTTCCTCGACGCGATCGACCAGCAGCATCGGGTAGCGATGCGGCAGCGCCGCCATCACCCCCCGAATGTCGATCATCGTCTTAGCGGCCGGCCGGACGCCGGACGCGTGTCGGCTGGCGCAGCGGGCGGGCAGCGGCGTCACCGACACGCTGGGCAGCTGCTGATTGAGCGCGGCGAGCACCGCGTCGGTGCACATCGACACTCTTCGCCGCGGCCAGTGTCGCCTCGCTGATCGATCGCGATGTTGGCGCCGCGCTGCTGCATCACGCTGAGTGATGATCGGGTTCAGCTTCTCGCTGATCTGGCGCAGCACGTTGCTGGCGCGTGGATTCGATGTTCTGGCTGCAGCCGATCGAGTTCCTGCTGGGCCGCGCCCTGCGACGCCTGGAACGCCTGAGCGCGCTGGTCGAGCGCGGACGCGGCGCGTGTTCTTGCGCGGCGCCATCGGGCAGCGCACTGGACGCGGTTGCGCTTCGGTCTGCAGAGCCTGGTCCTGCGTCTGCAGCGGCGTGCCGAGCGCTGTCGCGCGCGCCTGCGCCTGCGTCGACCAGCGTCTTGATCTGCGCGTTGGCCGCGGCACAGGCGGTGCAGGTGCCGAGGATACGCTGCGTGTCGACAACGGCGACGACCGCAGCGGGGACGTTCTGGGCAAGCGGCCGAGGCCGGCGCGAGCGCGGCGGCGGCAAGGAGCGCGAGCTTGATCTTGGTCATCAGAATTGGGTTCCTACGTTGAATGTGAACAATTTGGTGTCGTCGCCCGGCTGCTTGAGCAATGGCCTTGGCAAGGTCGAGGCGGAGCGGGCCGAACGGCGAATTCCAGTTGAAGCCGATGCCGATCGAAACGCGCGGCTTGGCCGACCCGCCATAATAGAATTCGCGGAAGCCCCCGCTGATCGGCCGAGGTGTAGGGACGAGCCCGCGGGCACATCCCGCCCGCCGGTAGCGACGTCAGCATCGGGGTCGCTGCGCGTGCCGGTATTGCACTGCCGCAGACCATCGATGCCCAGAACGCCGGTCGGACCAGAGTGGCAGGATCGGTGGGAAGGAAGTTCTGCTCGCACCGGAGCAGCGCAGTCCGAACACCGAACCGGCATCGACGAACACCGACGGACGGATACCCAGTTCACGGATGCCGGAGCCGAGCGGAATTTCGAGTTCGAGATGCGCCGACATAATAAGCCCGGCCGCCGAGCGCATCGTCGGTGATCTGCGAACGATCGGTCGACAGGGTCACCGCGCCGGTCGATCAGCGATCGGTCGACGATACGGCACGCGCTGCACGCGCGGACCGACGCCGCGAATGTCGAAGCCGCGCATCTGCGGCTGACCGAGGAAGAAGCGGTCG
The DNA here is from genome assembly GCA_963740775.1 of uncultured Alphaproteobacteria bacterium. GTDB lineage: Bacteria > Pseudomonadota > Alphaproteobacteria > Sphingomonadales > Sphingomonadaceae > Sphingomonas_O. Next base: position 425,196 of record CAVUFE010000005.1, on the reverse strand, counting down.
TTCAAGCGCACCTTGTCGTTGCCGGCACCGCGATCCTTGCCGAACGGCATGATCGTAGCCACCCTCGGCGCGGACCGAGAAAATCAACTGCTGCCCAGATCCCAATATTTCGCCGCCTCGCCCGTCGTGCGCAGATATTTAACGCTGCCGCCCAGGCCGGCAAAATCCTGGCTGAACACGGCGCGCTGGCCGCGGCTCGGGCGGATGCGGTTGTTCAGGTTGTCATACACCAGGCTGTAACCGACCGACGACGTCGTCCGGTTGCCCAGCGCGTCGCACAGGTAACGCCCCGCGATCAGCGGATCGCAGGTGTCGTTCACGCCGTCGCCATTGGTATCGAAGAAATAGGTGTTGCGGTCGAGCGTGATCTTGTCCTGGCTCAGACCATAACGGCCGGCAACCGACAGAATTCGGTCAGCGGCACGCCGAAGCGCAGCTGGAAGCCGGTCGTCAGCTGCGAATAGGTGCGTGTTGCGGTCGCCGCTCTGAGTGAAGTTGAACGAATTCAGATCGCGCCGGAATATGTCGCCGCCGACCGCGATGTTCTTGTCGAACAGATATGGCTCGGTGAAGCCCAGATTGATCGACTTGGAATAGGTCGAATAATCGACGCTGGTGCGCAGTTCCTGACCCTTGCCGCGGAAGTTGCGCTGGCGGATCGAAGCGTTGATGATGAACGCGCTCGAGGCTCGGAATAGCCCGCCGACAGCTGCAAGCTCGCCGGTCGATTTTTCCTCGACATTGGCTTCGAGCACGACACGATCGGGCGCCGAACCCTGCTTCTGCTTGATCTCGAACTTTTCCTGGAAAAAGCCGAGCGACTGAATGCGGTCCTGCGACCGCTTGATCGCGATCGAGTTGAACGCGTCGCCTTCCGCCAGCGCGCATCTCGCGGCGGACTACCTTGTCCTGCGTCACGCGTATTGCCGTTGATGTCGACGCCTTCGACATACACGCGCGGCGCGTCGGCGATGCGGAAGGTGATGTCCATCTCCTTCGCTTCCTTGTCGCGCTGGAAGCCCGGATCGACCTGAGTGAAGGCATAGCCGAGCAGGCCGGCGGTCTCGCCGATCGCGTCGACCGTGTCCTCGACCTGCTTGGCGTTGTACCAGTCGCCCTTCTTCATCGGCAGGATCGCCTTGACGCGTGTCGGGCTTCAAGTCGCGCAGGTCGCTTTCGACCGCGACGTCGCCGAACTTGTAGCGTTCGCCCTCTTCGACGACGTAGGTGATGATGAAGTCGCGGCGGTCGGGCGTCAGTTCGGCAACGGCGGAGACCACGCGGAAATCGGCATAACCCTTGGTCAGATAGAATTGACGCAGCTTCGACTGGTCATAGGCGAGGCGATCGGGATCGTAAGTGTCGTTCGACGCGAAGAACTTGTAGAGCGCGTGCCTTCTTCGTCGCCATTTCGCCGCGCAGTTCGCCGTCCTTGAACACCTTGTTACCGATGATGTTGATCTGGCGGACCTTGGACTTCGGCCCTTCGCTGATTTCATAGACCAGATCGACGCGGTTCTGATCAAGGTTGACGATCTTGGGCTCAACCGATGCGGCAAAGCGCCCCTGGCGGCGATACAGCTCGATGATCCGCGCGATTTCGGCGCGGACCTTGCTGCGCGTGAAAATCTGCCGCGGGGCGAGCTTAAGCTCCTTGTAGAGCTTGTCTTCCTTGATCCGCTTGTTGCCCTCGAACACCACGCGATTGATGATCGGGTTTTCCTTGACGATGATCGTCAGCGCGCCATTGTCGTCGCGGATCTGCACGTCGGCGAACAATTCGGTGGCGAACAGGTCTCGCAATGCCTCGATCGAGCGTTTCGCGCGTGATACGGCGCCCCGGCGCGCAGCTTGATATAGCTCCGCACGGTTTCGGGCTCGATGCGCTGCGACCCTTCGACGTCGATCGTGCGGATCGTGCCGCCATCGGTCTGCGGGGCGGGCGCGGGCGGCTGCAGGATTGAGCAAACTGGCCGCCGCTGTCGCTGGAGCGGGCGCGCGAGGACGCTGGGCCAGGGCGGGAACTCCGCCAAGCACTGTGCCGAGCAGCAACACGGAGGACAGACGCACGCCGTGCTTCACTGCCTTTTCAATCGTCACGCGTTCCCGCCCTCAATAATTCAAAAATACGACGCCGCGCCCTGCCCCAAGGCGCTTAACCAATCAACCCGGCAAGCCGCCGGAACAGTCCCAACCCGGCCAGATCGTTCACCGTCACGAAGACGGTAAACGCCAGCAGCAGCGCCAGCCCCGACCGGAACGCTAATTCCTGTGCCCGCTCGCTCACCGGTCTTCCCCGCGCCGCCTCTGCCGCGAACAGCATGAGGTGGCCACCGTCGAGCATCGGAATTGGCAACAAGTTGATGAACCCGAGATTTATCGAGAGCATCACCATGAAATAGAGAAACGAGACCCAACCAAACGCGGCCACGGCGTTGGACGCCGCCGCGACCTTGACCGGCCCGCCCAGTTCGTCCGCCGAACGCTGGCCGCTGACGATCTGCCATAGCGTCGTCGCCATCGCTCTGACCGCGTTGACCGTGAAGCGCCCGGCAGCGGCCGGCAGTTCGGTGACGTCGGGCCGGACATAATCGACACGCGCCGGGCGCAACGCCGATCCGCCCCACCCGCGTCTCGGCGCCAGTAATATCCTTGACCGCCTCCGAAACCGGCGTGACCATCAGCACTATGCGATTGCCGCCGCGCTGAAACGTCACCGGAATGGCCTGCCCCGCCTTGACCTGAACGATCAGCGCCAGGTCCTCAAAATCTGTCGACCGTCTGGCCATCGACCGCCGTGATCCGGTCGCCGACCTTCATTCCCGCCGCTTGCGCCGCCGATTTCGGGGAAAAGCCGCCGATATCCGCCAGAATCGCGCGGCTCGCCGAACGCGGCGAACAACCCGGCGAGCATCACCATCGCCAGAAGGAAATTGGTCAATGGTCCAGCCGCCACGATCAGCGCGCGCTGCCACACTGGCTTGGAATGCAACGTGCCGGGATCATGCAGCATGCAGAGGATCGGGCTGGCTGACCGCATTCATGTCACCCGCGAATTTGACGTAGCCGCCCAGCGGCAGCCAGCCGATGCGCCACTCGGTCCCGCGCTTGTCCGTCCACCTGGCGATCGATTTGCCGAAGCCGATCGAAAACGCATCGGCCTTGACGCCGAACACGCGGCCCATCGCGTAATGGCCGAATTCGTGCATGAAAACGAGCGGGCTGATCGCCAGCGCGAACCAGAATATCGATGTGAACTACCGGCCATCATGCCGCCTTCTTCAGCATCAATTCGCTCGCCACGGCGCGTGCCGCCGCATCGATCGACAGAACGTCTCGCAATCGCTGGCAGGAGCGGCGTCCGGCTGATAGCGGTCAATGTGCGCTGCACCGTATTCACGATGTCCAGAAAGCCGATCCGCCCATCGAGAAACGCCGCAACCGCGACTTCGTTCGCCGCATTGAGGATGCAGGGTGCCGCGCCGCCGGCCATCAGCGCCTCGCGCGCAACCCGCGTCGCCGGAAACCGTTGCTCGTCAGTCGCTTCGAACTGCAATCTGCCGATCGCTGCGAGGTCGAGCGGCGGCATCGGCGTCGCCATCCGGTCGGGCCATGCGAGGCAATAAGCCAGCGGCGTGCGCATGTCGGGGGGGCCAAGCTGAGCGAGCATCGAACCGTCGATATAGTCCACCAGGCTATGAACCACCGATTGACGGTGAATGATTATCTCGATGTTCTCGGGGTTTACGGGGAACAGCCGGGCGGCCTCGATCAGTTCCAGACCCTTGTTCATCATCGTCGCGGAGTCGACGCTGATCTTTGCGCCCATGGACCAATTGGGGTGCGCGCACGCCTGTTCGGGCGTCACGTCGCTCATCTCGCCGGCGCTGCGGTCAAGAAACGGCCCGCCGCTGGCGGTCAGCACGATCCGCCGCACGCGTTCAGGCCGCTCGAAATCGAACACCTGGAAGATCGCGTTATGCTCGCTGTCCGCCGGGCAGCAGCGTGGCCCCCGACTTGGTCGCCAGTTCGAGGATCAGCTCCCCGGCAGAAACCAGAGGCTCCTTGTTGGCAAGCACCACTGCCCCACCGGCTTCGACCGCGGCCGCAACGGGGGCAAGCCCGGCACAGCCGACGATCCCTGCGACGACGACGTCCACCCCCTCGCCCGCCGCGGCGGTGATCGCCTCGGCTCCGGCGCCGGCTGCGATGCCACTGCCCGCCAGCGCCTCGGTCAGCGCGGTGAGCATGGCAGGATCGCAAATTACCGCACGCTTCGCCCCGACGGCCTCCGCGCCGCCGCCGCCAGACCCGCTACATCGGTGTTGGCAGTCACCGCATGCACATCGAACCGGTCTGGTTCGCGTTTCACCAGATCGAGTGTCGATGCCCCGATCGATCCGGTCGCGCCGAGGATCGTCGAGCGCTCGCGCGTCACAGGATAGCCACGCAGCCGCGCCGACGCCGCGCGACGGCCACCGGCAGCAGCCCGTCGACGCGGTCGAACACGCCACCATGCCCGGGGATCAGAGCGCCCGAATCCTTGACGCCCGCCCGCCGCTTCATCCAGCTTTCGAAGCAGATCACCCGCCTGCGCCAGCGCCGCGACCAGCACGCCGCAAGGATCGCCGGATGGCGTAGCGCGCCAGCCGCCGCGCGTAAACCGACCAGACACCGCAGCGCCGCGATCATGCCGCCGATCAGACCCGACCAGGTCTTGGCGGGGCTGATCCGCGGCGCGAGCTTCGGCCCGCCAAACGTGCGCCCGGCGAAATAGGCGCCGATATCCGTCGCCCAGACCGAGGCGAGCAGCACCAGCGTCGCGGCCAACACCGGAAATTCACGCATCGCAATCAGCGCGGCACCGCCAAGCCGACATAGAGCAGCCCGCCGAGCACCCCACGAGAAGCGAGACGCGAGACCGGCAAACCGCGCGCGCCAGCCCGAACCATTCCAAAGCACGAGCAAGCCCCGATCAGGAGCCAGCAGACAAAAACCCGATGCCACCCAGCCACCAGCGCCATCAAGCGCGACACCGATCAGCACGACGCCCGACACGCGCCCGCGTGGCGAGTTCGCTCACAGCCCGCCGAACCTGCGTTCACGCGTGGCGTAAGCCTCGATCGCCGCGCGCAAGCCCATCCGCGCCGAAATCGGGCCACAGCGTTTCGGTGAACAGCAATTCGGCATAGGCCGCCTGCCACAGCATGAAATTGCTCAGCCGCTGCTCGCCCGACGTGCGGATGAGCAGGTCGACCGGACGGCAGCCCCGCCGTGTCCAGATTGGCGGCGATCGACGCTTCGTCGATCTCACCATTTTGCGCCGCCTTGCGCGCCGCGCGCGACCAATTCGTTATGCGCCCCGTAGTTCAGCGCGACGCACAGCGTCTGGCCCGTATTTCCCGACGTGCGCGCGATCGCGCCGTCGATCATCTCCACCACATCGGGGGTAAAGGCACCGTGATCACCGATCACGCGCAGGCGGACATTGGCCTCGGCCAGCTCGTCGAGGTCGCTGCGGATGAAGTGCTTGAGCAGCCCCATCAGGTCGCTGACTTCCTCCGCCGGTCGACGCCAGTTTTCGGAGGAAAACGCATAGAGGCTCAGCACCTCCAGCCCAAGATCGCGGCTGGCGCGGGTCACGGCGCGAACGGCTTCGATCCCCTTGCGATGGCCCGGCGGCGCGGGGGAGAAAACGCTTTTTCGCCCAGCGGCCGTTGCCGTCCATGATGATCGCGACGTGGCGGGGCAGCGCGCCCCCGCCCGCCTGCGTCAACTCCCGCAAGGGCGGGCGCCGCGGTCACTTGCCGAGGATTTCCTTTTCCTTGGCAGCCGCCGCCGCATCGATATCGGCGATCGTGCTGTCGGTGAGCTTCTGGACTTCGGTCTCGTGGCGCTTGCGCTCGTCTTCACCGATCTCGCTCTTCTTCTCGTCTGCCTTGAGCGCGTCCATGCCGTCGCGGCGCACGTTGCGGACGGCGACTCGGGCCTTTTCGGCATATTGGCCGGCAAGCTTGGCAAGTTCCTTGCGGCGCTCCTCGGTCAGGTCGGGGATGGGCAACCGAATGCTGGTGCCGTCGGTGATTGGATTCAGGCCCAGGCCCGCTGAGCGGATCGCCTTCTCAACCGGGCCGGTATTCGACTTGTCCCATACCTGCACGCTCAACATGCGCGGCTCGGGCACGGATACCGTCGCCACCTGGTTGAGCGGCATGTTCGCGCCATAAACTTCGACCGTGATCGGATCGAGCAGATTGATCGACGCGCGCCCCGTGCGCAGGCCGACAAGGTCGCTCTTCAACGCCTCGACCGCGCCCGCCATGCGGCGTTCGAGGTCTGATTTCTGATAAGCCGGCATATCTCTCTTCCTATTGTCCGACGACCGTGGCGACGCCTTCGCCCGCCAAAACCCGGGCAAGGTTACCCTGCTCGCGGATATTGAACACGATAATCGGGATGTTGTTGTCACGGCACAAGGCGACTGCACTCGCGTCCATGACTTTCAGGTTATTTGCGAGGACCGTGTCGTAAGTGACGTGGTCATAACGTTTTGCACTGGAATCGGTTTTCGGATCGGCGGTGTACACGCCGTCCACCGAAGTCCCTTTCAGCAGCGCATCGCACTTCATTTCCGCGGCGCGCAGCGCAGCACCGCTGTCGGTCGTGAAGAAAGGCGAACCGACACCCGCGGCAAAGATCACCACCCGCCCCTTTTTCAGATGGCGTTCGGCGCGGCGGCGGATGAAGGGTTCGCACACGCTGGCCATCGGGATTGCCGACTGGACACGTGTTTCGACCCCGATCTGTTCGAGTGCGTTCTGAACCGCCAGCGCGTTCATGACGGTGGCGAGCATACCCATGTAATCGGCACTGGCTCGATCGAACCCGCGCGCCGCCGCCGCCATGCCGCGAAAGATGTTGCCGCCACCCACGACCACGCACATTTCGAAACCGTTTGCCCGCGCGTCGGCGATTTCCTGCGCGACGCGGCCGGTCATGGCCGGATCGATGCTCAGCCCCCCGCCATCGCCCATCAGCACCTCTCCCGACAGTTTCAGGAGGATGCGTTTCAGGGCTGGTCGTTCGCTCATGGGCCTCTCAATCCGTAACAGCGCGGACACTAGGCCCGCGCCGCCATAACTCAAGCTCAGCCCTGCGGCACACCCGAGGCGGCCGCGACTTCCGCCGCAAAGTCGCTGACTTCCTTCTCGATGCCTTCGCCGAGCTGGAACCGGACATAGTCGGTCAGCGCGATGCTGCCGCCCGCAGTCCTTCGCCTCGTTGGCGATGACGTCGGCAATCTTGGTCTTGTTGTCCATCACGAACAACTGGCTCATCAGCGCGTTCTCCTTGCGGAACTTGCCGATCGTACCCTCGACCATCTTGGCGATGATCTCGAGCGGCTTGCCGCTGCCCGCCGCCTTTTCCTCGGCAATCGCGCGTTCACGGCTGACCAGCGCCTCGTCGAGGCCCTCTTCATGCAGGGCCAAGGGGCTGGCGGCGGCGATGTGCATCGCCAATTGCTTGCCCAGTGCTTCCATCTTGCCCGTGTCGGCATCGCCTTCGAGTGCGACGAGCACGCCGATCTTGCCGAGACCCGGCGACGCGGCGTTGTGCACGTACGGCACGACCACGCCCTGATTGACCGACAGCGTCTTCACCCGGCGCAGCGACTGGTTTTCACCGATCGTGGCGATGTTCGCGGTCAGCGCGTCCTGCACCGTTCCCGATCCCATCGGGGCAGCGGCAAGCGTCTCGACGCTGTCACCCGCCGTCAGCGCGAGCTGCGTGACGTCGCGGACGAAGCCTTGGAATTGATCGTTCTTGGCCACGAAGTCGGTTTCCGAATTGACTTCGACCGCAGCACCGGTGGTCCCGCTGACGGCGACGCCGACCAGGCCTTCGGACGCGGTGCGACCGGCCTTCTTGGCGGCTGTCGCCAGACCCTTGGTCCGCAACCAGTCGATCGCGCCTTCCATGTCGCCGCCGGTTTCGGTCAGCGCCTTTTTGCAATCCATCATGCCCGCGCCGGAGCGCTCACGCAGCTCCTTGACCGCGGCAGCGGTGATCTCTGCCATGCTAATTCCTTATCGAATGAGGTACTTGAGACTCGAACTTCCCCATCCGCGTCAAAAACGCGAACAGGGAAGGAGAGCTTTTAAGCCGCAGCTGTCTCGGCAGCAGCAGCCGCCGCCGGCGTTGCCGCAGCCTGATCGGCAGCGGCCTCCGCTTCGGTCGTCACCGGGCTGGCTTCAAGCGCCGGCTCGACCGGCGGCTCGGCCATCGCACCGAAATCGCCACCCTGGCGCGCCTGGTTCTCGCGGCCACCGCGCGTCGCGGCCTGGGCCAGCGCATCGCAGTACAGCCGGATCGCGCGACTCGCATCGTCGTTCGCCGGCACCGGGAAGGCGATACCGTCCGGGCTGACATTCGAATCGAGGATGGCGACGACGGGAATGCCGAGCACATTGGCTTCCTTGATCGCCAGCTCTTCCTTGTTAGCGTCGATCACGACCATCACGTCCGGAATACCGCCCATGTCCTTGATGCCGCCAAGGCTGAGTTCCAGCTTGTCGCGCTCGCGCGTCAGCTGAAGGACTTCCTTCTTGGTCAGGCCAGCGGTGTCACCACCCAGCTGCTCGGTCAGCGACTTGAAGCGGCGGATCGAGTTCGAGATCGTCTTCCAGTTGGTGAGCATGCCGCCCAGCCAGCGGTGGTTGACGAAATGCTGGTTCGCCTGACGCGCGGCGTCGGCGATCGGCTCCTGCGCCTGGCGCTTGGTGCCGACGAACAGCACTTTGCCACCCGACGCGGCTGTCTGCGACACGAAGTCGAGCGCGCGCGCCAGCAAAGGCACGGTCTGCGACAGATCGAGGATGTGGATGCCGTTGCGCTCGCCGAAGATGTACGGCTTCATGCGCGGGTTCCAACGGTGCGTCTGGTGTCCGAAATGCGCGCCTGCCTCGACAAGCTGCTGCATCGTGACGGTGGGAGCCGCCATAGTCATTTCTCCTTACCCGGTTTGACCTCTGGGCAGCGGAACGAAGGCGTCAGCCATCGCACCGGTATGTTGCCACCCATGTGGAATGAGCGGGCCAGTATCAGCGCGCACTCTCGAAATCAACCGTCGCGCCTAGCTTTGGCCCGATACGGCGGTCTCGCCGCACGCAACTGGACGGAAACCCACGCTTGACATTATGTGAACAAAGGGCGAACAGGGAACAAATCCGGCACCGTGAGGGTTCGGAGAGGCAAATAGGAAGGTCGCAACGATGGCTGTGATTTCGCTGTTGGGTTCGGTTCTACTGATCGGGTTCGCGATATGGACGATGTGGGCGACCGTTGCCCCATCGTTCTCGCGCGTTGTTGCGGTGCTGAGCAACACCCCTTCGGTGTCAACGTATGTCAACGTAAGCGGGTATCAGCGCCGCCCGGTCAACGTGACCACGCGAGCGCGTTTTAGCCGTGTTGAGTTGCGCGCCGCCGCTTGACCCGTTCGTAACTTTGCACTGACCACGCGATCAGCCCCAGATAAACGGCGCAAACCAATGTCAGGGTTTCCCACGGCGCGGACAGCAAGGCCGCACCGACCAGCGCGACCAGCAACAGCGTCTCGACACGCACCGATCGCCGAATTCGCAGCGATGACCAGCTGAACGTCGCAATATTCGACACCGCAAGGAAGGCAACGAACGCCAGCCAGGGCGCTACCAGCCAAGGATTGCGAACCACGTCAACCAGCTCCGGCGCGCGCAACGGCCCGTCGCCTGCCCATAACGAGATGTAGAGCGGCAGCATCGCCAGACCCGCCGCTGCGGGCGCGGGAACGCCGGTCAGGAAACCGGCGCTCTTGCGTGGTTGATCGACATCGTCGACTTGAGAATTGAAACGCGCCAAGCGCAGCGCCATGCACACCGCCAGTGCCAGCGCGAAGATCCAGCCGTAACGCGGCACGTCTTTCAGCGACCACAGGAACATGATCAGCGCAGGTGCCACGCCGAACGCGATGACGTCCGATAGCGAGTCGAGTTGCTCACCGAACTTGGTCTGTCCCTTGATCGCTCGGGCCAGCCGTCCATCCAGTCCGTCGAGGACACCGGCAATGATGATCGCCCCCGCCGCGCGTTCCCATTCTCCCGCGATCGCGAAACGTACCCCGGTCAGCCCCGAACACAGTGCCAATGCGGTGACCGCGTTGGGCGCGACCGCGCGAAGCGGAATGCCGCGATGCCTGGGCGCTTCGCTCACAGCGCGCGTCCCCGTGCCGCTTCGCCATCACCGATCACGCCGAGGATGGTTTCCCCCGCCATCGTCCGCTGGCCAAGGGAAACGCGCGGCGCGGTCCCCGCGGGCAGATAGACATCGACGCGACTACCAAAGCGGATCAGCCCGATGCGCTGCCCTACAACCACCATGTCGCCATTCTTGACGAACGGAACGATACGCCGCGCGACCAGCCCGGCGATCTGCGTGAAACCGACGCGAACACCGTCCCCGCGCTCGACCAGGATATGCTGACGTTCATTGTCTTCGCTCGCCTTATCCAGGTCCGCGTTCAGGAACTTGCCCGGCACATAGACCACGGACTTGACCGTTCCGCTGATGGGCGTGCGATTGATATGCACGTCGAACACCGACATGAAGATCGAAACGCGCGTCATCGGCTCACTACCCAATTCGGCCATTTCGCGCGGCGGCGGCACCTGTCGGATGAGCGTGATCAGGCCATCAGCGGGCGCGACGATCAAGTTATCGCCTTGGGGCACCGTCCGGATCGGGTCGCGAAAAAAGGTCGCGACCCAGATTGTCACTCCCAGCAACGGCCAGGCGATGGTCTCCCAGGCAAGGAAGGCGCATACCACGCACGCCAGCGCGGCGATCGCGACGTATTTATGTCCTTCGGGATGAACCGTTGGAAAGCGCCACTTGATTGTCGTGACGGGACCGGGCGTGCCGGGATCGAGTTCTGCCATCGCTTCGATATAGGCAACGCGGCCCCAATGGCCTAGCCCCGGCATTGATTGCCGTGCGCCTGCGCTTTACGGCCAGTCGTAACCCCTCCCCAGGCAAGTGAGAATCATGGCGAAGATCAAGGTGAAGAACCCCGTCGTCGAACTCGACGGCGATGAAATGACGCGGATCATCTGGCAATGGATCCGCGAGCGCCTGATCCTCCCCTATCTCGATATCGATCTCAAATATTACGATCTCGGCGTCGAAAAGCGCGACGAGACCAACGACCAGATCACCGTCGACAGTGCAAACGCCATCAAGAAATATGGCGTCGGCGTGAAGTGCGCCACGATCACCCCTGACGAACAGCGCGTCGAGGAATTCGGGCTCAAGAAGATGTGGAAGTCGCCTAATGGCACGATCCGTAACATTCTCGGCGGCGTCGTATTCCGGGAGCCGATCGTGATTTCGAACGTCCCGCGACTGATCCCCGGTTGGACCGACCCGATCGTCGTCGGTCGCCATGCCTTTGGCGACCAATATCGTGCGACGGACTTCCGCGTTCCAGGCCCGGGCAAGCTGCGGATGGTTTTCGAGGGAGAAGACGGGACGATCATCGACGAAGAGGTGTTCCAGTTCCCATCCTCGGGCGTCGCGATGGGCATGTACAATCTCGACGATTCGATCCGCGACTTCGCCCGCGCCTCGCTCAACTACGGCATCGCGCGCAAATGGCCGGTCTACCTGTCGACCAAAAACACGATCCTGAAAGCCTATGACGGCCGCTTCAAGGACCTGTTCCAGGAAGTGTTCGACGCGGAGTTCGCCGACAAGTTCAAGGAACTCGGCATCGTCTACGAACACCGCTTGATCGACGACATGGTTGCGTCAGCGCTGAAGTGGAGCGGGAACTTTATCTGGGCGTGCAAGAATTATGACGGCGACGTCCAGTCCGACCAGGTCGCGCAGGGTTTTGGTTCGCTCGGCTTGATGACTTCAGTGCTGCTCTCGCCCGATGGCAAGACGGTCGAAGCTGAGGCCGCGCACGGCACGGTCACGCGCCACTACCGCCAGCACCAGCAGGGCAAGGCGACATCGACCAACCCGATTGCCTCGATCTTCGCCTGGACTGGCGGCCTCAAGTTCCGGGGCAAGTTCGACGATACGCCCGAAGTGACCAAGTTTGCCGAAACCCTCGAGCGCGTCTGCATCGAGACCGTCGAACAGGGTGCCATGACCAAGGATCTGGCCATCCTTATCGGCCCAGATCAGGCGTGGATGACCACCGAGCAGTTCTTCGAGGCGATCCGCGCGAACCTCGAGAAGGAAATGGGCAGCTGGCAATAGCCAGCTGCCGCTCGGCCATCGCTAAAGCGTGATTTCGCGCAGATAGTCGGCAACCACCGGCCCGATGTCCTTGCGGTCCAGCGCCAGCGCGATGTTGGCGGTGATGAAGCCAGCCTTGTCGCCGCAATCGAAACGGCGCCCGCCGAACTTGTAGGCGTGGAACGGCTGCGTGCCGATCATCCGCGCCATGGCGTCGGTCAACTGGATCTCGCCCCCCGCGCCCTTTTCCTGATCCTCCAGCACGCGCATGACCTCGGGCTGCAGAATATAGCGACCCGGAATCATCAAGTTCGACGGCGCCGTGCCCAATTTTGGCTTCTCGATCAGTCCGGCGACTTCGACCAGCGCACCATCCGTCTTGCCCGGGGTGATGATGCCATATTTGTCGGTCTGGTCTGCCGGTACTTCGTAGCCGCAGACGATATTGCCGCCGACCTGATTATAGGCTTCGACCATCTGCTTCATGCAGCCGGGCTTGCCGACCATCAGTTCGTCGGGAAGGAAAATGGCGAACGGCTCGTCGCCGACAATGTGCCGTGCACACCAGATCGCGTGCCCCAATCCGCTCGGGTCCTGTTGGCGGACATAGACGACATGTCGCCGGGCGCAAAACGCGTACCCTTGATCGCGTCCAGGGCTTTGCCACGGCCCTTCATCGTCGATTCGAGCTCGTAGGAGATATCGAAATGGTCCTCGATCGCGGATTTGCCGCGACCGGTGACGAATATCATCTGCTCGATGCCCGCCTCACGCGCCTCGTCGACGGCGTATTGGATCAGCGGCTTGTCGACGACAGTCAGCATTTCCTTCGGCATCGCCTTGGTTGCCGGCAGGAAACGCGTGCCCAGGCCGCCGACGGGGAACACGGCCTTGCGGATCGGCTTGTGCGTCATCAGTCAGTCGGCTCTGCAGTGTTCAGTGGATGGAGCTGACGGCTTCTTTCCGCGATTGGCATAAAGCAACGCGGCGACCAAGGCAGCGGAGCCAATCCCGGTCGCGACCCCGGCAGCGATCAGGACATTCCGCTTCGATTGCTCCGGCTTCGGCGGGTTTTCTCTGATTTTCGACCATGTCCTCCGCGTTGCCGAACGACCGCCTCGTTGGCAAGCAAACGCTCACCGTTTTCCCCGTTATCAACAGGGCAAGACAGCCATTTTTCGCTTGGCCGACACGGATTTCGGGCACAGTCTCACTGCATCGCCGGTCGAAGGAAAGCGGCGGGAAACCGAGGCTTTCCACCGATGCCAGCGCCGATAACGATGGTGAGATGAACGCGAAAGCGGGAGGATCGACGAACGGGTCGGTAGTGGCAAAGGACGGTTCGAGGCCCGGACGGGATGAGTTGGCTTCGGCCAGTTCGCCACGTCCGACTTGAAGCCGAGAAGCAGGCGACAGCGGTCGGGAACGCTGTCGGGATCAAACCCGAAGCACCTGATCCGCGACACGCCACGGCGTCCATCTTGCCGTCGACTGCTTGCAGTCTCGAGGGCATGGCGGAAGACCGAGCTGGGGGCTGGCGCTTTAGGGCGCCGGCCCCTTTTCATTTGTGCTTGGCGAATGGCGCGACGTGGGTCACGAAAGATCGATGACCGAAGCCATTCCCGCTGCCACCCTCGTCCTGTTTCGTGAGAGTGGCGAAGGGACAGCCGAGCATCTCTTCGTCGAGCGCTCCGCAACGATGAGCTTCGCTGCAGGCGCAATCGTTTTCCCGGGCGGGCGTGTCGAACAGGGCGACCGCCGCCTTGCCGAAACCTTCCCTGCTTATGAACTCGATGACGCCGCCGCGCGCATCTGCGCCATTCGCGAGTCGATCGAGGAAGGCGGCATCGGCGCCGGCCTGTCCCCTCCCCCCGACCTTGCCGTCACCGAGCGCCTTCGCTTTGGGCTGGAAGCTGGCACCATCTTCGCTGACCTGCTCGCTGCCGAGCAACTTTCGCTCGATCTCGACGCGCTGGTACCTTTTGCGCGCTGGCAGCCAAACTTCCCGGAATCGCGGGTATTCGACACCCGTTTCTACATCGCCCGGGTCGATGCCTCGGCTCCAGCCGCGCGCGTTGATGAAACGGAAAACGTGCGCGTGTTTTGGGCGACGGCCGCCGAAGTGCTCGATCAGGCGGATGCGGGTCAGGTGACGATCATCTATCCCGACCCGGCGCAATCTCGAACGGCTGGCGGCGTTGGGAACATTCGAGCAGACACGCCTCCAACTGGACGTTCTGCCCAGTCCGCCCCCTATGATCACGCCTTTCATTCAGAAATATCGCGGCAAGGAATTTCTCTGTATTCCCGAAGGCATGGGCTACCCTGTAATGGAACAGGCAATGAGCGAAGTTCGCCGCGGCTAGGCCGGGTCCAGGGCTTCAATCTTCTCAACCCATTCCGGATAGAAGCTCGGCTCACGGGTCGACCAGCCTGGCGCCGTCGCCGCTGCTTCGCTGATCGATTTCAGCAAAATGCGCCGCCGCTCCGGGTGCAGATGTGGAAGGGACGCCGCAGCACAGAACGCCGCCGGCAACCACGGCCGCGATGCCGCGCCAAGCAAACGCTCGTAGAGGAAGCGATAGGAGCCAAACCCGTTGATCCGATCCTGGCCTAGATCAAACGCCGTCATCGAAATCAGCGGCGTCATGAACGGTTCGGCAACCGCAATGTCATTGTCTTCAGGCACCGATGCCCGAAGTTGGTCGAGGCGAGAATAGGCCTTGGTCTGAGCCCTGATCGCCGCTGCCTCGACATTGTCACGCGACCAGCGGGTCACTGCATCCCGCCGCGCCAGGCCGACATCGAGTGCGCGGCGAATGAACCGTTGCGTGGCGGCGGGAAAGCCCGCGAATTCCTTTATCTCGCCCAGTGATTGGGCGCCTGTAGCCTGCCGTGCCTTACCCATGATCCCACCCCCCGGTGCGAAAAGTGCCAGAGCAGATCAGGCTGCGCCCGCAATGGTTGATGCGGGCTTAACCTGAATCACTCTGGCACAGAGAATCATGTAAATTTGTGCAGTGCAACGGCCTGCCGCAAATTTTTCTCAGGCGTTGCTGCGAAGACGCTCTTCTTCGGCATTATACCCGGAAGACGACGGGCGGCTCGTTGTTATGCACAGGCTGGGTGGACGAAGGCGGGTCAGACGCGTCCATCAATTCGTCCAAACCGACATCTAGGCGCGCGTCACTATCCTCCGGGTTTTCCTCCAGCCGCTGAACAATCTCCTGATCCTGTCCCGCTTTCTGCCGCGGATCCGTTGCAGGCTTGTCTTCTGTGCTTGCCGGCGCAACCGAGGCGCGGTCCATGGCGTCTTCAGGGATCGGCGTGTTCATGGTGCACTCCTATGATTTCACATCGACAACGACTGGAGCGGCTCACGCGTTCCGGCGGACATTGACGTATTGCGTAACCATCTGCGCCGATCCGAATATGGTCATGAAAGCAATGTCAGTCGCGTCGCGGCCAACGCCGATGCGGACGATCTCGTCGCATTTGGCCATGCCCGTCGCGTCGATCAGGTGCCAGCCGTCTTCCAACCAGACTTCGACCACAGCGTGAAAGTCCGGCGGCGTCACGTCCGGCGCATAGGCGCTGACCAATCGAGCAGGGATCATTGCGGCGCGCGCGAAGGTCGCGAGCAAATGTGCGAAGTCGCGGCAGACGCCCGTCCTTGTCGTGAAGGTGTCAACCGCCGTCGTGGTGCCGCTGGACGAGCCGCTGGCATATTCGACATTGCGCTCGATCCAGTCGCGCATCGCGATCACCTTTGCGCCACCCTGCATGTCGCCGAAACGGCGCTGGACGAAGCTCTCGAATTTCTCCGCGGGACAATATCGACTGGGCAACAGATAGGGTATGACGAGCGCGGGCAAATCGCGGGGGGCCGCCGCTGACAATCCGTTAAGCGCGACCACTGGCCGATCGACATCGACCACTGCATGATAGCTGACCTGCAGTTGCCGATCGGCATAAGCCCAGGTGCGTTGCCCGATCGATTCCTCCCCGGGAACTGCCCGCAGGTGCTCGGGCGAACTGATCAACAGGTCATGTTCGACCAGGCGCTGGTCAGCCATTGCCGCCGCTTCGATCTGGAGAAGGACATCGTGCGCCGACGGGAGGCGGTAGTCGAGGGTAACGTCAATCGCGATTTGCATAATGCGCGCCTAACATGCCGCGACCTGCGTTGTTCCCTTTCCTTGCGATATTCTGATGATAGGTGCCGCGTGTGATTGGAAAACTGCTGCGTCGCGTTGCTATCGTGTTTGGCGCCATCATTGTCGTGGTCAGCCTCGCGATCGTTCTGGTGCCCGCGTTTCTCGACCGGATCTATTACGAGGGTCCTCGTACCGGTCATTATGACGGGGCGCGTTTCAAGAACCCGGACAATGACGACGATACGATCCGTGTACCCACCGGGGGCAGCCGCGCGGGCTTTTTCTGGCGTTATCTGACGGGAAATGACGGGCGGCCCACATGGCCCAGCCAAGTTCAGGTAACGCAAACTAAACCCGCCGCGCGCGTATTCGGCGATCAGATGATTGTCACGTGGATCGGCCATGCCACGGTTTTGGTGCAAACGAACGGCCTGAACATCCTCACCGACCCGATCTATTCGGATACTGCCGGGCCGTTCGGTTTCGGGCCGAAACGGGTCGCGGTGCCGGGAGTGAAGTTCGAAGATCTGCCCAAGATCGACTTGGTCCTGGTCAGCCATAACCACTATGATCACATGGATTTGGCGACGCTCAAGCGGCTATGGGACCGCGACCGACCGACCGTCATTACGAGCCTGGGCAACGAAACCTTGATCTGGAACGCCGGCGCAAAGGCGACTGCAGCGGACTGGGGGCAGGATATCCGCATCGCGTCAGCCTGCGAACGCCGGCCAACCCTGGCCGGAGCGCAAGCCGATGCCGTGCGCCGATGGCCCAGTGTCGGTCACAATCACCCGCAATCATCATTGGGGCAGCCGCTGGTTTACTGACCGAAACCGCGCTTTATGGTCGAGCTTCGTGGTCAAGCTGCCCGGTGGCAACCTGTTCTTCGCGGGCGACACGGGCTTCGGTGATGGGCATTGGCCGGTCGAAGCCGCCAAGCTTGGCCCGATCCGCCTCGCGCTCATCCCGATCGGCGCTTTCCGCTTCCAGCCGGGGCAGATGCAGGCGGGCAGCCATATCGGCCCCAGCCAAGCCGTTGAGGTCTTCCGTCGCCTTGGCGCGCGCTATGCCATGCCGATCCACTGGGGCACGTTTCGCCTGAGCTGGGAGGCATATGATACGCCGCCCAAGCTACTCGATCGCGTAATGATGTGCCGTGGGCTGACTGATTTCACGAGCTATCCTATCGGCGCATCGGTCGACGTGCCACCGATCGATGCACCGCGCGCGAAACTTCCGCCGGTGCTCCGACCCGCGAGTTGCGACGCCCGCCCCTTCGCACCCGACCTGCGTTAGGCGGAGGTCGGACCGAGCAGTTCCAGCACTGCGCGTGTCATTGCCTCGGCACCCAGTCGAATGGTGGGCTCAGGCGCGATCTTGAAGAGCGGCGAATGATGACCGGCAATTGGCGGACCCCCTTGTGCCGCCGCGTCGATCCACGCCTTGGGCGTTCCGCCGACCGCGAAATAATAACCCTTAACGCCGGTGTCGGGCTGGACGAAGAACGCGAAATCTTCCGCACCCATATTCTTCTGCACGAACGGTACCACCGTTCCGGGCGGCAGGCTCTGCGTCAGCGACGCATTCAGCCGTCGCGCCAGCACGGTGTCGTTGATCGTCACCGGCGTGCTTTCGACAACCGACACTTCGGGCAATTCCTTGCCGTCCAGGCCGTTGGCGCGGCCGACGCCATCAACGACTTGGCGAATGCCGGTGATCAGGTCGTTGCGGGTCGCAATATCATTGGCGCGCACGGTGATGCCCAGGTCGGCGCGATCCGAAATAATATTGAGCTTCGTCCCGGCATGAAATGTACCGACAGTGATGACGCCCGGCAGCAACGGTGACTTCTGGCGGCTGATCAGCCCCTGCAGCGCATTGACGATCTGCGCGCCGATCCACACCGGATCCTTGCCGAGCTGGGGCGAGGCACCATGCGTGCCGATACCGTGAACGATGACCTCGACGCTGTCAGACGAAGAATATTGGATCGCTTCCGACGCCGCTATGTGGCCTGCTTCAAGTTCTGCCGCGACATGGAATGCCAGGGCGTAGTCGGGTTTGGGAAAGCGCGTGTACAGGCCATCCGCCACCATCGCCTTGGCACCACCAATACGCTCCTCAGCCGGTTGGGCGATGAAGACCACTGTACCGTGCCACGCATCCTTGCGCGCCGCCAGTTGCCGCGCAGTCGCGACCAGCGCCGTGATGTGCGTGTCATGCCCGCAGGCATGCATCACCGGCTGCACCACGCCTTCGCGATTCGGCATGGTGATCTTCGATGCATTGGGCAGCCCCGATTTTTCCTCGAGCGGCAATCCGTCCATGTCCGCGCGGATCAGCACGGTCGGTCCGGCGCCGTTCTTCAATACACCCACGACGCCGGTGCCGCCGACCTTTTCGGTTACGATCACGCCGGGAATCGCGCGAAGATTCGCCGCCATCTTGGCAGCGGTCCTGGTCTCGACATAAGACAGTTCGGGGTTGCGGTGGAAATCGTCCCACATCGCGCTCAGGGATTTGTCGTAATCGGCCTTGATGGACGCCGATATGTCATCGGCCCGACCGGCGGTCGGCAATGCCAGGGCCAGAACGGCCACCGACTGCATTAGGATCTTCCTCATTCTCAGCCCCTTTTCGGACAATCGCCGACACGCTTGGCGTCCATGGTCATGGTCATGTTGATGCGCTTGACCTGCCCTTGGCCCAACGCTTCTGTCATCATCTGCATCTTGTACTGCTCGGGCGCATAAGTGCCCTGCAGCGTGGTGGCGCGCTGCAAGCCATCCTTGGTGCAAACGAGCTTCGAATCGATCTTGCCGCCACCCATCTCGAAATGGTCGTAGCGGCAGTCGTCCTTGATCCCGTGCACGAAGCGATCGAAGGGCTTGCGAGCGGTTTCCTCGGTCAGACAATCGGTCATCGTTTTCGACTGGCCGATGCCCTTGCGCATCTCCTGCTCGACTTGGGGCGGCACGCCGGGTGCAGAGATGTTATCGACCTTGATCGCTATCGACCACAGCCCGGGACGGAGTGTCGTCTTGCTGGCTCCGCTTTCCTGCATCTGATTTGCGACTTCGGCGATGCTGGCATTGTCTGCCGAGACCTGAGCCTGCTTGCCGCAAGCGGCCAGCGCCAATGGCGCGAGCCAGATACAATGCTTCATAGTGACTCCCCGCCCGCCGACCTGATTGCGTAGACAACTCTTGGACACCATATCGGGCGGGCATGTCCATCCAAATCCGCACGACGCTCGCCGAGCCCGAAACCGACGCCAGTTTCGTTCCGCACCGGCCCGCACGTCCGCCCAAAGCGGAAGGCGGGAAGAAGTTCAAGCTCGTCAGCGATTATGCGCCGGCGGGCGATCAGCCGGCGGCGATCGAGGAATTGGTCGAAACCGCGCTCCAAGGCGAGAAGAACCAGGTCCTGTTGGGCGTAACCGGCAGCGGCAAGACATTCACTATGGCCAAGGTGATCGAAGCGCTGCAACGCCCTGCCCTGATCCTTGCACCGAACAAAATCCTCGCCGCGCAGCTCTATGGAGAATTCAAGCAATTCTTTCCCGAAAATGCGGTCGAATACTTCGTCATCATATTATGATTACTACCAGCCCGAAGCGTATGTTCCGCGTTCGGACACGTACATCGAGAAAGAAAGCTCGGTGAACGAGTCGATCGACCGAATGCGCCATTCGGCAACGCGATCATTACTCGAACGCGACGACGTGCTGATCGTCGCGTCGGTATCGTGCCTCTACGGCATCGGCTCGGTCGAGACTTATTCGGCGATGATCTTCGACCTGAAGAAGGGCCAGACGGTCGAGCAGTCGGAGATCATCCGCAAGCTCGTCGCGCTGCAATACAAGCGCAACGACGCTGCCTTCCAGCGCGGTAATTTCCGCGTACGGGGCGACAATCTGGAAATCTTTCCGTCGCATTACGAAGACAGCGCCTGGCGCATCTCTTTCTTTGGTGAGGAAGTGGAGGAGATCGTCGAGTTCGACCCGCTGACCGGCAAGAAGGCCGCGTCGCTCGATTACGTCCGCGTCTATGCCAATTCGCACTACGTCACGCCCGGCCCGACGATGAAGCAGGCGATGCACGCGATCAAACACGAGCTTGACGAACGGCTCAAGGAACTGGTCGGCGAAGGCAAATTGCTGGAGGCGCAGCGCCTTGAACAACGCACCAATTTCGATCTGGAGATGATTGCGGCGACTGGCGCTTGCGCGGGATCGAAAATTACTCGCGCTTCCTCACCGGCCGTTTGCCGGGCGAGCCACCGCCGACGCTGTTCGAATATCTGCCCGACAACGCGCTGCTGTTCGTCGATGAAAGTCATGTCACGATCGGGCAGGTCAACGGCATGTCGCGTGGCGACCACCGGCGCAAACTGACCCTTGCCGAATATGGCTTTCGCCTGCCTTCGGCGATCGACAACCGGCCGTTGCGCTTCAACGAATGGGACGCAATGCGCCCGCAGACGACCTTCGTGTCGGCGACGCCAGGCGGTTGGGAAATGGAGCAGACCGGCGGCGTGTTTGCCGAACAGGTCATCCGCCCGACCGGACTGATCGACCCGCCGGTCGAAGTTAAGCCGGTCGAGGATCAGGTCGACGATTGCATCAACGAAATCCGCAAGACGACCGCGCTGGGATACCGCACGCTGGTCACGACGCTGACCAAGCGGATGGCCGAGGATCTGACCGAATACCTTCACGAAGCGGGGATCAAGGTTCGCTACATGCATTCAGACGTCGAGACGCTGGAGCGCATCGAATTGATCCGCGACCTGCGCCTGGGCGTTTACGATGTGCTGATCGGCATCAACCTGCTGCGCGAAGGCCTGGACATTCCCGAATGCGGGCTGGTCTGCATCCTCGATGCAGACAAGGAGGGTTTTCTACGTTCCGAAACGTCGCTGGTGCAGACGATTGGTCGCGCCGCGCGCAATGTCGACGGACGTGTCATCCTTTATGCCGACCGCATTACCGGGTCGATGGAACGCGCGATGCGCGAAACCGAGCGGCGCCGTGAAAAACAGATTGCTTGGAATACTGCCAACGGCATCACGCCCGAGACGATCCGGTCGCGCATCGGCGACGTCATCCAGCATCTCGCCAGCCGTGATCAGGTCACGGTCGAGATCGACGAGG
Organism: uncultured Alphaproteobacteria bacterium; assembly: GCA_963740775.1. GTDB lineage: Bacteria > Pseudomonadota > Alphaproteobacteria > Sphingomonadales > Sphingomonadaceae > Sphingomonas_O. The sequence goes on along the minus strand of CAVUFE010000005.1, from coordinate 403,602 downwards.
ACCGGCCGCACATGGTCGGCCACAATCTGCGCGCATATATCGAAGAGCTGGAGCGCAAGATGCGCAAGGCCGCTGGCGATCTTGAATTCGAGGAAGCCGGGCGCATCCGCGACGAAATCCGCTCACTGGAGCAGGAGGAGCTCGGCCTTCCGGCGCACGAGCAAAAGGCGCCGATGATCGGTCGATCGAACGAGGGCAAACCGGGACGCGCAAGATGCGGTTCGGCAAGGAAGCGCGTAAATGGAGCGGCGGGCGAGGCAAGCGTTAGAGGCTAACTCTTCTTCGACTTGGCGCCCTTTTTGCCTAGCTCGCTCTGCGCTGCGGACGATTTGCGCGGGTTACTCTCGCCCTCCTTGGCGGCCTTTGCATTGGCCTTCTTGGCCGTTTCGCTGCCCTTGCCCTTCTTCTCCGCCATTAGTGCACGTGCCCCGATGACGGGTAGACGAACGCACGTAGCCCCTTGCGATCGAACGGCTTCCATTCGCCATCCTTTTGCGACAGGCGGTCAGCGATCGCGTACAGCACGCTGGCATTGACGCCGAGCCCGCAATGGCTGCCGCGCACCTCGATATTGTCGGTCATCGGCGACGCCGGCTCGATGCAGTTCTGCCATGCCACCACACCGTCGGCCTTGCTGAAAATAGCGGTCGACGGCACCGGCGGCACTTCGCGGCTCTCGGTAAGCTGCCTTGCGGTGTGCGCGTCCTTCAGTCGCTGACCGGTCATGAATTCATAGGCCGCCATGACATTGGTGGCCGCGGGATTGCCCGTGAACGGCGAACCCAAAGTGATGATCTGGCGCACCAGATCGGGGCGCCGCCGGGCGAGCTGCCGTGCGAGCACGCCGCCTAAGCTCCAGCCCACCAAGCTAATCTTGCAGCCTGTTTCGAGCATGAATTGCATCGAGCCGATCGATCAGCTTCTCGCCCTTCCCAGCCCACCGATCGCGGCCCCAGATTGCGGCCCAGATCCCAGGTGAACGGCTGGTAGCCGAGTTGCTTCAGATATTTGCGCAGCACGCTGGTCGACATGTCGCTGGTCATGAAACCCGGGAGAATGAGCACCGGATGGCCGTCGCCTTGCGGCGCAGCGAGCAATGGCGCGCTGGCCCATGGCAGCGTCGCATACTCAAACAGCGCGCGTGGAAGCTCGGTCAAGGCAAGCAATTTCGAAGGCCGCGCGATTGCAGCGTTGTCGGCAGTGTTCAATCAGTCCTCCTGCGACTGTGTCGCTCTTGCCCGTCCCAACGTTCTTTCGGGGGGATCGGGCGCAAGCACCCTGTTATTGCGCTGTATTTTCGTCTCCAAATGCTTCCCGTCGCGCCTGTTCTCGCTCGGGATGCAAGGCGAGGATCGCGAGGTCGTGTGTCTTGCCGTCACGATCACGCACATGATCGCGCAACATCGCCTCGCCGCGAAAGCCCGCCTCTTCGAACAGTGTGATCGCGCCAGTCTGATCGGGGGTCATTTGAGCCGAAATCTTGGCTGCACCGTTGCTGATGGCCAGTTCGACGCCCTTGGCCAGCAGTTCGCGGCCCAGCCCTTTTCCCCGCATCTCGGGCGACGACCACCATCCGCAGCTCGGCAACGTGTGACGACCAGCCAAGCTGATCGCAAACCACCGCCAGCGTCGCTACGACCTTTTCACCGACCGTTGCGACCAAGCTTTCCATTTCGCCCCGATCGACGCACTGCATCCACGCATCGATGACCCGCGCGTGCTGCAGGTCGCGTCGCAGGAACAGCAGGTCGTGCGTGCTCAGCGCCGCGACAAAGCGCCCGACCCCGGGCACATCGCCACGCTGCAGCGGGCGAATGACGATCTCATTGCCATCAAGGTTAAGGCGTCGTCGTCAAATGCTGCGCACTCCCAACCAGCGCATCGATCGCCGGCCACAGCCGCTTGATCGCGTTGCCGCCGGCGACGAGGCTGACGTGCCCGCCCTTCAAAACGATCGCTTCCTTGTCGGTCGATCCGACCATGTCGATCAATGGCGCCGATGCGGCCGCGGGACGATATGATCATGCTCTGCGGTGACGTGAAGAAACGGTGCCGCGATCGACCGCAATTCGACCGTTCGTCCGCTGACTTCCAGCGTTCCCTCGAACAGCGCATTGTCCCACATCAACTTCTTGGTCGTTTCGCGGAAATACTCGCCGGCCAGCGGCAGCATGTCGCTCGACCACCGATCGAACATGCGGTGCGACTTGACGAATTCGTCATTCCACAAATTGTCGATCAGCTTGTAGTTGCCCGCAAGCCGCTGTCCGGGACGGAGCATGTCGAACGCGGTGTAGAGATACTCTGCCGGTGCCAATCCCAGCGTATCGACCATCCGGTCGACATCGAAAAACCGCTTGTCGGCCCATGCCTGGAACAACGGCATGCCTGAAAAATCCACCGGGGTGGTAAAGGTGGCGAGGTTCTTGAGCCCCTGCCCCGCGAGTGCCGACCAGATCAGAGACAGCACCCCTCCGAAACAATAGCCGAGCAGCGAGACGTCGTCCTCGCCCGTCGTCTCTTGTACCTTGGCCACCGCCGCGCCGACGAAGTCGAGTGCATAAGCTTCGAGGTCGAGCGCGCGGTCTTCGCGCCGCGGTGCCTCCCAGTCGAGCATGAAGACGTCGTAGCCCCGGTCGAGCAGGAACTCGACCAAACTCTGCCCGGGCACCATGTCGAAGATGTAGCCGCGATTGGTCGTCGCCATGACCAGCAACACCGGGACTCGGTACACCTCGTCGGTGCGGGCATGATAATGATAAACGCGCATCGGGCCGCGCGACAGGATCTCGTCCTTCGCACTCGCGCCCAGAATGGGAGCCGGAGACGCGAAATATTCCAGCCCCTTGATATTGCGCTGAAGCGCCCGCTCGAACTCGGTCGCGGCATATGCGATCGGGTCAGCCTCGGCGATCAAGCGGTGGGCTTCCGTGTCCGTTTGGGTTGCGGACGCGGTGTTTTTGCAGCGGCGCTGCCCTCGATCCGCGCCAAGGTCGCCTCGATACCGCCAATGCGCTGCGCCAATGCCTCAAAGTCAGCCTTGCTGGGTAGATTAGCGGCCGCAAGCGCCTTTGCCATAATGTCCTGCGTCGCTGCCTGTGCCTGCATCGTCGCGGCGGTCATGCCTTGCATCGCCTGCGCGACTTCGGGCTTGGCGAGCATTTCCGCGCCGTGTGTGTTGGCCGCCTTTTCCCATTCGGCGACCCAGCCACGCATCAGGCCCAGCGGATCGAACGGCGGTGTCGAAGTCATGCCACTATCTTCGCTTCGTGCCGCCTCGCGTCAACCCTCTTGCTTTTCCGCCTCCGCCGACGCCCGAGACAAATCGTCGAGCGCGCGCATCCGCGCGAAGCCGACCACTTGCCCCGCGAGCACATCGAGCTGCTTGCCCAAAGTGGTATCGGACACCGCTCCGTTTTCGCCGAAGACTGGCATCACCGAGTTGACCGTTACCGCCATCGGCGTCGGCCAGCCACGCAGTGCGTGGACGATGCTTCGTAATGTGGCCAACGTCGTTCCCGTCGCCTGCCAACCGGCAGCGACCGAGATCAGGCCAACCGCGCGCCCCTCGAAATAGGGGCGTTCGTCCTTGGCCATGTCCTCGACATAATCGAGTGCGTTCTTGATCAGCCCCGATACTGTGCCGTGATAGCCGGGTGAAGCGATGATGATCCCATCCGCACGGCGCAGCCCGTCGATCATCGCCGCCACCTTGTCGGTGCGCGGCGTGCCATAACCGTACATCGGCATGTCGAGCCCCTGTCCGTCAAAACACAGCGTTTCCGCCCCGGCCGCCTCACACGCATGCAATACATGGCGCAGCACGCGCTCCGACGAACTATTGGCGGTCATCGTCCCGCCAAGGCCGACAATCAGGGGCGCATCATTGCTCATCCGTCCGCTCTAACGAGGCCGATGCGCCACGCAACTCAATGGCCGAAGATCAACCACAGCACGATGATCACCGGGATCGGAATACCAATCAGCCAAAGCAGCAAACCCTTGCCCATCACCAGCCCTTCCAGTCGTTACCGACCAGAAACGATGTTTGGCCCGCCCTGGTTCCCTAAATGCCCACGCGCAACGTTACGCGCAGGTCGCGACCAGCCAGCGGAGCATAGTCCTTGAGAAAACTGGCATGCCGCCTCGCCTCCACATCGAAGATGTTGTTGGCGGACGAATGTCAGGCTGATCGGCCGGTCGGCGCCCCATGGACGCACGGCCAGACTGGCATTGACCAGCGTAAAGCCGGCGGTGCGCGTTTCGACCGGCGCGACCCGATCCTGCGCGAAATTGCGCTCGACCTCGAACCGCGCGTCAAGCTTATCCGATTGGGCCTCGACCCCGCCAAGCAAGCGCAACGGAGGAATGCGCGGAACCGGCCCAACCCCCGGGATGGTCGCGTTCGTGTAATCGCCCACGCCGTCAACATTGACCGCGAAGCCGCCGACCTGCGCCACCTTGTACGAGGCTTCGGCCTCGACACCCCAATAGCGCGCCTTGGCCTGAAGGCTCTGGAACACCGGCAGGTCGTCTTGCACCGCGCCGGTCTGTTGCTCGTAGATATAGTTGGTGAACCAGCTGGCATAGCCGCCAAGACTGAAGCTCCAGCCCCGCCCCTTGCCCTTGAGCGTCGCTTCGACGCCGTTCGAGCGTTCGACGCGGAAATTCGGGTTCGCCGATCTCGAATGCCTGCGTCCCCGCGTGTGGGCCATTGGCGTAAAGTTCCTCGGCGGACGGGGCACGCTCGGTATGCGCGAAATTGACGCCAAGCCGGATTGCGTCGCTGAATGCATAACTCGCACCGACCGAACCAGACACCGCGTTGAAACGACGCGCATAGGCGGGGCTGCCGATTGTCTCGCTAGGGTCGGCGTTGACGATGGTGTGCTCGTAACGGCCACCGACCTCGGCCTTGACCGGTCCGAAATCGAACGACTGTAGCGTGAACACCCCGACCTGAGACGTTTCGTTCTTGGGCACGAACGCCTCATCGCCGATGACGTTGAAGTCGCGCACGAGATACTGGACGCCCGATGCGCCCTGCCAGCTGCCGCGCCGGGCCTGGGCCACCTCGAAACGGCTTTCGATGGCCTTGTTGTAAAAGGTCGTACCGACCTCCCCAGTGTCTTCGAATCTCGCTGTGCTGATAATCGGCAAAAGCCGCGCGCAGGCGAATGGCGTCGATAACCGAGCCGTGCGGCGTCACTTCCGCGCGCAGGTCGACGCGGTCCTGTTTCAGGTGCAGGCGCACATTTTCCGCCTCGACCGCCGGGTCAAGCGAGTAGCGCAGTGGAACTCCGTAGAGGCTGTCATAGCGGCTGTACGACGCGCCGAGGTTGCCTCCGCTGCCGATATAAGCCGCGCCAACCGCCGCCTCCCACGTTCGCGCCGCGCTGTTGGGCAATCGACCGTGAAGGTTGGCGAGCGTCACGGATATCCGCGTCAGGGCTGGCCGCAGCCTGCGCCCGCAGCGGCGCGGAAAGGATGTAGCTGCCGGTATCGAGATCGGCGGTCTTCAAATAGCTGCCGTCGGCGTGCAACACCAATTGGCCAACCGGAACATCCATCCCGGCGAAGGTCGATCGCTCCTTGGCCGCCGACCCGTAAGTGCCCTGTGCCGCGAGGTGCACCGGCTCGTCGGGCACCTTGCGCGGAATGCGGCTGTCAATGACATTGACGACCCCGCCGATCGCAGACGAGCCGTACAATAGCGCCGCAGGCCCACGCAGTACCTCGATGCGGTCGGCGGTCAGCGGGTTGATCACCACCGCGTGGTCGACCGATGTGGCCGATGCATCGACGCTGCCGATACCGTCCTTCAACACGCCAATGCGCTGCCCCTGGAAGCCGCGCAGCACGGGGCGAGAGGCGTTGGGACCGAAACTCGTGGCGCTGACGCCCGGCTGATGTGTCAGCGTGTCGCCGATGGTCGAGCGTTGATCGCGGATCAGCTCCGCGCCGTTGAGGACGGACGTGCCCGACAAGACATCGGCGCGATTCCGTTCATAGGGCGCAGTGACGATGATGTCGCTTGGCGTGTCGTCGTGATGGGACGGCGGTGCATCGTCGGCGAGGGCTGGGGCGGCAATGAGGAGCGAGGGAAAGGTAGCTAAGGTTTCGCATGGTGGCTCCACGGGGAGCTCAGCGCTTAGACGCTCATGATATGTTGTAACAAGGCATTTTGTCGCGCTTATCTCACGCCTTGGCGACCGCCGGGTGATGCCAATCGATCGCGAGCAGCCTGTACGCTCCGCCGAGCATCAGGAACCAGCCGAGGTCGTTCAGCGCCACACCGGCAACAAAGTGCGGCGCGTATCCCTCGATCCCGCCCAGGAACACGGCAAATGCGGCGGTGACAGCCTCATATGTCACGAATGCCGCGCCCAGGGCACCGACCGACCGCATGCTGACCAACGGGGTACGCAGCAGGCTGGCAGCATACACCCCCGCCAGCCCGCCCACGAGCAACGATCCGCCCAACGGCCAGCTGTCGAGCGGATAGTTCAGCAATGTGAAGCCGACGATCTGGTTGACCGCCCACACCGCCGTCACCAGCCCCATCGCCTGTCCGCGCGACAGGGTCAGCGCCGCGACGGTCGCAACCGCCGCGAACGGGAAGACGCAGGCGAAGAAGTAGCTGCCAAAACTCGCCGCGGTGGCGAGAATGGCGGTCCATAGGAGCGAGTTCGGCTGAGTGCGGGTCATGGGCGGTCTTCCTATGCCTAGTTTTCAGTCGTCACAAGCGGACGCGCACGCCGACATGGGCGTTGCGCCCGAGCGTGCCGTAGCCGCTGACGGTCTCGTAATCTTCGTCGAACAGGTTTTCGAGCCGCGCGAACAGTTCGAGACGTTCGCCCAGCCTGACGCTGCCGCGCAGACCGACCAGCGTGTATCCGCCGAGCACGGTTGGTGCGAAGGTGACGAAATCGACGTCCCGACTGCGACTAACCGCCCGCAGGCTGGCCCCCACGCTGATTCGATTGTCAACATAGTCGGCGGCAAGGTTGCCGCTGTGCTTGGGACGACGCAGCAAGGTCGCGCCAGTCAGGCGGTTCTCGGCGTCAGTGTAGGTGTAATTGGCGGTCAGGTTGAGCCCAGCGACGGGACGATACTCGATGAACGCCTCCACGCCCCGCGCCCGGGTGCGGGCGATGTTCGAATAGTATCCGAACGGGCGTGAGGCGCACGCCGCCGGTGCAGGTGTAACGCCGAAACAATTGGCGAAATCGATCTGGTTGCGCGTGTTCCGCCGGAACAGGGTCACGCCGATGCGGCCACGATCGAAACCCTGCTCGACGCCAATGTCTACGCTGTCGGCAGTTTCCGGCTGAAGCGTCGCCACCCCCGTCAGGCCGACAGTGCCGTAGGGTCCGAACAGCTGATACAGGGTCGGCGCCTTGAACCCGCCGGCATAAGCCACGCGGAATACTGTCTGGCCGGTCGTGAAGGCTGCATTGGCCGCCCCGGTGACCTTGGTACCGTAGGTTCGGTAATCATCGACGCGCATCCCGCCCGTTAGCGTGACCGCGTCAAGAGGCGTCACGATCGCTTGCAGATAGCCGCTGGTCGAGCGGGTACGGTACGTGACGAAACCATCGAAATAGCGCGGACGCTCATGTTCCGCGCCGAACACCAAGCGTGCCACCCCCAGATTGGCGTCGCCCTGATATTCGTACCGCTCCACCCGACCGCGCGAGAGAAACGCATTGGCACCGAAGCTATCGCGATTGATGTCATTCAGCGTGAAAGCCAGCCGGTTGTTCAATCCGCCCAGTTCCGCGTTCAACCCGGCATAACCAACGGTCTGTTCGGTCTTCGCATAGTCGCTGCTGTCGGCGAAATTGAACAATGGCGGCGGATAACCGTCGAAGCCGACCTTCGAATTGGCATAATAAGCCGCGCAAATCGAGCGATATACCCCTCGCCACGCCGACTTCGACGCGGCCGTTTCCGGCAAACTGGCGATAGCCGTCGCGTTCGGTACCGAATTTGTAGGCTGAGATACCGTCGTCCCGATACCAGCCACCGCCGAGGCTGGCGGCAACGCTTCCCACGGTGCCGCTGGCATTTCCGACGAGATTGACCTGATCCTTGTAGCCATATTCGCCGCGCAGGGTCGCGTGTGGAATGGGGCCGGGCCGCTGGTTGACGATGTTGACCACGCCGCCGATCGCTTGACTGCCCCACGGCACCGAGCCGGGGCCGCGCAGCACCTCGATGCGTTCGATGTTGTCGGCGATCAGGTTGCCGAAATCGAACGCGCCGCCAGGTGAGGTCGGATCGTTGACGCGGATGCCGTCGATCACGACGAGGGTCTGGGCATCCTCTGCGCCACGGATTCGGAGAGCACTGGGTTGGCCGGGACCACCGTTGCGCGTCACCGTAACGCCCGGGGTGGTAGCGAGAATGTCCGAAATCACGGGCAGCTGGCGCAATTGAAGGTCTCTCGCGGTGAGCACAGTGATCGCCTGTCCGACCTGCGAATGTAGCTGTTCCGAGCGCGTCGCGGTCACGACGATTTCATGCGTGTCGAGATAAGCTTCGGTGGCCAGTTCGGCTTGCGCCACAGCGTCGGCGGCAGGCGCCACGGCTTGCGCCGCGGCAAGAGCGAAAAGAGACAGCATTGGAATAGTCCTCAACATCCGTTCACATCGGTTGCGAGGGTGCTCCCCCGTTCGACCGCGTGTTCCCGCGCGCCCGAAAGGCCGACTGTGACAGGGAGGTCTCCTGGCTTCCGGATCGTCGCTCGGCCCGCCTTCTCAGGAATTTTGCAGTCCCCAATGGCATCATGGGCGTCACTCGCCGGTTACAGTTGCGGGTACAGCACCGGCATCGCACCGGCTTCCCTGATCCTGTCGTGGCGGCGCGCTTAGCTCGCTGGTTGTTGCGGTGCAACAGGGGCGGCTGATGCGCGGCGTGCGGTGACGATCGTCACGGGTTTGGCGATCATCTGGCCCTTGAGGATGCCCTCCCCTTTGACGGGATCGAGAGGTGCGTCAAAGATCTTGCGCGCGATATCCATGCCGCTGACGATGTGCCCGAACGCAGCATATCCTGCCGCCGCGTCGGGATCGGGATTCTTCGCATCGGCATCGAGCCCGGGCATGTCGCTGAGCAGGATCGAAAAGTCTCCAGTTGCCGTGCCGGGGGCGAAGCGCGCCATGGAGATCGTCCCGGCCTTGTGTAGCACGCCTGTCTGGCTGGTCGGTTCGTGGGCGATGGGTTTGAGCACGCGCTTCGGATCATAACGCACCCCGGCCTGGATCAAACCGCTTGGCGGCTCGCCATAAGGCAGCCGCATCACGCGGTAGAAGACGATCCCGTCGAGCCGCCGCTGATCGACGTAGCGCAAAAAGTTGGCGGTGGAGATGGGGGCGTGCTTGGCGTCGAGTTCGAGAGTGATCGTGCCAAGCGCAGTGTTGAGAGCGACCCGTGGATAATCACTATATGGGACCAATGCCGGCGCGGACGAGCGCTTCGCTGGGGCGGCGGCAACAAGGGCGAGTGCGATCAGGGCGAATAGCGGGCGGAGCATAGGGCAAGCTAGGCGCGAACAGGCGGGATGCGCAACCGCTTTGCCCCAACCGCAAGCACCGCTAAGCACCGACTGTGGCCGCCGAAGAAACCCCGCTCGATCGATTCCGCAACGTCCTGGGCGGTGCGGCGCGCGCGATCGCCGGGGAGCCCGAGGTGGAGCTGGCCTACACCGCCGACGCGCCGAGCCAGGCAGGCAAAAATCTTCGCGTGCCGATGCCGGCGCGCGGCCTTCCGAGAGACCAGGTGGCGGAGGCTCGCGGAGTGGCCGATGGGTTTGCGCTTCGGCTGAGGCACCATGACGCGGCCGTGCATCAGCGCCGCGCCCCCGCCCCGCCCGTCGCGCGCGCGGTGTTCGATGCGATTGAGCAGGTCAGGGTGGAGGCCTTGGGCAGCCGCGGGATGGCGGGGATGCGTGCCAATCTCGCCGACGCGCAGGCGTTCCGCCTCAAGTCCGATCCCATCGTGCGCGCGCGCGAGGCGGACGAAGTGCCGTTGTCGAGCGCGGTCGCCTTGCTGCTGCGCGAACGACTGACGGGGGAGCCGGTGCCCACGGTCGCGCGTGGCGGGCTGAACCTGGTACGTGAATGGATCGAGGCGAAGGGCGGCGCGGACATGGATGCGTTGGGGCTGGTCATCGACGATCAGTCTGCGTTTGCCGATCTGGCGGGAAGGCTGCTCGAGGATCTTGCGCTGATCGATGGCGAGCCGGCCTCGGACGACGCCGACGAGGGCGGCGATGACCAAGACCAGGATGGCGCTGAAGAAAACGTAGGCGACAGTGACGAAGCGCGCGATGGCGAGGCCGCAGTGGAGGAGCGCGGTGAAGAGCGCGAAGACGACGGTGGCGAGGGTGAAGGCGAAGCGCAGGGCGACGACTTCGCCGACGATGAGATGGCCGAAGGCGGCGAAGGTGAAGAGGACGGCATGCTGCCGGTCCGGCCGAACCGTCCGCCCGCCGATCTGACGCCGGATTTTGATTACAAGGAATGGACCCGCGCGTTCGATGAGGTGATCTCCGCCGAAGAGCTGTGTGACCCCGACGAGCTGACTCGGCTGCGCGCCTATCTCGACCAACAGATGATCCACTTGTCTGGCGCGGTGACCAAGCTCGCCAATCGGTTGCAGCGGCGATTAATGGCGCAGCAGCAGCGGTCATGGGACTTCGACCAGGAAGAGGGGATGCTTGACGCCGCGCGGCTGGCGCGGGTCGTGGTCTCCCCTGGGCAATCGCTCAGCTACAAGATCGAGCGTGACACCGAGTTCAAGGATACGGTGGTGACGCTGTTGATTGACAATTCGGGCTCGATGCGCGGGCGGCCGATTTCGATCGCCGCGATCAGCGCGGATATCATGGCACGAACTCTGGAGCGGTGTGGGGTCAAGACCGAGATCCTAGGCTTCACCACGCGGCAGTGGAAAGGCGGGCAAAGCCGCGAAAACTGGCTAGCGGCAGGGCGGCCGCCAACGCCAGGGCGGCTCAACGACTTGCGCCACATCATCTACAAGGCGGCGGACAACCCCTATCGCCGCGCACGCTCGGCATTGGGTCTGATGATGCGCGAAGGGCTGCTCAAGGAAAATATTGATGGCGAAGCGCTGATCTGGGCGCATGCCCGGCTCCTGGCGCGGCCCGAGGATCGCAAGATCCTGATGGTCATTTCTGACGGCGCACCGGTCGACGACTCAACTCTAAGCGTGAACAACGGCAGCTATCTCGAGCGCCATTTGCGGCAAGTGATCGGGTGGATCGAGGCCAAGTCGCCGGTGCAACTTGTCGCCATCGGCATCGGCCATGACGTGACGCGCTATTACCGCCGCGCGGTCACCATCATGGATGCAGAACAATTAGGCGGCACGATGGTCGAACAGCTGGCGGGGCTGTTCGACCTGCGCGACTGATCAATAGAAGGCGGCCGGATCGGGTGTCGGCGCGCGGCAGGCGGTGATGCTGCCGCGATCGCAATCACGGACCTGTTGACGCCATACGCGCATCGCATCGGCATAAGCGCGCTGTTTGGCGGCGTATTGCGCCTCGTTGGCAGCAGCGGCGGCATCGCGCGCACGCAGCGCAGTCAGGTAATTAGCCATGTCATAGTCATAGCTGGCCTGCGATTGTGCCGTAGATGTCGCATCACGTTCGATCGTCCCGGCGTTCGCATTCCGGTTTGCGGCTTCCAGCTTCGCACGATTTGGCGCGTTGATCGCATCCGTGCGCGCCTGATCCTTGTCATAGCCGCGATCGGTTTGCATCGGCGTGCGCGGCTGGCCGGGGTCGGCGCTTTGCTGCGCAAGGGCGGGTGCCGACAACATCAGTGCAAGCAACAGGGTTCGTTTCATGAAACACTCCTTCTCTTATGATGTCGTTCAACGCGTGCCGCCAGGGCGCCGTTCCAAAGGCGAAGGACCGGACCCCGGTGGCGCGCCTTCGGGGGGAATGCGCGCCAGCCAGGTCCGGCCCCTCTACCCCGTGGGTTGCGACCCGAGGGGATTCGGTATTTTTAGCAGCGGCCGTTGCGGTCAATCGCGTGGCCGGCCAGTGCGCCCGCGCCCGCTCCGACGATCAGACCGGTCGTGCCGTCATTGCCGCGACCACGATAATAGCCGCGTCCGCCGCCGCGATCGATCTCACGACCAAGCAGGCCGCCAAGCACGCCGCCGATTATCGCACCGGTGGCGCCATTGCCGCGACGACAGTCACGATAATAACCGCGGTTATAGTTGCGGTTGTAGTAACCGCCGCGATTGTAATAGCCCTGATTGTAGTAGCCGCGGTTCTGGTAGCCGTAGCCACCCTGGCCGTAATAGTCGCCCGGGCGATAACGCTGGGCGGCGGCCGGGGTCGCCGCGATGCCGGTGAGAGCCACGCTGGCAACAGCCGCGCCGGTCAGAAACTGCTTGATCATCATTGGTCTCCTTCTCGACGCAAGTGATTGTCGATGAACCTTTTCTAGCGCGATTCGGGTGCGCGAAGCCTGAACATGCATGTTAGCTGTTGTTCATCCCCGGCTCCCCGCGCAGAGATGATTGGTGCGCCGCCTCCGTCTTGTGATTGCCGTGATCATGCTGGGGCTGGTGGCGGGTCCATCGCGCCTTGCCCCGGACTTCGGCCTGGTCGGCGGGACGGTCGAGATCACTGCGGTCCCGGTTCACCTCGATCCGGGCAACCCTGGCATTAATCGCTTGGGCGAACTCCAATATCTACGGGGTTGGCGCCTCACATCGACGTCTCCCGAATTTGGCGGGCTGTCCGCCTTGCGGCTCTGGCGGGGCGGTTGGCTCGCCGTACAGGATACTGGCGCACTTATCAGCTTTTCACCCTTTACCAACCAGGCGAAGATTGCGCCGGTCAATCCGCGCTGCGAACCGCGGCGTGTCCGGCTGGGGCGGGATCTGGAAGGCCTCGATACCGACGGCACCCGCATCTGGGTGTCGTCCGAATGGCACAACACCATCTGCCGGCTCGATCCGACAGGCACTCAATCTGGTGTTCGGCCGCACGCCATGAGAGATTGGCCGCGGCAGAGCGGCCCTGAAACGCTTTTAAGGCTGCGTGACGGACGCTTTCTGGTTATGCCGGAAGATACGACCTTCCCTGCCCTGTTGTTCCCTGCCGACCCAGTGACCGGCGCCCGCCCCCGCCAGCTTCTTTACAACCCGCCGGAAGGATATTCGCCGACCGATGCAGCCGAGCTGCCTGATGGCCGTATCGTCATTCTCAATCGCACCCTGGGGCTGCGCGGGTTCGCCGGCAAATTGGTGCTTTTCGATGGTCTGCCTGCGCACGGCACAGCGCAAGGGCGCACGATTGCCACGCTTGCCGCCCCGCTGACACATGATAATTTTGAGGGGATCGCCGCGCATCGCGAAGGCGGCGCGACAACTCTGACGTTGATCTCCGACGACAATTACAGCCGGTGGGAGCAGACCCTCCTGCTCCAGTTCCGGCTGGAAGATTAGGCCGCTGCGGCCGTCGTCGCGCCCTTCTTGGCGATCGCGCGCTTGAGGCGGCGCGCCTTCAGGCTCAACTTGTCTTCCGACGTCTTGGCCAGCCAGTTGTCGAGGCCACCGACGTGCTCGACCGAACGCAGGCCGTGCGTCGAAACGCGCAGCTTCACCGACTCGCCCAGCGAGTCGCTGATCAGCGTGACATTCTGCAGGTTCGGCAGAAACGTACGCTTGGTCTTGTTGTTGGCATGGCTGACATTGTGGCCAACCTGACGGCCCTTGCCGGTCAGTTCGCAGATGCGCGACATCGTTCGAATCTCTTATCTGGTGCTGAAAGTGAAGCGGCGCCCCTAGGCATTTCGCGGCTACGGGTCAAGGCGCGCAACCTTATCGGCCATGCCCGCGTTTCACCGACACATTTACGGGAGCGAAACAAAAATGCGTGGATTACTTGCACTGATCGTTATTGTCGTCCTGGCCCTAGTCGTCGCGTCGGCAACCGGCCTGATCAATCTGACATCGAGCGGCAAGCTCGAGGCGCCAAAGATCCAGGCCACGGGTGGCAGTGTTCCGAACGTGGACGTCAACACCGGCAAGATCACCGTTGGGAGCAAGAACGAAAGCGTGACCGTTCCGACGGTGAAGACCGAGGAGAAGACCATAAAGATCCCGACCATCGGCGTCGAGAAGGCCAAGGGCAGTCAGTAACGACAGCAACCACCGCGCCGTGTAACACGGTGCGGTGGTATTCCTCCCCGAACCCATGCGCTGCGCGCTTGATGCAGCCCGCGATGCCGCCACCGCGGGAGAAGTCCCTGTCGGTGCGACGATCGCTCGCCATGGCGAGATCATTGCCATTGCCGCCAATGCGCCCGCGCCGGCTGAACGACCCGACCGCTCATGCCGAGATGCTGGCGATCCGCGCGGCGAGCGCAGAACATTGGGACCGACCGGCTGCACCGGTTGCACGCTTTACGTCACGCTCGAACCTTGCGCGATGTGCGCCGGCGCCATCGCCCTCGCCCGCATTCACCGCGTCGTCTATGGCAGCGCCTGATCCAAAGGGCGGTGGCGTCGCTCATGGCGCTCGCGTGTTTCGACCAGCCGACCTGCCACCACCGCCCCGAAGTGATCGACGGCGTCGGCGAGGCTGAAGCCGCGGACTCTGCTTGCGCGACTTCTTTGCCGCGCGGCGTTGAAACACGTCAAAAAAAGCCGCCACTAACGCGTCAACCAAGATGACCAGCCCCGCCCTCGCGCCGTTCCCGTGGATCGACGTCGCGATCATCCTGATCCTCATTCTGATCAACGGCGTGTTCGCGATGGCCGAGTTGTCGATCGTTTCCGCGCGTAAGGCGCGGCTGGAGGCGATGGCGCGGCGCGGGCGCACGGGCGCGCAGATCGCCATGCAACTCAACGCCGACCCTTCGCGCCTGCTGTCGACCGTCCAGATCGGCATCAGCCTGATCGCCGTGGTTTCGGGCGCATATTCGGGCGAAGCACTGGGCGGCCCGGCGGGCGCGCGGATCGAGGCGCTCGGCCTGGGGCTATCGCACGAGACCGCCTATCGCATCGGCTTCATCCTGGTCATCGGCATTGTCACCTTCGTTTCGCTGATCATCGGCGAACTCGTGCCCAAGCAACTCGCGCTTCGCACGCCCGAACCGATCGCCGCGATTGTCGCACGTCCGATGCTGTGGCTCGGCAAGGCGACGGCGCCGCTCGTCTGGTTGCTCGATCGGACCAGCGCCGGCATCTTCCGCCTGCTGGGCCTGAACCGCGAGAATGAAAGCCACGTCACTGCCGAGGAACTGCACCTGATCGTCGCCGAGGCATCCAAATCGGGCGTAATCGAAGAGAGCGAGCGCCAGATCATTTCGGGCGTCGTGCGCCTTGCCGACCGGCCGGTGCGCGAAGTGATGACGCCGCGTACCGAAATCGACTGGATCGACGCGCGGCCGATCCGAGAAGCCGTCGTCGCACTCCTCGTCGCAATTGCCGCACAGCCGCATTCCGGTGGCCGTGGCCTCGGTCGATGCGATCATCGGCGTCGTCCAGGCGCGCGATATCGTCGGGCGCGCTGATCGCGGGCAGGAAGTCGATCTGCCCGCGCTGATGCGGCCCGCCTGCGTCGTCCCCGACCATGTCGATGCGATGGATGCGCTCGAAGCGCTGCGCCGATCCGAAGTGCCGATGGCGCTGGTCCATGACGAATACGGCCATCTCGAGGGCATCGTCACGCCTGCCGATTTGCTTGCGGCGATCGCCGGCGCCTTCGTCAGCGACCAGAACGAGGACGACGAGCCGGCGATTGTCGAGCGCGAGGATGGCAGCCTGCTCGTCGCCGGCTGGTGCCCGGCAGATACGCTTGCGGCGCGGATCGGACTGCACCTGCCAGAGGAACGCGACTACGCGACGGTCGCGGGCTTGGCGCTCGATGCGCTCAAGCGCATCCCGGAAGTGGGCGAGACTTTCGTCAGTGAGGGGTGGAAGTACGAGATTCTGGACCTGGACGGTCGCAAGATCGACAAATTACTGGTGAGCGAGGCGCGACGCGGAGAGGTTTAGCCTTCCCGGTGGTAAGGGTGCCCGGCAATGATCGCAGTCGCGCGGTATAGTTGCTCCGCCAGCATCGCCCGCGCCAGCATGTGCGGCCAGGTCAGGCGGCCGAAGCTGAGTTTTAGATCAGCACTGGCAAGGTCTTCGAGCGTCAAGCCGTCCGCCGCGCCGATCAGGAAACGGGCTTCGCGAATGCCGTCGTCGCGCCAGGTTTCGAGTTTCTGGGCCAGTTGAATCGACCCGAATGTCTCGCCCGTTTCATCCAGCGCGACGATCCGCGTCGCCGGCACGACGGTGGCGATTTGCCGCCAATGTCGGGCAATTCGGTAACGGCTAACGGCCACGTCATTCGCTTGGCGTAACGCTCGATCAGCTCCGCTTCGGGGCAGCGCCCGATGCGGCCGCGCGCGACGATGTGCAGTTTCAGTGGGTGGCCGGCGCCGCGGGCGCGTCGCCAAAGCCCCACATCCGCTCCAGATTGTAGAAGCTGCGTACTTCGGGGCGGAACAGGTGGATGATCACGTCGCCGGCATCGAGCAGCACCCAGTCGGCGGCGGCCATGCCTTCGACGCGCACCGGGCGGCCGGTCATGCGCCTTGATCTTTTCCTGCAGCTTTTGCGCCATGGACGCGACCTGGCGGGTCGATCGCCCGCTGGCGATGACCATGTGATCCGCGATGGAGGATTTGCCGGCCAGCGGGATGCTGATCGCTTCGACCGCCTGATCGTCGTCCAGCGACTGCATGATCAGCTCGTGGAGCGCCGCGATCTCCGCATCGGTCGATTGGCGCGGGCCGGTGGTCGGGCTCTGAGGGGCAGGTGCAGTCGCGGGCAATTCGGTTCCTTTTGGATGCCGCCTAGGCTGGCGGCGGAGTGAATATGGGGGTGACGGTGCGGGCGATGCCAGTCCGGATCGGCGCGACGCAAGTTCGGTCGCCGAAATCGGGTCTGGGGGCAGGTGCAGCAGCACGAGCGCCGGCGGTCTCCAACGCGTCCATTCTTTACCGCCCGCGGTCCGGACGAAGCGCCGCAGCCAGGCCGCGGCAGGACTTGCCTCGGCCAGGCCAGCATATCCCGGGCGAACCGCGACCGCAATGACGATCGACCGTGCCAGCCGTCGCCAATCGCGCCACCGATGCATTTCGGCAACAATGTCTGCGCCCATGACCCATATGAAGCGGCGATTGGGATAGCGGCGGATCAGTTTGCGGACGGTATCGACGGTGTATCGCGTGCCGAGCTGTGCTCTCGAGATCGCTGGCGCGGATCGGGCTGTGGCGGGCGATGCGGCGGGCGGAAGCGAGCCGCGCGGGGAGCGGCGCCATGTCGGTGGCGCCGGTCTTCAGCGGATTGCCGGGCGAGACCAGCCACCACATCTCGTCGAGCCCGAGCTGCTCCATCGCCGCGAGCGAGATGCGCCGGTGCGCGCGGTGCGCCGGGTTGAACGACCCGCCGAGGAGCCCGGTGCGGATCAAGAGCGGATCTGCCCGCTGCCGCGCCCAATCCATTTGTACGTCGTCAGCCCCTCGAGCGCGACCGGACCCCGCGCGTGGAGGCGCCCCGTGGCGATGCCGATTTCCGCGCCAAGGCCGAACTCGCCGCCATCGGCGAACTGGGTCGAGGCATTGTGGAGGACGATCGCGCGAATCGACGCGGGCGAGGAAGCGCTCGGCGATGGCGGCATCATTGGTGACGATCGCGTCGGTGTGGCCCGAGCCGTGCCTGGCGATGTGCGCAAGCGCGGCTTCGAGGCCATCGACCATCGCGACGGCGAGATCGGCGTCGAGGAATTCGGTGTCCCAGTCGCTGTCACTGGCAGGCGCCGATGCGCGGATCGAGCGCCTGTGCCGGCGCATCGCCGCGCAGTATCGCACCCGCGTCCAGCAGCGCCGCGACAAGCGCCTCGGGCTCACGGATAGGCCCGGTCGATCAGCAGCGTTTCCAGCGCCCCGCAGACCCCCGTCCGGCGCAGCTTGGCATTGACCGCGATCGCCTGCGCCATTGCCGGATCGGCAGCCGCTGTGGACGTAGAGGTGGTTGTTGCCGTCGAGGTGCGCGAGCACGGGCACGCGCGCCTCGTCCTGCACGCGCGCGACCAGCCCCTTGCCGCCGCGCGGGATGATCACGTCGATCATTCCGCTTGCCGTCAGCATCGCGCCGACGGCCGCACGGTCGGTGGTCTGCACCAATTGCACCGCATCCGACGGGTAACCCCGCCTCCCCGAGCCCCCGCATGAATGCGTGCGTGGATCGCGGCGTTGGACTGCGCCGCCTCGCTCCCGCCGCGAAGGATGATCGCGTTGCCGCTCATCACCGCCAGCGCCGCGGCGTCGGCCGTCACGTTGGGCCGGCTTTCGTAGATCATCCCGATCACGCCCAGCGGCATGCGGACGCGGGTCAGTTCGATGCCGTTGGCAGGCGTCCGCGTATCGATCACCTGCCCCACCGGATCGTCGAGCGCGGCCACCGCCTCGACACCCGCAGCCATCGCCTCGATCCGTCGGGATCGAGCCGCAGACGATCGACCATCGCGTCGCTCAGGTCGCGCGCCGCCGCGACATCGGCGTCGTTCGCCGCCAATGATCGTCGCCAGCATCCGCGCGCAATCGCAGCCGCCGCCGCGCGCAGCCCTGGCCGCTTCGCTTCAGTCGAGCGCGCCGCCAATTCGCGCGCAGCCACCCGCGCCTGCGCGCCCATCGCCGCGACGGTCGCGGCCGCGTCCATCGTCAGAAATCCAGCTTGTCGTAATGCGCCGGCGGCGCGATCACGCCCATCCGCTCCGCCAGCAACGGCCGAAACCCGGGCCGCGACTTGAGCCCGGCATACCAGGCGCGCGTCCCCTCGTGGCTGCGCCAGTCGATGCCCCCGAGATAATCCGCGACCGAGATATGCGCCGCCGCAGTCAAGTCGGCCAGGCTCATGGTCGCGCCGGCCAGCCATTTGCGGTGATCGAGCAGATAATCGAGATAATCGATCATCGCGTTGGCAGCCGTCATCGCACTCGCGCAGCGCGCCCGTATCGGGGCTGACGCGCTGCAAGCCGCTTGAACATCCGCTCGCGCATCAGCGGCGCGACGACCTCGCCGTGAAATTGCTGGTCGAACCACGCCACCAGTCGCCGGATTTCGGCGCGCGCCACCGGCGTCCCCGCGATCATCGGCGCGCGTTCGACGGTCTCCTCGAAATATTCGCAGATCGCATCGCTGTCGATCAGTGTGATGCCACGATCGCTTTCGATCAGCACCGGGGTCTGCCCCGCCGGATTGAGATCGACGAACTCGTCACGCCGCTCCCACGGATGTTCACGGATCAGCTCGTAATCCACGCCCTTTTCGGCGAGCAACAGCCGCACCTTGCGCGAAAAGGGGCACAAGCGGGAATTGGTGCAGCAGCCACATGATTAGGCTGCTTTAGCGACTGCGGGACGGCGCGCTAGTAGCCGCTCTCGTTCAGAGCACGTTCGATCCGGCGAGCGAAGTCAGCGGCGGCGGCCTGGACGGCGGTCGCAGTGCGGCCAGCCTGGACGGCGGCACCGGCCGCACGTGCCATGTCCTGCCTGATATGTTCGCGATACGCCGGGTCGCGGCGCGCCATCAGATCGCCAATCGTTTGCGCGCCACCTCGGTCTCGAGGGTCGATCGCTTGACGAACGCCATCGACGCGGACGTCGAGCATGGCGTCTGTCACCGCCTGGACCGCGCCCATGACCTGGCGCGCCGTGTGTGGATCGATAGGTCCCGGCGAAACAGGCCCACGCGCATATCGTTCATCATCATGCCGCTCGTCCCGAGCGTCATCATAGGCCGGATCGTCCGCACCGCGCGAGATATCCCGTTGGCCACTGCCCCCATCGTAACGCGGCGAAGGCGGCGGATAATCCTGCGCCATGGCAGCGGTAGACAGCAAAGCGATCGGCAGCAGCGCGAGGGTTTTCATGGGCTGAACCTAACATGGAGTCGGTGGAATAGGGGAAATCACTGCTCTTGCTGGCCTTTACTGCGGCTGAACGCTGACCGGCTGTAAACCGGCTATTCAGCTGCAACCGCCACTTCGTCATCCAGCGGTTGCGCCAGCCGCGTCAGCATCTCGCGAGGCACGACCTGCCAGAATTTGCCGACATGACCGGCCCAATCCTCAAGGATTGCCGCCGCCCAGCGGCTGTCGGTCGCAGCGACATGAGCTTCGATCAGGGTCCGCAACCGCCCCTCCCACCACGCCGAACCGATCCGCCGGAGCACCACCGACTCCGGATTTGCACGCGCTTCGAAATGCCCGTCCAGGTCCAGCACGAACGCCATCCCCCCCGACATGCCCGCTCCGAAATTACCGCCCGTGCGCCCCAGGATCACCGCGACGCCGCCAGTCATATATTCACACCCATTGGCACCACAGCCTTCGACGACCACGTCGGCCCCCGAATTGCGGACAGCGAAACGCTCGCCCGCCTTGCCGGCCGCAAACAATCTGCCGCTCGTCGCGCCGTACAGCACAGTGTTGCCGACGATGATGTTGTCCTGGCTGGCCAGCGGCGAGCTGACCATTGGCCGCACCGAAATGCTGCCGCCCGACAGGCCCTTGCCGACATAGTCGTTGGCTTCACCGAACACTTCGAGACTAATGCCTTTGCACAGAAACGCACCCAGGCTCTGCCCTGCCGAGCCACGAAGCCGCACCTGAACGTGCCCGTCGGCGAGGGTACTCATGCCGAACTTGCGCGTGATCTCCGCCGACAGCCGCGTGCCGACCGCGCGGTGCGTGTTCCGCACTGTGTAGGTAAGCTGCATCTTTTCGGCCCGCGCGAACACCGGCGCGGCGTCGCGCAGGATCTGCGCGTCCAGGCTGTCGGGCACGTCGTTGCGGAACGTGCTGAGGCTGAAACGCCGCTCGGCATCTGTCGCATCGACCTTGGCGAGGATCGGATTGAGATCGAGGTCATCGAGATGTTCGGCCCCGCGGCTGACCTGGCGCAGCAGGTCGGTGCGGCCAATTACTTCGTCGAGGCTTCTGAAACCTAGCCGCGCAAGGATTTCGCGTACTTCCTCGGCAATGAAGGTCATCAGGTTAATGACCTTTTCGGGCGTGCCGGTGAATTTTGCGCGCAGCCGTTCGTCCTGAACGCAAACGCCCACCGGGCAGGTGTTCGAATGGCACTGGCGCACCATGATGCAGCCCATCGCGACGAGGCTGAGCGTGCCGATGCCGAACTCTTCCGCGCCGAGGATCGCCGCGATGACGATGTCGCGACCGGTCTTGAGCCCGCCATCCGTGCGCAGCTTGATGCGCCCGCGCAGACCATTGAGCGTCAGCGTCTGGTTGACCTCGCTCAGGCCCATTTCCCAAGGCGTACCCGCATATTTGATACTCGTTTGCGGCGACGCGCCCGTTCCGCCGACGTGCCCGGCGACAAGGATCACGTCGGCATGCGCCTTTGCGACGCCGGCAGCGACGGTGCCGATGCCGGCCGCGGAGACAAGCTTCACGCATACCCGCGCGTGCGGATTGATCTGCTTCAGATCGTAGATCAGCTGCGCCAGATCCTCGATCGAATAGATGTCATGGTGCGGCGGAGGGGAGATCAGGCTGACGCCCGGAGTCGCATGGCGCAATTTGGCGATGAATTCGGTCACCTTGAAGCCGGGCAACTGCCCGCCTTCACCGGGCTTGGCACCTTGAGCCACCTTGATTTCGATCTCTTCGGCGGCACCCAGATACTCAGCCGTCACCCCGAACCTGCCGCTGGCGATCTGTTTGATACCTGAATTGGCATTGTCGCCATTGGCGCGTGGCGCAAAGCGTTCACTGTCCTCTCCGCCCTCTCCCGAAACAGCGCGCGCACCGATGCGGTTCATGGCGATGGCCAGCGTTTCGTGCGCTTCGGGGCTTAAGCGCTCCGAGGCTCATGCCCGGCGTTACGAAACGCTTGCGAATCTCGGTAATCGCCTCGACTTCATCGATCGAAGCGGGCTCTCTTGGCCCAATTGAATTCCAACAAGTCGCGCAGATAGACGGGCGGCAGGTCCTGCACCCCGCGCGAAAATTGCAGGTAGGTCGAATAACTGTCCGACCCCACGGCTTTTTGCAGCAAGTGCATCAGCGGCGCTGAATAGGCGTGCTCCTCCCCGCCCATGCGCTGCCGATAAAAGCCGCCGATGGGTAGGGTCGCGACCGCGTCGTCGAACGCTTTTTCGTGGCGCTCGAACGCATTGAGCGCAAGGCTGTCATAACCTTCGCCCGAAATCTTGGCCGGCATGCCAGGGAAGAGATCGTTGACCAGCGCGCGGCTCAGCCCGACCGCCTCAAAATTATAGCCGCCACGATAAGATGAGATCACGGCGATCCCCATTTTCGCCATGATCTTCAGCAGTCCGTCGTTAACGGCCTTGCGGGCATTCGCGACGCAGTCCTCGAGCGGTCGTTCGCCCATCAACCCGCGTCCATGGCGATCGCCGATCGCCGCCTCGGCCAGATATGCGTTCACCGTCGTCGCGCCGACACCGATCAGCACTGCATGATAATGCGTGTCGAGGCACTCTGCCGCGCGCACGTTGATGCTGGCAAAAGATCGCAGCCCCTTGCGGACGAGGTGCGTATGCACCGCCGCTGCCGCGAGGATCATCTGCACCGCCACGCGGTCGGGTCCGACCGTCTCGTCGGTCAGGAACAGCTCACTCTCGCCCCGCCGCACGGCTTGCTCGGCCTCGGCCCGCACTCGCGCGATCGCCGCGCGCAGCCCCGCCGCGCCGCTACCGACGTCATAGGTGCAATCGATCGTCGCCGCGCTGTTGCCGAAATGCTTCTTCAGCCGCGTCCATTCGGCATTGGTCAGCACAGGGGAATCGAGCACCAGCACGCGGTCACGCCCGTCACCCTGATCCAGAATGTTGGTCAGGTTCCCGAAGCGTGTCTTGAGGCTCATGACCTGCCGCTCGCGCAGACTGTCGATTGGCGGATTTGTAACCTGCGCGAAATTCTGTCGGAAGAAGTGGTGAATCGCCCGCGGTTTATCGGAAATCACCGCGAGCGGCGTGTCGTCGCCCATCGAGCCGATCGCTTCCTTGGCTTCCTCGGCCATCGGCGCGAGGATCAGTTCCATGTCCTCCATCGTCAGCCCCGCCGCGACCTGGCGCTGCATCAGTTCGGCACGCGACCAACCCGCGTCGGCCTCGCCTGCAACCGGCAAATCGTCGAGCTTCAGGAAATCCGCAACTCTGGCCCCGTAATCCGCCTCACCCGCCAGCCGATCCTTGATCGTCCGGTCGTTGAACAGCTTGCCGCTATCCAGATCGACCGCGATCATTTGCCCCGGCCCCAGCGCGCCCTTCGCAACAATGGTGCTTTCGGGAACCACGACCATCCCGGCTTCGGACCCGACGACCAGCAAGCCGTCATCGGTCAGCATCGTGCGCAATGGGCGGAGCGCGTTGCGGTCGACGCCAGCCACCGCCCAACGCCCGTCGGTCATCGCCAGCGCGGCTGGTCCGTCCCACGGCTCCATGACGCTCGCGAGAAAGGAATACATCGCCCTGTGGTCGGCGGGCATGCGCGGATCGGCTTCCCACGCCTCGGGCACCAGCATTGTCTTGGCGGTCGGCGCATCGCGCCCCGAACGGCAGATCACTTCGAACACCGCATCGAGCGCCGCGGTGTCGCTCGCGCCCGCCGGAATGACCGGCTTCACATCCGCCGACGCCTCACCAAAAGCGAGGCTGGCCATGCGGATTTCGTGGCTCTTCATCCAGTTCTTGTTGCCGCGAATGGTATTGATTTCGCCGTTATGCGCCAGGCACCGGAACGGCTGCGCCAGCCACCATTGTGGGAAGGTGTTGGTCGAGTAACGCTGATGGAAGATCGCAACGCGACTGGTGAAGCGTTCGTCCTGCAGATCGGGGTAGAAGACCGACAGGCTCTCGGCGAGGAACAATCCCTTATAGACGATCGAGCGCGCCGACAGCGAGCAGACGTAGAAGCCCTGAATTTGCGCCTCGATCACCTTGCGCTCGATCTTGCGGCGGACGAGGTAGAGCTGCTTTTCAAACTCCTCGATGTCGCTGTTCGAGGACGGCCCGGCGATCATGATCTGCTCGATTTCGGGGCGCGTCGCCTGCGCCTTCATGCCGATGACCGAGACGTCGACCGGCACCTGCCGCCAGCCATAGATCGAGAAACCGGCGTCGATCACCTCGCTCTCGACGATCGTGCGGCACGCTTCCTGCGCGCCAAGATCGGTGCGCGGGAGAAACACCATACCGACGCCGAGCCAGGTCTTGTCGATCGGCTTGTGCCCCGATGCGACAATGGCATCGGCAAAGAACGCCATCGGCAGGTCGACATGGATGCCCCGCGCCATCGCCCGTCTTGCCATCGGCATCGACCGCGCCGCGGTGCCACACCGCTTTCAGCGCATCGATGGCGGATTGCACGACACGGCGGTTCGGCTTTCCATCGACCGCAGCGACAAGGCCGACGCCGCACGCGTCGGACTCGCTGTCGGGCCGGTACATGCCATGTTCGGCGAGGTGAGTGCGCTGGTCGATCATTGCTGATCAAGCTTCGCGGGGTCGACCCCCAGAAGCTGTGCGAGCTTTTCTCTTTCTGCTCGCGTCAAGTCCTTCGCCTTTTTCGGAGGCGGTAGGTTGCCAGTCGCTTTTGACGCTCTCGCCATCAGGTCGGGCATCGCAGCCATCAATTTCGGCGTAAATGACTGCATCCGGGTCATCATCGCCGGGTCGGTGTACAAACTCATCTGCTGGGCCGCGTAAGTGGCACCAGTAGGTGTCGCAAAGAAGGCCGCGATATCGCCAAGCTGGGCCGGACTAAAGCGGCCATCGAGTGCCAGGGCGAGTCCTGCCCGCAGGTCAGGTTCCATCTGCTCCATCAATGGGATCATCGCGTCGAACATCGCGTTCGTCATCCGGCGCATCCGTTCCCGATAGTTGGGATCGAAGATTGCCATGATCTCGCCGAGCGTCGCCTTGTCTATCCGCTTGGCGTCGCCTTCGCTGAGACCCGCGGCTTTAAGCATCGGGCCGATCGGCATCGTGCCGATGTTATCGGTCATGCCGCCCAGCATCTGGCGAAAACTGCCACCCATCATTTGCCGATATGTGCCATTGGGCAGCAGCTTTGCGGCAATCGCAGTGGCGGCTGGTGATGCCGGGCGCGCAGAAGTCGCAGAGGCCGGCGACTGCTGCGCCGCCAGGGAACGGCAGCGATCAAGCCGCACATGGCCATCAGAGTCTTCACGCCGCTTTCCTTTCGCTATCCGCCTTGGCCCTTAAATACCGTGCATCGCCGCCGCGACATCGCGGCCGTCACGGATTGCCCAGACAACCAAACTCGCGCCACGGATGATGTCGCCTGCGGCGAATACGCCATCGAGGCTCGTCATCATCGTCGCGTTGTCGACGCGGACAGTGCCCCAGCGCGTCACGCCCAGGTCGCGCGCGCCGAACAATCTGGGCAGATCCTCGGCATCGAAGCCGAGCGCCTTGATCACCAGATCCGCCTCGACGGTGAAGCCGCCTTCGGGATCGGCGATCGGGCGCGCGGCGGCCGCTAGCGTCTGCGGCGCTTAGTTTCATCGCGTTGGCCTCGACTGCGGTAACGCGGCCATCGGCGCCGACGAACTTGTCCGGCCCTGCGAGCCAGACGAAACGGACGCCCTCTTCCTCGGCATTCGACACTTCGCGCTTAGACCCCGGCATGTTGTCGCGATCGCGGCGGTAAAGGCATTCAACCGATGCCGCGCCCTGGCGAACAGCGGTGCGGACGCAGTCCATCGCCGTGTCACCGCCGCCGATGACGACGACGCGCTTGCCTGTGGCGTTGAGCGCGCCGCTGTCAAATGCCGGCACCGCATCGCCAAAGCCCTTGCGGTTGGACGCGGTGAGGTAGTCGAGCGCTTCCACCACGCCGTCCAGTTCGACGCCATCGGCCTTGATCACTCGCGCCTTGTACACGCCCGTCGCGATCAAAATCGCGTCATGGCGTTCGCGCAGATCGTCCATGCTTGCATCGCGGCCGACCTCGAAGCCTTCGTGGAACACGATGCCCGCCGCCTTCAGACGATCGACGCGGCGCATCACCACCGGCTTCTCCAGCTTGAAGCCGGGAATGCCGTAAGTCAGCAGCCCGCCCGCGCGGTCGTGGCGATCATAGACATGCACCTCGTAACCCTGCGCGCGCAGCAACTCAGCCGTCGTCAGCCCTGCCGGCCCTGCGCCGATCACGCCGACCGTTTGTCCGCGCGGCGGGCCGACCTGCAACCGGCTCGACCCAGCCCTGTTCCCACGCGGTATCGGTGATGAATTTCTCTACCGATCCGATCGTCACCGCGCCGTGGCCCGAAAATTCGATGACGCAATTGCCTTCGCACAGCCGGTCCTGCGGACAGATGCGGCCGCAAATCTCGGGCATCGTCGAGGTTGCATTGCTAAGCTCATAAGCCTCGCGCAGCCGCCCCTCGGCAGTCAGACGCAGCCAATCGGGAATGTGATTGTGCAGCGGGCAATGCACCGTGCAATAGGGCACGCCGCATTGCGAACAGCGCGACGCCTGCTCCTCGGCCTTTACCGGCGCGTACTTGTCCGCGATCTCCGCAAAATCCTGCGCCCGATCCCATGCGTCGCGTTTGTCGGGATAATCCTGACCCGCGATTACGAATTTGAGCATTGTCCCCCGGCATGCACCACGAAATGCGCACACTCGATCCGGTCGTCAAGTTTTGGGTCAGAGTGACTTACCGATTTCAAGCGCGGGATTGATCAGCGGGCGCTTTATCTCAGTTTGCTTTCAACGGATCAGGACCGGAACGGACCTATCGTATTGAGAGCCAAACGAGCGCGCCACCGCCAGCGACGATCCGGTACCACGCGAAAGGCGCGAAGCCATGGCGCGTGACGATCGCGAGAAACGCCTTGATCACCGCCAGTGCCACGACGAACGACACGACAAAGCCGATCGCGATAAGGTTCAAGGTCGTGAGCTGGCGATTTCGTTGCGATGCTTGAACATCTGCAACGCTGTCGCCCCGATCAATGTCGGCAATGCGAGGAAGAAACTGAACTCCGCCGCGGTCCGCCGGTCTATTCCCAGTGACATCGCACCCATGATCGTCGCTCCCGAACGGCTGACGCCCGGGAATGATCGCGAGGCATTGCATCAGCCCGACCTTGATCGCTTCACCCGTCGTCACATTGGCCACGCCATGAACCTCACGCGGCTTGGCCAGCCGTTCGATGATCAAGATCGCCACGCCGCCGATGATCAGCGCCCAGGCGACGACCACCGCATTCTCCAGCAGCGCGTCGATATGATCCTTTACCGCCAGCCCGATGATCACCGCCGGCAGAAACGCAACCAGCACGTTGCGGGTGAACGCAACCGCTTCGGGCCGCCGCTGCAACAACCCCGGTCCCCGACGGTCAGGAACGTGCGCCAGTACAGCACGACGATCGCCAGGATCGCGCCTGGCTGGATCGCGATATTGAACACGTTCCACCGCGCATCGTCATAGCCGAGCAGCTTGCTGGCGAGGATGAGGTGGCCGGTGGAAGACACCGGCAAATATTCGGTCACGCCCTCGACGATGCCGAGGATGATCGCAGAAATCGTATCGGACATCAGGCGGTCGCGTCGGTCGTGAAGCGTCCCTGACGGCGATATTGGACCAGCCACCCGTCCACCGCATCGAGCGGTGTCGGCGTGACGCCCAGCTCCCTCAGACCCGGACCGGTCGCTACGCTCGGCACGCCGAGCATCGTCCATTGATCAAGCGTGATCGGCGCAAGGGGAAGCCAGCCGGTCGCCTTGGCCATCAGCCGCGTCACCACGTCAGGCATGGGTAGGAAGCCGCGCCTCATATCCGTGGCGATCGCGATACGGCGATTTAGGCCTCCATCGTGATTTCCTCGGGTCCGCCCAGCTCGAACGTCTCGCCACGCCCCGTCCCCCGGTTGCAGCGGTGATCGCCGCAGCGACGTCCCCGACATAGACCGGTTGAAACCGCGCTTCGGGCCTGATTACGGGGACGATGGGCAACAGGCTTTGCAGTCGAGCGAAACGATTGATGAAGTCGTCCTCAGGTCCGAAGACCACTGACGGGCGGAGGATCGTGGCGCCTGGGTAAGCCGCACGCACCGCCGCCTCGCCCGCGCCCTTCGACGCGGCATAGGCCGATGCGCTCTGGGCATCGGCCCCGATTGCCGAGACATGCACCAGCGTCCCTACGCCTGCCTGCGCCGCCGCTTCGGCGACATGGCGCGCGCCATCGATGTGGAAGGCGCGGAAATTACCTTTCAGGATGCCGACCAGATTGACGACCGCGTCGCTGTTCACGACCGCGCGCGCCACGCTCGCGGGATTGCGAATGTCGCAGCGAACAAAGCCCATCTGCCCTAGTGCAGCCTGCGGCCGGACCGAGAATGCCGCCTGCGGGGTCCGCGCCGCGATACGGATGCGCCAACCCGCCTTGGCGAGTTCGCGTGCGGCGTAACGGCCGATGAAGCCGCCGCCGCCGATAAGGGTGACCAGCCTGTTTTTGTCCATGCGCCGCGCCTTGCCGCTCGCGCTCGCGATTGACAAGCCGCCGCCGCTCGACCTACAGGCCCGCCCCTACCCCGTGCCCAGATGGCGGAATTGGTAGACGCACCAGCTTCAGGTGCTGGCGGTCGCAAGGCCGTGGAGGTTCGAGTCCTCTTCTGGGCACCATTTTTGTCAGCTCGCAGCGAGCCCGTTGGCCGCCGAGCCCAGCGAGGCGAAGTCAACGCCTTCAAGCCGTTTGAGGCGACGAGCCAATTCGGTGAGCCAGTCGCGCTTGTCGTCGCCGCTCCATGCTTGGTGGTGAAACATGAGGCCCACATAGATTGTCTGCCGCCGGGCGCGTGCGATGTCGGTCATAACCGCATCCAGGTCTCGGTCGAGGGGTGATCCCTCGTCGACCGCGACGCTGATCGACATTTCCGTGAGCGGCGCTTCCGGACGTGTCTTGCCGTGCCATGACACGCCCCCGCCGCGAATCGTCGTGCGACCGAGCGCGCGGCCCACGACATAGGCCGCGCGACGGATCGGATCGGTGTAGCTCGCCCCGGAAATCACGGAAAAACCACTCGCCGCGAGCGCCCGGAGCGTATCCCGGTTGAACTTGTGCTGGGGCGGCGTGAACAGTCGATGATTCCATGCATCGCCCAATTTCGCGTCAAGGATCGCCCGGCCTTCGCTGATCAGCGAGAGCTGTTCGACATAGTCGCGTTCGGGGCCGAATTCGTGGTTCCTGATCACGTCGCCAACGGTGACGTGGTGCGTCATCCCGTGCTGGCCGATCTCGTACAAGTCGGGCGCCGCCGCCTTTCGCGCCTTGAACCATTCGGCGCATTCGTCGGTCAGCTTGGCGGGGATGACCTGGTAGCTCACGGGGAGTCCCGCTCCCTCGAAGACTGCGGCGAATTGGCGCAGCTCGGGCGTCAGCGCCCCGGCATCGTCGTCGCGGAGGAAAACGACCGTCACAGGCCGATCGGCCCGTCGCCGTCGATCGGCATGAAGTGAATGTCTCGGGGCGGGTGAGCGCCAGCGTTGCTTAGCAGGGTCATCATTTCCTCCGCCACGTACAGCGCGCGGCGACCTTCGAAGCGAATAAAACCCTGGGCGGCGAAAGCTTTCAACCAGCAATGGTGCGTCAGATTGCCGGCGATCAGGTCGACTCCCGCCTTGCGCAATCGACGTGTCGCTGCCCCCACCGTTGCCAATTCTTCACCCGGCAGACTGAGCGCATCGATCACCGAACCAACCTTGAGGTCGCCGAAGCGCGTGTCGTTACGCATTTGCGTGACAAGCAGTGCTGCCCAGCCGATCGTCTGTCCGCGACGTTCCACGCGGCAAATCTCGACGCCAGGCCAGCTTGCCGTCACGCGCTGGAGTGCGGCTCGATCCCGGACTGCCGTAGCACGATAACGGGGCGCGGCCTGCGTCCAGATGTCGTCGGCCCATGTGCCGAATTGATCCTCCCGAATGGCCGCGGCCCCGCCCCCGCTCAAACCGTATCGGCTTCGCAGTGCCGCCGTCGCCAGCCGTCCGCCTACCGCCACGGCGCCAGTCATGGCAGCGAAATCCAGCAGATTTCGGCGCATTTTGCTCGTCCGCAAGAACGGGGCAAGGCGCGCCACGCGTTGCGGCCGCACGAACTTCATCACGAGCGGCGTGGGGAAATAAGCCCACCCCATCGCCGCGAGCAGCGGGTTGAGCTGGTCGGACCCGCCCCAACCGAAAAGCGGCAGGTTCTGGTCGCGCAGGTGCATCAGGAACTTGGTCGCCACCCCGGCATGCGCCTTGTCGATCAGGCCCTCGCTGACCGGCCCCTGCCACGTCAGCAGCGTGCGTTCGGAGTCGCCCAGCTTCCATCGCTGCGTCTTGACGACGATGCCGCCATGCACCGCGCCCTCACCGTCAACCGCCAGGACGTGGCGCCGCTCGGCCGTCGTATCTTCACCGCCCAGCCAGCGCGGCACGGCCATGTCGTAAAACGCCCAGCTGTTCCCCGCCGCCTTCAGCCGCGCGTTCATCGCCTTGACCGCGGGCACATGTGTCGCCGCGAAGGGCATGACGCGTGTCTTCATGCGGCTTCCGCGATGATCGAGACGATGGTCGCGGCATTCTTGCGCAGCGCCGAGGTCAACGACGCGCCCTCGGTGGTGAACACTGCATGCTCGACAACGTTAAAGCCGCCCTCGCGCATCATTTTCAGCGCCTCGTCGGGATGGCGCAGCAGCACGAGATGGTCGGGATTGGGCGCGTTGGTTGGAATGTTGACGAGCAGCTTGCCGCCCTTGGCAATCGCGCCGCGCATTGATTTGAGCGCGGTCACGGGGTCCTCGAGATGTTCCAGCAGGTGGCTCAGGATCACGAGGTCGAACCCTTCCGCCCCCGGCTCGACGCGGTTCATGTCCTGGATCCGCAGCTGCGCCGTGGCGCTTAGCAGGGTCATCGCCTCGGCGGTCTGGTCGAGCGACACCTGGCTGACGTCCCAGCCATGCACTTCGCCCGCGCCAAGTTCGGTCAGCGCGAGGTAGAGCAACAGCCCGTGTCCCGGCCCGACTTCCAGGACCCGCGCCCCCTTGGGCAGTCGCGCCTCGAGCCGCTGGAGGAAATAATGCAGCGACGCAGCAAACCCGAACCACAGCACGTGACTGAACAGCAGCCCGTGCATGTAACGCGCCATCAGTACTGCGTTCGAATAGACATGCGTGTTGGTTTCTTCGAACGTCGAATACCGATACGCATCGGTGCGCGCGAAATTCAGTTCTTCCTCGCGCAACATGCCGCACAGCCAGCGATAATCATCGGCGACATCGTCGGCATTGGCGGCGGCCAGCTTCATCACCGCTGCCGCCGCCAGTTCGCTGGTCGCCAGTTCGGCCGGACTCCGCCGGCCCAAACTCTTGGTCAGATAGGCACGGTGTTCCGGCCAGCGGCTAAGCACGAGCCCGACCATCCGGTCGAGTTGCGGATAAGCCGTGAGCGTCAGGGAGTCGGTCATGCGGTCTCCACGGCGATGGGCAATTCCGGTGGCGTATAGTCATTGAGAGCGAGCTGCCAACGCGTCGTGCCGTCGACCTCTCCGGCCACCTTCGCAAAGCCGAGCTTGCCCCAATGCTCGGTGACGATGCCGTTTTTGGGCGACGGCACGTACAGCCCCTCGAGAGTGGTGGCTCCCGCCGCGCGTGCCGCGGCCGCGACCTCGGCCAGCGCCGCTTCTTCGACGCGCCGACCCAACACCCGGCAACTCATCAGCCAGCTGTCACAGCGCCACACATCGGGTCCGCAGTCCCAGATCACGACCGAGATCATGCCATTGTCGCCGAAGCGATCGGTCAGCCGGATTTGCCGTGCATATTTCCCGGTCGACGTTTCAATCGCCGCGACATCGGCCTCGCCGTAGCGGCGCGTGGTCAGGTTATACTGGTTCGACTTGTTGATCAGTTGCGCGATGCGCGCGCGGCCGGCGCTATCGAACGGTCGGATCGTCATACGCATATCGAGTGACTGAAGGTACGCGCCCATATCGCTGGCGCTTTCGGCCATCGCCAATCGCTCGCTGTTTGCGCGATATTGTTCGGCACGCGCCAGGTCTTCGGCGGAAAAGCCCACAGCTTCGAACCAGCCTGAGCGGGCGACCAGCCCCGCATAATCCGCCGGGTCGTCACCCACCTCGATCACCGCGACTTCGGGCAGTTCGCTGCGCACCTGCAGCCGCTCCGCCGGATTGTCATCCAGAAACGCCAGCGCGTCAGTGCCGAGGTTCAATCGCTTGGCGATGTCGCGCAGATTGTCGGCCTTGTTCGCCCAATTGGCGACGAACACTGCGAAGTGATCGCCCCTCAGCACCATGTCCGAATGTTGATCGAACGCAGTACGGGCGACCGCCTCCTCGTTCTTTGAACAGACCGCCAGCACCACGCCGCGGGTGCGCAGGTCGAGCGCCAGCGTCTGGATCGCGAGATGCGCTTCCCCTGCCGCGCTGCCCTGCCCGATGACGATGCCATCGACCCCGTCGTCGCCGATGACCCCGCCCCATAAAGTGTTGTCGAGATCGAGGACGAGGCATTTGCGTGCCCGCCCCCGCGCCGCACCGATGACGCGGCAGACATGGTCGGCGAACAGCGGTGTCGCCTCGACAGCAAAAGGCAGTTTGGCGCGATGCCAGGCGCGGCGGTCATGCCATTGCGCGGTGCCGACGCTTGTTGCCACCGCTGCGACGTCGACGATCAGCACGCCGTCGATTGCGGCCAATTTCTGATTGAACGCTTCGATCATCGCCCGCGGCGAACCGTCGATCCGCGCGTCGAATCCGCCGAATAACGGATCGGCGGGCGGCGCCAGCGTCGTCAGCACCGGCGTCCCGCCCTGCCCGCGGATCGCTTCCGCATAACCCGCCAGCTGCGCAACAGCGGCAGCGACCGCGGCATTCGCTTCACCGTCGCCGAAGCGCGGCCGCGCCAGTTGTAGCGCATGCGCGTCGAGTGACACGACAACGTAGTCTGGCTTGGCCGCATACAAGCGGCGAGTTCTCATCGAGCACTGCCTGCGCGACTTGCCCGAAGTCGCTGCGACCACCTCGGCGACGAAGCCGTGTCGGATCGCCGTACCCTCGATCGCCTCGGCTATGAAATCGAGCGTGTGGCTGCCGACCAGCCCGATCCTGATCGCCGCCATGCCCAGCGCCTGCGCGAGGGCAGCCGCATCGCGCTTCACCAACTTGGCCACACGGCCCAGCCCGGTCATGTCGAGCCGCGTCATCGTCAGCCGCCGCAGCTCGGCCAGGTCGCCGGACTTCAGCCGAGCGCGCGCATCCCCGGGCGGCGCGGGCAGCCAGGGCAGCAGGTCGGCGATGTCGAGCACGTCAGCTCGTCTTGGCGACGATCAGGTCGACCAGCTCACCCAATGTCTCGCCATCCTCGATCTCGGCGGTGGTGAAGCGCAGCCCAAATTCCTTTTCGACCGCGACGACGAAGCGGATGTGCGACAGGCTGTCCCACTCCTCCACATCCTCCGCGCCCAAATTGTCGGCATAGTTGAGGTCGTCACGGTCGAACACGTCCTCCATGATCGGCATCAACCGCGCGATGACATCTTCCCGGCTCAATCGACTTCCCCTGCAATGGGCATGGCGCCCGCTATATGTCGCGGTCGCGGGTTAGCAACCGGTTGATGCACTGGGAACCAGCCTCACCGACGATCCGTTACCCCTGCAACCTTAACGGAGGACAGCATGGCCGACGACGCAGAGATTAAATCGAAGTTCTGGAAAGCGCTCAAGAAAGACATGACCATGTTCCTGGGCCTCGCCGAAGGTGAAGACGGCCATGCCCGACCGATGACGGCGCAACTCGACGACGACGATGTCGAGGGCGGGCCGCTCTGGTTCTTCACCTCCACCGACAATCACCTTTATACGCAGATCGGTGACGGCGGCGCGTCCCGCAGCGGCAACCGTGCGCTGGCGAATTTCGTAAGCAAGGGTCACGATGTCTGGGCGACCGTGCAGGGCACGTTGTCGACATCGCGCGACCGCGCGACGATCGATCGGCTGTGGAACCCCTATGTCGCGGCCTGGTATGAAGGCAAGGACGATCCCAAGATCGCTCTGATCCGTCTCGACACCGAAAGCGCCGAGATCTGGATCGACGCCAACTCGGCCGTCGCCGGGCTGAAGATGCTGATCGGGATCGACCCGAAAAAGGATTACAAGGACAAGGTCGCCGAAGTCAGTCTGTAGGACTGATCAGGATCGCCTCGCTCACTTCTCGTGCGAGGCGATCCAGTCTTCGACGACCGGCGCGATGCGTGTTGCGCCACTTGCTGCCGTTGAAAATGCCGTAATGGCCCGCGCCGGGCGCCAGGAAATACTTCTTTTCGGCATCCGGCAGGGCGGTAGCCACGGTCAGCGCCGCCTTGGTCTGCCCGATGCCGGAAATATCATCCTTTTCACCCTCGATCGCCAGCAAGGCCGTCTTGGTGATCGCGCCGCAGATCGACGCGCGCGCCGCGATGCATATACTCGCCCTTCGGCAGCGCATGCCGCTGGAACACGACGTCGATTGTCTGCAGGTAGAATTCGGCCGTCATGTCGCACACCGCGCGATATTCGTCGTAAAACGCCTTGGTCGCGTCCGCGCTGCTGCCGTCGCC
Organism: uncultured Alphaproteobacteria bacterium; assembly: GCA_963740775.1. GTDB lineage: Bacteria > Pseudomonadota > Alphaproteobacteria > Sphingomonadales > Sphingomonadaceae > Sphingomonas_O. Next base: position 368,877 of record CAVUFE010000005.1, on the reverse strand, counting down.
GGCGACGAGGTGCCGGAACAACTCCCAATGCGACGTCATGTGGTTGCCGAGGTTCATCGACATGAACCCGGCAAGCTGAAGAAAGCCAGGATAGACCCGGCGACCGCCGCCCGGATATTGCATCGGCACGGTCTGGATGACGTTCTGCTCGAACCAGGCAAACGGGCGCTGCGTCGCCACCGTGTTGACCGCAGTCGGCGCCTCGCGCGTATCGACCGGCCCGCCCATCATGGTCAGCGTGCGCGGCGTCGCGGGATGCTCTTGGGCGTTCATCAGCGCGACCGCGGCGAGCGCGGGGACCGAGGGCTGGCACACCGCCAGCATGTGCGCGCCGGGGCCGATCGCGCCCAGGAACTCGATCAGGTAATCGACATAGTCATCGAGGTCGAACCTGCCGTCGGACAACGGCACCTGCCGCGCGTCGCGCCAATCGGTGATATAGACGTCGTGCCCCGGCATCATACGTTCGACGGTGCCGCGCAACAACGTCGCATAATGGCCCGACATCGGAGCCACGATCAGCAGCCTGGGCTGGCCCGTCACGCCTTCGCGAGCGAAACGCTTCAATTGACCAAAAGGCTTGCGGACGACGATCTCTTCGACCACCGCGACTTCGCGGCCATCGACGATCGTCCTGGTCAGCCCGAAGTCCGGCTTCCCCGCTTGTTTCCGCCGCGTGCGCAAACACTTCGAGCGCGGAACCAAGCGCGGGACCACCAAATTTCGCCATCGGGTGATTGGGGGACTGGAGCAGGTCCGCGCTCCATTCGGCGGCGGCGCCCAGCCCGGCGAGCCAGCCGCGCTGGAACTCATAAATATCGTATAGCACCTGGACGGCATGGCGCATCGTCGGCCGTGTTGCAATGCACAATGGACAGTCCTGCCCCCGCGTCCTAGGCGCGCCGCCAATGGCCGACGACCCCACCGCGCCCGCGTCCCGCAAACTGAGCAGTCTCGCTATCGTCTGGCCGATCGTGGCGCGATATCCCGGGCATCTTGTCGCGGCGCTCGCGTCGTTGCTGATCGCCGCGGCGGCGACACTGGCGATTCCCAACGGCTTCAAACTGGTGATCGACCGCGGCTTCGCGAGCGGGGGCGGCGACATCTCGCGCTGGTTTCAGTATCTGCTGTTGATCGTCGTGGTCATGGCCATCGCCACCGCACTGCGTTTCTACTTCGTGACATGGCTGGGCGAGCGCGTTGTCGCCGATTTGCGTTCCGCGGTGCAGGCCAATCTGCTGCGCCTGTCGCCGGCATTTTTCGAGGAAAACCGCCCGTCGGAAATCGCAAGCCGGCTGACCGCCGACACATCGGTGATCGAACAGGTCGTCGGCACCACCGTGTCGATGCTGCTCCGCAATCTCGTGATGGCGGCGGGCGGCATCGTCTATCTGCTGACGCTGGCGCCAAAGCTGACGGGCATGCTGTTGCTCGGCATTCCCGTGATCATCTCACCGATCGTCATCCTGTCGCGCCGGGTGCGGTTGCTCTCGCGGTCGAGCCAGGACCGCATCGCCGATGTCGGCGCGATGGTCGACGAAGTGCTCGGCGCGATGAAGGTCGTGCAGGCGTTCGGGCAGGAGGAGCGCGAGGCGGCACGCTTTACCGGCGCGGTCGAACGCACGTTCGCCACCGCCCGGTCGCGCATCCGATTGCGCGCGGTGATGACCGCGATCACCATCGCCCTTGTTTTCGGCGCGATCACGCTGGTGATGTGGCAGGGCGCGCTCGACGTTCAGTCGGGACGCATGTCGGGCGGCAGCATCGCCGCATTCGTGCTCACCGGCGGGCTGGTTGCCGGGTCACTCGGTGCCTTGACCGAGGTTTATGGCGACATTCTGCGCGGGGCTGGCGCGGCGGGCCGACTGACCGAGTTGCTGCAGGAACAGCCGGGCATCGCCTCCCCCGCCCATCCGACCGCGCTGCCCGATCCGGCCCCAGGGCCGCGTGACCTTCGATCGGGTCACCTTTCGCTATCCGACCCGACCGGAAGTGGCGGCGCTCGACGACTTCACGCTCGACATCGCGGCCGGCGAAACGCTGGCGGTGGTCGGACCCTCGGGCGCAGGGAAGACCACGCTGTTTCAGCTGCTTCAACGCTTTTACGATCCGCAGAGCGGCACGTTGAGCATTGATGGCGTCCCCCTCCCCCAGGCCGATCCGCAATCGGTCCGTCGCCACCTCGCCATGGTTCCGCAGGAAACGGTGATCTTCGCCGCGTCGGCACGCGACAATCTGCGTTATGGCCAGTGGGACGCGAGCGACGACGCAGCTGTGGGCCGCAGCCGAAGCCGCCAACGCCGCCGAATTCCTCCTCCGCCTGCCCGATGGGCTCGATACCTTCATGGGCGAAGGCGGCGCGCGGCTTTCGGGTGGGCAGCGCCAGCGCCTCGCCATCGCCCGCGCGATTTTGAGCGACGCGCCGATCCTGCTGCTCGACGAGGCAACCAGCGCACTGGACGCCGAGAGCGAGCGGCTGGTGCAGGACGCGCTTGAACGGCTGATGGCCAACCGCACCACGCTCGTCATCGCCCACCGCCTCGCCACCGTCCGCGCCGCCGACCGCATCATCGTGATGGATCACGGTCGCATCGTCGAACAGGGCACGCATGACGCGCTCAGCCGCGCATCGGGCCTCTACGCGCGCCTGGCGAGCCTGCAGTTCGAGACGACCACCTGATCGCTTTTGCCCGTGCAGTTTTCCGAATGGCATCAGCCGTCCCTCTGTTTCTGCGTGGATCGCCAGCCTCCAGCCCCGACTATGTTCGAACGTCGATGAGACGTCCATCGCCTGCAGCGCTTGCCGAACGCTAGCCTGGTGCGCCGCCGACGGAGAAATCGAACACCCGCGCGCTCGCCGCGCCGCCCGCGCCAGATCCGAGGCCCGCCGCTGAAGCCGGCTGATACAGGAACCCATATTCGCCGGCTGCAAGCGGCGCCGTCGGCGTCACCCGGAATGCCCCGCGTGAAACCTCGTCGTAACGAAAGGCGATGCGATCCTTGTCCATCACCCCCGCCTTCATGCCGCCGATATTCATGCTGCCGACGCGTGCCTCACGCCGGCCCTCCTTCGCGACCAAGCGCACAAGCGAGAAATCATTGGGCGTCACGCTGGTGCCCAGTGGACCGGTGAAGATGTTGCTCCCCGATTGGTCCACGCGAAACATGAAGACCGGTTCGCCTGTCGCGGCGTGGATCCGCGCGGTGGCGCCGGGAATCACTGCCTTCACGCTCATCGAGGCCAATCCGCCGGTCAGTGCATAGCCGAGCACCCCGCCGCTTTTGGCCTGGTTCGCCCCCGTCGCGTCGATGCGCGCGAAACGTCGCCTACCGCCGGTTTCGTCGATCAGGTAAATTCCGGGCGCAGGCGGCGTCGCACCATCGTCGATCCCGCTCGGCATGGCCGGCGTGGCGACCGCTGACGGGGATGGCTGCGGCGCGCCGATCATGGCGGCGATCACCGTTGCCGACACGCCCTTGCCTTTCAGGGCGATCAGCTGTGCCGTCGACGTGTCGTACGACCCGGGGGTCGCGCGCATCTTGGCCAGGATGATCTCGTCACCCAGGCCCGCCGATCGCAGCGCGATTATGTCTGCATTGGTGAGCGTTTCCGCCCCTGCCAGGCTGGCGCAGCCGAGGGCCAGCGCCGCTATCCATCGAATCATGATCCCCTCCCCTTGCGGATTAGGTCTCATTCCAAATCCTATTATCCAAGGATTTTTTTCAGCACCTCGTTGACGACTTTCGGATTGGCCTTGCCGCCCATCGCCTTCATGGTCTGGCCAACGAAAAAGCCGAACAGCGCCTCCTTGCCGCCGCGATACTGCTCGACCTTATCGGCATTTGCATCGACCACGCCCTGTGCCGCCGAATCGATCGCGCCGGTGTCGCTGGTCTGCTTCAGGCCTTCGCGCTCGACGATCGCACCTGCGCTGTCACCGGTTTCGAGCATTTTCTCGAACACCTGCTTGGCAAGGCTGCCTGAGAGCGTTCCGTCGCCCTGCAGCTTCAGCAGTTCCCCCGCTGCCGCCGGGGTAACCGGCGACGAATTGATGTCGCGGCCGGTGCGGTTGAGCGCGCCGAACAGCTCCGCCGCCACCCAGTTCGCTGCCAGTTTGGCATCGACGCCTTCCGCCAGCAAAGCCTCGAACCAGTTGGCGGTATCGACGTCCGCAGTCAGCACGTCGGCATTGTATGCGCTGATCCCAAGCTCGCTCGTGAACCGCGCCAGCTTGGCGTCGGGCAATTCGGGCAGGCTGGCGCGCGCCTGCTCGACGAAGTCGTCGGTCAGCTCGAGCGGCAACAGGTCGGGGTCGGGGAAATAGCGATAATCGTGCGCGTCTTCCTTCGATCGCATCGACCGCGTCACGCCCTTGTCCGGGTCGAACAGCCGGGTCTCCTGGACGATCTTGCCGCCGTCCTCGATCACCGCGACCTGGCGCTTGGCCTCGAACTCGACGACCTGCTGGATGAACCGCACCGAATTGACGTTCTTGGTTTCGGTCCGTGTGCCGAATTCCTCCCCCGCCTTGCGCACCGACACGTTGACGTCCGCGCGCATCGAGCCCTGCTCCATATTGCCATCGCAGCTGCCGACATAGCGCAGCAACTGGCGCAGCTTGCGGACATAGGCCCCCGCCTCTTCGGGCGAACGCATGTCGGGCTTGGACACGATCTCCATCAACGCGACGCCCGAACGGTTGAGGTCGACATAGGACATCGACGGATGCTGGTCGTGCATCAGCTTGCCCGCATCCTGTTCCACATGGATTCGCTCGATGCCGATGGTCTTGTCGCCCTCGTCGGTCGTGACGGTCAGCGATCCCTCACCGACCAGCGGGTGATAGAGCTGCGAAATCTGGTAACCCTGCGGCAGATCTGCGTAGAAATAATTCTTGCGGTCGAAGCGGCTCCAGCGGTTGATCTGCGCGTCGATCGCCAGCCCGGTGCGCACCGCCTGGCGGATGCACTCGCGGTTCGGCACCGGCAACATGCCCGGCATCGCCGCGTCGATCAGCGAGACATTGGTGTTCGGCTCCGACCCGAACGCGGTCGACGCACCGGAAAACAGCTTGGCGTCGGACGTCACCTGCGCATGGACTTCCAGCCCGATAACGACCTCGAACTCGCCCGTGGCACCCTGAATGCGGTAATTGCTCATGCCGGCTGCCCTAAATGCTGACGCATGCGATGGAAGGCGGACGCACCTCGCCTAGAACGATGCGACATTTTTCCGCCGCTAATCACTGAAAAAGTTTTCCGACAATCGGATCGGTTTTGCCTTGCAGAATGGGTTGGGAGAATCGCCCGCCGGTAAGTCAATCGACGGACCGCTTATAAGGATCTGGCGCGTGTTCGCAGCACGAACGGTCCTCCGCGCCTGGCATGACGAGGCGTTCTTTGAATTCGACGCCAATGGCGAACGTTTCGTCATCGAACAATTCACTCGGTATCAGCGGGCCTCAGATCGGCACCCCGTGCCGCGCGCATCTATGTTCATTCGAGCTACTGCCGTGGAGATCGGCGCAGGCAGCCCGATTTGCACAAGGTTTCGAATCGGAACGCTTGCCCTATGGCTCTCATCGAGCAGAAGCCCTGGGCCTGTCCGTAGAGCAGTCCGAAGACGGCTCAGACGCCATGGCGAAGTGGATCGGCCGTAGATCGCGTCGGATCTTGAGTTTCGATGGTTTGCACGCCTGGAGCAATCGTCATCGGATTGTGGCCAGCGACGTTGTCTGGTCGACGACTGAGCAGGAAGCCTTTGCAGTCGCATGCCTGATGCGCCGCCGCCTTGTTCGCCCGCGACCGACGTGACAAGAGCCTGTGGATCACAAACGACTTGCAGAAGCTTATTTTGCGGAAACGAGCCTTGCTCACCGACTAGTCGCGGGCGATAATGGCCTGACCGACCATCGATGCATGATCTTATCAGGCCCACGCATTCCAGTTCAGGCTTGTTTCGTAGCGGCTCCGAGATGCGCGGGCAAAGTGAGAGTAGCGCGCGGCATCGGCCTTGAGCGCGATCATCTCCGCGGCAATCCGCGCGGGGCTCTCATCCAACGCGAAGGTCAGTCCGGTCCGACCGTCCTCGACAATGGCCGAAATTCCACCGACCCGCGTCGCGATTGCCGGCACGCCATAGCCGGCCGCTTCGCAGAACACTATGCCGAACGCCTCATGTCGGCTGAGCACGACGAGGAACGCTGCATGGCGATACAACTCATCGAGCTTTGCCGCCTCTGTCCGGTCGTTCTTGGCCAGCCGTCCGTGCACGGTCACGCCGGGAGGCAGCGGCTGGTCCGGCATCACTCCGACAATGTCGAGCGTTGCTGACGGAACGCCCGCACGGACCTTTTCAAACACCCGCAGCAACTCCGGGCCGCCTTTCGCCTCCCATGTCGTGCCGACAAACAGCAGACGAAACTCCTTGGCAGTTCCGACGTGTCCAGCGGATCGTCGATATTTGCGCCGAATGGCAGATGGGCCATCTTTTCAGCAAATTGAGGATAGCGGAGCATCGCATCCTCTGCGGCCCATGACGAACTAAGATAAACTTTTTGCACCCGTGACAGCGCGCGCTGCTGAACTGCATTGCCCCGCCGCTTCGTGCGTGAAGACATGCGACCATAATGAGCGTGTGTCGCGACGATCGTCGCAAACAGCGCATCTGTACGTGGACCACCGGCCGATCCCAATTGAGATCGCAAATCTTGTGCGTTGCGCCCACCGAGACGAGCGCATCCGCGCGGTGCCTGACCAGTTTCCTGCGCAGGTGCCATGCATAGGCGCGAGTGACGATGGCTTCCCGAAAAAGGTCGATCCGCATCCGCATCGTGATCTTGTTGACCAGATGCAGCAGTCGATCGATCCGGGGCGTATTTATGACAATCGGATCGTCGATCCGTCTGTTCAGTGTCCGGACGATGTAGAACGGCGTCCCCGCCCATTTCGCAATGTTATTTGGATCGTGGTTGGCAACGACAGCAAGGCGCATGGCGTTGCGCCTTATCGGCAGGGCTGCGTCCCGACACCTTGCGGCGTCGAACGGAACCCGGTTGCCACACGCGATGACACCTGGTCCCGAAATACGGATCGACGCCTTCACCGCCACGGGCTTATTGGGCAGCATCGATCCAGGGATAGTCGTCACGTCGTTGTCCGTGATCAGCGTCGCACGTCCATTGCCGATGGATATAGCATTGGGAAAGGCAATCTTCATCCGATTACCGCGGATGACGACGCGGTCGAACCCGCCATCGTCGACACCGTTCCGCACGTGGTTACCAAGGAATATGCCCTGCATCCGGCCCTCGATATCGTTGCCGATGATCGTCAGATCCGAAGTCGGCGGCGCAGTGGGACGTGACCAGGCCTGGATGCAATCGGGATGATCCCCGTCTTTGATATTCTTGCCGGCGGCATCGTAAACCGCAGGCGTCGGGCTGAAATTGCGACAACTGTTCCGCTCGACACGCACCCCGTGCGACAGCGCGATGTCGATTCCGTCGGAAATCAGGCCGGTCAGGCGATTGCCCACGATTGCCACGTTCGCACTGCGATCGATGACGATGCCGCGATGGGCGCCGGTGATCGTCATGCTTTCGATGCGGACGTTGCGGCTGCTGGCGATGTTGATGCCATAGCTTCGTCCGCCCGGGCCGGTCACGGTGCCCCCAATCCATTCAATCCCCGCGATGTCGCGAAGAACAATCCCGGAAAAATTGGCCCCGCCGGCAAGCAGGCGAACCGGCTTGGCAAACCTCAGATTTGAGAGAGTGATCGGTCCATAATTGCCCGGTTTGACGTTGATCGTCTCGCCGCTTTTGGCAGCAGCGATGCGCCGCATCAGCGCGGCACCGGCCGGCTGACCGATGGCGGGGCTGCAACTCAGCAGAAGAAGAAGGGCGCTGACGCCGCAAACGTGCAACGGGCGGCGGGTACCCAAATGCGCACGCCAGAAAAAGGTCGGTCTCGGCAATGGGACGCTCCAAACGTCATCCCGTACCGAGTAACCCTTGTACGCGGTAAGCAGAGATCAATCCGAACTGGCGTGTTTGCCCTTGGCCGTCCGGCTGCAGACCAATTTATCCGCGCCCGATCAGCTTCTGCGCCATGCGGTCGGCAACGCGCGCCGGGGTGTCGCCACACGTTTCACTCTCCGCCCAGATTGCCTCCAGGCGTTCGGGGATCAGCGCGATCCGATTGTCGACTTCGTCGGGGCTGCTCTGCCCGAGATATTCGAGTGCGACATTGATGATTCCACCCGCATTGATGACGTAATCCGGCGCAAAGAGGATGCCTCGCGCGTGCAGCCGATCGCCGTCGTCGGGCGTTGCCAGTTGATTGTTCGCACCACCCGCCACCACCGGCACGCGCAGACTGGCAATGCTTTCCGCGTTCAGGATCGCGCCGAGCGCGCAAGGGCTGAGCACATCAGCCTCGACTGACAAGATGTCGGCAGCCGCAACGCAGCGGCCGCCCAGCTCGTCCGCCAACGCCTTCGCCCGGCCCGCCGAGACATCGGCGAGCGTCAACTTGGCGCCTTCCTCGGCGAGCAGCCGGGCAAGCCCGCCACCCACCGAGCCGATGCCCTGGATCGCTACGTGCCGCTGGCTCATGTCCGAGGTGCCGAACGCGCGCTTCGCCGCCGCCTTGACCCCAAGATAGATGCCCATGGCGGTGTACGGCCCGGGATCGCCACCGACCTGTCCTTCCGCCACCGGCAAGCCCGAGACGAAGCTGGTTTCCTTTCGCACCGCGACCATGTCGTCGGTTGAGATGCCGACGTCCTCGGCCGTGACATAGCGGCCACCGAGCGACTCGATCGCGCGGCCGAAGGCGGCGATCATCTGCGGAGTCTTGGTGTTGCTGGCATCGGCCAGGATCACCGCTTTACCGCCCCCCATCGGCAGTCCGGCCATCGCATTCTTGTACGACATGCCCCGCGAAAGGCGCAGCACGTCGGTAATCGCGTCGGCCTTGTCGGCGTAATGCCAGAAGCGCGTACCGCCCGCCGCCGGACCGAGGTGCGTCGAGTGGATGCCGATGACCGCCGACAGTCCACTGGCGCGGTCGTGAAACATGTGCACGCCTTCGTGCGCGTCGAAATCGGGGAAGTCCCAGACCGCCGCCATCATCTATATCCTTGAAACTATGGAGAAATGGGGCGGTCGACGGGACTTGAACCCGCGACCCTCGGTACCACAAACCGATGCTCTAACCAACTGAGCTACGACCGCCGCAGGATGCGCGCGGCCCTACTCGCGCGAGCGCGTCGAGGTCAAGTTACAGCTGACCGCCGACGCGCACCGCCATGCCCGCCCCCACCATGCGCCCGGCATAGCTGCCATTGCCCATCACGCGCAGAGACAGCGTGACCGTCCCGGCAGGATCGACAAGGCGCGTTGCGACGGCATCTCCGTCACAGCGCAGGGTACCGCTGAGCACTGGGGTCGCCTGCCCCTCGGCAAGCGGATATCGCAGGGCAAGCCGGAGCCGCCCATCGGCGCGCGTGCAGCGTGTGCCCGAAAAATGCACCGTGACATCTTCCAACGCCGCCCGGTCAACGGGGACTTGCCCCGCCACGGCGCCAATCGGCAGGGCGGCGTTGACGTCATCGATTCCACGCCCGCCAGGCCATGCGGTGATCCCACCAATGCCGCCAGGGTTCCACATGTCGACACGAACGCGACCGGCGAGCAACGGCAGAAATCGCAGTTTCACCCCGACGAGGCCGACGGGCATGCCACCGATGCGCGCGTCATAGAGTTTGCCACTCCACATCGGCCCTTCGGCACGACGGGCGGAGACGACCTTGTCGAGCCCAAAGACGGGGATCGCCAGCGACAGCGGGAACAAGGCGACAAGCGCGACCAACGCAACCGCGACGAAGGCGATAATTTGGGCACGACGCACCTTCATCGCCCGCCCTTGACGATAGCTTCGACGGCGAGTGAGCCATCGGGGTTGGCGCGCAGATCGAGCGTCGCGACGCGCACGCCTTGGCGTTCCAGAGAACCAAGCCATGCGAACAGGGCTGGCGCTCGCGCACTGGCAACGGCGAGCGAGACGCCGCCGGAGCCGTCGCCATCGGCCCGAGTCACGGTGAACCCCGCAGCGCTGCCCGTCGCGCGGACCATGTCAGCGATCGGCTGCGCGCCGTGATAGCTTTTCGTGGCTGCGCTGCTGCGCCGTGCGGAGATCAGTCCGGCTTCGTCGCTGGCACTGCCCAGCCGCGCCTCGGCCCGGACGCGCGCGGCGGCCAGCGGGCGCGCGATGCCAAACCACAGGAACATCGCGGCGGCCATGGAAAACATCACGCCCAGCAATGCGCGCTCGCGCGCCGAGCGTTCTGCCCAGAAGGTCTTGAATTGCGCGATCATGGCGTCCCCAACGTCACTTCGCGCGCGGCCCGCCCCCCGGTCACCGTCGTCGGCCCGACGCTCATTCTCAGCCCCGAACTGGCCAGCCGTGCCTGCACCTGGTCAAGCGCCGCGGCATTGCGTCCGCGAACCGTCACCCGCATTGTGCCGGCGGCATCGACGTTGAGCGCGCCAAGATCGGTGTCGGATGTTGCGGCAACCGCTGCGACAGCCACCCCGGCGAGCGGCAGGGCGTCCGGCGTCACCGGAATCGCTTGTGCCGCCGCATTGGCCCGTTCGATTCGCTTGGCGGTCGCATCAATCCGCAGGAGTGTGACGAATTCGACCGCGACAGTCAGCACGAGCAACCCTACCGCCAGGCGGGCAAGGCGGCGAGCGGCGACCCAGTCGATCGTCCAGCGGTGACTGCGCGCAAACCCGCCCTGGCGCAAATTGACTTCGGGCAGCGCGACGGCGGCAATGATCGCTGCGTCGACATCCTCCAGCGGCAGGTCGCGCGGGGTTTCGCCGATCAATCCGATCAGCGTTGGCTCCTCGACAAAGGCGTCACTGGCCGAGCGAACGATCGTATCGCCGCCTACTAACCCGCGGATCGCACCCTCGGTCGGGCGGGGCAGCAGCATTGTGGACGGTATGATCGCGTCGGGGTCGATCCCCTCACCCGCCAATAACGCCAGATATTGCGCCATCACATCGCGTTCGACCGCGACGACTGTGCGAAAGCCGTCGTCGTCACCGCCGATCGCGACATGCATCGCGTCGATCGGCGTCAGGCTGCTTTCAGCGACGATCAAGCGAGACGCCGCCAGCGCCTGGCGGTCGGTAAGCCCGGGAAGCTCGGCACGGTGCACCATCGCCAGCGCGCCCGGCAGCACCGCCACGATACGGTTGTCCTGCTCGCCAAGGTCGACGCGAGTGCCATCGGGGAACAGGACGAGGGTCATGACAGTTCGCCATAGCTGCGTCGGACGAGTTTGGCAGGCTTTAACGCACCGTCGATCAGTGCATTTTCCTCGAATTCGGCATCGCCGTCCCGAATCCGCAAGCGCAGGCCGAACCAACGCGACTTGATCTGCAATTGCCCGGCATCAGTATCGGTCAATGCGACGAGCGTGGGATCGCGGCGAAACGCGGTCAAATCGGTCCAGCCGCCCGCCGGTCGATTGGCGATGGCCCGCGCGGCGGCGGCGGGATCGAGCGCGGGGCTGAGCATCGCCAGCAGCACCGCTTGCCGTTCGTTCAGCGTGTTGACGTTCAGTGGCGACAGGTCGGTGAAGGGCAGCGCACAGATATACGGACGCACGCGAGCATAGAGTTCGGGCGTGACGCCGGCGACCGCGCGCAACTCGCTGGGATCGACCATCAGCGTGTTGGCGGTGCGGTAAGCGGGCGTGAGCGACATATAGAGGTCGTCTTCGCCTCCTCCGGGCAAGGGTGCCGTATCGGAGTCGATCCAGTCCGCCGCCGCCGCTGCGACCTGCGCGGCACGCGCGGGAGGAACTTCGAGCAGGACCATCAGCCGGGTGAACTGAGCCACGCCTTGCGGGCGCGCGGTCAACCCGGAGGCGGCTTGCCCCAACACCAATGAGTTCAAGTTGAAGCAGTTGCCGGCATCGGTGATAGTCGCCGCCGCGGTGCCGCGATCGACAGGGAACGACCGCTCGACGCCGTTCCAGTCGCCCGCCAGCGTAGTGCGCGAGGGATCGCCCTGAATCGTGTCGCCGATCCGGCGCATTGCCAACGCTTCGGCGGCATAGCCGTAGGCGCGCGCCTGCGCTTGCCCCGCCACGTTGCTGGCCAGCGCGGTAGCGAGGCGCAAGCGATCGACTGCCGCCGCCGCAAGCACGGCAAGGATCGCGACGAGCAGTAGGACCGAGAGGAGTGCCGCGCCGGTTTCGCCATCACGCTTCATGGATATTTGGCACCGATCAGGGCGGCGATGGTCAGGTCGGGCCGCTTGTCCCGCGACAGCGTCAATTCGACGGCGCGCGGCAGCAGGTCGGCACGCACCGGTTGCCAACTGTCCGTCCAGTCAGCGTCGCCCCGGTACCGCAGCGCAATACGTGTAACCCCGGCAGTCAGCGCCACCGCCTGACCGGTAACCGCACCGTCGACCCGCGAATAGGCAACGCGTTCAAGCCGCCCGTTGCGCACGCGCCAATCGACGCGGCGCAGCGCGCTCTGGCCGATCGCTTCGGACCCGGTGACCCCGCCGCGGACAAAACTGAGCAACGGCGCCGCACCCACTCCGTTGGTGCCGCCGAATGCCGGACGCGTGCCGCCATCCTCGCCGCGCCACACGCGCGCCTGCGCCTGGGCGAGATCCGCCGTGAAAAGGGCGATCATGCGTTGCTCGCCCGCATCGGCATCGAGGCGCGCGGCAGCGGCACTTTGCGCCCGCACCGCCCCACCAAACAGCGCCACGCCCGCCGCCGCCAGCATCCCGAAGATGAAAAGCGCGACCATCATCTCGACAAGCGTGAAGCCGTCTGCGGCGGAACACCTCGGGCGCGTGAAGCCGTTTGAGGCGGAACGCTTCGAGGACCTGAACGCGGCGTCGCGCGTCACTGGAGCGACCGCGCGAGGCTCAATGCGCCTGCCGGGCGACCGGCATCGTCGCGCAAGGCAACGTCGATGCGTACGAAATTGGGGTCGTCGGTGCGCGTCACGTCGCGATCCCAGCGCCAATTCCGACCAGCATTGGCGATCGTTCCGTCGGCATGGCCAACGGTCGGCGCGCGAGGATCGGTAAGCAGGGTCACCGCAAGATTGTTGAGCGTGACTTGTGCGTAAGTGCGCTCCACGACTGTTGCGGTGGTCCGCATCGTCAGCGCTTGCAGCCGCACCAGCGCCATCGCCGCCAGCGCGAAGATCGCCAGCGCGACGAGCATTTCGATCAGCGTGAAGCCGTCCTCGGCGAACGTCCAGACCTGAAGCCGCCTTCAGCCCTTCGACACGGACACTGCCATCCGCATCGACGCGCACCGCCAGAGCCTTGCCGCCGCGCGTCAATTGCAGCGTTGCCGGATCGCTGACACCAGTAGTGTCGAAAGTCACCGCACCGTTCAGCGCGGCGGTGGTCCCGTCCTGCCACTTGACCGCACGGCCAGCCTTGCCAGCCCAGGGAAGCCAGCGGCCCGCACGGCGTTCCTCGACACGATAGCTGCCAGCGTCGGCGAGTACCCGGACGGCACGACCGCCGACGATCGCGGCATTGCGGGCAGCCACCGTGCGGGCGGCGAAGGCGGTAGCTTCTTGTCGCAGCCCCGCCGAACCCGAGGGTAGCGACACGACGACCGCCGCGCTTGCTAGCGCGAGAATGACCAGCACGACCATGAGTTCGATGAGCGTAAAGCCAGCCTCGCGACCGCGGCCGCTGCTACTGCCAATTGCCGATGTCGGCATTCTCGTCCGTTCCGCCGGGCTGTCCGTCCGCGCCGAGGCTAATGATGTCATACGCGCCGTGCTGGCCGGGAAAGGCATAGATATACGGCCGGCCCCAGGGGTCGTTGGGCAGCTTCTTGATGTAGCCGCCGCCCGCCGCCAGCACGCGCAATCCCTGATCGGCACTGGGATATTGATTGGTGTCGAGGCGGTAATGTTCGATCGCCTGATCCAGCGTCTGGATGTCCGCCCGCGCCTTGGTGATATTGGCTTTGCCCAGTGACGGCAGCACGTTGATCGCGACGATCGTCGCGAGCAGGCCGAGGATGACGATCACCACCATCAATTCGACCAGCGTGAAGCCGTCTTCGGCGGGGTGTCGGGGGGGCGTGTACGTGCCCTCGTTCGCAATATCTGTCATCATGCTCCAACCAACGTTTCAAGCTGCAGGATCGGCAGCAAAATCGACAACACGATCGTCGCGACGACACCGCCCATCAGCACGATGATTGCGGGTTCGAGCAGCGACAGAGCGCTTTGCGTGAACGTGTCGAACTCGCGTTCGAGATAGTCCGCCGCGCGTGCCAGCATCGTGTCGAGTTGGCCTGAGGCCTCGCCCGACGCGGTGAGATAGACCAGTAGCGGCGGGAAGACCGCGGCGCGGCGCATCGCACCCGACAGGCTGCCGCCGCCACGCACTGCCTCGGCGATATTGTCTGATGCCAAGCGCAGGCGGCGGTTGTGCACCGTTTTCGACGTTAGCGTCAGCCCTTCGAGCAACGGCAGCCGCGCGGCGACCATCGTCGACAGCGTCCGCGCCATGCGCGCCGCGTGAAGGTCACGTGCCAGCCGCCCGATCAGGGGCAAGCGCAACCAGAACGTGTCGAAGCGCAGGCGAGTGGCTTCGTCCCTGAGCAGTCGCCACGCAATGACGCCCGCAAGCACCACCGCGCCGAGCATCGCCCACCAATAGCCGGCGATCAGCGCAGAAGTGGCCATCACGAAGCGCGTGAGCAGCGGTAATTGCTGGCCCATGGTATCGAACTGCTCGACGACCTTGGGCACGACGAAAACCATCAACAGGATGACGACGAGGCTCGCGACGGTCGCCAGCACGATCGGATAAGCGAGCGCGGTCGTGATTTTGGCCCGCATCGCGGCTTGGCGCTCAAGTAGGTCTGCAAGGCGCTCGAGGATTTGCGGCAGCGTACCCGCGCTCTCACCCGCCGAGACCATCGCGCGAAACAGCGGCGGAAAGCTCTTGGGCTCGCGGGCCATGGCATCGCTGAGGCGGCGGCCCTCGACCACTCCCGCATGAACGCGGGTGAGGATCGCGGCAGCGCCCTTATTTTCTTCCTGCCGAGAGATCGTGCGCAGCGCTTCCTCGAGTGGGGTGACGAGCGCGAGCGTGGCGAGTTGGCGCGTGAACAGCGTCAATTGCTTGCCGGACAATTTGTGCGCGGCGAAGGCGTCGAGACTGAGCAGCGGCGCGGAGACGGGAGCGACACCGCTCGCGGCCTCGACCTTGACGACATAAAGCTTGCGACCGGTCAGGCGGGCGCGGGCGTCGGCGACATCGTTCGCGGCGACCTGTCCGCGCCGCTCGCGCCCGGCGGTATCGAGGGCGAGATAGGCGAAATCAGCCATCATCGCCCGTCCGGCGGGAGATGCGCACCGCCTCCTCTGGCGTCGTCACGCCGTCGACGACAAGTTGGCGCACCGCCATGTTCAGCGTCGGCGCGCGGCGAAAGGCGTGCGCGGCGATGGCGTCTTCGCTGGCATCCTCGTTGATCAGGCGGCGAATGGTCTCATCGACCTTGACGGCCTCAAAGACTGCAATCCGTCCGCGATACCCGCTGCCGCTGCACGCATCGCAGCCGGCCGGCTCGTAGATCTGCGTGCCAGGAGTGACGCCGAGCAGTTCGGCGACATTGGCTCTCGCCGGTTCGGCGCGGCGGCATTCAGGGCAGAGGCGACGGACGAGCCGCTGGGCCATCACCGCGCGCAGCGTCGAGGCGAGGAGGAATGGCTCGACCTTCATGTCACGCATGCGCGTCACCGCCCCGATGGCATCGTTGGTGTGCACGGTGGAGAGAACGAGATGACCCGTCAGCGCTGCCTGCACGGCAATCTCGGCGGTCTCGCGATCACGGATTTCGCCGATCATCACGACGTCGGGATCCTGGCGCAGGATCGCGCGCAGGCCGGTGGCGAAACTCAGGCCGACCTTGGCATTGACCTGCGTCTGGCCGACGCCGTCGACAGCATATTCGACCGGGTCTTCTACCGTCAGGATGTTGCGCGAACCGTCATTGAGGAGACGCAGTGCCGCGTAGAGGGACGTCGTCTTGCCGCTGCCGGTCGGCCCCGTAACGAGGAGGACACCGTTAGGCTCGGCGATCGCTTCGCGCAGCACGCGCTCGCTATGCGCATCAAGGCCCAGGGCTTCGAGCTCGATCCCCGCATTGTCCTTGTCGAGGATGCGCAGCACGACCCGTTCGCCGCCACGTGCGGGCAGCGTGGAGACACGCACGTCGAGCGTCTTGCCCGCCAGCGTCAGGCCGATGCGACCGTCCTGAGGCACGCGCCGCTCGGCGATATCGAGACGCGCCATGACCTTGATCCGACTGACAATCACCGGCGCAACGTGCGGTGGCATACGCAGTGTTTCGCGCAGCACACCGTCGATGCGCATCCGCACGACCAGGCCACTGTCATAGGGCTCGATATGAATGTCGCTGACGCCCTGCCGCACCGCTTCGGCAAAGATCCCGTTGATCAGGCGGATGACCGGCGCGTCGTCGGCACTGTCGAGCAAGTCCTCGGCGCTGGGCATCGCGCTGGCGAGGGCATCGATCTCCTCACGACCCATCGCCAGCGCGGCTTCGGCGCCATCCATCGCATAACTGTCACCCAGCAGGCGGTCGAATTCGGCGGCGGCGGCGTGGGTGACGGCAAATGGCTGCGCCAGCCAGCGGCGAACCTCGATCAGCACGCGCGGGTCGCTTCCTTCGCGCAAAGCCACCCCGTCGCCTGTAACGATCACGCCGAACTTGCGCGCAAACGCGTAGGGGATTGGCGCGAAGCTGCTCATTTCCGCTTGCGTTTGCCCGGCGGCACAGGCTGGATCACCGTCGTCGTCGTGATCGGCGCGATCATCTGCACCTCGTTATCGGACGATACCGCAAGTGGCGGCGCGATCCCCATATAGTCGCGCAGCAGCTCGTCGATCGACGGCTCCTGATCGGGATTCTGCACCATCTGCGCGCCGCGAATATAGCCATAGCGCTGCGCCGCGAGCGTCGCGGCATCGGCTGCGGTGCGCAGGATCGTCGGGCGGATGAAGACCATCAGATTGGTCTTGCCGCGCGAACGGGTGCGCGACTTGAACAATTCACCGACCAGGGGAATGTCGCCGAGCAGCGGCACTTTTTCGAGCGTCCGCCGCTCATTGTCGTCCAGCAGCCCGCCGATGGCCATGATCTGGCCGTCGTCGACCGTCATCGTCGTCTGGATTTCACGCTTGTTGAGGATGAGGTCGGCCGAATTGCTGGTCACCGGTCCGGCGATCGAGCTGACTTCCTGACGCAGGAACAACTTGATCGCGCCGCCAGCGTTGATCTGTGGCTTCACTTCCAGCTGAATGCCGACATTCTGGCGCTGGACGGTGCGAAACGCGTTATCGAAATTGTTCGACAGCGCTTCACCCGTGGTCACCGGGATTTCCTGCCCGACAAGGATCTTGGCTTCCTGATTGTCGAGCGTCACGACCGAAGGCGTCGACAGCAGGTTCGACTGATTGTCCTGGCTCACCGCGTTGAGGATCGCCCCAAGATAGGTGTTGCCGCCAAGGCGGATCGCGGCGCCCGCCGTGCCGCCGGTGGCCGCATTGAGAGCGGTCAACGCACCGCTGATCAGGTCAGTGCTACCGGTATTTCCCGAACTGGTCGTCGTCGTCGTGCCGTTGACCGTCGTCGTGGTCGTCGTGCCGCCGCTGATCCGGTTCGACAGC
Source organism: uncultured Alphaproteobacteria bacterium (assembly GCA_963740775.1). GTDB lineage: Bacteria > Pseudomonadota > Alphaproteobacteria > Sphingomonadales > Sphingomonadaceae > Sphingomonas_O. The sequence continues at coordinate 351,099 of CAVUFE010000005.1, read as the reverse complement.
ACGCCTGCCGCGACCGGCAGGATGCCCGGCGTGACATTGGAATAGGTCGTGAACGCCCCACCGCCCGGGCCGCCGACGCCCAGCTGGATACCCAGCCGCCGCGCCGCAGTATCCGAAATTTCGACGATGATCGCTTCGACCAGCACCTGTTCACGGCGCGTGTCGAGCTGGCGGATGACTTCGCCCAGGGTCCGCTGAACATCGGCGGAGGCAGAAATGATGACCGCGTTGACGCCTTCGTAACGGGCGATGATCGCACTCTTGCCCGCGCTGCTGCCCGACGACGTGACAGTCGTGCCCGTCGTCTGCGCCGCGACTGCATCGGAACCCAATCGCGCGGACGTGCCGGGCAATTGCGGTGTCGCCGGGTTGGTTGAAACGACTTGCGGGGTGATCGAGACCGACTGGCCAACAAGTTGCTGCAGTACCGGTAGCAGTTTTTCAGCGTCGGCGTTCTGCAGGAATACGACGCGGATTTCGCTGCCCGCTGCCGCGCGCCGGTCGAGATCGGCGACGATTGCCGCTGTGCGCGACAACGACGACGGATCGCCGCGCAGGATCACCGAATTTGAACTGTCGATCGCCACCGCGGCAACACCGTTGCCACCGCCTGCATTGAGGCCTTGCAACGCCTGAACGATTTCACGCGCGCCGGCGTTACGCAGCGCAATGACGCGTGTGTCCCCCGACCCACTGGCATCGAGCCGCCCGATCAAGGTCCGGATGCGACGGACATTGTCGGCATAATCGGCGACAACGAGGCTGTTTGCCGCCTTGTTGGCACTCACGGAACCTTCGCGGCTGACTAGCGGACGAACAGTCTCGACCAGCGTCGTGGCATCGCCCCCGCCCCGCAGCCGAAAGATTTCGGTGACGAAAGCGTTGCGCGCCGCGCCCGCGCTGCCGACGCGCCCGGGCTGCGTTGCCGCGCCTTCGGCCGGCTGGATGCGGAACGCGCCGCCGCCGATCGGCACTGCGATCAGGCCGTTGGCGCGCAGGGTCGATAGAAATACCTCGAAATATTCGGAGCGGCTGAGCGGCCGGTCGGTCACCACCGAGACCTTGCCCGTCACGCGCTGATCGATAACGAAGGTGCGACCAGTGACCTTCGATGCATCCTGAATGAAAGCGCGAATATCGGCGTCGCGCAAATTGAGAATCTGTTGCGCCGCCGCCGGCTCCGCCAGCACCATGATGCCCTGTGCCGTGAGCGCCAAGGCGACAGCCGCTCCCCAAACCTTCATTGCGTCGGCCCCTGCACGTTCACGGTGATGCTCTGTCCTGCCCTGCTGACCGTCAATGTCGTAATTCCCGTCGGGCTAGGCTGGGCCAAGATGCGGTCGATCTGCGTCCCTTGCGACACCGGCGCGCCGTTGATCGCGGTCACGGTATCGCCGGGCTGCAACCCCGAGGCGCGAAACGCCGGGTCGGCACCATTGCCGCCGACCGAAATACCATTCCCGGATTGCGAGAAAGTGACGCCCGGGATGGGTGATGGCGGCACAGCGGGCGGCGAAACCGTCGTTGCCAAGCCCGTCGCCGTTGGCCCGCCGACCACCGCGCGCGGCGGGATCGATTGGTCGAGAAAGACCTGTTCCGCCGCGCCGCCGCGGTCGATGGTGACGCTGTCAAAGGCCACGGATATCAGTGTGACCCCAGGCATGATCGTGTCGCCGGGCCGCATAGCTCGCCTGGACGCCGTCTTCCCCGGCAATGATTGCTGAGCCGCGTCCCGTCGCGGCGTCAAGCCGCACACCGAACAGCTTGATCGGCAGGCTGGACGCGGCGATCGGCCCGTCGCCCGCCGGCAAGCGCCCAAAGGCGTCAAAGCGGGAGAGCAGCGCGACATCTGCCGGCGGAATTACCGCCCCGCCGCGCCAGGCGCCCACCGGACCCTGCGGCGCGGCCACGGCCCAGACCAGCCGCGCCGACTGCACGCCCAAAGCAACGATCAGCGCCGCGCGCAAAATTGCGGTCGGTGACCCGACGGGCAATCGACGCAGCAACTGGCGGGCGCGCGGATGAAGCGCAAACTGCATGGCGTAATCCGGTTGTTACGTCGCACGTTAGGAGCAAAATTGGATCGTCGCACCCTAATTTTCGTGCAGCACGTCGGACTTATCCACGTGTCACCGGATTGAAACAGAGTTGCAACCTGACTGTCATCGAAACGCCACTCGAGAGTCACACGCCCGCCCTACTGCGCCGCCAGAACGGTCGCCTCCTGCGATTCTGGCGATCGGCAACGACTACAAAGGGCGGAGATTTAAAATATGGCTAAGTTGGCATTGCGCCGCGCGCTTTTCGTCAATGCATCGCTTCTGGCGCTGGCGGGTTGTGGAGCGGACGATATCGCGTCGCCCGGTTCCGGCGGCAACGTCACGATCAACAATCCGGCCGCCCCGGCACCCGCGCCGACCCCGACGCCCACGCCGACAGTGACCGCCGCTGCGGGCTGCCCGACGATCGCCGATCCGCAGGGCCTGACCGATGGCGGCATCATCTCGGGCCCGACCGGCAGCTATCGCGTCTGCACGCTGCCCGGCATGATCAAGACGTCGATCACCCTGCCCAAGGTGACCGGGCTCGCTCTACCAGATGAACGGCCGCGTCAACGTCGGCTGCGACGGCGGCTTCAACGCCCCGACCGCGGCGCTGCCGGTGGCATCGACGACCACAGGCTGCACGGCACCGCTGACCGCCGACACCAACGTCACGCTGACCATCGCGCCGGGCGTCATCCTCTATGGCGGCACCGGCCAGTCGTTGCTTGCGGTCAACCGCGGCAACAAGATCAGCGCCGTCGGCACCGCCACCCAGCCGATCATCTTCACCAGCCGCGACAACGTCCTCGGCCTCAACGACGACAACTCGCAAGGCCAGTGGGGCGGCGTCGTCCTGATGGGCCGCGGCGATCGATCACCGATTGCAACGTCGGCTCGGTGGCAGCGAACACCTGCGAGCGCGACACCGAAGGCGCGGCCGATCTCGCACGCTACGGCGGCACCAACAACACCTACAACGCCGGCCGGATGAGCTACGTCCAGATCCGCTACTCGGGCTTCGTGCTCGGTGCCAATCGAGAGCTTCAGGCGCTGACGACCGAAGGCATCGGCACCGGCACCGTGCTCGACCACATCCAGTCGCACAACAGCTCGGACGACGGCGCCGAATTCTTCGGCGGCGCGGTCAACATGAAGTACTACATCGCAACCGGCGCGGACGACGACAGCCTCGACGTCGACACCGGCGCACAGGCCAACTTCCAGTATGCGCTGCTGCTGCCCAAGCGCGACCAAGGGCGACGCGCTGTTCGAAATCGACAGCAACGGCTTCGAAACCGACACGCCGCGCACCAAGCTGCAACGTCGCCAACTTCACCGCGATCCAGACGCAGGCCAGCTCGGACAACGAAGCCAACGACCTTGCCGCCGGGCTGTTCCGCGGCAATTCGGACACCACGCTGGTCAACGGCATCATCGTCGACGCCGAACAACGAGTGCATCCGCACTCAACGGCTCGGGCACCACGCCGGCGACGCTGACCGCGCGCTCGGTGGTGCTGCAGTGCAACGCCACCAAGTATCTCGGCAGCGGCACGATCACCGCGGCGCAGGTCGCGGCGCTGCGTTCGGCGTCGGGCGTCGAACAACAACAACGACGCCTTCACGCACGACGCTGGCCAGCGCTGTTCATCAACGGCGCGAACGAAACCGCGGTGACCGGCTATCGATCCCAAGACGCTTCAACGCTTCTTCGACACCACCGACCTGGATCGGCGCGGTCCGCAACTCGACCGACACCTGGTACGCCGGCTGGACCTGCAACAGCGCGACCGTCAACTTCGGCGCGGCGCTCGACGTCGTGCACCTCGCTGCCGACCACCTGAGCCGGTCGCCGCCTGACTGACTAGCGGGGGCGGCCGCAACTGGCTGCCCCCGCCTTTGCATCGTAGCCTTCAGGGGGAATTCCGATGTCCATGCGCGTCGCGGCTCGTCGGCCATGCTGTTGCTCGCGTCATCCGCGCTGGCCGTCGCCGTCGCTCGGCCTTGGCGCAGAGCGAGCCGGTACCGCCGCGCCGACCGACCGCGCGACCACGTCGGCGAGACCGGCGCCGACCGGCGAACCCGCTGCCGAGCCGCGCCGCAGGAAGAAGCGGTCGACGTCTCGGTCCCGGGCGGCGGCGAGATCGTCGTCACCGGCGCGCGCGACCGCAACATCGCCAAGTCTTCGGCGCAGGTCGTCTCGGTCCTGGCGCGGCGCGAAATCGCGCGGACCGGCGAAGGCAACATCGCCGGCGCGCTTGGCCGCGTCACCGGGCCTCAGCGTGGTCGGCAACGGCTTCGTCTATGTCCGCGGGCTCGGCGATCGCTACTCGCTGGCGCTGCTCAACGGCTCGCCGCTGCCCAGCCCCGAGCCGCTGCGCCGCGTCGTGCCGCTCGACCTCTTCCCCAGCGGCGTGATCGCCTCGTCGCTGGTCCAGAAGAGCTATTCGGTCAACTATCCGGGCGAATTCGGCGGCGGCGTCATCAACCTGACGACCAAGGCGGTGCCGCGCGAACCGTTCCTGACCATCGGCGCGGGCATTTCGGGCGATACCGAGACGACCGGCCAGCTCGGCTACACCTATTACGGCAGCAAGACCGACTGGTACCGGCTTCGACAACGGCAGCCGCGATATCCCGCCCGCGCTCGCGTGCATTCCTCGCCAGCGGCGCAGCGGCTCAGCTCGGGCAACGTCGATACGCAGGCGATCGCCGGCGCAGCTCGTCACCAGCCGCAATGGCCATTGTCCAGCGCTGGAACGACATGCCGCGCCAACTTCTCCGCCAATCTGACCGGCGGCACAGTCGTTCGATCTCGGCGGCGGCGAGCTCGGCGTCATCGCGGCGGCGGGCTACAGCAACAAGTACCACGACGCGCGACGCGCTCCAGCAGACGCTCGCTCAGCGCCGACCTCTCGACGCTCGAAACCGATTTCCGCCAGGTCAACACCGACCAGCGCATCGTCGTCAACGGCCTGCTCGGCCTTGGCTATCGAATTCGGACGACAACAAGATCCGCTGGACCAACCTCTTCATCCGCGACACGATCAAGCAGGCGCGGCTGAGCCTCGGCAACCGCCAGGGCACCGGCGTCGATTTCCTCGCAGCAGACGCACCGCCTGGTACGAACGCCAGCTGATCGACACGCAGCTCGTCGGCGAATTCAAGCTGGCCGAATGCTTCAAGCTCGATATCCGCGGCGGCTATGCCAATTCGCAGCGCGAAGCGCCCTGGCGAACTGTTCCTCGAATATGTCCGCACCAATTCGGCGGCCGATCCGTTCGGCGCAGTCTTTCGTCAACCGCCTGAACAACGGCAACGGCGGCGACGCGCGGATCACCTTTCGGATCTCAACGAAGATCTGTACTCGGCCGGCGTCGACCTGACCTACAGGCGTTACGACCGGCATCTGCTGCGACGGTCGGCGGCGCGTGGTCCGACACCAGCAGCGGACCAGCTCGCGTCGCGACTTCCAGTTCCTTGCGCCGAGCAACTTCCCGACCGGTGTCGGCTTGTTCCGCGCCCGATCTGTCTGCTGCAGCCGACGTGATCAACTTCTACAAGATCGCGCTGATCGAAACCGACGAGGGCAACCCCGCGTTCCTGGCGCAACTGCGCAACTATGCCGGCTATGCCAAGGTCAACGCGGCAGTTCACCGACACGATCAGCCTCGATGCCGGCGTGCGTTACGAGACGCGCGACCCAGACGGTCGACCCGATCCAGGTGTTCACCGTCCCGGGCGCATCGACCGCGGGCACCAGCCTGAAACGCGAGTTACTGGCTGCCGGCGGCGACGCTGACCTGGCAGCTCAAGTCCGGAAATGCAGCTGCGCTTCAACGCTTCCAAGACCATCGCGCGACCGCAGTTCCGCGAACTGATCAACCAGCCGTTCTTCGATCCCGATTCAAACCGCCAGTATCGCGGCAACCCGCTGCTGGTCGACAGCCAGCTGTACAATGCCGAAGCGCGCTACGAATGGTATTTCGCGCCCGACCAGCGCGTGTCGCTCTCGGCCTTCTACAAGCGGATCAACAAGCCGATCGAAGCGTTCCTCACCGGCGGCGATCTTGTCACCGTCGTTCGCCAACGCGCCCAAGGCGCGCCTGTATGGCGCCGAGTTCGAAGTGCAGAAGTATTTCGATCTGTCGGGCTTGGGCGGGGACAAGGGCTTCTTCGCCAATCGCCGCGCGTTGTTCATCGGGAACTACACCTACACCAAGTCGAAGCTGAAGGTTTCGCGCGAGCGACACCACGCAGGTATTCGGGGCGTCGTCGACCATCGCCACCGACTACTTCCGCGACGGCTCGCCGCTGACCGGCCAATCGGACCACATCGCCAACCTGCAACTCGGCCTGGAACACCAGGACCGTCTGTCGCAGCAGACCTTGCTGCTGACCTATGCCAGCAACCGCGTCGTCAGCCGCGGCCTGAACGGCACCCCGCCTCAGCCCGACGTCGATCGAAAAGCCCGGCTTGCGACTCGATTTCGTCGCCCGCGAGGGTGTCGAGCTGCTGGGCAAGGACAGTCGAGCTCAAGTTCGAGGCGCGCAACATCACCGGGCGCAAGCACGAGGAATTCCAGCACTCGGGCGCGAACCGCATCGACGTGAACACCTACAAATTGGGCACCACGCTGGCGCTGTCGGCGTCACTCAAGCTCTAGGCAAGTAACAAGGCCGCCGCGAGCGAAAGAGCGAACGAGGCGATTGTCGCTGCCACCACCGGCAGCGACGATCGCCAGCCCTGTTCCAACAGCAGATTGAGCGGGGAGCGAATGCCCGTGGAGGTCACCGCGATCAGCAACAGCGCGGTCGCCACTTTCGGGACCGCCGATCAGGACCTCATTCGGCAGCGCGACGAAGCTGTGCAACGCGGTCAGCGCGAGAAAGCCGAGCACGAACCATGGCACGCCGATGCGCGCACCGCGCTTCTCGCCATCCTTGGGATAAGCCAGCGCGACAAGCGCCAGCGCGGGCGCGAGCAAGGCAACGCGGGTCAGCTTGACCACCGTCGCGGTCTGCCCCGCCTCCTGCGAATAGCTGTAGCCCGCACCCAGCGACTGGGCGACGTCATGGATCGACGCGCCCATCAGGAAACCCGCCTGCCGGTCGGTCAGGTGGAGCATGTGCGCCAGCGCGGGATAAAGCGACATCGCCACCGCGCTCGCCGCCGAAACGGTGACCAGCACGAGGGTCAGCTGCGCCTGGCTCACGCGCTTCTCGCCAAGCACCGATGCAGCGCCAGTGCGGCCGACGCGCCACAAATCCCGACAGCGCCGCCCGCCAGCGTCCCGAACGCCGCCGCCCATGCCGCACGCAGCGTGCGACGAACGTGCCGGTCAGCATCACCACCGCGATCAGCGCGGCGATGAACAGGAAAGCCGGGCAAGCCGAGACCGGCGATCTGCGCAAAGGTGACTTGCAGACCGACCAGCACGATGCCCCAGCGCAGCAGCGTCTTGGACGCGAACCCCAGCCCGGCATGCGTCCGCACATCGGCATTCACGAAATTGAATGCGAGGCCGATCAGCAGGCCCATCAGCATGATCGGCGCGCCATAATGTTCGGACAGATAGGCCGCGGCGAGCGACGCGACGCCAGCAATGCCGATCCCGGGCAGATAGGCGCGTCCAGCGGCTCCCATTCGCCGCCGGCGCGACGTCGAGCAGATCGCCGTAGAGATCGGCGGCGAGCGGCATGGTGGGCGAAACCATCGCGCCGCGCTATCGCCCGGTTCAGGTGACGGCAAGCCGCAGACGCGCTAGGTTCGCGCCATGAAGCGCGCGCTCCTTCTCCTCCCGCTGCTCGCCACCACGGGCTGCGTCTCGACCGCCAAGTCGATCGTCACCGCCCCGTTCAAGGTCGCGGGCCAGGCTGCGGACTGGGCAACGACCAGTCAGGACGAAGCCGATCGCAACCGCGGTCGCGCGCTGCGCAAGGCGGAAGACCGCGCGCGCAAGGACTGCAAGCGCGAGGGCGATGGCGACATCGCGCGCGAGGACTGCGTGCGCGCAAGACTGCGCGAAGGCGGCTTCAACTGAACGGCGATGGTGGGCGCGACAGGGATTGAACCTGTGACCCCTCCCGTGTGAAGGGAGTGCTCTCCCGCTGAGCTACGCGCCCGCCGCTGGCGGAGCCGCGCCCGCTAAGGGCGGGCTCCCCTGCTGTCTAGCCGTTACAGCTGTCTTTCAAATTCTTGCCCGGGCGGAATTTCGGCTGGCTCGACGCCGCGATCGACATCGGTTCGCCGGTGCGCGGGTTGCGGCCGATCGACGCCTTGCGCTTCGACAGCGAGAAGTTGCCGAAGCCGACCAGGCGCACTTCGTGCCCGCGCTTCAGCTGTTCGGTGATCGTCGCGAACACCGCCTCGACGGCGCGCGATGCGTCGCCGCGTGACAGGCCCGCCTGGTCCGCAACTGTGCCGATCAGTTCCTGCTTGTTCATTGCTCACCCCTGAGAGCGCAGAATCGCTTCCGCGCGGAAGCGCCCACTAGGCCGCTTCCGCATACTCAAGTCAATGCCGCATCGGCTCGGAAACGGGACGAACGCCCGCAGGCGGTTCAGCGGCCAGTTCGTCGGCCTCGGTCCACTCGATCGGCGTCAGCGTGTCGGCCAGCGCCAGCGCCAGCACTTCGTCGACATGCCGCACCGGCACGATCGTCAACCCGTCGAGAATGTTCTGCGGGATTTCCGCCAGGTCCTTTTCGTTCTCGTGCGGGATCAGCACCGTGGTGATGCCGCCACGCAGCGCCGCCAGCAGCTTCTCCTTCAGGCCGCCGATCGGCAGCACGCGGCCGCGCAGCGTCACTTCGCCGGTCATGGCGATCTCTCGCTTCACCGCGACGCCGGTCAGCGTCGAGACCATCGCCGTCACCATGCCGATGCCCGCCGACGGGCCGTCCTTGGGCACCGCGCCTTCGGGCAGATGGACGTGAATGTCCTTCTTGGCGAACACGCTCGGCTTGATGCCATATTGCGGCGCACGCGCCTTTACGAAGCTCAGCGCCGCCTGGATCGATTCACCCATCACCTCGCCCAGCTTGCCGGTCGATTTGACCTGACCCTTGCCGGGCACGGTGACCGCTTCGATCGTCAGCAATTCGCCGCCGACCTCGGTCCAGGCCAGCCCGGTGACCGCGCCGATCGAGTTTTCCTCTTCGCGACAGACCCGTGGCGATACTTCTGAACCCCGGCGAATTCGTGGATGTTCTCGGGCGTGATCGTCACGCTGGTCGCCGCGCCCTTCGAGGATGCGGCGCAACGCCTTGCGCGCCAGCTTGGCGATTTCGCGCTCGAGCGTACGAACGCCCGCCTCCCGCGTATACTGCTGGATCAGCGCGCGCAGGCCCTCCGGGCGTCAGCTCGAACTCGTCGGCCTTCAGCCCGTGATCGCGCATGACCTTGGGCAGCAGATGCCGCGTGGCGATCTCGACCTTCTCGTCCTCGGTATAACCCTCCAGCCGGATGATCTCCATGCGGTCGAGCAGTGGCTGCGGCAGGTTGAGCGTGTTCGCCGTCGTCACGAACATGACGTCCGACAGATCGAGGTCGACCTCCAGATAATGGTCCTGGAACTTCGCATTCTGTTCGGGATCGAGCACTTCGAGCAGCGCCGACGCCGGATCGCCGCGGAAATCCTGACCCAGCTTGTCGATCTCGTCGAGCAGGAACAGCGGATTGCTCGTCCCGGCCTTTTTAAGGTTCGATACGATCTTGCCCGGCAGCGAGCCGATATAGGTTCGGCGATGGCCGCGGATTTCGGCTTCGTCGCGCACGCCGCCCAGCGACTGGCGCACGAATTCGCGCCCGGTCGCCTTGGCGATCGACTGGCCGAGGCTGGTCTTGCCGACGCCCGGCGGGCCGACGAGGCACAGGATCGGCCCCTTCAGCTTGTTGGTCCGCGCCTGGACGGCGAGATATTCGACGATGCGATCCTTGACCTTTTCCAGCCCGAAATGGTCGTCGTCGAGCACCGCCTGCGCCGCCGCGATGTCCTTCCTGACCTTCGACTTCTTGCCCCAGGGCAGGCCCAGCAGCACGTCGAGATAGTTGCGGATCACCGTCGCCTCGGCGCTCATCGGCGCCATCGACTTGAGTTTCTTCAACTCCGCCGTCGCCTTGGTCCGCGCTTCCTTGCTGAGTCTTCAGCGTCGCGATCTTCTGGGTCAGCTCGGCGATCTCGTCGCCATCGCCTTCCTCGCTTTCATTGCCCAGCTCGCGCTGGATCGCCTTCAACTGTTCGTTGAGGTAATATTCGCGCTGGGTCTTTTCCATCTGCCGCTTCACGCGGCTGCGGATCTTCTTCTCGACCTGCAGCACGCCGAGCTCACCCTCCATGAAGGCGAAAACCATCTCCAGCCGCTTGGCGGGATCGGCTTCGGTCAGCAGCGCCTGCTTGTCGGCGACCTTGATCGACAGAACCGCCGCCACCGCGTCGGCCAGGCGGTTGGCATCGTCGATCTCGCCCAGCGCGACGGGGTATCCGCGGGCAGCTTCTTGTTGAGCTTGGCGTAATTGTCGAACTGGTCGACCACCGATCGCATCAACGCGCCGACTTCGGGATTGTCACTATCCTGCGGCGCGACGTCTTCGACCTCGGCGGTCAGGTGGGTGTCACCGGTCTGCAACTCCCGCAGGGTCGCACGGCGCTGGCCCTCGACCAGCACGCGGACGGTGCCGTCGGGCAGCTTCAGCATCTGCATCACCGTCGCGACGACGCCCAGGTCGTACAGGTCGTCACGCGCCGGATCGTCCTGCCCGGGATCGAGCTGCGAAACGAGGAAGATATCCTTGTCGGCGGCCATCGCGCTTTCCAGCGCAGCCACCGATTTGTCGCGCCCAACGAACAGCGGCACGACCATTTGCGGAAACACGACAATGTCGCGGAGGGGGAGCAGGGGGAGAGTCTGTGTCATCACCACGCAATATGGTGTGGGTCGATCCATCCCCGCAACGCCCCATGTCGCGGACCGGCTCACCAATCTTCCCGCGTCATTTCCAGTGTATTCTCCCCTCGCCGCTTGCCCGCCTGGGGAATCGAGCGACCCTTCCGAACGCCGCCGCGGGCGGTCAGCACGCCGACCGTTTCGTCGTCCGGAAGGTTCAGCTTCCCCGGGCCATCGCCGCGACCGGCGCTGCCCGCGTCCACCCGGCGCCTCCGTCGATGCGCCTGCTTTTGCCTTCGCCGCTCCCCCGGTACCGGACGGGTGCCGCCGCCCGAAGGAAGCGTGAGAGGCTGCGACCCGATTGCTCGAGCCACATCCCCATATGTACAGATCAGGGAACGTTTGTCAAGGAATAAAACGAGCGGCTAGGAATTCCAGCCACACATCTGCCCGGCATTCTGCTTCTTGAGCCACGCCGATAGCGGCGCGAAATACGCGAGCATCGCCTTGCCGCTCAATTCGCGCGTGCCGGTGAATGCCTGCAGCGCTTCGGGCCAGGGCTTGGACTTGCCCATCGCCAGCATGGCGTTCAATTTCTCGCCCACCGCCTTGTTGTTGTAGAACGAACAACGGTGCAGCGGCCCCTTCCAGCCCGCCTGCCGGCACGCCGCCTCGTAGAACTGGAACTGCAGCAAGCGCGCGAGGAAGTAGCGCGTGTAGGGCGTGTTGCCCGGCACATGGAATTTGGCGCCCGGATCGAATTTGGTCTCGTCACGCGGGCTTGGCGGGATGATCCCCTGATATTTGCAGGCGCAGGTCGGTCCAGCCCTTGTTGTAATCGGCCGGTGCGATCTGGCCGGAGAACACGCCCCAGCGCCATTTGTCGACCAGCAGGCCGAACGGCAGGAACGCGACCTTGTCCATCGCCTGGCGCAACAGCAGGCCGATATCCTTGTCGGCGCTGGGTACCTTGGACTTATCGAGCAGCCCGATGTCGACGAGATATTGCGGCGTGATCGACAAGGCCATCGTGTCGCCGATCGCTTCGTGGAAGCCGTCGTTCGCGCTGTCGAGGTACAGGTAGGGCTGCTTGTTGTACGCCCGCTGGTAATAATTGTGGCCCAGTTCGTGGTGGATCGTCACGAAGTCGTCCGAATTGACCTTGGTGCACATCTTGATGCGCAGGTCGTCCTTGTTGTCGACATCCCACGCACTGGCGTGGCAGATCACTTCGCGGTCGGCCGGCTTGACGATCTGGCTGCGCTGCCAAAAGGTCTCGGGGAGCGGCGCGAAGCCGAGCGATGAATAGAAACCCTCACCCTGCCGGACCATTTTCACCGGGTCATATCCCTTGGCCTTGAGCAATTCGCCGGTGTCATACCCCAGGTCGCCCGCCCCCGCCGGCGCGACCACGTCGTAGATATTGCCCCATTCCTGCGCCCACATGTTGCCCAACAGGTCGGCGCGGATCGGGCCGGTCTTCTTCTGCACCGCGTCGCCGTACTTCGCGTTCAATTTGGCGCGCGTGTAGCAATGCAGCTGGTCGTACAGCGGCTTCACTTCCGCCCATAATTTGTCGGTCAGCGCGGCGAACTGCTCGGGCGACATGTCGTAACCCGAACGCCACATCGCGCCGGTGTCGGCATAGCCCAATTCCTTGGCGCCCTGATTAGCGATCTCGACCATCCGCGTGTAATCCGCACGCATCGGGGCGCCGACATTGTCGTGCCAGCTGGTCCACATCTCGGCGAGCTCTGCGGGATTGCGGTTCTCACCCATCGCCGCTTCGATGTCCGATCCGTTGATCGGCTGCCCCTTCAGCGTTCCCTTGCCCTTGCCATAGGCTGATTGCAGCCGCGCCTTCAGCATCGCCAGCTCATCGCCCTTGGCCTTGTCCGCGGGCGATGCGAGCGTGATCGAGTTGCGCAGCAGGTTCAACTTGCGCTGCGTATCGAAGCTGAGGCCCGAAACACCGTTGAACTGCGCCGCTTCGGTAGCGAGACGCACCTGCAGCGCAGTGAAGCTGCTGTCGAAATAGGCGGCAATCGCGTTGCTATCGTCGTTGATGTAGGTCGCGTTGATCCACTGCGCCTGGCTGTTTGGCAGGAACGCTTCGGACAATTGCTTTTCGGCGGAGGTAACAAACGCATCGGCCTCGGCCGCCGTCGGTGCAGCCAGCGCGGGCGTGGCACAGACGAGCGCGATGGCGACCGCGCCCAGCGAAACGATTGATTTCATGCTTGTTCTCTCCTGAATCTCAAGCGCCGGACACTGGCGCGCGCGGGGCCGGAGTTAAGCGGAGAGGAATTCCGCCATCGCCCGGCCCAGTTCAGGCTTGGTCACCGCGCTCATGTGACCGCCGGGCGTCTCGGCAAGTTGCCCCTGCGGCAGCAATTCGGCGAGCGCGGCGGTGGAGCCATTGTCCTGGTCCTCGTCGCCCGACAGCACCAGCACCGGCAAATCGATCGCGGCGATCTCGACCTCCGGCGTGTCGACGAAACTGTCGAGCAGCAGCCGCAACGCCACGGGGTCGCCTTTGGTCGTCTTGAGAAACGCTTGCGCATTCCATTCCGGCGTGAATTTTTCGAATGTCCCCAGATTGTCGAGGATGCGCTTGAAATGGGCCGACCGCTGGCCCGTCTCGGTCAGGCCCGACAGCCCCATGCCTGCAACGATCGCCTTGCCCGGCCTGGCACCCCGCGCCAGCATTCGCACCGTTGTCCGCCCGCCCAGCGAATAACCGCCAAGGTCGAAGTCACTGAGGCTCAAATGGTCGATCAGCGCGGACCCGTCATCCGCCAGCACATCGGATACGTAGGCGCTGGCTTCGTGCGGCCGTGCACTCGATCCGTGCGCGCGCAGGTCGGGCATGATCACGCGAAAGCCTTTGTCCGCGATCGCCGCGGCGTGACCGTAACGGATCCAGTTGGTCTGAGCATCGGAGAAAAGGCCGTGGAACAGCACGACGGGCCGGCCCTGCCCCATCTCGCGCCACGCCAGTTCCGCGCCGTCGAAGCTGCGAAACATGTGGACGGGCAATTCATCCTGGTTCGACACCTGCCGCCTCCCACTTCGCCATCAGCTTGGTGTTTTCCGTCGTCGGATTTTCGGGCAACCCCTCCAGTCCGTGCCACCAGCCGTCCAATCGACTCTCTGTACCGAAATGGCTGGTGCATCTGAAATAGGCCGGCTCGTCAAAACTCGCGACCGTTAGGTCCATGTTCTCCGAGCCATCGACGAACTGGAACCCCAGCGATGTGCCGCACGTGGCGCAGTAAGGCCGTTTGGCGATCGGCGAACTGGCGTACCAATCCGGCCCGCTCTCCCATGTCACGTCCGCCTGCTTGGCGTTGACAAAGGCGATCGAAACGCTGCCCGTTGCCCGCTGGCACATTCGGCAATGGCACAGATACGCGTCGGGCGACGCGATCTCCGCTTCGTACCGCACCGCGCCGCACGCACAGCCGCCGGTCATCCGCATCACTAATGGCTCCCGACGAGTGCGATGAAGTCCGCCGCCGGAGCGTGCTCAGGCCACGATGGCACAGTCTCCGGAACGCCTACCCATTTTTGGCGAAACGCAGTGAAGATGTGCCCGACACACTCCAGTTCTTCCGAACGGTCGAAAGTCCCGGCGCGTATCACTGCGACCCCCGGGCGGCGAGTATTGGTGTTGTACAGCCGCGAATGGCACGTCGCGCAGACACGCTGCACGGACGTCCGGTCCTCGGTCGTCACTTCATAGATTACCACCGGCCCACCGACGCTCAAATCCGCCTCATGGACCAGCGCCTGGACGCTGAACGCGCTGCCGGTCCAACGCTGGCAGAGATGGCAATGACAGGCATAGACCGGCGGCAGTTCCTCTGCCGCCACGGTATACCGGCACGCGCCGCAGCGGCAGCCACCCTCGATCATGCCGCCTTCTTGAGCGCCCGCCGTCCCAGCAACTCGGCGATCTGCACCGCGTTGAGCGCAGCGCCCTTGCGCAAATTGTCACTGACGCACCACAGGCTCAGGCCGCTGTCGACCGTTGGGTCTTCGCGCACGCGGCTAATGAACGTCGCATAGTCGCCGACGCACTCGACCGGCGTGACGTAGCCGCCGTCTTCATGCTTGTCGATCAGCATCACGCCCGGTGCTTCGCGCAGGATCGACTTGGCCTTGGCCGCCGAAATCTCGTCTTCGAATTCGATGTTGATCGCCTCCGAATGACCGACAAACACCGGCACGCGCACGCAGGTCGCCGTGACCTTGATCTTGGGGTCGAGGATCTTCTTGGTCTCGACGACCATCTTCCATTCTTCCTTGGTCGATCCGTCGTCGAGGAAGTCGTCGATGTGCGGGATCACGTTGAACGCGATCTGCTTGGTGAACTTCCTGGGCACCGCGCTGTCACCGACGAAGATGTTGCGGCTCTGCTCGAACAACTCGTCCATGCCGGCCTTACCCGCGCCCGACACCGACTGGTAAGTGGCGACGACGACGCGCTTGATCCTGCGCCGCGTCGTGCAGCGGCTTGAGTGCGACGACCATCTGCGCGGTCGAGCAATTCGGATTGGCGATGATGTTCTTCTTGCGATAACCCTCGATCGCCTCCGGATTCACCTCCGGCACGATCAGCGGTACGTCGGGGTCCATGCGGTAGAGCGAGGCATTGTCGATGACCGTGCAGCCCGCCGCGGCAAAGCGCGGGGCGTGTGCCGCCGATCCTTCGCTGCCGATCGCGAAGATCGCCATGTCCCAGCCGGCGGGATCGAAATGCTCGATATTCTGAACCTTGAGCATGCGCCCGGTCTCGCCATATTCGATCTCGTCGCCCTGGCTGCGCGACGATGCCAGCGCGGCGACTTCGTCCGCCGGAAATTCGCGCTCGGCGAGGATGTTGAGCACTTCGCGCCCGACATTGCCCGTCGCGCCCGCGACCGCGATCCGATAACCCATATTGAACTCCTTGGCTTGGCGGGGGCGCTACGCCGGGTTTCCGGCACTGTCCATTGGCGTGGCGTCGAACGCGACGGTCAACTGCTGCGCTGTGCTCTCGAAGGGCAGCGTGCCATGCCAGAAATAGCTGGGAAATAGCACCAGCATTCCCGCCCGCGGACGGATGACGCGGCGCGGCTCAAGCTCCAGTTTCAGCGCCCGATCGGGTACGCCGAATGCCAGCGCGCCGGCATCGCTGTCGCCGCCGACTTCGGGCGGCAGGTCGATATAGCATGCGCTGCTCAGCCAGCCAGCGCGGTGGATATGGCTGACGTGAAAGCCCTCGCTGGCCAGCCGTACCGACCATGACTCCTGAAAGCGCATGCGCCCGGTCAGCCGACCATAAAACGGGTGATGGTCGTCGCGCTCCATACCGGTGAGCGCCCCCGCCATCGCCCGCTCGATCGCGGCGCGCAGCATGCGGATCGCGGGCTCGGTGCGATCGAACAGGTCGCCCCGCGTCTGCGTCCCGCCGCGCAGAGACCGATCCGCCGGATGGGTACGGTCACGTGCAGCGCATTGATCGCGTCGCGCGTCGCGGCGAGGTCGACGCCGTCGAGCATCACCGGCGTGACCAGTCGCTCGTAATCCGCCAGCCAGGCTTCGCGCGGATCGTTCAGTAAGCGCCAGATCACCGTCAGCAATGCCCAGGGCGACTGGTCGAACGGGTTGATCTTGACCGATGCCAGCGCAGCCGTCTGCGCCAGTGACACATCGCCGTTCTTCAACGCGACATGCGCCAGTACGTTTTGCGCGGGCGCGTAATCGGGCTCGGCCGTCGTACCCTTGATCGCTTCGTCCATCGCCTCGGCATCGCGGTCCAGCGCGGACAAGGCATCGGCCGCGAAGGCAGTGATCATCGTGTCGCTGCCGAAGCGCGCCTCCGCCGCGCGCGCCCACGCGAGCAGCTGCTCATGCTCTCCCAGGCCTTTTGCGGCACCCATCGCGGATACCCACAAGGCGCCGGTGTCCGGACTGGTTCGTAACGCATCGTGATAGGCACCTAACGCTATGTCGCCCTGCCCCAATTGCGGCAACAGGCGGGCCAACGTCTCGTGCGCCTCGATCAGCGCCGGATGCGCGCGGAGCGCCGCTCGATACTGCGCCACAGCTTCGTCGAAGCGATGCAGATCTGCCAGGACGTGTGCGCGCATCGCCAGCGTTTCGGGCGCGGGGATGCCGCGCTTCAACGCCTCATCGAACGC
Source organism: uncultured Alphaproteobacteria bacterium (assembly GCA_963740775.1). Lineage (GTDB taxonomy): Bacteria > Pseudomonadota > Alphaproteobacteria > Sphingomonadales > Sphingomonadaceae > Sphingomonas_O. The sequence continues at coordinate 333,979 of CAVUFE010000005.1, read as the reverse complement.
GCTCAGCGACGCCTCGTGATTTCCGAAGCGCCGCCATTCGACGCCCAGATTATGCCAGCTGACGCGGTCGTGGCCATTGGCCAGCAGGTGCTGTTGCAACCGCGTCAAGCTCGGCGGCGTCGCCCGGACGGTCGGTCATTTCGGATCCAGCACCTGTCGGTCGAGAAAGTCCTCGATCGTGCGCCATTTGTGCACCGCCACCGCGCCGCCGACATTGTGGGTGTAGCCGGGATAGAACATCATCTCGAACCGCGTGCCCGCCTTCTGCATCGCCGCGACCGCCGCCAGCGAATTGTCGAGGAACACATTGTCATCGGACATGCCGTGCATGATCAGGAGAGGGTCCCTGATCTTCGCAGCATCGATCCCCGCCATTGATGCGTCATAGCCGGCCTTGTCGCGCTTCGGATCGCCCATGTACCGCTCGGTATAATGCGTGTCGTACAGCCGCCAGTCGGTGACTGGCGCGCCCGAAATCGCCGCCGCGTACACGCCCGGGCGTTTTTTCGAGCATTTTCAGCGACATGTACCCGCCATAGGACCAGCCATAGGTCGCGATTTTTGACCCATCGACGAACGGCAGCGATTTGAGATATTTCGCGCCCTCCAGCTGGTCCTCGACCTCGACCGTGCCCATCGCGTGCCACAGCTGGTTCTCGAACGCCGTGCCGCGGTTATACGAGCCGCGATTGTCGATCTGGAAGACGATCCAGCCCTTGGCCACGAGATATTCGTGCAATGGATCGATCCAGCCGCGCGTCACTGTCTGCCCCGTGCCCGGACCGCCGTAATGCTGAAAGAACACCGGGTATTTTTTGCCTGGTTCGATCACGGGCGTAATCATTTTCCAGTACAGCGTGCTGCCATCCCCCGCCTTGATTGTGCCGAATTCGGGCGTGCGGTGCGCCGCCAGATACGGCGCGTAGGGATGCCCTTTCACGGTTACCGAATTCTCGTTGATCCAGGCGATCCGCCGCCCCGTCGTATCGGCCAGATAGGTCTGTGGCGGCTGACTGGGATTGCTGCGCGTGACGATTAAACGCGTGGCCGCGCCGTCCATGGTCGCGCCGTAGGTCCAGCCGCGCTCGGTCAGGCGCGTAACCGTATCGGGCTTGGTGAAATCAACTGCGTAGACGTGCTTTTCCAGCACATCGTCTTTCAAACCGGCGAAATAAGCTCGTCCGCGCGCCTGATCGACACCGACCAGATCGGTGACGACCCATGGCCCGCTGGTCAGCTGCGTCCACTTCTTCCTGCCATCGAACAGATAGAGGTGGCGATACCCACTGCGCTCCGACGACCACAGCAGGCGTCCGTCGTCGAGGAAGCGATAGTCGTCGCTCAGGTTGATCCAGCTTTTCGGCCCCGCCGTCTCGCTGAACCAGACACTCGACTTGCCGGTCGTCGGATCGACCTTGAGCACGTCCAGCCGCCGCTGATCGCGCGTTTCGCGCTGGACGATCAGGCTCCGCCCATCGGGTGTCCAGTTGACGCGCGCAAGGTAAATGTCGGGATCACTGCCCAGATCGACCTTCACCCTCGCGCTGCCGTCAGCGCGCATGACGAACAAGTCGACCGCCGCGTTGGGCGTCCCCGCAGCCGGGTAACGCTGCTGATAGGTCGTCGTCCCCGAAGCCCCGATTGCCGCGCGCGTGAACACCTTGACCCGCAATTCGTCGAAGCGTTCGACCGCGACATAAGCATCGTCCGGTGACCACCAGAAACCGGTGCGCCGATCCATTTCCTCTTGCGCGACGAATTCGGCCTCGCCCCAATGGACCGTGCCCGCACCATCCTGGGTCAGCTGCCGCGCCTGCCCCCCGCCGATCGGCAGCGTCCAGAGGTTCTGGTCGCGCACGAAACTGATCAGACTGCCGCGCGGCGTGATCGAGGGATTGAGCGCGTCGCGCGTGCCATCGATCCGCCTCGTCTGGCCATCGCGCATCGCGACGTAAAGCTCGCCGTCGATGGGAATCAGGAGTTGCCGGCCGTCGGGTGACCAATCGTAGCCGAGGATGCCCGTTTTGCCGGTCAATGACCGGTCACGCTCGCGCTGCATTTTCGCCGCTTCGCTCAGTTCGGCACCGCTGCCGACTTTCTTCGAATCGACGAGCATTCGGCTCTCGCCGGTGCGCGTGTCGAGCGCCCACAGGTCGAAGCGCTCCTTCTCATCGTCGCGGTTTCGCACCGACGTCACCAGCGTCCCGTCGGGCGACAGCTTCAACGATTGCGGCTGCGCGCCGTTAAGGCTGGGATCGTCGAACACGCGCTCGAGCGTCAGGGCGGGCGGCGTGTCAGCGGCCATGGCGGGAACAGCGGTCAGGGCCGCGGCGATCAGAAGGGTTTTCAGCAAGCATCACTCCGTCACCCCGGACTTGAGCCGGGGTCCAGCCTCGTCATGCCGATGTCAGAGTGGAACCGCGTGCCCGGGTCAAGAGCAGGGCCGCTACACGACGAAAAAGGGGCGCGGAACCGGCCGGTCCCACGCCCCTTTCGATAACCTGGCCGGACGGCCTTACCCCTTCGCGGCGTCGCCACGCGTGTCGCGGCGCTCGGCGATACGCGCCGACTTACCGGTACGGCCACGCAAATAGTACAACTTGGCACGACGCACGGCGCCCTTGCGGACGACTTCGATGTTGTCGATGTTCGGCGAGTAAAGCGGGAAGACACGCTCCACACCTTCACCGAACGAAATCTTGCGGACGGTGAAGTTGCTGCCCATGCCCTTGTTCGAGCGCGCGATGCACACGCCCTCATAGGCCTGAACGCGGGTGCGCTCGCCTTCGACGACGCGGACGCCGACCTTCAGCGTGTCGCCTGGACGGAAATCGGGAATGGCACGATTTGCCGTGTGCTTGGCTATGTTTTCGGCTTCGATCGTCTGGATGAGGATTCATCTCACTCTTCCTTCTCATGCCGCGCGCCAGAGGCCGGCTGGACCCGAACACCGTCATGGCGTTCCCAAAGGTCCGGTCGGCGTAACCGTGTATCGCTCTCGGCCCTGGATTTGCGCCAGGCCGCGATGCGCGCATGATCCCCCGATCGCAGCACTTCGGGGATCGTGCGCCCTTCCCATTCAACGGGTCGGGTATAATGCGGATATTCGAGCAGCCCCATTTCGAAGCTCTCATCATCCCCGCTTGAAGCCGCGCCCATTACGCCGGGGAGCAGCCGAACGCAAGCATCCAGCAGGACGATCGCGGCAACTTCTCCGCCGGACAGTATGAAGTCGCCAATCGAGACTTCCTCTATCCCACGAGCATCAAAAATTCGTTCATCAAACCCTTCGAACCGCCCGCACAGCAGGATGACCCCCGGCCCCGCCGCCAGTTCACGCACGCGGGCCTGCGTCAGCGGGCGCCCGCGTGGGGTGAAGGCGATCCGCGGCAGCCCTTCCGGCGCGCCATCGATCGCCGCCGCCAGCACATCCGCGCGTAGCACCATGCCCGCCCCGCCCCCCGCCGGGGTGTCATCGACCGACTTGTGCTTGTCGGTCGCGTAATCGCGTATGTTCTTCGCCTCCAGGGTCCACGCAGAGCCTAGCCCGCGCCCAGCGAGCGAACTGCCGAGCGGTCCGGGAAACATGCCGGGATACAGCGTCAGGACATGCGCGGAGAAAGTCATGCGTCCCGATAGCGGGAACGAAGCGTCCCGCGAAGCTTTGGGCGGAAATGATCGACTGTGCTATCATCGGCGGCGGCCCGGCGGGGCTGACCGCCGCAATCTACCTCGCCCGCTTTCACTTGCGTATCCGCCTATACGACAATGGGTCGAGCCGGGCAGCGCTGATCCCCTGCACCCACAACCACGCGGGCTACCCCGGCGGGATCAAGGGGACCGACCTGCTAGACCTGATGCATGCCCAGGCCAAGGATTTTGGGGTCGAGCGCATCGACGCTACGGTGACCCAAATCGTGCCCGACGGTGACCTGTTCCGCGTATTGGTAGAGGGCAGTGAGGTTCAGGCGCGCAGCGTCCTCCTCGCCACCGGCGTCCATAATCACGAACCGAAAATGGATAAGGCCGAACACGACAACGCGCTGGCGCGCGGGCTGATCCGCTATTGCCCGATCTGCGATGGTTACGAGGTGACCGACAAGCGTGTCGGCGTGATCGGTACGGGCGATCATGGAATGCGCGAGGCCATCTTCCTGCGCGGATTTACCGCCGACGTGACGTTAATCGCCCCCGGCGCCGCGCACGACCTCGACGACAGCTGCCGCGCCACGCTAGACGAGGCCGGGATTCGGCATGTCGACGGACCGTGCACGCCGATCTGCATCGACGGCGACCGGATTTCGGTCACGACTCCGTCGGGACAGCTTCATTTCGACAGCGTGTACCCGGCGCTGGGCTCGCACATCCGTTCGGAACTTGCGGTGGCGGCGGGCGCAGAGGCATCGGCCGCCGATGGCTGCCTGGTCGTCGATGATCATCAAATGACCAGCGTGTCCGGCCTGTTTGCCGCCGGCGACGTGGTCAAGGGGCTGGACCAGATCAGCCACGCGATGGGTGAGGCCGGCGTCGCTGCGACGAAAATTCGCAACCTGCTCGCGGAGCGATGCCCGATCCGGCGCTGACCGTCCGCGCACTTCTTGACGACCGGTTCATGACGAACGCCGCGCTTACCATTTTTCCCGTGGAACGACAGGAACTTACGGTCGTTGGCGGTGAACATTCCGTAAAGGTTCGCGTGGCAATGAGGTTATCACTGAAACTTCGTGTGAACTGGGTGCCCGCGGATGTCGGCTGAACAGCGCTTTGCTCCGCGTCACGCACTCTACCTTTGGGCAACCGTTCGGCGCTATGCCTCGACCCAAAAACTCAGCGTGATCATCAAGGACTTGTCGCGCACCGGATTTCGTATCCGGTCTGCCGCGGACTATACGGTCGGCGACCTCATCTTCATCGCGTTCGACGACGGCATCGAGGCCGAGGCATGGGTCGTGCGCGAACACCCCACGCTCCCCGATTATGGTTGTCAGTTTCGCGCTGAGCTCACCCAACACGATGTCGATCGGATCATCGCCGACGCGCGAAAGGCGATGTCGCTGCACGACGCCGCTTGATCCGCCGTTATTCGGCGAACACCGCGTCGATCGTCACCCGCTCGCCCCAGTCGGGAACGGCTTCGGGGCGCATCGGCACCATGAATCGCTTGCCGTCCGGCCGCTCGATTTCGATGACATCGCCCGCGCCGAAATTCTCGACAGCAACCACGTTGCCAAGGAGCGTGCCGTCAGTCGATACGGCGGGTAGGCCGATCAGATCGTGGTGATAATATTCGCCCTCGGCAAGCGGCGGGAGATTGGCCCGCGGCACCGTCAGGGCGGTGCCACGCAGCCGCTCTGCAGCGCTCCGGTCGCCAATCTCGGCGAAACGCGCGATATTTCCGCGTAGCGACTTGATCGTCAGCGTCCCGCCGTTGAACGAGCGAAACGCCGACAGATCATCGGTGAACAGCTTCAGCTTGACCTCGCCGCCCACGCCATGCGCGCCGGTGATCGCGGCGAGCGTGACGTCTTTGCTGCCCGCCACCTTTTCGGGCGGCGGGGCACGCTCCGAGTTCAATTGCGTTAGCCTTCGGCCGGCTGCTGAGCGCTCTCACCCTCGACGGCACCTGCTTCGTCGCCCGCGTCGCTGTTCGGCGTCGCTTCGCTGGCCTCGGCCTGCGGGGTCGGCTCGGCGGCGGTGGCCTCGACCACGGTTTCGGCTTCGGGAGCCGGCTCAGCCGTCGCGGCTTCGACTTCTTCGGCCATCACGGCTTCGGTTTCGGCTTGGCTGTCCTCGGCAGGCGCTTCGGTTGCGGGCTCCTCCACTGGCTGGGCAGCGGCTTCCGCCGCTTCGGCAGCCTTGGCCTCACGCTCCTCGGCGCGCTCCTTGGCCTTCTCGCCCGGGACAGCCTTGTTCGGATTATTGCGCGCGGTGCGTTCACGCACGCCCGCGGCGTCCAGGAACCGGGCGACACGATCCGAAGGCTGCGCGCCGACGCTCAGCCAGTGCTTGGCACGCTCGGCTGTCGAGCACCACGCGCGCTACGTCATCCTTGGCGAGCAGCGGATTATAGCTGCCAATGCGCTCGATGAACTTGCCGTCACGCGACGCGCGCGAATCCGCCACGATGATCTTGTAATAAGGACGCTTTTTCGAACCGCCACGCGCCAAACGAATTGCAACTGCCATGATATCTTCCTTCTGAACCGTTGTTACGAATTACTTCTTTTTCAAAAATCCCGGCGGAGGCCCGCCCGCGCCGCCGGGCATCTTCCCGCCCAGCATGCCGGCAACGCTGCCTAGTGGGTTGCCGCCGCCCATCATCGCCATCATCGCCTTGATCCCGCCCATCTTGCGCAGCTTCTTCATCGCGCCCGACATGTCCTGATGCATTTTCAGAAGCTTGTTGACGTCCTGAACCGTCACGCCCGCGCCCTTGGCGATGCGAATCTTGCGCTTGGCCTGGAGCAGTTCGGGCTTGCTGCGCTCCCTGGGCGTCATCGATCCGATCATCGCGTCCATTCGCACCAACAGCCGGTCCTCGACCGCGCCCGAAGCCATTGCCTGCTGCGCCGCCTTCATGCCGGGGATCATTCCCGCCAGCGCGCCGAGCCCGCCCATATTCTGCATCTGCTTCAATTGATTGCGCAGGTCGTTGAGGTCGAACTGGCCCTTGGCGAACTTTGCCGCCATCGCCTCGGCATCTTCCTGCGCGATCGACTCCGCCGCGCGCTCGACCAGCGAGACGACATCGCCCATGCCGAGGATGCGCCCGGCGACGCGCTCGGGATGAAACGCCTCGAGCCCGTCGAGCTTTTCACCGGTACCGACAAACTTGATCGGTTTGCCGGTAACCGCACGCATCGAGAGCGCCGCGCCACCGCGCGCATCACCGTCCATCCGCGTCAGCACAACGCCGGTCAGTGGCACCTGATCCGAGAAATTCTTGGCGACGTTGACCGCGTCCTGCCCGGTCAGGCTGTCGACCACCAGCAACGTTTCCGCCGGGTTCGACGCCGCGGACACCGCACGCATCTCGTCCATCAGCGACTGATCGACGTGCAGGCGTCCGGCCGTGTCGAGCATGACGATGTCGAAGCCCTGCAACTTCGCCGATTGCAGCGCGCGCCGGGCGATATCGACCGGCTGCTGTCCCGCGACGATCGGCAGCGTCGCGACGCCCGCCTGCTCGCCCAGCACCGCCAACTGCTCCTGCGCCGCAGGGCGATTGACGTCGAGCGACGCCATCAGCACCTTCTTGGCAGCGCGCTCGGTCAGGCGCTTGGCGATCTTCGCCGTCGTCGTCGTCTTGCCGGATCCTTGCAGACCGACCATCATCACCACCGCGGGCGGGGCGACGTTCAGTTCAAGGTCGCTGGCATCGCTGCCCAGCATCTCGACCAGCGCATCATGGACGATCTTGACGACCTGCTGACCCGGCGTGACCGAGCGCAGCACGTCTTGGCCGACCGCTTTTTCGGTTGCCTTGTCGACGAATTCGCGCACCACAGGCAGCGCGACATCGGCTTCGAGCAGCGCGATCCGTACCTCGCGCATCGCGCCGCGAACGTCATTTTCCGACAGCGCACCGCGCCCGCGCAAGCCGGCGAATACGCCGCTTAATCGGTCGCTCAGACTATCGAACATCGACCTTAAAACTCCAACGCAAAAAACGCCGGCGGACGAAACCTCGTCGGCCGGCGGCATCCGGGGATGCGCTTCGAATGACTTGAGCCCCTATGCCGATGGTCGCAATTCGTCAACCTTGTCGCTTAAACGGTCCTTGACCGACGCGTGAGCTACGCCGTGTCGCATGGACACATTCCACACCGCTGCAGTCAAACTGTCGCACCGCGAACTCAATACCCGCAACGACGTGCTGACCGGCGGCATTGTCTTCGCCGCACTGATCCTGTTCGTGTCCACGGGCAGTCAGGCGCTCAGCGCGACCGTCGAATATCTCGCCGGCATCGGCGGCGGTGCCGATCGCGTGCTCGCCGTCGCACTGGTACTCAACATCGCGCTGATCCTGTTCGGCTGGCGGCGCCACCACGATCTGACCGAAGAGGTCAAGGAACGGCGCGCAGCGGAGACCAAGGGCTCAATTGCTCGCGAAGCGCGACCCGCTGACCGGCTTTTACAATCGTCGCGCGCTGGCCGAACAGGGCGAACCGATGCTGGCGCAAGCGCATGATCAAGGGTCGCGCCGTGGCGATGCTGCTGCTCGACCTCGACCACTTCAAGAACGGTGAACGACGTTCATGGCCATGCCATTGGCGACGCGTTGCTGCAGGCTGCGGCCAACGAAATCGTTCAGGCGATGCCCGCAGATGCGTTCATTGCCCGGCTGGGCGGGGACGAGTTCGCGTGCGCCTTCCCGTTCGACCCGACCGATACCGGCTATGTCGAAACGTTGCTCGCGCCGTCGTCGCGCGGCTCGCCCAGCCCTTTGCGCTGGCGACTACCCATGTTCACGTCTCGGTGTCGGTCAGGCATCGCTCGATCGTAGCACGGATTGCGCGACGATCGACGCGCTGATGCGCTGTGCCGACATCGCGATGTACGCGGCCAAGCAGCAGGGCCGCAACCGCCATGCCTGGTTCGACGTCTCGATGGAACGCGACTTGCAGGAGCGCAACGATATCGAAGCCGGCATGCGCCTCGCCATCCCGCGCGGGGAGATCGTCCCCTATTTCGAACAGCAGATCGATCTGGCCACCGGTCGCCTGCAGGGCTTTGAAGTCCTCGCGCGCTGGCAGCATCCGTCGCGCGGCGTGCTCGAACCCGAAGCGTTCCTGCCGATCGCGCAGGACAGCCGGGCTGATCGGCGAATTGTCGCTTGACGGTGATGCGGCAGGCATTCCGGGAAGCGCGCGATTGGGACCCGTCGCATCGCGATTACCGGTCAACGTCGCCCCGGTGCAGCTAAAGGATCCTTGGTTCGCGCAGAAACTGGTCAAGCTGCTTACTGAAACCGGCTTCCCGGCGACACGGCTGGAGGTCGAGATTACCGAAGCCTCGCTGTTCGAAAACCTCGCTACCGCGAAAGCCGATCGCGAAGCCTGAAGAACCAGGGCATCCGCCTGGCGCTCGACGATTTCGGCACAGGCTTTTCGAGCCTGGCACACCTTCGCGCGCTTCCCTTCGACCGCATCAAGATCGACAAGCAGTTTCGTCTCGTCGATCCGCGACGACGCCGAATCGCGTGCTATCGTCAGTGCCATTACTCGGCTTGGGTGAAAATCTCGGGCTGCCGGTCACGGCCGAGGGGATCGAAAGCCGTGAGGTCGAAAAAGTGCTCGTCGATCTGGGTTGCCACTGTGGCCAGGGCTATTTCTATGGCCGCCCCTTGCCGATCGAACTCGGTCCGCTCGCTGCTCGCCGGCCGCAATTTGCTTCCGGCCGCGCGCAGTGTCCCGCAGTATCGCATATGCCAGGACGGGCTGATCAGCGGCGCCGTTCGAGGTAAGAGGCTTTCGCTTCGCTCACTCACTCACTAAGTGCGCCGCGAATGCGCTTCGCATTCACCAAGATGCACGGTCTGGGCAACGATTTCGTCGTGATCGATGCGCGTGAGGCACCCGTCGCCATAACGAGGCCACAGCCCGCGCCATTGCCGATCGCCACACTGGCATCGGCTGCGACCAGTTGATCGTGCTCGAAACGAGCGAAAACGCCGATGCACTGATGCGCATCTGGAACCCCGACGGTTCCGAAGTCGAAGCCTGCGGCAATGCATCGCGCGCCGTGGCGCGACTGCTTGGCAAACCGGCGGTCGTTGAGACCGCCGGTGGACCTGATCAAGCTCTCTCCCTCGCACGTCGGCGCGACCGTTCGGATCGGTGAGCCACGCTTTGCCTGGGATGAAATCCCGCTAGCCTATGCGATGGATGCGCAGCGTCTCCCGCTCGCTTGGGACGAGCTCGCCGATCCATTTTGTGTATCGGTGGGCAACCCTCATGCCGTGTTCTTCGTGCCCGATGCCGGACGCTGTCGATCTCGCACGCATAGGCCCGCTGGTCGAGCACGACCCCGTCTTTCCCAAACGGATCAATGTCGGCGTGGCGCAGATCACCGGCCCCAAGCTCCTCAACGCTGCGCGTGTGGGAGCGCGGTGCCGGCCTGACGCGCGCCTGCGGCACCGGCGCCTGCGCCGCCGCTGTCGCGGCGATCCATCGCAAGCTGGTCGCCTCGCCGGTCACAGTGACGCTGCCCGGCGGCGACCTGACGATCGCTTGGTACGGCGGCGCGACATCAGCATGACCGGCCCCGCCACTTTCGTCTTCTCGGGCACTGCCGACATTCCGGCATGATCGAAGTCATCAATCACGGCTGCCGCCTCAACATCGCCGAGGGTGAGGCGATCCGCGCGCTCGCCGCGCCGCTGGGCAATGCCGCGATCATCAACAGCTGCGCCGTCACCAACGAAAGCGTTCGTCAGGCCCGCCAGGCCGCGCGCCGCGCGTATCGTGCCGATCCCGTCGCGCCCAGTCATCGTCACCGGCTGCGCCGCGACCAGCGATGCCGCCACCTTCGCCGCGATGCCCGAAGTGGCGCGGACCATCCCCGTCGCCGACAAGCTCGTCGCCCGCAACGTGGGGCGGCTGCCGGCACGTCATGGACGCGTAAGCCGGTCGTCTCCGGCCGCGACCATGCCCGCGCCTTTGTCGAGGTCCAGACCGGCTGCGATCATAGCTGCACCTTCTGCATCATTACCCACGCCCGCGGCCCCAATCGCAGCTTCGCGCCGGCCGACATCGTCCGCGCTATCGCCGAACGTGTCGAGGGCGGGTGCCACGAAGTCGTGCTGACCGGCGTCGATACGACCAGCTACGACGGCGGGCTCGGCACGCTCGTCCGCACGATCCTGCGCGAGGTACCCTCCCTCCCCCGCCTGCGCCTGTCCTCGCTCGACCCGGCGGGCATCGACCCGCTGCTGTTCGCGCTGTTCGCGGAGGAAGAGCGGCTTGATGCCGCACGTCCATCTCTCGCTGCAATCGGGCGACGATCTCATCCTCAAGCGCATGAAGCGCCGTCACAGCCGCGCACAGGCGGTCGCGCTCGTCGCCGCGCTCAAGGCCGAGCGCGACATCGCCATCGGCGCGGACCTGATCGCCGGCTTTCCGACGGAGAGCGACGCCGCCCACGCCAACAACCTCTCGATCCTCGATGAGTGCGACGTGGTGCATCCGCACATCTTCCCCTTTTCGCCGCGCGCCTCTACCCCCGCCGCGCGCATGCCCCAGCTTCCTCACGACATCGTCCGCAGCCGCGCTGCCGAGCTGCGCGCACGCCGCCGAAACGCGCCGCGCAACGCTGGCTCGACGGCAAGATCGGGCACGACCGGCATGATGCTCGTCGAACGCGACGGGCGTTCGGGTCACCTGCCCGATTTCGCCAGCGCGCGCCTGACCGCCCCGGTCACGCCCAACACGCTCCTTTCGTCCGCCTGACCGGCCGCGACGGCACGCGCCTGATCGCCGAACCCGCATGAGCAGCTTGGCGCGAACGGCTGTTCGGCGGGTTCAAGAAGACCTCCGAGCGGATCACCGAAAATCTGGCGACCGTGGTCACCGCGACCACGCTCGACGCCACAATCGCTCGACGAGGTCGAGGAAGCGCTGATCGCCTCCGACCTCGGCCCCGCGACCGCCGCCGCATCCGCGATCGGCTTGCCGACACCAAATTCGAACGCGGCGCGACCGAAAGCGAAGTCCGCCGCGTCATGGCCGACGAGATCGAACGCGTACTCGCCCCCGTCGCCAAAGCCGCTCGAAATCACCGCCTTTCCACGCCCGCACATCATCCTCGTCGTCGGGGTCAACGGCTCGGGCAAGACCACGACCATCGCCAAGCTCGCGCACCTGCTGCAGGAGCAGGATTACAGCGTGATGCTCGCGGCGGGCGACACATTCCGCGCCGCCGCGATCGGCCAGCTGCAAACCTGGGCCGATCGCATCGGCGTGCCAGTCATCTCGGGCAGCCAGGGCGCCGACGCCGCCGGGCTGGTGTGGGACGCGGTCAAGGCCGCGACCGACGCCGGCACCGACGTGCTGATCGTCGACACCGCCGGGCGCCTGCAGAACCGCCGCGAACTGATGGACGAACTGGCCAAGGTCCGCCGCGTGCTCGGCCGCATCAACCCCGAAGCGCCGCACGATGTCGTCCTCGTGCTCGATGCCTCGAACGGCCAGAACGCGCTCAGCCAGATCGACGTGTTCCGCGAAGTCGCGGGCGTCACCGGCCTGGTCATGACCAAGCTCGACGGCTCGGCGCGCGGCGGCGTGCTCGTCGCGGCGGCGGAAAAATTCGGGCTGCCGATCCATGCCGTCGGCGTTGGCGAAACGATCGACGACCTACGCCCGTTCGATCCGCGCGAACTCGCCGAAGCCATTGCAGGAGCGCGCTGAATGACCGAACCCAAACCACGCCCCGCCTGGCTGCCCCTTCGCCATCGATTATGCGCCGCTGATCCTGTTCTTCATCGTCTACAAGACGGTGGGCGTGTTCGCCGGGACCGCGGCGTTCATGATCGCGATCATCGCGGCGGTCGCTCGCGTCGAAGATCATGCTCGGCCGCGTGTCGCCGATGCTGTGGCTGTCGGCGATCCTCGTCGTCGGCTTCGGCGCGCTGACCATGTGGTTTCACGACGAACGCTTCATCCAGATGAAGCCGACGATCATCTATGCCGGCCTCGGGCTACTCCTCCTCGGCGGGGTGGCGCTGGGCAAGCCGTTGATCAAATACGTGCTTGAAAACGGCCTTGACGGGCTCAACGACCGCGGCTGGATGCTGCTCAGCCGCAACTGGGGTCTGTTCTTCATCGTCATGGCCGTCCTGAACGAGATCATGCGCGCGACACTCAGCTTCGACACCTGGCTGACGCTCAAGGTCTGGGCGCTGATCCCGCTGTCGCTCGCGTTCGGTGCGTCGCAAATCCCGATGATGACTCGCGAAGGCCTGCGCCGTTACCGATAAATAACTCACGAAGGAGACGACCATGAAACGCCACGCCTTGCATCTTTCTCGCCGCGCTCACCGTCCCCGCCATCGCCCACAAATGCCCAAGGAAGCGCCCCGGCGCGCCCGATGCCAAGCGCGTCACCGCCGGCACGTACAAGGTCGACAGCGGCCACACCCAGGTGCTGTTCGAAATCAACCATCTCGGCTTTTCCGAATATTCGGGCATGTTCGTCGAACCGACCGGCAGCCTGACGCTCGATCCCGCCAATCCATCGGCCGCGAAGGTCGACATTACCTTTCCCGATCGCCAAGGTCCGCACCACCGTTGCCGCGCTGGACGAGCATCTGAAAAAGCCGGACTTTTTCGATGCCGCGAAATATCCCGAAGGCCGCTTCACTTCGACCAAGGTCGTCGTCAGCGGCAACACTGCGCAGATCTACCGGCGACCTCACGCTGCACGGCGTGACCAAGCCCGTGACGCTCGCCGCGCGCTTCGTCGGCGCTGGCACGATGGCGATGGGTGGGCCGGCCAAGCTGAACGTCGGGTTTCAGGCGACCACGACGATCAAGCGGAGCGATTTCGGCATTTCCGGCGGCATTCCGCTCGTCGGCGATCAGGTGAAGCTGACGATCAACGCTGCCTTCTCGAAAGAATAGCGGCGTAATGGCCGCCCATGCGTTGGGCGGCGATGAGCTTCGTCGATTTCCTGCAATATTATGGCGCGGCGGCGGGGGTCATCGCCGCCGCGCTGGTCAGCCTCGATCTCGGTCGCCGCGTCACGGGTTGGGCGATGGTCCTGTTCGTCACTTCGTCTATCGCCTTGATCGCATGGGGGTTTCTGGGCGGAGGACAATGAAGGCATTGGCTGGCAAAACGTCGTCCTGCTCTTCATCAACCTGACCGGCGTCTACCGCTACCTTGTCCGCAAGCGCGCCCCGCAATAGGTCTTTTCCCGAAACCGAGAATCGAGGGGATCATGCGTGGCGTTACCGGAAATTTTCGACAAACTGCGCTTGCCCGTCATCGGCTCGCCCTTGTTTATCGTCTCAGGACCCGATCTTGTCATCGCGCAGTGCAAGGCAGGCATCGTCGGCAGCTTTCCTGCCCTCAACGCCCGTCCGCAGACCCTGCTCGACGAATGGCTGCACCGCATTACCGAGGAGCTTTCGGCGTGGAACCGCGAGAATCCGGACAAGCCTGCAGCACCCTTTGCGGTCAACCAAATCGTCCATAAATCGAATGACCGGCTCGAAGCCGATCTGCAGACATGTGCAAAGTGGCAGGTGCCGATCGTCATCACTTCACTCGGTGCACGCGAAGACCTCAATACCGCAGTCCATGGCTGGGGCGGCATCACGCTGCACGACGTGATCAACGATCGTTTCGCACACAAGGCGATCGAAAAGGGTGCCGACGGCCTGATCCCCGTCGCGAGCGGCGCCGGCGGTCACGCGGGCACACAATCTCCCTTCGCGCTCATGGCGGAGATACGCGAATGGTTCGACGGGCCCGTCGCTCTTTCCGGCGCCATTGCTCACGGACGATCCATTCTCGCCGCCCAGGCGACGGGCGCCGATCTCGCATATATCGGCAGCGCGTTCATTGCGTACGACCGAGGCCAATGCCGATCAGGGTTACAAGGACGGTATCGTCGCGGGACAAGCGTCCGACATCGTCTATTCCAACCTGTTCACCGGCGTGCACGGCAATTACCTGCGCCAGTCGATCGAGGCGGCGGGGCTTGATCCCGACAATTTGCCCGAAGGCGACTACAAGACGATGGATTTCGGCGGGAGCAATTCTTCCAAATCGAAGGCCTGGCGCGATATCTGGGGCTCGGGTCAGGGCATTGGTGCGGTCAAGGCAAACGAAAGCGTCGCTGACTTCATTACCCGCCTGACTGAAGAGTATCGGGCCGCCAAAAAGGATCTCGACGCAAAGTATCGCGGTTGATGCGCGCCGCAGCGCTGCTCGCCAGTTCGTTCGCCAATCACGCCGATATTGTCGCAGCGCATGCGGCGGAGCGCCCGAACGACATTGCGATCGTTGATGATGAACGCCGCCTGACCTGGCTCGAATTCGATGCGCTGGTCGACCGCACCGGCGCGCGACTGCAGCGCGACGGCATCGGCCGGGGCGAAACCGTCGCGATCTGTGGCTATAATTCGATCGCTTACGCGGCAACATTCATCGCCGCGATCCGCATCGGGGCAGCCGCCGCGCCGTTGACCAGCTCGGCCAATTCCGTCGCCTTGGGACAGATGTTGGCCGACAGCGGCGCGCGACATCTGTTCGCCGATGCATCGTTCGACGTGCCACTACCCCAAGGCGTCGCGCGCATCGACCTGGCGGCGCTCGACCTTTGGGGCAGCGGCGTTACCTCCCCGGCCAAGATCGACCCGGCCGACCCGTTCAACGTCATCTATTCCTCGGGCACCACCGGTACGCCCAAGGGGATCGTCCAAAGCCACGCGATGCGTTGGGCCTATCTCCAGCGGATCCTGCCGCTCGGCTATGCCCGCGACAGCGTGACGATCAACGCCACCCCGCTTTATTCCAACACCACTCTGGTCAGTTTTCTGCCACAGCTCGCTGCTGGCGGGCGGTGCGTACTGATGCGCAAGTTCGACGCGCACCGCTTCCTCGAACTCGCGCAGTCGGAACGCGCGACCCACACCATGCTCGTGCCGGTACAATATCGCCGGATCATGGCACTGCCCGACTTCGACAGCTTCGATCTCTCCTCGTTCCGACTCAAATGCTGCACCAGTGCGCCCTTCGACCCAGCACTCAAAGCCGACGTGCTTAAGCGATGGCCGGGCGGGCTGGTCGATTCATACGGAATGACGGAGGGGGGTGCATCGACAATTCTGATCGCCCATGTTCATCCCGACAAGTTGCACACCGTCGGCCGCGTTGCCGAAGGGTCGGAGATCCGCCTGATCGACGAAGATGGCGTCGAAGTGCCTCCGGGTGAAACCGGCGAGATCGTCGGTCGAGGACCCATGATGATGTCGGGCTATCGCAACCGCCCCAATGCCACCGCCGAGGCGATATGGACCAGCCCGGAAGGTCTCAAGTTCATGCGACAGGGCGATGTCGGCCGGTTTGACGCCGATGGTTTCCTTATCCTGATGGACCGGCGCAAGGACGTAATCATTTCGGGCGGCTTCAATATTTTTCCCAGTGACCTCGAAGGCGCTTTGCTTGAAAACCCGATGGTGTTCGAGGCCGCGGTGGTTGCCGCGCCCAGCGAGGAATGGGGTGAAACCCCCGCCGCTTTCGTTGTACTGGCCGACGGCGTCGACCCGCAAGAAGTGCTCGCCTCCGCAAATAAGCGCCTGGGTCGGACCCAGCGGATTACCTCAATCCACCGCGTCAATCGCCTCCCCCGCAGCGAAATCGGCAAGGTCCTGAAGCGCGAACTGCGCGACTGGTTGAAAGCATCAGCCTGACGACCGACCGCGCGAAAGATGGTGGGGAGCTTATTAAGGAAATTGCGCGAAAGACGGCCCCATCTATGTTGGCGTGGCGCGCATGATCCTGAAGGCACTCCGGGGTGACCGGCCTGACGAAGAGTTCAGGCACGCGCGCAGGCGCGGGTCGATGCGATCGTCGCGGCTGCCCGCGCCACCAGTGCCCCCATCGCCAAGCGCACGATCTATCGGGCCCCGGAACTCCTGCCCCTGGTCCCTAGCAGCGAGCCGCTCGACCAGCGTATCCAGGAAGAATTGGCCCATACGCGCCACATGGTCGAGGCCCTGGGTGACGAATTGTCCAATGACCCGATCCTGCTGATGCGATACCAGCATTCGCTGCAGAGCATCGACCTCATGGCGCAAACTCTCGGCCACCTTGCCTGCGTCATCGGTTCGGCCGACAAGGCCGAGGCGGTCGATCGTATCGGCATGTCCAGCCTGAAGACTCGCCTGTCTCGCGACAGGTAACGCCTGAAGATGACCTCAGGCGCTGATTGGCGACCTGTCTTCCGCAACCTGAAAATAAGATCCGCTAAGGCCGTTCCGCCAGCAAGCTCCGCACCAGCGGCTGCATGCGATCGTCGAAGCGCGCCAACACGACATGGTCGTCCGCCGTCTCGAACAGTGTCACCAATTGCGCCCCGTTCCAGCGATGCAGCGCATAAGCCGGCGGGTCAGCGACAATCATCGGCCGCTGGTCGGGCGTGTCGGGGTCGATAGGCGCGAGTTCGAGCGCGACCTGAGGCGCGGTCGAGGCGCAGATCGCCACCGCGGTGCCGCCCCATGACGCGACGACCGAACGATGGAGGTGACCGCAGATGATACCGCGCACCTGTCCGTGCCCGGCGATGGCACCGGCGAAATTGGCGACCCACTCCTCGTTTGCATCGGTGTTCATCCATTCGATGCCCGACTCGACCGGCGGGTGGTGCATCACGATCAGCGTTGGCGCGTCTGGGGCCTCAGCCAGCCGCGCGCGAAACCACGCGTTACGCTCGGCGCAAAACCCGCCGCCGTGTCGCCCGTTCTCCAGCGTATCAATGACGATCAATCGCAGTGCGCCAAGTTCATGGACGTATTGCACGAACCCGCCATTGCCCAAGTCTGGAAAAACACTGGCGAAATTGGCGCGATCGTCGTGATTGCCCATGCAATACAGCACCGGAAACGGCAGGCCGGAGAATGCGTCGCGCACCTGCACGTAACTTTCCGCGTCGCCGCGATCGACCAGGTCGCCAGTCGCCAGCAACAGATCGGGCTGCGGTGTCATCCGTGTCAAAGCGGCAAGCGTTGCGCTCAGGCGCTGACGGTTGAATTCGTCGGGATTGCCGGGGTCAAAGCCCAGATGGATATCGGTGACTTGCGCAATGATCAGCGTTGGGGTCACTTTCGCGCCTTCATACCCTGAGCCTGCCCGTCCTGTCGCACGACGCGCGCCGCGGAGACCCGATCCAAAGCGCCCCGATCCCGTCGGCTGCCAAGGTCGGACCGGGCCGTTATGATAGCTGTGGCACAGCGCGCAGGTGCTGGGGACGTCGGCATGGCTCGTCTCGCTGCCATGGCAGTCTCGGCACCCCTTGCCCTGCACGCCCTTGTCGATCCCCGGCAGCATCAGCAGACCGGCGTCATTGCTTTTGAGGGCGCCGGCATGGCAACTTGCGCAGTTTTCGGTCGCGTGCGCCTTATGGTCGAACCAGCCGTTCTTGAGGTAGCGAATCTGGCTGGACCACCGGGCGGATATGCCAGCCTATTGGTTCGGTGCATCGCCCGTGCGGTCGATCACGTGACAATCATAGCATGCGCCGCCCCTCATAAAGGGCGCATCGACACCGCGGCCATAGCCGGGCCTGTAGCCACCAGCGCTGCCCGCTAAACCCGGCACGCGCCGTCCCCCGATCATACCACCGATTGGTGATCCCGATCCGCCCCACGCGCGCAAATCTGCAACGACCAAGGCCGGATCGCCGTGACGTAAAGTCCTGACAGTCCCGCCGACGCGCTCGAACGCCAGGCTGTGACAGCCTTGGCAATCCCGCTCCATGCTGACCTTTTCAAAGCGCACGCCGTCTGCGCGTGGCCTTGTGACAACTGGCACATGCTAGGGGCTGGCCACCCATCGATATCGCCATGCGCGCGACACCGCCGCCAGCGCCCATGTGCAGCGCGTGCGGGAATTTCAGCCCGTTATCCTCTCGCTGCACTCCTGTGCCTGCGAGCCTTGCCAGCATCGACACGATCCCCTTGCCACCCCCTAGATACGGTCGGCCGCAGATTTGGATGACTCGTGCTCGAAATCTCCGGCGTTCGGCCAGCTTCGTGTCGGGCAGGCGGTCCTTCATCGTCGCATGGCAATCGGTGCAGAATGCTTGCGCGGTCGCGGGCATCGGCCCCGCGCCCTTATGCTCGTTGTGGCAATCGACGCAGCGCTGGCCGGTCGGATAGCCGAAGGCGTGCTTCATTCCGCTCTGAAATTTGGAAAACCGCCCGGGCGGCGCCATCGCCGCAACCTGCCGCTTGGGATCGGCATGGTCGTGCACGTCGGTGTGACAGGCCATGCACTTCTCGTCCTTGACCGGCTCGAAGGGCTTGGCGTGACACGCCTGGCAGTCCTTCTCCAGCGAATGATGCGCCTGACTCAGCGGCCCTGCGGTCCACTGTTTATCGGCATAGGTTGCCGCGGGCCGCGTCTCCGCACCGCTCCACTTGGCAAAGGTCATGATCGGCCAGACCAGGCATGCCGCAAGGATCAGCAGCGATGAAACCCCACGCGCTGACCCGCTTACCCGGCACCTTGCCGCGCAGCGAAAATGCGCGTGTCGTTTTCGCTCTGCGCGTGCCTCGGCGACCGAGCCGACGTTGGCAACAGTGATCGACTGGCGCACCGTCGTCCTCGCTCAGCGTCAGGACGTGGCTGCCAAAGCGCAACTCGGCGCCCGTGCCGGGATCGAGCATCGCCCGTGTCGTCGCCTTGCCGTCGACGCCGAAACCCAGTCCCCCGACGCTTTCCGCCAAGACCCGGCCTTCCTGCCGCTCGAGCGTCGCGTGAAACGGATCGACCGCCAGATCGGGCAGGTGAACGCCATTGGACGCGTCGCGGCCGATAGTCAGCCCGTTGTCGTCGACCGGCGCCGAACGAACGATGTCGCGACCGTCGGCGGTGCGAGAAATGGTGCGAAGGATGAAGCTCACGCAATCACCAGAAGAAGAAAACTGCAACGACGTGCGCCACGACCGCCGCGATCATCGCAAAGGTGACGGGCACGTGCACGTACAGCCAGATTTCGAGCAGCCCCTTCAACCGCATGTGCCGTCGCATCCGCGCGAGCAGCGCTTGTCGTTTCTCGAGCAGCGCATCGACCCGCTCCAACGGATCATCCCCCAGGTCGGCCTGCCCGCCCGTGACGCGCCGAATGGCCGCTTGCGCCGCCTCGGTTCGGCATCGCGGATAATGACCCGACAGCCTGTTCCATAAATTGCCACCGAACGGATCGTCCTCGATGCTCGCCATGCACCCATGCGGCGTTATCGCGCGCCAGCGGTTGTGCGGCGTCGTGCGAGTTGCCGGTCGATGGAGCGCAGGCTTTCGAGCATCTGCGCCTCGGTCGTTTCGCCGCGATTGGCCGATAGCCGCGCCGGAATCGTCGCATAGACTGTCACGCCAAATAGGCCCGACAGGATCACGACCATCATCAGCGCATAAGCGAGGGTGTGCAAATTCCAGCCGAAATCGAACGCCGAATGCAGCGTCACGACGATGATCAGACTCAACCCCAGCCAGACGTGCGCCGACGTCCAGCTCTTCAGCGACCACCGCCCGCGCGTCATCGCTCGCTTGCGGACACCCAGCAGCGTCAGCCAGATCATCAGCCCGGCGGAGATCGTCCCGCTCACATATCCGAATGCGGTGCCCCCCGACGCGTTCGGCGCCGGATCGGACAGATAGAGCGATGATCGCGACAAGGCAGACAATCAGCGCGACCTTCGCCCAGCGCAGTCGTGCGAGCGTCAGGAAGCCCTGATGCCCCTCACTGGCGCGCACCCGGCCGCCCTGGACAGCGCGCAGCGCCATCAGGCGCCGGTCCTTTCAAGCCGCGCGACGCTCAGGAATTCCTCGGGCGCGACGCGGATCGCGGCTCCCGTCGGGCATGCACGCACGCAGGCCGGACCGCCCTCGATGCCCGAACACATGTCGCACTTGATCGCCTTTTTGGCCTTCTCGCCTGACGAGTGCGCGTATTTCCATTTCTTCGACGGCTCGCCCGGCCCCGGCCCGGCGCCGAACAGCAGCCAGTTGATTAGCGACGGCTTCTTCGGCGGCACCGCGTCCATGCGGATCACGCCATACGGGCAATTGCGCTGGCAATTCCCACAACCGATGCAGCTGTCATCGATGAACACCTCGCCATCCGGTCCGCGATGGATCGCGTTGGGCGGGCAATCGGCCATGCAATGCGGATGCTCGCAGTGGCGGCAACTTGTCGGCACGTGAAGATGCGCAAAGGTCTTGCCTGCCTCGCGGTCAAGCCGGCTCAATCCCTCGTGGCTGTCCGCACAAGCTTTCTCGCAATTGTCGCAGCCGACGCACAAATTCTCGTCGATCAGCAACACGTCGGTCGCCTCGCCAACCCCCTGTTCGACCAGGAAGGTCGCGACATTTGAATACATGTCGACCGCGCTGGAAAAGCCGTCCTTCTTTGCCTCGACAAACGCGTTGACGTCCTGCCGCGCGGCCATGTCTTTACGCGCGCGCTCTAGCAAAGCGGGCTTTTTCTCCATCAGCGCACGGAACGCCGCGCCCTGTAGCTTGATGACTTCGGACTTCACCGCTGCGCGGACCGTCGCGGTTCGCCTGTCCCCCCGCGATCAGCGCCATTTCGCCAACATAGCTGCCCGCTGGTAGATACGACAAAAACACTGGCTTTCCGCCAATCTTCTTTTCGACGATCATTGATCCGGTACGGATGACGTAGATATCCTCGCCGGCATCGCCCTCGGCCAACACCACTCGCCCGCGCTTATCGACTGCACTTCGGCGGTCGCCACAACATCGGTGACATCGTCGCGCGACAATCCGCTGCCGAACATCTGCAGGAGTTGCCGCTCGATGGAGATGCGCGCGATCTCTGCCTTCGCCGCCGGCACCTGGCTTTGCAGCTTTAGCGCGGCGAGGCGCGATATCTCGACCACGACGCAATCCTCGCCCGCGCGCATCGTTGCACCGCGACGCCGCCCCGAGATCAGCCCGACTTCACCGAAATCGATCCTTGCTCGATCGGCACCGTGATCGACGGATCGTCCTTGCTAACCTCGACCAGAACATGCCCTTCGGCGATCGCGAACAGCGACGATCCCGGCGCGTTGCGCTCGAAAACCACGTCCCCCGCACGGTAGAAACGCGCTTCGCTATCGAGCATGAACTCGCGCATCTGCAGCGGCGTCATGCCTTCGAGTATCGAGATCCGCGTGCGCAGGAATTCAAGCCATTCGCTGACCGTGCGACGACCCGGCAGCGCTTTGAATTTCGCCTCCAGGATAGGCTCGTCGGCGGGCTTCAGGTCGCGATTGCCATCGATGAACTCGACCACGTCATGACCCTGGTTCATGCAGTGCTTGATCAACGGATAGCCGGCCAGCGCACCGATGACGTAGACGCCAGGCGTCGAACTCTCGAACGTCGGTGACAGGATCGGGAACGCCATTCGATCGTCGCTCGAAAAGGCGACCCCCGCCTCCTCGACGAACTTGCGGGGCGGCGCCGACCCCATGCGGGCGATGACGCGGTTGCACTTCAGCTTCAACTCGCCATCGCGTGTGTCGAGGACGATTTGATCGCGATCGATCAAGCTCGCGGTCGTGTCGTTATGGATGGTCAGCCGACCGCTGTCGTGGGCCGCCTGCAACGCCTTGACGTTCGCATCCTTCGCGGTCGGGAAGTCCGCCCCGCGATTGATCAGATGGACGACATTCCCCTGCGCCGCATCCGCCGCCAGCCCCAGCGCATTCTCGATCCCCGCATCGCCGCCGCCGATGACGAAGATATGCTCATCATTATACTCGGCCGGGTCGTCCAGCTGGTACTGCACGTTCGCACCCTCGCCGACGGGGCAGCGCACCAGGTTCGGATTGCCCTGCGTGCCGATCGCCAGCACGACATTCTCGGCCTGGATCAACGTCGCCTCCTTTCAGCGTCAGCGTGAAATGCGCCCTTTTCGCCGGTTATCGACACGATTTCCGAATTGATACGTACCGAAACACGCTGTGCCCCGGTCTGTTCGTTCCAGGTGCCCAGAATGACTTCGCGCTTGCCCGCGCCGAAATCCAGGTCCGACCGCAACACCAGCTGCGCCGGCGTCGCCATGACGTGCTTGCCCTTCTGATATTTGTAGATCGTGTCCGACAGATGGTCGGTCTTTTCGATCAGGACATGGCTCAGCCCCAGCTGCGCCGCGCGCGCAGCGGCGCTCAGCCCCGCCGGTCCCGATCCAACGATCGCAATGCGAACCTTCTCGCTCACCAAGCCCCCCTGTTGCGCCACCCTAGCATCGCTGGCGTGGTGCGCTAGTAGGCCTTCGTGTCCAATGCCAAGCTCAGCCGCATCGCCCTGATCCTGTCAGGAGTGTTTGCTGTCATCGCCATGGGGGTCAGCATTTGGCGCTCGCGCGATCCCGAACCACCGCGCTGCCGCCGTTGCTGCCGCACCGGGGGGAAACCCTGCTCAGCTCATCGCCGGACTGGAAGCACGGTTGCGCGCTGATCCCGAACGATACTGACGGCTGGCGAAATCTTGGCTGGTCGTTCTTTCAGACCGAACGATTCGCGGAAGCTGCCTCGGCTTACCAAAAGGCGGCAGCACTCGAACCGGGTGACGCGACGACCTGGTCGGCACTTGGCGAAGCTCTGACCCTCGCCGGCCCTGGCACAGTCCCCGCCGACGCCCAGGCAGCGTTCAAGCGCGCCCTGTCGATCCAGCCAAAGGACCCACGCGCACGTTACTTCCTTGCGGTCGCGGACGACATCGCCGGACGGCACAGGCAGGCGATCGACGCGCTGGTTCGTGCTACTCGCCGATTCGTCGCCCGCCGATCCGTGGTACGCTAGCGTCCGCCAGGCGATCGAACAGGTTTCGACCAAGCACACGATCGACGTTGCCCCACGCCTCGCCGCGTTGAAGCCCGCCGCATCCGCTTCGCCTGCCGGTGCCGCGATCCCCGGCCCCACGCCCGAACAGATGCGCGCCGCCTCGGGCCTCGCGCCCGGCCAGCAACAGGCGATGGTGACGGGATGATCCAGAGCCTCGCCGGCAAGCTCGCCGCCAACCCGCGCAATCCCGATGGCTGGATCATGCTGATGCGCAGCTATGCCACGATTGGCCGCAAGTCCGAGGCCAGCGCCGCGCTCGTCAAGGCCAAGGCCGCAAACCCTCAAGCAGCCACCGATCTCGACGCCGCAGCGCGCTACGCTTGGAATTTCTTGACCTTGGGTGCATTGCAGCATCACAATGACTGACAAGATGGACCCCCGACAGCTGGACCCGTGCCGAAGCGCGACAGCTGCCCGCTTATCCCGACGTCGCGGCGCTCGACGCTGCGACCGACACGCTATCGCGCTTCCCGCCGCTCGTGTTTGCCGGTGAAGCGCGCGCCTTGACCGACGACCTCGCCCGCGTGGCGGAGGGGAAGGCCTTTCTGCTCCAGGGCGGCGATTGCGCCGAAAGCTTCGCGGAATTCCATCCGAACAATATCCGCGATACCTTTCGCGTTATCCTGCAGATGGCGGTGGTCCTGACCTTTGCGTCGAAGCTGCCGGTGGTGAAGGTCGGCCGCATGGCGGGTCAGTTTGCAAAGCCGCGCTCGGCGGACATGGAAGCGATCGATGGTGTCGAATTGCCCAGCTATCGCGGCGATATCGTCAACGACATCGACTTCACTTCCACGGGTCGCGTTCCTGATCCTCAGCGCATGGTGCAGGCATACAACCAGTCCGCCGCGACCCTGAACCTGCTCCGCGCATTTTCAAGTGGCGGCTATGCCAACCTGCATCAGGTCCACGCCTGGACGCACGACTTCATGGGCCGATCACCCTGGACGCGCCAATATAAGGACGTTGCCGACCGGATTGGTGAGGCGCTCGACTTCATGGCCGCGTGCGGCATCAACATGGACACCGTGCCACAGCTCAAGGCGACGCAATTCTACACCAGCCACGAAGCCCTGCTGCTTCCTTACGAACAGGCGCTGACACGGCAGGATTCTCTGACTGGTGGCTGGTACGACACGTCCGCGCACATGGTGTGGATCGGTGATCGCACGCGTTTCGAGGGGTCGGCGCATGTCGAGTTTCTTCGCGGAATCGGCAACCCGATCGGACTGAAATGCGGACCGAGCCTCGAGCCTGACACGTTGTTGCGGATGCTCGACACGCTTAACCCGGCGCTCATGCCAGGCCGTATCACGCTCATCACGCGCTACGGCCATGACAAGATCGAGAACGGCCTGCCGCCCCTCGTCCGAGCGGTACAACGCTCGGGCCATCCGGTCGTGTGGAGCTGCGACCCGATGCACGGCAATGTCGTCAAGGCAGGCAACGGCTATAAAACGCGACCCTTCGATCGGATCCTCGGCGAAGTGCGCGGGTTTTTCGCGGTGCACCGCGCCGAAGGAACGTTCGGCGGCGGCATCCATATCGAGATGACCGGACAGAACGTTACGGAATGTACTGGCGGCGCGGTCGATGTCAGCGAGCTTGATCTGGCGGACCGCTATCACACGCATTGCGACCCGCGTCTGAATGCGGGCCAAAGCCTAGAACTGGCGTTCCTGCTGGCGGAATTGTTGCGCACAGAGCTGGCGGGAATGGCGGGCCGACAGGCTGCCTAGAACGCTCGACGACTTATCGAGGAAGTTGCTTGCGCTCCCGTCACCGTCGGACAAAATGTGCGCTGGCACATTATATCTCGTGGTGACCCCTACGGGAATCGAACCCGTGTTTCAGCCGTGAGAGGGCCGCGTCCTAACCGCTAGACGAAGGGGCCGCGAAGCGAGCGCCGCCCATATGGGCAAGCGTGGCTGGGGGCAAGCTTGGTTACATCTCACCGCGCGAACGGCGCAGTGCGTAATATTTGGCGACGTTGGCGTTATGCTCGGACAGGGTTTCGGCGAAGACGCTCGATCCGTCACCTTTTGCTACGAAGTAGATCGCCTTGGAGGGCGCCGGATCCAGCACTGCCTTGATCGATGCGAGGCCGGGGTTGGTGATCGGCGTGGGCGGCAGCCCACTGCGGCGATAGGTGTTGTACGGGCTGTCGGCGTTTATTTCCGAGCGCAGGATGCGGCGGCCGAGCGGCTTGCCCCTGGTCACCGGGTAAATCAGCGTTGGGTCAGCCTGCAGCGGCATCCCGATCTTCAGGCGGTTGGTGTACACCGCCGCGACCATCCGCCGTTCGGACGCGAGACCGGTTTCCTTTTCCACGATCGCCGCAAGGTTTATCGCTTGCGCGGGACTGGCTGCCGCTGTCGTCGATTTGCGCGCCTTCCACGCATTGGCCACCGCCGTCTGCATCGCTTTTTGCATCCGCCCGAGGACTGCCGTGCGCGTTTCGCCACGCGTATAGGCGTAATTGTCCGGCAGCACCGATCCTTCGGGTGGTACGGTTATAGTTCCCGTCAGCGCAGACGCCGCGTTTAACTTCTCTGCCACCAACACCGACGGCAGGCCCTCTGGGATTGCCACGAAACGTTGCACGACCTTGCCCGATTGCAGCAGCGCGAGGATGGCGTTGCTGCTCATCCCCTTGAAGATGCGATATTCGCCCGGGCGGATCGCCTCGCCCGGCCCGAATAATTTGGCGATCAGTAGCAAGCGGTCAGCTGAATCGATTGCCCCGGCTTTTTCAAGCGTCCGCGCCGCCGCGGTCAGGCTACTGCCCGGCGCGATAACCACGTCGACGGTCTTTTTTGACGTGCTACCAAGCCACAGAAATGCGAATGCGCCAGCGACGACAATCAGGGCAACGAAGATCGGCTTCCGCATAAATACTTTGTACCCCTGCTTCGGCTAACCTAGTCGTTGACCGCCTTGACGATCAGCGACGCATTGGTGCCGCCAAAACCGAAGCTGTTGTTCAGAGCGGCACGTACCCGGCGCTTCTTGGCCGTGTGTGGCACGAGATCGACGCCCTCGGTGCCGTCGTCGGGATCGTCGAGATTGAGCGTTGGTGGGACGATCTGATCGCGGATTGCGAGGATGCAGAAGATCGCCTCGACCGCGCCGGCGCCACCCAACAGATGACCGATCGCCGACTTGGTGCTGCTCATCGAGGCACCGCTCAAATCATCGCCCAGTACGCGTTTGACTGCCGCCAGTTCGATCGTGTCAGCCATTGTCGATGTGCCGTGCGCATTGACATAGTCGATATCCCCTGGCGCCATCCCCGCCTTGCGCAGTGCCATCCGCATCGCGTTTTCCGCTCCACGGCCCTCGGGATGCGGCGCCGTTACGTGGTAGGCGTCACCCGACAGTCCGTAACCCACGACCTCCGCATAGATCTTCGCGCCGCGCGCCTTGGCATGCTCATATTCCTCGAGCACCACCACGCCCGCGCCTTCACCCATGACGAAGCCGTCGCGACCCTTGTCATAGGGACGGCTGGCCTGTTCCGGCCGATCGTTCATGCTCATGTTGAGCGCCTTGGCCTGCGCGAAGCCGGCGACACCGAGCGGGTTCACGGTACTCTCCGCGCCGCCCGCGAGCATGATGTCGGCATCGTCGTCCTTGATCATACGCGCGGCATCGCCGATCGAATGCGCGCCGGTCGAACAGGCGGTGACCACAGAGTGGTTCGGACCCATGAGCCCGTACTTGATCGACACCTGCCCGCTGGTCAGATTGATCAGCCGCCCGTGGACGAAGTGCGGGCTGACGCGGCCGGGACCCCGCTCCTTGAGCACGATCGACTCGCTCTCGATGCCTGGCAGACCGCCGATACCCGAGCCGATCGAGACACCCGCCCGCTCTTTCGTCGCCTGGTCCATGTCGGTCAGTCCGGCATCCTCGATCGCCTGCCCGGCGGCATCGATGGCATAGACGATGAACGGGTCGACCTGACGCTGCACCTTGTGATCGACGCGCTTGTCGGGATCGAAACCCCATGGATGATCCTTGGGCTTGATCTCGCCCGCAATGGTCGCCTTGTGGTCGCTGGTGTCGAATGCGCGAGATCTGCCCGATCCCGCTCTTCCCGGCGATCAAATTACTCCAAGCGGTTTCGACATCCGCGCCGAGCGGTGTGACGAGGCCCAGTCCGGTGACGACGACGCGGCGCATGCGCGAACTCCTTCCAAAATGAAACAGGCCCGAACCGTTGCCGGGCCGGGCCTGTCGCAGCCCTACCGGGCAAAATCAGCGCGCGGATCAGCCCTTGTTGGCGTCGATGTAGGTGATCGCGTCTTTCACGGTCGAGATCTTCTCGGCCGCGTCATCGGGGATCTCGACGCCGAATTCTTCTTCGAACGCCATCACCAGTTCGACGATGTCGAGCGAGTCAGCGCCCAGATCGTCGATGAAGCTCGCTTCTTCGGTGACCTTGTCCGCATCGACGCCCAGATGCTCGACAACGATCTTCTTCACGCGGTCGGCAGTGTCGCTCATGTGGTCGTCCTTCTTGTTAAGCGAAATGAAAGCTACCCAGCGGCCCTAATGTTCCGCGTTGGAGCGCGCAAGTGGGCCTATCCCCGGCCCAGCAGATGATCGACCAGACTGCCGAGCGAACCAAAGCCCGCCGTCGCGATCCCATCTCCGGTCACGCCCTTCGGTACCCAGCCGCGCTCGAAGCCGAGCTTCGCCGCCTCCTTCAGACGCAACCCCGCATGCGCCACCGGGCGAACTTCGCCCGACAGCGCGATCTCACCGAACACGATGTTCGTCGCCGGGACCGGGCCGCTCCGAAAACGCGCTGATCAGCGCCGCAGCGACCGCCAAATCGGCGGCCGGATCGTTCAGGCGATAGCCTCCCGCGATGTTGAGATACACTTCAGCCGAACTCATCGACAGGCCGCAGCGCGCTTCGAGTACCGCGAGGATCATCGCCAGCCGCCCTGCATCCCACCCGACCACTGCCCGTCGCGGCGTCGCGCCCGACGCCAGTCGGACAGTCAGCGCCTGCACCTCGACCAGCACTGGCCGCGTGCCTTCCAACGCTGGGAACACCACCGTTCCCGGCACATCGTCGGCGCGGCTGGTGAGGAACAGGGAAGACGGGTTGCCGACTTCGCCCAGCCCGCCCTCGCCCATCGCGAAAACGCCGATCTCGTCGGTGCCGCCGAAGCGGTTCTTGATTGCGCGAAGGATGCGGTACTGGTGGCTACGCTCACCTTCGAAGCTCAACACGGTGTCGACCATATGCTCGAGCACGCGCGGCCCCGCGATGCTGCCATCCTTGGTCACATGCCCGACCAGCACCAGCGCGCAGCCACGCTCCTTGGCAAATCGGATCAATTCGCCCGACGATGCGCGCACCTGGCTGACCGTGCCCGGCGCGCCCTCGATCAGATCCGAATGCATTGTCTGGATCGAGTCGATGATCAGCAGATCGGGCGTCTGCGGAAAGCGTCGCGAGGATATCGCGCACACTCGTCGCCGCGGCCAGCCGCAGCGGCGCATGGCCGACCCCCGAGCCGTTGCGCGCGCAAACGCACCTGATCCGCCGCCTCTTCGCCGGATACATAGGCGACGCTGCGTCCCGCGAGAGCCAGCTTCGCCGCCGCTTGCAACAACAGAGTCGACTTGCCGATTCCCGGATCGCCGCCGATCAACGTGGCAGACCCAACCACGAACCCGCCGCCCAATGCCCGGTCCAATTCGCCGATCCCGCTCGCCATGCGCGGCGGCAGGGCAGTCGGCGTGTCTAGATCGACCAGCGCCACCGGACGCCCGCCGGCCTGCAGATTGTGACGGGCGGCGAACGGCGTCACCACCGCCCCTGCATCCTCGACCAGCGTGTTCCACGCCTGGCAATCGTCGCACTGCCCCTGCCATCGATGCGAAACCGATCCACAAGCCTGGCAGACATATCGTTTCTGAGGTTTCGCCATCGGCTCGGAGTGCAACGAACAGAGAGAGAACGCAAGCGTGTCCTTGCATCGATCGGAGGAACGCGTTAGCAGCATGCCATGCGTGAAAAGGAACTTCGCTTGGCTCTGGTCTGCTACGGCGGCATCAGCCTTGCGGTATACATGCACGGCATTACCAAAGAGGTCTGGCGCCTTGCTCGAGCCAGCCGCGCTTTCCTCAACGACGAGAACACGACCGAGACCGAGACCGTTTATCGCGATCTGCTCACGGCTATCGAGGACGAGTGCGACATCCGTCTGCGCGTGCTGCCCGACATCATCGCCGGCGCGTCGGCGGGCGGTATCAACGGCATCTTCCTCGCTCAGGCTATCGCTACCGGCCAAAGCCTAGACCCGCTCACGACCTTTGGCTCGAGGAAGCCGACGTCGAGCGGCTGACCGATCCCGATGCCCGCGCCGAATCGCGACTGAGCAAGTTCTGGGCCACGCCGCTTGCCTGGCGGATGCTCGGTCGCGAATCGAGGAAAACGACGATGAAATTCGTCGTAGGTTAGCAGCAAGCTGACGCGATTTGTCCGTGGTCGGTGGTTCGATCCGCCTTTTTCCGGGCCGGGCTTTACCGGTCTGCTGCTCGACGCATTTGACGCGATGGCAGCAGGCGGGAGCGATGGCCGCCTCTCCCCGATGCCCAGCCTCTCGATCTGTTCGTCACCGTCACGGATTTTCGCGGCCATCCCGAAACGGTGACGCTGAATTCGCCGCCGACAATCATTGAGACCGAGCATCGTCTGACGCTGGCTTTTGTCGACGACCCCACCCGCCCGATGCGATCGGCAATCCCGCGGAACTCACCTTTGCCGCACGCGCTACCGCCAGCTTTCCCGGTGCGTTTCCGCCGTTCAGCGCCGACGAACTGCTTAAAGTCCTAGAGGCACGCGGACAGGCCTGGCCCGATCACGAACATTTCCTCGACGCATTCTACCCGGCCTGACGATCCGCGCCATACCGTGCTGATCGACGGCTCGGTTCTTGCCAACGCGCCCTTCGCTCCCGCAATCGCCGCGTTGAAGGGGCGCCCCGCGCGCCGTGAAGTCGACCGTCGCTTCGTCTATATCGACCCGAAGCCCGGAAAACACGGCATGAAACTAAATCGCGGTGGGGACGACGCACCCGGGTTTTTTCGCGACACTGCTCGGCGCGCTGTCGGATATTCCCCGCGAACAGCCGATCCGCGACAATCTGGAAACGATTGCCGCGCGCACCGCGAAAATCGAGCGGACGCTCTCCGTCATCGCCGCGATCCGACCCGATGTGGAAGCGCGGATTTCGGCCTTGTTTGGCGAAATGGCCCTTTACCGCCAGCTTTCGGCGACGCGTTTGGTAGAATGGCTTCGACGAGCCCAGGCACGCGCCATGCGCGATATCGGCCATGGAGCGGTCGCTTACGAACAATTGCGCCTGCCACGCTGCCTCGACCGGACGGCGATACCGCGGCGCTGTTGCGCAACGAAGACCGGGCTTATCGCATGCGGCACCTTCGGCTGTTCACTCGGCGTCTGGCCGGTCTGGCCGTCGACGACACGCTCGATCCATTGCGTGACACGGCCTACCGACTGCTCGAAGCGCTGGAAACAATGTCGCCCCGCGCATTCAACGGGGAAGAATTCGACGCGCGCGCTGCGAAAGCGCTGGCAGAGGATTTTGCCGTACTGCCGCGGATGGCCCGCCGCGAACCTTTGCTGGCCTGGCTTTCCTTTCCGTTCTTCGACACCGCGACCTTTGCGCTTCTGCAGGGCGAAGGGCTGGACGAATATGACGCCATCAAAGTCGATCGCATCTCACCCGAGGACTGCACCACCCTGAGTCGAGCCGATGATCCGCGATACGCTCAAGGGGACGCGCTTCAATTCCTTCGGCGCGTTCTTCAGCCGGGCATGGCGCGAGAACGACTACTTGTGGAGCCGTCTCCACGGCGCGGAACGAATGATCGACCTGATCGCCTCCGCAGCACCCGAGTCACTCGACCTCGATCTCACCACGTTCAAGGTGCGCGCCTTCACCGCAATTCTTGATGCCGAAGAAAGTCGCCTGACGCATGTCCCCTCGCTCGTCTCGCTGCTGCGACAGCGGGTGGCGGAACTACGATAGAGCGAGTAGGCCGACGTCATGCAATTCCTGCGCACTGTGTTCTGGGTCGTACTCGCTGTCGTTGCGGTGATCTTTGCCTTCAACAACTGGGAAATTGTCAGCGTTCATTTGTGGGGCGATCTGATTCTCGATTCGCCGCTGCCCGTGTTGTTGCTTCTCGCCTTCCTGATCGGCTTGTTGCCCGCGCTCGTTCTGCACCGTGCGACCAGCTGGAATTTGCGGCGCAAGCTCGATGCCGCGACGCGCGCATTCGGGACCACCGACACGGCCCCCCCATCGCTGCCGGCCGAAACGCCGACGACGCTGTGAACCCGATATATGTTGCGGTCGATACCGGCGATATCGACAGGGCGGAGTTGCTCTCGCGTGAACTCATTGATCATGTTGGCGGGCTCAAGCTCGGTCTTGAATTCTTCATGGCGCATGGCCCGGCAGGCGTCCGGCGCATGTCCAATTTCGGGCTGCCGATCTTCCTCGACGTCAAGTTGCACGACATTCCCAACACCGTTGCGGGTGCGATGCGGTCGCTGAGCGACCTCGATCTTGCCATCGTGAATGTCCACGCGGCGGGCGGCGGAGCGATGATGCGCGCCGCGCGTGATGCGATGCGGCCCGAAACCAAGGTCGTTGCCGTCACCGTTCTGACCAGCATCGATGAGGCCGACTTGGAAAGCATCGGGGTCATGACCGACAGCGGCGCGCAGGTCTCACGGCTGGCCGAACTTACGAAACACAGCGGCTTGGACGGCATTGTCTGCTCCGGTCATGAAGTGGCGGCGCGGCATGCCGTTTGGCGTGACGGCCTGTTCGTCGTCCCGGGCCTCCGTCCGGGAGGAGAGGCGGAGGGTGACCAGAAGCGCGTCATGAGCCCGCGCGCTGCGCAGGACGCCGGCGCGTCGTTACTCGTCATCGGTCGGCCGATCACCGGTGCCGACAACCCCGCGGAGGCTGCGCGCGCCATCGCCGCGACACTGGCGTGATCCAGACCAAGATTTGCGGCCTATCGACGTCCGGTACCGTCGATGCAGCGGTCCGCAACGGGGCGAGCCATGTCGGCTTCGTGTTCTTCCAAGCTTCTCCGCGCAACGTGACGCCTGAGCAGGTTGGCGCGCTGGCCGATCCGATCCCGCCCCATGTCCGCAAGGTCGGCGTGTTTGTTAACCCCGACGATGCCCTACTCGACGATGCGTTAGGTTCGGCAAGGCTCGACGCGGTGCAATTGCACAATGTCACCCCGGCGCGCGCCGCGGCGGTCTCGAAGCGCGTCGAAACCTGGGTCGCGCTGGCGGTTCGCTCCGCTGGCGACCTGAACGCTGCTACGTCCTACGTGGGCGCGGCGCATCGCCTGCTTTACGATGCCAAGACACCCGATGGCGCACTTCCCGGGGGCATGGGGTTGCGCTTCGACTGGCGCTTGCTGCAGGGCTTTGCACATCCCATGCCGTGGGCGCTTTCGGGCGGCCTCGACGCGGGGAACTTGGCCGAGGCAGTCCGCGTCACTGGCGCTCCGATGCTCGACGTCTCCTCGGGCGTCGAAAGTGCGCCAGGCATCAAGGATGTGGACAAGATCGCCGCCTTCCTTCACGCGGCACGGCAATCATGACCCCCAATTCCTTTCGCAACCAGCCCGACGAACGCGGGCATTTTGGTGCCTATGGCGGACGCTACGTTGCCGAGACGCTGATGCCACTGATCCTCGACCTCGACCGCGAATATCGCGCGGCCAAGGCCGATCCGGCATTCAAGGCGCAGTTCGACGATCTGATGGCCAATTATGTCGGCCGCCCCTCCCCGCTTTATTTTGCGGAACGACTGACCGAGCATTTAGGCGGCGCGAAAATCTATCTGAAGCGCGACGAGCTGAACCACACCGGCGCGCACAAGATCAACAACTGCATCGGCCAGATCCTGCTGGCGATGCGCATGGGCAAGACACGAATCATCGCGGAAACCGGCGCAGGCCAGCACGGCGTTGCCACGGCCACCGTCGCCGCCCGCTTCGGCCTCCCTTGCACCATCTTCATGGGCGCGCGCGATGTGGAGCGGCAGTCGCCCAACGTCTTCCGCATGAAGCTGCTCGGCGCAGAAGTCCGCCCGGTCACCTCCGGCGCCAGCACGCTCAAGGACGCGATGAACGAGGCGCTGCGTGATTGGGTCGCCAACGTCCACGATACGTTTTACATCATCGGCACCGCCGCCGGGCCGCATCCCTATCCTGAACTGGTCCGCGATTTTCAGTCGGTGATCGGGACCGAGGCCAAGGCGCAGCTGCAGGAGGCCGAAGGGCGTTTGCCCGATCTCCTCGTCGCGGCGATCGGCGGGGGGTCAAATGCCATCGGCCTGTTCCACCCGTTCCTCGACGATCCGGACGTGGCGATGCTCGGAGTCGAGGCAGCGGGCCACGGCCTCGATGCGCAACATGCTGCGAGCCTCGCGGGCGGTGCGCCCGGGATCCTCCACGGCAACAAGACCTATCTGCTGCAGGACGAAGACGGCCAGATCGCCGAAGCGCATTCGATCAGCGCCGGTCTCGACTATCCCGGCATCGGACCTGAGCACAGTTGGCTCAAGGATTTCGGCCGCGTCGACTATACGGCGGTGACTGACACTCAGGCGCTCGAAGCGTTCAAGCTGCTATGCAAGCTCGAAGGAATTATTCCCGCGCTCGAACCTAGCCACGCCCTTGCCGCAGTGATGCAGCGCGCGCCGGACATGCGACGCGACCAGATCATCGTTGCAAACCTTTGCGGGCGTGGCGACAAGGACATCTTCACCGTCGCCGATGCGCTTGGCGTTGCGTTGTGAGCCGCCTCCCCAACGCGTTCGCACGCGGCCCCGCCCTCATCGCGTTCGTCACGGCAGGTGATGGCCCAACAGCCGAGATCCTCGACGCACTGGTCGCAGGTGGAGCTGACGTGATCGAGTTGGGCATGCCGTTCACCGATCCAATGGCCGATGGTCCGGCGATCCAGGCAGCCAATCTGCGCAGCTTTGAAGCCGGCACGACGACCGCCCACGTGATGTCGCCTCGCCAGCGGCTTTCGTGGACGCCACCCCCATGTGCCACTTGTCCTGATGGGATATGCCAACCCGATGGTTCGGCGCGGGCCGGACTGGTTCGCCGCGCAATGCGTCGCGGCGGGCGTCGATGGCGTGATCTGCGTCGATCTTCCGCCTGAGGAAGACGAGCTGGCCGCGCCACTGCGCGCCGCCGGCATCTCTCCCATCCGCCTAGCGACCCCGACCACCGACGTCGCGCGGCTACCTGCCGTCCTCGAAGGCGCGGGCGGATTCCTCTATTACGTTTCGGTCGCCGGGATCACCGGAAAGCAACAGGCCGCGCAGAGCTCGATCGACCAGGCCGTGGCGCTTCTCAAGGGTGCCACCGACCTTCCCGTGGCAGTCGGCTTCGGCGTCCGCACTCCCGAACAGGCAGCACAAATCGCGCGCGTCGCCGATGGCGTCGTGGTTGGCTCGGCCATCGTCGAAACCATCGCCACACACGGCCAAGATGCCCCACGCCATGTTGAGGGACAGGTTCGTGCGCTTGCAGATGCAGTGCATAATGCGCGAAAGGATGCGGCATGAGCTGGCTCGACACTGTCCGCAAACGCATTCCCTTCATTGCCAAGCGTGACACTCCGGACAACCTGTGGACCAAATGCCCCGGTTGCGGCGCGATGGTCTTCGCCAAGGAATATGACGAGAATCTGCGCGTCTGCCCCAGCTGCGGTCATCACGGCCGGGTCGGCGCGGCGATGCGTTTCGAACAAGTTCTTGATCCCGGCTACATCGCTATTGCCAGCGCCGGCGGTGCCCGACGATCCGCTGAAGTTCCGTGATACAAAGAAATATACCGATCGCCTGCAAGCGATGCCCGCGCGAAAACTCACGAACAGGACGCGCTGAACAACGCCAAAGGCACGATAGAGGGCTTGCCCGTCGTCGTCGGTGTGCAGGACTTTGCCTTCATGGGCGGGTCGATGGGCGTCGCCGTCGGCGCGGCTTTCGTCGCCGGCATGCGCGCGGCGGTCGCAGCCAGAGCGCCCCTATGTCATCTTCACCGCGGCGGGCGGCGCGCGGATGCAGGAGGGCATCCTCAGCCTGATGCAGATGCCGCGCACCACCGCTGGCGATCCACGAACTGCATGATGCCGGCTTGCCGTACATCGTCGTGATGACCGATCCGACGACGGGCGGCGTGACAGCCAGCTATGCGATGCTCGGCGACGTCCAGCTTGCCGAACCGGGGGCGCTGATCGGTTTCGCGGGACAGCGCGTCATCGAGCAGACGATCCGCGAAAAACTGCCCGAAGGGTTTCAGCGTGCCGAATATCTTCTCGAACATGGCATGCTCGACATGGTTGTCGAGCGAAAGGATCTGCGTACGCGCCTGGCCAGCCTGATCGGTTATCTGACGCCGGAGAAGGCCGCGGCCTGATGCCCGATCACGCGCGGTCGGACGATGCCGCCGTCCAGCACCAGCTCGATCGTTTCGCTCAACTTTCGCCAGGCCGCGATATCTTGGGGTTGGAGCGGATCACGGCACTTGCTCGCGATGCTCGGCAATCCGCACGAACAGCTGCCGCCCGTGCTTCACGTCGCAGGCACCAATGGCAAAGGATCGACCTGTGCGATGCTCCGTGCGGGCCTTGAAGCCGCGGGGCAGACCGTCCACGTTTTTACCAGCCCGCATCTGGTGCGCTTCAACGAGCGTATCCGCGTTGCCGGCAAACTGATTGCAGATCGCGAGTTGGCGCCCATGCTCGCCGAGGTCCTCGACGCCGCGCAGATGCACGACGTCGGCCCAAGCTTCTTCGAGGCGACGACCGCCGCAGCTTTTCTGGCATTCAGTCGCACGCGTGCCGACGCCTGCGTCATAGAAGTGGGACTGGGCGGTCGGCTCGACGCGACCAACGTGGTGTCCCCGGCGATCTGCGGCATCGCATCGATTGGCATCGATCATCAAAGCTTCCTCGGCGACACGATCGAACAGATCGCCGCGGAAAAGGCGGGGATCGCCAAGCCCGGCATCCGCGTGTTCTGTCTGGACAATGGCGCGGCCAATTTCGTGATCGATCGCGAGATCCGTGAACGCGGTGGAACTGCTCTGATCGAAGGCCGCGACTGGCATGTCGACAAGACGCTCAGGCCTGCTCTCTCTGGCCGGCACCAAGTGCGTAACGCCAATCTTGCCGCACAGATGCTACGCGCGTTCGACGTGGGCGACCTCATCATTCGCCAGGGCATTTCGGCCGCGCGATGGCCCGGTCGCCTGCAGCACCTGCGCGACGGCCCGTTGACCCAGGGACGTGAGGTCTGGATCGACGGCGCGCATAACGAGGACGCGGCAAAGGCGCTTGCCGCTGCCCTTGCCACGATGCCGCCGATGCACGTCGTCCTCGGCATTCTCGCCAACAAGGACGCGGGCGGCATCGTCGATGCTCTCGCGCCCTACGCGGCCAGTCTTACGTTCGTTCCCGTGCCGGGCCACGAGTACCATGATCCCGAAGCCCTAGCGCGCACTCATGGTGGGTCAGCAGCGGCCGACCTGGTCCAAGCGATCGGCAAAACGCCTGCTCTGGTTGCCGGATCGCTTTATCTGTGTGGCGAAGCGCTACGCCTCAATAACGAATGGCCTGACTAGAGGCCGCTTTACCCTTCGGATTGGGCCGGATCGGCGGGGACTACCGCGGCGCTGCCCAAAGCTTCGTCGACCAGCCCGGTCCGCATCATCCACCAATAGATCGCGATGCCCGGTAGCGCGACGATCGTCGTGATGACGTAGAAGTTCACATAGCCGATTGCTTCGATCATTCCCCCCGCGCTCGTGCCCGTCACGAACCTCCCGACTATCGATGCGGCAGCGGAGATCAGCGCATATTGGGCGGCGGTGAAGCGAAGGTCGCACAAAGCGGAGAAGTAAGCGACGACGACGACCCCGCCAAAGCCGCTGGCAATGTTCTCGAAGCCGATCGCACCCGCCATGCCGAGGTTCGAATGGCCGGCAGCGGCAAGCGCGGCAAAGCTCAAGTTGCTCACCGCCATCAGGATAAGTGCGACCATGACCGACCGCTTTACGCCGACGCGGGCATAGGCCCAGCCGCCGATGAACACGCCGATCATCAGGGCCCAGAAACCCACACCGACGTCGAAGAACGCGATCTCGTCGTTGGAAAACTTCAGATCGTCGAACAGCAGGCGGAAGGTCAGGTTGGCGAGCGTGTCGCCGACCTTGTGGACTAGGATGAATATCAGCACGATCACTGCGCCGCGCCGCTGTAGGAATTCGGCAAATGGTCCTGTGATCGACTGCCACACTTCGCCGACCGAGCGCTTGGCAATCGCGATCTTGCGCCGCGCTGGTTCACCCAGAATCAACCCGGTGATCATCGCGGGCAACGCAAGCACTGCGCACGCTGCATAGGCTGCCGTCCAGCCATGGCGCGCCGCAACATAGAGCGCGATCGATGCGGCGGTCGCCGACCCGATGCGCCAGCCATATTGGCTCATCCCCGACCCGGCCCCCAATTGCCGCGGCTCGAGCAATTCGATGCGATAGGCATCGATGACGATATCGAAGCTCGCCCCCGCCGCGCCGACCAGGATCGCCGCAATCGCAGTGTAGGCGATATCGGCCTTCGGATCCGCGGCTCCCAAGTTGATCACCGCCAGGATCACCAGCACACCCGTGACCAGCAGCCATGAAACACGCTGGCCCAGTCGACCAATGACGGGCAACCGGACGCCATCGACGATCCAGGCCCATAGCCATTTGAAATTATAGACGAGGAAGGCGAGCGTAAACGCCGTCACCGTTTTCTTGTCGATCCCGTCCTGCGCCAATCGCGTGGTCAACGTCGCGGCGATCATCGCGAAGGGAAAGCCTGACGAAACGCCTAACGCGAGCGCCGCCAATGGCGCACGCTCGAGATAGGGACGAACACTGTCCCAGCCGCTGTGCGCGCGTTCGATTGCCGGTTCCGTCACCATGCCACGATAATCCCCATGTCTGGTGCTATCGACGGCGCTTGATGCGATCTGTCAACGGCTACGAGTGGTCACACCGCGCCGAGCTTGACCGGCAAGCCGTCACGGGGCTTGGGGATCGGCCAGGCCTGCCATTTCGCCCCACTCCCCGCGGACAGGTCAATCCGCCCGTCGCGCAAGATGTGCCACATCAAAATCTTGATCTGCATCACCGCAAAATGAAGGCCGAGGCACATGTGCGCACCACCGCCGAACGGCACATAGGCATATTTGTGCCGGTTCTTCGACGCTTCGGGAGTGAAGCGCATCGGATCGAAGGTGTCCGGTTCGGGCCACAGGCTGGCCATCTTGTGGGTGAAGTCGACGTTGATGCCGACGAACGTGCCGGCGGGCAGATCATAGCCACCGAAACTGAACGGCTTGACCGCACGGCGTGGGATGGACGGCACTGGCGGCATCAACCGCATCGCTTCCTTGAACGCATAGTCGGTGAGCACGAGGTCATTTAGTCGGTCGTAAGGTAATGCCTCGTCGTTGATGCCAAGGCCATCCATTTCGGCGCGAAGCTTGTCCTGCCAGTCGGGATTCTGCCCCAACCGCATGACGAGCGAGCTCGCCGAGGATGTGATTGTGTCGTGCGCCGCCATCATCAGGAAATTGAGGTGATCGACAATTTCGCCGTCGCTCAGCAATTTGCCATCCTCATGCGTCGCGCGGCAAATTTGCGAGAACATGTCGTCGCCGCCACTCTCGCGTCGTCTGGGCACTTCGCGGCCGAAATATTCGAGGAGATAGGCGCGCCCGGCGACGCCCTTCCCCATGGCAAGGCCCGGGATCGGCGTGCGGATCGGCGCTATCGAGGCCTGAACCATGTCGACGAAAGCCTTGTTGACCTTGTTCGCCTCCGGCCCGACCGGAGTGCCGAGAAACGCAACTGCCGCAAGTTCGAGCGTCAGCTGCTTGATCTCGGGATAGAAGTTAATGCGTCGACCGCGCCACTCCGCGACACGCTCGGCGATGCCCCGGTTCAGGACGTCGGCATACAAGCGCATCGGCTCCGGCTTGA
Organism: uncultured Alphaproteobacteria bacterium; assembly: GCA_963740775.1. Lineage (GTDB taxonomy): Bacteria > Pseudomonadota > Alphaproteobacteria > Sphingomonadales > Sphingomonadaceae > Sphingomonas_O. The sequence continues at coordinate 294,266 of CAVUFE010000005.1, read as the reverse complement.
ACGCAACCGACAGCGTGCGGCGATGCACCCGATGCTTTTCGAAATCCATGAGCATCAGGCCGCGTGGAAACAACTGATTGAGCGTCGGCCCCCAGCCCTGCTCGGACGAAAATATCTTGTCGCGGTCGAACAGCACCAGTTCGTTCGCGTCGGGCCCGAGCAGCATCACCGTTCGCCCTCCGGCAAAGCGGTGCCGATGCACCGGTCCGTAATCCGCATGCATCTGGCGTAGAAAGCCGGGCGGATCGCGCAAAATCTCGAAGGTGTTGCCGAACCACGGCATGCCATCCCGGCCCGGCACATGGTCGAGTGCAGCGTCCTGAACCCGGGGCAACCAGTGCGGATTGGCGCGAAAAGTGTCGGCGCGTGGCATCGAGATCCTCCTGCTTGCTGACATCGTTGCAAATAAGCTTTGACGGGGCAAGCGAAGCGCTTTGCGCAACCCCGGCGAAAGCCTAAGGCACCCCGGTGCACCACCCCGTCGAGCATCCTGCCATCGCCAGCCCGCGTATCGGCGTCCTTCTCGTCAATCTTGGCACCCCCGACGCGCCAACCGCCGCAGCGGTGCGCCGCTATCTCGGTGAGTTCCTGTCAGATCGACGGGTTGTCGAGCTGCCGCCGTTCCTCTGGCAACCGATCCTGCGTGGGGTTGTGCTGACAACGCGCCCGAAAAAGTCCGCCCATGCATACTCACAGATCTGGGCCGAGGGTGGCTCGCCATTGGCCACGATCACCGCCGCACAAACGACGGCCCTTTCGAATGCTTTCGGGTCGGCAGTGATCGTCGATCATGCCATGCGCTATGGGACGCGTTCCATCGGTGAACGTCTGGCAGCGCTGAAAGACCAAGGCTGCGAACGCATTCTCGTTGCGCCGCTCTATCCGCAATATTGTGGCGCCACGACGGCGAGCGTCAACGATGCGGCCTTTGCCACGCTGGCGGGGATGCGGTGGCAGCCCGCATTGCGAACGCTCCCGCCATGGCATGACGATCCCGCTTATATCGCAGCTCTGAAAAGCTCGACACAGGCGCAACTCGCGGCGCTCGACTTCGTGCCCGACACGCTGGTCGCCAGCTTTCACGGCATGCCCCAGCGAACCTTGCTGAAGGGCGACCCCTATCACTGCCAGTGCCGGAAGACGGCTCGGCTGCTTGGCGCAGCGCTGGGACGCGACATCCTGGTCAGCTTTCAGTCCCGCCTGGGTCGCGCGAAGTGGCTCGAACCGGCTACCGACGCGACCCTCGAACAGCTCGGCAAGGATGGCCGGAAGGTCGCCGTCATCATGCCCGGTTTCGTCGCCGACAATCTGGAAACGCTTGAGGAAATCGCACTGCGCGGCCGCGAGAGCTTTCTGGCCGCAGGCGGCAGGCACTTTGCCGCCCTCGCCTGCCTCAACGCCAGCGATGCGGGCATCGCGCTGCTGCAGCTTTTGATCGCTCGCGAACTTGAAGGCTGGGTGTCCGCCGCTTAGTGTCGTGCCATCGCCCGACGAGAGGCGACAAGCGAGGAAGCAGATTATGGCACGAGTAGCGATCGTAACGGGCGGCACACGCGGCATTGGTGAAGCGATCAGCCTCGCGCTCAAGGACATGGGTATGACCGTCGCCGCGAATTACGCCGGCAATGACGAGCGCGCGCGCGCTTTCACCGACCGCACCGGCATCAAGGCATTTAAATGGGACGTCAGCGATTTCGAGGCGACCCAGGCCGGCGTCAAACAGGTCGAGGAAGAACTGGGCCAGGTCGATGTGGTGGTGAACAACGCAGGTATCACTCGTGACGGCACGCTGTTGCGCATGGACAAGCAGGCGTGGAATGAGGTGCTCGACACCAATCTGGGCGGCTGCTTCACGATGGCGAAAGCGGTGTTTGAAGGCATGAAGTCGCGCGGCTGGGGCCGCATCGTCAACATCGGGTCGATCAATGGCCAGGCCGGACAATACGGCCAGGTCAATTACGCCGCCGCCAAATCGGGCATTCACGGCTTCACCAAGGCGCTGGCACAGGAAGGTGCGAAGTTCGGCATCACCGTCAATGCGATCGCGCCGGGCTACATCGATACGGACATGGTCGCCGCGGTGCCCGCGCCCGTGCTCGAAAAAATCGTCGCCAAGATCCCGGTCGGTCGCTTGGGTCAGGCGAGCGAGATTGCTCGCGCTGTCGCTTTCCTCGTCGATGAGAATGCCGGTTTTGTCACCGGATCGACCCTGAGCATCAACGGCGGGCAGCACATGTATTGATGACTGGCGGGCGGCGACGTCGCCCGCCACATCGAACTATTCGACGTAGATGCCGGCCACGCGCCAACTGTTGCCGACGCGCTCAAGACTGACCTTCTCGATCGCATTGGCCTTGTTCGCGAAATTGGTGCGGAACTTGACGATTTCATAGCCGGCCGGCGGAGTGGGCACGTCCTCGTGGCTGATGAACGTCCGCGACACGAGGGCACCCAGCGGCGAGCGAACCTTGGTCGAAACGTCGGCCCACACCTTGGCGGTGTTCATCTTCTGGAACGATGTGGCGGTCAGCGCATAGCTTTCGTCATACTTGCCCTGATCGATCAGCTCGAGAAAATGCCGCGCGGCGCTTTCGATTTCGGCACTGCGCGCGGTGGCCGAAGGCGTGGAGTTGGTTGGGGCGATGTGAGCTTGCGGCAGCCCGGTATAGGCGGCGAGCGCCAAAATAAGAGACATGATTGCGACTCCTGCTATGATCCAGGCGGAGCGGTTCCGCCCCGCGCCGTTCTCCGGCAGCGCAATGGGTTCCACATCGGCCGCCACGACCGCATCCCCAATTTGCTTGGGGACAAGGAAATCGGGGTCTGCACCCTCTTCCTGGAACAATGCCCGTGCCGCCTCTCGGCTGCTCGACACTTCCATTTTGCGGCGCACGTCGCGCAAACGTTCGTTGATGGTGTGCACCGACAGATCGAGTTCGCGCGCGATCGATTTTGCGTCGTGCCCGCGCACGATCAGGCGCAGGGTCTGCTTCTCCTTTTCGGTCAGTGCATCGATGTTAGTCGCCATGGCGCAGACCTAGGTCTCGCTCCCCTCGCCAGCCACCCCAAAAAAATCGTAGGTCCACCGAATGCACCCGCCCGTCAAACGCAGCGTCACCATTGCGGGCCATGAAACATCAATCAGCCTTGAACCAATATTCTGGCAGGCGCTGGAGGCGACCTGCCGTACCGAAGACGTCGCCCTAAACGCGTTGATCGCCCACATCGATGCAGAGAGGCTGACGGTGCGGCCTATCCCCAACCTCGCGAGCGCAATCCGGCAGTGGCTATTTAAGAACGTGTCGCAATAGCGTTGACTCTGCGAACGTGTCGCAATAGCAAGACTTTCGAGCTAAGGGGTCGTCATGTTACAGCGTTTGCCGTCATTTCTTGCCTTGTCGTGTGTCGGCTTCATCACCAGTTCGCCAGCGCTCTCGGCGGAACCGGGTGACGACTCCGCCGATGACGCGGGGCGCAACACCATCACCGTCACCGGAACGCGCGAACAGGTGGATTCTCCAAAAGCTGTCGCGCCGTTGATCAACACGCCGCGCTCGATCGTCACGGTCGACAAGCAGATCATCAAGGAAACCGGCTCGGCAACCCTGGTCGAAGCGCTGCGCACCGTCCCGGGTATAACCTTCGGCGCGGCCGAGGGCGGCAATCCAATAGGCGACCGTCCGTTCATCCGCGGCTTCGACAGTCAGGGCTCGGTGTTCCTCGACGGCGTCCGTGATATCGGCGCGCAGACACGTGAGGTCTTCGCGGTCGAACAGATACAGGTCGTGCGCGGCTCGGACTCGACTCTCGGCGGGCGAGGCTCGGCGGGCGGCTCGTTGAATATCATCTCGCGCCTCCCGACAGCACGCGAGGATTTCGTGTCGGGTGGCATCAGCTACGGCACGGACGACTACAAGCGAGCTACGCTCGACGTTAACTACCGGGTTACGGACAACATCGCCTTCCGCATCCAGGCGCTGTATCACGATCAGGACGTCGCCGGGCGTGACGCCATCTATGCAAAGCGCTGGGGCATCGCGCCATCCCTGTCCATCGGCGTCGACGGGCCGACCAGCCTGACAGTCGCTTATTATCACTTGGACTCTGACGAATTGCCCGACAGCGGCATCCCGTTTCTCTACACTATCGGCAACACGCCCAACACCGGCTACAGCTATTCCGAGCCCGCCATCGGCAACGTCACGACGATCGGCGGTACCACCGGTTATGTCGACCGCACCACCTATTACGGACTAAAAAGCCGCGACTTCCGCGACAGCAAACAGGATCAGGCGACACTGCGTTTCGATCACGATTTCGGCAACGGTGTGAAGTTCCGCAATACGTCACGCTTCAGCCATACGTATCAGGGCTACATCTTCCTGCTGCCCGACGACTCCACGGGCAACGTCTACGGCACATCGCCGACCAATACCGTTACCGGAGGCGTCACCAATTTCATCAATGGCGGCTATGTCTGGCGGCGCGCCAACACGCGCCAGGGCACGACCGACAGTCTGATCAATCAGACCGACCTGTACGGCACCTTCAATACAGGAACGATCAAGCACAGTTTCGCCATCGGGGGCGAATTGTCGTGGGAGGACGCCCAGCGTGGGACCTTCGTCACGCGGGGCTTCACAAATGCTGCGGGCAACGAATTGCTCTCGACCGGCGCGACGATCTCGCCCCGCTGCAACAGTACGACGATCGCGCGCTATTACTGCACCTCGTTGTTCAACCCGAACCCCAACGATCCGTGGGTCAACTATGCCAGTGACACGTCGAACGTCGTCGCGCCGATCGTGAAGTCACAGCCGATCGCGGACATCCTGACCAACGCGAACACGAAGGCGGCCTATGCGTTCGATTCGATCAGCATCGGAGATGCGTTGATCGTCAATCTGGGCCTGCGCTACGACCGGTTTCATTCGCGGGTCCGTCCCGGTCTTCCCGTAACCCTCCCCAATCCGATCCGTTACGAGGTCTCTCGTACCGACGAGCTTTGGAATTATCAGGTCGGCGCGGTCTTCAAGCCCGCTGCCAACGTCAGCATCTATGCCTCGCACTCTACGGCTGCGATCCCGCCGAACAGCCTGGTTGGCGAGGGCCAGGAAGGGAATGGCCTGGGTACGGTAACTGTGCCCGCGGGGAGCAACGCAACTGCAGTGCAGATCGCCACGGCTCAGGCCGTCAGCGATGCGCTAAAGGTCGAAAAAACCAAGTCATACGAGATCGGCGCGAAGGCAGACTTGTTCGGCAGCAAGCTTTCTCTGACCGCAGCACTGTTCAAGACCGAGACCAAAAATGCGCGCGTCACCAGCGACGCCAATACCGTAGCCTTCATTGGTCAGCGCGAGATCAAGGGTATCGAGCTCGGCTTCAACGGTCGCCCGACCGAGTCGCTGAGCATTTTCGGTGGCTACACCTATCTCGACGCCAAGATCACTGACGGCGGCTTCACCGCACTGACAGCGCCGGCAGTGACGGTCGGAGGTGTCCAGGTCCAGGCGGCGAAGACGGTGCTTGTGCCCTCGGTCAACACCGGCCGCCAATTCCCGCAGACAGCAAAGCACAGTTTCACCCTCTGGGCGGATTATAAGGTGACCCCGGCACTTTCGATCGGCGGCGGCGCGTTTTACACCAGCCGCGTCTTCGGTGGCTATGCCGACAACAGGTCGGCGACACAGGATGCGGCGGGCGTCGTCGCGGTCAATCCGGCGACCAAGGTTCTTGCCCGTTCGGTGCCCGATTACTGGCGCTTCGACGCACGCATCGGCTATCGGATCAACGACAATCTCGATGTGTCGGTCAACCTGCAGAATCTGACCGACAAGACCTATTTCAATCAGGTCTATACCAATCATTATGCTGCGATCGCACCGGGTCGCAGCGCCTTTGCCACACTGAATTTTAAATATTGAGAATGGCGGCGATCAATGCCCTGAATGCCCTCTCAGCCGACGCTGTGCGCGCGCGGCTGGCGGGTCCCGGGGGTGACGCGTTCCTGCGCGAGATTGCCGAAGCCGGGTCGGCGGAGGCACAGGCGCGGCTGGGGCAAAGGCTGATCGACCTGGACGAAGCCGCCGAAGGTTTCATCTGGCTGCACCGCGCGGCGCAGGCAGGTCACCTTGATGCGGTCAACATGGTCGGGCGCTGTCTTGACCTGGGCTGGGGCATCGCCGTGGACAAGGCACTGGCCGCGCAATGGTTTCACGCCGCCGCCGAACGCGGGCACGGCTGGGCGATGTATAATTATGCGACCGCACTGGCATTAGGCGCCGGTGTGCCCGAGGACCGGGAGGCAGCCCTCCACTGGCTGCGACAGGCCGACGCGCTGGGCATTGCCAAGGCGGCCAATTTCATCGGCAGTTTCCACGAAGACGGGTGGGCCGTCGATCGCGACCTGGCGGAGGCCGCCCGCCATTATGCCCGTGCCGCGGCGGGGGGTGATTTCCGCGGCTGTTTCAATCATGCACGAATGCTGATCGATGCCGGCAAATTGGATGCGGCAAGATATTGGATCGACCGCGCAATGGCCCTGGGCAACGACCGGTTCCGCCTACAGGTTCGGGACTGGCTTGCGGCGCGGCCCACGCTAGAAATCGCCGCATGATCGTCGTCCCCAACGTGCTGAGCGCCGAAGAGGTATCGCAGGTGCGAACCGTGATCGATGCGGGCGAATGGATCGACGGCAATGCTACTTCGGGGCATCAATCGGCGCTTGCCAAGCGCAATCGCCAATTGCCTGAAGGCTCGGCATCGGCGCGCGAAGCGGGCAAGTTGATTTTCGACGCGCCTTGGTCGTGCCGAAATATTCGTCGCCGCGGCTCTGCCGCCAAAGTCTATCCGCCCCTGTTCAATCGCTATTCCAGCGGCGAGGCTTTCGGCAGTCATGTGGATAATGCGGTGCGGCTCGCACGCGGGCAGTGATCTCCGCATCCGCAGCGACATGTCGGCCACGCTTTTCCTCAGCGACGACTATGATGGCGGAGAACTGTGATCGAGGGCCGGTCGGGGGCCAGTCGATCAAGGCTGCCCGCCGGGACATGGTGCTCTACCCCTCATCAAGCCTGCATCATGTCGCCCCGGTGACGCGCGGCGAGCGGCTAGCGAGTTTCTTCTGGGTCCAGTCGATGGTGCGCGACGATGGCGCGCGACGCATCCTGTTCGATCTCGACAACGCCACGCGCGCGGTAGCGGCCTCGCAGGGTGCGGGCGACCGCGCCGCTATCGAGCTGGCCGGGGTCTATCATAATCTGCTTCGCCGCTGGGCGGAGGCTTAGGAGTTCACGAATGGCAAGTGCGGTGAAGCTGCGGCGGACCTGGTTTTCGGTGCACAAATGGATCGGCATCATCCTGGCCATCCTGATTATCCCCCTGTCGTTCACCGGCGCCGCGCTGGTGTGGCATGATGCTCTCGACGAGGCGGTCAATCCGCAGCGTTATGCAACCACCGGCGGGGTGACGCAGCTGCCCTCTGCATATGTCGCCGCCGCGCAAAAGGTGCTGGCGCCCGGCGAAGTCGTTGCCTCGATCCGCTATCCCGAACATGACGGCGGCCCGATCGTCGTCAGCGCCGCCAAGCCGAAGGGTTCCAGGCGCCAAGGCCCCTCCCGGCCCGCCGCAGCGCACCAGCGTGTGGCTCGATCCGGCGACGGGCAAGGTGCTCGACAAGGCCAGCAGCAATGGCGGGCTGGTCCGCGTGATGCACAATATCCATGGCTCGCTGATGGTACCGGGCGTCGGGCGGCAGATCGTTGGCTGGATCGGCGTGGCGATGCTGGTATCGTCGCTGACCGGCATCTGGCTGTGGTGGCCGCTGACCGGCAGCTTGCGGCGCGGCTTTCGCTGGAAGCGCCAGCCGACGACCAACGCCAATCTCCATTATCTCACGGGCTTCTGGATCGCGATCCCGCTGGCGATGCTATCGCTGACCGGGTGCCTGGATCAGCTTTCCCGGCCTTCTTCGCTGGCGTGTCGGGTGACCAGGCGCCGAACCCGGGCGACCGCATGCGGATGATGGCCGCCAAGCCCATGTCCAGTACGACTACCGGCGTAGATCAGGCGTTCGCCAACGCCCGTCCTCTCGCGACCGGTGCGCTGGCGCAGATCGGCTGGCCCACCGACAAATCAATGGCTTGGAAGGTCAGCTTTGCCCGCAGCGGCGGAAATGCCGAAGTCGAAGTTGCCGACGCGACCGGCAAGGCCACTCCGCCCAAGCCGCCACGTCCCGAAAGCACCGCGCGCCTGATGCGCCGCCTGCATGACGGCACCGGCATGGGCGCCGTGTGGCAGACGATCATCTTCATCGGGGGGTTGATCCCCGTCCTGCTCGCAGTCACCGGCATCATCATGTGGCTCCGCACCCGCACATGGCGCACGGCAACCGACCGCAAGGTTCGCGCGGCGAAAGCAGTGCGAAACTAACGCCCTAGCAGCACCCGCGCTTGCCCGGCGATTTGCGCCAGCATTGCCGGGCTCGGTTGCGCGACAACCCTGCGCCCGGTCGATCAGTGCGCGGAACTGCGCCACGCGTGGCGCGAATTCATCCAGCCAGTCGGTCACGCGCGCCTCCACGTTGGTTGCGTCGCGTCGCATCCAGTCGAGCCGCATCTGCTGGAAATCGCGCGCAATGCCGGCGATCAGCAGTCGCTCCCATGGGTCAGTCGGCGCAAGCCGCATTGCCGTGCCCTGCGCCCAGTCGAGCCCGAGCGCTGAGCCCAGTTGCGTGAAGGCACGGGTCAGGGCCAGAACGTCGACCTTCGCGCTTTGGCTCAAGGCCGACAGGCCCACCGCCCCGTCCATTTCAGCCAGCCGGACGACGCGATCGACAAGCGTGTCCGGCGCGCCCGACGCTCCCAGCAGAGTGCGAAACTCATCGGACTGTGCCCGCGATTCTCCCCGCAACAGTTGATCGACATGACCGTCCAACATCGAAACGCCCGGTTGCAACGCAGCGACTGTCGCGTCGATCCCACCCACGCCATGCCCGGCCCTCAAGAGGTCGGCCATCTGCGCACGGGTTTCGAGCGCAACTTGCTCGAACAGCGTCAGGCGAGTTTCCTCGCTGACCGTCGCGGTGTCGATCGCATCCCATGTCTCGCGCAAGCCAAACAGGCGTTCAGCCGCCACGAAAGCCGCGGCGACCTCACCCATCGACGCGCCCTCATCTTCCGCCAGTTCGAACGGATGAACGAGGCCTAGCCGGTTCACGATGCGATTTGCCAATTTGGTCGCGACGATCTGCGGGCGCAACTGGTGCGCCACGATCGCCTCACGATGGCTGTCCTGCATCGGTTCGGGAAATGCCGCGAGCAATTCGCCGATCATGCCATCGTCGCTGGCGACCGGATGATCCTCGACCGCATCCTGCAGCGCCAGTTTGGCAGTAGCGAGAAGCACGGCCAGTTCGGGCCGCGTCATGCCCCTCCCGTCCTGCGCGCGCCGTTTCAATAACTCGTCCCCGGACAGTCCCTCGACCACGCGATCGAGCCGCCCCGCTGCCTCGAATGTCCCGATCAGGCGAAGCAGGGAGGGTATTGCGTTGGCGCCCTCCCTCTGGGCGATCGACAATGCCAGGGTCTGGAGGCGGTTGTCCTCCAGGACCAGCTCTGCAACGTCGTCGGTCATGCTTGCCAACAAGGAATTGCGCGCCGGCATATCGAATCCCGCCTTGCCGACATCTGCAGCCAACGCGATCTTGATATTCACCTCGTTGTCGGAGCAATCGACACCCGCCGAATTGTCGATGAAGTCGGTGTTGATCCGCCCCCCGCGTTCGGCGAACACAATGCGCGCGCTCTGGGTCACGCCCAGGTTTGCGCCCTCTCCCACCACCTGTGCGCGCAAGCTTTCAGCGTCGACGCGTTGTGCGTCATTGGCTGCGTCGCCGACTTGCGCATTGGCTTCGCCCGCCGCCTTCACATAAGTACCGATACCACCGAACCAGATCAGTCCGACCGGTGCCTGCAGGATGGCACGGATCAATGCCGATGGCTCGATCGCGCCCGCCGCGATGCCCAGCGCCTCCGCCGCTTCCGGTGTCAGGTCGATCGACTTGGCGGCGCGTGAATGGACCCCGCCTCCCTTGCTGAGCGGCAGCGACCAGTCGGCCCAGCTCGACCGGGGCAGCGCGAACATTCGCGCGCGCTCTTCCCATGTCGCCGCGGGGTCGGGGTCCGGATCGAGGAAGATGTGACGATGGTCGAACGCCGCCACCAACTTGATCGATTTCGACAGCAGCATGCCGTTGCCGAAGACGTCGCCGGACATGTCGCCGCACCCGACAACGGTAACCGGGTCGGTCTGCACGTCGATGCCGGCTTCGGCAAAATGGCGCTGGACCGAGACCCAAGCGCCCTTGGCGGTGATGCCCATCGCCTTGTGATCATAGCCGACCGAGCCACCACTGGCGAAGGCATCGCCCAGCCAGAAACCACGTTCGATGGCGATCGCATTCGCGACATCGGAAAATGCCGCCGTCCCCTTGTCCGCGGCAACCACGAAATAGGGATCGTCGCCATCGAGGATCTTTACGCCATCGGGATGGACGACCTTGCCATCGACCAAATTGTCGGTGACGGACAGCAATGTGCGAATGAATATCCGGTAGCTCTCGGTCCCTTCAGCCAGCCACGCGTCGCGATTTATCGTCGCATCGGGCAACATTTTGGGGAAAAATCCACCCTTGGCGCCCGTCGGCACGATCACCGCGTTCTTGACGCGCTGCGCCTTCATTAGGCCGAGGATCTCGGTACGGAAATCGTCGCGCCGGTCGGACCAGCGCAGGCCACCACGCGCAACGGGGCCGGCACGAAGGTGGATGCCCTCGACGCGAGGCGAATAAACGAAAATCTCGCGCCACGGCACGGGCGCAGGCAGGCCCGGCACCTTTGCGCTATCGAATTTGAAGGCGATGGCCTCCTGCGCGGCCGGGGCAAAGAAATTGGTCCGCAGGGTAGCTTCAACCACCGCCCGCAGCGTGCGCAGAATGCGGTCCTCCTCGATGGAAGCAACCGTGGTCAAGCCTTCGTCTATCGTGCTGCGTGGTGCATCGACACTGCCGCCGCCCGGCCCGTGCAACGCGTCGAACAGGGCGACAATGGCTTTGGCGATGGCGGGATACGCGCGCAACGTATCGACGACAGTGACCAAGCCGTACGAAACGCCGGTCTGACGCAGATATCGGAACAGCGCGCGGTACAGGACGATGGCGCTGGGTGGCAGATCCGCCCCGATCAACAGCGCATTGAACTGGTCGTTCTCCGACTTCGCTGTCAGCACATCGGCGATCGTCGATTCGACTGTTTCGGCACGCGCCAGCACATCGGCGGCCGCGACGCTCGTTTCCAGAATGAAACGATAGATACGGCCGAACTCGCCATCACGACCAATGGTGGTCGACAGCTCCTCGATGACCTTGAAACCGAAATTCTCGAGCGGGGGCACCGCATCGCTGAGGGTCAGTGGCGTCGCGCTGTAGAGCTTCAGGCGCAGCCGCGCCGGCGTCATCGTCATCGTTCCGGTACAATCGCACCGACCGCGGCGCAGCCTCACTCAGGCCATGCAGCCGGGCGATATCGCGCGCGGCTTCCTCTGCTTCGACGGCTTGGCGGTAACCGGGTGGGAACTGGTCGGCATAACGCAGCGCCAGCCGGGCCGCACGACCGGGATCCCCACTCTCGGCCAGCGCGGCTTCAACGGAAGACGACCAACCACGGACCAGCTGTAAAATCGTCGCGTCGAGTGCCGCCGCGTCGGGATCGCGCGCCGATTTTCGCCGATCGAACGTGTAACGAATCAACGCGACGCCGGAGTTGCCCATATCGATCGACCAGCTCAGCAATTTGCCGTCGGCGGCGTCGCCGACCAGCTTGCCGATGGCTACGCGCCGCGCGGTCGACAATTCGTCACGCGGCAACCAGACGAAGGCGAACAGGTGCCGCCCCAACGCGTCTTCGACCAGCAGCAGCTTGGGCCGTGGCCGGTCTTCCAAGGACATCGCGGTCAAAGCGAGTGGCTGCAGGTCGCCGACGTTGATCCCGATGAGCAAATCGTGCGGTAATGCATCGAGCGCATGCTCGAGTGCCTTGCCCGCGTGACCGGCAGGCGAAAACCCCTGCCCCGCCTGCAGATCGGCCAGCCGCCGGCGCAGCATCGGCACGTCACGCGCCGGGGCGCCGAGTGCGGCACTCGTCCACAACCCGGCATGGATCGACAGCCCGTCGCCGGATGGCACGACGACGAGGTCGAGCGGCGCATGACGATGAACAGGCGAGATGCAATTCGATTTGACGAGCAGAGGCGCCTCACGCGTGCCAGCGCTGAACAGCGCGACGGCCTTCGCGCGCGCTTCCTTGGACAGCATCTCATCGCCAAGCTTGCCGGCGATCCCGATCGGGTCCGACATCGTCCCGTCTGCTGCGAAAATCGCATGGCCGAGCAGAGTGAAATGCCCGTCGAGCAGCCAGCCAAGCAATGCGGCGCCTTCGCCCGACAAACGGTCGCGATCCGCCGCCATTGCCGCCTTGAGCGGCTCCCAGTCGGTCACGGCACGAGCGACGTGGCCAAGGTTGCGCTCGATCTTGTCGATCAGATTACGCCGGTCGCGCGCATCGGGTCGCTCGACCTCGATGTAGATCAGGCTCTCGCGATCGGTCCCGCCAAGTGCCGTCAACGCACCGTCGTCGCGCGTCACGGTAACGACCGGGTGAAGCAAGCGGTCGATGGTCAAGCCAGCATCGGCAACGGTCGCGGCGATCGTATCGACCAGGAACGGGCGGTCGTCATTGACTACGGCCATGCGCATGACGCGCTTGCCGGACGACAAGACGTCCGTTTCGCATTCCACACGGGGCTGGCCCATCCGCCGCATCGACAGCGCCTTCAGCGCCAATCCAGCGGCCTGTGCGCGCTCTTCGGCATCGAAGCCGTCGATTTCTCCGGGTAACGCCCCGGCGATCAGCGCGTCGCCGACCTGACTGGTGAGCGCGTCGTATTGACGATTGTTAGTGGATTGCGGCGCGATGTCGGCCATGCTGCAAAGAGCTCCTGCGGCGCGCCTCTCCAGGCGCCGTGAAGCGATCAGTCTATGCGCGCGCCAACCGTGAAGCTCAACCCGCTGTGGCCATCGCCTGGGCAGCTGCCACATATTTGAGAGCGCGATCGATCAGCGGTCGGTCCTCCGGCGCCGCACCGATGATGCCGACGCGTTCACCATCGATCCGCCGCGCGACCAGGACGATGAATTCGTCGTCACCCGGCAAGCTGAATGTTTCCTGTGTCGCGATGGTCCGTGCGGCTTCACGATTGCGGTCGCGCCGAGCATCGCCGTCGGGGCGGCGCTCCCGCCGTTCGGCGGCGACGACCGCCTTCAACCCGCCGGGAAAATAGTCGAGAAACTTGGCCATTCCGCCGCGCGGCAGGTCACTCCGCCGGGCAAAGGTCAGTGCTGCCGCGAATTCGGTAAGCCGCGTCTTGTCGTAATCCGCCCCAAAGATGAGCTTGACCACCGGCGTCATCGGCGCGCGTGCCTGCACCTTGATCCCCGCGTCGATCAGCATCTCGGCAAAGTCGTCCGGACGATCATCCGCGAGCAGCGCAAAGTCATAGGCGTGGCCCAGCGCACGATACAGGGCAGCGCGGCTGCGGCTGTCGGCGTTCTTGACCGCATCGGCGCTTTCCCGGGCATAGGCCAGGCAGTCGGCGAGATCGTCTGTAGGTGGGCCGACATCCTCCATCGCCTCGACCAATTCGAGAGGTTCTGCTCGTCTGGTGTGCGGCCCGTCCTGCCACGCAGGGGCACGTGGTTCGGCGAGCGCGGAAATCACTGCCTCTGCCGCGGCCAACGGCGCCACTTCTTTCCAGTTGATCACGCCGAAGATGAAATCGATCTCGGCCCCATCCGCCGAATAGGGCATCAGGATGCCACGATATGCCGTCTGCCGGCCCCGCGCGCTCTGGAACTCGGCTTCGAAGCCGACCGGGGCACGGTTTGCGATGATCTGCATGTAATGGTCGGTCAGGCGCGACAACAACGACCGCGGCGGCACTTCCGCCAGTTCGTGCGCCCCCTGCTGCATTTCGCACTCGCGCGCGAGTGCCGCGCCGAGGAAGGCAATGGCCGGCTGATCGATTCCACGACTGAAATCCAGCACGACCGAGTGCGGGCCGAAATCATCGTTGCCGGCCGCATCGAGATCGGCGATCGATGGGTACTGCCGCCCTCGCAACAGCGACACCCAATGATTATAGGCGCGAACGTGCATCCGCCGCTCATCGCCCTCCACCACGGGCGGCGGCGGATCGATCGCGTCAGTCAGTTCCAGCACGTCGTCAACCGGCGTTCCGCCCAGGACCGGCAGTTGCTCCATCGTCTATCCCCGCATCGAATTGCGCGTCTTCACTCTCATGCTTTGGTTAGCGCCGCGTTAACGTGTCGTGGCTTGCGGGGAACGGACCCGCCTGTTAGTGGCGCGCCCCGCCGCGGGCCGCTTTAGCTCAGCCGGTAGAGCATCGCATTCGTAATGCGAGGGTCAGGTGTTCGAGTCACCTAAGCGGCACCACGGCGGATTGCGCACAGGACAGCGAAGCGGTCCTGACGACAGAATTAGCCCCGGACGGCCTCGCTATACGAGGCTCGACGGCGCAGCCTTGCTGCGACGCCCTCCCGCCAAGGCCCGACCCGCTTGCCCCACGGCTGGATCATCCTCGACAAATCGCTTGGCCTTGGCTCGACCAGCGCTGTCGGTGCAGTCAAGCGATTGTTTCGCGAGGCGGGTTTCGGCAAAATCAAGGTTGGACACGGCGGTACCCTCGATCCGCTTGCAACGGGTGTGCTCCCCATCGCGCTCGGCGAGGCCACCAAGCTCGCGGGTCGAATGCTCGACAGCGACAAGGCTTATCAGTTCACCATCGAATTCGGGACGCAGACCGACACGCTCGATCTAGAGGGCGATACGGTCGCGACGAGCGATGTTCGACCGTCCATGGCGCAGATCGATGCGATCCTGCCCCGCTTTACCGGCCCGATCACTCAGATCCCGCCAGCCTATTCTGCGATCAGGATCGATGGGAAACGCGCTTACGATCTGGCCCGCGCAGGCGAAGACGTGCAACTCGCCACCCGCGCCGTCACCATTCACTTGCTGACCCTGGACGAAACCAGCGCCAACCAGGTCACCCTCACCGCCCATGTATCCAAGGGAACATACATCCGCAGCCTCGCGCGCGACATTGCGCTCGCGCTCGGCACGGTAGGGCATGTCACCATGCTCCGCCGCACGAAGGCGGGGCCGTTCGCCTTGGATCAGGCGATAACGCTGGACAAATTGCGCGACTTGGCGCATGACGCGCGGCTTGCGGAAGCCTTGCTCCCGCTCGAGGCAGGGCTGGACGGTATCCCGGCTCTTCCCCTCACCCCCGAACAGGCCACCTTCGTCAGACAGGGTCGCGTGCTGGACGGGATGGTTGCGATTGACGGCCTGCATCTGGCGACCTTGGGCACGACGCCCATCGCGCTGGTCGTGGCCCAGGCCGGATTGATCCGGGTCGAACGCGGCTTCAACCTCGATACCGCGAAGGACTAGAATTTTGACCGTTACCGCTGAACGCAAGACCGAAATCATCACCGACAATGCCCGCGGCGAGACCGATACCGGCAGCCCCGAGGTTCAGGTCGCGATCCTGACGGAACGCATCATCAACCTGACCGAGCACTTCAAGACGCACAAGAAGGACAACCACTCGCGTCGTGGCTTGCTGATGCTGGTCAACAAGCGGCGCTCGCTGCTCGATTATCTGAAGCGCATGGACGTGGGGCGCTACACGGCGCTGATCACCAAGCTCGGCCTTCGCAAGTAATTCCAAGGGGCGGCCTCGGTCGCCCCTTTTCACATTGTGGCGTGGCGCATGCGCTATTGGCACATGTGAATCGTGTGAATCAGTCCCGCAATTCGGTGGGGCGCATGTGGGGGCCAACAGCGCCCCGAACCGGCGGCGGGCCGGCTTGCCCGCCAACCCAGAGGCCCCGGTCGCATTTGGCGATCGGGTGAGGAAAAAATATGTTCGATATGAAAACCGTAGAGATCGAGTGGGGCGGACAGACGCTGAAGCTCGAAACCGGGCGCGTTGCGCGCCAGGCCGATGGCGCCGTCATGGCGACGCTCGGCGAAACCGTCGTGCTGTGCGCCGTCACGGCCGCGCAAGCTCGGTCAAGGAGGGGCAGGATTTCTTCCCGCTCACCGTCCACTATCAGGAAAAATATTCGGCCGCGGGACGCATTCCCGGCGGATTTTTCAAGCGTGAGCGCGGCGCGACCGAAAAGGAAACGCTGGTTTCGCCGCCTGATCGACCGTCCGATCCGCCCGCTGTTCCCCGACGAGCTTCTTCAACGAAATCAACGTCATCGCGCAGGTCATGTCGCTATGATGGCGAGAATGAGCCGGACATGCTGGCGATGGTCGCCGCATCGGCCGCGCTGACGCTGTCGGGCGTGCCCTTCATGGGCCCGATCGGCGCTGCGCGCGTCGGTTATCTGAACGGCGAATACATCCTCAACCCGACCGATGAACAGGTTGCCGAAGGGCGAGCTCGACCTCGTCGTCGCCGGCGACGCACGACGCGGTGATGATGGTCGAATCCGAAGCGCAGGAGCTATCGGAAGACGTCATGCTCGGCGCCGTGATGTTCGCGCATCGCGGCTTCCAGCACGTGATCAATGCGATCATCGACCTGGCCGAACAGGCCGCCAAGGATCCGTGGGACATGTCGGTCGAAATCGACCAATCCGCGACCAAGGAAAAGCTGCGTAGCCTGATCGGCAAGCGACATTGCCGCGGCGTACAAGCTGACCAACAAGTCGGAACGTCAGAATGCGATCAACGAAGCACGGGCCAAGGCGCGCGATGCCTTCGCCGACGCCGATCCGGCGGACAAGATCGCCAGCCTCAAGCTCGTCAAGAAGCTCGAAGCCGAAATCGTTCGCGGCGCGATCCTGAAGGATGGCAAGCGCATCGACGGCCGCACCACCACGCAGATTCGCCCGATCGATGCGATGGTCGGCTTCCTGCCGCGCACGCACGGCTCGGCACTGTTCACGCGCGGTGAAACGCAGTCGATCTGCACCACGACGCTTGGCACCAAGGACGCCGAGCAGATGATCGACGGCCTGAATGGCCTCAGCTACTCGAACTTCATGCTGCACTATAACTTCCCGCCCTATTCGGTCGGTGAAGTCGGCCGCTTCGGCGCGCCGGGCCGTCGCGAAGTCGGCCATGGCAAGCTCGCCTGGCGCGCGTTGCACCCGGTGCTGCCGACGAAGGACGAGTTCCCCTACACGATCCGCGTCCTGTCGGACATCACGGAGAGCAACGGCTCGTCCTCGATGGCGACGGTATGCGGCGGTTCGCTGTCGATGATGGACGCGGGCGTGCCGCTCAAGCGTCCGGTGTCGGGCATCGCCATGGGCCTGATCCTCGAAGGCAAGGACTTTGCGGTCATCAGCGACATCCTCGGCGACGAGGATCACCTCGGCGACATGGATTTCAAGGTGGCGGGCACGTCCGAAGGCATCACCACGATGCAGATGGACATCAAGATCGCCGGCATCACCGAAGAGATCATGAAGCAGGCGCTGAAGCAGGCGGCCGAAGGCCGTGCGCACATCCTCGGTGAAATGGCCAAGGCGCTTGATCACACCCGTGAAGAGCTGTCGGCGCATGCCCCGCGCATCGAAACGCTGCAGATCGACAAGGCCAAGATCCGCGACATCATCGGCACGGGCGGCAAGGTAATCCGCGAGATCGTCGCCACCACTGGCGCAAAGGTCGACATGGACGACGAGGGCCTGATCAAGGTCAGCTCGTCCGATCTGTCGCAGATCGAGGCGGCAATCGCCTGGATCAAGGGCATCGTCGAGGAAGCCGAAGTCGGCAAGATCTATGACGGCAAGGTCGTCAACATCGTCGATTTCGGGGCGTTCGTGAACTTCATGGGTGGCAAGGACGGTCTCGTCCACGTCAGCGAAATGAAGAACGAGCGGGTCGAAAAGCCCACCGACGTGGTCAGCGAGGGCCAGGCCGTGAAGGTCAAGGTTCTCGAGATCGATCCGCGCGGCAAGGTTCGCCTGTCGATGCGTGTCGTCGATCAGGAAACCGGTGCCGAACTGGAAGACACCCGCCCCCCGCGCGAACCGCGTGAAGGCGGCGACCGTGGCTCGCGTGGTGATCGCGGTCCGCGCCGTGAAGGCGGCGGTGATCGGGGCGACCGCACGCGCGGTGGTGGCGATCGCGGACCCGCGCCGTGACGGCGGTGATCGCGGCCCGCGCCGCGAAGGCGGCGAGCGTTCGGGCGGCTACGGCGGCGGTCGCGACCGTGCGCCCGAAGGCGGCAACGAAGGCAGCGCGCCCGAGTTCGCCCCGGCGTTCCTGACGCGCGACGACTAACGCCTGTCAATCGTACTGGAATGACACGGGCGGTGGATGAGCATTCATCCACCGCCCGTTGTCATTTGGTTGCTAGCGTCTTAACAACCCGCGATCTTGTTGGGGGTTCATCAATGATTCGTAATGCGCTTTTTGCTGGCATCGCTCTTGCCGCGTTTACTGCCGCGCCGGCTTCGGCGGCCAAGGTATACTCGATTGTAGGCGATTTCGGTAACCCCGTCTTCCAGTACGGCACTGTTTCGTCGAATACCTTTTCGGCCTTCACTGCTTCGGACTGTTCGAACATTGGCGTAAGCGGCCTCTGCTACCGCGGTGGCGATACGTATCAGGTCGAATTCAAGCGCGATGCGAACAACCTCGTTCTGCATCCCGGCCCTGGCGAAGGCCAGAACACCATGTTGCTGTTCACCGCGCGCTACAGCGGCGTGTACACCTTCACCACCACCTTCACGCGCGGCGATAGCGGCGACGGCGTCGATATCTACAGCTTCGGCACCGGTGGATTGACGAAGGTTGGTGTCGTCGATGCGGGCAACACCAGCTTCACCTATTCGGGGTCGCAATACTTCCAGGCGGGGCAACAGGTTGGCCTCGGCGTCGAGCGCGGTGGCGCCAACGCCAATTATTTCAACGACTTCGAGCATCCTTTTCGGGGTCGATCGCAGCACCCGTGCCGGAAGCAGCGACCTGGGCGCTGATGTTCGGCGGCTTTGGCCTGATCGGCGTCACGGCGCGCCGCCGCACACGCGTGCGGGTCGTCTACGCCTGAATTCAAGAGTTTCGAAATTTGGGGGGGGGTCGCGGCGACGCGGCCCCCTTTTTTTGCGCCGCGATCCAGCAGCAGCGATCATAAAGAAAATGGCGCGCCCGGAACGATTTCGAACGTCCGACCCTCAGATTCGTAGTCTGATGCTCTATCCAGCTGAGCTACGGGCGCGCAGAGCGGTTGCCGGTAACGGTTGGTGCGCGGTGGCGCAACCCCATGCGGAAGGTTAGGGCGTATCAAATGAACCGCCTCGCGCTTGTATTGCCGCTTGTCCTCGCCGCTTGTGCCCCGGCCGGCTCACCGCCGTCGCTGTTGCCGCGCCCTGCCGAGAAGATCCGCATCGACGATCCACCGGCGGATGCGCCAGGTCTAGTGGCGACGGAGGCGTCGAGCGAGACGCAGGCGGCGATCGCCCGCTTGCTGGCCAAGGCCGACGCGGGCGAAGACGCACAGCTTAAGGTCTACGCCGCAAACCGCGGGGCGCTGGCGGGGCTCAACGCACCGACAGGGAGCGAGGCCTATATCACGGCACAAACCGCGCTGTCGGCCCTCGAGAGCGCGCGCATCCCGACGCTCGATGCGGTAGGTGAACTCGACCGGCTGGCAGCGGCGGCGGACAGCAGCGCCGACGCGGCCGCGCTGACGGCGGCGCAAGCGCAGGTGCAGGCCATGCTCGACCGACAGAACGCTGCGGTTGCGTTAGGCTTTCAGCGCCGCTTATGGTGGCGGGCGTTTTCGACATAATGCGCTACGCCCAGTTGATTGCCGGCGACTTCCGCATCGGTGAGCATGCGCAGAAATTTGGCGGGGCGGCCGACCCATAACTCGCGCGGGCGGATGACCTTACCCGGGGTCAGCATCGCCCCCGCAGCGAGCATGCCGTCGCATTTCGATGGTGCAGCCGTCCATCACCACGCTGCCCAGCCCGACGAACGCGCGGTCGTGGAGGGTCGAGCCGTGCAGCATGACCATGTGCCCGATCAGCACGTCGTCGCCGATGATCGTCGGGCAGGCCCGCTTCGTTGCCCGGCCTGGGCGAATCGACATGGATCGTACTGCCGTCCTGGACATTCGTTCGCGCGCCGATGCGGATGCGGTTCACGTCGGCACGCAAGACGCAATTGTACCAGATGCTCGACCCCGCGCCGATCTCGATATCGCCGATCAGATGCACAGCCGGGGGCGACAAAAACATCGGCGGCCAGTTTGGGCGTATGGCCGTGAATCGTGATGATGCTGCTCATGCGGGCCGCCGCAATTCATAGGTGATGTGTTGTTTCAGCGGACTGTCGTCCGTCAATTGGGGTGTGCGAAAGTCCATGTCGTGCCGCCGGGTCATGCCAAGGCGCTCCATCAGGCCCCAACTGCGCGAGTTGTTGACCGACGTGATCGCCCAAACGGCATCGTCAGGCAGATGGGCAAATGCCCAGTCGATCGCCGCCTGCGCGGCTTCGCGAGCATAGCCCTGCCCCCATGTATCGTGCGCCAGCCGCCAGCCAATTTCGGGCTTTTCCGCAATCGGGATGCCTTCGGGACCGCGCAGCACGCCGCACCAGCCGATCAGTGACCCGATCGGCCTTGCGCTCCACCGCCCAGAAGGTGTGACCGAGTTCGCGCTCCTTGTCCGCGACGCGCTGGATCAACGCCGCCGTCTCGTCACGTGTCATCACCGGACCAAGCGTCGCCATGACACGCGGATCGGCGCAGATTTCGGTGAAGTCGTCGACGTCCTCGTCACGCCAAGAGCGCAGGATCAGGCGTTCGGTTTCGAGCGCAAAAACCTCTAAAGCCCCTTGTCGTTCGCTTTTCTTCGCGCCCTCCGCTTGGTGACCAAAGGCTTGGACAGACATCATCGGCGAAAGATACCAAATGCGTTCAGGGGTAGGACAGGAAAATCGTCAGGCCAGCAACCGTGCGGCATGCGCAGCGTGGTAGGTCAGGATGCCGCTGCATCCGGCGCGGCGGAAAGCGAGCAGGGTTTCGAGGACGAGCGCGTCGCGGTCCCCTGCCCCCGCCGCTGCCGCCGCCTCGATCATCGCGTATTCGCCACTCACCTGGTACGCGAACACCGGCACTTCGAAGCGTTCTTTCACTCGGCGGACGATGTCGAGATAGGGCAACCCCGGCTTGACCATCACGCTGTCGGCGCCCTCGTCCAGATCGAGCGCGACTTCGCGCAGCGCCTCCTCGGCATTGGCCGGGTCCATCTGGTAGGTTTTCTTGTCGCCCTTGAGCAGTCCACCCGAGCCGACCGCGTCGCGGAACGGGCCGTAGAAGGCCGAAGCGTATTTTGCGGCATAGGCCATGATCTGGACGTTATGATGCCCCTCAGCGCTCCAGCGCCTCGCGGATCAGGCCGACACGCCCGTCCATCATGTCCGACGGCGCGATGATGTCCGCGCCCGCCGCCGCCTGGTTGAGCGCTTGCGCCACCAGCACCTCGCTGGTCGCATCGTTCAGGACATAACCGCTATCATCGACCAGCCCGTCATGACCGTGCGCGGTATAAGGATCGAGCGCGACATCGGTGAGCACGCCGAGTTCGGGCGCGGCGTGCTTGATCGCCTGCACCGCGCGGCACATCAGATTGTCGGGATTGAGCGCTTCCTCGCCCCCCGCCGTGCGCAATTCACGCGGGGTATTCGGGAACAGCGCGATCACACCGATGCCTAGGTCGCGCGCTTCCTTTGCGCGCTCGCCGATGCGGTCGACCGACCAGCGCGACACGCCGGGCAGGCTGGCAATCGGATCCTCGATCTGGCTGCCCTCGGTGACGAACAGTGGCCAGATCAGATGCTGGGGCGCGAGGATGGTCTCGGCGTGCAGCGCACGGCTCCACGGAGCCGATCGCGTGCGGCGCATGCGCAGCGCGGGATAAGAAGTCATGCGCGTTTCTCCTGCATCTTCAGTTTCCGCCAGCCGCCAAATTGGAAGTAGAGCGCGGTGAGAACGACGCTGGCGACCGACCCGGCCGGAAACGCCCACCACAATGCGTCGGCACCGAGGCTGGGTAGAAAACCATAAGCAAAGCCCAGTCGTGCGGGGAACATGGCGATGATCAGGATCAGCAGCGGCATGCCGACTGCACCGTTTGCGCGCATCACCGACCCGAGCACCATCGACACGCCGAACAGCAGGAAGCTCCAGCTGGCGAGGTTATGGATATGCACCGCGATGGGTACTGCCGGGCTTTCCGCGCGTCAGGAACAAGCCGAGCAATGGCCGGTCGGTAAGGTAGATCAGCACGACCATCACGCCGGTCATCGCGGCGTTGATCGCCGCTGCCGGCCCAGGCGGTACGCTCGACCCGGTCCCACTTTCCCGCGCCGATATTCTGCGCCGCCATCGCCGACGCGCCGGCACCGATCGCCAGCGCCGGCATCTGGATATAGCCCCATAGTTGTCCGATCGCGCCGTACGCGGCGGTCGTCTCCACGCCTTGTCGATTGACCAGCCCGATCATCAGCAACATGCCGAGCGACAGCACGACCATCTGCAAGCCCATCGGCACGCCCTTGACGATAATGGTGCGCGCCAGTGTCCAGTTCGGGCGAAGATAGCGCATGTCCGCACCGTGCAGCGCCAGCGGCAAGCGGCGCTTGTAGATATATGCAATCAGTACGAGGGTCGTGACGACACTGGCTATCAACGAGGCTGTGGCCGATCCGGCGATGCCCATTTCGGGGAACGGCCCCCAGCCGCGAATGAGAAACGGGTTGAGCCCGGCGTCGATCACCACGTTGAGGATCATCGCCTTGAGCGGCGTCACTGCATCGCCGACGCCGCGCATCGCGCTCGACAGCAATACGGTCAGGAAGATGAAGGGCAGGCCGAGAAAGATCACCCGGGTATAGGACACCGCCAGCGCATAGGCGGCATCGGGTGTCGCCAGGGCACGCAGCAGCGCCGGTGCGGCGAGATAGCCGATGACCGCGGTTACGACGCCGATCAGCGTGACCAATCCGAACGAACGTGCCGAGCGTGCGCTTGGCGGCATCGAGGTCACGCCGTCCCATCGCCTGGCCGATCAGGATCGTCGTCGCCATGGCCAGGCCGAACACCGCGGCAAAAGTGAGGAACATGACGATGTTCGCGTTGCTGGTCGCGGCCAGCGCGGCTTCGCCCAGAAAATTGCCGATCCAGATCGCGTTGATCGAGCCGTTGAGCGACTGCAGCACGTTCGCGCCGAGCGTCGGCAGCGCGAAGGCGATCAGCGTCATGGCGATCGGCCCGACGGTCAGGTCACGCTGACCTTGGCGCAGCGGGGTTGGCGCGGCCAGTTCCTCGGTCAATTCACTGTCGGCCAAAGCGTCCTATCCCAGCCGCGCGAGCGCCGCGCGAAGGCGTTCGGCCTCGGCGGATTTTTCGGCATGATCGGCACGCGCCTTTTCGACCGCTTCGGGCTTGGCGCGCTCGACGAAGCTCGGATTGTTGAGGCGGCCTGCAAGCGATGCGGCTTCCTTTTCCGCTGCCTCGGCCGATTTGGTCAGGCGTGCCCGCTCGGCCGCGAAGTCGATGACGCCTTCGAGTGGCAGGGCATAGGTTGCCTCGCCCACAACCACTCTGCGCCGATCCGGGCGGTCGGCGCAGCCAGCACGGGACTGCTCAGGCGCGCCATCCGCGCCAACACAGCGAAATGGCGATCGAGATGCGCTTCGTGTCGCATCGCACTGATTACTCACCATCAACGGCAGCTTGACGGCTGGCGGCACGCCCAATTCGGTGCGCGCGGCACGCAAGTTCACTGACCAGGCGGATAACCCATTCGACCTCGGCCACCGCGCCCGCATCGACCGATTTTGCGTCGACCACCGGCCATTCGCCGACGATCAGATCGTGATCGCGCTCCGCCAGGGCATGCCACAATTCCTCGGTGACGTAGGGCATGAACGGGTGGAGCATGACCAGGATGCGGTCGAGCGCCCAGCCGGCCACCGCCCTGGTCTCGTCGTCGATCTGGCCCTTGATCAGTTCGAGATACCAGTCGCAGAACCGGTCCCACACGAAATGGTAAACGGTGTTCGCTGCCTCGTCGAAGCGCAGATCGGCGAGCGCAAGGTCGAGCGCGGCGACGGTCTTCTGCACTTCCGCGACCAGCCAATGATTGACCGGCTGCATAATCGTGTCGGGCAACGTCCCGCCGCCAATGCCGTTCGACTGGGCAAAACGTGACGCGTTCCACAGCTTGGTCGCGAAATTGCGATAACCCTCCAGGCGCTTTTCATCGAGCTTGATATCGCGGCCCTGGCTTTCCATCGCCGCCATGAAGAAGCGCAGCGCATCGGCACCATATTTGTCGATCAGGCCGAGCGGATCGACCGTGTTGCCCTTCGACTTGGACATTTTCGAGCCATCGGCGGCGCGGACCAAACCGTGGAGATACAAGGTCTTCCACGGCACCTCTTTCATGAAGTGCAGGCCCTGCATCGCCATGCGGGCATCCCAGAAGAACAGGATGTCGAAACCGGAAATCAGCACATCGCCTGGATAATGTTTGGCGAGCGCGGGCGTCTGCTCCGGCCAGCCGAGCGTGCCGAACGGCCAGAGCGCCGAAGAGAACCAGGTGTCGAGGACGTCGGGATCGCGCGTTAATTCAGCGCCACCCGCCAGCTCGCGCGCGGCCTCCTCACTTTCCGCGACATAGGGCTTGCCGTCGGCATCATACCACGCCGGAATCTGGTGCCCCCACCACAGCTGGCGCGAAACGCACCACGGCTGGATGTTCTCCAGCCACTGGAACCAGGTCTTTTCCCATGTTTTCGGCACGACGTTGATCGCGCCCGAGCGCACTGCGTCGATCGCGGGTCCGGCGAGCGTTTTGGCATCGACATACCATTGATCGGTCAGCCACGGCTCGATCACCGCGCCCGAACGGTCGCCCATCGGCGTCTGGATCGTACGGGGTTCGGCGTCGTGTTCGTTGCCGTCCTTGTCGGTGAAGGGGATGAGGAAGCCTTCGTCCTTCAACTGCTCGACGACCATCTTGCGCGCGTCGGCCCCGCTTAGGCCGATGAATTCGGCGGGAATCAACCCGTCCGCCGTCTGGATCACCGCCGCCTTGGCATCGAGCATATTGAGCATGTCGCGCGCCTCGATCCCCGCGCGGCGGCCGACTTCGAAATCGTTGAAGTCGTGGCCCGGCGTGATCTTGACCGCGCCCGAACCCAGCGCCGGATCGGCATGTTCGTCGGTGATGATCGGGATCAGGCGCCCGGTGATCGGCAGGCGCACCTTCTTGCCGACCAGCGCGGTGTAGCGGTCGTCGTCTGGATGCACCGCCACCGCCATGTCGGCGAGCATGGTTTCCGGCCGCGTCGTCGCGACGTTGATGAAGCCGCTGCCGTCCTCCAGCGGATAGCGCAGGTGCCAGAAGCTGCCGCGGACTTCCTTCGTCTCGACCTCAAGGTCGGAAATCGCCGTGCCCAGGCCGGGATCCCAGTTCACCAGCCGCTTGTCGCGGTAGATCAGCCCTTCACGGTGCAGATCGACGAACACTTTGAGGACGGCCTTCGAAAAGCCCTCGTCCATCGTGAAGCGTTCATTGGCCCAGTCGCAGCTCGCGCCGAGGCGGCGAAGCTGGCGCGTAATCTGGCCGCCACTTTGGGTTTTCCAGTCCCATACCTTCGCGATGAAATCCTCGCGCGAATAATCGGTGCGCTTCTGCTGGCTCAGCGCCATTTCGCGTTCGACGACCATCTGCGTCGCGATGCCCGCATGGTCGGTGCCCGCAACCCACAATGCGTCCTTGCCCTTCAGGCGAGCGTGGCGGACCAGTATATCCTGCAGCGTGATGTCGAGCGCATGGCCGATGTGCAGGCTGCCCGTGATGTTCGGCGGCGGCATCACGATCGTGAAGGGTTCGCCATCGGGCCGCACCGGCCTGAACGCGCCGGTTTCCTCCCAATGGGCATACCAGCGCGTTTCGATCGCGGCGGGGTCGAATGTCTTGGGCAGTTCGCTCATCGCCGCCCGCTTAACGGGGCTGACGCGCAAGGGCTAGTTGCGGCTGGTGATGCGTTCGATCTCGACCGCGACCAATCGCTCAACCATCGCGGGAAGCTTTGCATCGAGCCATTCGGCCAGCATCGGGCGCAGCATGTCGCGGACGAGCCCTTCCAGCGTATCGCTGCCCGCTGGATTTCCCGTGATGACCATCGCCGACAGTGCGTCGAGCTTGGCGCGGCTGGTCTCGGCGGCGACGGGCGATACGAGGCTTTCTCCCTCCACGGCCTCTTCAGTCAATTCCAGCACATCTGATGGTGCGGCAGGATCGGAATCCGCAGAACCGACGCGGCGCAGCGGCTCGGTCGGCGTAACCTCGACCTCTTCGGCGATGATGCGTTTTATCGATGCAAGGATCGCATCCATTGACGGGGCATCATCGCCGGCAGTCATGCTATTTTGGCTGCGTCACGACGGGTTGCGCCGGATCGGGCGCCCCGGTGCGGAGCGGTGTCATCACCGGCTGACCGGTGATTACCGATGTCTGCGCGGGCGTATCTACCGTCCGCGTCGCCACCGGCTGCGGCCGTGGATCGCTGTCGTAATCAAAGATGCGGCCCTTCACGCGCTTGTAGTTGACCACCGGGTCATACAGCGTGCCCGCGTCGAGCCCGAGGTCGCGCGCCTCCGCCTGGCCCATGGCCGCCAGCAGTGAAAATCCCGCTACATAGGCATTGCGCCGTGCGGAGACGAGATTGACCTGGCTGTTGAGCAATTCCTGTTCGGCATTCAGGATGTCGAGGATGGTACGGTTGCCGACGCTGTTTTCGGCACGGACGCCTTCGAGGCTCAGCGCGTTGGCATCGACCGCCGCCTGGCTCGACACGATCAACGCGTTCGAAGCTTCATAGGCCGCATAGGCCGAACGCGTCTGCGCGACGACATTGCGTTCAGTCGCCGTCACGTTTTCCAGCGCCACGCCTTCGCGCGCCTGCGCCTGGCGGACCTGTGCGGCGGGCAAGCCGCCCTGGAATAACGGCACGCTCAATGCGAGTCCCGCTTGCGCTGTGTTGTTCGTCTGTGGCTGGGCGAAGCCAGGGATGCCGCTGTTCGCGGTGCCGAGAAAATTCGAATACCCGTCCTGTCCTGTGATCGACAGGCGCGGCAGACGGGCTGCGCGCGCGACACCGGTTTCAAAGCGGGTGGCGTCGCGCGTCTTCTGCGCCGCACGCAGGCCCGGATTATTGTCGAGGGCGGTCGAGACCGCGCTTTGCGGATCGCGCGGCAGCCCGGGCAAGGGCGGCGGCGGCTGCAGATCGACGGGCGGAATGCCGACGACCCGGATGAACGTCTCGCGACTTGTGATCAGGTTAGCCTGCGCGTTCTCGAGCTGCCCGCGCGCGAGCGCCAGCCGCGCCTCGGACTGCGCCACGTCGGTCCGGGTCAGGTCGCCGACCTGGAAACGGTCGCGCGACGCACGCAGGTTCACGTCAAGGACATTGACCTGTTTCTGGTTCAGCCCGACGATCGCCTCGTCACGGATCACGTCCATGTAGGCGGCGGTGACGTTGGCAAACAGCGAGCTCTCGGTGTCGCGCAGCGTATCGCGCCCCGCATCGATGCGGGCATCGGCGGCGGCGATCCCGTTCCGCACCGCGCCACCCTGGTACACCGGAATGCTCCCCGTCAGGCCGGCAAAGAAACCACGGGTCGGAGACGAGACGGCACCCGCGCCGCGGATCAAATATTCGTTATAGGTGCCTGTCGCGGAAATCGTCGGCAGCCCGCGCGCGCGCTGGATGGTCGTGTTCTCGTCGTTGGCGCGCTGGTTGGCACGCGCGCCAGTGATCGTCGGGTTGCTCTTATACGCCTCGGCCAATGCCTCTTGCAGCGTCGTCGCACTTGCGGGCCAGGCGCAACCGGCAATCAGCAGGGCGGAAAATACTCGCTTCACAGACGGAACCCTGTTCAGAAGGAAAAAACCGGAGCGGGTACGGTTTCGGACAGGATGGCGATTTCGGCATCCCCGAAATCGACCAGCCGCACTTCACCACCAAGCTTGACGCCCTGAGCCAGCCGCGTGACACGTCCATCGATCAGTCCGGAGGCAACGCGAGCACCGTCACGTAATTGCTGGATCAACGGAACAGGCACTTCGGCAACCGCGCCGTCGATCACCAAGGCATCGGCTTTTTCGTCGGCGCCCACCGGCACGATATCAGCGAGCAGTCCGACGATGGCCGAGGCATAGCCGGTGTGATCGCCCGCGATCAGCACGCGATCGCCGCGCCGCAAGTTCAGTGCCGCGATCAGGCGCGCCGTCACCAACGGCGAATTCATGAAACGTCCGTCGTTCAGCGGGATCATCGCATCGGCATAGGCGGTATCGCGACGGGCAGCGGGAACGTAATCCTCGCGCGCGACGGCATCCAGCGCGAGCAACAGCCGCGGTTCATCGACACCGTTCGGGCGGAGCTGGCTGTTGATCATCGCCAGCCGCATCTCGGCAAACTTTCCGTCTTTCGCGCTCATGACCACCCTATCGCACGAGTGTATTAGTAATGCAATACACTAAATGCCCCAGCCTGCTTGTATCGGCGCTTCGGCATTCCGCCAACCCGCATCACGCGGGGTAGGATAGCGACTCCTGCGGTATGCTGAACCATTTCGGTCCGGTGGCGGTCACGTGGAAACAATCCTCGACGCGAATGCCGAATTTACCCGGCAGATAAATGCCGGGTTCGTTCGAGAAGCACATGCCTGCGGCGAGCGGCGTTGTTTCGCCATGCACCAGATTGACCGGTTCGTGCCCGTCCATACCGATGCCGTGCCCGGTGCGGTGCGATGTGCCGGGAAGAGCATAGCCGGGGCCATAGCCCCATGCCTCATATTGGCGGCGCACGGCGTCATCGACCGCACCCGCGGGCGTGCCGACCTTGGCGGTGGCCATGGCGATCTGCTGTCCACGACGAACCTGGTCGAACACTTTCTGCTGGGCCGGCGTCGGCCCGCCAAGGACGTAGGTGCGCGAAATATCCGATTGGTACCCGTGCACCTTGCAACCGACATCGATCAGGATCGGTTCGTGCTCGGCAACCCGCTGTGGTTGACCCGAGCCGTGCGGATAGGCGGCGGCCTCCCCGAGCAATACCAGCCCTTCGCCGCCCGAACCACCGCGCGACTCATGTTCGCGCAGCAGGATCGCGTTGACGTCGCCGGGCGTCATCCCAACGCGAACCTGCTTCATCGTTGCACCGATCGCGCCGATGGTGATGTCCGACGCCGCCTGCATCAGTGCCAGTTCGGCGGGCGTCTTGATCATCCGGCAGCCGCGCACGACGGGGTTGGCGCTGACAAGGCGCGTGCCCGGAAGCGCCTTGGCCAGCCCGTCGTTGATGAAGAAACGGACGGTCTCTTCGATCCCGATCGCGCCCTTCGCACCGCGCTCACGCACGATTTTGGCCATCAGCGCGATCGGGCTTTCGTCCTCGTTCCACGTGCGGACGACCGCGGGTACGCTAAGCGATTGCCGCACCGACGGCGCTTCGAAGAATGGTGTGACAATCATCGGATCGCCCGTGGCAAAGATTAGCGCGGCGGTGATCCGTTCGCTGCGCCACCATTGGACGCCGGTGAAGTAATCGAGGCTGGAGCCGGGCTCGATCACCACGACACCGATGCCGTTCGCGCGCATCAGCGCACGCGCCTTGTCGAGACGGCGCAACCGCTCGTCGCGGCCGATCGCCGAAGGCAATGTTTCAGCAAGCGCACCGGCAGGAAGGACGGTCAGCGCCGCCAGCACCAGGCCCGATCCGATGGCGTATCGACGGTTCATGCGGATGCTTTCATGACGAATTGTGTACCGACGTAGGGGCGAATGACCTTATCGGGCATGACGCGCCGCGCTTCATCGATGAACACTTCGCCGGTGCAATGGCCGGGCACGACATAGCGCGGATTTATCTCCGCCATTTCGGTAACGGTGCGCCGCGCTTCCTCGTCGGTACGCGGCCTGACGAGGTGAAAGCCGCCGATGATCATGTGCACCTGCTGGATGCCGCTCACGGCCTGCGCCTGCCGCACGCTGTTAAGCACACCGCGGTGGCTGCAACTGGCAATCACGACGAGGCCCAGCCCTTTGATCGCATAAGCCGTGGCCAGTTCGTGCTCGCCATCGTCCGGAAGGTCAGTCTGAGCGCGTTTCTCGGGATTGAGACCGGAGAGCGCACAGCCTTTGCCAGGGCGCATCCGCGTGGGGATCGCGGCGCGTTCGGATCCGGCGAGCGGGATGACTCCGGTGACGAACGCTTGACCGGCAACGATGCGAGGCTCGGGCGTTTCGACGATGGCAAACCCCGCGCGCGTCAACGCAGCCTTGTCGAGCGTGCCCATCAGCGGCGGCGGGTTGCCGATCATCGCGGTGCGTTCGCAAAACACCTCTTCGCCGCCGACATAAAGCGGCGTGGGACTGGTGCGCCGACCGGCCGGAAACATCGCCGGCCAACCGCCATAATGATCGAGATGCCCGTGGCTGAGCACGGTCGCGTCGATCGTCGCGGTATCGATGCCGAGCAGTTTGAGATTGTTGGTGAGGACTTCGCGCGAGTAACCGAAATCGACGAGGACGCGCTTGCTGGCTGTGCCAACCCGCGATTCGCCTAGAATCGAAAGCCCGAATTCACCTTCGAGTGCGTTGGGCAGCATCCGCGTGGCGGCCGGCCCGCCGCCATTGCCAGCGCGAACGACCTGCAAGCCGGGCAGGTCGAGATTTGGCAGAAACGGGCCGAAGGTTTCCTTGTCGTCGACGATCGTCAGGGTGAGAGCGTCGACCTGTGGCACCGTCAGCGATGCTCCCCAGGCGGGGAGCGCGGAGATGGCGGCGAGACCGACCCCGGATGTGATGACGTGGCGGCGGTTGATCATCTCCCTACCCCTTCATGTCGGTCGTGAATTACCGATAACACACCGCCTTGACCGCCTCGATCACGCGCGCGCTGGTGACCAGGGCCAGCTTTTCGAGGTTTGCGGCATAAGGCAGCGGCACGTCCTCGTTACAGACGCGCAGGACCGGCGCGTCGAGGTCATCGAAACCCTTCTCCATCGCCACCATCGCCAGTTCCGACGCGATCGAGCAGGTCGGCCAGCCTTCCTCGACGATGACCATGCGGTTTGTCTTTTTCAGGCTCGCCAGTACCGTCGCAGTGTCCAGCGGACGGATCGTGCGCAGGTCGATCACTTCCGCGTCGATGCCCTCGCCTGCCAGCGCTTCGGCCGCTTCGAGCGCGAGGCCGACGCCGATCGAGTAACTGACGATGGTGACGCTGGTACCAGCGCGAGCGACGCGCGCCTTGCCGATCGGGAGAACCCAGTCATCGGTGTCGGGCACATCGAAGCTGCGGCCGTAGAGCAGCTCATTTTCGAGGAACACCACTGGATCCTCGCAACGGATTGCCGCGCGCAGCAGCCCCTTGGCGTCCGCCGCGTCGTATGGCGAGATCACGATCAGCCCCGGCACGCTGGCATACCAGGGCGCGTAATTCTGGCTGTGCTGCGCCCCGACGCGGCTGGCCGCGCCATTGGGGCCGCGGAATACCACCGGGCAGCGCATCTGACCGCCCGACATGTAATTGGTCTTTGCCGCCGAATTGATGATGTGGTCGATGGCCTGCATCGCGAAGTTGAAGGTCATGAACTCGACGATCGGCCGCAGCCCGGCCATTGCCGCGCCCGTGCCGACGCCGGCAAAGCCATATTCGGTGATCGGCGTATCGATCACGCGGCGCGCGCCGAATTCTTCGAGCAGGCCCTGCGTCACCTTGTACGCGCCCTGATATTGCGCGACTTCCTCGCCCATCACGAAGACGCGGTCGTCGGCGCGCATTTCCTCGGCCATCGCGTCGCGCAGGGCTTCGCGCAGCGTGACCTTTTTGGTCGGGCCGTCCCATTCGGGTGTTTCCTGCTGCTTTGCCGCTTCGAACAGCTGGCGCGCGCCGGTTTCGGCGTGCTGCGGGGCAGTGGAATCGGTTTTCTGATCGGACGGCGTGGGCGTTGCGCTCTGCTTTGCCGCCTCGGCTGCTGGCGCAGGCGATGCAGCCGTGGGCCTCGCCTCCTCTCCCTCGCCCGCCATCGTTGCGATGACCGTGCCGACCTTCACATTGTCGCTGCCCTCGGCCACCAGGATTTCGCCGATCGTGCCTTCGTCCACGGCTTCGAATTCCATCGTCGCCTTGTCGGTCTCGATCTCGGCGAGGATGTCGCCCGATTTGACCGTGTCGCCAGCCTTGACCAGCCATTTGGCGAGCGTGCCCTCCTCCATCGTCGGCGACAACGCTGGCATCTTCAGTTCGATCGCCATCAGTATGACCCCACCAACACGTCGGTATAGAGTTCCTCGGGCGCCGGTTCAGGCGATTGCTCGGCGAAGTCCGCGGCCTCGGAAACGATCGCTCGAATTTCCTTGTCGATCGCTTTCAACTCTTCCTCGGCGACGCCCATGCCCTCCAGCTCCTTGGCCAGCCGTTCGATGGGGTCGGACTTTTCACGAACGTTCTGCACCTCTTCCCGGGTACGATATTTCGCCGGGTCGGACATCGAATGGCCGCGGTAGCGATAGGTCGAGAGCTCGAGGATGATCGGGCCGTTTTCCTTGGCCCAGGCGAGCGCGACCTCGGCCGCGCCGCGCACCGCGAGCACGTCCATGCCGTCGACCTTGAGGCCGGGGATGCGGAAGCTTTCGCCGCGCTTGTGGAAATCCGGCTCGGATGCGCTGCGCTGGACGCTGGTGCCCATCGCATAGCCGTTATTCTCGATGGCAAAGATCACCGGCAACTTCCACAGCTCGGCCATGTTGAACGATTCGTAGACCTGGCCCTGGTTTGCCGCGCCGTCGCCGAAATAGGCCAGCGCCACGCCGCCATCGTCCGCATATTTATGCTTGAAGCCGAGCCCCGCGCCAAGCGAGACCTGCGCGCCGACGATACCGTGGCCGCCGTAAAAGCCGTGCTCGACGCTGAACATGTGCATCGATCCACCCTTGCCCTTGGAAATGCCCGCCTGCCGACCGGTCAGTTCGGCCATGATCACCTTGGGATCGATCCCGTAAGCGAGCATGTGACCATGGTCACGATAGCCGGTAATCACCGAGTCCTTGCCGACGGTCATCGCCGATTGCAGCCCGACGGCAACCGCTTCCTGGCCGATGTAAAGGTGGCAGAACCCACCGATCAGGCCGAGGCCATAAAGTTGTCCGGCGCGCTCCTCGAAGCGGCGGATCAGCAGCATTTCGCGATAGAAGCCGAGCATTTCGTCCTTGGAAGCGGCATAGCGCTTCGGCTCGGGCGGGCGGGCAATGTCTGAACTAACAGTCGGTTGGGCAGCGGCGGCTTTGGCCAAGGCGGGCTCTCCTGAATGAAGATTGCTATAGCCTGCCGTAGCGTCCGCGCAACGCTGCGAACCCGCTTTAGTCGAGCGGAACGATCACCTCGTCGGACGCCACGACGCCCAGATTCTTGTGCGCCAATTCATCGACATAATCCGGATCGGCACGCTTGGGATCGAGCAGGCGCACACGGTTGGCGACTACCGCGCGCTGTTTCTGCGCCGCGGCGAGTTCCGCCTGCTTGGCGTTGAGACGACGGGCATAATCGGTCCAGGCGATCACGCCGTTCGCGCCGAAAATCGCATAGCCGGCAAAGAACGCGACGATCAGCAGTCCGGCCGCGGGCGCAAGCCCGCTACGAATGCTGTCCCAGGGTGTGCGCGGTTTCGTTGCCATGCTGCCGCCCTATGAATCAGCATGGAGTCTGCGAATCAACCCCTAAAGCGCTGAAAAATGCTGCGACCCGCATATTTCGCGGCATCGCCCAGTTCTTCCTCGATGCGGATCAGCTGATTATATTTCGCCAGCCGGTCCGAACGGGCGAGGCTGCCGGTCTTGATCTGTCCGCATTTGGTCGCGACCGCGAGGTCGGCAATGGTCGCATCTTCGGTTTCGCCAGACCGGTGCGACATGACGGCCGAATATCCCGCGCGGTGCGCCATCTCGACCGCGTCGAGCGTCTCGGTCAGCGTGCCGATCTGGTTGACCTTGATCAGGATCGAATTGGCGAGACCGCGCTTGATGCCATCGCTGAGGCGCGCGGGGTTGGTCACGAACAAATCGTCGCCGACCAGTTGTACCTTGTCGCCGATCAGGTCGGTCAGCGCCTTCCAGCCCTCGAAATCGTCCTCGGACATGCCGTCCTCGATCGACAGGATCGGATAGCGAGCGCACAGATCGCCGAGGTACTGCGCATTCTCCTGCGGGCTGCGAGTCACGCCCTCGCCCGCGAACACGTAGTTGGCGTCCTTGAAATATTCGGTTGCGGCGCAATCGAGCGCCAGCACGACATCGTCGCCCGGCGTATAGCCCGCCGCCTCGATCGAGCTCATGATTAGGTCGAGCGCCTCGGGCGCCGATGACAGGTTCGGCGCAAAGCCGCCTTCGTCGCCGACCGACGTCGACAGGCCGCGCTCGTGCAACTTGCCCTTCAGCGTATGAAAAATCTCGCTGCCCATGCGGACGGCATCGAGGATCGACGCGGCACCCACGGGCATGATCATGAATTCCTGGAAATCGATCGGATTGTCGGCATGTGCGCCGCCATTGACGATATTCATCATCGGCACGGGCAGCAGGTTCGACCCCATCCCGCCGACATATCGATAAAGCGGCTGGTCGGCATGGTCAGCCGCCGCCTTGGCGATGGCGAGCGACACGCCCAGGATAGCATTGGCGCCGATACGCCCCTTGTTCGCCGTCCCGTCGAGCGCGATCATCGCTGCATCGAGTTCGCCCTGATCTTCGGCGTCGAGCCCGACCAGCGCCTCGAAGATCTCGGTATTCACGGCATCGACCGCCTTGGACACGCCCTTGCCCAGCCATGCGCCCTTCTCGCCGTCGCGCAGTTCGACCGCCTCATGCGCGCCGGTCGACGCGCCCGAGGGCACCGCCGCGCGACCGAAACTACCGTCCTCCAGCAAAACTTCGGCTTCGACCGTGGGATTGCCGCGGCTGTCGACGATGGTGCGTGCGTGGATGCTGATGATTTCGGTCATGCCTGGCTCCGTGGAAACGCGCCGCCCCTACCGTTCCGCGCTCAGGCGTGCAAATACGCACCCGTAACGATTCCGCACCGCAACCAGCACGGCGGCGGGGCGTTGGTAGCTTGGAATTACAAAGGAAAAGATCATGGCGACGGACCCCAAGACAGACGGCAACACGCCGCCAAACCGTTCCGGACGTTACGGCCGATGCAACCGCGTCGACCGACGCGACGTCAGGCGGCAAGGGTGGCTTTCAGTCGTTGAAGGACGAGGCGCAAAACCTCGCCGGCACTGCCAAGACCGCGGCGCTTAACGCCGCCGCGACGGGCAAGGACCGCGCCGCCGACGCGTTGAGTGAGGCGGCGACGTTCATCGAAACCGCCGCCCAGACACTGGATGACAAGATCGGCAACGGCGTCGGCGATTATGCGCGCAAGGCTGGCACCGTCGCGACGGACTTTGCCGATTCACTGAAGACCAAGAATGTCGACGAACTGGTCGAAGATGCCAAGACGGTGGTCCGGAACAATCCAGCGGTCGCGGTCGGTGTGGCTGCTGCCGTTGGTTTCCTCCTTACGCGCGTGTTCCGTCTTGGCGGTCAGAACCCGGGTGACCGCGCCTGATGTCGATGGGGGACGGATCTGAAGTAGAGCCGGGCGCCCGCCCGGTTCGCGCGTCCGTTCCTGATCTCTTCATGCGGCTCGTTTCCGACGCGCGCATGTGGGCGAAGGCCGAAATCGCCTTGCTCAAATGCCGTGGCGAAGCACTGGTAGCGGCCTTGCGGACAGCGGTGATCCTGCTGGTGGTCGCACTGATGTTGGCGCTGGTGGCGTTGGTCGCACTGGCCATTGGTCTGATCCTCGCATTGGCGACGTTGGTCGGGCCGGGCTGGGCCACTCTGATTGTCGTCGTCGGATTGCTGGCAATTGCTGCCATCTGCGGCTGGCTCGGTATCGCGCGCATCAGGCACGCGTTCGAGGATAAGTCATGACTGCGGAAATCAAGGCGCGCGAAACTGCGGTGCGATTGGCACGTGAGCGGATCGCAGCGGATTTCGCGGCATTGGTCAGCGCGGTGGCGCCCGCATCGCTGATGCGCGACGGAATCGACGAGGCGAAGTCGCGCGCAAAGGCTGTCGCAGGCGACGCTGCCGAATTCGTCAAGGAACGCCCCGTCGGTACCGGAGCGGTACTGGGCAGCGCGGCGGCACTCGGGATCTGGAAACTCGTTTCAGGATTTCGCGAAACCCGCGCGGCCAAGAAGCGTTAGCCAACCGAACCTCAACAGGAACTTCCATCACATGGCCAAGACAGCAACCTCCCGCACCCCTGCCAATGACGGCGACGA
The DNA here is from genome assembly GCA_963740775.1 of uncultured Alphaproteobacteria bacterium. Lineage (GTDB taxonomy): Bacteria > Pseudomonadota > Alphaproteobacteria > Sphingomonadales > Sphingomonadaceae > Sphingomonas_O. The sequence goes on along the minus strand of CAVUFE010000005.1, from coordinate 257,681 downwards.
CCAGGCCGACGCGTCCGCCCCGCGCAGCCGTACCGCGAAAGGCCGCGAGACGGCGCAACGCGCGGTTGATCGCGCGCGTGACACGGCGAGCGACGTGGTGGAACGGGCCCGCAACGTTGCCAGTGACGCCGTGGACACAGCGGCCCAGGCGGTCGACGACGCACCGCTGTCGGCGATTGCCGGTGCCATCGCGATCGGCGCGGTCGCGGCTGCGCTGATTCCCGCCACGGCGCGCGAACTGGCGCTGCTCGGCCCGCTCGGCGACCGCGCGCGTGGTGCGCTTGACGACGCCTTCAAAGCCGCCAAGACGGCGGGCATCGAGCAGCTGACCACCAAGGGCATTACCCAGAACGCGATCTCGGGCGGGCTGGGTACCGTGGTCGGCCATTTGGTTACCGCCGCGATGGAGGCATCCAAGGCGGCAAGTGATAGCGTCCGCCGCAAGGAAGAGCGCGCCGCATCCAGCGAAGCTTCGGCCACGCAGAATAACAGCGACGACTGAGCGAATTGGGGTCGCGCAACTGGCTGCGCGACCCTATTCAATCTACATGAGCAAATTGCATCTCGTCTTCGGCGGCAGGGTCAAGGACCCGCGCAAGCTGGACTTCGCCGATCCCGAAAACCTCGACGTTGTCGGCATCTTTCCCGATTACAAGGCAGCGGAAGATGCGTGGCGCGCCGCCGCGCAGAAGTCCGTCGACGATGCCGAAATGCGCTACGTGGTCGTGCACCTGCACCGAATGCTGGAACCGGAAGCCTAGGCTTTCGGCAGCCCGTAACGCCAACTGAGCAACGGGCGTGCCAATACCAACCCGGCGATGAAGCCACCGACATGTGCCGCCGTCGCCACGCCAAAGCCGGTCTTGAGCGTTGCGACCGCGATCAGCGCCTGCATTCCGATCCAAGCGGCGGCCAGCCACAATGCGCGCACCCAGTGTGACGGGATTGGCCCGACGCGCCGCACCTCGTTCCGCCCGAACAGCAGCGCATAGACCGCAAGCACCGCGGAAATTGCGCCGGATGCGCCGATCATCGGGATTTCGGAGTTCGGTCCGGCGAAATACTGACCCGTCGCCGCGCCATACGCCCCCGCGACATAAAGGATCAGCAACGGCGCCCAACCCAGCGTCGCCTCTAGCGTTCGTCCGCAATAGACGAATAGCAGCATGTTGAAGGCGAGGTGCATCAACCCGCCGTGCACCACTGTCGCGGTCAGCGGGGTCAGGCCGTACGGGATCAGGAACGGGAGGCTCATCGCCTGCCGCACGGGGATGAACCCCAGCTGGTAAGCCGCCCACTCGCTGCGACCGGTGAGCACCGCCAGCACCCAGGCGACGCAGGTGACGATGGCGATCGTATGCGTTGCCCGCGTTGTGCGAACGCCAGTCATAACGGCCTCAGACGAATTCGACCTTGTCGATGATGTAATAGCGATCGCCCGACGGGACGGTTACCTCCACCTCGTCACCCAGCTTGCGACCGATCAGCGCGCGGCCGATCGGCGAGTTATAGCTGATCCGGCCGTCCTTGGCATTGGCCTCGGTCTCGCCGACGATCTGATAGCGCACCGGCTTGTCGTCCTCATCGAGCAGCGTCACGGTCGCGCCGAACACCACCTTGTCGCCCGACAAGGTCGTCGGATCGATGATGGTGGCGCGAGACAGCTTGCCCTCGATATCAGCAATCATCGCCTCGATCTGGCCCTGGCGTTCCTTGGCCGCATGATATTCGGCGTTTTCGGACAGATCGCCATGCGCGCGCGCTTCCTCGATCGCATCGATCACTTCGGGGCGCTCGGCCTTGTAGCGCGCAAGATCGGCCTCGAGCTTGCGCTGCCCTTCGACCAGCATCGGCATCCTGTTCGGTGGTCGCCATAATCGTCCCTGTTCCCAAAATTCTCTTCTGTCCCGAACCCGTGCGGGTTCAGGCCAAGCTCTTCTCTCACTTGTGTGAAGTCAGCCAGCCGGCAATGAATGATAGGATTGCAAGCTGCGGACTTCAAGGCCGGCCTTTCGCAACGCGGCAATCGCCTGCACCGCCGCCAAGCTCGCCTGCGCCGTGGTGAAGTACGGCACGCTGCTCGGTCAGCGCGGTGCGGCGGATCGATTTGCTGTCCTGCAGGCTCTGCCAGCCCTCGGTGGTGTTGACGATGATCGAGATACCGCCGTCGAGCACGCGGTCGACAATGTGCGGGCGACCCTCGCGCCACCTTGTTGACCCGTTCGACCGGTACGCCTTCACCCGCGAGGAATCGCGGCCGTGCCGTCGGTCGCGACCAGCGTGAAGCCCAGTGCCACGAGTTGCGCGCGCCCGGGCAGGAACACCGGCTTGTCGCTGTCCTTCACGCTGACGAACGCCGTACCGCCATCGGGCAGGCATCGTCCCGCGCCCAGCTGCGCCTTGGCAAAGGCGATGGCGAAATCGGGATCGATGCCCATCACCTCGCCCGTCGATTTCATTTCCGGGCTAAGCACCGGATCCACCCCGGCGAAACGCGCGAAGGGGAACACCGCCTCCTTGACCGCGTAGGTCGCGGCATGGGGTTGATCGCGGGCAGGTCGTCCAGCCGTTCTCCCGCCATGATCCGCGCGGCGATCTTGGCCAGCGGGCTGCCGATCGCTTTCGCCACGAACGGCACCGTGCGGCTGGCGCGCGGATTGACCTCGATGATATAGACCAGCCCGTCCTTGACCGCGAACTGCACGTTCATCAGCCCGCTTCACGTCGAGCGCGAACGCCAGTTTGCGTGTCTGCTGCTTGATCTCGGTCGACCATCTCCGCGGGCGAGGCTGTACGGCGGCAGCGAACAGGCGCTGTCGCCCGAATGGACGCCGGCTTCCTCGATATGCTGCATGATCCCGGCGACCACAGGCGACATCGCCGTCACACACGCAATCGACATCGACCTCGACCGCGTCGCGCAGATAGCGGTCGATCAGCACGGGCGCATTGCCTGACACCTGCACCGCGGTGGCTGATGTAATTGGCCAGCTGCGCCTGCGTGTCCACGATTTCCATGCCCGCGCCCGCCAAGGACGAAGCTGGGGCGCATGAGGACGGGAAAGCCGATGCGTTCGGCGACGGCGGCGGCTTCCTCGGCCGAACGCGCGAGGCCGTTGTCGGGCTGGAGCAGTCCCAGCCGCGTGATCAGATGCGGCGAACTGTTCACGGTCCTCTGCCAGGTCGATCGATTTGGGGCTGGTGCCGAGGATCGGGATGCCCGCCTCCTCCAGCGCGCGTGCGAGATTAAGCGGGGTCTGCCCGCCCAGCTGGACGATCACGCCTTTCAGCGTGCCCTTCGACTGCTCGACATGCAGGATCTCGAGCACATCCTCGGCGGTCAGCGGCTCGAAATAGAGGCGGTCCGACGTGTCGTAATCGGTGCTGACCGTCTCCGGATTGCAGTTGATCATGATCGTCTCATAGCCCGCGTCCGCGCCCAGCGCGAAGCAGGCGTGAACGCAGCAATAATCGAACTCGATGCCCTGCCCGATGCGGTTGGGCCCGCCGCCCAGGATGACGATCTTTTCGCGGTCCGAAGGCTGCGCCTCGCATTCGGGCTCGCCGAAGGTCGGCGCTTCGTAAGTCGAATACATGTACGGCGTTTTCGCCGCGAACTCGGCCGCGCAGGTGTCGATGCGCTTGAACACCGGGCGCACGCCGAGCTTGTGGCGCAGCGCGCGGACATCGGCCTCGGTATTGCCGCCGGTCATCGCCTTGGTCACTTCGGCGATCAGGCCGGTGCCCGAAGCGAAAGCCCGCCGCGTCCCTTCGCGCAGGCCCGCCGATTGCAGCGCCAGCCAGGCGAGCCGCTTGTCCGAAAAGCCCATGCCCTTGAGGCGCCGCAAGCCGTCCGCGTCGAGCGGCAGTCCCTGCGTCATCACCGTGCGTTCGGCGGCGACGATCTCGCCCAGCCGCTCGACGAACCATGGATCGAAGCCCGATGTCGCGCTGACTTCGGCAACGCTCATGCCCTCGCGCAGCGCCTGCCCCGCGACCAGCAGCCGATCGGGCGTCGCCACGGACAGCGCCGCCAGCAATTCGTCCTTGGGCGCGCCGACGAGCCGATCGACCACGTTCAGCCCCGACAAGCCCGTCTCCAGCCCGCGCAACGCCTTTTGCAAGCTTTCAGGGAAATTGCGCCCGATCGCCATGACTTCGCCGACGGACTTCATCGCGGTCGACAGCACCGCTTCCGAACCCTTGAACTTTTCGAACGCAAAACGCGGGATCTTGGTCACGACATAATCGATCGTCGGCTCGAAACTCGCGGGCGTCGCGCCGGTAATGTCGTTGTCGATCTCGTCGAGCGTATACCCCACCGCCAGCAGCGCCGCGACCTTGGCGATGGGGAAGCCCGTCGCCTTGGACGCCAGCGCGGAACTCCGCGACACGCGCGGGTTCATTTCGATCACGATCAGGCGGCCGTCCTTCGGATTGACCGCGAACTGGACGTTCGACCCGCCCGTCTCCACCCCGATCTCGCGCAGGCAGGCGATGCTCGCCGAGCGCATGATCTGATATTCCTTGTCGGTCAGCGTCAGCGCGGGGGCGACGGTGATGCTGTCCCCCGTATGCACGCCCATCGGATCGACGTTTTCGATGGAGCAGATGATGATGGCGTTGTCGGCGCGATCGCGCACGACCTCCATCTCATACTCCTTCCACCCGACGAGCGATTCCTCGATCAGCACTTCGCTGGTGGGCGAGGCGAACAGCCCGCCGCGGACGATTTCCTCGAACTCGCGGCGGTTATACGCGATGCCGCCGCCGGTGCCGCCGAGCGTGAAGCTGGGGCGGATGACCGAAGGCAGCCCGGTGCGTTCGAGCACCTCCAGCGCCTCCTCCATCGAATGCGCGATGCCCGAGCGCGCGGATTCCAAGCCGATCTTCGACATCGCCTCGCGGAACTTCATCCGGTCCTCGGCCTTGTCGATCGCCTCGGCATCGGCGCCGATCATCTCGACGCCGTATTTCGCCAGCGTGCCATCGGCATGCAGCGCCAGCGCGGTGTTGAGCGCGGTCTGCCCGCCCATCGTCGGCAGCAGCGCGTCGGGCCGCTCCTTCTCGATGATCTTGGCGACGATCTCGGGCGTGATCGGCTCGACATAAGTCGCGCCTTCGGGGCCGACGAGATCGGGATCGGTCATGATCGTCGCCGGGTTCGAATTGACCAGGACGATGCGATACCCCTCTCCGCGCAACGCCTTGATCGCCTGCGTGCCCGAATAATCGAACTCGCACGCCTGCCCGATGACGATGGGGCCGGCGCCGATGACGAGAATGGAGGAGATGTCGGTGCGGCGGGGCATTAGTGCTTCAGTCAAGTCTTCGTAGCTGGTGCAGCCACCATCCGTCAGATTCGACGCTTATGGCATGACTTCGATGTTCCAGTGCCATGGCGAGGTCGGCGACGTTCAGATCGATGGAAAATCCGTTTTGCTGTCCACCTGCAGATCGACCGACCACTCAAACCGTCTTCATGCTCGTTTAACGCAACAAACCGCGAGAGTCTAGTTCGCTCGGCGTCATCGGCTAACGCGCTTCGATCAGTATCTCGCGACCCTTTGAAATGCATGTCGATCTGGCCTTACGCATGCTGATCAAATGCACCATTGCTCAGAACGGAGGCCAGTGACATCACAGTCCGCGCACAACTCACCGGCAAGTCGCTTCGCGCTCGACACTTCGACTCGCCCAACTGCCCCACAAACCGCTCGAACAGATAATGGCTGTCCTGCGGGCCCGGGCTGGCTTCGGGGTGGTATTGCACGCTGAACGCGGGGCGGTCGGTCAGTTCGATGCCGGCGTTGCTGCCGTCGAACAGGCTGACATGCGTTTCGCGCGCGTTCTGCGGGCAGGCTGTCGCGCTCGACCGCGAAGCCGTGGTTCATGCTGGTGATTTCGACGCGCCCATCCTCGATCCGCTTGACCGGGTGGTTCGCGCCGCGATGCCCCTGATGCATCTTCGCCGCTTCGCGCCCCTACCGCCAGCCCGAGCAATTGATGCCCCAGGCAAATGCCGAACAGCGGCTTCCCCGTATCGAGCCACTGGCGGATCACCGGCACGGCGTATTCGCCCGTCGCCGCCGGATCGCCCGGCCCGTTGCTGAGGAACAGCCCGGCGGGGTCATGCGCCATGATGTCGTCGAAGCTCGCCGTCGCGGGCACGACGGTGACGTCCGCCCCGGCATCGATCAGCGAGCGGAGGATGTTGCGCTTGAGGCCGTAATCGACCGCGACGACCTTGGGCTTGCCGCCCTGCCCGTCCGCCGGCGCATAGCCGCTGCCAAGCTTCCACAGCCCCTCGTCCCATTTATACGTCTGCAGCGTGCGACACCCCGCGTGCGAGGTCCATGCCCTCCAGCCCGCCGAAATCGCGCGCCAGTTGCACCAGTTCGTCCACGTCGAACGCCCCGTCATGGCGGTGCGCGATCACCGCATCGGGCGCGCCCTTCTCGCGGATCATTCGCGTCAGCGCGCGGGTATCGACCCCCGCCAGCCCGATGCGGCCATTGGTGCGCAACCACGCATCGAACCCGCCGGTGGCGCGGAAATTCGACGCCTGCGTCACATCCTCGCGGACGATGCAGCCCACCGCGTGCGGGTTGATCGCCTCCATGTCCTCGACGTTCGCGCCGACATTGCCGATGTGCGGGAAGGTGAAGGTGACGATCTGCGCCGCATAGGACGGATCGGTCATGATCTCCTGATAGCCGGTCATCGCGGTGTTGAAGCAGACTTCTCCCACCGCCGCGCCCTCCGCCCCGAACCCGCGCCCGCGCACGACGGTGCCGTCGGCCATGACGAGGATACCGGTCGCGGTCGTGCTGTCGGGCATGCGAAAGGGCACTCCGTTCGAGTTGGGTTTGTGGCGATGTCGCTAAGGGGCGGGCGTTACGGCGGAGGGGGGATTCGGTCAACCGGCTGCGGCGCGTTTCAACCGATCGTTGATCGCCGCGCCAAGGCCTTCGTGAGGCACCGGCGCGACGGCGATGCGTGACCGGTCACTGGCATCGGCGACGTGCAGCAGGTCGTACAGCCGCGCCGCCGCCTCGACCGGATCGCCGCGTGCCGACAGGCTGGCATCGCCCGCCACCGCACCATATCCGATCAGAAACTCGTCTACCTGCGCCTCCCGCGCATCCAGCCGCAACGGTTTCCCCGGCGCATAATGCACCGCCAATTGCCCCGGCGCGACGATCGCCTCCCCGCCGCCCAGCGCGCCGAGGTCGATCGACCCGAGCCGCAACACCTCGACGCGCCCATCTGCCACGCGCGCAATCGTGCTTTCGATGCCCACCCCGGTCGCGCCGCCATCGACGATCAGCGGCACCCGGCCATCAAGGCTGGCCAAAACATGCGCTGCCCGCGTCGGCGAAATCCGCCCGCTGGCATTGGCCGATGGCGCGGCGAGCGGCTTGCCGGTCGCCCCCAGCAAAGCGCGCATCGCCGGATGTGCGGGTACGCGGATTGCCAATGTCGGCAGCCCCGCGCTGACAATTGCCGCGATGCCATTGTTTGCTCGCGCCGGCAGCACGAGGGTCAGCGGTCCCGGCCAGTATCGCCCCGCCAGGTCGCGTGAAATATCATCTAACATGACCAGCCGCTCCGCCGCCGCCAGTTCGGGCACGTGGACGATCAACGGATTGAAGCTCGGCCGCCCCTTCGCCGCGTAGATCCGCGCGACCGCATCGCCATTGGTCGCATCCGCTGCCAGCCCGTAAACCGTCTCGGTTGGCACCGCGACCGGCTGCCCCGCCGCGATCAGGCGCGCGGCTTCGGCGATCGCCTCGTCACCAAAGGGCAGCACGCGCGTTTCCATCGCGTGCCGATTAGCCTTGCCAAATAGGGAATGGCTACCCAGCTAAAGCGAAACCATCGTCCTTGCCGCGTACGCGGAAGCGACGGCTACGCAGAGGGCGACCCCCCTTCGGCGTCAACGTAAGACAACGTAAGGAACGAGCCATGACCACCGAAACCGCCACTCTCGCCGCCGGCTGCTTCTGGTGTGTCGAAGCGGTGTTCGACGACCTCGCCGGCATCGATTCAGTCGAAAGCGGCTATATCGGCGGCCACACCGCCAACCCGACCTACCGCGAAGTGTGCGGCGGCAACACCGGCCATGCCGAGGCAATTCGCCTGACTTACGATCCCGCGGTGGTCAGCTTCGGCGAGATCCTCGACATCTTTTTCGAGATTCACGATCCGACGCAGTTGAACCGCCAGGGCAATGATGTCGGCACGCAATATCGCTCGGCGATCTTTCCGCACTCTCCCGAACAGGAAGCCGAGGCCCGCGCCGCGATCGAACGCGCGCAGGCGGACCGCTCCGCGCCGATCGTCACCACCATCGAACCCCTCGCCGACTGGTACGAGGCCGAAGACTATCACCAGGAATATTTCGCCCGCGAAGGCAATGCCAACCCCTATTGCCAGATCGTCGTCGCGCCGAAGCTGAAGAAATTCCGCGCCAAGCACGCAGACCGACTAAAGGGGGTCGCCGCCTAAAGGCCGTGATACTCGCGGTACCACCGCACGAAATTGGGGATGCCGACGTCGATGCTGGTGGTCGGCGCATAGCCCAGGTCGCGGGCAATCGCGTCGATATCGGCAAAGGTTTCCGGCACGTCCCCTGCCTGTAGCGGCTGGAAATCGTAGCTTGCCTTGATGCCCAGTTCGGCCTCGATCGTGCCGATCATGCCCATCAACTCTTCGGAGCGATGGTTACCGATATTGTAAAGGCGGTGCGGCGCGACGCTGCCTCCCGCCTTCTCCGCCCCGTCATCGGGCGGGGGATTGTCGATACAGGCGACCACGCCTGCGACGATGTCGTCGATATACGTGAAATCGCGGCGCATCTTGCCGTGGTTGAACACCGCGATCGGTTCGCCCGCGAGGATCGCCTTGGTGAACAACCACAGCGCCATGTCGGGCCGCCCCCACGGGCCATACACGGTGAAGAAGCGCAGCCCCGTCAGCGGAATGCGATAGAGATGCGCGTAGGTCTCGCTCATCAACTCGTCGGCCTTCTTGGTCGCGGCATAAAGCGACATCGGGTGGTCGACGCGCTGATCGACGCTGAACGGCATGACCTTGTTGCCGCCATAGACCGATGACGACGAGGCGTAGACCATCGGCACCCGGGCATGCCGCGCGACCTCGAGCAGGTTGAGATGCCCGACAAGATTGGCCTGCACATAGGCGCGCGGATTCTCGATCGAATAGCGCACCCCGGCTTGCGCGCCGAGGTGAAGAACGTTGTCGAAACGCTCGCCCGCCAGCGCATCGTCGAGTTCAGCATGGTCGGCGAAATCGACGCGCTTGAAGACGAATCCCGGCTGTTCGAGCGACCTTAGCCGGGCATGCTTGAGCGCGGGGTCGTAATAGTCGTTGATATTGTCGATCCCGAGCACCTGATCGCCGCGCGCCAACAGCACGCGAGCGACGCTCGACCCGATGAACCCGGCCGCGCCGGTAATGAGGATGCGCATGATCGGCCTATGCCTCGACGAAGGTTGATGCGGGTTGAATCGCCGGCATGCCGTGGATCAGCGCGTCGGCGATGCGTTCCGCGGCCATGCCGTCGCCATAGGGGCACGCGCCGGTCGCGGCGGGCGGCTGCAGCGAGGAAAGCGGTCGCGGCGGCGACGATGGCAGCCGGATCGAGGCTGGTCAGTCGCGCAAGACCACAGGCGACGCCTTCGGGCCGCTCCGTCGTTTCGCGCATCACCACCACTGGCGTGCCGAGCGCGATGGCTTCCTCCTGCACACCCCCGCTGTCGGTCAGCACCAGGGCGGCACGATCGATCAGGGTTACAAAGGCGGCGTGGTCAAGCGGATCGATGAGCACCAGGTTGGCGACGCCGAGCAGCCGCGCCAGATCGTCCGACGCCGCAGCGTTCGGGTGCCGCACCATTATCACGAGCGCACCACTCTCGCGCGCCAAGCGCTTCAGAGCGGTGGCAATGGCGTGCATTTCCCGCGCGTTCTCACGCCGGTGCGCCGTGGCGAGGATCAGCGGCCGACCGTCAGCCGCCGAAAGGATCGGTGAGACGATGGCGGCCAATGACGGGTCCAGCGCCACACGGGCCCGCACCGCCGCCAGCGCATCGACGATCGTGTTGCCGGTCATCAGCGTCGTCGCGGGATCGATGCACTCCCGCCTCAAAGAGTCCGCTGCCGCTGGGGTCGGCGCGAAGTGCAGCGACGCATAGTCGGCGATGGCGCGGCGGTAGTGCTCCTCGGGCCAGGGATGCGCGATGTTGCCGCTGCGCAGTCCCGCCTCGACATGCGCCACCGGGATCTGTCGGTGCACCGCGGCCAGCGCCCCGGCGTGTGCGGTGGCGGTGTCGCCCTGCACGACGACCATGTCGGGCCGCGCGATTCCGAGCGCATCGCCGATCGACAGCAACAACGATGCATGCAGCGCATCGAGAGAGTCGTCGCGTCGGATCAAGTCGAGCTGCAGGTCCGGGTCGCAGTTCGTGCAAGCTCAGAACCTGATCGAGCAGCGTATCGTGCTGCCCGGTCGCCAGCGTCTGAACCATCACCTGCTCTCTCGCCTGCAGCGCGCGTACCACCGGGATCAACTTGATCGCCTCGGGCCGCGTGCCGAAGATGACGAGGATGCGGCGGATCACAGGCTCCAGCGGTTGGCGAGCTTGCGGACCGGCCCAGATGTTCTTGAGGTCCGCGACCAGCGCCCCGGGATTGAGCAACGCTTCGATCGCCGCTTCGTCCATTGCCGCATATTCTTGATGCCCGACCGCGCGCGATGACCAGGTCATAACGCCGCGACAGCGCTTCGGAATCGAGCGATGCACCATATTCGTGGCTGAATTCTGCCGGATCGGCGAGCGGATCGTGCAATGTTACGTCATGGCCCAGCCGCCTAAGGCGCGTGACCACGTCGATCACTTTTGAATTGCGGATGTCAGGCACATTCTCCTTGAAGGTCAGCCCCATCACCAGCGCACTGCCGGCCATCCCACCGCGCTTGTCGTGCAGCGTCTCTGCGACCCATGCCCCCATGCCGTCATTGATCGCGCGACCCGACAGGATGACGCGCGGCTCGATGTCATGTTCGGTCGCGACATGCGCGAGATAATATGGATCGACACCGATACAGTGGCCGCCCACGAGACCCGGCTTGAAATCGAGGAAGTTCCACTTGGTCCGCGCCGCCGCCAGCACGTCCCACACCGACAAGTCGAGTTGGGCAAAGATCTGGGTGATTTCGTTGACGAAGGCGATGTTGATGTCGCGCTGGGCGTTCTCGATAACCTTGGCCGCTTCGGCCGCCTTGATCGATGCCGCGCGGAAGGTGCCGCCACTGGTTACCGCTGAATAGATCGCATCGACGCGGTCGAGCGTCTCCGCATCCTCGCCGCTGATGACTTTGGTGATGCGGTCGACCGTATGTTCGCGGTCGCCCGGGTTGATCCGCTCGGGCGAATAGCCCAGCACGAAATCGACGCCGCGCTGCAATCCGCCGGTACGCTCCAGTTCGGGTCCGCACAAATCCTCGGTCACCGCCCGGGTAGACCGTCGATTCGTAAACGATCAACGCGCGCGACCCCTTGGCGATCAGTTCGGCGACCGTACGCGTCGCCGACATCACCGGCCGCAGATCGGGACGGCGCAGACGATCCACTGGCGTCGGTACGGTCACGATATAGGCGTCATACCCAATGCATTCGGCCGGATCGCTGGTCAGTTTCAGCTTGGATGCCGCCAGCCGTGCCGCGTCGATCTCGTCGGTGCGGTCATGACCCCGGCGCAGCTCGTCAATGCGGCCCTGATCGATATCCAGCCCCACCGTTTCGAATGATTTGGCGAGCGCCACCGCCAGTGGCAGCCCGACATAACCCAGGCCGACAACGACGATACGTGGCTTAACTTCGGTCACACCGATCCCCTGATTACGGGGCGCCCTATGCCGCGCCGCGGTGCGCTTCGTAAAGCCAGTGCGTTAAGGGAGTGGAAGCGTCAGGCAGTTTCGCGCAATAGCAAAGTCTCGGGACGGATGCCCAGCCGCTGCATTTGTGCGCGGACGCGGGGCCAGGTGTCTGTCAAAAACTGCTCGCGCTGGTCGCCGCGCAACCGCTCTAGCGCGCCTTCGGCGACAAACATGCCGACCCCGCGACGCACGGTGACATAATTATCGTCTTGCAGCGACTGATACGCCTTCGCGACCGTCAGCGGGTTCGCGCCATGCTCGAGCGCAAAAGCGCGAACGGAGGGCAATTGTTGGCCTTCGGCGAAATCACCCTCGAGGATCGCGGCGGCAAGCAGATTGCGGAGGCGCAGATAGACGGGCTCACCAGAGTCGGAAACTGTCATGCAATCCTAATACACTAACACGGGCTCTTGTCACCCCCAGTGGCGCACGGTCAGATCCGTCGGCGGGCGGGGCCGGTCCTCGATCGGTTCAGCAGGCGTGCCGATGAAGATGAAGCCCGCAATCCGCTCCCCTGGTTTGCCCAGAGCTTCGCCAACCATCTGAGAATACGCTGCCCAACCGGTGATCCATGCCGCGACGAAGCCCATCGCGTGCGCCGCATGAAGCAGGTTCATGCACGCTGCGCCCGCCGACAGCTCCTGCTCCCATTGCGGCACGCGGCTGCCTGGGTCGGGTGCCGACATCACCGCGATCAGGGTCGGCGCGTCATGAGCGAACGCGGTGAGCTTGCCCAGGTCCACGCCCTCAGCTGCCGCGCGCTCGGCGCGAAATGCATCGGAAAGCAACGCGGCCAATTTTTCGCGGTCGTCGATAATGACGAAGCGCCAGGGGAATAACTTCTTGTGATCAGGCGTGCGCGACGCGATCGTCAGGATCGTCTCGAGTTGCACCGCGTCGGGGCCGGGCGCGATCATATCGCGGGGTTTGCCCGAGCGACGGCTGGCGAGCAGATTGAGCGGCGTCGACAAATCGTTAAGCATGACGGTTCGCTAGGCACATGCCCCCTGTTGCGCAACGCATGCCGCGCTATGGCGAATGCAATGCTCGCCCTTCTGATTGCCCTCGCCGCTGCCACCCCCGATCCGCTGGCCGTCGCCGATGCGCGCGTTGCCGAAGTCGCGTGGCGCCTGCAGACTGCCAATGTCGCATTGTGCCCGAAGCGCGCACCGATCGCTGGGCTGTCGCTGCAAATGGTCGACCAGTACGGCCCCGTCCGACCGCCCCGGCACCGGCCTTGGCGATCGGCCGACTCTCAGCGCGGTCGTGCCAGGCAGCGCGGCGGCTCGAGGTCCGGATTGAAGGTCGGCGACGCCATTGCGACGGCGATCGGCGGCGCCATGACGCCGTCGGCCACCAGCCGCCAGCGCAACGTTCGACACGTTGGCCAAGCGCAGAAGCCAGCTTGCCGCGGCGCTGGCCAGAGGCGGCCGCGCTGACCCTCGCCGATGGCCGCGCGTTACGCTGGCGCCCGACCAGGGTTGCGCGTCCGACGTGCAACTTCTGCCGCAAAAGGGACTCAATGCCGGCGCGGACGGACAGATCGTGCAGATCGGCGGCAAACTCTATGATTTTGCCGCGATGATGACGAACTGGCTGCGGTGATCGCTCATGAACTGGCGCACAATTTCCTTGGCCATCGCAACCAGCTCGACGAAGCGAGGCGTTCGCGCGGGCTGTTCTGCGGGGCTGGGCAAGAACGGCGCCAAATCTGCGGCAGGTCGAGTTCGATGCGGACCGACTGTCGGTGTGGCTGGTTGCGCGCGCCGGCTATCGCACAGAGGCGCTCGCGCCGTTCTGGGCACGGCTCGGGCAAGCGCGCGGGGCATCCTGATTTCCGACGGTACGCATCCCGGTTTCAAGGAGCGCGTCCGCCGCATCGAGGCTGCCACTGCTGTTGTCGCCGCACAGCGGACGGTGCGCCAGCCCGCTGGTGCCGACCCGCGCAATAACCCCTTCCTTTCCACCAAATCGCCGCTAACTCTCCGCGCCATCGCAAGCGCGCCCGCCAGAGGCGCGCCTCACGGGAGTTGTTCAAGGGAATGGAAACGCCAACCGCGGACTTCGCCGGTCGAACCGGACGTCAGCCATATTAATCCAGCAGCGTCGGAAACCTGGTTCGGGCACCCGCGGCAACTAGCGCGGCTGTTCACCACCGAAGCGATGGAGCGCTTCGGCTATTATGGCATGCGCGCGCTGCTCACGCTGTACCTCGCGCAGCATTTCCTGTTTTCCGATACGACGACGACCGGCCTGTATGGCGGGTTCACGGCGCTGGTTTACCTGACCCCGCTGATCGGCGGGCTGATGGCCGACCGCTTCCTTGGCGCAAAACGCTCGGTAAAATTCGGCGCGATGTTGATGAGCCTCGGCTATCTGACCCTGTGCTTCGGCGGCCAGCCTGCCAAGCCGTTCGCGATGATCGACGGCGTCCGCACCGCAATCACCGTGCAGGGCACCGGCGACGCGAAGCAACAATATGTTGCTGACGCCTCAGGCCAGCCGCTCATGATCAAGGGCAATGACGACAAGACCGTCTCGCTTCTCCGCGCCGATGGCAGCGAGGCGCGGCGCATCGCCGATGGCGGTTTCAAGCCCGATGGCGAACGCAATCCGCTGAGCGTGTTCCTGCTGCTCATCGGCCTTGCGCTGGTCGTGATTGGCAACGGCTTTTTCAAGCCGAACATTTCGACGATCGTCGGTAGCCTCTACGCCCAAGGCGATCGACGCCGCGACGCCGGCTTCACCATATTCTACATGGGCATCAACCTCGGCTCGCTATTCTCGCAGATCCTCTGCCCGCTGCTTGCGGTGGGAATGGGCAGCTGGGGCGGGCTCGGCTGGTGGGCCGGCTTCGCGCTTGCCGCTGCCGGCATGATGGTGTCGTGGCTGCTGATCCAATTCGATGGTGGCAAGCTCGATGGCTTTGGCGATCGCCCGGCCGACGCACCGGCCAATCGCGACATCATCATCTATGTCTGCGCGCTGCTGGCGATCCCGGTGGTCTATTTCCTGTTCACGAACCTGATGAGCTACGTCCGCCCCGCCGCCGGTTCGGGCATCATCGGCTACGTCGCGACACTGCCGATCATGGGCAAGATCATGTTCGGCACGTTCCTGATCAGCGTGCCAGGCATCCTGATCTGGTCGTATCTGAAAGGGACCAAGCAGGAATTCCAGATGATGCTCGCGGCGATGGTGCTGATCACCTTCAACACCGTGTTCTGGACGCTGTTCGAACAAGCTGGGTCCAGCCTGACGCTTGTTCGCCGACCGCAATACCGACCTGTCGGTGTTCGGGCTGTTCTCGATCTCCGCCGGACAGACGCAGTTCTTCAACGCCGCCTTCATCGTCATGCTCGCGCCGCTCTTCTCCGATCATGTGGAACAGCATGGCGCGGCGCGGGGTCGAACCGACCATCCCGATCAAGTTCGCGATCGCATTGATCGGCGTCGGGCTCGGCTTCCTGTTCCTTGTCTGGGGCGCCGGGTTCGCCGGGCCGGACTTCAAGGTCGGCCTGTGGTGGCTGGCGGGCCTCTACTTCGTCCATTCGGCGGCGGAGCTGTGCATCTCGCCGGTCGGGTCTGAGCATGATCACCAAGCTCAGCATCGCGCGCATCGTCGGCCTGATGATGGGCGTCTGGTTCCTGTCGATCGCCGTCGCGCAATATGTCGCCGGGCTGGTGGCTCAGGTCGCCAGCGTCGAAACCGTTGGCGGCCAGGTGACCAATCTGAAGGTCAGCCTCGACACCTATGTCGGCGTGTTCACGACGATCGGCTGGGTGTCGGTCGCGATCGGCGCGCTGCTGCTCATTCTCGCCTTGCCGCTCAAGCGGCTGATGCACGGAGTTAAATGATGCGTTTCGCCTGGGTTCTGATCTCCGCCATCGCGCTGGCCGCCTGTTCGACGCGCGGCGAGCAGCCCAAGTCGGCGTCGGCAAGCACGCCGTCCAAACCGTTTGACTGGAACCCCGATCCGTTCCCGTCGACCTACAAGGCCTATCCGTCGCGCCCGACGGTCGTCCGCAATGCGACGATCTATGACGGCGAAGGCGGACGGATCGAACGCGGCACGGTAGTCATGGCCGATGGCAAGATCGTCGCCGTCGGCGGTGCCGATCTCGCCGCGCCCGCAGGAGCGGACGTGATCGACGGCACGGGCAAATGGGTCACGCCCGGCGTGATCGACATCCACTCGCACCTTGGCGACTATGCGTCGCCCGGCGTCGATGCGCATTCGGACGGCAATGAAGCGACCAACCCGGTCACGGCGCAGGTCTGGGCCGAACACAGCGTCTGGCCGCAGGACCCGGGCTTCTCGCGCGCACTGGTCAATGGCGGCGTCACGACGCTGCAGATCCTGCCCGGATCGGCGAACCTGTTCGGCGGGCGCTCGGTCGTGCTCAAGAACGTCTATGCCCGCACCGCAGCAGGGCATGAAATTCCCCGGCGCGCCCTACGGCCTGAAGATGGCGTGCGGCGAAAATCCCAAGCGCGTCTATGGCAGCCGCAACCAGATGCCGTCGACCCGGATGGGCAATATCGCGGTCGACCGCCAGACCTGGGCCAAGGCGGCGGAATATAAGCGCAAGCGGGAGAAAGACCCCGAACGGCACCCCGCGCGACCTGCAGATGGATACGCTGGCGGCTGTGCTCGACGGCAAGATCCTGGTCCAGAACCACTGCTACCGCGCCGACGAAATGGCCAATGTGATCGATATGTCGAAGGAATTCGGCTATCACGTCAGCGCGTTCCACCACGCGGTCGAGGCCTACAAGATCGCCGATCTGCTCAAGGCCAATAACATCTGCGCCGCGCTGTGGGCCGATTGGTGGGGCTTCAAGATGGAGTCCTATGACGGCATCAACGAAAATCTGCCGCTGGTCCACAATGCCGGGCGCCTGCGCGATCACGCATTCGGACGATCGCCAACGGCATTCAGCGGCTGAACCAGGAAACCGCCAAGGCGCTGGCGCATGGCCGCGCTGCGGGCATCCAGATCAGCGACGAGGTCGCCTGGACCTGGGTCGCGATCAATCCGGCCAAGGCCCTGGGCATCGCCGACAAGACCGGCAGCCTGAAGCCCGGCAAGATGGCCGACGTCGTGCTGTGGAACGGCAATCCGCTGTCAGCGTTTACACCCGCCCCGAACGCGTATGGATCGACGGCGCGATGATGTACGACGCCAACAATCCGCGGATGCGCCCGGTAAGCGATTTCGAACTCGGCCAGACCGGCGAAGGAGACACGAAGTGAAGCGCCTCCTGCTCGCCACCGCGGCGCTTTTCGCGGCACCGCTCCACGCCGAAACCGTCGCCATCACCGGCGCGACCATCGCGACGGGTGAGGAAGTCGCGCCCAGCTCAGGGCAATGTCGTCATCACCAATGGCCGTGTCACCGGCGTCGGCAATGTCGCCGTGCCGGCAGGCGCGCGCGTCATCGACGGCACGGGCAAATGGGTTTCGCCGGGTATTTTCGCCGGGCTTCACGCGGCTCGGGCTGGTCGGGGTCGATGCGGTCGACGAGACCAACGACGCGTCGGCGCGAACGACGCCGTTTTCGGCCAGCCTCGATGCCTCGACCGCGATCAACCCGCGCGTCCCCGCCATTGCGGTCAGCCGTGCGGCAGGCGTGACGCGCGCGATCGTCGCGCCCGAAACCTCGAACGCGATCTTCGCCGGACAAGGCGCGATCATCGACACGGCAGACAAGACCAACATCGTCGATCGGCCACGCGCGTTCCAGTTCGTCGAGTTCGGCGAGAACGGTGCCCGGCGCGCGGGCGGCAGCCGTCCGGCCGCACAGGCGTGGTTCCGCAACGCGCTGGACCAGGCGCGTGCCTTTGCCCGCAACCCGGCCAGCTATGACGGCAATTCGAAGGACGCGTTGCTCAACCGCAGCGACGCAGCGGCCCTGGTGCCCGTCGTCGAGGGACGACAGCCGCTTTACGTCCATGTCGAAAGCGGGCCGGACATTCTCCAGATGCTCGCGCTCAGGCGCGAGTTTCCGGCGCTGAAGCTGGTCCTGGTCGGGGTCAGCGAAGGCTGGACCGTGGCGCGCGAACTTGGCGGCGGCGGGCGTGCCAGTCATCGCCAGCCCGACCAACGATCTGCCCGCCTCGTTCGAATCAGCTGGCGGCGACGCAATCGAACATCGGCCGCCTGCGCGCGGCGGGTGTCGAGGTCGCGATCGGCATGATCGACGATGACGACGCGCGCCAGGCGCAGCAATCGATGCAACGCGCGGGCAATCTCGTCGCGCTGACCAAAGTGCCGGGCGCGACCGGGCTCAACTGGGGTCAGGCGTTCGCCACGATCACCAGCGTTCCCGCGCGCATCGCCGGCATGGCCGATGTCGGCACGCTAAAGGCGGGCGCGCGCGACGTGGTCATCTGGTCGGGCGATCCGCTCGAGCTGTCGACGCTCGTCGAACATGTCTGGATCGACGGCGTCGAACAGTCGCTCGAGACGCGCCAGAAGCGGCTGCTCAAACGCTATCTGACGCCGCAGGAAGGCGCTCTGCCAAAGGCCTAC
Source organism: uncultured Alphaproteobacteria bacterium (assembly GCA_963740775.1). Taxonomy (GTDB): domain Bacteria; phylum Pseudomonadota; class Alphaproteobacteria; order Sphingomonadales; family Sphingomonadaceae; genus Sphingomonas_O. The sequence continues at coordinate 239,183 of CAVUFE010000005.1, read as the reverse complement.
GACCGCTAGGGGAAACGACATGACGAATTTGTTGCTGGCTCTGATCGCCTTTGTCGGCAGCCATTTCGCCATGTCGCATCCGTTGCGCGCTCCGCTCGTCGCCGCGCTGGGGAGAAGGGCTTTCTCGGCCTCTATTCGCTGTGTCTCGACGGTCACTCTGGTGTGGATCGTGTTCGCGTTTCGCGCGCGCCCGAGGGCGCGGCTTTATGGGTCACGCCGACATACCTTTGGACAGTCGCAGCGGCGATCATGCTTGTTGCCGCGATCCTGTTGGTCGGCAGCTTCTTCGGCAATCCGGCTTTCCCGCATCCCGAAGCCGACGGACCCGCGCCGCAAGCCAAAGGCGTGTTCGGCATCACGCGTCATCCGATGATGTGGGCGTTCGCCTTCTGGAGCTTCGCGCACGCTCTGGTCGCGCCCTACCCTGCCGTGCTGGCGCTGACCGTCGGCATCGGGTTGCTCGCTCTGGTCGGCGCGGCGATGCAGGATCGCAAGAAGGCCTTCCTCCAGCCCCAGCGCTGGTCGGACTGGACCGCGCGCACCAGCTTCGTACCCTATGGCCGCGGCTGGGCGTGGCCGGGCCTGGTCGCGACGGTCGGCGGGATCGTGCTGTGGCTGGCCGCGACCTGGCTGCACCCGATCGCCGGCGCGCCGACGGTCGGCCCGTGGCTGTGGCTCAGCGCCTGACCATCGCCATGCCGCGCTCGCCGTAGCGAGCCCCCGCCGTCGCACCACGTGGCGGCGCTTCGAGTGCGGCCAGATCGTCGGCGGTCAGCACGACTTCGGCCGCGGCGACCGAATCCTCCATCGTCTCACGGCGCTTCACGCCCGGGATCGGCACGATGTCGTCGCCCTGCGCCAGCAGCCACGCCAGCGCGACCTGCGCCTTCGACGCACCGTGTCTCGTCCGCGACCGCGCCGATGGCGTCGACCACCTTCAAGTTCTTCGGGAGATTTTCGGCCGAATAGCGCGGATCGTTGCGGCGCCAGTCATCGGCGGGAAGATCGTCGAGACTGGTGATGCCGCCCGCAAGGAACCCGCGGCCCAGCGGCGAATAGGGCACGAAGCCGATGCCATTTTCGCGGCAGATGCTCAGTATTTCGTCCTCCACGTCGCGTTCCCACAACGAATATTCGCTTTGCAGCGCGGTGATCGGCCCTGCCTTTGCCGCGCGGCGCAGTGTTTCGGGCCCGGCTTCGCGACAGCGCGATGTGGCGAACCTTCCCTTCCTTGACCAGTTCCATCATCCCGCCGACGCGTGTCCTCGATCGGCACATTCGGATCGACGCGGTGCTGGTAGAACAGGTCGATCGTCTCGATACCCAGCCGCTTGAGCGAGCCTTCGCATGCCACGTCGCGCATTCTCGGGCGAACCGTCGACGCCCGACCATCTCGTTGCCGTCCCATTTCATCGCGAACTTGGTGGCGATGACGAGCCCGTCGCGCTTGCCCTTGATCGCGCGCCCGACCAGTTCCTCGTTCGAGAACGGGCCCGTACATCTCGGCAGTGTCGAAAAACGTCACGCCCAGATCGATCGCGCGGTGGATTGTCGCGGTCGCCTCGCCCACATCGGCGTGCGCGCCATAGGTGATGTTCCCGCCGGCCTCGATCATCGGCATGCAGCCAATGCCGATGGCGGACACCTTCAGGCCGTGGCCGAGTTCGCGATACTGCATCTGGATCTCCCATCGTACCGGTTTGGCGCGCGACCGCACCGGTCACCGCCATGTCCCACATCGACATTGCCCAGCGTGCGGAAGATGTCAGGCAAGGTCTCGACAGCGATCAGCAGCGCCAGTGGTTCGACCGGTACGCCGAGGATGAGGCAGAGCGGCCCGATCGAAGTCACGAAACTCACCTGGCCCGGCAGACTGACGCGCGCCCATCGAGGTCAGCACCGCAGCGAAGATCGCCACGGCATATTGCCCGGCGGTCAGGTCCGCGCCGAACCAGTTCGCGACATAGAGCGCGACCGCGATGTTCATCGCTGGCCCGGTTGCGCGCAACAATGCCACCGCCATGGGCAAAGTGATTTCAGCCGTCGCGGTCTGAACGCCCAGTTGCTGTGTCTTTTTGAGCATGATCGGCAGACAGGCGAGCGAGCTCTGCGTCGAAATCGCCAGCGCCTGAACCGGCGCGACCGCCGCGCGCATAATCGCCAAGCCGCCAGCGCGCGGCGACGACCGCCACGAGATAAGCGATCAATCCGATGACGATGCCGACGCTCGCGACGGTACGCGACGTAATGGAACAGGGCGCCGAGCGCCGCGATAGCCGCTGCGCGCGCCGACCACGAAGGCCAGCGCGAATACACCGATCGGGGCGAGCCGCAGCACCCAGTCGATGACGATGATCATCGCATCGGCAATTGCCGAGAAAAACCTCGACAACTGGCTGCGCGGCTCCGCCGGCAGCCGCGTGATCGCGAATGCGAACACCAGCGTGAATATCAGCAGGGGCAGGATCGCATCGTCGTAGCCGATGCGAGTGGATTGGTCGGCACGATCGATTTGACGAAATCGACGAACGGCGGCGGCGGCGTGATTGTCCCGGTCGTCGTCAACGCGCGCCTTCAACGCATCCGCCGCAGCCCCGGGCATCGGGACGATTTGAGGAACAGCGGCATGAGGAGCGCGCCGGTGATCGCGCTGAAGCACATCACCGCCGATGATCCAGACCATTGCCCGCCCGGCCACGGCCCCAGCCCGGCCGCTTCCGCCGTCTGCGCGATGCCGGTGATCAGCAACGCGACGACCAGCGGCACGATCGTCATGCGTAAGCCGTTGAGCCAAAGCGCGCCCGACCGGATCGGCGACGTTGGCTGCGCCGGTCGGCGAGCCCGGGCGCGAACGAACTGGCGGCGAAGCCCGAGGCCGAGCCCGACGACGAGCGCGACGAGGATGCGGGTGGCGTTGGACATTCGCTGCTAAGGTCTATGCCCTTTAAGCGGCATGTCGCCAGGAGGGAGATAGGCGAATAGTTTGGCCAGCGCAAATATTTCGGCACCGACGGCATTCGCGGCCGCACCAATGCCAACCCGATGACGCCCGAAATCGCGATGAAGGTCGGGCAGGCCGCGGGCACCTATTTCCTGCGCGGCGACCATCGCCACCGCGTCGTCATCGGCAAGGACACGCGGCTGAGCGGGCTATATGGTCGAAAACGCGCTGGTCGCGGGCTTCACGTCGCGTCGGGCATGGACGTCGAACAGTTCGGCCCGATGCCGACGCCGGGTGTCGCGATGCTGACCGCGTCGATGCGCGCTGATCTCGGCGTCATGATCTCCGCCAGCCACAATCCATATTACGACAACGGCATCAAGCTGTTCGGCCCCGACGGCTACAAGCTGTCGGACAAGGCCGAAGCCGAGATCGAGGCTATGATCGACGCGCCGCCGCGGCTCGCCGCCTCAGCGGACATCGGTCGCGCGCACCGCGTCGAGGATGCCAAAGGCCGCTACATCCACCACGCCAAATCAACCTTTCCACAGCATCTTCGCCTCGACGGGCTCAAGATCGCGCTCGATTGCGCCAACGGCGCGGCGTACCGCATCGCACCCACTGCGCTGGCCGAACTCGGCGCAGAACTGGTCCTGATCGGCGTCGAGCCCGATGGACGCAACATCAACGACAATTGTGGATCGACGGCGCCGCAGACGCTGCAACAAACCGTCGTCTCATCGGGCGCCCAGATCGGCATCGCGCTCGATGGCGATGCCGATCGCCTGATCGTGGTCGATGAAACGGGCCGGGTCGTCGATGGCGACCAATTGATGGCACTGATTGCCGGGCGCTGGGCACGACGAAGGCCTTCTCACCGGCCGAGGCCTCGTCGCGACGGTGATGTCCAACCTAGGCCTAGAACGGCACCTCGATCAGCGCGGCCTGACGCTTGAACGCACCAATGTGGGTGATCGCTACGTCCTCGAACGGATGCGCCAGGGCGGCTTCAACATCGGCGGTGAGCAATCAGGCCACATCATCCTCAGTGATTACGGCACGACCGGGGACGGCCTCGTCGCCGCACTCCAAGTCCTTGCTGCATTGGTCGAGGCTGAAAAACCCGCCAGTGAAACGCTCCATCTTTTCGATCCCGTTGCTCAGTTGCTCCGGAACGTGCGCTATGAACGTGGTAATCGACCGCTTGACTCCCCCCATGTCAAAGCGGCGATTGCTGAAGCCGAATCGGCTTTGGCGGGTCACGGCCGACTATTGATCCGCGCGTCTGGAACTGAACCGCTTATTCGCGTGATGGCGGAGGGCGACGATGCAAGCGAAATCGCGCGCATTGTCGATTACCTTTGCAAGGAAGTCGGGCGATCGGTCCCGAATTAGGACGTTAACACTAACCGTTTAGGGAACCTTTTCCGCGCAATTAGCATTGTGATCCCATAATAATCGTAAAAGGCGGGCAGGCATCAGCCAGTCCCTTCGGGAACGCAAAACATGTTGAAAACGATTGCGGCATCGCAAGCTGCGAAAACCTTGGCTTTTTGCGTTTGTCCGATCGTAACGGCTAGCGTCGTCGCGACCAAGGAGCCCCATGTTCGCCGCATGATTCATAGGGCGACCGCGCCGAAGGCCAGTCCTGCTCGTCCCCGTGCCGCAGTAGCAGCGGCGGACCTGCCGCCCTGCGACGCGGTGGCCCCGTTTGCGACGTTGCCGCGCGTCTCGGCTGCTTTGCCAGCGGCTGTCGGTATCCCGGGTGTCGAGACACCGTTGACGGCGACCGGTCCTGCCGCACCGATAGCGCGCGGAGCAGCCTTCAATCCCGGCTTCGGCGCGCCTGGCGCCATCGGCCTCAATCCTGGCGGGATCATTGGTGGCGGCGGTGGCGGCGGAGGCGTTATACCGCCGCCTCCCCCTCCGGGTGGCGGAGAGGTCATCATCCCTCCGACCAGCCCGGTGTCTGGCGTTCCGGAGCCTGAAACCTGGGCGCAGATTTTCGGCGGCTTCGCGCTTGCCGGTGGCACGGTCCGCTATTTGCGGCAGCGTCGACGGGCCAAGCTCAAACTCACGGCCTGACTTTCGCGGCTAGTGCAGCCCGGCTATGGTCGGGACATGCTGGCTATGTATCCCGACTGCGAACGACCTGGCATCGGCCTGCCGCCCACCCACGCGCTGATCGGTTCGTGCGCAAGCACCTTCGGTACCCATCACAACCCGACTGTCTGCACTAAGTGTAACGGTGGCCTGCGCCACCATCCGACGCGCGCGGCAAGTCTACTTACGAAATATCCACCTTCTGCGGTGCGTAAGGACAGGCCATGACGCCGCGCATCCTTATCATTGCCGGTTCGGACTCCGGCGGCGGTGCGGGGATCCAGGCCGACATCAAGACGGTGACGATGCTCGGCGGGCACGCGATGACGGCGATCACCGCCCTCACCGCGCAAAACACGATGGGGGTCGACGGGATCCTGCCGGTCTCGCCAGACTTCGTCATCGCGCAGATCGATGCGTGTCTGAACGACATCGGCGCTGACGCCATCAAAATCGGCATGCTGGGCTCGGTCGAGGTGGCCCATGCCGTTGCGGATCGATTGGCCGATGTAAACACTGCCGATCGTCTTCGATCCCGTAATGGTCGCGACGAGCGGCGCCGAACTCGCCGATGATGCGACTGATCGCGGCGTTCGACCGGCTGCTGCGACTCGCCACCATCGCCACGCCCAACCTGCCCGAACTCGCCGAACTGTCTTCGGGCGAAGACGAAATCGGCGCGGCGCTGGCGTTGGTCGCAGCGCGGGGCTGCGCGGTGCTGATCAAGGGCGGGCATGGCGACGAGGATCCGATCGCCGACGTGCTCGTCGAAACCGACAATATCACCACCTGGCAGGGCAGCCGCATCGACACACGGCACAGCCACGGCACCGGCTGCACGCTGGCGAGCGCCATCGCCGTCTATCTCGCGCGGGGCGCCAACTTGCCCCAAGCGGTAGACCGCGCGCGCGAATTCGTGCGCCAGGCTCTTCGCTCGGCTCCCGGACTGGGTCAGGGGGCTGGGCCGATGGGGCATCAGGATGTCCGCCTCGACGCCGGCGAGCCGATGCGGCTGAACCAGGTCACGCTGCCCTGTCACGACTATGAAGCGAGCGTGGATTTCTACCAGCCGCCTCGGCCTGGCGCAGATCGTCGACAGTCCCGAGGACGGCTATGCCCGCTTCGAAGCGCCCGGCGGCGTTACCCTGTCGATCCACCGCGACGATGCCAGGCCCGGATCGGCGCGACGACGCTCTATTTCGAAATAGAGGCGCTCGACGATCACGTCCTCTCGCTGTCGCGCGCGGGATGCAGTTCGAACACCCTCCGATCGACCAGCCCTGGCTATGGCGCGAAGCCCGGCTGCGCGACCCGGCGGGCAACATGATCTGCCTGTACCGAGCGGGCGAAAATCGGAGGTTCCCGCCGTGGCGCGCATGACCCGGCCGAGCCACAAATACGTCGCGCGCCTTCGGCGTGACGCCGGTCGCCGGCGTGGACGAGGCGGGCTGCGGCCCGCTGGCGGGCCCGGTGGTCGCTGCCGCCGTGATCCTTCCCGCCAAGGGCGTGCCACGCGGGATCGACGATTCGAAGAAACTTTCGGCCACTGAGCGCGAGCGGCTGCACGGACGCCTGATCGATTGCGCGATCGTTGGTATCGGCATCGTCGAACCCGACGAGATCGACCGCATCAACATCTATTGGGCGCGGATGAAGGCGATGACGCTGGCGGTCGATGCGCTCAGCCGAGTCGCCGGCGCACATCCTGGTCGATGGGAACCGCCTGCCGCGCTGGAACCGTCCCGCCACGCGCGCTGGTCGCGGAGACGCATGCTGCCTGTCGATCGCCGCCGCTTCGATCGTCGCCAAGCATACGCGAGACACGATCATGATCGCGCATCATGAGGCGCATCCGCATTACGGCTGGGCATCGAACAAGGGTTATGGCTGCCCAGCGCATTACCGCGCATTGCGCGAACACGGCCCCTCGCCTCTGCACCGCCAAAGCTTCGGGCCCGTTCAGCGCAGTGGTTTCCACGACCGATGAGTCTTTCGCGCAACACGCCACCGGTTGAGTCACGCGTTTGCCGCAGGACTCAACATGTTGTGTACTTCGATCCACATTGCTCAATATGGTTAACAAAAGGTTAAGACCGCTCGCGCATCCGCATTGACCCGCGACTTCCGCTCGGACTCACCATGCCCCAAGAACAGGGACGAAGGGGCGAATAATGGGGGTCTTGGAGCGCGTCCGCGCGGCACCGAAAGGCGACGGGCGAAGCTGCCGCTCGACACGATCATCCGCGATGATTGCATCGCGGCGATGGCGCGCCTGCCCGATGCCAGTGTCGACATGATCTTCGCCGACCCGCCCTATAATCTTCAGCTCGGCGGCGACCTGTTCCGACCCGAGGGCGGCCGCGTCGATGCGGTCGATGACGAATGGGACAAGTTCGCCAGCCTGCAGCCTATGACACATTCACCGCCGCCTGGCTGGCCGAGGCGCGGCGCATCCTGAAGCCCGACGGCACCTTGTGGGTCATCGGCAGCTACCACAACATCTTCCGCGTCGGCGCCAAGCTGCAGGATCTGGGCTATTGGATCCTCAACGACATCGTCTGGCGCAAGGCCAACCCGATGCCCAATTTCCGCGGCACCCGCTTCACCAACGCGCACGAAACGCTGATCTGGGCATCGCACAGCGACAAGTCGCGCTACACCTTCAATTATCGCGCGATGAAGACGCTCAACGACGAACTGCAGATGCGCAGCGACTGGTCGCTGCCGATCTGCGGCGGAGCAGGAACGCATCAAGCGCGGCGGGACCAAGGCGCACCCGACGCAAAAGCCAGAGGCGCTGCTCTATCGCGTGCTCCTTGCCGCAACCAATCCGGGCGATGTTGTGCTCGACCCATTCTTCGGCACCGGCACGACCGGCGCGGTGGCCAAGCGGCTCGGCCGCCACTTCATCGGCATCGAGCGCGACCCCGGATATATCGAAGTTGCCGAAGAGCGCATCGCCGCTGCCCTGCCGCTCGACGAATCGGCTCTACGCACGATGCAGAGCCCCAGATCGCAGCCCAAGGTCGCGTTCGGCACTTTGGTCGAAACCGGCATGCTGCCCCCGGGCAGCAAGGTTTTCGACGCCAAGCGCCGCTGGACCGCAACGGTCGGCGCCGATGGTTCGCTGATCAGCGGAGGCTGCGAGCTGGCTCGATCCACAAGCTCGGCGCGACACTGCAGGGCCTGCCCTCGTGCAATGGCTGGACTTTCTGGCATTTCGAGCGCGACGGCGCGATCAAGCCGATCGACGCCTTGCGGCAGGACTATATTCTCGCCACCGAACCCTGATGCCGCGCCATTTTCGCCCGATCGCCTTTGTCGACACGCCGATCGGCCTCGACGTCGAAGTCGCGCGCCTTGCGGGCGGACTGCAGTTCTTCTCCGCCTATGAGGTGATCGAAGGCCCGTAGCGCGCCGTCTGATCCCCATCGACCGCATCGCCGCCGAATTGCGCGACGAGGCTGAAGCCGGCAACCGTCGCCAACCTGACCTCCCCTCGCCCCGCACTAATCCTCGGCAGCCGCACCATTCGCCTCGATCAACCGCAGGTCATCGGGCATCCTCAACGCCACGCCCGACAGTTTTTCGGACGGCGGCGCGTTATACCGACCAACCCAGCGCCACCGCCCACGGCCATGCCATGGCCGCTGCGCGGGCGCGGCACTGATCGATGTCGGCGGCAAATCGACGCGGCCCAATGCCGACCCGGTTTGGGAAGGCGACGAGATTGCCCGCACTCAACCCGTCATCGCCGCTCTGGCGCAAGGCGGCACCGCTGTCTCGATCGACACGCGCAAGGCCAGCGTAATGGAAGCGGCGCTCGCCGCCGGTGCGGCTATCGTCAACGATGTCTCGGCACTGAGCTTCGATCGCAAAGCGCATCGACCTGCTCCGCGACCGCGCAGAACCCATTGTCATCATGCACTCGCCCGACGCGGCGCGCGACGCTCCACGCGGGCGGCAGCTACGGCAACGTTCTGACCGACGTGTACGATTGGCTCGCCGCGCGCATCGCCGCGCTGGAAGCGCGAAGGCATCGCGCGCAGCCGCCTGATCGTCGATCCCGGCATCGGCTTCGGCAAAGGGCTGGCCGAGAACCTCGCGCTGCTCAACGGCCTCGCGCTCTTCCACGGCCTCGGCTGCCCACTCCTTGTCGGCGCCAGTCGCAAGCGCTTCATTGGTGCCCTGGCCGGCGAGGTTCCCGGCGTCCGAGCGCCTTCCCGGGAGCCTTGCCATCGCGCTCAAGGCCGCCGAACAGGGCGCGCAACTGCTCCGCGTCCACGACGTTCCCGAAACCGTGCAGTCGCTGAAAGTCTGGCGCGGTCTGCGCGGATCGCGCCTTGGCGGGTTGAGTTTGGGCAAATCCCGCGCTATGCGCCCCCCTTTCGCGGGACGTGCGTGCACGCCCTGCCCTCAATTCATATGCGGAGTTAGACGGCCTTTTTATGCAAATCATGGTGCGCGACAACAATGTCGATCAGGCGCTTCGGGCGCTGAAGAAGAAGCTTCAGCGTGAGGGCGTTTATCGCGAAATGAAGTTGCGCCGGCATTATGAGAAGCCGTCGGAAAAGCGTGCGCGTGAACGCGCCGCCGCCGTCCGCCGCGCCCGCAAGATGGACCGCAAGCGCGCTCGAGCGCGACGGCGTCAAGTAGCATGAGCGAAGTCACCGCGGTTCCGCTGCGCCCGATCAAGAAGGGCGCGGTGACTAAGCTGTGGCTGGCGATCGGCGCCGCCGTGCTGGGCGCAGGCGCGGTCGCCTGGGCCGGCACGCCCACGGCGGTGACCACGCCGTCCGGTCTGCGCTACGCGGTGCTCAAGCCCGGCACCGGCCCCAAGCCGACCGATACTGACTTCGTACTGGTGAAGTACAAGGGCGCGCTGAAAGACGGCACGGTGTTCGACCAGCAGGAGCGCGCGCCGTTCCCGGTCAACCAGGTCGTCCCCGGGTTCAGCGAAGGCCTGAAGCAGATGCAGAAGGGCGGCAAATACCGCCTGTGGATTCCGCCTAAGCTCGGCTATGGCGATCGCGCGAGCGGGTCCGATCCCTGCCAATTCAGAATTGGTCTTCGATGTCGAATTGCTCGACTTCCGCAGCATGGCCGAAGTGCAGGCAGCAGATGATGCAGCAACAGATGCAGAACAATGGGCGGCGGCCAACAGCCGCGCTGATCTCAGGCCGTTGCGCGATCTTCCGATCGGTTCTCCAGGCCAGACCTTGAGCATCGCCAGCATCGGATCGGCAAATAGTAAGCCGAGGAACCCGAACGCCGCACCAAACAGCAACTGCGCCGCAAGCACCAACGCGGGCGCCAGATCGACCGATCGCTTTGCCACCATCGGGACGATCAGATAGCCGTCGACCATCTGCACGACCATGTATACGCCGAAGGCGTACAGCCACAAATTGCCGCCCGCGCTGAAGTCCGACCAAGATGATCATCACGCCCGAAATGATCGAGCCAATGTTCGGCAAGAACGCAAGCAGGCCGGTCAAAGGCCGAGCAGCGCCGCCATCGGCACCCCACCCAGCGCAAGCAAGACCCACGTGCCGACACCTTCGACCAGCATTCCGAGCAACCGCCCCGCCATCAGCATCCGCAGCGAATGCCCCATATCCGAAAACGTATCGTACAGCCGTTCGCGGCTGCCCAGCGGGAACAGCCAGGCGACGCCACGTTCATAGCTTTTCGGATTAATCGCGAGGAACACCGCGAGGACCAGCATCATCACCGCACTGGTGATCGTGCCGAGCGCCGAACCGACGAACGACGTGACGCGCCCGACGGAGCCAAGCACCTGCTGCCCCAAGCTGGAGGCGCTGTCGGCCGAGATCAGGCCAGCATTTTGGGCTAGGCCGGTCAGCCGCGAGGCCTGCGCCGTAATGATCGCGCGCAGCGATTCCGCCTGAGATGCGAGCTGGCTGCCAGCGTAGAACATGGTCCACACCATGAACAGCACGACGCCGACGATCACGACGGCCAGCCGAATACCGCGCGGCCATGGTGCGACCCGGCCCAGCAGGCGCGCTCCGCCGTCGAACATTGCCGCGATTACGACCCCGCCGAAAATCAGCAGGATCGGTTCCGCCAGATACCAGACAGCGACGACAGCGACGACCAGGCCGATCCAGACGCTCGCGCGCCTGAATTCCGCACGCATGGCGGGATCGCGCATCTCGTTTGGCCCGGCCACCTCCTGCGGAGCAACCTTGGCGGCGGGATGCGGCGCCTTCGCCATCAGCCTGTGGTCGATGGGTGCAACGTGGTGCCCGCGCGGCCGCTGCGCAGGCCGGTCAGCCAGCTGATCGGGTTCCACCACGATGCGGTGCCGTCCATCGAGAAGGTGATGAATTCTGCGCGCCCACCCAGGTTTTCCCAGGGGATCGGGCCGCCCAAGCCCTTATAGGGTTCACCCGCCGGAAAGCGGCTGTCCGATGAGTTGTCGCGATTGTCGCCCATCATGAATACATGGTTCGGCGGCACCAGCGTTTCGACGTAATCGTCGGCCTGTGGAACATAGCCGACATCGATCGTGTCATAGCTTTTGCCGTTGGGAAGCGTTTCTCGCACGATCGTCAGCTGGCACCATTCCTTGCCCGCGCCGTCACGCACGAGAGCGCCGGGATATTGGTGCGGATCGCATGGGTCGTTCGCATCGACGGGCAATCGCTTGATCGCGGGGGCGGCGCGCTTGACTGGCTGGCCGTTGATCAACAGCACCCCGCCCTGCACTGCGATACGATCGCCAGGCAAGCCGATGACGCGCTTGATATAATCCTCTCGGCTGTTCGGCGGAGTGACGATGGCGATATCGCCACGTTCGGGCAGATGGCCGAAAATGCGGCCGGGCAAGAAGCCGATCGGATGAAAGGTCAGCGAGGCATAAGACCAGCCATAGGGGAATTTGGTGACGACCAGCCGATCGCCGACGCGCAGCCCCGGCATCATCGATTCCGAGGGAATATAGAACGGCTTGGCAATGAAGCTGTGGAAGCCGAGCACCGCCAGCACCAACCAGAAAATCCCCTTGGCTTCGGACTTCCAGTCGGTCTGCTTCTTGGTCTTCCTCGCCGGCACTGCTTCGGGCTGGGTTTCGGTAACGGTCTCGGTGGTCACGCGCGAGCTTTCGGCAGGGCCTCGATGATCACAAAGGCCTGCGCCCATGGGTGATCGTCGGTAAGCGTCAGATGGATGTGCGGTTCATAGCCCGCCGGGATAAGCGCGTCGAGCGCTGCTCGCGCGCCGCCCGCAAGGCTGAGGGTTGGCGCACCGGAGGGTGCATTGACCACGCCAATGTCCTTCATGAACACCCCGCGCTTGAAGCCAGTGCCGACCGCCTTCGAATATGCTTCTTTGGCGGCGAAGCGCTTGGCATACGTGCCCGCGCGGGTGAACGGGCGTCTGGCGGCCTTGGCGCGCTCCTGATCGGTGAACACGCGCGCCTCGAACCGTTCGCCATAACGGTCGAGCGAATTCTGGATGCGCTCGATATTGCACAGATCGGAACCCAGACCGACGATCACGTGTCCGTCACCTTGCCGCCGCCATCAGGGACTTCATCTCGCGCACACCCTGCGCCAACCCGCCGAAAATCGCCTCGCCGATGAGGAAGTGGCCGATATTCAGTTCGGCGATCTGCGGGATTGCCGCCACAGGCGCGACGTTGTCGAATGTCAGCCCATGCCCGGCATGCGGTTCGATCCCGTTCTTGACTGCGAGCGCTGCCATTTCGGCAATCCGGCGCAGTTCCTCTACCTGCGGCCCACCCTCACGATGCGCGTAACGGCCGGTATGGAATTCGACGACCGGCGCGCCCAGCCGGATCGCCGCCTCGACCTGTTCGGGCGAAGGCTCGATAAACAGCGACACGCGAATTCCCGAGTCGAGCAACCGCCGTACAAGCGGTATCAGGCTGTTATGCTGACCATAGGCATCGAGTCCGCCCTCGGTCGTGCGCTCCTCGCGCTTTTCGGGCACGATGCACGCAGCATGCGGGCGGTGCTTGAGTGCGATCGCCAGCATCTCGTCGGTTGCCGCCATTTCGAGGTTGAGCGGCAGATCGACTTCACCCATCAGTCGCGCGATGTCGTCGTCGCGGATGTGCCGCCGGTCCTCGCGCAGGTGCGCGGTAATGCCGTCCGCACCTGCTTGCGCCGCGATCCGTGCCGCGAGCACCGGGTCTGGATGCTCGCCCCCGCGCGCATTCCGCACCGTCGCGACATGATCGATGTTGACGCCTAGGCGGAGCATGCTGCCACCGAAAGAAGGTCATAGGCAAAGCCTTTGCCTTCCCACACCTCGCCCAACGCAAAATCTTCGGCTGACCGATTGGTGAAGACAATGACGATCAGATCGTCGTCGGGAAAGATATAGTTGCGGGCCTGGACGCCGCCGATTTCCCCGTCGCGCTGTACGATCCGCTTGGGCGCAGCACAGCCCTTCAGTCGGCCCGGAAACACCCATTGTCCCAACGCCTGGTAACTGCCCTGCCCCTCGGGTTTCCACAGCTCGGCGAGCGCCGGTGCGGGCAGCAGCTTGCCAATCATGAGCTTGCGGTCGAATTTGAATACGTCGCGCGCGGTGCCGATCAGGCCGCCCGCCGTATCGAAGGTCGCCAGGTTGAAGCTCGGCTCAGGTTTGCCACCCACATAGCCTAGCACACCCACCTCGCCCGCTCGCGCGAACGATCCCGGCCAAAACTTGCTGTCAACTGAGTCCTCTCCCGGCACGGTCTCAAGCAGGTTGCCGAGAATGAGATAGTCGCAATTATTGTAGGCGAATGGTGCGTTGGGGGTTGCCGGCTTCGATGAACAATAGCCGAGGTCGGGCGCTTTGGCGCGATAAAATGCGGGAAAGCCTCCATCCGTCGCTGGCGTCGCGTCGGGATTGGCCAGACCGCTATGATGCGTCAGCAGCATGCGGATTGTGATGCCCTCAAGCTTTTGCTGCCCGGCGATCGGCCCATCGAGCGAGGCATCCCCGCGCGCTACCATACGCATGATGGCGGTTGCGGTCACTTGCTTGGTGATCGAGGCGAACCGCCACTGCTCATTTTTACGGTGACGCACGCCACCATCCGGCGCGACGGTGCCGTAGGCCTTATGCACCAGCAGCTTGTCGCCTTGTGCGACCAGCACTTCGCCGGCCAGCTGATATTGTGCGGCGACGGCATCGACCTGCATCGCGACGGGCGCCGCGGCGGCAAGCAATAGCGCTGCGATCACGACTTGCGGCTTCCGGGCTTCACCGCGGGGATCGCCAGCAGGTCGGGTGGCAGTCGATCCGCCTCGTAAGTCGGCACGTTCAACCGGATCAGCGGCGTGAACGGGACGCCCAAGTCGGCCTTTCCATTGCTGCGATCGACCAAGGCGCAGGCGGCGACAGTCACCCCACCTTCGCGCGCCACCGCCTCGATCGCCTCGCGACTCGACAGGCCGGTCGTCACGACGTCCTCGACCATCAGCACGCGCTGGCCCGGCTCAAGGCGAAAGCCACGGCGCAACTCGAACATGCCCGTCGGTCGTTCGAGGAACAAGGCCTCCACCCCCAGGGCGCGGCCCATTTCGTGACCGATAATGATCCCGCCCATCGCCGGAGAGACGACGATGTCGATCGCGACATTGATCCGCGCGGCCAGCGCCACGGCCAGTCGCGCCGCACGTGCCGGGTCGGCCAGAACGCGCGCGCATTGCAGATAGTTTGGCGAATGCAGGCCGGAAGACAGAATGAAATGTCCGTCGAGCAGCGCTTCCGCCGCCCGAAATTCCGCCAGGACGTCTTCGTCGGTCATGCGCCGTCGTAACGCGGTCGCATCGCTGCGCCAATGCCCTTCACAGGCGGGCAGGCGCTGCCTATAGGCCAACACATCCGCGCCGTTCGTGCGCGATTCAGGGATGTTGCGACCGCCATGAGATTGTTGACCCCGCTGATGATCGCACTGGGACTTGGCCTGGCCGTCCCCGCCGCGGCCCAGCCTGCCCCTGCCACCCCGGCGGTTGCCGAGCAGCAGGCGGCGACGGATGCGACCGCGCTGCCGGCCGTGGCCGAAGCCCCCAAGCCACAGGTTGCGCTGCCCGGCAGCGATCCGAAGATCGGCCAGCCGATCGCCGGAGGTATCGGTATCCAGCCGCAGGTCACGGCGAACGGGCAATATGCCCTGTGGTTTCACAACACGATACTGATGTGGACGATTACGATCATCTCGATCTTCGTGCTCGCGCTGCTCATCTGGGTGGCGGTGCGCTACAACCGCCGCGCCAATCCGGTACCCTCGAAGACCAGCCACAACACGCTGATCGAAGTCGCCTGGACGCTGATCCCCGTGCTGATTCTCGTCGCCATCGCGGTGCCGTCGATCTCGCTGCTCGCCGCGCAGTACAAGCCCGCGGGCAAGGACGCGCTGACGACTAAAGGCGATCGGTAACCAGTGGTATTGGTCGTACGAATATCCCGACAATGGCGGTTTCGAAGTCATCGCCAACATGCTGCCCGACGACAAGGCCAAGGCCGCCGGTGAACCGCGCCTGCTCGGCACCGACAATCCGGTTGTCCTGCCCGTCGGCACCACCATCCGCCTGCTGACCACCGGCAACGACGTGATTCACAGCTGGGCCGTTCCCGCCTTCTGGACCAAGATGGACGCCGTCCCCGGGAGGACCAACGAGACGACCTTCCGCGTCGATCGCATCGGCACCTATTATGGCCAGTGTTCCGAACTGTGCGGCGCGCGTCACGGCTTCATGCCGATCGAGGTGAAGGTGGTCAGCAAGGCCGACTTCAATGCCTGGGTGCTGTCGAAGGGCGGCACGATCTCGAACGGCAACGCCGCTACGGCTGCCAAGGCCGGTGCGGCCGAAGCCGGCGGCGGCGGCCAGGTTATTTCGAAGGTCGACGGTACGCCCGGCACCGCCGACACCGCACTGAATACCACCGCTCCCGACAACGCCACGACCCCTGCCAGGACGTCGACCGAGCAACCGGTCAACGCAGCGCAGCTCGAACTGAGATAACGATCATGACCGATATCGCTGCCACGCCCGCCGACTTTCACGCCACACACGATGATCAGGCGCATCATCACGATGCGGATCACAAACCCGGCTTTTTCGCACGGTGGTTCATGTCGACGAACCACAAGGACATCGGCACGCTGTACCTGATCTTCGCGATCATCGCGGGGATCATCGGCGGCGGCATTTCGGGCATGATGCGCGTCGAACTCGCGACGCCGGGGATCCAGTGGCTCGAATATTGGGCCAACATCCATAATGGCCTGGTCGGCCAGGGTCCGGCATCGATGGACGAGGCCTATCACCTGTGGAACGTGCTAATTACCGCGCACGGCCTGATCATGGTGTTCTTCATGGTCATGCCCGCGATGATCGGCGGCTTCGGCAACTGGTTCGTGCCGATCATGATCGGCGCGCCCGACATGGCCTTCCCGCGCATGAACAATGTCAGCTTCTGGCTGCTCGTTCCGGCGTTCATCCTTCTCCTCGGGTCTTCGTTCTTCAGCGGCGGTACCGGGCTCGGCGCCGGCACCGGCTGGACGGTCTATGCTCCGCTTTCGACATCCGGCTCGGTCGGCCCATCGGTCGACATGGCGATCCTCGCCCTTCACCTTGCGGGTGCCTCGTCGATCCTCGGCGCGATCAACTTCATTACGACCATCTTCAACATGCGCGCGCCGGGCATGACCCTGCACAAGATGCCGCTGTTCGTGTGGTCGGTGCTGGTCACCGCCTTCTTGCTGCTCCTCGCGCTCCCCGTGCTGGCCGCGGCGATCACCATGTTGCTGACCGACCGTAATTTCGGCACGACATTCTATGACGCGTCGGGCGGCGGCGATCCGATCCTCTATCAGCATCTGTTCTGGTTCTTCGGCCACCCCGAAGTGTACATCATGATTTTGCCGGGCTTCGGCATGGTCAGCCAGATCGTCGCGACCTTCTCGAAAAAGCCCGTCTTCGGTTATCTCGGCATGGCCTATGCCATGGTCGCGATCGGCGTGGTCGGCTTCATCGTGTGGGCACACCACATGTTCACCACCGGCCTCAGTGTGAATGTGAAGATGTATTTCACCGCCGCGACGATGGTCATCGCAGTTCCCACCGGCATCAAGATCTTCTCATGGATCGCGACGATGTGGGGCGGCTCGATCAGCTTCAAGACCCCGATGATGTGGGCCATCGGCTTCATCTTCATGTTTACCGTTGGTGGCGTCACCGGCGTCGTGCTCGCCAATGGCGGCATCGATACGTACATGCAGGACACCTATTACGTCGTGGCGCATTTCCACTACGTGCTGTCGCTCGGCGCGGTCTTCTCGCTATTCGCCGGCTTCTACTACTGGTTCCCGAAGATGAGCGGGAAGCACTATAGCGAGTTCCTCGGCCAGCTTCACTTCTGGGTCTTCTTCATCGGCGTGAACATCCTGTTCTTTCCGATGCACTTCCTGGGCCTCGACGGCATGCCGCGGCGTATCCCGGACTATCCGGACGCCTATGCCTATTGGAACAACGTCGCCTCGACCTATGGCTATTCGCTCATGGCGATCGGCATGCTGATCTTCTTCGTGAATATCATCTGGTCGCTCGCCGCCGGCCGCAAGGCCGCCGACAATCCTTGGGGCGAAGGCGCGACGACCCTGGAATGGACGCTGTCCAGCCCGCCGCCGTACCACCAGTTCGAAACGCTGCCCGTCATCCACTAGGGACTGTGCCGGCCGGAGGCCGGTCCCTGGATGCCCACGGTCTACCGGCACCGGCATGGCAATGCCGCGGCTTGGAGCGGGTGTGCCGCAACTTTCGCAGGCGTCATGCAGATCGACATGGCGTCGGGACACTCGCGGAACCGCCCGGTATCGGCTAGGCATGCTTCGGATGGACTTGTCGTCGCTCCGCATCGCCCTGTTTTCGGGCAACTATAACTTCGTCAAGGACGGCGCGAACCAGGCGCTCAATCGTCTGGTCGGCTATCTCCTGCGTCAGGGCGCGGCGGTGCGAGTCTATTCGCCGGTCACCGACACGCCGGCGTTCGAGCCGACCGGGGACCTGGTCGGCGTTCCTTCGGTCCCCGTCCCCGGGCGACCTGAATATCGCTTCGCCTTTGGCATCCTGCCGCAGGCCAAGCACGATCTCCGCCGCTTCGCGCCAAACATCGTGCATGTTTCCGCGCCCGAGATGCTGGGGCATCGGGCGGTCAGCTGGGCGCGCTGGCACGACCTGCCGGTCGTCGCATCTGTCCACACGCGCTTCGAAACCTATCCGCGCTACTATAACCTCGCCTTTCTAGAGCCGGTGATGCTGGCGATCCTGCGCCGCTTTTATCGTCGCTGTGATGCGCTGGTCGCGCCGTCGGACAGCTTTGCCCAGATCCTTCGCGAACAGCGGATGAATTACGACATCGGCATCTGGTCGCGCGGCATCGATCACGAACTCTGGAACCCACAGCGCCGCGATCTCGAATGGAGGCGTGCGCGAGGCATCGCCGATGACGAGTTGGTCGTCGGTTTCCTCGGTCGCATCGTTATGGAAAAGGGCCTCGACGTCTTCGCCGAAGCGGTCGATCGGCTGGCGCAAAAGGGCGTGAAGCACCGCGTGCTTGTCGTCGGCGAAGGTCCTGCGCGCGAATGGTTTCAGGGCCGCCTGCCAGGCGCGGTATTCACCGGTTTCCAAATGGGTCCGGATCTGGCCCGCGCGGTGGCGAGCATGGACATCTTCCTCAATCCCAGCGTCACTGAAACCTTCGGCAACGTCTCACTGGAATCGATGGCCTGCGGCGTCCCCGTCGTCGCCGCGCGTGCGGCAGGGAGCGAAGACATCGTGCAGGACGGCGTCACCGGCCTGCTTGTCCGCCCGGGCGCGATCGAGGGCTATGCGAGCGCTCTCGCCCGCCTTGCCACCGACGAAGGGTTTCGTCGGCAAATGGGGCGAGCCGGGATCGATGAGGCCGCGCAATATGAATGGGACCGGATCAACTCGGCTGTTGCGGAGACATACCTGCGCGTCCTGCGCAACCGTCAGGCGCGCCGCTAAACCCAGTCGAATTTCAACGGGGCTTCACGAAACGCAAACCGGTCCAGATGCCGGGCCAAGGCGCCCTTCAGCCCTTCCAACTGTTCTTGAATGCTCGCCTCGATCCGGCATTCCAGCGTTTCCGGATGGGCGACCATCGTCACTACCCCTTTGCCTGGCCAATCGGCGCCGCGCGCATCGCGGGGGAACGTGACCGTCCCCCGCTCCGCAGTGAATTCGACCGCCAGATTGTGGGACCAATGCTTGCACAACTGCTGGAGGTATTTGCTGCCGTTGGCCGTCGATACGATCGCGGTCGCGGAAACCGCGCTCACAGGCGCTCGACCTTGCGTGCCGCCTCGTCGATCGCGTCGGCAATGGCGTGCAACTGCTCCGGCGTCAGTTCGCGGCCCATGATACGGTCCTGCAACACTTGCCGCAGATTGCCCATTGCCCGGCGCACCGGCCGCGCATCGCCGCGATTGCGCTCGGCCGCCACGGCATCGAGCCGCGCGAAAATAGCCGCGACCTCCTCCGCACGCTCGGCAAGATGCGCCTTGCCTGCTTCGTTGACGCCATACAGTTTCTTCGCACCTTCCGCCTGCCGCGCTTCGATCAATTCCATGTCGTCAAGTAGCGTGAGCGTCGGGTAGACCACGCCCGGACTTGGCGCATAGGCCCCACCCGTCCGCTCCTCGATCGCGCGGATCAGGTCATAGCCGTGGCGCTCCTGCTCCCCGATCAGCTTGAGCAGCACCAGCCGCAACTCGCCGCCATCGAACATCCGCCGTCGGCGTCCGCCTTCGCCTGTTGCCGCGGCCCAAGCGTGCCGGCCGTGACGGCCCCACATGGCGTGCATCTCGCCTTTGAACCCGCGCGGACCGCAGCCACGCGCTGTGTGATAACCAAACATATCAATCTCCTTCTAAGAGATGTCTAAGATATATCTTCAAAATGATCAAGGGTGGTCACGTCCGCGATGATGACTATCTTTCAACGATGGCCGATCTCTTCGCCGCTCCTCCTCCCCCCGCCCCCCTCGCGGACCGCCTGCGCCCGCAGTCGCTGGTGGAGGTCGTCGGGCAGGATCACCTGACCGGTCCGGAGGGCGCGATCGGCCGCATGGTCGCCGCGGGGAAGCTTGCCTCGATGGTGCTGTGGGGCCCGCCCGGAACGGGCAAGACGACGATTGCCCGTTTGCTCGCCGATGCGGTGGGCTTACGCTTCGAATCGATCAGCGCGGTCTTCTCCGGCGTCGCCGACTTGAAGCGCGTCTTCGCCGCCGCCCGCGACGCCGCAACGATGGGCCAGCGCACTCTCCTGTTCGTCGACGAGATCCACCGCTTTAATCGCGCGCAGCAGGATGGCTTCCTGCCCTATGTCGAGGACGGCACGATCACCCTCGTCGGGGCGACCACCGAAAACCCCAGCTTCGAACTCAACGCCGCGTTGCTCAGCCGTGCGCAGGTCCTTGTGCTCCACCGCCTCGACCATGCCGCTCTGGGCCTACTCCTGGACCGCGCCGAAGCAATTGAGGACCGCCGGCTCCCGTTAACCCCCGATGCCCGCGACGCCTTGATCGCCAGCGCCGACGGGGATGGCCGGTTCCTGCTCAATCAGGCCGAAACCCTGTTCAGTGTTGAACTGTCCGACCCACTCGACCCACCCGCGTTGGCCGACCTGCTCCACCGCCGCATGCCGGTCTATGACAAGGATCGCGAGGGGCATTACAACCTCATCTCCGCGCTTCACAAAAGCCTGCGCGGTAGCGATCCGCAGGCAGCGTTGTACTGGATGGCGCGCATGTTGGTCGCCGGTGAAGAGCCGCTGTACGTCCTCCGCCGCCTCGTGCGCTTCGCCAGCGAAGATGTGGGCCTCGCTGACCCGCAGGCGCTGGTGCAGTGCCTTGCAGCCAAGGATGCCTATGACTTTCTCGGCAGCCCGGAGGGCGAACTCGCCATCGTCCAGGCGTGCCTTTACCTCGCCACCGCACCCAAATCGAACGCCGCCTATGTCGCGCAGAAAAGCGCATGGAAAACGGCGAAGGAGACCGGCAGCCTGATGCCGCCGATGAACATCGTGAATGCCCCTACCGGAATGATGAAGCAGCTCGGCTACGGCAAAGGCTACACCTACGATCATGACGCCGCAGAGGGCTTTTCGGGCGACAATTACTGGCCGACGGAGATGACCCCCGCTACCTTCTACGCCCCCGTCGACCGTGGCTTCGAGGCCAGGATCGCGGAGCGCATTGCGCATTGGGACAAGTTGCGCGCCGAGCGTGCGTAGCTGGTCGCACTTCGCCGCAATCGACTGGTCTGGCGCGGCAGGCGAGCGCCACAAGGGCATCGCCGTCGCCCTGTGCGGTGTCGACGGGCCGCCCAGGTTGGTGCGACCGGGTCACCGCTGGTCACGAGCGGAAGCGCTGGATTGGCTGTTGGCGGAGATGCCTCGCGACACGCTCGTCGGGCTCGACCTCGGCGGATCGTTGCCATTTGCAGATTCAGGTGCCTATTTTCCGGGCTGGGCCGATAGCCCCTGCGATGCCCGGGCTCTGTGGGCGCTCGTCGAGCGACACTGTGCGACCGATCCCCACCTCTCGGCGACCAGCTTTGTGAACCACGCCCAGGCATCGCGGTACTTTCGCCGTCATGGTGGGCGGCGGGGGGACCTTTTCGGCGATGGCGGCCAAGGCCGGTTCCGCCGCACCGAAGACGCACAACGCACGCTGGGCTGTCGCCCCTATAGCAACCTGAACCTGGTCGGCGCGGCACAGGTCGGCAAATCCAGCCTCACCGGCATGCGCGTGTTGCACCGGCTCGACGGGAAATTGCCGCTGTGGCCGTTCGATCCGGTGCCGGAAGCTGGATCGCTGCTCGTCGAAATCTATACGACCATTGCCGCGATCGATGCGGGGCGTCCGCCCGGACGGTCGAAGATGCGGAGTTACGCCGAACTCGACGCCGCATTGGTCACCCTCGGCAGTCCGTCGGTGGCAGGAGACGGCGCGATCGACGATCATTCGAGTGACGCCTTGTTGTCGGCGGCATGGCTGCGCGCGGTCCACACCGACGCGGCACTGTGGCAACCGCCCGCCCTTGACGACGTTCGAGATACCGAAGGCTGGACGTTCGGCGCACGCTAAGGCTATCGGACATCCCGCGCCGGCTTAGCTCAGATGGTAGAGCACCTGATTTGTAATCAGGGGGTCAGGGGTTCGATCCCTCTAGCCGGCACCATATAGGGGCGGACACCTTGCGGTGCCCGCCCCTCGTTGACCGGTCTGTCCGCCTTAGCGGCAATAGACATTGCGGCGTGAGTTGCGGTCGACCGAGCTGCCGACCGCACCACCCACGGCAGCACCCAACAGCGTACCGAGGACGCTCGAGCGGCCATTGTCGATAGCATTGCCGAACAGCGCGCCGACCCCAGCACCGATGATCAGGCCTGTCGTGCCGTCCGAACGGCGGCAATAATAGCGACCGTCATAACCGCGGTAGACGCGGTCGTTATAACTCAGCTGGCGCTGACGATAATAGCGTCCGTCGCGATAATAGCGGTCGGCATAATAGGCGCCGTAACGCGGGTCGGGGTTGTTGTAATCATACCGGTTCCAGCGGCGATAATCGCGCAACTCGCGCCGATAGTCGCGCATCGCCTGATTGTAATTATACTGGCCACGGGCCGCCTGCTGGCGTTCCAGAGTCGTCCGCTGGGCCGTCGCCGGAGCCGCTACCGACAGGCCGGTCAACGGCAGTGGCGGCGAGCACCGCACCCATGATAAATTTCTGCATTATCTCTCTCCTTAAATATGACGCAGATCAAACGGGCCATCCCGCAGAGGGTTGCGTGAACGTAACTAAACTTCGCGTTCACCAGTCCGTCAGGCGCTGACCGCACGGCCGGTCCGCTCCAGCTTGCCCCAGCCGACCCGCGGCCCCGACACCGCGGCACCGATCGCGCGCAGCACGACGCCGTACATCAGCTGGCGATAGACGAAGCGCTGCGCGATCAGCAGCCAGAAAGGATAACGCCCGCTCCGCGCGGTTCGAGCCGATAGGCGATCCAGCCGCACGACACGTCGATCGCGGTGAACGCGATCCAGTAGACGCGCCATCGTCACGACGTCGCGACTGCGTCTGCGCCCAGCCATGCTGGTCGACACGCACCGCCGTGCCGACGCGCTGACGACCAGCGCCAGATCGATCACCGGCGAGATCGCGGCGAAGACGATCTGGAACAGCCACGCCTGCGGCATGCCGACCAGAGCCAGGCCCGACGGCTCGGCGCGTGCGGAGGACGGCGCGGTGCTTCCACAGGCATTGCAGCGTGCCGAACGCCCAGCGGAAGCGCTGCTTGGCGAGCGCGCGGAACGTCTCGGGCGCCTCGGTCCAGGCCACCGCATCGATATCGTAGGCGACCCGCCAGCCCGCGCGCTGGATCGCGATGGTCAGGTCCTGATCCTCCGCCAGCGTATCGTCCGGATAGCCGCCGACCGCGTCCAGCGCGGCGCGCCGCCACGCGCCGACCGCGCCCGGCACGACCGTCATCGCGTCGAACCCGGCCAGCGCGCGGCGCTCCAGGTTCTGCGCGGTGACATATTCGACCGCCTGCCAGCGCGTGACGAGGTTGACGCGGTTGCCGACCTTGGCGTTGCCCGCGACCGCGCCGATCCGCGGGTCGGCGAACCAGCGCGCCAGCCGCGCGATCGTCTCGGCTCGAACTGCGTGTCGGCGTCGAGCGCGATGACGATTCTCGCCGTCGCCAGTTCGAGCCCGCGGTTGAGCGCCGCGGCCTTGCCGCCATTTTCCAGCGTCAGCAGGCGCACGCGCGGATCGTCGGCGAATGCACCGCGCGACGATCGCGCTGGTCGCGTCCTTCGACCCGTCGTCGACGACGATCACCTCGATGCACGTCCTTCGCTGGCCAGCACGCGGTCGACCGAGCCGACGATCACCCGCTCCTCGTTGAAGGCCGGGATGATCACCGACACGATCGCGTCCGCCGGCGCCCGCTGGCGGCATCGGCCTCGCGACGCCTGCGCGCGCACCGCCAGCGCCGCCATCAGCACCGCGCGCGCGATGCCGAGCGAGATCGCGACGTAGAACAGCCATTTGAGCAGCCACAGCAGCGCGGCCAGGAACAGGAACACGCCGACGTCGGCGCGCACCGCCAGCAGGTCGCTGCCCGCGACCGGTCGGCATCACCGCCTGCGGCGTGACGCCCGCCAGCTGCGACGACGGTGACGAGCGTTAGCCCCTTGGCGCGCAGCCCGTCGATGATCGCGCGGCAGCGCCGCGACGGTCTGCGCACGATCGCCGCCGCCGTCGTGCAGCAGGATGACGTCCGCATCGAGTTGTTCGGCGTCGGCGCTGCGCCCGCGCTCAGCGCCTTGTCGACGATCGCGTCGACGCCCGGGCGCTGCCAGTCGTCGGGATCGACGTGCAGCCCGACATCGAGATAGCCCGCCTGCTGCGCCTCCAGCGCCGGGCCCAGCTCGTCGGTCGTGGTCGGCTCGGCGTCGCCGAAATAGGGCGCGCGGAACAGCCGCGTCGAATGGCGCGGTATAGGCCTCGATCAGCCGCTGCGTCGCGTTGAGCTCCAGCCGCGTGCCGCGCGGCGACACCTCGGCCATGTTGGGGTGGGTGTAGCTGTGGTTGCCGATCTCGCTGCCGCCGTCGACGATCCGGCGCAGCAGCTGCGGGTGCGCGAGCGCGTTCTCGCCGATGACGAAGAAGGTGGCCGGCACGCGCTTGCGCTTCGAGCATGTCGAGGATGCGCGGCGTCCAGGTCGCGTCCGGCCCGTCGTCGAAGGTCAGCGCGACCATGCCCGCGCCGGTCGCCGCCGCGCCGCACGACATAGGGCGTCGGCAAGCGTTGGAACGTCACGTCGCGGATCAGTCCCGTGCGGCATCGAACGCGACGTCCGGCGCGCCGTCGCGCGGCGTCGCGGCGATGCGCAGGAATCTCGCCGCTGCCCTCGACATCGGCACTTCCCTGGTAGCGGACCGCGCCCAGATCGGGCCGCGTGCCGCCTTCGCTCGCCGCCAAGGCTCGCCAGAAGCCGGGGTCCTCGCTGCCGAGCCGCCACAGCGCGACACCGGCGACATCCGCACGCCGCACCGCCTGCAGCTGGTTCCAGCGCTCGCCGCGTCGAGCATCCAGACAGTGTGCGTGATACCGTCCTCGTCATAGGCGAAGCTCGCATTGCCGCTGGCGGTCGAACGCCGGCATCGCGTCGCTGTCCTACGCCGCCAGCCACGCTTCCTCGACCGACAGAGCGTCGCTGCCGTCGCCGTGCCAGTCATAGGCATAGTTGCCGAGCGCGACGATCGGCCTTGTCTGCGGCACCTGGCGCAGCGCGTCCTGCAGCCGCGCGACGAACCAGCGTTGCGAAGCGATCGGGCCGGGCGCGTAGCCCGGCGAATGCTCGTCATAGTCCATCAGGAACAGGCGGTCGGCGGCCCTGGCAAAGGCGGCGAGGTTCCAGTCGCTATCACCCAGCGGCACCGCCAGCGTGACGAGCCAGCCGCGCTTGCTGAACGCAGCGCGCGTTTCGCCGATGAAGCGCAGATAATCGGGCAACGCTGTCTTGGGCAGTTCTTCGAAGTCGAAGGCGATGCCCCCGCCCTTTTCGCGTTCGACAAGCGCGGTCAGCGTCCTGAGCATCGCGGCGCGGCGCACGGGGCTGGCGAGAATCGCCGCCATGCCCGCGCCGTCCCATTTGTCGTCGGCGGCGTTCTGCACCATCGGCAGCACGCGCGGACGATTGGGTGCTGCGGCGACGATTCGGCTGAACTTGCTGTCCGACGTGAAGACAGCGCGCCGGCCACCTTGAGTGATGCTGCCAAGCGTCGGCACGACCCAGTCGAGCTGTTTGATGTTACGTGCGAGCGATGCGCCGCTGTCGGGATCCCAGGGCACGTAGAAGCCGACAGTGACGGGATCGCCCGGCGTTGCGCGGGCCGGCGCATGGGGTAGCCAGCCGATGCGCCGCCCGATCCGCCCGAGATGTTCTTTCAGCGGCCGCGCCTGCACCCGTTCACCCATCGGATGCAGCGGTCCGCCCGCCGGCACGGCCAATACGGTCAGCGCAAAGGCAATCGTCCCGAACACAATCAGCGCGAGCAGCGCGCCGAGAACCGCGATTGAACGCCGCCGCCGCCGGCCTGTGGGATCGAAAAAGACCGGGTTTTCGGTCACGCGTCCTACTTCAGCAACACGAGCTCTTCGGCCATCGTCGGGTGCAGCGCGATCGTGTCGTCAAATTGCGCCTTGGTGAGGCCCGCCTTCACCGCGACCGCCGCCGCCTGCAGTATTTCCGCCGAGTCAGGCCCGATCATGTGCAGGCCGACGACAACGTCGTTCGATGCGTCGCAAATCATCTTGTACAATGCGCGTTCGTTGCGACCGGCGAGGACATTCTTCATCGGGCGGAAGTCGGACGTATAAACCTTCACCGCACCAAGCTGGTTCTTTGCCTGCCCCTCGGTCATGCCGACCCCCGCGATCGGCGGATGGCTGAACACCGCACTCGGGATATTGGTATAATCGACCCGCGTCGGCTTGTTGCCGAATACGGTATCGGCAAAGGCCTGCCCCTCGCGGATCGCGACCGGGGTCAGCTGGACACGGTCCGTCACGTCGCCAACGGCATAGATCGATCCCACCGACGAGCAATTATCCTCATCGACCAGGACCGCACCCTTGTCGTTCAGCTTGACCCCCGCCGCTTCCAGTCCGAGGTCCCTGGTGTTCGGTGCGCGACCCGTGGCGAACAGTACCATATCGGTCGTGATGCTGTCGCACCCGGCCATGAACACTTCGAATGTGCCGTCGTCGCGCTTCTCGATCTTTTCGAACGGCGCGTTGAAGCGAAACTCGATCCCCTTCATCATCGAGATCTGCAACAGCCGGTCGCGGATCTGCTCGTCATAGCCGCGCAGGATCCGGTCGCCGCGATTGACCAGCGTCACTTTCGACCCGAACTGATGAAAGATCCCCGCGAATTCGTTGGCGATGTACCCGCCGCCTGCAATCAACACGCGTTTGGGGAGCGTTTCGAGATGGAACACCTCGTTCGAGGTGATGCCATGCTCGTTACCCGGGAAGTCGGGCACGATCGGATGACCGCCTGTTGCGATCAGGATAATTCGCGCCGTGACGCTCCGGCCACCTGCCAGTGAAACATCGTGCGGTCCGGCCACAGTCGCGCGTTCGCGGATGATCTCGACACCATGATTGCCCAGCGTCTGGCCATACAGCCCCTCCAAGCGGTCGACCTCCGCCAGCACGTTGTCGCGCAGCGTCGGCCAATCGAAGTCGCAATTGGGGACATCCCAACCGAAGCGCCGCGCATCGGCGAGGTCCTCGGCGAAATGCGCACCATAGATCAGCAACTTTTTCGGGACGCAGCCACGGATGACGCAGGTCCCGCCAACGCGGATATTCCTCTGCCACCGCCACCCTGGCGCCATGTGCGGCAGCGATGCGACTGGCGCGTACGCCACCCGAACCCGCACCAATGACGAAAAGATCATAATCATAGTCAGCCATGACGCAGCCTAAGTCAGCCCGCAGGCATGTTGGCAAGGCGGCATTCGGGCCAGGTGCGCGTGCCGACTGTCAACCGTGCCCAGTCGCCGCGCGTCCAGAACTCGGCGCGTCGTTTGCGAGTCAGCCCGGTATAGCGCGCACCGTCCGCGCTGACCGTCTGCGCCAGTCGCACGCGCCGGCCGGAATAATCGAGGATGCACGCGATCGCGGGTAAAGCGTGCCACGACCACGGTGGGCCCGCACTGAAACCGCGCCGCCTGAGGAATCGTCGCCCCCGCCAAAGCCATTGCCGCCAACCCGATCACGCGCGTCTCCTTGACCTGCCGCTGATGCCACCGCATTCGCCAGTCGATGGACGATGCCCCGCCCGACGCGATCGCGCCAGCCCCCGCACGGTCCGAGTGGCGCGATTTCGCCGGCTTTCTTCTCAAGATGTTGCTCGTCGTCGCATTGGTGCGCAGCTTCGTCTTCGCGCCGTTCTCGATCCCGTCGGAATCGATGATGCCGCGGCTGCTGGTCGGCGACTATCTCATCGTCACCAAATGGCCTTACGGGTTCTCGCGCTATTCGCTGCCGTTCTCACTGCCGCTCATTCCCGGACGCATCTTCACGACGCTGCCCGCGCGGGGCGACGTGGTGGTGTTCAAGGAGCCGCCCGGGAACGATATCGACGTCATCAAGCGTGTAATCGGGCTGCCGGGAGACACGGTCCGGGTGCGGGGCGGTCAGATCGTCATCAACGGGATGCCCGTGCCGAAGGTGCGCATTGCCGATTTCATCGTGCCGGTCAGCCCCAACACCCACTGCCTGACCCCCGCATCGAACCAGGGCGCTTCGTGCCGCTATGCGCGCTTTCGCGAAACCCTGCCCGGCGGGCAAGAGCTATGAAGTCCTCGATTTCGGCCAGGGACCGCGCCGACGACACGGGCGAATATCGCGTTCCCGCGCGGTCCACTCTTCCTGATGGGCGACGATCGCGACGACAGCGCCGACAGCCGGTTGGAAGCGGGCGGGTTCGGCTTTGTCCCTGTCGACCAACCTGGTCGGCCGCGCGCAATTCACGATCTTTTCGACCGACGGTTCGGCCGGGCTCCTTCCCTGGACCTGGTTCAGCGCCGCGCGCTGGGATCGCATCGGGGAGGGGTTTTGACCTGGCTCGCCGCGACGCTCGGCGTGACGCCCCGGGACGAGGCGCTGTATCGCACCGCGCTGACGCACCCCAGCCACGGCGCCGATAACTACCAGCGCCTCGAATTCCTCGGCGACCGCGTGCTCGGGCTGATCATCGCGGAGTGGCTGCAGCGCGCTGTTCCCGCATGAGCGCGAGGGGCAGCTGTCGCAGCGTTTCGTCACGCTTGGTGTCAGGCGTCACCTGCGCCGAAGTGGCGCGCGAGATGGGCGTCAAGGCGCACGTCCGGCTGGGCAAGCAGGCGCGCGACGATGGCGCAGCAGACAGCGACAATATCCTCGGCGACGTCATGGAAGGCCTGATCGGGGCGCTCTACCTCGAACACGGACTGGAGGCGGCGCGCGCCTTCATCCACCGCGCCTGGTCGTCGCGCATCGACGGCAAGGCCGCCGTGCCGCGCCACCCGAAATCGCTGCTCCACGAATGGGCCGAAGCGCACAAGCGCAAGCCGCCCATCTACACGGTCATCGACCGCTCCGGCCCCGACCATGCGCTGCGCTGGACGGTCCGTGCGAGCCTCGGCAGCGCGGGCGAGGCCGCAGGGCGTCGGCTCGTCGAAGCAGGAAGCCGAAACCGCCGCCGCCACCGCCCTCTTGGAAACCCTGAAATCATGACCCAGCAATGCGGCCTCGTCGCCGTCATCGGCGCGCCCAATGCGGGCAAGTCGACCCTCGTCAACGCGCTCGTCGGGCAGAAGGTGGCGATCGTCACGCCCAAGGCCGGCACCACGCGCACGCGCCTGATGGGCATCGCCATCGAGGGCGAGGCGCAGATCATGCTGGTCGACACGCCCGGCATTTTCGACGCGCACCCGCCGCTTCGACCGCGCGATGGTGCAGGCAGCCTGGGGCGGCGCGCAGGACGCCGACGTCATCGCGCTGGTGGTCGATGCCAAGCGCGGCGGCGGCCCCAAGCTCGAAGCGATCGTCACCGCGCTGGCAGGCCGCACCGAGCCAAAGCTGCTGATCCTCAACAAGGTCGATGTCAGCGACAAGGGCAAGCTGCTCCAGCTCGCCCAACGACTGAACGAGCGCGTGAAGTTCGACGAGACGCTGATGGTCTCCGCCACCACGGGCGACGGCGTGGCCGACCTCAAGGCGATGCTTGCCGCGCGGCTGCCCGAGGGTCCGTGGCACTTCCCCGAGGATCAGGTCAGCGACGCGCCCGAACGGATGATGGCGGCGGAGGCGACGCGCGAGCAATTGATGCTGCAACTCTACGAAGAACTGCCGCAGGCGAGCGCGGTCGATCACCGAGAAATATGCCGAGCGCGACGACGGATCGGTCGAAATCCACCAGCAGATCCTGGTCGAACGCGACAGCCAGCGCGCCATCGTCCTCGGCAAGGGCGGCGCACGGCTGAAGGAGATCGGGTCAAGGGCGCGCGCCGAACTCGCGACGTTGCTCGACCGCCGCGTTCACCTCTACCTTCACGTCAAAGTCACGCCCAAATGGAGCGACGACCGCGGAATTTACCGCGATATCGGGCTCGATTGGGTCGACTGAAGCACCTCGTCCACCCACGCCGGCACCAGCACGCTCGCCGGCCCCATGCAGACTCTCGTCGAAGAAGATGCTGCCCGCGCTCGGATCGAGGTTCATCTCGAGCGTTTGCGCGCCGTGATAACGCGCCGTCTGCACAAACCCTGCCGCGGGATAGACCGCGCCCGACGTTCCGATCGACACGAACAGGTCGGCCCGTGACACCGCTTCGTCGATCGTCTCCATGGCGTAGGGCATCTCGCCAAAGAAAACGATGTCGGGACGCAGCCTGGGGCGGCCGCATCCGGTGCATCCGGCACCCGGCGGGAGGCTGCCCGACCACCCTGTCCGCGCCCCACACGCCGCGCACAAGGCCGAGTTCAGCTCGCCATGCATATGCAGCAGGCGCGTCGCCCCCGCGCGTTCATGCAGATCGTCGACATTCTGCGTGACGATCAGCAATTCGCCAGGCCATTGTCGATCAAGCCGGGCGAGCGCGATATGCGCCGCGTTCGGCTCGACCCGAAAAAGGGCCGCTCGACGCTCGTCATAGAAACGGTGCACCAATGCCGGATCGCGCCGCAGTGCTTCGGGCGTGCAGACATCCTCGACGTAGTGTAAAGCGTCACCTTGCTCGTCGGCCCATAAATTTCGTCCGTTTTTCGTGCGAAAAGTCGGCAGACCGCTTTCAGCGGAAATGCCAGCGCCTGTAAGGACGACGATATTAGAGACCTTCGACATTGCATCGGCTTAGCGACGTGGCCGAACATCCGCTATTGGGTGGATAGCAAACGTTTGAGGAACTAACATCGCCACGTGCGTATGAAACTGCCTGTGATGGCGCTAGCAGCGCTCCTTGCTTCCTGCGCGACGAGCGACGGGGTTCGGAATCGAGCCACACCAGCGTTACCCGATGCCAACGAGGTGAGCCGCTACGTGGAGGCCCATTGGTCAAATATAAATCAGACCTTTTCGCGTTTATCAGGGCGACGGAGCGAGACGTCGACCTTGATTCGAGTTTCTGATGTGAAATGTGGTTTCACTTACGCAACACCGGAGTGTTCTTACGAAGTCACGGGCCGGTTTGGTAACGAGGCAGAGGTCCAGCAACACATGTTCATGCAGTTTGATAGAGATGCTGACGGCCACCTATTTGAGGTAATCGTGATGTGGCATCAGCGTCGCCGATAGGGGCCGTGGTCACTCGGCAAAGTCCGCAATTGGGTCGTTAGCGGACAGGCAGCTTTCACGCTCCCCCCTCCTTCAAGCTGTGGGAAGTGCAGAGACATGCAGGACGGCAAAAAAACCGCCCCTTAATGACGCAAGCCTCAGCTTTTCCCCGATTTCCGCCAAATCGCGTGGGTCGTCTGGAGAGTATCGACCCTTTGGCCCTCCCACAGCCCACCCGGCCCGCGAAAGGTCGCCAGCCCGCTCTCGGCGGAAATGCCCGCGCCGGTGAGAATGACGATATTTTGCGCTTTGGCCATGACGGGCATTTAAATTGAGATTTCTAGGTCCGCCATTGGGTGGAAAGCGACCGGCGGCCGTCGCGCGGATCATAAGCGCTTCCTATGTCCTCACGCTCCTGCCTGGCCTCTAGGTTAACCACCGCGCCAACACGACTTTTGCAACCGCATTCCTGATTGCACGCGCCGCGATGTGCTGCTCCAGATCACGCCGCCCGACTGGGCAGCATGAACGTCAGTCATTCTGAACTGGGTCCGTAGGCTGCTTACCGCCTGCCTGCTTGTCAGGCGAATTTTGCTTTTCAACATAGTCTTTTTCGCCGACCGGGTTGGCTGCGCTGCCTTTTTGACTGTCGGGTTGCTCGGTCTGGGCTTGGGCACCTGTCGAGGCGAGCCCTGGCCCACCAGTGCGTGCTTCGTTGGTATTGCTATTCACGTTCGCCACGTTGCTAATTCCTTTTCGTTTGGCGCCTCAGTCACACGAAGCCTTACTTCTCCGCTTCGTCTGCCTTGCGAACCCGGGTCACACCCGTCTTACCATCGATAAGATGCTCTTCCTCGGCCTGAGTTCCGATGTCGCGTTGCAAATTGCCGCCGGAACGGCCTGCTTGTGACGGGGTCGGTTCAAAGCTCTCTATCAATTCCTTGTCGTCGTGGCGGCGGGCGGTGTCGGTTCGATGTGTCGGTTCTACCATTTTAATTTTCCTTTCATCTGGGCAGACTGTGTCGGGCCCCTTCGACGCCGCCGTGCTTCGGTCGGACGGACGTTCATCGGTAGTCTTATATTCAACGCTTGGTTGCGGTTTTTGGGGGCAACTTGCTGACGGGGTCCTGGTCGCCGGTAGTCCGCTCACCCTTAGATCAGGTGCTTTGTGCGAACTTGTCTCCAGACGAGGGACATAGGTCTGTGAGCGCAGCTGCCTAGCTCGCGAAAGATCGCCACTGGGCCGAAGTGGCTGAGCAAATTTTTTTGGAAGTATTGCGGTCGACGGATGGAGGCGGATCGACCGCCGCCTCCATCCTTCGCGTTCTTAATTCTGACGTGGACGCGCGCGGTTGTGGCCGCCCGCACCGTACATCAGGTCGGCTGTTTTCCCGGATTCGTAGTTCGAACGTTCATCATCAACCGACATGAACACGGCGCCCTCCTTCATCCGGGGGCTGTAGTAATCAGCGTCTTCTTCGGTCACGCCGTGCTTCAACAGAACCTCGTTGACCGAGCCCAGGGCCGCACCGGCGAGAGCACCGACGCCAATGGCTCCCGGCAGTGCCGAAGACGCGATCGCGCCGGCAGCGACGAGTGGGCCAACACCAGGGATGGCCAATGCCGCCACGCCCAGGCCGGCACCCAAGGCTCCACCGCCCAAGATGCCGCGCACGATGTTGGTGTGATCCTCGTCCGTCACATTGCCATCGGCATCGGTCGTAGTGGACGTGCGGCCGTGATGTGCGATGAGCGAAATCGACTCATCGTTCACGCCGGCAGAACGTAGATCGTTCACCGCGCGGTTGGCATGATCATGGCTATCGAAAATTGCGTGGGTAGGCATATGGTCTCTCCTCTTGATGCTTCTTCAAGCATCCAGTCAGCTGCAAGTTCCGTGGCCACGCGTGAAAGGTGCAACGCCTGCAATCGGGTCGACAGCCGACCGGCCGCTTTTGCCTTACCCGACAGGTCGCCGGCCCCGCTCTCTGCAGAAGTGCCCGCGTTGGTGAGAACGACGACGTTATCGTTCATCGTCCCCCGGCGACCAGTGGTCGACCTCGCCAGTGATCTCGACCCAACGATGCTTGCGATTTTCGTAGACCGAGAATGCCGGGGCCGGAAATTCCGGGTCCGCGAACGCGCCGATCGGGATCGCCGTCATCCCCGGCATCAGTTCGATCGCATAGGTCACGGTCGCTCCGCATGTCGCGCAGAAACGAAACGTCGCGCGGTTGCCGCTGTCGGACACGTTCGACCATTCGCGCGCCTCCCCCATCACGAGAACCTGCTCATCAGGCCAGCGCGCCTGAGCCGAGAACGCGCTGCCGGATCGCTTCTGGCAATCGAGGCAATGGCACACCGAAACGCGCACGGGATCCCCCGTCGCGGTGGCGGTAAGCTGCCCGCAGCGGCAGGTGGCGGTGCGTGTCGTCATTGCCCTGTCCTAGTGCGGCGCGATGTGCCAACCAAGTGCGATGAGCAGGGGCAAGATACGCGTCGGCGTCGGTGGCTGGGACTATGATCCGTGGCGGGAAACCTTTTATCCCGAGGGCCTGAGCAAGGCGAAGCAACTTGCGTATGCCGGCAGCAAGCTGACCGCGATCGAGATCAACGGCACCTATTATGGTCGGCAAAAGCCCGAGACCTTTGCCAAATGGGCCGAGGCCGTGCCCGACGGTTTCAAGTTCAGCGTCAAGGCATCGCGTTACTGCACCACCCGCCGCGTGCTGGCGGAGGGCGCGGAGTCGATCGAGCGGTTCCTGAGCCAGGGGCTGACCGAGCTGGGAGACCGGCTGGGGCCGATCCTGTGGCAATTCATGGCGACCAAGAAATTCGACGCGGACGATTTTGCGAGCTTCCTGCAAATGCTTCCGGCCAAGCAGGACGGCGTGGCGCTGCAGCATGCGATCGAAGCGCGGCACGAGACGTTCATGGCCCCGGAGTTTGCCCGGATGGTGACCGAGGCGGGACATGCGGTGGTGTACGCACATGCAAGTGACTTCCCGGAGATCACCGCGCCGTCGGCAAGGCTGTTCTATGCGCGCTTGCAGGAAAGCGTGGACGAAGTCGCCAGCGGCTATGACGATGCCGCACTGGACGGATGGGCGGACCGCGCGCGCGAATGGGCGGCGGACGGGCGCGACGCCTATGTCTTTTTCATATCCGGCGCCAAGCACCGCAACCCCGCGGCGGCGATGGCGCTGATCGAGCGGCTGGCCTAAGGCGACGACAATGGTGAAGATCGGTATTTACGGCAGCCGCGGGCGGATGGGTCAGGCGATCGCGCGCACGCTGGCCGACCAGAATCTGGTGCTGGCGGGCGGTGCGGACGCGGGAGACGATCCGCTGGCGCTGGCGAAGAAGAGCGACGTGCTGGTCGATTTTTCGGCGCCGGTCGCACTGGGCGGCAATCTCGACGCGGCGGTGGCGGCGAAGACGCCGATCCTCATCGGGACGACGGGACTGACCGACGAGCACCATTCGATGATCGACGAGGCGGCGCAGAGCATCGCGGTGTTGCAGGCGGCGAACACCTCGCTCGGCGTCACGCTGCTCAGCGCGCTGGTCGAACAGGCGGCGGCGCGGCTCGACGAAGACTGGGATGTCGAGATCCTCGAATTGCACCACCGGCACAAGGTCGATGCGCCGTCGGGCACCGCACTCGCTTTGGCGGCGGCGGCGGCACGGGGCCGCGCTCGCAGCCTACCCGAAGTCAGCCGGTTCGACCGGTTCGAGAACGACCAGCCACGCGATCGCGGCAGCATCGGCTTCGCCTCCTTGCGCGGCGGATCGGCGGCGGGCGACCATACTGTCCTCCTTGCCAGCGAGGGTGAGCGGATAGAGATTACCCACCGCGCCGAAAGCCGCGACATATTCGCGCGCGGCGCGATCAGGGCGGCGCTGTGGCTCGTCCGCCTGTCCCCCGGCCGCTACACGATGAACGACGTGCTGGGGCTTTGAAGAAGGCCGATATTTTCGAGTTTTATCGTCGGCTGGCGGAGGCCAATCCGGCGCCGGAAACCGAGCTTGAAAGCGTCAACATCTACACGCTGCTGGTTGCGGTCGCACTGTCGGCGCAGGCCACCGATGCAGGGGTGAACAAGGCGACGCGCGCGCTGTTCGCCAAGGTCCGCGACCCGCAGGCGATGCTCGACCTGGGTGAAGCGGGGTTGAAGGCGCACATCAAGACGATCGGCCTGTTCAACACCAAGGCCAAGAACGTCATCGCGCTGAGCCAGATGCTGGTCGACAGATATGGCGGGGAGGTGCCGACCGAGCGCGCACAGCTGGAGGAGTTGCCCGGCGTCGGGCGCAAGACTGCCAATGTCGTGCTCAACGTCGCGCTGGGGGCGGAGACGTTCGCGGTCGACACGCATGTCTTTCGCGTCGGCAACCGCACCGGCCTGGCCAAGGGCAAGACGCCGCTCGCCGTCGAGACGATCCTCGACCGGCAGACGCCGCAGCCGTTCCGCAGCCATGCGCATCACTGGCTGATCCTGCACGGGCGCTACACATGCAAGGCGCGGACACCCGAATGCTGGCGCTGCGTCGTTAGCGACCTCTGCGCGTTCAGGCCCAAGACACCTGCGCCCAAACAAAAGGCCAGCGGAGAAACGCCATGAAAATCCTGTTGCTGACAACCGCCTTCCTTGCCGCCGCGACTGCCGCCGACGCGCGCACGCGCGAGGTTCCTGCAGCGACGCCGAACGGAGAGGCGGTCAACTGCCTGCGCCTGACCGATATTCGCGAAACGCGCGTACGATCGGACAGCGTGATCGATTTCATCACGTCGCGCGGCAAGGTCTATCGCAACACCCTGCCCAACAGTTGCCCCAGCCTCGGCTTCGAGCAGCGCTTTGCCTATCAGACGTCGCTGTCGCAATTGTGCAGCGTCGACATCATCACCGTGCTTTATACCGGGCCGTTGCAACGCGGCGCTTCTTGCGGCCTGGGCCAGTTCCAGCCCGTCCAGCTTGCCAAGAAGTAAAGCAACCGCGTAAGGCCGCGGGCACGCACTCGTAGCTCAGCTGGATAGAGCACTGCCCTCCGAAGGCAGGGGTCAGGGGTTCGAATCCCTTCGAGTGCGCCAAACCCTTCAGTGCGGGATGGCGCCCAGTTCGACACCCGTCTTGTCGTGGCGCGCGAACCGGTCGATCAGGTCCGCGCTGGCACGGTTGTACCCAACGACCTCGACCTGACGGCCTTCGCGACGAAGGCGATCGACGATCTTGTCGAGCGCACCGACGCCCGAAATGTCCCAGAAGTGCGCGCCCGATACGTCGATGAGCACCGCTGGCGCCTGCGGGGCATCCTGAAGCGCACGCGTGAAGCGATCGACCGACGCGAAGAAGATCTCGCCGGACACGCGGTAGGTCGTCAGTGTGCCGTCGGTCGATCGATCGACGGTAAACATGCGCTGGACCTTGCCGGCAAAGAAAATGCCCGAAAGCAGTACGCCAGCCAGCACGCCCAGCGACAGGTCGCGCGTGGCGACGACGACGACGACCGTCGTCACCATCACCAGCGACGACGTGACCGGGTGCCGCCGCAAGTTGGGGATCGAATTCCAGCTGAACGTGCCGATCGACACCATGATCATCACCGCGACCAGGGCGGGCATCGGCACGCGCCCGACCCACGGACCCAGCACGGCGAGGAGGAACAGCAGGAACACACCCGCGACGAAGGTCGACAAGCGGGTGCGACCGCCGGAGGTCACGTTGATCACCGACTGCCCGATCATCGCGCAGCCGCCCATCCCCCCGAACACCGCCGCGACGATATTCGCCCCGCCCTGCCCGGCACATTCCTGGCGCTTGTCGCTATCGGTATCAGTCATGTCGTCGACGATTTGGGCCGTCAGCAGCGATTCGAGCAGACCGACCGCAGCCATCGTCAGCGAAAATGGCAGGATGATCCGCAGCGTTTCGAGGGTGAGCGGCACCTGTGGCAGTGCAAGGCTGGGCAGGCCGGCGGGCAACCGCCCCATGTCACCGACGGTGTGCACGGGCACCGCCAAACCGATGCTGATCGCACTGAGGACGAGGATGGCGACCAGCGGCGACGGAATGGCGCGGGTGAGGCGCGGAAGGAGATAGATGATCGCCAGCCCGCCCGCGACCATCGCATAGGTCTGCCAGCCGACGTTCGTCAGCTGCGGCAATTGAGCCATGAAGATCAGGATAGCGAGCGCGTTGACGAAACCGGTGATCACCGAGCGCGAGACGAACTGCATCAACAGATCGAGCCGCAGCGCGCCCGCCACAATCTGGATCACGCCCATCAGGATGGTTGCGGCGAACAGATATTCGACGCCGTGATCGCGCACCAACGGGCCGACCAGCACCGCGACCGCCGCCGTGGCGGCCGAGATCATGCCGGGGCGCCCGCCGATCAGAGAAATCGTGATGGCGATCGCGACCGAAGCATAAAGGCCGATGCGCGGATCGACACCGGCGATGATCGAAAAGCCGATCGCTTCGGGGATCAAGGCCAGCGCCACGACCATGCCGGCAAGGACATCGTGACGCGCGGCGGTGGCCCCGGTGAACCATTGGCGGCGGTAGGACGTGAAATCGAGTGTCATTGAAAATCCGGCAAGGCGCATGTTGTGGCAGGGGTGGTTGTGGCGATCCGCCGCCTAGACCGTCTCCAATGTCTCGCTGAGTTCGAGCCATGCCGCTTCCGCCGTTTCGATACGCGTGGTCAGATCGGCGCGACGTTTCATCATCTCTGACATCGTCAACTTCGCCAAGGTCGCAGAGGCGCTGCCGGGGTCGAACATCGCGCGTTCGATTTCGCTGCGTTCGGCGGTGAGCTTGGCGATTTCGCTTTCGGCCTGTTGGGCCTTCTTGCGCGCGGCCTGTTCCTTTTCGCGCGCTTCGGCAGCGGCGCGGCGCGCTTCCTTCTTGTCGGCCTTGGACGCGCCCTTCGCCGAGGGTGCGTTCCCGCCAGACAGCACGAGCGCGATATAATCGTCGAGCGAGCCGTCAAAGTCTTTCGCCAGCCCGTTATCGACCAGCACCAGCCGGTCGGCGGTCATTTCCAGCATGTGGCGGTCATGGCTGACGATGACGACCGCGCCGGTATATTCGTTGAGCGCCTGGACCAGAGCTTCACGCGCATCGACGTCGAGATGGTTGGTCGGTTCGTCGAGGATCAGGAGGTGCGGCGCTTCGCGCGTGATCAGCGCCAGTGCAAGGCGCGCGCGTTCACCGCCCGACAGCTTGCCGACCTGCGTGGTCGCCTTCGGCCCCGAAAAGCCGAAGCGGCCAAGCTGACCGCGCACCGCGCCCGGGCTCGAGCCACGCATGATGCGGGTCATGTGTTCGAGCGGGGTATCGTCGCGGTCGAGTTCCTCGACCTGATATTGCGTGAAATAACCGACGCGCATCTTGCCCGACATGGCGATGTCGCCCGCCAGCGGCTTGAGCTGGGCCGCGAGCAGCCGCGCCAGCGTGGTCTTGCCGTTGCCGTTGCGACCGAGCAGCGCGATGCGTTCATCGGGATCGAGGCGCAGGTCGAGTTTGCGCAGGATCGGCACGCCGTCATAGCCGACCTCGGCATGATCCATGGTGATCAGCGGGGGGCGCAATTCCTCGGGCGGGGGCGGGAAATCGAAGGCCAGCGACGGATCGTCGATCAGTTCGGCGATCGGCTGCATCCGCGCGAGCGCCTTGGCGCGCGATTGCGCCTGCTTGGCGGTCGAGGCACGGGCGGAATTGCGGGCGACATAATCCTGCAGCTTCTCTCGCTCCGCCTGTTGCTTCTGGCGGGCCGACGCGAGCTGCGCCTGCCGTTCGGCGCGCTGGCGCTCGAACGCGTCATAGCCGCCGGGGTAAAGCGTCAGCTTGCCGCGTTCGAGATGCAGGATGTGGTCGACGACGTTGTTGAGAAAGTCGCGTTCGTGGCTGACGACGAGGATCGTGGCGGGATAGCCTTGCAGGAAATCCTCGAGCCACAGCACGGCTTCGAGATCGAGATGGTTCGAGGGTTCGTCGAGCAGCAACACATCGGGCTGCGAGAACAGCAAAGCGGCGAGCGCGACGCGCATGCGCCAGCCCCCCGAAAAGCTTTCGAGCGCGCGCCCCTGCGCCTCGTCATCGAAGCCGAGACCGGCAAGGATGCGCGACGCGCGCGCGGGCGCGGAATGCGCGGCGATGGCATTGAGGCGTTCGTGGATCTCACCCAGCCGATCGGGATCGTGACTTGTTTCGCTTTCGTGGAGCAGTTCGGCGCGTTCGATATCGGCAGCGAGCACTTCTTCGAGCGGGGTCGTCGACCCACCCGGCGCTTCCTGCGCGATATAGCCGAGCTTCGACCCGCGCGGCATGTCCGCCGATCCGCCATCGGGTTCGAGCAGTTTTGCGACCACGCGCACCAGCGTGGTCTTGCCCGCGCCGTTGCGGCCGATCAGCCCCACGCGGCTCTTGGGCGGGAGCGCGGCGGTCGCGCCGTCGAGGATCGTGCGGCCGCCGAGGCGCACGGTGACATCGTTGAAACTGAGCATGATGCGGTGCCCCCTAACAGCAAAATCGATTCACCGCACGACTCCGCCAACTCGCCGCAACACGCTTTCATCGCCGAAAGGTTCCGGCCACGAGGATGGCGACAGCGAGGCGGGGACTTACTCTCAACATGATACGATTTGGCGCGATTCGCGCAGCGATGGCGCTTGCCTTGACGATGGTGCCGGTGACGCCGGTGCATGCCCAGTTCTGGCAGTGCGTGACCTTTGCCCGGGCCATCTCGGCGATCGATATCCGGGGCAATGCGAAGACATGGTGGGCGCAGGCGGCGGGTCGTTACCTGCGCGAAAAGCTGCCCAGCGCCGGGTCGGTCATGGCGTTCAAGCCGTCCGGTGCGATGCCACAAGGCCATGTCGCGGTGGTCCGCAAGGTCGTATCCGAGCGCGAAGTGTTGCTCGATCATGCCAATTGGTCGCGACCCGGCAAGGTCGAGCGCAGTGTGCGCGCGGTCGATGTCTCGCCGAACGGCGACTGGTCTGCGGTTCGTGTGTTCTATTCGGGCGCTGGCGGCCTGGGGACGCGGGTGAACAGTCTGTACGGTTTCATCTCGAGCGCCGCCAACCGCACGATCAGCCTGCCGAAAATCCAGCTCGCATCGCGCTAAGGAACTCCCGTCCGCGTGACGGCGTTATGTTGCCGTAACGAACAGGAGCGGTGCGTGACGGACGACGAACAGATCGATGTGACGAAGACCGAAGCGCGAGGCGGATCGACCCCGGGGGTTGCGCGCTATGTTCTGGTGGCGTCGCTGGTCCTGGTCATCGTCGCGTTCGCCGTTATCGTCGGCATAGGCTTCAAATAGGGCTCAGGCCGAAGCGTCGTCTTCGCCCGACGCCTCGGCGGTCAGGATACGGACCTCGACAGGGCCGGCCAGCTTGATGGTCAATGGTCGCCCGTGGCGATCGACCTTCTTGCCGAGCGCGACGCGTACCCAGTTTTCCGAGATCGAATATTCCTCGACGTCGAAGCGTTCCTTGCCCTTGAAGTGGATGCCGACGCCCTTTTGCAGCAAGTCCGCATCGTAAAACGGGCTGTTGGGGTCGATCGAAAGCCGGTCGGGGATCTGGTCGCTCATCGTCTATCCTGAAACACGCGGGCTGGTGGAGCTGAGCGGGATCGAACCGCTGACCTCGTCATTGCGAACGACGCGCTCTCCCAACTGAGCTACAGCCCCTCGCCCGGGCCACGACCCCGTCACCGGCGCCGCGAAGAGGTGGGCCAATAGCGGCGGTTCCTCGTGGATGCAACGCGCTTCACCGCATTTTCAAGCCGAGCGCCGGAACGCCGGAATTGGCCGGGCGTTTCATAAACATCCTCTTCAGAAATAGGAGAAAAAGAGATGGGTTACGACCGAGACGACAACCGCGGGCGCCAGTCCTATGGACAGGGCCGCTATGGCAACGAATATGGCCGCAGCCAGGCGAGCTATGATGACAGCGGCTATGCCTATGGCGGGCAACGCGATTATCAGCGCCAGGGCGGCGACCGCGACCGCGACCGCAATTTCATCGACCGTGCGGGCGACGAAGTGCGCAGCTGGTTCGGTGACGACGAGGCCGAACGGCGCCGCGACCGCGACGAACGCAACGACGCGCGCTACGATCGCAGCGGCTACAGCAACGGCGCCTATGGCGATCGCAATCGCCAGCAGCAGTCACGGGATTACTGCGCGCGACGTGAACCGTTCGCGCGGCCAGCATGACGATGGCTTTTTCGACCGCGTCGGGCGCTGGTTCGACAATGCGACGTCATCGGATGACAACGACACGCGCCATTCGGCGCATGACGACCACAATGATTATCATGGCTGGCGCACGCGGCAGATCGCCGACCTCGACCGCGATTATCACGAATATCGCCAGGAAAATCGCAAGCGTTTCGAAACCGAGTTCGGCGAATTCCGCAACCGTCGCCAGACCCAGCGCACGTCGTTGAGCCAGGTGAAGGAGCATTTCGAAGTGCTGGGCAGCGATGGCGAGCATGTCGGCAAGGTCGACAAGGTGCGCGGCGACCGCATCATCCTGGCCAAGAACGATCCGGCGGCCGGTGGCCATCACCACTCGATCCCGTCGAGCTGGCTGCAGTCGGTCGACGACGAGCGCGTCACGATCAGCAAGACGGCCGCCGAGGCCAAGAAGGCATGGACCGACCTGGACAACAACAGCGCGATGTTCAGCGATTCAAACAGCGACCAGAATGACGGTGCGCACATGCTCAACCGGAGCTTTTCGGGCACCTACTAAATCCTGACGCTACGGCATCAAGGAAGGCCCGGGCGCGTTTGCCCGGGCCTTTTTTTGTGCCTAAGCCACCCGACGAAGAGGAGAGCGAACATGGCACGCGCATGGCATCTGAAGTCCCGTCCGACGGGCATGCCCACCCCCGACAATTTCGAATTCAAGGACATGGCACATGCCGAATTGCAGGACGGGCAGATCCGCGTCCGCAACAGCTGGCTGTCGGTCGACCCGTACATGCGCGGGCGGATGAACGACGTGAAGTCCTATGTCCCGCCCTTCCAGATCGGCGAACCGTTGCAGGGCGGCGCGGTCGGTGAAGTCATCGAGAGCAAGGCCGATGGCTATGCGGTCGGCGACAATGTGCTGCACATGATGGGGTGGCGCGACGAATCGGTGGTCGATGTCGCGGGCACGCAGATGGCGCCACAAAAGCTGCCGGCGGGCACCGACCCGCAGCTGTTCCTGCACAATCTGGGGCTGACCGGAGCGACTGCCTATTTCGGGCTGCTGCGGACGGCGGAAGCCAAGGAAGGCGACGTGGTGTTCGTGTCCGCGGCGGCGGGCGCGGTCGGTTCGGCGGTGGTGCAGATCGCCAAGGCGAAGGGCATGACGGTGATCGGCAGCGCGGGCGGGCCGGACAAATGTGCCTGGGTCAAGGAACTGGGCGCCGACGCGTGCATCGATTACAAGGCGGGCGGCGTGCTGAAGCAGCTGCAGGCGGCGGCTCCCAAGGGTATCGACGTCTATTTCGACAATGTCGGCGGCGAGCATCTCGACGCGGCCTATGCCACCGCGCGCAACAATGCGCGTTTCGCGATCTGTGGCATGATCGACGCATATAATGACGGCAAGCCATTGGAACTGCGTTACTTCATGCGGACGATCTCGGCGCGCATCCGCACCGAGGGGTTCATCTACACCGACTATATCGCGCA
Organism: uncultured Alphaproteobacteria bacterium; assembly: GCA_963740775.1. Lineage (GTDB taxonomy): Bacteria > Pseudomonadota > Alphaproteobacteria > Sphingomonadales > Sphingomonadaceae > Sphingomonas_O. Next base: position 196,018 of record CAVUFE010000005.1, on the reverse strand, counting down.
TATCGGCGAGTTCATGCAGGACGCGGGCGGCGATGATCGCCAGCGGCAAGCTGAAGGCGCGAACGACGGTGAAGGAGGGCGTGGAGAGCACGCTCGACGCGTTCCTGGGCCTGTTCTCGGGCGCCAATACGGGCAAGATGCTCGTCAAGGTGTGAGCGTCCGGCGAGCGGGCGCGAACAAGCCTCCGCTCGCACGGATATTCGGAGAAACCAGCCGGCGCGTTCGTTCACGTGCACCCGGGTGCCCGCTTGTCAGGCGGGGCTTGGTGGCATGGCGGACCGTGATCGCCTCGCCGTCATGCGGCGGGGTGGCCAGCGCGGGGCGTATGGCGGGACTGTCGAGCGGGTGTGAACCGCTCCGTTAAGCCGCGTACCGCGCACCGCCGTCCTGTCGGCGATCCTCTCGTCACATCCATGCCGGATTTTGCGAAGCTTCGGCTAAACCGGATGGCTCCGCGCCGGCCGGGACGAGCTTTGTCTTGCCCGCCTCTCACTTGGACCCGCATCCGCGCCGCTGCAGCAGCATGACCGCGAGTCGAATCGGCTGTTCTGCTTTCATTCCCTATTTTGGAAGCACAAATTTACGGATTTGGCGGCTCGACGGTCGCGATGTCGTCGACGAAAATCAGGATCCGTTCCGGCCGATGCGGCGAAGATGAGATTGGACCGTTGAACGACCGATCTAACCGCGCGCGCGGAGGCCGAAGCTGAATGTCGAATGCGAACGTGCGGATCTCGTCAGGCGAACTGGCGGCCGAGGTGTCGCCATTTGGCGCAGAGATTCAAAGGCTGACCAACTCCGCGGGTCGGGACTTGCAATGGTCCGGCGACGCGGCGGTCTGGAGCGGACGGGCGCCCATCCTGTTTCCCGTGATCGGCCTGCTGCAGGGCGGCCAGTATCGCTACGATGGCCAATCCTTCGCAATGCCGAAACATGGTTTCGCGCGCCATTCGATGTTCGCGGTCGCCGCCCGTGCTCCGCGTTCAGTCACCATGCGGCTGCAAGCGAGTGCCGAAACGCGGGAGATTTACCCGTTCGAATTCCAACTCGACGTCACGTTCAGCGTCACTGCCGAAACGCTGAGCATCGCGGCGGAGATTGCCAACCTCGGCGGGTCGATCATGCCTGCCAGTTTCGGCTTTCACCCCGCATTCCGCTGGCCGTTACCCTATGGCGAACCACGCGCGGATCATCGCCTGGAGTTCGAACAGCCCGAACCCGCACCGGTGCGACGGATCGATGCCGACGGTTTCCTGATCGCACAGCCGCAACCGACGCCGGTGAGCGGCGAGATCCTGGAATTGCGCGACGACCTGTTTGCCGCCGACGCCCTGATCTTCGATCGACTGACCAGCCGCTCGGTCCGCTACGGCGCGCCGGCAGGCCCGTCGCTCAAGGTCGACTTCCCCGATTTTCCGACGCTCGGCGTGTGGACCAAAACCGGGGCCGAATTCATCTGCATCGAGCCATGGCACGGCTTTTCGGATCCTGAGGCGTTCGCCGGCGACATCTTCGACAAGCCCGGGATCATGGCCATCGCCCCCGGTGGCACCCGATCGATGGCGATGCATGTGACGCTACAACCCGCCGGAGCAATGCTGTGACCAGAGCCACTTCAGGACTATCGATGTTCGATAACCAGATCGCCGTGGTGACCGGCGGTGAATCGGGGATCGGCGCAGCTTGCGCCAAGGCGCTCGGCGACGGCGGAGCCCGCGTCGCGATCACCTATTTCCGCGATGAAGCCGCCGCCCAGGCTGTCTGCGCGTCGATCGGCGGGCCTGACCGGGCGATCGCCGTCCAGACCGATGTCGCCGACGAAGCAGCGGTCGAGCGCCTGTTCGCCGCCGCGGAGAGGCGTTCGGCACGGTCAGCCTGCTGGTCAATTCGGCCGGTCTCAACATGACCGGGGTCGACCTGGTCGACATGGAGCTGGCGCAGTTCGACCGCGTGATCCGCTCCGACCTGTACGGCCCGTTCCTCACCTGCCGCCGCTTGGTCCGCGCGCTGGAGGCGAACGGCCGCAAGGGGCGGATCGTCAACATCTCCTCGATCCACGAACAGCGCGCCGCGCCCGGGCGGCGTCGATTACGATTCCGCCAAGGGCGGCCTGTCGCAACTGACCGCGACGCTCGCGCTCGAACTCGCGCCGAAGGGGATCGCGGTGAACGGCGTCGCGCCCGGCATGATCCTGACGCCGATGAACCAGTCGGCGCTCGATCATCCAGACGAGCTGCAAGCGAAGGAAGCGGCCATCCCGTGGGGCCGCGCGGGCCGGCCGGACGAGGTCGCCGACGCTGGTCACCTTCCTGCTCTCGCCAGCGGCGGACTATATCACCGGCACGACCGTCACGATCGATGGCGCGCTGTCGCTGACCGTCGCGCAGGGCGCCTGATCGATGCCGACCTATGCCGTCGAGCAGCTCGACGACGTCACGCTGCAGCGGCGGGCCCCTGGCGCAAGGATGTCGACCTGATGAGCCCGTTCGTGTGGCAGGAGGCGCGATCGCTACCGGATCATGGTTCGCGGCGTGCACTGGCCCGCTCGGCCCGACCGACCCGACCGGGATCATCGCGGGCGGCGACAGTGCGGACGGCCTGTCATTCGCGATGGACGGATCAGCTGGCCATCACCCCGGGGCCGGGGGCGGACGATCTCGGCGGGTGCGAGGATCCGACGGTGGTCGTTCTGCCCGACGGCGATATCTGGTCTATCTATACCGGCGTCGATGCGGCGCGCGCGCAGGGATCGATGATCCTCGCCGTCCGGCCCGGACCTCGATGCGCTCGCCAAGACGCGAGCTGGTGCTGAAGGCGCCGCCCGGCGAGGGCAATATCAAGGAAGCGACGCTGGCGCAGACGACCGACGGCGACGTGGCGGCTGTTCTACGAATATGCCGCGAACGAAGCGTCGCGGATCGGCATGGCCAGCGGCCGTCGACCCGACGGGCCGTGGACCGTGCTGCCCGATCCGTTCGGCATCCGCGAGGACAGCTGGGACAATTGGCACCTGTCGACCGGGCCGATCTCGCAGTCGCCGGGGCAGGACCCGGTGATGTTCTACAATGGCGCGACGCACGATGCGCGCTGGCGGATCGGCTGGATCAGCTTCGATCCCGACTTCACGCAGCGTCACCGGGCGCGGGCTGGAGCCGATGCTGGTGCCACCGCCGCCGACGCACCGCGCCGTCGACCGACATCGCCTTCGCCGCCTCGACGGTGATCGAGAACGATCGGATCGCGCTCTATTATTCGCTGGAGGACCGGATCCTTCGCCGCGCGCTGATCCGGTTCTACGCGTAGTCGGTTCGTTTCGCCTGCATCATCCGGCCGGGGGCCGCTCGTCGCCCATCTGGCCTGCGAGCAGCCGTATCAGGGATCAGGCGGCCGACGCCCCGCTTGCTTCTCCGTATCGGGTCAGACCGCGCCCGCGGCGAAGGTGTCGCACTGGGCGGGATCGCCGCTGTCCAGCCCGCGCTTCAGCCACTCATGCGCTGCGCGCAGGTGCCGTGGGTGAAGCTCTCGGGCACGACGAGCCCTGCGCCGGCCTTTTGCAGCGTATCGTCGCCGATCGCCTGCGCGGCGCGCAGCCCTTCCTCGATGTCGCCGGGTTCGAGCGCGGTCGCGGTTGTTGCGCGCGCCCACACGCCGGCATAGCAATCGGCCTGCAGCTCCATCTTCACCTGACAGCGCATTGCCCTCGGCCTCGCTGCCCGCTGCCTGCGCGGCGCGGACCTTGCTCGGCGTGCCCATCAGATCCTGGATGTGGTGGCCGACCTCGTGCGCGATGACATAGGCCTGCGCGAAATCGCCGGCCGCGCCGAAGCGCTGCGACAGCTCGTCGAAGAAGTCGGTGTCGAGATAGACGCGCTGGTCGCTGGGGCAGTAGAACGGCCCCATCGCCGATTGCGCCGCGCCGCAGCCCGATTGGCGTGCCGCCGCGATAGAAGACCAGCGTCGGTCGGCTGATATTGCTGGCCCGTTGCTGCGAAGATCTTGCCCCAGTGTCCTCGGTCGAGGCGAGCACGCTGCACGAGAAGGTCGCTCGCGCGTCTGACGCCGCAGACGTTGGCCGCGCTCTGGCCCGCGGCGTCTGCTGCGCGGTCACGCCCGACCCGCCGCCGCCCATGATGCTGCCGAGCTGCGCCGAACAGCCACAGCGCCGCCCAGACGACGATGACGCCGAGGATGCCGAACTGCTGGCGACCAGGCTGAGGATCATGCCGAGGCCACCGCCCCCGCCGCCGCCAAAGCCCGCCGCCGCCGCCGCCTGCCGCGCTGCTCCTCGACATTGTCCGCTGTCGCGATAGTCGTCGAGCCGCATGGTCGCACTCCCCTGTTCGTTACGGAGGCTACAATGCTTGGGAGCCGAGGACGTTGCAAGCGCGCTTGCGGCAGCGCGCGGACTCGGCCTAAGCCCGGTGCATCAGCAACGCTAATACGAGAGGCTCGATCCGATGAGTCTCGCCGTCGCGCTCGCCCTGCACCACCGTCCTCGTCGGCGCCTCGCCTCGCCGCGTCGCCGAAGAACGGGCGCGCTGCCCGGCGGCTGTCGATCGCCGCTGCGCACTATGACGATCCGCGTCGATCCCGACGCCGAGCGCGCTGACCTTCACCGGGCGCGGCGACGGTGACGGTGCAGGTGACGCGCGCCGACGCGCACGATCACGCTCAACGCCGCCGATCTCGACGATCCGCGCGGCGCGGCTCGACGGCGCGACGTCCCGGCCAAGGTCACGATCGACGAGGCCGCGCAGACGCTGACGCTGAGCTTTCGCCACGCCGGTCGCGCCGGGCAGCACACGCTGGCGTTCGACTACTCGCGGCAAGATCAACCAGTCGGCCGCCGGGCATGTTCGCGATCGATTATACCGACATAGGCGGCAAGCAGGAGCGGATGCTGGTCACCCAGTTCGAGGCCGCCGACGGCCGCCGCTTCGCGCCGATGTGGGACGAGCCGGGCGTTCAAGGCGACTTCACGCTCGTCGGTGACCGCGCCCGACGGGCAGACCGCGTTCTCGAACATGCCGGTGGCGGCGAAGACGCCCGATGCCGGCGGCAAGACGCTCGTCACCTTCCAGCCGACGCCCAAGATGTCGAGCTACCTGCTGTTCCTCGGGCGTCGGCGATGTCGAGCGCAAGACGATGCATGGTCGGCAAGACCGAGATCGGCATCATCACGCGCAAGGGCGCGGTCGATCAGGGCGACTATGCGCTGGCCTCCGCCAAGCGCATCCTGGCCGCCTATAACGATTATTTCGGCACGCCCTATCCGCTGCCCAAGATGGACATGATCGCCGCGCCGGGCACGCAGCCAGTTCTTTGGCGCGATGGAGAATTGGGGCGCGATCTTCTATTTCGAACCGCGTCTGCTGCTCGATCCGAAATTCGCCGACCGAGGGCCAGCAGCAGCAGGTCTTCAGCATCGTCGCGCACGAAATGGCGCACCAGTGGTTCGGCGACCTCGTGACCATGGCGTGGTGGGACGATCTGTGGCTCAACGAAGGCTTCGCCAGCTGGATGGCGTCGCAAGATCACCGACGATCTCGAACCCGAGCTGGAACAGTTGCCGCCAGACGACGGCGTTCGACCGGCAGGGCGCGATCATCGCGCGACGCCCGCGCGAGCACGCACCCGATCGTCCAGCATGTCGAGACGCCCGACCAGATCAACCAGGCGTTCGACGCGATCACCTATCAGCAAGGGCGAGGCGGTGATCCGCATGCTCGAAGGCGCGGTCGGGCCCGATGCGTTCCGCGCCGGCGTGCGCAGCTACATGGCCGAAGCATAAATACGGCAACGCCGTCACCGACCAGCTATGGTCGTCGATCTCCGGCCGCGTCGGGCAGCGACGTGTCGACCTACATGCACAGCTTCACGCTGCAGGCCGGGCGTGCCGCTGATCGCGCGTCGAGCGATCCGGTGTGCGGCACCGGCGGGCAGACCGCGATCAACCTGACGCAATCGCGCTTCGGGCTCGATGCGGTGTCGAAGAAGCCGCAGACCTGGGTCGTGCCGGTCAATGTCGGCGCTGGTCGGATCGAGCGCGACGACCAAGTTGCAGGTGTCGGGCGGCAAGCCCACGACCGCGACGATCGCAGGGCTGCGGCACGCCGATCGTCAATGCCGGGCAGAGCGCCTATTTCCGCACGCTCTACACCGACGGGCATTTCGAAAAGCTGCGCAGCGGCTTACGGCCAGTTGAAGCTTGACGATCAGCTCGGCCTGCTGGCCGACAGCTATGGCCTGGCCAATTCGGGCGATGCGCACGATCGAGCGCTATCTGGCGCTGATCGATACGCTGAAGCCCGATGCACATCCGCTGGTCTGGGCGCTGGCGACGACGCAGTTGAACGGGATCGACACCGATGTTGCGCGGCGCACCCGAGCAAGCCGCGTTCGAAGCCAAGGCCAACCGGATCCTCACGCCGGTGCTGGCCACAGATCGGCACGACGGCGCGCCCCGGCGAAGAGCCGTCGGCGACGCTGCTGCGCGAAGGCCTGGCGCCGGCGCTGGCCAATTTCGGCAATCCCGGCGGCGATCGCCGACGCGCGTCGGCTGGCGCGTCTGAACTTCGAGCATCCCGACCAGGTTTCGGCGGCGGCGCGAGGACCCGCGCTCAGCGCCTTTGCCTATGCAGCGACGCCCGCGGATTGGGACGTTCCTCCACGCCAAGGCGCGGGCCGAAACCGATCCGCCGACCAAGCAGCGTTATTATCGCCTGCTCGGCGCGGCGAAGGATCCGGCGCTGGCGCAACGCGCGCTGGACCTGGCGATGACCAACGAAGTGCCGCTGGCGCTCAAGGGTTCGATCATCCAGTCGGTCGCGACCAACCATCCCGATCTCGCCTTCGATTTTGCCGTGGCGCATCAGCGAGCAGATCAATGCCGCGCTGGAAGCCAGCACGGCATCGCGCTTCATCGTCGGCTTGCCTAGCAATTCGGGCGATGCGGAAACGGCGAAGAAAGTCGACGCCTATGCCGCAGACGTATCTGCCCGAAGGCAGCCGGACTCCGGCGGTGGCGACGACCTCGCTGATCAATTACCGCGCGGCGCTGCGTCAGCGTCAGGCCGCAGCGATCGGCGACTGGGCGGCGCGATGAGCGACCGCTTCCTCGCCGGCAAGACCGCGCTGATCACCGGGTCGACCTCGGGTATCGGCGCGGCCTATGCGACCGCCTTGGCAGGGGCCGGGGCCAATGTCGTGATCAACGGCTTTGGCGAGGCGGCGGCGATCGAGGAGCAGCGGGCCAAGCTGGCCGAGGCTTCGGGCGCGGGGGCGACTTACAGCGACGCCGACCTGACCGATTCCGCGGCGGTCGAGCGCATGGTCGCTGACGCCGCCGACAAGTTCGGCGGGATCGATATCCTGATCAACAATGCCGGCACGCAGCATGTCGCGCCGGTCGATGAATTTCCCGTCGCCAAATGGGACCTGATCATCGCGCTCAACCTGTCGAGCGTATTCCACACCACGCGGCTGGTCCTGCCGCATATGAAAGCCAAGGGCTGGGGGCGGCTGATCGCCACGGCATCGGCGCATTCCAAGGCGGCCAGCCCGTATAAATCGGCCTATATCGCCGCCAAGCACGGGCGTCGCGGGGTTCCAGAAATCGGTCGCACTGGAAGTCGCGCAGACGGGCATCACCGCCAATGCGATCTCGCCCGGCTATGTCTGGACGTCGCTGGTCGAGGGCCAGATTCCCGACACGATGAAGGCACGCGGCCTGACGCGCGAGCAGGTCATCAACGACGTGCTGCTGGAAAAGCAGCCGACCAAGCAATTCGTCACGCCCGAACAGGTCGCGGCGCTGGGCCTGTTCCTGTGCCGCGACGAGGCGGCGGGGATCACGGGGGCGAATCTGTCAGTCGATGGCGGCTGGACGGCGCAGTGAGGCGCGATGCCCCCCTGGCCGCTACTGGCCGCGCTGGCGGCCTGCGCAACACGCCGCGCCCCGCCCCGGCAGCGCAAAGCTGGGCCGAGCGTCATCACCCGCAACGATGCGCGGCCGCGCGCATGACTGGCGCATCGCTTTCACGCGCGGGCTCGCTCAGGCACGGGCGGCGGGGCATGGCGCGGAAATCGATGCCGACGGGCGCGTTGCTGCAGCCCGACGCGGCGCTGGACGGCGCGACGCTGCCCGCAGGGCCGTTACAAGTGCCGCGTCACGAAACTGGGCGCGCAAAGCGCGGGACTGCTGCCCTATATCGCCTATCCCGCGTTCGATTGCGTGGTCGTGGGCAACCGGCTGACGAAGCTGACCGGCTCGCAGCGACAGGCGGGGACGCTCTATCCCGACAGCGCGCGGCGGATGATCTTGCTCGGCACGCTGGCGCTGGGCGACGAAACGATGCAGCGGCCTTATGGCGTCGATCCCGAGCGCGACATCGTTGGCGCGGTGGAGCGGATCGGGCCGCACCGCTGGCGGCTCGTCATGCCGTATCCGCGTTACGAATCGCTGGTCGACGTGCTGGAGTTGGTGCCCGCCGCCTGAACCAAGCGCGTCATGCAGGTCCGCGAGGACATAGGGTTTGGCGCAGACCGGGCGATCGGTATGCCGATCGGGCACGCCGTCCGAGCCATAGCCGGTGGTGAAGATGAACGGCTTTCCCCGCGCATGCAGCGCGTCGGCGATGGGGCCCGAATTCTCTCCGTCAAGGTTGACGTCGAGCATGGCGACATCGAAATGGTCGCGTTCGGCAGCGGCAATCCCTTCAGCAACCGACGAGCAGATTCCAGCCACGGCACAGCCGGCCATGTCGAGCATGTCTTCGGCGAGCATCGCGATCATCGCTTCGTCTTCGACGATAAGCACGCGCAATTTTTTCACGTCAGGCATTATCGTTCTAGCGGTCCCCGTCGGGCAGCGGCGCGTCGATCGTGCAGCTTAAACCCGTTGCCTTGAAATCCATCGTTACGCTGCCGGACAGGTCGCTGGCAAGCGCGCGTTCGATCATGCGCAGGCCGAACCCTTTGCGTTCAGGAGGTTTTGCCGGTGGCCCGCCGCCCTCGTCCCAGCAAAGACGGAACCGGTCGTCCTTCACTGTCCAGGCAAGTTCGACCTGCCCATCGTCCGACGACAGCGCGCCATACTTTGTCGCATTGGTTGCCAGTTCATGGAGCGCCATGGTGATGGCGATCGCCTGTTTGGGTTGAAGCGTGACGCGCGGACCTCCGCGCATGACCACGCGACCGATGGCGAATGCTTCAACCGCGCGGCGCGCAACCTCTGCCATCGACACGCCTTCCCAATGTTCCTGCGTGAGCAGATCGTGCGCGCGCGACAGTGCCGCGAGGCGGGAGGCGAACAGGGTCGATTCTTCGCGTCCCCGAAAGCTTTGATGCGCGAGCGCCTGGACCAGCGACAAGGTGTTCTTCACCCGGTGATTGAGTTCGTGGATCAACAGTTCGCGGCGTTCCTCGAACGCGCGTTGTTCGGTGACGTCGCGCGAAATCGACAACAGGCCCATCGGAAAGCCGTCGCGGTCGATCACCAGCGTGGAATCGTTTTCCCAACGGACCCGCGTGCCGTCGGGGCGGATCACGCCGACCTCGTGGCGGGTATGCCCACCATGTTCGACCTTGCGGCGCAGCATCGCGGTGGTCTGGGCATGATCGGCGTGGTCGACGAATTCGGCGATGTTGCGTCCGATGATGTCTTCGCGCGCCAGACCCAGCGCGGCGGCCCCTGCAGCGTTGCAGTCGGTGATGGTCTGATCGAGATCGGCGGTGAAGATGATGTCGTTGGCCTGTTCGAAGATCAGCCGATAGCGTTCCTCGCTGTCGCGCAGCCGCAATTCGGTGCGCGTGCGGATCAGCGCCTGGTGCAGGCGGCGGGTCGCCGATTTCGGCCAGCGCGATTTCGTGCGGCATCCATTTGCGCGGGGTAGGGTTCTGGACAAAGACGGCACCGGCATAACGGCCGCGCTCGATCAGCGGGACGACGATCCCCGCCCGCATGCCGATGGCCGCGTATCGGGCGACCGTTTCCGGGTCGGAGGTGCGCGGGTCGGCCTCATTGTCCTCGACCACGACCGTCATGCCCGCCGCCAGATCGGCAGTGATCGGCCCGAACGTGCCCAGCGGATATTGCCCGCTGATATCGGGCATATCGCCGGTCACCCAGCAGCGGCGAATGTCGAGCCATGACGCGGTGATGTCTATTTCGCCGAAGCCGGCCCGCTCAACGTGCAGCGCCTCGCCGATCGTACGCAGCGCGGTGGCGAGGATCGTATCCGGGTCGTCGGTCGCGATGAGCGCGGTATCGAGCGCGATGATCGAGCGGTAATGCTGCGCCTGGAATTCACGCGCGCTGACATCACAGGTTTCGTTGAGGACGCCGACGACATTGCCCTGTTCGTCGGCCAGCGGACTGAGCGTGTAATCCCAGAAGGTTTCCTCGTCATAGCCATGTCGCGTCATGATCAGCCGCTGGCTGCTGCGCGAAATTCCCGTGCGGGTGGTCATGACCTGGGCAAAGTCGGGAGCGATCACGTCCCATAATTCTCCCCAGACTTCGCGCCCTGATTTGCCGAAGGCGTCCGGGTGTCGCGGCCCCAGCGCGGGGATATAGGCGTCGTTGTAGAACAGGTTGAGGTCGGGGCCGAGCCACATCGCCGCCGGGAAGGCCGCGTCGATCAGGAAGCCGAACGCCCCGTGCAGCCGGCGCGGCCATTTGTCGGGCGTGCCGAAGGGATGCCGGCTCCAGTCGAACGCATCGAACATGCGCGCCATGTCGCTGTCGCGTTTGTCCGACAGGTGCAGGCGCTTCGGATCGGTCACGCAGCGGCTCTATCGCAGTCGACGGGCAAGTAAAACGCCCGCCCGGTGCGAACACCGGACGGGCGCGCTTCCTCCCCAGGAAGTTGGTCGTTAGGCGAACTGGCCCATCGTGTTGTGCACGCCGCCGGCCTTGAGCGCGGCCTCGCCGGCAAAGGCTTCCTTGTGATCGTCGCCGATGTCGGAGCCCGACATGTTCTGGTGACGGACACAGGCGATGCCCTGACGAATTTCCTTGCGCTGAACGCCCGCGACATAGCCGAGCATCCCCATCTCTCCGAAGTAATCCTTGGCGAGATTATCGGTGCTGAGCGCCGCGGTGTGATAGGTCGGCAGCGTGATCAGGTGATGGAAGATCCCGGCGCGCTTCGCGGCGTCGGCCTGGAACGTGCGGATACGCTTGTCGGCGGCGATGCCCAGCTCGGTCTCGTCATACTTCACGTCCATCAGCCCGGCGCGGTCATAGGCCGAGGTGTCGAGCCCTTCGGCGGTCATGGCATCGAACACCTGCTGGCGGAAGTTGAGCGTCCAGTTGAAGCTGGGCGAGTTGTTATAGGCAAGCTTCGCGGTCGGATGGACGGCGCGGACGCGATCCATCATTCCGGCAATCTGTTCGATGTGCGGCTTTTCGGTCTCGATCCAGATCAGGTCGGCCCCCGCGTCGATCGCGGCGATGCTGTCGAGGACGCAGCGGTCTTCGCCGGTTCCGGCGCGAAACTGGTAGAGGTTCGACGGCAAGCGCTTTGGCTTCATCAGGCGACCGCCGCGGCTGATCAGCACATCCGAATGCCCGAGCGTCGCTGGATCGACCTCCTCACAATCGAGAAAGGCGTTGTACTGGTCGGCCAGGTCGCCCGGCTGCTGCGAGAAGGCGATCTGCTTGGTCAGGCCGGCGCCCAGCGAGTTGGTCCGCGCGACGATGACGCCGTCGGGAACACCGAGTTCGAGGAATGCGTAGCGGATCGCGCGGATCTTCTGGTGGAAATCCTCGTGCGGGACGGTGACCTTGCCATCCTGATGGCCGCACTGCTTTTCGTCGGAGACCTGGTTTTCGATCTGCAGCGCGCAGGCGCCCGCCTCGATCATCTTCTTGGCGAGGAGATAGGTCGCCTCGGCATTGCCGAAGCCGGCGTCGATGTCTGCGATGATCGGCACGACGTGCGTTTGGAAATTGTCGATCTTGTCCTGGATAGCGGCGCGCTCGTCACCCGTCGCCTGATCGAGCTGGCGAAACAGGAGGTTGAGTTCGCGGGCGTCCGCCTGGCGCAGGAAGGTGTAAATCTCCTCGATCAGCGCGGGAACGCTGGTCTTTTCGTGCATCGACTGATCGGGCAGCGGGCCGAAATCCGAACGCAGCGCGGCGATCATCCAGCCCGACAGGTAGATATAGCGGCGCTTGGTTGTCCCGAAATGCTTCTTGATCGCGATCATCTTTTGCTGCGCGATGAAGCCGTGCCAGCAGCCGAGCGACTGGGTGTATTGGGCCGGGTCGGCATCATAGGCCGCCATGTCCGCGCGCATGATCGCGGCGGTGTAACGCGCGATGTCGAGGCCGGTCTGGAAGCGGTTCTGCAAGGCGAAGCGCGCGGCGGCATCGCCGTCGATGCTGGCCCAGGGAGCGCCCTGTTCGCGGATCAGATCGCCGAACTGGCTGGACTGGGCGGCGTAGGTCATCGTTAATCCTTTACAACTTCGATCGGTATGAGATCCTAGAGACGCCCGAGAACGAAGTTGCGCAATCGGATTTGAGCATTTTCCGTGTGCAAGGGTCGACGCCGCCCGAGATAACCCTGTCATTCTGTAAATTGTTGACAGGAATTTCCGCGTGGGCAACATCAGCCGATGGCAACGCTCGACCGTCCCAATCGCAAGCTGTTTGCCGGACATGCGGTGCGTCGGCTGCGGCGCAAGCTGGGCCTGTCGCAACTGGGCATGGCCGAGCAATTGGGCATTTCCGCCAGTTACCTCAACCTGATCGAACGCAACCAGCGTGCATTGACCGCGGGACTGTTGCTGCGGCTGACGCAGGAATTCGGCTTCGATACGCGCGAGCTGGGCGCAGACCCGGCGGGAGGCGTGGAAGGATTGCGCCGGAGGCTCGCCGACGCGCGCTTCGCCGACCTGGAGATCGACCGCGATGAAATGAGCGAATGGCTTGCCGCCGCCCCGCGCGGAGCCGAAGCCTTTGCCCGCGCCTTCGATGCGATCGGTACGGACGGCGGCGCGACTTCCGAGATCGGCACGGTCGACGAGGTGCGCGGGGCAATCGAACGCTGGAAGAACCATTTCGCCGAGCTGGACGAGGCCGCCGAAGCGCTGGCCGACGAATTGCGGCTGGCCGGCGGCGACCTGTATGCCGCGCTCGCCGAGCGGCTGCGCATCAAGCACAGCCTGCACGTACGGATCATGCCGGTGGAGGTGATGCCCGACCTGCTGCGGCGGCTGGACCTGCACGCACGGCAAGTGCAGTTGAGCGAGTTGCTCGACCCCGCCAGCCGCACCTTTGCCGCCGCCTATCACCTGGCGCAGATCGAGGTGCGCGACCTGATCGAAGGCGTGGTGCGCCCGGCCGAACTGTCGCGCCCCGCCGAGCGGATGTTCCGCCGCCATCTGACCAGCTATTTCGCGGCGGCGGTCATGATGCCCTATGCCCGGTTCCTGCGCGCGTGCGAGGCGACGGGGTATGATGTCGAATTGCTGCAGCGGCGTTTCGGCGCGGGGTTCGAGCAGGTGGCGCACCGGCTGACGACGCTGGGCCGGGTTGGTGCACGGGGGCTCCCCTTCTTCATGCTGAGGATCGATCGCGCGGCGCAGGTGTCAAAGCGGTTTGCGGGGCTCAGCGCCTCGCCCCTCGCCGACAGCGCCGGTATCTGCCCGTTATGGCGTGCATTGTCGGCGGCCGACCGGCCGGGCCGACTGGTGCGCGACCTGGTCGAACTGGAGGATGGCAATCGCTGGTTCACGATGACCCGCACGGTCCAGCCGGCGATGGCGCGCGAAGGCGGCGTTCGTGCGGAGTTTTCGGTGATATTGGGCGTTGCCGCCACGCATTCCAGCATATTGGCGGCAGCACGCGGGCTCGACCTCTCCGGCCAGGCAACCGGGATCGGTTTGGGATGTCGCGCATGCTCGCGCGCGCAATGTCCGCAGCGTAGCGCCCCACCCGATCATCGCGCCTTGCAGTTCAACGAACGCGAGCGCGGGATGAGCCCGTGGTCGTTCGAAACATCATAACATATCGAATTATCAATGACATGTCTCATTATGGGACGGGACCACTTTAAGTTGCAGCGACAACAATCCACGTTTTCCGCCAAAAAATGCGGCCCGTTAATTTATTGTCAAAAAGTTAATTTGCGGGGGAACATGGAGCGCTGGGCATGGTTCTCTTGGTTATCGGGGGATTAACAAAAGGGACCTTGGAATGAAGAAAGCTTATTTGCTCGCGGCAGTCGCCGTGGCATCCGTCTCGGGCGTGGCCAGTGCCGCGACCCTCGTCAGCGCCGCCGTGTTCGGCAGCGTTAACAACACGGTCTGGGCAACGGCCAATGCGCCAGGCACCACCGCGGGCAACTATACGCTGTTCCTGCAGAACCCGACCTTGGGGGCGTTCCTCAATCCGAACGACGAGCAGATCAACTACACGACGCAACCGGGCACGAACTACGCGTTCCTGGCCGGTGACGGCTATTTCCCAGGTCAGAACGCCAATTCGGATCCGATCTACAATCTCGAGCTGACGTTCAGCAACGGGGCGGTGCTTCGCGGCGCCTACACGCCGGGTTCGCCCAACGCGTTCCTGGGTGGTTCGCCCGTGACCGTGGGCAACGAGACGTTCACGCTGAACGAATTCTCGTTCACGCGTAGCCTGGCGGACGTTGTCGGCCAGTACAACGCCACCCCCAACAGTGGTGACGGCAACGACTATCAGGGCAACTTCCGCTTCACGCAGTCGGTTGCCACCGGCGCGGTCCCTGAGCCAGCCGCCTGGGCGATGCTGATCGGCGGCTTCGGCTTTGCCGGCGTAGCCGCGCGTCGCCGTCGTCGGTCGCAGGTTCGCGTGACCTTCGCCTAACGACACCGAAAAGTAACAAGGAAAGGGGCTGCCGTTCGGCGGCCCCTTTTTTTATGTGATGTCCCAAATTGGAACGTTTGCGGAGTCGATTGTCGCGCCTGTCCCGGAACTTCGTTTCGCGACCGTCGTTTTATGATCACCTCAAAGGGTGTCAGAAAAATGAAATATTTTCAGTTGCTTGCGGCCTGCGCCGCGGGTGCGGTCGCATGTCCATCAAACGCCGCGACGGTGATCAGTGCCGCTGTGTTCGGCAGCGCCAACAACACCGTGTGGGCGACCAATGGAGCCGCGGGCACCAATGCGGGTAACTATACGCTGTTCCTGCAGAACCCCGGGCTGGGGAACTTTCTCAACCCGAATGACGAGAACATCAGCTACGCCGCGCAGAACGGCAACAATTACGCGTTTCTGTCGGGGGACGGGTTCCCGACCAACAACACGCTGAATTCGGATCCGCTTTATCGGCTTGAGCTGACGTTCGACAACGGCGCTGTACTGCGCGGAAGCTACATACCCGGAACGGCGAACATGTTCATCGGCGGGTCGCCTGTTACCGTTGGCGACACGACGCTGACGCTGACCGAATTTTCGTTCACGCGCAGTCTCGCGAATACGGTGGGACAATATCAGGCCATCCCGCAGACGGGCAGCGCCAATGACTATGCCGGAAATTACAGCTTCACCCAGTCGGTGAACCAGACCATCGGCGGCGTGCCCGAGCCGGAAAGCTGGGCGCTGATGATCGGCGGCATCGCGCTGGTCGGCGCGGCCTTGCGTCGACGCAAGCCGAGCATCGCGATCACCTACGCCTGAGACGTCGGACCAGGGAAAGAAAAAGGGCCGCTCGTGAGCGGCCCTTTTTTTGCCTATTGCACGGTCACGGTGACCGCACGGCGGTTGCGCGCCCAACTGGCCTCGTCGCTGCCGGTGGCATCCGGGCGTTCCTTGCCATAGCTGATGACCGTCATGCGGGCGGGATCAACGCCCATCGCGGCCAGCGCGTTCTTGGTCGAATTGGCACGCCGCTCACCCAGAGCGATATTATATTCGCGCGTACCGCGTTCGTCGGCATGGCCTTCGATCGTCGCGCGCACGCGGGGATATTGCGCCAGCCACGCTGCCTGCGAGCGGAGCGTTGCCTGATCCTCGGCGTCCACGTCCGAACTGTCGGTGGCAAAGAAGATGCGGTCGCTGGAAACCTTGGCAAGGAAGTCGCCCTGCGTGCCAGGGGCCGGCGCGCCGGTATCGACGGTCGTGCCGGTGCCGGCATCGCTGCCATTGACGGGTGGGGGCGGCAGATCCTTGGGCTTCGGCTTGCAACCGGCAAGCGCGACCGTGAGCATCGCGGCGGCGAGGATTGGCTTGATCATATTTCTCTCCTTTAAATTCATGGCAGCACGGGGCCCCAGGTAGGATCGGACCCATCGACCGGCGTCGGCAAGCGACGTTCGTTGCGGCCGGTCAGGTCGACCTGCCAAAGTGACGACTTGCCGCCCGCGCCTTGCGAGGTGCGGAAGAACTGAATGATGCGGCCGTTGGGCGACCAGCTGGGCGATTCATCCTGCCAGCTGTTGGTGAGCAGGCGTTCCCCCTTCCCCTCCGGGGTCATGACACCGATCCGGAACGACCCGGTGCGGGTGAAGGCGACCAGGTCGCCCCGCGGGCTCCATTCGGGGGTCGCATAGCCGCCGCCACCAAAGCTGATGCGCTGTTGAGCCGAACCGTCGGCGTTCATGGTGTAGAGCTGTTGCTTGCCCGAGCGATCGCTTTCGAAGACGATCTTGCGACCGTCAGGAGAAAAGCTGCCGCCGACGTCGATGCCGGGGCCGGTCGTCAGGCGGCGGGCGGAACCACCCGATGCCGGAATCGAATAAATGTCGGTGTTGCCGCCCTGTGCCATCGAATAGAGGATCGTGCGGCCGTCGGGCGACCAGCGCGGGGCAAGGACGGTGTTGGGCACGTCGACCAGGGTCCGCTGCGACCCCGAGGCCATGTCATAGACGTAGATGCGGACGCGCTTTCCGGCGTAACCGACGTAGAGCAGCGACTTGTAATCGGGTGAGAAGCGCGGGGTCAGCACCAGCGACTGGCCGTTGGTCAGGAAGCGGTGATTGGCGCCGTCCGAGTCCATGATCGCGAGGCGCTTGACGCGGTTCGCCTTCGGTCCCGTCTCGGCAATGTAGGCGACGCGGCTGTCGAAGAAGGGGCTGTCGCCCGACAGACGCGCATAGATCGCGTCGGCGCATTTATGCGCGGCGCGGCGCCAGTCGCGCGCGGGGACGACATACCCCGCCTTGGTCAGCTGCTGCTTCAGCGCGACATCATAGAGGTAGCAGCCGACGGTCAGGCCGCCATCGGCATTGGTCTTGACGTAGCCCTGCACCAGCGCGGCGGCACTTTGGCTTTCCCACGTCGGATAATCGGGCGCCTGGACCGCGGGGAAGGTCACGGCGGGGACGCCCGAAGGACCCTTTGGCGCGAACAGCCCGGTACCCTTGAGATCGCTGGCGATGACTTCCGCGACCTGGCGGCCGAGCGCGTCGGTCGGGCCGGCGATGGTGCTGGCGACTTCGGGGGTCGGCATGGCGGGAACGGCGATGACGACCGCGGCGGAAGTGCCGCCGACAACGTCGACCTCGATAGGAGAGTCAGTAGTCTGCGCCGCTGCTGCCGATGATAGCAGGGCCAGGAGGAATAAGGGTCGGATCATGCCGGCAGCCTGTAGTTGAGGTTGATGTTCTTCCACCCGTCATAGAGTTCGGGCGGCAGTTTGAATGGCGCACATTGTTTGAACGCAGCGCGCGCCAGTTCGGCGACACGCGTTCCGTAACGCGCATTGGCATCGCTGGTCGTCTGCCCGACGACACGCGGGTCGACAGCGAAGCTGCCGTCGGGATTGAGGCGTAAGTTGAGCTTGGTGCGGATGTCCTCCGCGCCCGGGCCCGGCGTGACGATGCGGTCGGCGCAAGGCTGAACCTGCCGCGCGATGGCGGCGGCAAGGCCGGCGACCTGTGCCGGGCCGACCGTCGCACGCGGCGCGGTCGCCTGGCCAGGCTGGACAGTGTCGGCGATGCCTTTCAGGAAATTGGCACCGAGCCGACCGCCCCTGGGCGTCGCCTGTTTCGCGGCCGGGGTGGCCGCGGCGCGCGGCGGTGCGGGCTTCGCCGGTATCGGGGCGACGGTGGTGCGCGACGGCGCGGGACGCGCGGGTTGCGGTGGTGCTTTCAATACCGGTGGGGCAGGCAGCGGCGGGGCCGGCGTCGGTTGCGGTGCCGGGCTCGCATCTTCGGGTGGCCCCAGTTCGGGCGCGACCGAGGCGGCGGGCGCCTCCTGCGACACCACGGGCGCGGTATCGGTGGCGCCGACATCGTCAACCAGTTGCACGTCGATGGGGCGGCTTTTGGGAACGTCGGGTGCAGGCGCGGCGAACAGGCCGAGCGACAGTGCCGCGATCAGGGCGACATGGCCGACCGTGGCCCCGCCAAGGCCGTAGCGTTCAGCCCTGGTCACCGGTCGTCACCAGCGCGATCTTGTTGAGGCCCGCCTGATTGAGCTGGGCCATCACCGCCATGACGCGCCCGTAATCGAGCCCGCGATCGGCACGCAGCATGATCTGCGGCGGCTCGCCGCGCGCGGTCAGGCGGGTAAGTTCGTCGGCAAATGCCGCCTGATCGACTTCGCGATCACCGACGAACAGCTTTCCCGCGCGGTCGAGGCTGATCGCAACGGGCTCGCGTTCCTGGGTCAGCGGCTTGGCGGCGGCATCGGGCAGGTTCACCGGCACGCCGGCGGTCAGCAGCGGCGCGGTGACCATGAAAATGATCAGCAGCACCAGCATCACGTCGACCATCGGCGTGACGTTGATTTCCGCCACCGGCGCGCGACGGCGCGACTGCGAGGCGCGAATGGGGCTCATGCGCCGTCGAGTTCGCGGCTGAGCGTGGTGTGAAAGCGGTCGGCGAAGCGGCCCAGGCTTGCTTCGATACGGTTCACGCGGTGGCTGAGGCGATTGTATGCGACCACGGCGGGAATGGCGGCGAACAGGCCGAGCGCGGTTGCGAACAACGCTTCGGCGATCCCCGGCGCAACGACCGCGAGGCTGGTATTCTGAGCCGCGGCGATGCCGGTGAAGCTGCGCATGATCCCCCAGACGGTGCCGAACAAGCCGACGAACGGCGCGACCGAGCCGATCGTCGCGAGGACGTTGAGGCGGTCGGACAGTGCATCCGCCTCTCCTGCGGCCGTGCTGGCCATGACCGTCTGAAGACGCGCGCGAACGCCCTCGCGATCAAGCTTCGCGCCTTTCGACGACAGCCGCCATTCCTCAAGCGCGGCGCGCAGCACGCTGGCGGCGGGCAGCGTGGACTTATCGTTGGTGCGGGCGAAACCCTCGACATCGCGCGTCGCCATCAACTCGGCCTCGAACTTGTCGGTCGCGGGGCCGATCTGTCGCAGGCGGCCCCAGGCGGCGAGAATGATCGTCCAGCTCCACACGCTCGCCAGCAGCAAGATGACGATCACGGCGCGGACGATGAAATCCGCCTGGACGAACAACTCGACGGGGTTGAGGCTGGGTACGCTGGAATTCACTTATCGTCCTCGATCAATGCGGTGAAGGCCGCGACCCACGCCTTCGGCTGGCGCTGCGGGCGCCCGGCGGTGGTCAGCCAGGCGGCCGTTACGGTGGCTTCGGTCAATACTTCGGTGTCGCGCATGACTCGCTGCTGAATGGTCGCGGTCGCGGCTCCCACCTGGATAACGCGGCTCTCCACGATCAGGTCGTCGTCGAGCCTGGCCGGCGCGCGGTAGCGGATGTGCAGGTCGCTGACGGCATAGACGCCCTCCCCCGCATCGTGTTGCGCGCGCTGGTCGATGCCGACGGCGCGCAACATGTCCGATCGCGCGCGTTCCATATAGCGCAGGTAATTGGCGTGATAGACGATGCCCGACAGGTCGGTATCCTCGAAATACACACGCACCGGGAAGATATGCCGCGTGCCGTCGAAGCGGCCGAGGGCGCCGAGCTCGCTCATGGGGCGGTTGTAGCGGCCGGGGGCGCTCTTGTGAAACCCGTTCATCCCCGGAAACGAACAATTTGCCCGCATCCGGGCATTTCGGGCGTGGTTAACGCGATGGATACCTTTTCCGCGCGATCATGGGGCGACCGGAATTTCTGTGAGGGCGACGCGATGGCCGACCTGTTAATTCATTCGATGGCCGAGTTCGAGCCGCTGCTCACCGGCGCGCTGACCATTGCGGGCGCGCGCAATGTCGTGGAGATCGGCGCCGAGTTCGGCGGCACCACGGCGATCCTCGCTCAGCACGCCGGCAAGAACGGCGGCACGCTGACCAGCATCGATCCGACGCCGAAACCCGAATTTCTCGATTGGGTCGCGGCCAATCGCCACGTGCGCCATGTCGGCCAGCCCAGCCTCGACGTGATCGATGCGCAGAGCAACGTCGACGCCTGGGTGATCGACGGCGATCACAACTGGTACACCGTCCATCACGAACTGCAGGCAATCGAGCGTGTCTGCGCGCGCGACGGCAAAGCGATGTTCGTATTCCTTCACGATGTCTGTTGGCCATGTGGACGACGCGACTTCTATTATGCGCCGGAGCGCATTCCCGCCGAGTTCCGTCAGCCCCATGATCATGACGGCGGCGCGGTGCCCGGGCGGAACCACCTGATCGCGGGTGGCGGCTTTCGGGGAATGGGCCAATTCGCCTGGGCGCGCGACGAAGGCGGCCCGCGCAACGGCGTGCTGACCGCGATCGAGGATTTCCGCAGCGGTTCGGCGATCGATTTCGCCTATGCCGAAGTGCCGGCGGTGTTCGGGCTGGGCATCCTGTTCGATGCGACAGCGCCCTGGGCCGAAGCGCTGGGTCGTGCCGTGCTGCCGTATCACAAGCACCCGCTGCTCGCGTCGCTCGAGCAGAACCGGCTGGCCAACTATCTGCGCGTCATCGAGATGCAGGATCAGGCGGCGGCGCAGGACGCAATGCGTCTCGCGGCCTAGGTGTCGAACAGCCCGTCCTGCGAACCAGCCGGCGGGTTGAGGCCGAGATGCTTCCAGCCGCCGGCATTAAGGCAGCGCCCGCGCGCGGTGCGGGCGACGAGGCCGAGCTGGATGAGGAAGGGTTCGATCACTTCCTCGATCGTGTCGCGCGGTTCGCTGAGCCCCGCCGCCAGCGTCTCCACGCCGACCGGCCCGCCGCGATAGATGTCGGCGATCATCGTCAGGTAACGCCGGTCCATCGCGTCGAGACCGAGCGCGTCGACTTCGAGTCGGTTGAGCGAGGCGTCGGCGACCTTGGCGGTGACGACGTCTTCAGCCGCGGCATGGGCAAAATCGCGGACACGGCGCAGCAGGCGTCCGGCGATGCGCGGGGTTCCGCGACTGCGACGGGCGACTTCGGCAGCGCCATCGTCCGACATGTCGAGACCGAGCAGGCTGGCAGCACGCGTGACGACCTGGCGCAACTCGTCGATCGTATAAAACTGCAAGCGGACGGGAATGCCGAAACGGTCGCGCAGTGGCGTCGTCAGCAGCCCCTGCCGCGTTGTCGCCCCGACCAAGGTGAAGCGCGGCAGATCGATCCGCACAGAGCGCGCCGATGGCCCTTCCCCGATCATCAGGTCGAGCGCGCGATCCTCCATGGCCGGGTACAGCACTTCTTCGACTGCGGGCGACAGGCGGTGGATCTCGTCGATGAACAGGACGTCGCCGTCTTCGAGATTGGTCAGGAGCGCCGCGAGATCACCCGACTTGGCGATGACCGGACCAGAAGTCGCGCGAAAGCCAACGCCCATTTCGCGCGCGACGATCTGTGCCAGCGTCGTCTTGCCAAGTCCCGGAGGGCCAAAGAACAGGACGTGGTCAAGCGCGTCACCGCGTGCCTTGGCCGCGCGGATAAAGACGCGCAGATTTTCGCGCGCGGCCTTTTGCCCCACGAATTCGTCGAGGGTCTTGGGGCGCAACGCGGCGTCCACATCCTCGGGCTGGCGGGCGGGGGAGGTCAGGGCGTCGGTCACGTTGCCGACCGTATTAGCGCCGATTGACGACATGGCGAGGGGCACCCCGCCGTCCCGGTTCGACACATCATAAGGTTAAGTCGCTTTCCGCAACGGATTTCGAGCGATCGGGTCCACGCGTAGTCCGGTTTCCAGCAACCCCCTGATTGGAACCAACGATGCGCAACCTCCTGCTCGGTACCCTCGCCGCCCTCACCACCGCCGCCCCGGCGCATGCCGTGACGTTCTCCTCGGTCGGCGCTGTCGCCACCGCGAACGGTCCGCAGGATCCAGGCTTCGCCGCGAACGAGACTGTCCTGGCCGACTTCGACCACGCGCCACTCAACGGTGTGACGCTGACCGTCACGGGACCTGCCGGCTTCTACTCGGGTTCGTATTCGGGTCTCGCCGCCGCACCGGCGGGCGACACCTCACGGTACCTGGCGCTGGGCACCGGCGGCATGGCGACGCTGATGCTCCACACCGTCAAGCTCAGCTCGCTGAGCGTGTATCTCGGTTCGATCGACAGCTATAACGCGATCGACGTGCTCAACCGCGCCGGGAACATCATCAAGACGTGGAGCGGCAACGACCTGCCGCCGCACGATGGCAACTGGCTAAATTCGGACACCAACCGCCGCCTGTTCCTGTCGTTCGCCCCCGGTGACGATGTGGGCGCGGTACGGTTCAAGTCGACGGGCGTGGCGTTCGAGTTCGACACGATAGCCGGGACCGTGGCCGGTGTGCCCGAGCCGGCGAACTGGGCGCTGATGATCGGCGGCTTCGGCATGATCGGCGGGGCGATGCGCCGCCGTTCGGTGACCAAGGTCTGCTACGCCTAGAAATGCCTGATCAGCGGCTGGCCTTTCTGAGCGCCAGCCGCACCAGCGCGTCGAGGCCCGCATCTGAGCCGAGTTCTTCGGCAGCCGCGGAGACCGCCGCGCTCGCCTCGGCAGCCTTGAAGCCGAGATTGCCGAGCGCGGAAACCGCATCCTGCGCGGCGCTTCCGGCGGGCAGCGGGATCGCACACGCCGCCGATGGCCGTGCCGCCCTTGTCCTTCAATTCGCGCACGATCCGTTCGGCGAGCTTTGGACCCACGCCTGATGCGCGCGCGACCATGGCCTTGTCCTGACGGGTGATGGCTTGCGCCAGTTCGGCGGGCGCGAGGATCGACAGGATCGCCAACGCGACCCTGCCGCCAACGCCCTGAACCCCGGTAAGCAGGCGAAACCAGTCCCGCTCACCCTGTGAGCCGAAACCGAAGAGCGTCATCGACTCTTCGCGCACCTGCAATTCGGTGAAGAGCATGACATCGCCGCCGACGGGACCGATCGCGGTCAGCGTCTTTGATGACGCGAGGACCAGATAGCCCACGCCGGCCACATCGAGCACCGCGCTGTCAGCGGCGATTTCGGCAAGCGTTCCGGTAAGGCGGGCGATCATGCCATCAGCTATGGGGGACGCGCCGCGCGCTGGCCAGATGGTGCGCGTGGGTGATCGCCACCGCCAGCGCATCCGCGGCGTCGCTGCCATCGATCGCCACGCCGGGTAGCAAGCGTTTCACCATGGCGTGAACTTGCGCTTTCTCCGCCGCGCCGGTTCCGACCACCGCCTGCTTGATTTGGCGCGGGGCATATTCGCCGACGGAAACGCTGCGCATGCCGAGCGCGGCAAGTAGGCATCCACGGGCCTGCGCGAGTTTCAGCGTTGATTGGCCGTTCGAATTGACGAACACTTCCTCGACGCCCGCGCTGGCGACATCGTGCGAGATGAGCAGATGATTAAGCTGTCCAGCAAGATACGCCAGCCGCGCGGGGAGCGGATCGGCCGCCCTGGTGGCGATGCGTCCGTTGGCGATATGCGCCAACCGGTTCCCGTCCGCGACGATGATTCCCCAACCCGTCGTGCCGAGGCCGGGGTCGAGGCCGAGGACGATCAGCCCAGCCGCTCCATGACCTCGTCGGCAATATCGTAATTGCCCCAGACGGTCTGGACATCATCATCGTCGTCGAGCGCGTCGAGCAGCTTGAGCAATGTCCCGGCGTCGCCTTCGTTCACGTCGACCATGGTCTGCGCGCGCCATGCGAGCTTGGCACCCTCCCCCTCGCCCAGGCTGGCCTCGAGCGCCTTGGAGACTTCGTGCAGCGATTCGACGCTGGTCCAGATCTGGTGGCCGTCCTCGTCACTGGTCACGTCTTCCGCGCCCGCCTCGAGCGCGGCTTCGAAGACGGCGTCCGCATCGCCGGCCTTTGCCGGATAGGCGATCAGGCCGAGGCGATCGAAGGCGTGGCTGACGGCGCCGGGTGCGCCTAGGTTGCCGCCGTTCTTCGACACCGCGGTCTTCACGTTCGTGGCGGTGCGATTGCGATTGTCGGTCAGCGCCTCGATGATCAGCGAAACGCCGCCGGGTCCGAAGCCTTCGTAGCGGATCTCTTCGTAATTGGCGCCGTCGCCCTTCGAAGCGTTGCTGATCGCGCGTTCGATATTGTCCTTGGGCATGCCGCCCGCGCGCGCCGTCAGCACCGCCGAGCGAAGCCGCGCATTCATCGCCGGATCGGGCAGACCGGATTTCGCCGCGACGGTGATCTCGCGGCTGAGCTTGGAAAACGCCGCCGCGCGCTTTTTATCCTGCGCACCCTTGCGGTGCATGATGTTCTTGAATTTGGAATGACCTGCCACGGCTCAGGCGAGCCCCAGCGCGATGCGATAGGTCTCCATCATCGCATCCGCCTCGTCGCGCACGTGCTTGTCGAGTTTGCGGAGAGCCACGACCTTGCGCATCGTCTTGACGTCATACCCCTGACCCTTGGCCTCGCCATAAACGTCCTTGATGTCGTCCATCATGCCGCGCTTTTCTTCTTCCAAACGCTCGATGCGTTCGATCAGCAGGCGCAATTTGTCGGCCTGAATTACGTCGCTCATTTCGGTCCTCAGTGTTTCGGGCCGGACAACTTGTCGCGCGGCCACCCCTGCCCTAGGCCAGTAGGACGACCGCCCCTCCCCGACAAGCCAGCCGAGTGAGTGAAATGTCCACCCATCGCACATTGAAACCTCGTGGCCGCAAGGTCCGCATCCTGGCCACCCTTGGGCCGGCGAGCAACACGCCACAGATGATCGAGAAGCTGGCCCGCGCCGGCGCCGACGCGTTTCGCCTGAACATGAGCCACGGTTCGCACGCCGATCACGAACCGGTCGTCGCGGCGATCCGTGCGCTGGAAAAGACGCTGGGCAGGCCGATGACGATCGTCGCCGACCTGCAGGGTCCAAAGCTGCGCGTCGGCACCTTCGCCGGTGGCAAGGCAATGCTGGAAACGGGCGCCGCGTTCCGGCTCGACCAGGACAGGAACCCCGGCGACACGTCGCGCGTCAACCTGCCGCATCGCGAGATATTCGAGGCGCTGAAGCCCGGCGCGCGGTTGCTGCTCGATGATGGCAAGATCGTGCTGCGCGTGACGGCGCTTCATGCGGACCATTGCGAGACTCGGGTCGAGGTCGGGGGCATGCTGAGCGACCGCAAGGGCCTGAACGTTCCGGATGTGGTCGTGCCGATGGCGGCATTGACGACGAAGGATCGCTCCGACCTGGCGTTCGCGCTCGAGCAAGGCGTCGACTGGGTCGCGCTGAGCTTCGTCCAGCGGCCCGAGGACGTCGCCGAGGCGCGGCGCCTGATCGAGGGTCGTGCTGCGATCATTGCCAAGATCGAGAAGCCCGCGGCGCTCGACCGGCTGGAGGAGATCGTGGAACTGGCCGATGCGGTGATGGTCGCGCGCGGCGACCTGGGCGTCGAACTGCCGCCCGAAGACGTTCCCCCGGCACAGAAGCGCATCGTGGAGGTGGCACGCCGCGCGGGGCGCCCGGTGGTCGTGGCGACGCAGATGCTCGAATCGATGATCACCGCACCGACGCCGACGCGCGCCGAAGTCTCCGACGTCGGCACCGCGATTTATGATGGCGCCGACGCGATCATGCTGTCGGCGGAGAGCGCGGCGGGCGCGTGGCCGGTCGAATCAGTGGCGATGATGGATCGCATCGCGATGAGCGTGGAGGCCGATCCGGGCTATAATGCGCGTCTGCATTTCACCGAAACGAAGGCCGATGCCACCGCGGCCGATGCCATAGCGTCTGCGGCGCGCGAAATTGCGGATACGCTGGGCGCGCGCACCGTCGCGACCTTTACGATGTCGGGATCGACCGCGCGGCGCGTGTCGCGGGAGCGGCCGGGTGTGCCCCTTGCTGGTCATGACGCCGAGCATGTCGACCGCACGCCGACTGGGACTGCTGTGGGGCGCGCATGCGGTCCACACGCGCGACGTAGCGAGTTTCGAGGAGATGGTCGCCAAGGCCAAGCGCATGGCGCTGCGGCACAATCTGGCCAAGGGCTACGAACGACTGGTGATCGTCGCGGGCGTGCCGTTCAAAACGCCGGGCAGCACCAATGTGCTGCACGTCGTGCGGCTGACAGGGGATGAGCTGAAATGAGCCGTGCGACGCACAACGTACCGTAACGGGGGCCTTGGCACGACATGGCGCAACGGCCGACCTTACCATCGCCAGGATCGACGAAGCCGCGAATTCACTTCGCGGCGCTGATTTAAGGATCAGAAATAACCGCCGGGGAGTAAACCCGCGTCGTCAGTCGTCGCGGTGCGACGCTGGCCGGCTGATCTTCGTCGCGCTTAGCAAGCGCGGCTTCGCTCCGCTTATGCTAAGCGTCGCTTATGCTAAGCGTCGCGAAGGTTCAGCCCTGGCGGGCTTTGAACCGGCGGTTGGTCTTGTTGATGACATAAGTCCGACCGCGACGGCGAATCACGCGGTTGTCGCGATGACGGTCCTTGAGGGACTTCAACGAGTTACGAATTTTCATGACTGCGCGCTTCTTCGAATCTGGCGGAAATTGAAGCGGGGCCACTATTGCCGCAAGCCCCCGCCGTCAAGGTGCAGCGAAAGCTGCAATCGTTCGTTGCCTATCTAAAGATACCATTTCGGAGCGCCATCATGAAGACCCTCGCCCTCCTGCTGCCCATCGCGGCGCTGACCTTTCCAGCTGTTGCGGATGCGCGCCCGAAGACAACCGCCACGCGCTTTTTCCTGAATCAGGACGTGCAGCGCGGCTCTATTGCCCCTGCCAATGCCGATGGCGGCCTGGAGGCGCAGATCTATCGTGACGCGGTGGGGGCCGAACTTGCCCGGGCGGGTTTCACCAATGGTGCCGGTGATCCGCGCTATGTGTTCTCGATCGAATATTCGCGCGACAATCGTCCGTCGCAAAAGCGCAAGCCGAGCTTTTCCATCGGCCTGGGCGGCGGCGGTGGCGGCGGTTATTATGGCGGCAGCAGTGTTGGCGGTGGCGTCGGCATCGGCTTTGGCGGTGGACGGCGCGAAGCCGTGTTTACCCGACTATCGGTGCAACTGCGTGAACGCGGCGGATCGACGGTGTGGGAAGGCCGTGCCGAAACCGAGGATAAGACGGGCACGGGCCAGCGCGAGATCGCACAACGCCTCGCCTATGCATTGTTCCGGGACTTTCCGGGCGTGAACGGGCGCACTATCACCGTCAGATGACCATCCGCATTTCCGCCGACTTCGACGCCGGCAATATCGACGTGCTGGCGATCGACGCCGCGCGCGCCGAGCTGGCAATCCGCAAGGACCATCAGTCCGATTTCTACCAGTGGTTTTATTTCCGCGTCGATGGCGCGGGCGGGCAGCCGCTCGAGCTTGCCATCACCAATTGCGGGGGCGCGGCTTATCCGCTCGGCTGGCCCGACTATCGTGCCTGCGTCAGCGACGACGATGAGGCGTGGCGCCGTACCGACACGCACTATGCCGACGGGACGCTGACCATCCGCCACCAGCCTGCGGGCGACAGTGTATGGTTCGCCTATTTTGCGCCTTATTCCAGCGCACGGCACAAGGCGCTGGTCGAGCGTACCGCTGCCAGCCCCCATGCTGCGCACCGCGTGCTGGGCGAAACGCTCGATGGCCGACCGCTCGACGTGTTGCGCATCGGCAGCGGGAAGGCCCAGATTTGGCTCTACGCACGCCAGCATCCGGGCGAATCAATGGCCGAATGGTGGATGGAAGGGGCGCTCGACTTCCTGACCAGCGATGACGCGGCGGCGGCAAGACTGCGGGCGGCCGCGACCCTGCACGTGGTGCCCAACATGAACCCCGACGGCTCAGCGCGCGGGCATTTGCGCACCAACGCGGCGGGCAAAAACCTCAATCGCGAATGGGCCGACCCGTCGATGGACGGCAGCCCTGAAGTGTTTCTGGTCCGCGCGGCGATGGACGAGACCGGCGTCGATTTCGCGATGGACGTGCATGGCGATGAGGCAATCCCCTATGTTTTTATGGCCGGGTTCGACGGCGTGCCGTCGCTGACCCAGGAGCAAGTCGACACGTATGACGCTTTCCTCGCGGCGCTCGAAGCACGCACCGAGGATTTCCAAACCAAATACGGTTACCCCAAGGCGGGTCTCGGCAAGGCCAACATGACCATGTCGACCAACCAGCTGGCCGAGCGATTCGGAGCGGTGAGCATGACGCTGGAAATGCCCTTCAAGGACAACAGGGACGCCCCCGACCCGGTCGAGGGCTGGTCGCCGGATCGCAGCAAGAAACTGGCGGTCGACTGCCTGAAGACGGTGGCGGAGATCGTCGAGCGGCTATGATCATCAGGGAGGGCGGCCTGGGCGATGCGCGCGTCGAGGCATTGCTGCGCCTTCACCGTGCCGAAGCGCACGCCTCCACGCCCGCACGAAACGCCCATGCGCTGGATTCGAGCGGATTGCAGGCGCCGGATATTCGTTTCTTTTCGGCGTGGGACGGCGAGACGTTGCTGGGCATCGGTGCGCTCAAGCAGGTCGATGACGATCATGGCGAACTGAAGTCGATGCGGACGCATCCGGCGCGACTGCGCAAAGGTGTCGCACGGGCGATGCTCGATCACCTGATCGGGCAAGCGCGCGCCTCAGGATATTCCCGTGTCAGCCTTGAAACCGGTACCGCGCCGATGTTCGACGCAGCGAACGCGCTTTACGAGCGCCGTGGCTTCGTGGACTGCGACGCGTTCGGTGGCTATCCGGCCAGCCCGCACAATCGCTTCATGACTTTGGAACTCTAGCAATCATGCCCACGCTCGTCCTGCTCCGCCACGGCCAATCGGCATGGAATCTCGAAAACCGGTTCACCGGCTGGTGGGACGTCGACCTGACCGAGCAAGGCGTGAAGGAGGCCTGGGCGGCTGGCGAAAGCCTGCGCGACAAAGGCTATGATTTCGACCAGTGCTTTACCAGCTTCCAGAGCCGCGCGATCAAGACGTGTAATCTCGCGCTGGAGGCGATGGGGAGGCTGTGGCTGCCGGTCGAGAAGGACTGGCGGCTGAACGAGCGGTCTTATGGCGGGCTGACCGGCCTCAACAAGGCCGAAACGGCGGCGAGGCATGGCGACGATCAGGTCAAGCTGTGGCGACGGAGCTTCGACATCCCGCCGCCCTTGCCCGAGGACGGCAGCGCGTACGACCTGTCCCAAGACACGCGCTACCGGGGTGTGCCGATCCCGCAGACCGAAAGCCTGAAGGATACCATCGCGCGCGTGCTACCGTATTTCGACGCGCGGATCGCGCCACAGCTGCGCGACGGCAAACGCGTGCTGATCGCGGCGCACGGCAATTCGTTGCGCGCCCTGGTCAAGCATCTGTCGGGCATTGCCGACGCGGATATCGCGAACCTTGAGATCCCGACGGGCCAGCCATTGGTCTATGACCTCGCTGACGATCTGCGCGCGCGCGAACGGTTCTACCTGTCCGAACGCTAGTCGCGCTTGACCGCGTACATGGCTTCGTCGGCACGGCGCAGCAGGGTTTCGGTCGTGTCGCCCACGCGGGCCGAGGCAACGCCGATCGACAGCCGGATCGAAACGCTCGTGTCGCCGAAGACGACGGGCGCGGCACCCACGGCCGCGGCGAGGATCTCTGCCTTGGCAAGCGCCGCGGCTTCGTCGACGTGATCCAGCACCAGGCCGAACTCATCGCCGCCGATCCGTGCCACCAAGTCCGAGGCACGCACTTCACGGTCGAGCACACGGGCGATGTGAAGCAGCGCGGCATCGCCACTAAGGTGGCCAAACTGGTCGTTCACGGACTTCAACCGGTCGACATCGACAAACAATACCGCCGCGGGCGTGCCGTGGCGTTCCAGATGACGAACCGCACGGTCAATTGCGCGGATGAAGGGGCGACGATTAGGCAGCTCGGTTAGCGGATCGGTGTCGGCCAGCCGTTCGAGCTCGGCAATGCGCGCCTCTGCCGTCGCCAATTGGGCACGCAGGCGCGATACATCGCTCATCGGTCGCGCCGTCGAAAGCGCAGCATCACGCAACATCCGTCAATAACTCGAATGAAGCCTGTCGGCTCCGTCCCTTAGCCAAGATTCTCGACGCGATGCCACATTGCCGCGACGAACCGCGCCGTTTAGAGGCCGTCCGATGACGCAACCGTTGGTCGGCATCATCATTGGCAGCCGCTCCGATTGGGAGACGATGCGCGCCTGTGCGGCCATGCTTGAGACGCTCGACGTGCCTTTCGAAGCAAAAGTGGTATCCGCACACCGAACTCCCCAACGCCTGTACGATTATGCGACCAGCGCGGCTGAACGCGGACTGAAGGTGATTGTCGCGGGTGCCGGCGGTGCCGCGCATCTGCCAGGCATGACAGCGAGCATGACCGCGCTGCCGGTGCTCGGTGTACCGGTGGAAAGCAAGGCGCTCAAGGGAATGGATAGTCTGTTGTCGATCGCACAGATGCCCGGCGGCATTCCGGTCGGCACGCTGGCGATCGGCAAGGCGGGGGCGACCAATGCAGGGCTGCTCGCGGCGGCGATCCTGGCCCTGGGGGACGATGCGCTGGCTGCGCGGCTGGCGGCATGGCGCACGCGCCAGACCGAAAGCGTTGCCGAAAGCCCCGAGTGATGTCGGCCGCATGATCTCCCCGGGCGGTACGATCGGGATTATTGGCGGAGGGCAGCTCGGCCGGATGCTCGCGATGGCGGCTGCACAGCTCGGCTATCGTTGTCACGTCTACAGTCCCGAAGCTTCGGGACCGGCGAGCGAAGTGGCCGCCGCGTGGACGCAGGGGCAATATGATGACCGCGACAAGCTGAGCGCGTTTGCGGCCCGTGTCGACGTTGCGACCTACGAGTTCGAGAATGTCGATGCCGGACCGCTGGAGGCGGTCGCCGCAAGCGTGTCGCTTTATCCGCCCCTTGCCGCGTTGCGGACGGCGCAAGACCGGGTGGTCGAGAAGCGTTTTGCCGCCGATCAGGGTGCCCGAACCGCGCCTTGGGCCGAGGTGAAAGACCGGGCGCAACTCGATGCGGCGGTGGCACAAGTCGGTACGCCGGCGATCCTGAAAACGGTGCGCTTTGGCTATGACGGCAAGGGACAGGCTCTGCTGCCAACTCCTGCGGATGCCGATGCGGCATGGCAGAGGATCGCCGGGCAGCCTGCGATCCTCGAAGGATTTGTCGCATTCGAGCGGGAGTTTTCGGTGATCCTCGCGCGTGGACAGGACGGCGCGGTGGTGCATTGGGATGCGCCCGAAAACCGTCACCGCGATGGGATCCTCGATACGTCGACGGTTCCGGCGCATGCCGAGGTGCTGGCCTGCATGGCGAGCGCGCGCGCAACGGCGGATCGGATCGCCGCCGCACTGGAATATGTCGGGGTGCTCTCGGTCGAGTTCTTTGCGACCGCCGACGGCCCGGTGTTCAACGAAATGGCGCCACGCGTGCACAATAGCGGCCATTGGACCATCGAGGGCGCGGTCACGTCGCAGTTCGAGAACCATGTGCGGGCGATCTGTGGACTGCCCTTGGGTTCCACTGCGTTGACCGGCGACGGTGCACAGATGCACAACCTGATCGGCGAGGACGCAGAGCGCTGGCACGAGTTTCTCGCCGAGCCGCGGGCCCACCTGCACCTTTACGGCAAGGTCGTGCGTGATGGACGCAAGATGGGGCATGTCACGCTAGTCACCTGAGATCGCGTTCCAACGCAAGACGGTCCGGGCGACACGATTTGAAGACAGCATTACCCGCGGCGCTGCCAATTCGACGCGAAGATCAGGGGGCGAGCGGCCCGGTCGCGAAACCTGGCCGGTCAATGTCATAAATGACATGCACGATCGGCACGCCTCCACGCACGATACTCTCGGTGCGATTGGTCAGGCGTCCACCGATCTTCTCCATCGCGCGACGTGAGATGACATTGTGTTCGCCGACCCGAAAGACGACGCGAGGAAAGCGGTCCAGCGCGTGCGCCAGCATCAGCCGCTTCATCTGGCGGTTGACCGCCCCGCCCCAATAATCGCGTGACAGAAAGGTCCAGCCGATCTCGACCTCGTCCGCGTCGAAGAACACCGCATAACGCGACGCGCCGATGACGCGCCCGCTCGTTTTGTGGATGACCGTCAGTCCGCTCTCGGAGGCGAGCGCATCGTCGAAATAAGCGCGAAACACCGGTTCCTGATACCGGTCCCACGCCGGATGTTTCGCCCAGATCTGGCGGTCTCTCGCGACGGCGAACAAGCCATCCCAATCCTCCGGCACGGTCGGCCGGAGGAGGATGTCGTCGCCCTCGAGCGTCGGTTGGCCGTCGAAATCAGCCGGCGTGACGTGTGCCCTTCATCGGGCTGGTGCCGAATGCGCCGGCTTTGACGCCGCCGGTCAACGTATCGCCGTCGATCGTCGCATCGCATTCGAGCGTCATCGGCATTGGCACCTTCATGTCCATCGTCCAGGTGATCTTGTTGCCGTCGATCTTGCCATTTTCGCAGGCCAGGCCGCCCATCGCGCCGGTATTGTCACCCGACCAGGTGCCGTCACCATTGTCATTGACGGTCAGGACCGACTTCTGCTCGCCCAGTGGCGAATTCACCACGCAATCCCATTTGCCAGCGACATTCGACATGATTCTCTCTCCATTATTCACAACGATGTTAGCAGTTACTTGGTGCTCGGCAACTCGACGGTGTCGATCGGCAGGCCGACCTTTTCCAATTGCGGCCTGATGACCTTGGCGTCGCCGACGACGATCCAGGCGATGTGCGACGGATCAATCGCCGCACGCGTGGCCCCGTCCAACTGCGTCGAGGTCAGCGCGCGATATTTGGCGGGCAGACCGACATAATAATCGTCGGGACGACCAAGCCAGACGATCTGCTGGAGCGCGCCGAGCACGGCATCCGACGTCTCGAACTGACCGGGCAGCGCGCGAACCGACCCATTGACGCTGCGCGCCAATTCCTCGGCGGTGATCGGCTTGGTTGTCGCAAATGCCTTCACATCCGCGATCATCGCCGCCAGCGCGTCCCCCGTGCGGTCGGTCTGCACCGGGGATACGGCCAGGAAAGTTGCCGGCCCCTCGAATGCGGTAACACCCGAGCCTGCGCCGTAGGACCACCCCTTTTCCTCACGCAGGTCTGTATTCAGCCTATTGATGAAACCGCCGCCAAGCACGTCGTTCGCGCTTTCGAGCGGCACGAGGTCGCTCTTCCCGGTCATGTTGAGCGCGAGGACACCGCGCAGGACCGATTGCGGCGCACCCGGCTTGTCGACGAGGTAGATGCGTGATGGCTTGACCGGCACCGCCGCCGACAGGTCCTTGGTCGGTCGCGCACGACGGTCCATGGGCCAGTTGCCGAGCCGCGCGTCGAGAAGCGGGACGATTTCCCCCAGCGTCGTATCGCCGACGACGAATATCTGCGCGTTGGACGGGACGATCCAGTCCCGGTGAAAACGTACGACATCGTCGCGCGTCAGCCTGGCCAGCGCTACCGGGTCACCGCTGCCGCGCCCCCAGACATTGTAAGGATGGTCTGGCCCGAACGCGATCGGCCCCGCGACATAGCGCGCCGCATTCATGGGATCGGCGAGGGTGGCCGCCACCGCCGCCTGCTGCTGCGCGCGAAGCCGCTGGAACTCGTCTTCGGCAAAGGCGGGATTGCGGATGATGTCGGCCAACAAGTCGAGCGATGGCGCAAGATTGGGCTTGAGCGCGTATAATTGCAGGCTGGTGCGATCGAGCGTCGCCCCGCCCGAGATCGTCGCCCCCAATCGCTCCTGCGCTTCGGCAATCTGCACCGAATTCAGGGTCTTGGTGCCCTCGTCCATGAGCGACAGCATCAAAGACTGGGTGCCCACCGCATCCTTCGGATCTGCCGACGTGCCGGCATTGAAGCTGACGGCGACGCGCACGGTAGGGGTTTCGGGCCGACGCGCCAGGAAGACCTGCACGCCGTTGGCCAGCGTTGCGCGCTCGATCTTGGGGAAGTTCAACGCCGCCAGCTGACCCACCGGCGGGAAAGTGCTGCGATCGGGTGCGGCGTTCTGCGTCGCGACTTGAGCCGGCGGTTCGCCCGGTTTGCGAAAGAAGCTCATCCCCCGGCCTGATGGCGGGGTCACATCGCCGCGGATTGCGCGCATTTCCGGTGTGTCTTCGCGTGGCCCCGGCAAGACCGTCAGATGCAAGGCGGGACGGCCAAGCCACTTGGCGGCGGCATCGCGGACGCGGTCCGGGGTCAGCGCGGCGGTTTCGGCCAGATCCTTTTTATATTTCGCCGGATCGTCGGAGTAGAGTAGCCCCTCGGCAAGCGTCGGGCCCTTGCCGCTGAACCCGCCGACGGTTTCGTACCCGGCAATCTGGCCGGCGACGGCCTTGGTCGCGACCCGCGCAACCTCGTCTGCGGTCGGTCCGGTCCTGATGAAGTCGGCGACGATCGTGTCGAGCCTCGTGGCAACCTTCGCGGGATCCTCTCCGGGTTTCACATTGGCGCTGATCGTGGCGATCGACAGGTCCTCATGGTCTTCGAGCGCAGCGCTGACCCCAACGGCCAACTTCTCACCGCGCACCAAGGCGGTATCCAGCCGGCTCGACGACAGACCGCCAAGGATGGCCATGGCGGCGTCGAGCGCCGCAGTGTCGCGACCATTGACGCCCTCGACCACCCAGCTGCGCTGGACGCGGGCGTAGGGGACCTGATCGTGCATGATCTTGTCGACATTGGCGGGCAACGTCGGCACGGCAATCGCCGGGCGTGCCGTCACCGGCCCTCTGGGGATAGCGCCGAACCACCGGGTGGCCTTAGCCTTGGCGGTGGGCAGGTCGATATCGCCAGCCAGCACCAGCACGGCGTTGTTCGGCCCGTAATGCGCACTGAACCAGCCCTTCACCGTTTCCAGGCTCGCGCCGTTAAGGTCGGCCATCGATCCGATCGTCGAATGACGATAAGGATGCCCCACGGGGAACAGCACGTCGTTGACGAGATAGTCGACTGTGCCGAACGGTTGGTTGTCGCCCTGCCGCTTTTCGTTCTGGACGACACCGCGCTGCGCATCCAGCCGCGCCTGGGTGAGCCCGCCGAGCAGATAGCCCATGCGGTCGCTTTCGAGGAACAGGGCGCGGTCGAGCGCACCGGTCGGGACTGTCTCGAAATAATTGGTGCGGTCGTACCAGGTTGTGCCGTTGGTGTCGGTCGCGCCAATATCCTGAAGATATTGGAAGAAATCACCGGGTGCATGCTCGCTGCCGTAGAACATGATGTGTTCGAAGAGGTGGGCGAAGCCCGTCTTGCCGACGGGTTCGTTCTTGCTGCCGATGTGAAACCAGACGCCGACATGCACCAGCGGCGCCTTGCGATCGGTATGGACCAGCACGCGTAACCCGTTGGGCAGGGTGAATTGCTGGTACGGAATGTCCACCGACTTGACGAGTTCGGACAGCGGCGCCGGGGCGGCGGCAAGGACCGGGGCGGCAAACATGGCGGCGGCAGCGGTGAGCAAGCCAATCTTCAAACGCATCGCGACATCATCCTTCGAAACTGGTTCGGGTTTTAGAAACGAAGCGCGCCTTCGTCACGCTGAACTTGGTGCCGCGATGCTCAGGTCGTCAGCCGCTTCGCGCTCTTGGCATGGGCCGCGACATCGGCCGGCCAGAACCACACCGGCTTCATGCGATGCGCCGCGAACAGTGACGCCTGATCGGCATAATGCGGCGATTGCGGTCGCGTGGTCGCGGCGCCGAACGGCTGGATCGACTGCGACCGGACCTGCCCATTGGGCGCCCAGTCGACCAGCATGATGAAGCTGTCGCCATGCTTGGCGCGCAATCGGCCATCCTCGTCGATGTCCCACAACGCCATGGCGCGCAGCACGTCGGGTCCGCCATCGAGGGGTAGATCGACGTTGCCACGCCTCAATCGCATCAAATCGCCCAGAGGCGGATCAAGTCGCCCGAAATACTTCATGAGGTGCGCCGACCATTGCGCCAACTCCTCGCGCGCGTCCGCGGGCTTGGCAAGCCGCTGATAATTCACTTTGTTCGCCGGGCGCAGCATCAAGCAGGCGAGCGCGTCGGCCCGCCCCTTGCCGTCCAGGGTCCAGTCCCATGTGGCCAACAGAGCCTTGGCGGCGGCGATCGTCTTGTCGCCCTTGGGATCGACCGCCGCGATCGCCCGCCACCAACCACCCGCATAACCGTTCGGATCATAGGCCGTATCGTACTTGATCCGCCACAGATCAGCCTCGCTGAGCTTGCCCGCCGCCGCCATCAGGCCAACGCCGCGAAGCGCGCGGTTGGTCACGTCTGTTTCGATGCCCAGCAGCGGCGAGTAAGCTCTGGGATCGAGTTCGGAGCCAGGCCCCGCAGCGAGAAACGGCGTGTTGTTCGAGTTTTCGAGGAAACCCGATTTTGGATCGATGTTCTGGGGTACCATCGACCAAGGCACTTGTCCGTTCGCCAGAGCGCGCGATGTATCACCCGGCAAGACGCCCCGATAATTGAAGCCAGGTTTGCGCAGCGGGAATTGCGCGTTGTAAACATGGGCGATCCGGCCCGTTGCATCGGCGTAGATGAAATTGGTCGCCGGAATCTGGTGCATTGCCATCGTTGCCGACCATTCGTTCCAATCGCGCGCGTGGCTCAGCCGGTAATATTGGTCGATCTGGCCAATCGTATCCTGGCCGCCATAATTGATGGCCCAGGCGCCGGATTTGTTGACGATGACCGGCCCGTGCACCGAACGGTAGGCCGTTTTGAAAACCGGGATCAGCAACGGGCCCAGCTTGTAGCGCAGCCAGATGCGCTTCTTTTCGAGTGGAAGCCATTGCCCGTCGAAGCGGTACTTCGTGCCGTCCTCGTTCAAGACCAGCTTGTAGATGTCGATCAGGTCGGGTCGGTCGACGGTATTCGTCCACCCAAGCGTTTCGTTATGCCCCAACGCCGGAAACGGCATGCCGGGGAAGTTAGCGCCGGAAAAATGCCAACCCTCGCCGGACTGGACGTGCATTTCATACCACGCGACCCCGCCCGTCCACGGTTGGTGCGAATTGCTGATCAGGCGGGTATGACCGTCGGTGGACTTGCGCGGCGCTACGGCAAAGGCGTTGGAGCCGTTCATGTTGCCATCGCCAGACGGCAGGTCCGCGACGCGCAGGGCCGTTCTTGGTGTGCCGGCAACGTACGGTTTCGCCATCTCGACCGGAAGCGGCTTGTCCTCGCTCAGCGCGCCGAGCACTCCGTCCAGTCCGAAGAAAAACGGCGAACGAAGCACGAAGCCCGTGGCGACATCCTTGCCGTTCACGGGGAAAAGTTTTGCCAGACGGACTTCACTGCCATGCCTGGCCGCATAGGCATTCAGGCCGCTGGCATAGGCATCGA
Organism: uncultured Alphaproteobacteria bacterium; assembly: GCA_963740775.1. GTDB lineage: Bacteria > Pseudomonadota > Alphaproteobacteria > Sphingomonadales > Sphingomonadaceae > Sphingomonas_O. The sequence continues at coordinate 158,431 of CAVUFE010000005.1, read as the reverse complement.
GCAACGCGCGCGTTCGCGGGGCGAGCTCATCATAGTGACGATCGACGGTCCCGCGCGCGTCGAGCAGACCGAGGACATAGCTGACCTTCATTCCCTCCGGTCCCATCATCGCACCGGCCCGGCCACGGGTCATCGCCACCACTTCTTGCAGTGTCGCGAAATCGTCTTCGGCATGGGCATAGGCGAGTGCGAAGCCAACATCGACATCACGCTTGCCGTAGATGTGAGGCACGCCCCACTCGTCGCGGACAATCCTCCCGTCATAATGCGCCGGGGCCGGAGCGACCGATTGCTGGGCCATCATCGGCTCCCACGCAGTGAGGGCCACGGCAGCAATGATCAAGAAGAGGATCAGTCCTGCCAAACCGCGACGCATCGATCTCTCTCCCTGTGCCGCCTGTTGCGGCTTCAAACAATCACAGCGACTTATCGTCGCCTAGGCAAGCAATGATTGAGGCCGGGCCATTCCCGCGATAGGGCGCCCTTCATGCCGCAATCGTACAAGCTCGCCCGCTGGCTGTTCATTGTCGCGGGCCTGGTCTTCGCCATCGTCATCGTCGGCGGGCTGACGCGCCTGACCGAAAGCGGGCTTTCGATCACCGAATGGAAGGTCGTATCAGGGATCCTGCCACCGCTGACGCAGGCAGCTTGGGCCCACTCCTACGCCGAATATCTGAACGTGCCACAGGCGCAAAGCGTGCATGCCGGGATCACGCTCGGGCAATTCAAGTTCATCTTCTTCTGGGAATGGGTCCACCGGCTGCTCGGACGGGTGATCGGGCTGGCCCTGCTGCTGCCATTGCTCTGGTACTGGCTGCGAGGCGCGATCCCTGCGGGGTACAAACCGCGGCTTGTGGCGCTGGTGGCACTCGTCGGACTGCAGGGTGCCGTGGGCTGGTGGATGGTTACGTCCGGCTTGTTGCAGGGGGAGCATGTCAGTCACATCCGCTTGTCGATCCATCTGCTGCTGGCGCTCTTCATCATGGCAGGGGTAATCTGGACCGCGCTGGATTTACGTAGCGGACGTGCCGCCCGATGGACCCGGCTAGCCTCCCTTGCAGGGATTGTGCTCGCGATTCAGCTCATGCTCGGCGCATGGGTCGCCGGGATGCGTGCCGGTGCGGTCGCGCGCGATTGGCCGCTGATGCAGGGCCGCGTGTTCCCCGATGGCGTCGATTGGAGTCATGGACTGGCGACCTTTGCGACCGACCCGTATCTTGTTCATTTCATCCATCGCTGGTGGGCTTTCGTCACACTTTTGGCGCTGGTGCTGCTTGAGCGCCGCGCCAAGGCATTGGGGGGCAGGTCCGCGGCACGCGCTGTGGCAGTCATAGGGGGAACGCAGATCCTGCTCGGCATAGCGACGGTCATGACGGGGATCAGCCTGCCGCTTGCGATCCTGCACCAAGCCAATGGCGCGTTGTTAGTCGCCGTCACTGCGTGGTGCGCCCATGTAGTCGGCCGGCGCTGATCAGAGGGTATTCCAACGCATCAAACGACATCCCGACAAGGATGACGGGTATTATGATACCCTTGCGTTTTGAAGGCAATTGTCTAATGGGATCGGCAACGCCGCCCTTTATCGGGGCGGTTTTTCATTTCGGGAGACTTACGCCATGAAGGCGCTGATGAAGACGACCAAGTCGGCCAAGCCGGCTGAAGTCGAAAAGAACTGGCATCTGATCGATGCGGACGGACTGGTCGTCGGGCGCGTGGCGTCGATGGTCGCCAATATCCTGCGCGGCAAGCACAAGCCGAGCTATACCCCCCACGTCGATTGTGGTGACAACGTCATCATTATCAACGCCGAGAAGGTGAAGTTCACGGGCAAGAAGACCACCGACAAGATCTATTACAAGCACACGGGTCACCCGGGCGGTATCAAGACCACCACGCCGGCGAAGATCCTGGAGGGCAAGTTTCCCGAGCGCGTGCTGGAAAAGGCCATTGAGCGCATGATCCCGCGCGGCCCCCTTGGTCGTGACCAGATGCGCGCGCTGCGCGTCTATCAGGGCGCGGAGCACCCTCACACGGCGCAGGACCCGCAGGTCCTCGATTTCGCTTCGATGAACCGCAAGAACAAGGTGGGCGCATAATGGCCGACAATCGTCAATCGCTCTCGGACCTTGCCGCGCTGACCGGCGCGCAGGCCCCCGCCCCCACCCCTGTCGTCGACACCTTGCCGGGTGACGAGGATCAGGCGCCTGTCACGCCGGTCTCGACCGCGCCGCTGCGCGAGCAGATCATCGACGCGCAAGGCCGCGCCTATGCCACCGGTCGCCGCAAGGACGCGGTAGCCCGTGTGTGGATCAAGCCCGGTTCGGGCAAGATCACCGTCAACGGCCGTGACGGCGAAATCTATTTTGCTCGCCCGACCCTGCGCCTCGTCATTGCTCAGGCGTTCGAAGTTGCCGATCGTGTCGGCAGCTATGACGTTGTCGCCACCGTCAAGGGCGGCGGACTGTCGGGCCAGGCCGGTGCGCTGAAGCACGGCATCAGCCAGGCGCTGACGAAGTTCGAGCCGGTGTTGCGCGCGCCCGTCAAAGCTGCGGGCTTCCTGACCCGCGACAGCCGTACGGTCGAGCGTAAGAAGTACGGCCGCGCCAAGGCGCGTCGCAGCTTCCAATTCTCGAAGCGTTGATCCGTTTGGGGCGCGGGGTTTACGCCCCGCGCCCGATCTCGTCATTAGCCCGCCATGCTTGGGGGCCTCATCGATCGCGCGCGGTTGTTCCGCTGGCGCCGTCAACAGATGACCAGCCTGCCGCTTCGAGTGTTTTTCGCCGAGCGGTACTGACGTGCAGGTCGGCCTTTATTCGTATGGATGTTTCGATCGCTGGCGCATGCCAGGTCCCCTGCGGATTGGCCGTTATTGTTCCTTCGGCAACAGCGTCCGCGTGGTCGATAGCAATCATCCGATCGACGGAATGACCACCCACCCGCTAATTTATGAAGCTTCGCATGGCGTGCTCGCACGCTGACGCGCTGTCGCCCGAACCCCTGATCATCGAAGACGATGTATGGATTGGTCACAACACGGTCGTCTTGCCGGGTTGCAAGCTGATCGGGCGCGGCGCCATCATCGGTGCGGGTTCAATCGTGACAAAGGACGTCGCGGCTTACAGCATCGTTGCCGGCAATCCTGGCCGAACTCTGCGGGCACGCTTCGATCCCGAACTGATCGCCGCGCTGGAAGCGAGCCGTTGGTGGACCCTCGATCTGCCGGACTTGGCGCACATCGAGCGTGAATATGATCACGTTGTTACCCAGCCCACTTGTGAGAAACTCTTGCGGGCCTTCGCATGAGCGTGGGCGTAAGTGTCATCGTGCCGCATTACCAGGATCTCGAAGTCTCGACGCCTGCCTGACGGCTCTGAGCCTGCAAACCTTTTCGCCCAGCGAGTTTGAGGTAGTCGTTGCCGACAATGCGTCGCCGATTGGCCGCGCCGCGGTGGAGCAGGCCATCGCGGGCCGTGCCTCACTCACAATCGTCGGCGAAAAGGGCGCGGGCCCGGCGCGCAACGGAGGCGTTGCCGCATCAAACGGCGCGATCCTGGCCTTCACCGACTGCGACTGTGTACCCTCCCCGGAGTGGCTCACCGCAGGGATCGCCGCGCTGGAACGCGCCCCGGTAGTCGGCGGACGGATGACCGTCTCGACCAGCGAGTGCAAATCTGGAGCCGAGGCCTTCGAAAGCGTGTTCGCCTTCGACAATGAAGACTATGTGACGCGCAAAGGCTTCACGGTGACCGCGAACCTGTTCTGCTCGCGCAAGACCTTCGACGAGGTTGGCCCGTTTCGCACCGGAGTTTCGGAAGACACGGAATGGTGCTGGCGCGCGCGTGATCGCGGCTTTTCGACTGACTTATGCGCCCGATGCGATAGTCGCTCACCCGGCACGAACGGACTGGCGCTCATTGGCGAAGAAATGGGGACGGATTAATCGCGAGAGCCTCTTGCTCGCCAAGCATCGCGGCGAGCGCGGGTCTTGGGCGTTGAAGCAATTGGCGCTTCCGCTTTCAATCCTCGTGCACGCGCCGCGGATCATGTCGTCATCGCAGCTAACGGCGGTGGATCGAGTTAAGGCTTTAATGACGCTCGTCCGCATCCGCTTGTGGAGGTTGATCGACGCCCTGCGATTGCTGGCAAGGTGACTGTCGCCGTCTGCATCGTATCTTACCGCAGCGCGATGGACGTTTGCCTGTGTATCGCTGCGCTGGAACGCCTGACTTATCCAGACTTCGAAATTATCGTCTGCGAGAATGGTGGGCCATCCGCCTTTGCCGAATTGCAGGCGCGGTTGCCGGCAAAGCTTGCTGGCGGCCAACCGCTCACATCGTCGAGGCGCCGGAAACATCGGTTACGCCGGCGGCTGTAACCTCGCAATGGCGCAGCGTCCCTCTGCGCGGGCGTGGTGGATCGTCAATCCGGATGCCGAGCCGGACCCCGGCGCCTTGGCGGCGCTCTTGGCACGTCTTGCAGTAGGCGATGTTCAGGCTGTCGGAGGTTCGCTGATCTTTCCTGATGGTCGCACACAAGGACACGGGGGGTGGTCACCCTACAGCGGCCGAACGATATCGCTCGGCTATGGCGAACGCGACGCGGCCAATGCGGAAGAAGTAGAAGCTAGCCAAAATTATCTGTTGGGCGCCTCTATGTCTGGTCGGCCACACCGTTTCCCGCGTCCGTCGGCCCGATGCGCGAGGACTATTTCCTATATTGCGAAGAAGTCGAATGGTTCATGCGCGGCGCTCAGCGGGGAATGAAACTGGGGTTTGCCCCCGGGGCACGTGTGATGCACCGGCAGGGCGGAATCACCGGCTCAGGCAAGACGATACGCAATCGTCCAGCTGCCAATCTATCTCGATGACCGCAACAAGTTGCACCTTGTGCGAGACACCGGCGGGCCGCCCTTATTATGGCTTGGCCATCGTGCTGACCTTCCAAGCATTTGGCGATATCCGCGCAAGTTCGCGTGGCGGCAGATGCTTTACGCGCTATCCGGTATACTTGCAGGACTCAGAGGCGAACACGCAGAGTGCCGACGTGGCTGGATCAATGAGCGCAAAGAAGATCAACATCGGCTTGTTGTGGCATTCCACGCGGTCGTCCAATCTGGGGGTCGGTGCCCTCACGGTCGCGCATCTTGCCATCACGCGCGAGGCTGCAGCCAAGGTCGGCTTGACCCCGATGTTCACAATCTTTGGTCCAGGCGAATTTGGGCTCGGCATATGTCATTGGTGCAGACATCACGGCCATCGAGCTCGACGCAAAGACCATGTTGTTACCGTCCGGATATTGGGGTGCGCTGACCCCGCTCGATTGCGTGCTCGACATCGGCGCGGGCGACAGTTGGACCAATATCTACGGCTGGAAGCGGTTCACATATCTTTGGTCAACCAAGATGGCGGTTATCACCCGTCGCAAGCCGCTGGTGTTTTCCCCCCAGACTATTGGCCCGTTTTCGCCGGGGCCGATGCGCAGGCTGGCGGCATTCATCATGCGCCGCGCGGACGCAATCGTGGCGCGCGACCCGCAGAGCCGTGCTGTCGCCGAGGAAATGGCGCCCGGCACGACGGTGCTGGAGTCGGTCGATGTCGCCTTTGCCTTGCCCTTTGAGCGCGCGGCAAAGTCGAGCGGGCGGCCACGCGTGGGCATCAACGTCTCGGGTCTGCTGTTCAATGGCGGCTATGGCGGCACGAATGACTATGGCCTGGACGTCAATTATGCCGAGCTGAGCCGGGCGATGATCACGGCATTTCAGAACGAGGGTGCGACGGTCGAACTGATCACGCACGTCAACGCCCCCCATATCCCGCGCGACGACGACGGCGCGGTGGCGGATCGTTTGGCAACCGAATTTCCGGGCGTGGTGCGGGTGCCCGACTTTTCATCACCGTCGGCGGCCAAAAGCTATATCTCCGGGCTGGATTTCCTCGTCGCGGGACGGATGCATGCCTGCATCGCGGCATTTTCGAGTGGCGTGCCGGTCGTCCCGGTGGCCTATAGCCGCAAGTTTTCAGGATTGTTTGAGGGAGTATTGGGCTATCGCCATCTGGTGCCGGTCAAGGGGCTGAGCACCGACGAAGCGCTCGTCTTCGTGCTCGATCGCTATCGGCAACGTACCGCGCTGGCAGAACAGATTGCCGAAGCGAATACCGGCGTGCGCAAGCGCCTCGACACCTATGTCACGCTGTTGACCGACCTGTTCTCCAGGCTTCGCGCGACCGTCTAGGCGACCGCGATGCGCAGCCGGCCGGTATTGGCGGATTCCAGCGGTCGCCCAAGCAGATGGCCCTGTCCCGCGTCGCAACCGCCACGCTTGAGTGCCGCCAGTTGAAGCTCCGTCTCAATTCCTTCGGCGACGACCGTTCGTCCGAAACTATGCGCGAGGTCGATGATTGAATTGACGGTGCGAGCCGTGGCCTTGTCGCCGCTGATTGCCGCGATCAGGCTGACATCAATCTTGAGAATATCGGCCGGGAGGGTTCGCAAGTGCACCAATGAGGCCCCACCCGTGCCGAAATCGTCGAGGGCGATGGCCACGCCGGCCCAGCGCAACCGTTCGAGACATTGCTCCATGGGACTTCCCGTGACGACACGTCCCAGCATGACCGATTTGGGAACCTCGACGATCAGCCGGTCGGCGGGGATCCCGCGCGAGGCCATCTTGCCGAAAATTCGCTCCGCCGACGCGATGCCCTGCAATTGGCTGGCCACGAAATTGACGCCCACTGCCTTCAGTGACGGGTCGGCGGCTACGGCATCCAGCGCTTTGTCGAGCACCAAATCCTGCAGCTGGGACAACAATACCGGATCTTCCAGAACCGACGCGAATTGATGCGGGTTCATCACGCCGTGGACCGGATGGCGCCACCGCAACAGGACTTCACTGGCCAGAACTTCTTCCGATTTGAGACTGAAAATTGGTTGGAAGGCCAGAAAGAATTCGCCGCGGACAAGGGCGGTTCGCGCTTCGAGGATGATGCGTCGGCGCGCTTCTTCCTCGTCGCGCATGGCGTGATCATAGGTTCGCCAAACCGCGCGGCCCGCAGCCTTGGCCTGATAAAGCGCGACGTCGGCTTCCTTGAACAGCCGGCTGGCGCGGCCGTTGGCAGCCTCCCAAGCCGAATGGCCACCACTCATCGAAAGCGGCAGGACTTGCCCATTGGCCAACGTTACAGTGCTGACCTGCCGGATCGAACTCGAGGACCACGCCAAGCCGCACGCGCTGCTCTCCAGCGAGCAGCACGGCAAATTCGTCGCCGCCGACGCGCGCGACGCAGTCGTCGCACGCTGCCGCGACTTCGAGCCGGGATGCGGCCGCCAGCAGCAACTGGTCCCCTGCATCATGGCCGGCGAAATCGTTGGTATCCTTGAGATAGTCGATATCGACAAGGACGAGGTCGACCGGTTCCCCGACCTCCTCGATCGCGGCAAGACGGCGTTGGAAATATGCCCGGTTGCGGACGAGGGTCAGCGCGTCGCTGGAGGCCTCACTGCGCAGTGCGACACGTTCCTCCTCCGCCGCGGCAAAGTCGAGGGTCAGTTGGCGGACGCGATCGGCGATTGCGACCGACAGCAGTACGGCCTCGATCCCGAGGGCGATAAAGCTGCCAAAATCGATTGCGTCCGACTGCCCCACAAACCCGAAATTGCGCGCGATGCGGATGTTGAAGATGACGAGTACGGGCAACCAACTGGCAAGGTAAAACCAGACCATCCGGCTCCGCAGTCGCAGTGCCACCCACACGCCCGCGAGAATGCTGATATTGCAGGCGACGAAGGCGAGGTTGAGCAGGCGATCGCCGAACCAGACCGGCACGATCTGGTCGAATGCCGACATGAAGCCGCTCAGTAGGCCTGCCCAGGCACAAGCGCGGCCGATCCGCGCCATGCGCGGTTGCTGTGCCTCGTCCTCAAGCAAAGCATAGAAGAACAGGGTGCCGACGCCGACCAGCATACCTGCCAACAGTGCATCGATGCGCACGGTTGCATTTCCGACCAGGCCCGGCAACGCGTAATAGATCACGCCCGACCACATTAGCATGTAGGTCAGCGCGCCGCCGACCCAGACGAGATACCATCGCTGGAAGTTGGTACGCAGCCAGCTGAGCAGAAAGACGCTGTAAACCAGGGCGCAAATCATCAGACCGGCAACCAGCGCGACGACGAACCGCCACCGACTCTCATACCGATTGAGCGCTTCGGGCGCCGCGGCCTTGACCGCCCGCATCAGATGTAGGTCACCGGCATCGTCGAAACCGATCCGGATCGCTCGGACATCCTGCCCGGGTGGCGGAATATCGAAACGCAGATTGTTGCCCAGCGACCAATTCGACCGGAGTTCATCCGAATTCCGCTCGATACTATAGACCGCATCGACCGTAGCAACTTCGACAGTGATTTTCGTAAAGCGGGTCTGATCAACCAGAAGCTGCCAATTGGCGGGGAGCGCCTTAAGCTGTTCGGGGGCGGTCAGGACAACCCAGGCGCGGTTTTCCGAAGTTGGCGGGCACTGCGGATTGGCAGTGTCGGTGCATCGGATGAACGGTGCGCGGACGAAAGTCTGGGCCGCGACAGGCGTATGACCGCCTGCCAGCACCAGCACCGCCAGCAACCACTTCAACCAGTGCATCAGCATGCAGCTCCCCGTGTCGTGCTAATGCCGTCCAACAGGTTAAAAAAGCGGTAAGATTTGGCCGTACGACGGAGTGATATGCGCTAAAATTATCTGGGTGCGGTTCGCTGCTCGACCGCACTCCGAAAATGAAAAAGGCCGCCGGGCAGTGAAGCCCGGCGACCCTTAGCATGGTCAGCGGCCGGAGGTTTGCCTCGAGCCCGGGAGACCTTCGATAGCTCGGTTAGAAGCTAAACCCCCGAACGAAACTCTCCGACCTCTGTGCTGAACCATGAGACATCGGATCACCTCCTTTCGCTTGCGCATGCCGCGGATCGGGCACGCCACGAATCTGCGATGATCGGGGGCGCAATCAAGGTCTTGTGGAAAATAATTTTGCGGTACACCATTAGTGTTCGTAACGCGTCAGGCGCGGCAATCCTCCACAGTCCGCGCGATCTCCGGCCAGGGCGGCAGGACGAGGTCGGCCTGGCCAGCTGACGCCACCAGCCATTTGCCGCGCGAGTAGACGATGGCATCGAGCAACGGATCATTCGCGGGCAAGACTTCGTCAACTCGCAAGCTGCGGCTGAGCGTGGTGGTGCGGATCGTCAGCCCACTGGTGGCGCCGTTGCGCTCTATGCGGATCGCGCGTCCCTGGCATGTAAACGAAACAAGCTCGACTGCACCATCGACAAAGGTTGCCGTCCCGGGGCGCCAGTTCCAGTTGCCGGGGGACCGCTGACGGTCCTCCCATGCAACTGGCGGTGGTGGAGGCAGCGGCACCGTAACGGTCCGCACGACTGGCGGTGGCGCCTCGGGCCGCTTCGGTCCCGGCACGCACGCGGCGAGGGACAGTAATAGGAGGATGCGACCTCTTCACCAGCGCGACCCTAGCCCCCACCCCAGGATATCGCTACCCCGATCCGTCGGGAGGAGAGGAATGGACGGCAAGCGGCTCAAATCGATCGTCGGCGGATCGGCGGGCAATCTCGTCGAATGGTACGATTGGTATGCCTATACGTCATTCAGCCTGTATTTCGCCGCATCCTTTTTTCCAAAAGGTGACAAGACCGCGCAATTGCTCGCCACCGCCATATTGTTCGCGGTCGGGTTCCTGATGCGTCCGGTCGGGGCATGGATGATGGGGGTCTATGGCGATCGACACGGGCGCAAGGCCGGGCTGGCGTTGTCGGTGGCCTTGATGGCCGCGGGATCGCTGATGATCGCCTGCGCGCCGACCTATAGCCAGGCGGGGTCGCCGCGCCGATTGGCTTGACCGTCGCGCGCATGGTGCAAGGACTGAGCGTCGGCGGCGAATACGGCACCAGTGCGACTTACCTCTCCGAAATGGCGACGCGCGAGCGGCGCGGCTTCTGGTCGAGTTTCCAATATGTCACGCTGATCGGCGGACAATTGCTCAGTCTCGCAGTCCTGCTGATCCTGCAGGCGCTGCTGACCGAGAGCGACAGCTGGAGGCGTGGGGTTGGCGCATCCCTTTCCTGATCGGCGCACTTCTGGCGATCATCGTCTACATTTTACGCCGGCGGCTAGCGGAGACTGCAAGCTTCAAGGCGCAGTCTGCGGAGCGCCCGAAATCCTCACTGGGCAATTTGTGGCGCGCACACCCACGGGAATTCATCCTCGTCGCGATCATCAGCGCCGGGCGGCAGCCTCAGTTTCTATGCCTACACCACCTACATGCAGAAATTTCTCGTCAACACCTCGGGCCTGACCAAGACCTCCTCGGCCCAGGTGATGACGATCGCGCTGATCGTTTTCGCGGTGATGCAACCCTTATGGGGCTCGATCAGCGACCGCGTGGGACGCAAACCACTGCTGATCGGTTTCGGCATTTGCGGGACGTTCATGGCGGTACCGATCTTTTCTGCACTTGCGACAGTGCAGAGCGCTGGCACGGCGCTGGCCTTGGTGCTCCTGCCGCTGACCTTGCTCGCGCGCGTACACCTCGATCGGCGCGGTCTATAAGGCCGAACTGTTTCCGGCACACATACGCACGCTGGGCGTCGCCTTTCCCTATGCCGATCGGCAACGCGTTGTTCGGCGGCACTGCCGAATATGTCGCGCTTGTGGTTCAAGCAGGCGGGGATCGAGGCCGCCTTCTATTGGTACGTCGCGGGCATTTTGCGCGCTGATGGCGTTCGCCTTCGCGCTGCTACCGGACAGCGCGAAGGCCAGCCTGATCGAAGGCGATTAGGCTCTTCGGCCGCCAGGCCTCGACCGCGCTGCGACCGAATTGGGCGATCATCTCGCCAATCTCGCGCGCCTGCGTCATCGACCGGGCACCCTGTTCCTTGACGTAATCGGTCTGCGCCTTGACGACGTCCTGCACCGATGTCGAACCAGCGGCGGCACGCAGTGCGCGGAATGCCTCGCGGACATTTTCCTCGGCATGATCGATCACCTTGGCGTTGAGCGAGGCCGCGTTCTGCGCCGCGTTCGACGCCGCATCTCGAATGCCTTCGCCCGCGCGCTTGACCGCGTCGGTCGCGCTTTCGAGCGTGCTCTTCTTCTCTTTCCGTCTGTTTATTATTGTCCTTCGCCATCATGCCTTCTCCTTGGCTTTTTTGGGTTTCGCCAGCCGGCTTTGCCAGCGCAGGCGTCAGCACCGCTGCCTTCAAATCTTCGAACGACTCCGTCAGCGCCGCGGCATAAGCGTCCGGATCGGGCATCATGTTGCGGTCGCTGGTAAAGCTGATCGCGATCTCATCGACATAGGAATAGATCGTGTTGATCAGTCCCATGCCGTCGAACACCGGGCCGGTGCCGTACATCTTCACCATCTTCGCGCCGGACGAAATACAGCGGGACGCGGCTGCCGGGAACATTGGTCGCAACGCACGTTGAACGCTGGCGCATGCGCCTGGGCCGCACCGAGCCGGGTGTAGAGGCGGGCCGCAGACCGGCCAGGCCCGATGGGATCAGCTCGACTGAATTGAGTCAGCGTCTGTGCACCGACCGCATTGGTCAGGCCTTTCGAATTGATCGCGTCCTTGTGGATATGCTCCAGCCGCTCCTTGGGGTCGGCAATGTGCGTCCCCAGGCTGACAACCATCGCGGACACAAGGTTGCCGAGGGCCGCTTTCTCGCCCTCCCCGCGCACGCTGATCGGCGCCATTGCGGTCATGCTGGCCTCGGGAAGTTCGTCCTTGTCGACGAGATAGCTCCGCAGCGCGCCGCCGATAATCGTCAGGATCACGTCGTTGACCGTCGCGCCGTCGGCACCGCATTCTTGACAGCGCGAACATCGGCAAGGCTGAACGGTACCCCATCGAACACGCGGTGCGATGATACTGGCTTGTTGAATCGCGTGATCGGGCGGGGTTCGCGCACCCGCAATGGTCAGCTCGCCCTTGCCCACCGCTGAGGCCAGCTTGGCGAGCCCGGGAACGGCGCGCGCCACGGTCTCGAGATACTTTTGCGGCTGGCGCAGCGCGTTGAAATACCCTTGGACTAGCAGGTCGGCGATGCCGGGCTTGCTGTCGGCCTTCCAGTCGTCCCCGGGGATGCGGTCGGGTTTGTCGGGCGTGGTATCGTGGATTGCCGCCGACATTTCGACGCCCGACATGCCGTCGATCGCCGCGTGATGAACCTTAGCGAGTAACGCGAAACATCCCGGTGGCAGGCCCGGAATATTGTCCAGCCCTTCGATGATCGTGAATTCCCACAACGGCTTGCTGAGGTCCATCGGGCGCGCGTGCAGCCGCGCGACCTGGATGCATAATTGCCGCCAATCTCCAGGCTTGGGCAGCGCGATGTGGCGCACGTGGTATTCAATATCGAAGTCGGGATCTTCGATCCAATAGGGATGGTCGAGGTCGAACGGCACGCGGACCAGTCGCTGGCGGAACGACCGCGCTCCTCCAAGCCGGCTCTCGATAAAGGCCAGAATGTCCTTGAAGCGGACGAACCCGCCGGGCGCGGTCGACGGGTCGTAGATACCGACCGAACCGATGTGCATCGGTGTCGTCGGGGTTTCCAAATAAACGAAGCTTGCGTCCTGTCCGCTCAGTTGCTGCATGCTCTCTCCTTGGCACGGTCTGTTGCCGCGTCATTGAGGCAAAGCGTGAACCGCTTTGCGGTTCCGGGCAAGCCCGCCCTATTTGCCGAAGCCGAACACGTCCTGATGATACACGCCGTCCTCGATCAGACCTTCGAGCCAGGCCGAACCGGCGTCATGGCCACCACCCGCCTTATCGTCATGGATGTAGATCAGGGTGTCGCGCACTGCGGGCGCCATGAAGCGGCCATCACCGCATAGGAAAACCTGTCCGCCGCCGTTGATGGCGTCCCACACCGCGTCGCGAGCCTCCCAGATCGCGTCCTGCACGAACCGGTGCGGATAACCGTCCAATGCGGACCAGGCGAGATGCAGCTTCACCACTCCGGATGCCGCCCACTCCTCCATCTCGTCGCGGCAAAGCCAGTCGTGCTCGGGATGGCGCGCGCCAAAAAACAAGTGACATGGCGCTCCCGTGCCGAGCGCGGCGCGCTCCTGAATGAAGCCACGTAAAGGCGCAAAGCCGGTACCGGGACCGATCAGGATCAATGGCACTGCCGGGTCTTGCGGCGGAGCAAACGGCGGGTTGGGGCGGCGCAGATAGCCGAACACTTCGTCGCCCGGACCCAGATCGCGCATGTGCGTGGAGGCAAAACCCTGATGCGTACCGATGCCCGACCAGGCGGGCGCGCTGACGGTGCCGACGATGAGATCGACGGCGTCCGGCTGCACCAGCGGCGACGAGGCGATAGAATAAAACCGGGGGGCGATGGCCGCGGACAATTCGACGAAGTTCTGGAGGTCGAGCTCGATCGCCGGGTGGAGCATCATGAGGCCGAGCAGGGTCAGCCGCTTGTCGGCAATCTCAATCTGCCACGCAGCGTCGTCGCGCAACATTTCCAACTTGTCGCGCGTATCGGGACAGCGGGTCGCCGCGATCACGACATCAAGCGCACGCCGCGCCATCGGTTCCTGGAGTTCCACGAAGTCGGTTAGCAATTGCCGCACCGTCACCGTCTGGCCGATGGGCAAATGGCGGAACCGCCCGCTCGATCCGGACAGCACCAGCTGCATCGCACCCTCTACGCCGAGGCGCTCGATGGCCTGTCGACTTGTTCCTTACGGTTGCGAGCATAGACCGCCAGGTGATCGCCTGCGGCATAAACCTGCCCCTCTGGCAATCTGACGGTTAGGAAGCGTGTCGATCCGCGGGGCGCTTCCTTCGCAAAGTCCCATAGTCCCTCGGCGGGACGGATCATCTCGTCATTTCGCGTGATGCTGAGCGTGACCGCCTGTTCAGGCAATACCGCGGCGCGGACGTCACGGGTGTCGACGGCCGCAGGGTCAGACCCGACTGGCCTTGGCCTCGCCACCCTTGGCGCCAAGCGCGACCCAGAGATTCTTGAGGAATATCGCGACCCCACCGTCGAAGTCGCCATCACCATTGGCCTCGCCGCGGGGGCACAGCCGCTGCGCACCCGTTGCCTCGAACGCCGCATCGATCTTTTTCGGAAAGGCCTGGTAATTGGGCCATTGGCTGTTGCCGATGCCCAGCACCGCGAACTTGCTTTCCGGCCAGTGCGCATTCGTGAACTGGCCCGCATCGATCGCTGCTTCCGCCGCCAGCGCGCTGTCGGGTGCGCGACCATTATACGTCGCCGTGACGAGGACGATGACGCGGTCCTCTGGCATCGTGCCCATCGCCTCGTCGATCGAAACGACCCGCGTTTCGAAGCCATCGTTCGACGCGCGTTCGGCGATCTCCTCGGCAATGTCGCGCGCGGTGCCCAGACTGGTGCCGTATAAGACCGACAGCCGCTGGCCTGCACCTGTCGCCGAAGCGATCTCACCAGCATTACCGATCTTGATCGCTTCACCAATGCTCGCTCGTTCGTGCGGCTGTCTGGCCTTCACGCGGACCCAGAAATCATCGGGCTTGATCGACAGGGTTTCCTTGAGCGCCAGCCGATATCCCCGCCGTTCCGCCACCGCGAACTTCTGGAGGATCATGGCAATGGCGAGCTTGGCTTCGACCAGGGCGAACTGGCGACCGATGCAGGCGCGTGCGCCATTGCCGAATGGCTTGTAGGCGTGCGGGTGATGTGCCGCCTCGGCCTCGGGCAACCATCGGTCGATGTCGAATTCCTGCGGGTTCGCCCACGCCGACGGATGACGATGCAGCCCCGGCGCATAGACATTGACCGGTCGATCCTTGCGCAAGCGCCATTTGCCGCCGATCACCGTGTCTTCCCACGGTCCGACCGAAAACACTGGCGCGGTTGGCCACAGTCGCTGCGTTTCCTTGACGATGCGTTCGATCACCTTGAGGTGGGCGAGGTGTTCGTATTGTGGCCGCGTATCGCCGGGCAGCACGCGATCGACCTCGGCATAGGCTTGCGCCAGCACCGCTGGGTCCCGCAACATTTCCATGAAGGCAAAGGTCAGCAGGCCTGATGTCGTCTCGTGTCCGGCAATCAGGAAGGTCAGCACCTGATAACGGATGTTGAGGTCGTCGAGCACTTCCCCTGTTTCGGGATCAGCCGCCGTGAGCATCAGGTTGAGCAGGTCCTTGGCCTCACGCGGATTGGCGCGTCGCTCGGCGATGATGCCATCCACCAGCGCGTTCATTTCGCTGATGTCGGCGTTGAACTGCGCGGTGGAACGTTTGGCGAAGCGCTGCTGGATCGGCAGGCGCGTAATGACGTTGAGCGATTCTCCCAGCGCGCTGGCCAGCGATTCAAGGAAGGGGTCGAGTTCCGGCCGGGCAAAGCTGTCAAAGCGATGGCCGAACCCTGCGATGGCGATGCTGTCGAGCGTCAACCGCGTGAAATCATCGGCAACGAGCAGTTCTTCGCCCGCATGCGCGCTCCATTTGGCGACGAGTTCGTCGCACACCTCGAGAATCAGATCGAAATAACCTCGCATCGCGCGTTGGGCGAAGGCGGGCAGCAGGATGCGGTGCGCCTTGCCCCAATTCGCCTCGTCGCTGAACGCGGTGAACAACCCGTCGCCGGCGAACTTTCGCACGACGCGCAGACCCGGTCCGGGAATTTTGCGGAAGCGTGTTTCGTCACACAATTCCGCGGTCAGATCGGGATCGGTCACGAACAGCGCTACCCGCGCGCCGAAGCGCAGCTTGAAGATGCCCGGGTCCACATAGCTTTCCGAAACGTCGAGCAGATGGCCGATCAGTCCGGC
Organism: uncultured Alphaproteobacteria bacterium; assembly: GCA_963740775.1. GTDB lineage: Bacteria > Pseudomonadota > Alphaproteobacteria > Sphingomonadales > Sphingomonadaceae > Sphingomonas_O. Next base: position 142,595 of record CAVUFE010000005.1, on the reverse strand, counting down.
CTTCGGGATCTGGTGCAGATTGCCGACCAGCGGCAGCGCTTTCGGCGCCGGAATGCTTTCGATGTCCGCCATTCGGCTCCTCCCTGAGGGCAGTGTGCGTCAGGGACGCGAAGGCATCAAGCGAGCGATCCCAGCAATCAGGGCTGCGGCGTGATCCGCAGGTTCGAAAACAGGAAATCACCGGTCGAACAGACCAAGCGCACCACTGGCGCAGCTGGTGCCAAGTCGTACTTCAAAGTCTTGCCGGCAGCCGTCGTCGTGACGTCGCCAGTGCGAAAGCTGATGATAAAGTCCGCGCCATCCTTGCCGCCCATGCCGAGCAAGTCAGTCTTGTTGTCGCCGCTTTTCGCCCGAATTCGACGACAGGAGCATGTGCACCGTCGGTTCCTTGCCCACTGCGGTCGGCGCGACGACATATTCGAAACCACTCCAGGCCTCATCGGACGGACTCGGCGCGGCGGCGTTGGTCACGGCGATACGCGCGACCGGCACATATTGCTTGTCACGCAGCACGGCGAGGTTCTGGACGCGCCCCGTCACCGTAAAAGCCGGTCCCGGAGCGGGCAGGTTCAGCTCCGAGAAATGCCCGGCTGCGGTGTCGCAGTCATAAACGATCGGCGGACCCGATTGCGCCGTCGCGGTCCCCGCCGCCAACGCTATCGCTAGGAACAACCCACGCGCAGTCCGCATACCCGCCCCTTTTCTGAATATTGAGAGGGTACCTGCGGCGGCGCAAAAAGAAAGGGCCCGGTCTTGCGACCGAGCCCCTCTTTTTCGTTCCAACTTGTCGGATCGAAATTACATGCCGGCGTTGGGGCCGTACGTGATTTCGACGCGACGGTTCTGCAGTTCGCGAACGCCGTCGGCGGTCTGAACGCGCAGGTTGGTTTCGCCGAGCGCTTGGGTGGTGATGACACCGTCCGAGATGCCCTTGCCGGTGATGTACGAGCGGACCGCATCGGCACGACGCTGGGACAGGCCCAGGTTGTAACGCGGCGTACCCGACGTGTCGGTGTAACCCGCCAGCATGATCGTCGTGTTGGCGCAATCGGCATAGGCCGTGACGGCGTTGTCGAGGATCGACGCGGCTTCAGGCGTAATGTCCGACTTGTCCCATTCGAAGAACACGATGTACGGCCCAGGCTGACACACCGCTGCCGGGGGCGGCGGAGGAGGCGGCGGGGGCGGAGGAGGCGGCGGCGGGGGCGGCGGCGGAGGCGCAACCGGTTCGCCGAAGTTGTAGATGAAGCTGCCCAGGATCGAGTGCGACCGGAAGCGCGTGCGCCAGTTCGCGCCCTGCGCGCCGACCAGGTCGACACGGCTGGCGTTGAAGAAGCGATACTTCAGGCCAACGTCGATGTGATCGGTCAGAGCCGCACGGATACCGGCAATGCCCTGATAGGCGAAGACGGTGTCCGAATCGTCCAAGAAGTTCCCGGCCGGGTTGATCGAATAGTCGTTGAACTTGACGCGAGCGACACCCGCACCGCCGCCGACGAAGCCCGACAGGCCATCATCGTCGCCGAAATCGAACATGCCGTTGACCATGAACGACAGCGCCGAGGTTTCACCAACCGCGCCGTTGAACAGACCGCTCGGAGCCGTGCCAGCCGAGGCCGTACCACGGAAGGTACCGACCGTGCTGTTGTAGTTCTTGACCGCCGACTGCTTGTAGCCGACTTCGGCTTCAGCGCGGAACGGACCGAAGTCGTATCCGATGATGCCGTCGAAGTCGTAACCGACGTCCTGCTTCGCGGTCGAAGCGTTGATCGTCTGACCGATGTTGAACCGGACGTTTTCAACGATCATCGCGCCGCCTTCGACGCCGATATACCATGCATCGTCCCGCGCTATTGCGGACGAAGCCATGGCGGTGGAGGCGAGCGCAATCGCGACTGCCAGCTTCCGCATAGAATTCCCCTTCTGAAAGTGTTCCAATAGAACAGCGGTAACTCACTAACCCCGGCAAGGATGCGGCGCAAGCAGCGTTTGTTTGTATCTGTTGCTCAAAAGACGCACCTATGGAACGGCGATCAGGCCGTGGTCTCGAAGACGAGCCAATATGCTGGTGATCGCGATGCGCGCTTCCGCATCCACGGTATCCCCTTCCGACCTAATGGTGATCGCCGCGCCGTACGTCCAGCCTCCCTCGGCACGACGACTGACCACGGCCAGATCCCGCCGCCATACCGCCATGCCAGTGACGGGCATGACGAAGCGCCAGCCGCCGGCAGTCCAACAGGCGACCGCACCGACATGCCCGGCGAATGTGCCGCTGGCCCCCGCGATCACAAGCCAGCACTGGCCGATCGCCGGCGCGAGAGGCGGTATCGCCGCTTCGCCCTCGACCACTGTCTGGACGGAGATGTCCAGCAGGGTCAACGCTTCGTTCACCGTCATTTCTTTGGCCGCCTGCGCCACCGCCAGCAGCGGCAGCCCCAATCGCGCTGTCATATCCATCATGCTCTCCTCAGATTGTGACTGTGATCGCGCTCGGGTCGGACAGGCCGGCCGATCCCAGCTGCGGGACGACGCAGGTCACGACTGTGTCTGGCTCCGCAATGCCGGCCGGCATCAGCCATTCTGGCGATCCCACCTCGCTGTCGGTCACCAGGCTGCCGCCGCTCGTCGTGATGCGATAGGCTTCGCGCTCTTCGGCAAGCGGCGCGTCGACCCCGTCGCGCCACGCAAAGCCATCGCGACTTCGCCGGGTCCAGCTCAACAATACGCCTTCGTCGGTCCGACTGGCGGACAACCGAACCGGCGAGAGCGGCCGCAGCGCCCGGTCGACGGAGGATATCGCCGCTTTGACGGGCGACGTGTCCCCGACGCCCTGCGCGCCGACAATGGCACCCGCCACTGCGTCTTCGGCCGGGATCAGGCTCGTTGCGGCACTTCGCAGGAGCGCGAAGCCCTCCCCTGCCACGTGCGCCGCCATTGCTGCCTCGATCCCTGCCCGCGCCCGCCATAACTCGCTCAACCGCCATGCCGCGCCGCCCAGTGGGGTCGCGCGACCGAACTGGAGCGCCTCGTCCCCCACCATCGCCAAATTGGCGCCCGCCGCCAACGCCTCGGCGTCGGCATCCTCCAGACCCAGGCCAGCATGCGCCAACACCACATCGACGTGATTGACGCGATCGACGGTATAGCCTTGTCCCGCTGACAACGTCGTTGTCGCCACGCCGATCGTCGCGGGCAATGCCGTGCCGCCCAGCGGCTCCCAGCTTGCCGCGCCGTCGCGGCTGATCTGCAGGGCGGCGCGGCGCCAGCCCGCGCTTGTGCCGTTCGCCAGCACCACGACCTGCGGCGTACGGGCAATCGCGCCGATGGGCGGCAGGTCGATCACCAACAACCGGGTTTCGCCCGCCGGCAGGTCCGTCTCACCCACCGCGCGTCCGCCATCGCCGGTCGACGGAACTACCGCTGCAACACCATGCACGACCAGCGACAGTTGCACGGCGCCGCCGACGATGATGCTCGCGGTCACCCGCCAGAGCGTCGCATCGTCCGGCAGCGTGACGAGGTCGCCCGGACGCACCGTCAGCCCACGCAGGTCGAGCGTCACGTCGCGCCGCGTTCGTTCCCGCCAGCGCCGCGCCAGCACATTGTCGGCGAGCGCGCGTGCCTCGCCCGCTGCACATACGGCGGGCAACGCAATCACCTCGTCGGCCAGGCCCCCGTTGAAGCGGTGCGCGAGTTGCCGCCCGGCCTGATAGTCGCGGTCCCCATCGGCATAATCGACCGCGACACGCGCCGGCAGCAGGGTGTCCGCCGCCCGTGTCACGGTCGATCCCTGCGCGATCCTATCGAATTGATGCAGCGCGCCCGGTCCGGCCCGCACCACTCCCCCCGCCATGGCGAACGGCGCCAGCCGCGCCATATCCCGCGCCGCCTCGCCCCGGCTCGCGCCGGTCAGCGCATATCCGGCGAATTCAGGGCCACCAGCGCCGCCGATCAAGGCGCCAGCGCTCACCGGCTCCTCGTCGGCCACCACCTCGAAACTCAGCTGCGGGATGCGATTGCCGAAATCGCCCAGCGGCAAATTCTCGAACACTGCATAAGCCAGTCCGCGATACGCGGGGCACGTCGTCAGCCCTTCCGCACTGGCGATCAGCGGATCGAGCCCCTGTCCCTCCCCGCCCGGATGCACGCGCATCACCGTGTCGCGCTTCCAGTCGCCCGCCGCACCCCGCAACAGCGACCCATCCGCCCAGATCCGCTCCACGCGCAGGATTGCGCGCGCCGACAGCGCCACCGCGAACGACGCGCTATAGCTAAAGGTGTCGACCTTGGGCCGCCCCTTGCCCTGCGACACCCGGTCACGCGTCTCGGTCAGGTCGGTGGCCCAGATCACGGTGCCCGCGACACGGGTCCGCCCGAACAGGCAAGGCAACACCGCGCCATATTCCGAAGCCTGCACCGCCAGGTCGCTCAGTCGCGCACCCTGTCGCGCCTTTGGCCCGAGCAGCCGACGGTCCAGCGCATTGCCCAGCACCGCCCCGAGCGCACCGCCCAGCGGTCCCGCTACCAGCCGCCCCACTCCTGACAGGATCAGCGTTGCCATCAGTTTTCTCCCCGCCGCCAGTACCCCAGCACCTCCCAGTCGTCGCGCCAGGGGGACTCGACCACCCGCCGCAAACCCGCATCGGCATGGACGAAGCCGCACGATGTCATGATCCCGAGATGCACCTGCTCAGCCCCCGGTCGCAGCAAGACGACTTCGCCCGGCCCGCCCAGGCCGGGCAAAAATCCCAGTCTACGCAACTCCTCCTCAACGCGGCGGACATCACTCGTCCGCAACCGGTATCCCGTCGGTACACTGAGCTGGTAAACCCATGCCACAACGCCAATGCAGTCGAGCCCCGTCTCCGGCGCTCGTCCATGCAACCTGAAACGCTTCCCGATCAGGGCTCTGGCCGTCCCTTCCTCCAGGGATGGGCAACTCGGCAAAGCTGACCGGGGGTGGGCGTCACGGTCACCCGCCATAACGCACCAGCAGATCATTCCCCGGCAGATGGGGTTCCCCGCGAAAATTCGCCGCATTGGCGAACCGCGCGCAACAGGTCGCAAAAGTCTTGTCGCACCCCTCGACAACCTCGCAGCGATCCCCCGCCGCCACGACGAATGCCGGCGCATCCTCCAGCGTCAGCGATATTGCGTCGTTCGCCACGATCCGCGCGCCCAACCCGGCATTGGCGCCGTCAAGCCAGCGCAACCGCCCGCTTGCGAAGGTGCCTGCCGCCAGACCCGTCACCGCCAGCACCGGCCCATCCGCGCCGACCACGGCGGCCCGCACCCGCCGCCCCGCCAGGTCGACGCGACACCGCGCATCGCCCAGCTCCGCACGGCACGTCGGCGACGTTGCCTCGATCACCGTGCGCTCGAACGCTGCCGCCGCGCCCTTCAGCGCCGCCGAAAAGCCGCCACCCGATATCTCGACCGCGCCGAGCGTGCCCTCGGCCAGCACGACCAGCACGGCATTTGCATCGGCCCAGTCACATGCCGTCACCGTCACCGCCGCCCCGTCCCAGCGCCCCGCGCGCAGATCCGCCTCGCTGAACACCTCGCTGCTCAGCGCCCCCGCAACATCCAGGTCGTCCGGCTCCACCCCCTCGCGCCGCTCGATCGCCGAAGGCACCATCCCCGGCGCCGCGCGATACAGAAAGCCCGCACGCCACAAGTCGCGGTCATGCGAGGTAAACCCCACCGCCACCCCATCCGCCCGCGCCACCCGCCACAACCAGGCAAGCGTCGTCAGGTCCTGTTCGAACCACTGCATGAAAACCTCCGCTGCTCGTGTTAGGCGTGGGCCGTGTTCGCCCTCTGGTTCGCCCTCGCTGATGCTGCGCTGACGCAGCCGATCGCGCCGCTCGAAATCGTCACGCGCTGCCGACCCGGCTCAGGCGACGAAATCGTCGTCTGCGGCCGCCCCGACGAGCAGCGCATCCGCGAACAACCCGCGCCGGTCGAAGCCCCCGCCATCCCGCGCGCCGAATGGCACCTGTCGGAAAAGATCAAACTCAGCCTCGACGCTGAAAGCGCAGATCTGGGTAGCGGTGCCACCAGCAGCCGGGCAATGGTGCGCTTGAAAATCAAATTCTAGGCGAGAGCAATGTTTAACGGATCGCTTGATAAGCTGGTCGATCACTTCAGCCGTCAATTTGATTACGAAAATGGAACGCTGATCTACCGTAAGAACCAGAAGGCCGCAGGCGTTCCCGTCACCGAGGCCGAACGCAACGCATTCATCTCCGAATATCGCCGCAGCGCTAAGCGAACGATGTGGACAATGGGTGCTGCACTGATTGTCACTATGGCCGGCTTTGTCATCGTTGCCGTCGCTGCCGATATCGATCTCGATGACCCGTGGATCTCCCCAGCGATTTACGCCGTCATTGCTGGCATCGCGATATTCTTCATCGTTCGTTTGTACGGCTTGTCGGGCGCTCCCGAACGATCGCTACACCGTCTGCCAATTGTCGCCGCCCGAACTAAAACGGAAATGAAACAGCGTGGAATGCAGCAAATAACCTATGCGCAACTGGCCACAGCGGGAGTCTTTGGCTTTCTGGTTTTCTGGCAGCATTGGGATACACAGGATGCCGAATATTATACTTGGTTGATCCTGGGCGCCGCACTCGTCGTAGGCGCGCTCGTTCAAGCAGGGCGGAAGTTTATTCACGACCGCACCAACCCTACTCCCTGACCTCAGCCAGCGGCACCGACACCGCCTCTCCCGCGCGCCACATCCCGGCGCTGACCTCCAGGCGATCACTCGCAAACCGCACCGGCACGTCGAACAGGAAACCCGCGCTCACCTCCGCGCCATCAGTCGGCGCCTCGGCAAACACCACCGCGCCGCCCTCCAGCAACCACCCCTCCGTCCATTCGACGCCGTCCACGCCAACTCGCACACTCACCGCTACCGGCCGTGAAATCATCCGGCTTTCCGCATCCGCCCCCGCGCCATAAAGCTTCACCAGCGCGAACCGCGTCCGCACCCCGTCCCCCAACCCAGCACCTGGTCGAACGCCCCCGGCACCCCCGTCATCCCACAACTCGAACAATCGGTCGGGTCGCGAAAGCGGAACGCCTTGGCCATGCCCCGCCGCGCGCGGAAAAAAGCGATCAGCGCGCCGATATCCGCCTCGCTGCGTACCCCCGGCCCGGCGTCGAAGCTCAGCCGCCCCTGCGCCCAGTCGGCATTGCGCTGCTCCCACCCGCCCATCGACGCGACCACCGCAGTCGAAAAGCCCGGCGTCACCGTCGCCTCGCGCCCGATCTCGAGCGGGAACATCACATCATCGAACGCGTCCACGCCCGCCTCCTCATGAAAATAGACAAAGCCGTCGCGCATCACCTGCGGCAGCGCCCAAACGAACTTCTGCACGGCGCCACCGCCGCCTCTGTCGCCGCCACGATCGCGCGCCAATCTGCGCGTGAAGCAGCAAACCCGCCAAGGTAATGCTGCTGCTCGACCGCATAGCCCAGCCGCATCGCCGCCGCGGCACAGGCCGCGCGATCGTCTCGCCCCTCCGTGACCCACTCATAAGCCTCGAGCTGAAGCACATCGAACTGCCCCGCCCACCCGGTCGGCAGGTTCATCCGCGCCCGCGAACCCTGCCCGCCGGGCACATAGGCCAGCAGCAACCGCTCGCAGTCCGGAAACCCACCGGCCACCGCCGCAAACAGCGCCGCCGTCGACGCCGCGAGACACGCCCCCGCCGCATCGAGCGTCGCCAGCTGCGCCCCACTCAACTCGGCATCGACGTCATCAATCGACACCGGCGCAAACGCCGCCACCGCCGCGTCATCATACAGGCAAGGCTCACGCGCAGCGGGATCGACCCACCACCACGGCTCCCCGATCTGGAATTGCGGCGCCAACCCCGCCTCGACTGCAAACCCGACCAGCGCCGTCGCGATCTCCGCCAGATACGCCATCGCCGCATCGTTCGCGGGCGACAACAAGGTCGAAGGCGGCGAATACCCCGTCAGCGCCGGCGCCCCATCGCCGCGCCGCTGCTTCCACCCTTCCGGGCAATGCGCGTCGAACAATTCATAGCTCAACGAGATGATCAGCCCCATCTCGCTCGCCGCCAATTCCGCCGCAAAGGACCGATGCCACGCCGCCGCCGCGACATTCAGCTCCGCGCACCACCAAACCATCCGCCCCCAGCCGGAAATAATGGCTCATGCCCACATAGTGATTGACGTCGCCGCGACACCCCAGCCGCTCGGTCGCTCCGCACCACCCGTGCCGGCGTCAAATTGTACAGGTCATCATATCCCGTCGCGATGCCCAGCCCATGCGGCGGCACGATCACATCGCCGACGTCCAGGACGGAACCCGCCCCGTCACAGGCAATGTCGCTCAACTCGACCCAGCCCTCGGCCGCCGCATCCAGCGGCGCATCGCTCGCGTCGTACCCCGGCGCGACCAGGCTGATGAACATCCGGTCGACATCCCCCGCCCACACCGGATCGGCCTCGTCCGTCAGCAAGAACCCACCGGCAATCGTGGAGAAATCGAGGCTTACTGTTGCATCCTCCGAAGCGCCGTCAGCATAATTCCACAACCGCACGAACCACGTTTGCGGCGATCCATCGGCATCGCGCCCCTCGATTGTCAGCGTCGGCCCGTTGACCGCGTCCAGCGGCAGCACACCCGACGACCGCCACCTGAACGACAGCGAACACCCGCGGTAATCGCGTTCTTCCGAATATCGCAGCAACGCATGGTCATGCGCATCCGCACTCGCCCAGATCAGCCCCGCCAGGTCGTTCCTGCGGTAGAACACCGCGTCGACGCGCAAACTATGCGGCCCCGTCGTGCATACCGCCGCGACCATCGGCCGCGGAAAATCCACCGTCCAGTAAACCGGATCGAACCGCTTGATCGGCGCCGTCACCCCCGGCACCGCGGCCAGCCAGAACCCCATCGCTCAATCCTCCGCCAGTGCCGCGCGCACTGCCCGCGCCACCTGCGCGCGATGACCGCACCAGCCGCTCCGGCGCAGCCTCGCCGCCATCGACGCGGATGTTGACGTTGACCGTCCGCGCGCCGTTCCCCCCATTCGCCACCACCGACCCGCTCGACGTGGGCACGAACACTTCCGGCCCGCGCTCGCCGACGACATAGGCCGCGCCCGGCTTCACCGGCCCGCCCGTCGCCCGCCCCGGGTGCCCACCCGTGATCCCCGCGACCACCGCCGACAGCCCCTGCCGCACCGCTGCCGCCCCGATCCCGTCGAGCACGCCCAGCGCCGATCGCCGCAGATCCTCGAACCCCAGCCGCCCGTTCCGCACCGCGCGCAGCAAGGCGGTTTCCACCGCCCGTCCCGCGCGCTCACCCGCGCCACCCAGCCCATCCTCCAATTCGCGCCGCATCGTCGCGACATCGCGCGCAAAGCCATCGGTCCGCACGCGCGGTTCGAAATCATCCATCGGGAAACCTTTCCATCAGCGACTTGAGATCGAAGGCCTGCGGTTCTTCACCCCGCACCGCCCGGACCATTGCGGCCAGTTCGTCAGGCGTCGCCGCCCAGAATTCGCCCGGCCGCCAACCGAACATTGCCCCCGCCAGCCCCGCGAGCCGCGCGGCGCACTGACCAAATGTCACGCCCCCAGCATCACCTGCCGCAACAGCACTGTCACCGCCGGCATCACGCCCTTGAGCCCCGCCGCAGCGACCGCCTCGCCCAGTCGCTCGCGCGTCAGCTCCACCGGCCGCTCGCCCAGGCAATGCCAGAACAGCGCGACGATCTCCGCCAGCCGCACCCCGCCCGTCGCCGCGCGCTCGACTAGCGCGAACAGCGAGCCCAGTTCCTCCTCCGCCGCCACCAGCGCGGCGAACGACGGCCGCAAGGTCAACAGCTCGCCACCCACGCGCACCGACGCCTCGCCCCGATGCGGGTTCACGACGCCACCACCGCGCCCGAACTTTCCAGGCTCAGCGTATAGGTCCGCTCGCCATTGAAATCCCCGGCATAGTCCAGTCGCGTGACGAGGAACTTGCCGCGCAATTTCTCCCCGCTCTCGAACGACAATTCGCAATCATCGATCGCCCCCGACAGCGCATTGCCGCGCAGCCGAACCTCCGCTGCCGAACCGGTAAACACGCCCGCGCCCGAAACCGAGACGTGCCTCACGCCCGCACCGCCCAGCAGCTCGCGCCACCCGCCCGAACCCTTGTGTGTCACCACCACCGCATCGCCGTTGATCGACACCGCCGTCGTGCGCATGCCCGCGACGGTCTGATACGCCACCGGCGTTCCGCCATCACCGACCTTCAGCAAAAACGCCGAACCCTTTTCCACTGCCATCATCCGTCTCCCAAAACCCGCACCCGGTGCTCGACCACGCCCAGTCGCACCCCATCCTTTTCAACCGTTCGCCGCGATCGGATCGCCACCGCGCTCGCCACGCGCCAGCCGCCGAGATCCCCGGCCAGGGCCGCGCCCGCAGCCTCCGCATCGGCCATCAGCCCGGCCAGCCGCACCTCCTGCCCCGCCGCCACGCGCAAGCTCGTGCGCAGGACGATTTCACGCCCCACCTCGGTCTTGGTGCCCCAGTCGCGGCTCTCGACGACCTCGATGTTCACGCGCGGCAGCACCGCCGCCCGCGTCTCGATCCCGGCGAACGCCGCACACCCGGCAAGGGCCGCGCGGACACACTCGTCCGCGCTCATGCCAGCTTCATCGCGCGATAGGGCCGCCACAGGGCCGTCGCCCGTTCAGGCAAGTCTCGACCGTCGCGCGCGGCCATCGCCGCCGCGACGTGATGCAGCACGCCGAACCGCAACGAACCCGGGCAGCTTGCCCAATCCGTCGCCAATCCCGCGCTGTAGGTCACCTCGATCTCCGGCGCGCCCGGCGGCACGATCACCCGCACACGCCCGCGGTCGCACGTGTCGATCTCCGCCTGGTAAGTTCCTTGCACCAGCGCGACGCCGACCACGCCGTTATCCACGGCCCTGACCGCCGCGATCGCCCGCACCGGGGACCGTGCCAATCGGGCCCAAATGCCCCGCATCGGCAATCGCTCGCGATAGCCGCGGACCATCGGCGGCATGCCGATATATCCCTCGCACGCCTCCAGCGCCGCGGCGACCGAAGCGGACAGGACCGCGTTCTCCCCATCGCCGTCGATCCGGCAAAACGCGCGCGCGTCATCCACCGCCGCGGCCGAAACCGCGTACGCTTCACTTTCGATCATGTTTAAATGCCTTCCTGGTCTCGCCGCCCTGGCGGTCGGATTGTTGGACTATGTCGCGCGCCGCATCGCGTGTTCACCGCGGAGGGAAGTCGCACCGCTCTGGAGCGATCTTCGTTTCCACGCGCCTCGGTTGCGAAATACGAATGCCATGGGGACAACGGGGGGAACGTTGATGGCGAAAGCTTTCGCAGACGCGCGCGCGGACATCGGGCTCGGTTCGGGCGTCGCCAGCGTGCCTTGGCGGCTCCAGGCCCGCATGCGGGCGCGCCGCAACGCCCCCTTGAAACGCCGTATCGAACATCTCTCGGCGATCCTCGGCGGCCGCGTCCGCATCGTTGATCTCGGCGGCACCGAAAAATACTGGCGCGCGATCGGTTATGACTGGATGCAACGCTTCGGGGTCGAAGTGACCTGCATCAACCCGAGTGCGGCGGAAGTCGCGCGCGGCAGCGCCCTGACCAACGCATCGGTCGCCCTCACCCAAGGCAACGCCTGCGCCATGCCCGATGCCGACAACGCCTTCGACATGGTCCATTCGAACAGCGTGATCGAACATGTCGGCCGTTGGCAGGATATGGAAGCCTTTGCCCGCGAAGTCCGCCGCCTGGCCCCCGCTTATTATATCCAGACACCCTATTTCTGGTGCCCCATCGACCCGCATTACTACCGCATCCCCTTCCTTCACTGGATGCCGGTATCGTGGAAGCTGAAGCTGCTGGCCCGGATCGGTCCGGGCCATTTCGCGCCCACCCGCGACATCGGCCGTTTGATGCGCGCCATCGAATCCAGCGTGTTGCTCGACCGCGCACAGTTCCGCACCCTGTTCCCCGACGCGCGCATTCGCTTCGAATGGCTCGGTTTCATCCCCAAATCGCTGATGGCCGAGCGCTAGGCCTTATTGGTACGCGCCCGCGCTCTGCGCTCCGCTGCGGATCATGCCCGCCATGTCCGCCAGCCCGGTGAACGGCCCGTTCGGCACCATCGCCTTCGCGGGAGAGCTCATGCCGATGGCATAGTTGCCGCCGCCCGCGCCCGCCGCCCCGCTCGTCGTCGTCCCGGCATAGGTGACGAACAGGGGATCCTGCCCTGCCCCGCTCTGTGCAGCGCCGATGCGCGCCTTCAGCCCCGGCCACGCCTGGCTGAACGACGTGCCCAGCAATCCTGCCCCCGCATCGCCGTACCGCGCAAACTCGCCGATACAGCCGACGCCGTAGAGATACGCCCAGCCGCCCGTGTGCAGCGGCGCATCGCCCGGGTCGGGCGTGCCGTTGCCGACCGCGCCCAGATACCAGTCGTGCTTGGTGTTCAGCGCCACCGCGATATTGCCGACCAGGCTCATCAACCGGTGCGTGCGATACGTCCCCGACTTTTCGTCATAGAACAGGTTGTGCCGCCCCTGGTTGAAATACCCGGCAAAGCTGTTGTGCCACACGATGATATGGCTGGTATCGCCGACGCCTGCATTGACGACGTTGTTGTCGCGGCTGATCCCCATCGCCGGGGCCGATGCCGCGCTTGCCCATTCGTGGACGTTCTGGACATAGGCATAGCCGGTGACATTGGCGGTCTTGGCGATGTCCGGCCCGTACGCGGTGCCGCCCACCCCGGGCAGCGTATTGAACGCGATCACCGTGCCGCTCTCTCCCTTGGTGTTGTCGACCGGCCGGCACCCCGCCAGCTGCGATCCCAATACTGCCCAGCTTTCCACGGCATAGGGCGTCACCGGCAGGATCGATCCCACCGCCACTCCGCGCGTCAACATGAAGTCGTGCGACCCCACCGGACCGGCCAGGGCGTTGGCCCCCGCATTGGTCACCGTCACGCCGCTCATCTGCACGTTGATCTTCGATGATCCGGTGATCCCGGCAAAGGCGCCCGCGCCCTGCGACCCATTGTCGAAATTGACGTTTTCGAACGTGATCGCCCCGCCGCTCACTGCCCGCAGCGTCGTCGCGCCCGTCCGCAGCACGGACACGTCGCGGAACTTCAGCCACGACACGCCGGTCAGGTTATGCTGGCCCGAAGCATTTGCGCCCCAGCTGACCACCGCCGCGCCGCGCGCCACCGCCGGATCGCGCTCTATGACGATCTCGCCTGCCGACGTGTACGCCCCCGCCGCGAGCGTCGCCAGGTTGAAGCTCCCAGCGCCAATTCGAACGACGCCGATCCCGGTCGCGCCGGCTACATCGGCCTTCAACTTGTCGAGCGCGCCCTTCACGCTGGCAAAGGGTGCTGCGGCAGCCGTCGCCGCCGTCACGCTCGACACGCCGGTTGCATCGTTCCCGCTCGCCGCGACAGAGGCGTAACGCGGCGCGGTGCTCGACTTCAGGATCGTCTGCGGCGCGAACGCCCGCGCCCCCGGCGTTCCCGTCGCGCTGTCCAGCACCGACGCGGCCACCCCAACCTTTGGATAAACCCGTGCATTGCGCGTGATCGGCCCGTCACTCAGGCTCGACAGGTCGACGTTTGCCGCGACGAATTCGATCACCGGGTTGATGTCGCCCGGCAACCCGCCGGCGACCGGTGTCGTCACCGTCGCTGACACGCTGTTCGTGCCGTCACTCCAGGTGAACAGCACGCCGGCGATGCCCAGATTACCCAGCGTCGCGCCACAGCGATGAAACGCCACCACCGCCGCGGTATCACTCGCCGTGACGACATGGCGGTCGGGCCGAGACCACACCGCCACCGGCCTGGGCGACACTTCGGTCGATCCGTTGGCGCACCCGGTGACCACCTCCCCTGCAAAGACATAGTCCGACAGCGCCACGGTCGCCGCCGTCGCGCTCGCCTGGTTGGGAAACGCCTGCCGCACGCGCTTGGTGATCGTCACGCTTTCGGGAAAGGTCACTGCCGCGCCGCTCGCGTCGAACCCTTGGCGCATGACCGTGACCGTTTTCGGCGACCCGCCGTCGGCGCCGAACTCGCTCGTCCCGTCGCTGGTCATCGTCGGCAGCGTCAGCGCCGCCCCCGCCTGCCCCGACCAGCCGCGCGCATCGACGCTGTCGATCCAACCCGGCAAGGCCACCGCCCCCCCGTTCCGCCTGACCGCCAACTCGGGCGGCCCCAGCCCCAGACCGAACATCAATACAACGCCAATATGTCGGCGGCGCTCGTCCCCGTCGCTCGCACATATTGCGCGCGGAACGGCAGGATCGCGCCTGCGGGCACGTTCTTCCACACGCGATCGGCGCCGCCGCTGACGCCGCGCATCGTGATGTTGCCGCCGGTCCCGACGTACAGCGCCTTGGGAATGTCGCTCAGCGCATTGCTGTCGTGCGGCGCTCACGCTTTCGGCGCGTGAAGCCGGCGCCGACGGCGTATCCGCCGTCGACTGGAATTGATCTGCCATGTTGGGTCCTTCTTCTGTCCCCTCCCACCGGGAGGGGCGACTCAGCCGTCAGGCTGAGCGGGGGTGGGAAACGGCGCCGGAATCATTCCAGCGCCGTCGGCCGTTGCTGCGCACGCCGGCCGGGTGAGTTATGTCTCGACGATAGCTGCGCTACCGGCGTGCCTAACTCACGCTGAACTTCATCAGCTTGATCGCCTCCGAATTTGTCACGCACCCGCCCACGCGCTTCACCGCATAGAAATAGGTGAACGGCTTGTTCGAATACGGATCGCGCAGCACCTGCGTCTCGGCCCGTTCGGCGATCAGATATCCCGCCTGGAAATTGCCGAACGCAATCGACAGGCTGTTGCCGGCCAGGTCGGGCATGTCCTCGGCTTCGATCACCGGATAACCGAACAGCGTCGATGGATCGCCTTCGCGCATCGACGGCTGCCACAGCAATTCTCCCTCGCTGGTCTTGTACTTGCGCAGCGTCGCGATGGTTTTCGAATTCATCACCCACACCGCGCCCTGGCGGTACGGCGAACGCAACAGCTGGACCAGGTCGATCAGCTTGTCGGCCGCCGTCGTCGCATTGGCAAAGCCGCCCGCCGTGCCCGAAACCAGTACTGCAACGTGCCGAACGCCCGCACGCCGTCACCCGTCGCCGCCGTCGGATAAGCCAGAAACCCCTTGGGCTTGCTCGTCCCGTTGCCCGCGACGAACGCCGCCCCCTCGGCCCGTCCGAACTCTGTGGCGATTTCGCTGCGCCAGCCAGTCTTCGACGTCGAACGCCGCATCGTCGAGCATCGCCTGGCTCGCCGCCGGATTGGCGTAAAGCTCGCCCATCGCGCGGCGCGATCTCGGCGAACACCGGCGTCCCCGTCTCCGGCCGCGCCGCCGTTTCGCTGACCCAGCCCGAAGCCACGCCGCCCTGCGCCACCAGCTTGCGATAGCCCGCGCTGCCGACTTTCACGACATTGGCGATGCGCCGGATCGGGCTGATCGACTTCAACGTGTCGTCGATCCGCGCGTCGATCTCCCTCGGCACGGCATAGCCGCCCTCGGACCCTGTCGCGCCGTTGAACGATTTACGCTCCAACGCCGCGCCCGAACGCACGAACGACTCGAACCCGCTCGATGCCGTGGCGTTGTCGGACGCCGCCAGAACCGGCCGCTCCGCCGCCATCACCACCGCGTCGAAGCTCGCCTCCAACGCATCCGCCTTCACTTCGTAATCCATGTCATTCTCCTGCTTGAAAGTTTTCTACCGCGTGCACCCGCGCCAGCGGTTGCATCGGCGTCCGCACCAGGCTCACCTCGATCAGCTCCAGCCGTTCGAGTTGCCTGTTTGTTCCCTGCCGCATCCGCCGCACGCGGTATCCGAACGACAGCCCCATGCCCGTCATGACCCCCGCCGCCCGCCCGATGACGCGCAGGCCGCGGGCATCCTCGCCGATCGCCTCGATCGTTCCCGCCACCCGCCGCGGATCGTGCTGCCAATACAGCGGCACCGCGCCCACCGCGCCGAACGCCCCGGGCCGGATCACATCGCCCGATCGGTCCGCGCGGTCGAACACCGCGGCATACCCCGCAAAGCGCTCACCCACGCACCAGCTCCCCCAGCCCCAGTCTCACCGCGACCCCGACCAGCACCAGCGCCAGCAACAGCCGCACGATCCAGCCGATCACGGCATTGCGCGCCGATACCTTGGCATCGCGCCACGCCTTCAACAGCTGGCGCAATTCGGTCATGTCCCCTCGCGCCGCCTCGTCGTTCAGCCCCAGCCGCGCCAGCGCGCGGCGCGCGCCGATTTCGCCCGCTTCTTCCACCAATGCACGCATCTCGATGTTGGTCATTGCTCCACTCCCAGCAAACGCCGCTTCTCTGCACGGCTCAGGAAATCCGCCGCCGTCACTTGTCCCCACAGTGCCTCGCGCTCGTCGGCCAACGCGGTCACGCGATCCAGATCGATCCGCACCGCGCCTGCGGGCCACCACCGCACCAGCGCCTCGTTCAGCGCGCCAAGGATCGCCCCGGCGAGCGGCAGGATCGCCTGTCGCCACAAGGCGCGGTTCGCTTCCTTGTAATTGGCGTAAGCCGCGTCGCCGGGCAGTCCCAGCAGCATCGGCGGCACCCCGAACGCTAGCGCGATCTCGCGCGCCGCCGACGCCTTCAGCCCTACGAAATCCATGTCCGCGGGCGTCAGGCTCATCGCCTGCCAGCGCAGGCCACCCTCCAGCAGCAACGGCCGCCCGGCATTCGTCGGCCCGGCAAATTGCGCATCCAGTTCGGTGCGCAGCCGTTCGAACTGCTCGGGCGCCAACGCCTCGCCATCGGTGGTCAGCGCCCCCGATGGCCGCGCCGCATTGTCGAGCAGCGCCTGGTTCCACCGCGTCGCCGCATTATGGATCGCCACCGCCCCCGCCGCCGCGCCCAGGCAGCCCAGCCCGTAATGATCGTCGAGCGGATGGGCCGATCGCACATGAACCAGAGCAGGCCGTCCCGCGGCATCCTCCGCCGCGATGCGCTGTTCCGTCTCGCCGACCTTGTAAAGGTATCCCACCGGCCACCCGCGCGCGTCCCGCTCCACCGTGACCCGCTCGGGCCGCAGTGCGAACAGGTCCGACGGATAATCCCCTCCCTTCGGGACGGGCGACCCGGCATCGGCCGAGCGGGGGAGGGCAGCGCTACCGCCCCCCATCACCCGCACGAAGGAATTGCCATGGAGCAACAGCTGCATCGCCATCGTCTCGAGCATTGGCTGCCCCGCCGTCCGCGCCGCGACCAGCGCGACCGCTGCCGGTTCCGTCCCGGACAGCGGCACCGCGCCGACCCCATCCGCGATCAGCTGCACCGCGCGCCGCACCACCGGATTGTCGATATAGCCGCTGCGCACCGCGTCCTCGTATCGCCACGGTTGTTCACGCACCCCCGCGCTTGCCCAACCGCGCGCCAGCACCGGACGCGACTCTGCGCGCCCGGCAGATTTCCTGCCGAACCAGTTCATGCTTGTTCCCCATTTATGAAAAAGGCCGCCCCGGGCGGGACGGCCAGCAACCCGATTTGTCGTCAGCCGCCTCGCGGGCGGCGGCTTATTTCGGCAGGAACTGCCCCGCGGTCGCTGGCGAATCCACGCCCAGCACGATCACCGTGAACAACACCAGCTGCGCTGCATCGGTCACCTCGACCCGCAATTCCTCGCCGCCCCACACCAGGTCGGGCTTTTCGCGAACATAGTCTGCAATGAACCGCACCGCCTCACGCCGCGCATCGAGGAGCGTCGCCATCTCGACCCCCTGATTGTCGGGATCGTACACCGCTCCGGCGAGATTGAAGAAACACCGCATCTTGTAGATCATCCCTCCAGCACGTTGCCGTTGCCCCGCCATCCGTCGCTTGCCAAGCCCCTGTGTCGAACTGACACGGTATCGGGCGATTTCGCGGCAATTTCACGGTTCAGGCCGTATCGACGCCGCGGTCGAATTCGGTTACTGCGCGATCAACCATCTGGGGGTTTATTCCGTATGAACATCATCAAATCATTCGCCGTCGGCGCTGCCTTGCTCGCCAGCACCGGGCTGCAGGCCGCGACGACGCTGTTCGGCGCGCCCGCGAACCTCGTCATGGATCATGACGCCGGCAACCCGGTCAATCTCGGCAACGTCTTCACCGTCGGCACGAACTACAAGGTGACGTCGCTCGGCTTCTTCACCCCGACGAACCTTGTCGGTGGCGGCGAAACCGTCGGCCTGTACGACATCGGCGGCAACCTCCTCGCCTCGACTTTCGTCAGCGTGGCCGCCAACACCCCCGGCACTTATGCCTTCCAGGCGATCACCCCGGTGCAGCTCGTCGCGGGCCAGCAATATGTGCTCGTCAACCAGGTCGGGCAGAACGCCTGGGCCTATGGCAACGTCACGCCGACTGCCGGCGCGACCTTCAATTACGACGCCTACGCCTATGGCTCGAACCTCAGCTTCCCGAACAGCACGGGCGGCTCGGGCCCGGCCTATCTGGGCCCGAACGCGATCCTCGCGGTGCCTGAACCCGCCAGCTGGGCGCTGATGATCGGCGGCTTCGGCCTGGTCGGCGCGGCCACCCGCCGCCGCCGCAGTCTCGCCGCTGCATAACGCCTGACATGACAAGATAAGGACCCCGTCCGGCCCCCGTGCCGGGCGGGGTTTTTTTTGGCATTCACGCGACAGCACCAGGCCGGGCAAGGCGGGTGTCCCGAAACTGGACAATTCTGGCACTAAACCTCGGCTGATGTTGATGTTATGGTGCGGTCAGAACGCAGTTCAAAGGATAAGTTTATGAAGTCAGCCGCATTTCTCCTCGCCGCGGCGAGCATCGCCGTCGCCGCGCCGTCGTCGGCTGCCATCGTCAACCTCGACGGCATGGCCAATGCCTCTCTGGACGGTTCGAACGCGGTCTCGCTGGCCCTGGGGACCGGGACTTACAAGATCACCTTCACCAAGGATGCCTTCACGGCGTTCAGCCGCTTTTCGGGCCAGTCCGGTTGCGACGCCAACGGCGGCAATTGCGCACAAGGGTTCGAAAACAGCGCGCGCTACACCATCGGTGGCAGCACGTTCCTGCTCGGCGATGGTGCGGGCAGCGGTGGCATCGGTCCCGTTTCGGGTGGCGCCTATTACGACACCGCCGCACGCTCATTCGCCAATGCCGGCAAATATTCGGCGCTGTTCACGCTGACCGCTCCGACCAGCGTCGGCTTCTTCCTGTTCGACGACAATCTCGGCGACAATCGTGGCGGCGTCTCGCTGTCGGTCGCCGGCGTGCCTGAACCCGCCAGCTGGGCGCTGATGATCGGCGGCTTCGGCCTGGTCGGCGCGGCCACCCGCCGCCGCCGCACCCTCGCCGCCGCGTAAATCCTCGCGTAGCGATACAATGACCCCGTCCGGCCGCGTGCCGGGCGGGGTTTTTCATGTCTGTGGAACGTCCGCTGACGACGTGAATTAGCTCCTTTCCGCATTTGGTTGGCGACGCCGAACGCGGTCTATCTGATGCCCCAGCATCATGGATAACGCGCGTCAGTCTCTAGGGTCGCTCGTCGTCAAAAGACCTTTTCGGCAACCCGGTCGCACAAGGGGAGCCAATCGTCTTCCGGCTTCCATTCCCACGTCCATACCTGACGTTTGCCCTCGTTCTCGAACTTTACACTCGCTCGTTCCGTAGCACCCTCGAAACTCCAGCGATCACCATCGCGTGTCACCGCGTAGTCGCGATAGAAACCGTGATTTTCCACGCTGCGCGAAAAATAGGCTCCGCCGTCATCCACGCCCAAAATGCTGTGGGTATCGAAACGGTCGCCTGCGATGTCTGCGCGCTCGTCCTGAATTATGAAAAAGCGGCCCGTATGCCACGACGCCTCATGCGTGCTGATCCAAGGTTGTCCGTTCCCCTTTGGATCGTCGCCCTTCTGGTCGGTGCCTCCGAACGACACTCCATGGGCCGACCATTTTCCCAGAAAGACCGCCAGTGCCTCATGTTGTTCGTTGCGTTCTGGGACATCCGCCATCCCGTCCTCCTGTCAAAACACCTGGGATCCAACGCAGTGATCATCAGACCGTTCACTGCCGTACGAAGCGCATTACTTCGGGACGGCTTCACGTCTGCTTTCCACCCCCTTCACACCGTCCGCACGCGCGGCTCCGGACGGGGCTTGCTTAGCATCAGCTCGCTCACGGCCCACACCAGCGCGTCCGCGCGGTCGGGGGAACGCCCCGGCCCGGCATAGCCGCCGCCCGCGATCATCCCGCACATCTCGTCCTCCATCCGCGCGAACACGCCCGCGTGGCGGACGAGCCCGCGATCGTAGAGCAGCCGCACAGGCTCGGCGCGCGTCACCTTGCCGTGATACGCATGGACCAATGTCACCGGCAGCCCGCCATCGGCCGCGTGCAACACGCTTGCCACCATCGCCCCGCCATTATTGGCTTCGGCAATCACGCGGTCCGCGCCCCATCTGGCGGCGCATTCCGCCACCGCCCCGGCCCAGATTTCGGGCGACGACCGATCGACGCTGGCATCCTCGATCACCGTCGCCACGCCGCCCGCGCCCAGCCCCACCGCGACGATGCCGCACGCATCGCCCGTCGCCGAAGCCGGCGGATCGACCCCGATCACCACGCGCTGAAACGTCTCGGGACAGGGTCCGCGACAACCCTCCAGCACCGCACGCGTCCAGATCGCGCCCTCGACATCCTCGATCAACTCGCCGTCCAGCTCCTGCCGCCCCAGCCGCGTGCGGCCATATTGTGACCGCACCCGCGCGACGAACGCCTTCGACAGCGCCTTGTTCTCCTCGGTTCGCCCGCCCGTCCGCCGGTCGGCCTCCGCCACCAGCCGCTTGACCAGCGGCGTCGGTCGCGGCGTCGTCGTCGCCAGCACCTGGCATTGCTCGCCCAGCCGCAAACCCATGATCAGATTGTCCCAGGTGTCGATCCCGCGCGGCCATTTGGCCACTTCGTCGCACCACGCGAAACTATGCTCGGGCCCCCGCAAGCTGTCGGGCGTCTCCGCTGAATAAACCCGCGCCTCGGCCCCGTTGGGCCAGGTGACCGTTCCCGTCGACGGGTGCCACACCGGCAGGCACCCCGCCTTGCCCGTCGCCATGATCCCGCTGACCCCCTCGACCATCACCGCGCGGGCATCGCGTGCATTCGCGCCGATCAGGGCGATCCGCGCGCCCTCGCCGAATGTCCGCGCGATGTGCTGGACCCATTCGGCGCCGGCGCGCGTCTTGCCATAGCCGCGACCCGCCAGCATCAGCCATATCGACCAGTCGTCGCCGCGTTCCGCATCGCGCACCGCCTGGCCGTCCCGCGCCCACACGTCCCAATCGCTGACCAGGCGGACGCGCTCCGGCGGCTTCATATTCCGAAACGCATCGCACAGGTAACGTTTGGCGCGCCGATCCGCGACTGCGCGGTCGATCAGGCTCGTCACAGCGTGATCCCCAGCAATCCGGCGACGTGCAGCACCACCTTGCGGGCGCGCCGGTCATAGGCCAGCTCGGCCTGGCCGCGCGCCGCCACGTCGCGCACCCCGCCGACGCGCTTGGCATGCGCGTTCAGCAACGTGGCCCGCAACCGCTCGCCCGCCGGGCTGCGCTCGACCTCCGCCGTGGCGCCGTTGCGCGCCTCGTCCAGCGCCTGCACTTCCAGTTCGGCATAGCCTTCGTTCAACGCCGCGTCCCACGCCCCGCGAAACGTCTCCGATTTCATTCGGTGGGCATAGGGGTCGCTCCCCGTCATCCCCGCTTTGCGCAGGCTCGCCGCGACGTTGCTCGTCCGCGCCAACCAGGCGATGAATTTACCTTCGGACGTTTTCGTCCAGCTTTTCCGCTTCACCATTTTCGCCACCCCCAGAAACGCAAAAGGGCCGCCCGCCCCGGTGGGAGCGACCAGCCCAAGCTCGATCGGCACGCCGATAGCGTCAGCTATCGTCGAGACCATCGAGATGCCGGCCGGCCTGAGCGACGCTCTGGACCGACGGCGCGGCTTTGCCGCGGCGGCCCCGTCGGAGCGACCAGCCCGACTCACAATTCTTCATCGTTCCTGTTTAGTACTCAAACAGCGTGACGCTGTCAAGGAAATAAACGATCCGCCTAGGATTTCATCGGATCGTTATCGTGAATGGGCGGCTTCACGACTGGCTGACCGGGGGCGGGGGGCTCCCCTCGCCCCTGCTCCTTGCGCTTGCGCAAATTCTCGCGCAGCGCCCGCGCCAGCGCCTCGGGGTCGGGTTTAGCCATGCCCATCACCTTGACGCGCCCGAGCACTTCCGCCAAGGGCCCGCGGTCCGCGAGCGCCGCCGTGCGCTATCCCGCGTGAGTGCTGCCGTAGCTCAGTGGTAGAGCGCATCCTTGGTAAGGCTGAGGTCGTGAGTTCAATCCTCACCGGCAGCACCATTTTTTGATCGTTGCATCCGGGACTTGAGTTCCCCCTCGGGGACAGCTCGTCGGCAAAGTGTCCTCGGCCGCGTCGGGGGCTGCAATCGGCTTTTGACTTTCTTGGCCCATCCGGCTCCGTTTTGGCGTTCCCGGCGTTGGGTTGCATGAAGCAACAGGAGGCTAGGCATGAAAACGACAATCGGACTTGCAATCGCCGTTTCGGCTCTCGCACTTTCGGGATGCAACCGGAGTCCTACAGATAAGCTGGCGGACCGCGTCGAGAACGCGGCGGACGTGCGCGCCGATACGATGGAGAACAACGCCGACGCGCTTCGCGATCAGGCTGCGATGCTCGACAATCGCGCAGAAGCCGCGCGGGACACGGCCGAGTCGCGGGCTGACGCGATCAAGGCTGCCGACATGAACGTCGCGAACATGTCGCAGGCCCAGCGCGATGCGATCGTCGCCAATCAGGCAGCGGCGGTCCGATGATCCTGTCTCTCGCAACACAGAGACGATAGGAAGGTTCAGCCAGGCGACTGCCACCATGGCCGCTCGCAAGGGGCATGGGGCGTTTGCCGAGAGGTTGTGATCGCTCATATCCCCTTCTGTTTCGTGACCCGCGTGGATCGAGAGACCTTGGCGGCTTAGCCAGCGCTGGCCGACTGCGGGCTCGGCATGCCGATCAGGAGAGTTTGGACCGTGAAGATCGAGGTAAAGCGCTTTTTCGACAAACTGGGCGCGAGCTACTGGTTCGTGCCGTCGATCATGGCATTCCTCGCCGTCCTTCTCGCCAGCGGCATGATCCTGGCGGACACCTACGAAGGATCGGAATGGATGGATTCCGTTCCCTGGCTGTACGCGGCGCGTCCCAACGGTGCTCGCAGCCTACTCTCGTCGATCGGCGGCTCGATGATCACCGTTGCGGGTACGGTCTTTTCGGTCACGATTGCAGCGGTCGTCTATGCATCCGGCCAATACGGGCCTCGCCTGCTGACCAACTTCATGAAGGACCGCGGCAATCAGGTGACGCTCGGCACCTTCATCGCGACCTTCCTCTACTGCCTCCTGGTGCTGCGCACGATCCGCTCGGCGGACGAGAGCAATGGCTACAGCTTCGTTCCGAACATGGCGTTGCTGGTCGGCGTGGTCCTGGCGCTCTGCTCGATCGCGGTGCTGATCTTCTTCATCCACCACGTCCCCAGCAAGATCCATATCAACAGCGTCATCAAGGACATCGGGGCGCAGCTACTCCGTGAGATCGACCACCGGTTTCCGCGGCACATCGGCGCCGCACGACCGAAAGGTGATCTGGCCGACGACCAGCGCGTTCCGGCGGTTTTCCGGCGCAATGGCGACGAAAATGCAACCGCGCAGCCTTGTCTGATCGGGGCATGCGCGACCGGCTACATCCAGACGATCGACGACGACGATATCATGGTGCTCGCGTGCAAGCACGACCTGGTACTGCGGATGCAGTATCAACCCGGCGATTTTGTCCATGTCGGCCGCACGCTCGTCGAAGCATGGCCGCCAGAACGGTGCGACGACGCCACGATCAAGGCGATCCAAGGCGCGTTCACGACCGGCGACAGTCGCTCGACCCTTCAGGATTTGCGTTTTCCGGTCGACGAACTCGTCGAGATCGCGGCCCGCGCGCTGTCGCCCGGTGTCAACGATCCCTTCACCGCGCTCAGTTGCCTCGATTGGTTGAGCGCTGCGCTGTCGGAGCTGGCTGCGCGCGATCTGCCCTCGCATTTGCGGGTCGATGATAACGATGCGTTGCGCATCATCACTCACCCGCAGACCTTTGCCAGCTTCGTGGACCGCTCGTTCGGAACTCTGGCGCAATATTGCGCCACCGATATGGTCGCGTCACTTCGGTTCTTGACCGCACTCGGGGAAGTGTCGCTCGGCTGCGACGATGACGATCGGCTCGCCACGCTTTCGGGCTACGCCGACCGGCTGGAGGCGCTCGCTGCCGAGGGGCTGTCGGGGTTCAATCTGGCCCGGGTTCGTGAACGCGCCGGTGAATTGCGCCATGCGTTTGCTGAACCGGATTACAAGCGGCGCCTGCGCGACGGCACCGCGTGGCTCGGTGGCACCGCATGACCGACGAGGGGCCGTCGATGTCCACTGATAAGCCTGCCATCAGCGGCATCCACCCGTCAGGACTGTGGGCGGCCGTCAACGGCATGCCCAATGACCTCGTGGCGATGGCGCCTCCAGGCCAATGACGCTGCGCCGATCGCTTGGATGGCTGTTCGTTGGGCTCGCGGCGGTCGCCTGTTTCATCACCGCGATCAGCGTCATTCATTCCAATCTCTGGTGGATCCGCGTCCTCGACTTCCCTCGCCCGCCGATGCTCGGCGCGATCGTCCTTGTGATGGTGGGTTGTGCGCTCTTCGCTCGATCCGGTCGCATGATGGCGATAGCCGGGCTGTTCGTCGCGGGTGGCTACCAGCTCTGGCGGATCGCCGACTACACCCCGCTTGTCGCGGTTGAGACAGCTCTGACTGCCACCAGCGGGACCGATCCCGCCTGTTTCAGCGCGATCGGCCTGAACGTGCTGCAGCACAATCGCGATTACGCGCGCACGGTTGCGATGCTGCGTCGTGAGCAACCCGACGTGATTTTGCTGATGGAGGCCGATCCACGGTGGCAGGCGGCACTGCGCCCGGTCCTGGCGACATATCCGCACCGGGCCCTTCGGCCGCTCGACAATACCTATGGGATGATCTTTGCGAGCAGATTGCCGGTCACCTCGGCGCACTTCGAGCAACCGACCAGTGCCGACACGCCGACGCTCTACGCAAGGTTGGCGACCCGTGCGGGCCGTCCCTTCGATTATGTCGGCTTGCACCCACGGCCCCCGCTGCCGGGGCAGGATACGGACAAGCGTGACGCCAACATCGCGCGCGCCGCTCACCGATCCGCGGCCGATTCGATGCCGGCGCTGGCGATGGGCGACTTCAACGATGTTGCCTGGTCGCGCACGACTCAGCATTTCAAGGACTCTGGCGGATATCGCGATCCGAGGATCGGGCGCGGGATTTACGCCTCCTTCCCCGCGGGGCACCTCTTGTTCGGTTGGCCCCTGGATCAGGTCTTTGTGACGCCAGACTTCAGGGTGCACGACATCCGCATTCTGGAAGACGTCGGATCGGATCACCGGCCACTGGCGGTTCGATTGTGCCTTGGCTGAGTTTCGACGCTGGCGGCGCATCGAGGGCAGATCGACCGCGATAAAGCGCTCGACTGAACCCCGGCCGCCGCGAACAAATTCCCCAGTGGGTGTAACTCGACCCAACGGTTCGGCGTGCGTCGCCTTGGTCGCGATCACTCGATCGGGCGGCGATTGTCGAGCAGGTCGTCGCCTTTGGTTCCGGCGCGTTCCTCCGCGACCAGCTTGGCGATGTGGGTGTCGGGCGCAGCATCTTCGACCGCTAGCTCCGGTCGAGTATCGGAATGTTCACGCGCCGGTTTGGCGGGTTGCGCAGCCGCCATCCCCTTGAGAGGAAGCGGCGCCGCCTCGTCAAACCGCAGGCGGTAGATCGGCTCGGGCAGCGCGAAGCCCGCTTCCTCCAGTGCGCGCTTGCCGGCGTCCAGGGCAAGGCTGCGCCCCTTCAGGAAATCGGTGTTCGCCTGGTCGAGCCAACCCCGAAAGTTGAGTACGATGTTCGAATCCCCGACATTGCTGATGATCGCCGTCGCCCGTGGTTCATCGAGCACGAAGTCGAGTCGCGCGAATCGCCTTCAGCCCGGTCGCCATCGCATCGACCGGATTGTCGTCGGCATCGACGCCGAGGTCGAAGTCGAAACGACGCTGCGAATTGCGGGTGTAGTTGAGGATGACCGCCTTGAAGACCGTCGAGTTCGGAATGCGAAGGTGATTACCCTCCAGCGTCATCAGGATCGTCGCGCGGCTGGTCAGTCGCACCACGCGCCCCTCGTTGCCCTCGATCACGACATGATCGTTGGCGCGGAACGGCTGGCGCAGACTGAGCATCAGGCTGGACACGTAATTGTCGACCGTGTCGCGTACCGCAAAGCCGATCGCGATGCCGATGACGCCGGCGCCCCCCAGCACTGCACCCAACAGCGCGGTGGCCCCCAGCACTTCGAGCCCCGCGACGATGCCGAGGATGATGAAGGCGAACCGGATCAGCGTGCCCAGCAATTCGGCCAGGAATGCGTTGGGGCTGATCCAGCGCCAGAACCGATCGATGGACGCCAACAGGTGCCCGAGGAGGCCGATCAGGATCGCAATGCCCAATGCCACGCCCAGCAGGGGTAGTGCGCGAACCAGTCCGCGCAGGTCGTTGCCGAATTGGCCCAGCACGGGGGACAGGTTGCTGTCCACCTTCAGATCGCGTTCGACGTCGTTCTGCACGGTGACGACGCCGGCAACCCGTCCGGCAATCGCCTCGGCACGCGCCACGTCGCCGGAATTGGGCACGGTGCCCGTCAAGGTCACCACGCCGGAAGACACCCGAACCTGGATTTTGCGGAGAGCCTCGATTTCGCCGAATATGCTGCGGATGCGCAAAGAGATGTCGGCGTCCGAGGTTACGTCGGTCTGCGTGGCGATCGCGGCAGGCGCGGATGGCGCCGTCGGCGTTGCGGCTTCGGTTTGCGTCGGAACCCCCGGCAGGGTCTGCGCAGCGAGCGGGGTCGCTGTCATCAGTATCAGCATGCTCGCCAGGATCCGCGACATCCGGTCAATCATCTCCTTGCCTGGTCTCGAATGGTTGTACCTCATCGTAGTCTGATGGGCGAGATGCCCCGCGCGAAGTCCTCGATCCAAGGGCTTATCAGCCTTTCCGCATGATCCAACATCCAAATTTCGTTACCCAGCCGCTCGCTCACGACAGGCAGCATTTCGAACTCTGCGCGGCGGCTTTTGCCTTGCTGTCCTCCGTCGCGTTGCTGGCAACCGGCATGGTATGACCACAATTTGCCTGCAACCTTGCCGGATCGATCCCCATCGCGCGACGCAGGGCATTGAGCGAAAGTAGGTTTCTCGCGCCCTAAGCCCATTGTCTCATCAGCCCCCCTCTCACGCCAACGGAACCGACGGCGTGCCAGCGCGTCGGGCGTGTGCATCTGGAAATTCGATAGATGAATGACACGCGCAATCAGGCGAGCCCCGGCTGGCGCGACAACATCGTGCTGCTCGGCGCACTCGCCGCCAATATGGGCATCGCGATTGCGAAGTTCGTTGCCGCCGCCCTTACCGGCTCGTCGTCGATGTTAACCGAAGGGGTCCATTCGCTCGTCGATTGCGGCAATCAGTTGCTGCTGCTTTATGGTCAGAAACGGGCGCGGCGTGCACCCGATGCCGCACGGCCGTTCGGTTACGGGCGAGAGCTGTACTTCTGGGCGTTCGTCGTCGCGATTTTGATCTTCGCCGTCGGTGCAGGGGTGTCGATCTACGAAGGTTACCTGCACGTCACCCGGCCCGAACCGCTTGCCGATCCCATGATCAATTATGTCGTGCTGGGGGTGGCGTTCGTGCTGGAAGGCTCATCCTGCTTGCTCGCCGTGCGCGAATTCGATCGCAAGCGGGGCCAAAGCGGGTGGTGGCAGGCGATTCACGAATCCAAGGATCCGGCGAGCTTCATCGTTTTGTTCGAAGATTCGGCGGCGCTGGTCGGACTTGCCGTGGCGGGATGCGGCGTCTGGGCCAGCCATGCCTACGATCGACCGGCGCTTGACGGATATGCCTCGATTGCCATCGGCCTGCTTCTCGCGGTCGTCGCGGCGGTACTCGCGCGTGAGGCCAAGGGCCTGTTGATCGGCGAACGGGCCGACCCCACGATCGTGGCGCGAATACGCACGGCGCTGCAGGCACGGCCGGAGATTGTCGGCGTCAACCATGTCCGCACGATCCATACCGGGCCGGAGACGGTGTTCGTCGCGATCAGCGCGGATTTCGCAGACGACCTCCGTGTCGGCGTCGTCGAGGATCTGATCGAATCGATCGAAGAGGCGTTACGCGCCGATATGCCGCAACTCACCTCGATTTATATCCGGCCCGAGAAACAGAAGGACGCCGAGATCGTTACGCTTTCCTGACCTGCATCAATTTAGCAGTGCCGAGATGAGGTAGCATCGACCTATGAGCATCGCTTTGAAGAGGGGTGACCGGCCAGCACGCTGCCACGGCACGTGGTTGTGAGCGGTCCCGATTACAGGGCGGAATACGGACCGAAGCTGGTCGGGATAGCCGGGCACCCGGTCTATCCGATCCTCTTGCCGATCCCCATACTCTGTTTCTGGGGCGCCCTCATCACCGACCTGGCCTATGTCGGGACCACGAATATGCTGTGGCTGGACTTTTCGTCCTGGCTCCTGCTCGCCGGGCTGATCGCCGGCGGGCTGGCGGGGGCGCTCCTCATCGTCGAACTGGTGCGCACGTGGCACAGTCGCGGCACATTCCTCTCGCTGCACTTCGTCGCTTTACTGTCGGCATGGATCGTGGAGGTCCTCAACTCCTTCATTCACGCGCGCGACGGCTGGACGGCAGTCGTCCCGACAGGGCTCACCTTGTCGATCATCGCCGCCCTGCTCAGCGCCGCAGCCGGGTGGTTTTGGCAAAGCGCGAACCCCCGTCGCGAAAGCACACGCTCATGAAACGCCGCCTCGCTCTTGTCGCGTTGCTGCCCCTGGCCGGGTGCGGTGGCGGCCAGAAAGTCGATCCCGACAGCCAATACGGCCCCAACCCCACCTTGCCCGCGCCGCATGAACAGCTGATCGCCGATGTTGGCGTCTACGACGCCACGGGATGGCCTGCCGGCCAGACGCCGACCGTGCCGGCGGGCTTCAGCATCGAAGCTGTCGCCACCGGCCTGTCCAATCCGCGCAACGTCCTCGCCTTGCCGAATGGCGACGTCCTGATCGTCGAGTTGCGCAACGATGGCAGCGAGCCGATTCAGCGTCCAAAGGACCCCATTCGCGGCTGGGTCATGGCGCGTGCGCACGCCAAATCGCAAGGCGGCGAAACCCCGCCCAGCAATCGCATCACCCTGATCCGCGACGCGGACCATGACGGGCGACCCGATGGACGTTCGGTGCTGCTCACCGGGCTGAACGCGCCCTTCGGCGTCGTTGCCGTCGGTGGATTCCTCTATGTCGCCAACACCGACGCGATCGTGCGCTATCCGTTCGTCCCCGGACAGACCGCGATAACCGCACCGGGTGAAAAGCTCACCGATCTGCCTGCCGGGACGATCAATCATCACTGGACGAAGAGCCTGACGGTCAGCCCCGATGGCACGCGACTTTACGTCGGCGTCGGGTCGAACAGCAATGCGATGGAACGCGGCGCGGACGCGGAGATGGACCGGGCGGCCGTCTTCGAAATCGATGTGGCGACGGGCCGGTCGAAACTGTTCGCCAGCGGCCTGCGCAATCCGAACGGACTGACCTTCTACCCCGGCTCGAATACCTTATGGGCCGTCGTCAACGAACGTGACGAACTCGGCCCCAACCTCGTGCCCGATTACCTGACCTCGGTGCGGCCCGGTGCCTTTTACGGCTGGCCGTACAGCTATTACGGGCAGCATATCGATCCGCGGGTTAAGCCGCAGCGTCCCGAACTCGTCGCCCGCGCGATCGCGCCCGATTATGCGCTGGGATCGCACGTCGCCCCCCTGGGCCTGACCTTCTACACCGGCAGCAGTTTTTCAGAGGGCTTTCGCGGCGGCGCGTTCGTCGGCGAACATGGCAGCTGGAACCGCACCGATCCCCATGGTTACAAGGTGGTGTTCATCCCGTTCCGTGACGGGCGTCCGGTCGGTCGCCCGCAGGACTTCGTCACCGGCTTCCTGCGTGACGGAAAGGCGCGTGGACGCCCGGTTGGCGTAACGGTCGACGATCAGGGTCGTCTGCTGATCGCCGATGACGTCGGCGGCACGGTATGGCGCGTGTCATCGCTGGCCAGATAAGCTGAAGCCGCCACCACCTTGGCCCGGTCATCAGGCCGCGATGGCGGTCTTCGTGTGCAGGAACTCGATCATGTCCTCGCACGGCAACGGTGGACTGATGAAATAGCCCTGGATCAGGTCGCAACCGCACCCCTTCAGGAATGTCAGGCATCCCAGGTCCTCGACGCCCTCGGCGACCACCTTGAGGCCAAGATCGTGAGCCAGGCCGATGGTCGAGCGCACCAGCACGCCGTCGTTGGGGATTTCGTGCGCATGCTGCACGAAGCTGCGGTCGATCTTGAGCTCGTTGAGTGGAAGCTGGCGCAGATAGGTCAGCGTCGATTGGCCCGTCCCATAATCGTCCATCGACACGGCGATGCCCAGCTTGCGATAGTGTTGCAGCGCGGAGATCGCGCTGGCGGGATCGGACATCGCGGCGGATTCGGTCACTTCGAAGATGAACGACGTCGCCGGCACCTCACATGATGCCAGGATGCGCTCGACATCTGCGTTGAACACCGCGTCGGACAACAGCTTGGCGGAAATATTGACCGCCGCGGTCACGTCGCGATGCGCTTGCCGCCAGATTTGCAGGTCGGATGCAACCCGGTGCAACACGTATAGCGTCAACGGTCCGATGCGATTGGTCTTCTCGGCCAGGGTCACGAAGACATCCGGCGCAATCGCGCCCCGCTCGGGATGGTGCCAGCGCACCAAGGCTTCCACGCTGGTGACACGCTGCTCGTGGAGGTTGTATTTGGGCTGGTAGAAGACCTGGATTTCGCCGGCCGTCAGCGCGGCGTCCAATTCACCCATCAATGTGATGGACAGCTCGGCATGCTGATCGTCGCCCGCGCTGTGCCGCCAGAACGCGCCTGCACTGAGAGCATCGTCCGCCGCCAGCGTCGCATCGGCCAATTGCCGCTCCAGTCCGGCCCCCCGACCGGCAGCGACGCCCACGGACACCGCGACGTCGACCCGCCGGCCGGCGACTTCGATCGGACGCAGCAGGATGGCGCGCAGCCCGTCGAGCCGGTCCTCGACATAACCATCCGGGGGCAGCAGGCACGTCAGCTGCCGGTCGCCCGTGCGATAGACCAGCTCGCTCTGTGTCGCGAGGACCAGGCGATCGGAAACGCGCTTCAGCACATCCGCTACCGCGGGCGGCCCCAGCACCGCGAGCAGGCTTTCGTAGTTGTCGATCTGCGCCACCATCAGCGTGCCCGACCAGTCGCGTCCGGTCGCCGTCGCCAGCGACCGCGTGTTGGGCAGGCCGGTCGCTTCGTCGATCATCCGCTGCATGCGAAGGTAACGCGCGAGTTCGCGCGCGCCGCAGGTCAGGCCCGCCAGGGTGACCATGACGAGGGCCCCCGCCAGCGGAAATGTCATCAAGAGGACCGCTTGCGCAATCAGCGCGGTGGCCACGATCACGATCTGCGCGCCGACCACCGCGGCCAGGATTTGCAACCCTGACCGCATCCGCGCAATCGCGATGACCGCGATGCTCGCGATCAGGAAGGTGATCAGCGCACTGCCGCCAACCGGAACGCCGCGAAGCAGGGTTTCCGCCGCCATCGCCTGAACGATGACGCCGGGAATGATGCCCCATAGCGGCACTGCGTAGCGGTCCCCCATCTCGATCGCCGTCGCGCCGATCAATATGTTGCGACCGCGAACCGCCGCCGGGTCGAATCGCCCGTCGCGCACATCGACGAAACTCAGGCGCGGAATCGTCGCGGGGTCGATGCCCATGTCGATCGGAAACTGGGTGCCCGCGGCTCCCGAACGCTGCGCGATATAGGCCGACAAGGACGGCCGGGGCGTTCCCTGGGTGATCGTGCCGAGCGGCATGTTGCGCACTTGCCCGTCCATGTCGGGCTGGATGCTTACCGACGCGAGGGCGGCATGCGCCCGCAATGCCGGGATCGGCAAAGCGTCGATCGTCCGTCGATCGGCAGAACTCGCCTGCTGTCCGAACGTGGGCAGGGCTACCAGGCCATCGGCCCGGGCCAGCGATGCTGCGAAGGACGCGTCCCCGGCCCGATCGGACGGTGAGGAAAATTCGACGTCGAACACGATCGAGGCCGCGCCTGCCGCCTTCAGCCGATCGATGACCGCGGCGTAATTGGTGCGCGACCACGGCCAGCGCTGGATGACAGCGGTGCTTTTCGCGTCCATTTCCACGACGACCACGCGCCCGCTCGCCACGCGCTGGACCACACCATAACGGACAGCGGAAAGCGCCCGGTCCATCGCCGCGCTGGTCGGGCTGAGCATGAACAGGCCGCCGGCGAGGGTCAGGAGCGCCGCGATGGCCCAGCTTGATCGCGTCATCGCGGTCAGAACGCGCGTGACACGCGAAGCGAGATGCGGGGCGCGCGATCGCCGGTATCGAACCGGTCCTTGTTCAGCGGCAAACCGATCTCCGCCATGGCACCCAACCGCCCGCGGCCCAGGCGCACACCGGCGGCGGCCGACAACAACGATCCCCCGCCCTTCCCGCCGCGCAGATTGTCGACATGCCCGCCGTCCACGGAGGCATAGATCTGGAAGCGGTCGATCACGCCCGGGACGACGCGCCCGGCATCGAAGCGCAATTCGGCCGCGCCCAGCAGACCATTGTCACCGGTTCGCTCGGCATAATCGTATCCACGACCGAATAGCGGGCCACCGGCGCCGATTTCCGCCGTCGCCAGCAACGGGCGCGATGCGATCTGTCCCTCTGATGACAAGGCCAGGGAGACGCCCGGCGTCAGCGTGGTGACCCACTCGGCGGAATAGCCCCATGTAACGAACCGGGCGTCGCCGTCACTGCGCGAACTGCGCAGCGCGCCTTCGTGCGTGACGCCGTGCAGGGGCAGGCCGGTGACCATCCGCAACTCGCCGGCCAATGCACCATGCGACGTCGCCTTGCGCGTCCGCAGTGACGCCGTGAGGGTCGCCAGCCGATCATTGCGCAGCGGGCTGCCCAGCAGCGATTGCTTGCTGCGCAGACCCCGGAATTCGAGCTCGCCCCACACCGACCGAGCCCGCGCACGCAGCAGCGCCTTTGAAAACATCACCGAGGCGTCGACGCTTTTGCCAATGACGTCGAGCGGACCCAGTGACGCCCCCGGGTGAGTGCGGCCGTAGGAACCGGATGCCGACAGGGCGTCGCCATTCGCGTCGATCGGCGCGCTGTACCGCGCCCGCACAAACGCGAATTCGCGCAATTGCAGCGGGGTCTGCGCGCCGAGGACGCTCAGCTCGTCACCCGCGCCGAACACGCCGCGCAAATTGCCCAGCACGGTCGAGCGGATCGGGCCGATCTCCTTGCTGCCGCGGTTGTCGAACTGCGCATAGGCGCTCGCGTGGTCTTCTGCGATGGTTACTAGGAGGATGCCGAAGCCGTTCTGCCGCAGATACTTGCTGTTCCGCACCGTTACGCCGGGCAAGTCACCGACCAGCAGGATCGCGCGCTCCAACTGTCGGCTCCGAACGGGCGATCCCGTTACCAGCGTGCGCGACAGGATTCTGTCTGCAACCGGATTGATCGCGCCGACGACGCGGACAGCCGTCACTTCGCCGCCGTCGATCCGCACGCGCAACACGCCCGCCGCCAGGGACTGCGGCTCGATCCAAGCTGTCGCCAAGGGATATCCCGCCGCGCGCGCGGCATCGGCGACGGCACGCGCGAGTTGCGCCAGGTCGTCGGCGGACAGCTGGCGTCCGATGAACGGCATGATCGCGTCGCTGAACGTCGCGCGCGCGATCGCCGGAGCGCCATCGATGATGATCGCGGAGGCGATGCGCGGCGCGCCGATTGCCGGCGGCGATGCGACCGGCCCCGCCGCCGGCAACGTCGGTGCCGGCTGCCCGCGCTCCACCGGCCGCGGAAGGTTGCGCTCGACGATGGACGGATCGGCCTGATTGAGCCGGTCCTGCGCGTTTGCGGCTGCCTCCCCAGCCAATGTACCGATAAGCAAATACGACAGCCCGAAACGCATTGACGACCCTCTTCAAGGTCGCGTCACTAACGCGCAGGCCTTTGCAAATGGTTGATAATTTGGATGGCTAACGCCGCGTTCACCGCATGGAGCAGGTGTTCGTAAAGTCCGCGCTGCGAGATCGCCCACTTCACAGAGTGATTGGAGAGTCTGGTGCGCAAATCATTGATCGCGGTTTTGGCGGCAAGCTGTGCCGTGTCTGCGCTGGCGGCCGAACCCCGTTGGACGGTCAGCGAAAGTTCGCGGCCCGGTCCAGATCCATCATGCCGGGGTCTCCAAGGTCGCGACGCGCGGCGTCGGCGTGGGCGCAGGAGATGTCGTGGCGACGGGCCCCGGCGGACGCGCCGTGCTGGTTCGCGGCACCGAATACATGATGGTCGCCGCGAATGCGCAGCTGCGTCTGCCGGCCGAGGAACAGGCGGGCGGCTTTACGCAGATGATCCAGGACTTCGGCAACGTCGTCTTCATGATCAAGAAAAAGATGACGCCGCACTTCGAAGTCAAAACGCCGTATCTCGCCGCCGTCGTGAAGGGCACGACCTTTTCGGTCGGCGTCACGCCCGCCGGTGCGTCGGTGCAGGTGCTCGAAGGTGCGGTCGACGTCGCCACGCCGGATGGCGGCGCGCATGAACTGCTCCGCCCGGGCGCGGTCGCGGTCGTCGGATCGGGCGATCTGTTCCGCATGCGCGTCGAGGCCGACGGCGTCAGCCGCACGGTCACCTCACCGGCAGCGCCAGAGGCTGGGCCGACCGCGGCAGTCGCCAGCGTGGAAGGACCTTCGGGGCCGTCAGGGTCATCGGAAGGCTCCGCCGTCGCCGCCCCGGTCTACGAAGCACCGGTGTCCCTCTCCTCCGTCACGGGTGGGCTGGTCGACGGTGTCGTCGGCGGAACCGACGCGGGCGGGCTGAATGAAGCCGCAGCGGCGACCCGTTCCGCAGCGGAAGCATCAGCCGCGGCCGTGAAGGCGGTGGAGACTGCCAACGCCAATGTCGCCGCCAGTGAAGCCCGGGGCCAGGCCGATGCCGCTGCCCGCAAGCAGGCCCAGGCCGCCGATGCGGCGGCAGAGGCCACCAAGAGCGCGACTGCCGCTTCAGAGGCTGCTGCGGCTGCATCGCAGCGCGCGGCCGAAGCCATGGCCGTATCCGAGGCCGACAAGGCCAAGACGGCTGCCGAGGCCGCCGCATCCCAGGCTGCAGCGGCACAGGCACGCAAGGATGCTGAAGCGGCGTCTCAGGCCGCGATCGCGGCCAGAGCCGATCAGGCGAACAAGGCGGCGATGTTGGCGCAGGCCCAAACCGAATCGGCTGCGGCGACGAGGGCGGCGGAGGACGCAGCGCGGCTCGCGGCCGATCAATCAGCCCGGGATTCGGCCGACGCTGCGGCAGCTGCTGCCGCCACGGCACGATCCGCCGCCAACGCGCAACTCGCGGCCGACGCCGCAGCCGCTGCCGAAGCACAACGCGTCAGCAAGGATGCCGATAGCGCTGCAGCGCAGGCCGCGGCCGATCTCGCCGCACAAGGCGCCGCCTTGGCCGCCGCCAATGCAGCCAGCATGCCCGGTGATGCCGCTGCACAGGCGGCTGCCGACCAGGCAGCCCTGGACGCCGCACGAGCGGCAGCGGCGGCGGACGACGCACGCCGTGACGCCATGCAGGCCGGGGCCGACAAGGCCGCCAAGGACGCGGCGAAGGCCGTTGCGGCTGAGGCCGAACGCGCCGCCAGGGACGCTGAGCGCGTTTCAAAGGACAATGCCGAGCGCGCGGCGAAGGACGCGGCGGCCACCGCCGACAAGGCGGCCAAGGATGCCGAGGCTGCGGCAAAGCGCGCGCAACAGGCTGCCGAAGACGCGGCGAAAGGTGACGCGGACAAGGCTGCAAGGGAAGCCGCCAAGGCCGCGTCCGATCAGGCCCTCGACAAGGCGGCCAAGGACGCCGAACGGGCGGCTGCGGATGCCCAACGCGCCGCAGACAAACAAGCCAGCGCAACCGCCGACGATGCGGCGAAGGCGGCCGAGCGCGCTGCCGCCGCCGCGGCCGCGGATATGGCCAAGCAAAACGACCAGGCGGCCAAGGATGCCAAGAAAGCTGCAGATGACGCCGCCAAGGCCGCAAACGATGCTGCCGATGCCCTGAAAAAGCTCACGGACGCGGCCGCCAAGGCCGCCGAGGATATTTTGCGCGGTAAGTTGCCCGGGCCGCTGGGCCGATAGGCACGGGGCGGCTAGTGCCGTCCCGCCCTTGCCCGCCTAAGCCCGTGACGCGAAGTTGCTTTTGGGGATGTGGGTAATCCGGCACGCCAGATCCGCCTCCCCCGATGCGACCACATAGTGATCGCCGCCGTCCACGATGCCCGTCGTGAACACCACGTCGCGGATATACATCTGGTGATCGATCGGCTGGGTCAGCGCCGGGTTGGCCTCAAGCAACGGCGCGGCGCTTGTTGCCAGCACGACGCTCGGATCATTCCTGTCCAGCAGCGACCAATAGGTGCGGTAGGTTCCAACGATCCCCTGTGGTTCGACGCCGTGCCACAAGGTCAGCCAGCCGTCGTCGGTGAGGATCGGCGGTGTGCCGCCCCCGATGCGCGCCGTCGCCACACTGCCAACAGCCGGACGGATGCCGGGCTTGCCATAAGGTTTCCAGAACAACGCGTCGGGGGACAGGGCCAGGTTGATCGACGGCCCGGCGCGCCATGCGCTCCCCGGGGATAGGCAAAATACAAGGCGCCCAGCGGCCGCGTCTGCGCCCAATAATGCCCGTCGATCAGACCCTCGAAGATCAACATGTCCTTGTTCTGATGATCGAGCACGATGTCCTCGAATTGCCAGTCGAGCCCGTCGGACGAACTGTAGAGCGTCGTCGAATGGCGCTCGGGGCTGACCGAACAGGTCGTCATCAGATACCGTCCGCCAACCTTGCTGATCCGCGCGTCCTCGATGCCGTAGCATTGCAGGCTGTTTTGCGGCACGATCGCCCGGTCATAGTGGATCGCCACGACATTCAGTCCATCCGCGCTCAATTCGACCGGGAGCAACCATGACAGCGAGGTCAGCGCCATGACCTTCCAGCCGCCCCCGCGCATGTGGATTTCTCGCGGGTCTTGAGTGTCGACATCCTCGAGCGGCCAGGCGTCGAGCACATAGCGACCCGCGCCACCGCCCCCCTCTTCCCACCGGATCGAATGCACCTGGCCATCGCGCACTGGCTGCTTGAGCGCCTCTGCGATCCGGACCATCATTATCAGGTTGCCATTGGCCAGCCGGGTCAGGCCCGGATTGAACGCACCGAGGACATAGGTTTCCGCCGCGAAATGGCCCGCCAGCGGCGAGCGGGACAAGTCGATATCGTCCGGCACCAGCACGAGCTGGTCGACAGGAAAAACTACACGCCCGCCCACGCCCTGCCCTGAACCGCTGCCTTGGGAGGCGGTGTGAGTTGGTGGCATATGATCTCCATCGCGGCGTGGTACGAGGAGGTGGTCCAGCCACCACCCGGGCTTGACCTCAACTCCCGGCTGCCATCGATGTTTCGACTTGGCCCGCCACCGATTGCTTCTCCGCATTTACTCCGTGGCGCAATCCCGCAAAGAATGCGGCCATGGAATCGATCGGCCGCGACCTCGCTGAAATGACCCGCGTGCCCTTGGCACCCTCTCACGTCCAGGCCTTGCGCGCCGCAGGTGTCGAGCGCGACTATCCCGCAGGCACGATGATCGCCCGCCCGGGTGAAACCGCAGACCGCTTCGTCTACCTCCTTTCGGGGGAGGTCGAGGTCGTCAATCCATTTTCCGACGAACGCCTCCTCGCCACCACGCTCGGCCCGACGCAGTTCATGGCCGAGATCGGCATGCTCAACGGCGGCACCTGGTCGATGCCGATGCGCGCCGCCGCCGATACAAGGGTGATCGAGGTGCCGCGCGAAGCCATGCTGCGGCTGATGTCCGAAATCCCCGAAATGTCGGACATCGTCATCACCGTGCTCGCCGCGCGCCGCCGCCGCCAGCTCGACACCCGCGATGCCTCGCTGGTGCTGCTCGGTGAGGACGACGACCGCCAGATTCGCCTGCGTCGCCGAATTCGCCAGCCGCAACCGCCTGCCCTATCGCAGCTATGCGCTGGGAACCCCCGAAGCCGCCGACGTGGCGACGAGCTGCAGCGTATCGCCCGACAAACCGGCAGTGATCTTCGGTCGCGACATTCATGTCGAAGACCCGACGCCCGAAAAGGTCGCGCGCCTGTTCGGCCTCAATCAGGACCTGTGCACCGACCATCCCTATGACGTGCTGATCGTCGGTGGCGGCCCCGCCGGCGTCGCGGCGGGCGTCTATGCCGGTGCCGAGGGCCTCTGCGCGCTGGTGGTCGAGGACGTCGCCATTGGCGGCCAGGCCGGCACCTCCAGCCGCATCGAAAATTACATGGGTTTCCCGACCGGCATTTCAGGCGCCGACCTCGTCTGGCGCGGTGAAGTGCAGGCGATGAAGTTCGGCACCCGCTTCTACATGCCCAGCCGTGTCGCCACCCTCGAACATTGCGACGACGGCGACTTTTGCGCGCGTTTTGAAAACGGCGATAGCGTGCGCGGCAAATCGATCGTCGTCGCCACCGGTGTCCAGTATCGCCGCCTGCCGATCCCCCGGCTCGAAGAGTTCGAAGGCGCCGGTGTTTATTACGCAGCGACCGAGATCGAGGCGCGCTATTGCAGGGATAGCGAAGTCATCATCATCGGCGGCGGCAATTCCGCCGGTCAGGCCGCGATGTTCCTCAGTCGCACCGCCAGCCACGTTCGCCTTATCGTTCGCGGCGATACGCTCGCCGCGTCGATGAGCAGCTACCTCTCCAGCCGCCTCGAAGCCGACCCGCGCATCACCGTCGAATATAGGGCACAAGTGATGGCCCTCCACGGCGAGAACAAACTCGACGCCGTCACCTTGCGTGTTGCCGACACCGAACAGGCCATCCGCACCTGCGCCCTTTTCATCATGGTCGGTGCAGCACCGAATACTGGTTGGCTGTCGGGGCTGGTCGCGCTCGACCCGCACGGCTTCGTTCTGACCGGCGACGCGGCGGGCGGCAATTCGCCCCATGCCACTTCGCACCCCGGCATCTTCGCAGTCGGCGACGTGCGCTCGGGCTCGGTCAAGCGCGTCGCCTCCGCGGTCGGCGAAGGCTCGGTCGTCATCTCCAAGGTGTGGGATTACGTCCGCACCTGACCCGCTTAACGCTGCTTGTCATAACTGTATGGCAAGCGTACAATGACCCCCGACAGCGGAACGCTGCGACTGGGGAGGGGTCGGCATGGGGCCGGACGACGCAGAAGTGGGAGAGATGGCCGAGCGACTGGGCTATCAGCTCCGACGCGCCGACATGCTCGCCATGGGCGCGCTCCAGGATGAACTCGGCAAATGCGGCGTCCCGCCCGGACGCGCGACGGCACTCGTCTATATCGATCTTCACCCCGGTTGCGATCAGGTCACTTTAGGCTCGGTCCTCGGCATCAACCGCGCCAGCACGATGGCGGCGGTCAACGGTCTCGTGGCGATCGGCGCGGTCGAGCGTCGTCCCGGACGTGATCGACGCAGCAATGCCTTGCACCTGACCGAAGCGGGCCGTCGCCTGCGCCGCGAAATCGCCCAGATTACCAGCGAGCACGAAGATCACTTCTTCGACACCCTGACCGGTGCGGAGCGTGCCGAACTGCACCGCCTGCTCGTCAAGATCCGCGCCGCGAACAACGCGCGCGCACCGTATATTCCACCACAAAGACAAGCCCTGTTGAGGAGAGTGAAGTGAAGAAGATTCTGATGGGCGGCGCCGCGTCGCTCGCGTTGATCGCTGGCAGCGCTGCCTCCGCGCAGGACACCACCCCGAACACCAATGTCGCACCGACCGCGACCGAACAGGCCGATGCCCCGGTCGAAGGCAATGAAATCCTCGTCACCGCGCGCCGCACCTCGGAACGTCTGCAGGACGTGCCGGTCGCGGTGTCCGCCTTCGGCGGCGCGGCGCTCGAAGACCGCAACGTTGCCACGCTCGACGAAATCGCCAAGTTCACGCCGAACATTCGCTTCGACGGTGCCGCTGCGCTGTCGGGCGGCAATTACAACGCCACCGTGTTCGTGCGCGGCGTCGGCCAGAACGATTTCGCGATTTTCAGCGATCCCGGCGTCGGCTTCTATGTCGACGACGTCTATTATGCGCGATCGATCGGCGGCGTCCTCGATGCCGTCGATATCGACAACGTCCAGGTGCTGCGCGGCCCGCAGGGCACGTTGTTCGGCAAGAACACCATCGGCGGCGCGGTGCTGATCAACACTGCCACGCCGAACCTCAATGACGTGAACGGGCGTGTCGAGGCGACCTATGGCCGCTTCGACCGCATCGACGTGAAAGGCGCGATCAACATTCCGATCGCGCCAGGCGTCGCCGCGCTGCGTATCTCGGGCGCGTCGCTCAACCGTGACGGCTATGTGAAGCGGCTCGTCGATGGCGACACGCAGGGTGATCGCTCGGCACAGGTTATCCGCGCCAAGCTGCGCATCCAGCCCGATGGCAGCCCGCTGACCATCGACATCGGCGGCGATTATACCCGCGCCCGCGAAACCTCCGCGCCGTCGGATCTGCTCGCGGTCGGCAACGTGCCCGGCATCACCGGCATCCCGTTCCTGACCAACTATAATCAGTTCGTCGCCCCCAGCCGCGGCATCGTTGCGCCAAATGGTCAGCGTACGCTCAACCCCAGCTTCATCACCGCCAGCCCGTTCGAAACCTATGCCGGCGGGCCCAACGACAACGATCTGGACCTGTGGGGCGTGCAGGGCATCGTGTCCTATGATCTGGGCGGCGCCACGCTGAAGTCGATCACCGCCTATCGCCATATGAAGGCGTATTTCACCCGCGACGGCGACAACACGCCGTTCGTCTTCCGCCAGACCACCAACCGCGACAAGCAATGGCAGTTCAGCCAGGAACTGCAGCTCGACCGGCAAGACCTTCGACGACCGGCTGAGCTATGTGCTCGGCGGCTATTATTTCAAGGAAAAGGCGTCCGACATCGCCACCGCCGACCTTGCGATCGGCCTCCAGGCGCCGGCCGCCGCCGCCGCCGTTCACCCCTGCGGTGTTCATCCAGAACTACACCAACAACCGCAGCCTCGCAGCTTATGGCCAGGTCGATTTCGAGATCGTCCCCCGGCTCAGCATCACCGCGGGCGGGCGCTATACCAGCGACAAGCAAGACCTTCACGTCGATCAACGTACGGCAGCGCGACCTCGTCCAGTTCATCAACGTCACCAAGACCGCGAACTTCAAGAAGTTCACCCCGCGCCTGGGTGTCAGCTACAAGGCGTCGGACGATGTCCTGCTCTACGGTTCCTATTCGCGCGGGCTTCAAGCAGGGCGGCTTCAACGGTCGCCCGCTGGTCAGCGATGCCGAAGTCACGCAATATCGCGCCCGAGGAGCTGACCACGTACGAAGCCGGGCCTGAAGGCGCAGTGGCTGGACGGCAAGCTGACGACCAACATCGCCGCGTTCCATTCGAACTACCAGGACATCCAGCTGACGGTGAACCAGACGCCGACCAACTTCGTCGCGAACGCGGCGGCGGGCAAGATCGACGGTTTCGAATTCGAAACCGTGATGCGCCCGGCGCGCTGGCTCAGCTTCAACGCGGCGGTTGGTTATCT
This sequence comes from uncultured Alphaproteobacteria bacterium, assembly GCA_963740775.1. Lineage (GTDB taxonomy): Bacteria > Pseudomonadota > Alphaproteobacteria > Sphingomonadales > Sphingomonadaceae > Sphingomonas_O. Next base: position 100,532 of record CAVUFE010000005.1, on the reverse strand, counting down.
CGACGCACGCTACACCTCGATCGGCCAGGGCCTTGGTCCGACGCAGATCCTGCCGATCACGCTGGCGACCAAGTTTGTGAAGGCGCCCGAGTGGACGGTCACCACCGGCCTCGAAGTCAATCACGACTTCGCCGGAGGCAGTGAAGCGGCGCTGCGCGTGGACTATACGATGTACAGCCGCATCTTCCACGATGTCGCCAACACCCCGATCATCACCGACGACGGCTACGGCCTGCTCAACGCGCGGCTCAGCTACACTCTGCCCAACAAGGCGGTGACGCTGTCGGTGTTCGGCACCAACCTGACCAACACGCTCTACCTCGTCTCGGGCAACGCCTCGGGTGCCTTCGGTCTCGCCGAAGCAAGCTATGGCCGCCCGCGCGAATGGGGCGTCAGCGCCGGCTTCAAGTTCTGAGCCGTTGTGCGGCGGGCGTTCGCGCCCGCCGCGCCCACGACGATGAATCGGTTTTCGAAGTCGTGCGTTTTCGATGCACGATCACGGAGAAACCGATGCCCGATACCAACGCCCGTAACGCCGCCGACAGCAGCCGCATCAGCCTGACTCAGGATCACGAAGTCCGCTACTGGACCAAGACTCTCGGCATCACCGAGGAACGCCTGCAGCAACTGGTGAAGGATCATGGCAACAGCGCCGAAGCGGTCCGCGCCGCGCTGGGCACGCCGTCGGAAAACGCCCGCCCGGACTAAGGGGGGCTAGGCGGCCTCGCCCATCGCGACGCTGGTGCCGGCCTCGATCTCGGCCGCCTTGGCTTCGACCAGGCGGACGACATGGTCGATCATCCCCTCGTCGGCGATCACATGATCGCTGATGCCTGACAGGTAGATGGCGTGGCGCCCATTGCCGCCGCCGGTCAGCCCGATATCGGTCTCGCGCGCCTCGCCCGGACCGTTGACGACGCAACCCAACACGCTGAGCGACAGCGGCGTGCGGATATGCTGCAATCGTTCTTCGAGCTTCTCGACCGTGCGGATCACGTCGAACCCCTGCCGCGCACAGCTCGGGCAGCTCACCACTCGCACCCCGCGGTTGCGGATCCCGAGCGACTTGAGGATCTCAAAGCCGACGCGGACCTCCTCTTCGGGTTCCGCGCTCAACGACACGCGCAGGGTATCGCCGATGCCAAACCACAACAGCGACCCGATCCCGATCGCGGACTTCACCGTCCCGCCGACGAACCCGCCGGCCTCGGTAATCCCCAGGTGCAGCGGACAATCCACCGCCTCGGCCAACTGCTGATACGCCGCGACCGCCAGGAACAGGTCGCTCGCCTTCACCGCGACCTTGTATTCGCGGAAATCATGATCCTCGAGCAGCTTGATATGGTCGAGCGCACTCTCGACCAGCGCCTCGGGGCACGGCTCGCCATATTTTTCGAGCAGATCCTTTTCGAGGCTGCCGGCATTGACCCCGATGCGGATCGCGCAGCCATTGGCCTTTGCCGCGCGCACCACTTCGGCGACGCGCTCCGACGATCCGATATTGCCAGGATTGATCCGCAGACATGCCGCCCCCGCATCGGCAGCTTCCAGCGCGCGCTTGTAGTGAAAATGAATGTCCGCGACGATCGGCACGCGCGCGGCGCGGACGATCTGCCTGAGCGATGCGGTCGATTCGGGCGTGGGGCAGGACACGCGGATGATGTCCGCCCCCGCCTCTTCGCAGCGGCGGATCTGGTCGATCGTCGCCGCCGCGTCCTCGGTCGGCGTGTTGGTCATCGTCTGCACCGTCACCGGCGCATCGCCGCCGACGGGCACATTGCCGACCATGATCTGACGAGACTGACGGCGGACGATATCGCGCCACGGGCGTAGAGACATGGTGGCAGCTATACGCGCTCGCGATCAAGCGCGGTAGGGGTCGCGAGCCAGAGGATGAATGTCGGCTACCGGCCTAGTTGCGGACATGTTTATTGTCGTCATTATAGCCGCGGTAATCCTCGGACGAAGGAGAGCGCCGTTTGGTCGAAGCTGCACGATTAAGACGCGCTCGCCGACGAATGCGAAGCTATTTCCTTGGAAGCGGTGTAGTTCTTGCCTTCGTATACCTGCTGCTTGGTGCGTTTCTCGTTCGACTCTTCGGCGTCGAAGTGACCCAATTTTGGTCGACGGTAGGCATGGCGGCAGGTGTATTGCTCGGCGGCACCTATGCCTTGATCATGCTTATTGCCGTGGCGATCCACATCACCCGACGCGTGCTGGCCCGCCATCCAATCATGGATCCCGACGACTGAACGTCGATGACCGCTAATCACCATTATTTGACGTCTGCCCGCCTGATGGCCGCGCTAAAAGCGGACTGACCGCTAACGACCCAATTGCGGACCTGAGCCTCGAGGTTCGCAATACTGATTGTGCGTCATCGGGCCGATGACAGTGCCACCTTGCCGCTCGCAGTCGCGCACAGAGCGTAGTTTCATAAAGTGCCCGCCAAAAATAACGCCAAAAATACGTCAATTAGGAGGGCCGGACTCAAACGTTTCATCTGCTGATCGTCCACGCATGACGCCGGGTCGCCGCCTGAGGACGATACATGCGCCACATGAAGGCGACCATCACCGCTGTCATGACGCATCCCATTACCAAGGAAGAAATGAGCCGGGTCAGGCTGAAAAGGGCATGGTCCCAGCTGTAAACGAGCTGGTACATCAGAAAGAACATGATGATCGTTGATGTCGCGATCATTGCCGCAAAGTGTCCCCAGCGCATGCCCATCTGTTCGTTTTCGTTCATAAGGACCTCCGCTATCGGGAATTTAACGCACAACCTGTTCCGATGTTCTCGCGTACGCTTTTGGCGCAAATGGATCTTCAGTAAGCTTTGAATTGGTCACCTGATCGGAACGCAGAAATGTCAGTCGAGAGGCACCCTCCGGGTGCGTCGAGCCAGTTCGATAGCTTTTTCAAACTCACTGCGATTTGTGGCGCCGCGGATTAGAGTTGGTCCGACAAGGTAGGCGGGCGTGCCTTCAATCCCCAGAGAAACCACGTCGTAGCGCGTTCGGGCGATTTGCTGATCGATGTCGGCGGCATGAACGCTTAGATCGCGCTGCAAACGTTCCCAGTTTCCGCCGGATCGCTCAATCGCCTCTCGTAACACCGGCATATCCAAGCGACGGCGCTCAGCCATGAGACGGTGATGAACGGCCGGATAAATGCCCTGATAGTTTGATGCGATGGCGACACGTGCTGCTTGCTCCGACAGCGGTCCGAAAATTGGCCAATCCCTATAAATGACACGAACATGGCCATCCGCCGCTACTGCTTCCTCCATCGCGGGATTACCAAACTTGCAGGCTGGGCACTGGTAGTCGGAGAATACCACAAGCGTAACGTCCGGCCGGGTTACTGCGTTTGACGGCGATAACCGATCGTTGCGCGCATCCCGGGCAGTTTGATTGTCGCTAAGGTTCTGGCCGATGGGGCCGAGGTTCTGCAGCGTCGTAGCGAGCAACCAAGAACCCACGATAATCGCAAGTAACGCGGATATCTGACGAAGGTTTAGTCTGCGGGTCAAGATTTATGGCGGCGCAAATGGGCATTCCCTTTTGATGACCAACGTCGCAGGCGCAGCTCCGTTGCCGGCGAACAATTCACCAGTGGCAGCAACTTGTAACAGCGGACATTGCTGACCTCGCACGCCGGTGTCGCATTTGCCCGTGAAGAATTCTAAGAGTGGCTCGATCCCCAACTGAAAGCCGCTCTCATGCCCACCGTCCTGATCTCTGGTGCCAATCGCGGCATCGGCCTCGAATTCGCGCGTCAGTGCGCTGCCGATGGCTGGACGGTCATCGGTACCGCGCGCGATCCGGACGCCGCGACAGAGTTGCGCGACACCGGCGCCGATATCCTGCCCCTCGACATTGCCGACCCGGCCAGCATCGCGGCGCTGGCCAACGCGGTCGGCGACCGGCCGATCGACCTGCTGTTCGCCAATGCCGGAATCTATGGCGAGAACACACTCGACAGCGATGCCTGGCTCGAAGTGCTCCGCGTCAACACGCTCGGCCCCACGCTCCTTGCCGATGCCCTGCGCAAAAACGTCGCCGGCTCAAGCCTCAAGCGCATGGTCGCCGTCACCAGCGGCATGGGCAGCATCGCAGAAACCGGCGGCGGTCATATTCCCTATCGCACGTCGAAGGCCGCGTTGAACATGGCGTGGAAGAACCTTGCCATCGATTACGCCACGGACGGCATCACCATTGCGGTCATCAACCCCGGGTGGGTCCAGACTGACATGGGCGGCCCCGGCGCGGCGATCACGCCCACGCAAAGCGTTACCGGTATGCGCCGCGTCATCGACGCACTGACCCCGGCGGACACCGGCCGGTTCCTGAGTTGGGACGGGAACGACATCGGGTGGTAAAGTCCCTAACCGCCGGCGTGGTACTGGCGCTGGCGACGGCTGTCGGCTGCTCAGGATCATCGACACATGCCCGGCATGGCGATGCCCGCCGCGCCCGCCGCACCCGCGCCCGCTGATCCGCATGCCGGGCACGACATGGCGACGATGGATCATGCGTCGATATCCCATGACATGCCCGCAGCCTTCGGCCCCTATGGTATGCAGCGCGAAGCATCGGGCACCAGCTGGCAACCCGATGCCAGCGACATGATGGGTGTCATGACCACGACGGAAAGCGGGTGGCACCTGATGGGCCACGCGCTGCTCAACGGCGTTTACGACCGTCAGTCCGGACCGCGCGGGGCTGACAAGGGCTTCGCTTCGGGCATGATCATGGGCATGGCGATCAGGCCGCTCAACGATCGTGACACGCTGCAATTCCGGGCCATGCTCTCGCCCGATCCGCTCATGGGCAAGTCGGGCTACCCCATATTGCTCGCGGCGGGGGAAACCGCCGACGGCGTCAACACCCTGGTCGATCGCCAGCACCCGCACGACCTGTTCATGGAACTGTCCGCATCGCTGTCTCACCGCGTCGGCGCACGCGGCAGCGTCTTCCTTTATGCTGGTCTGCCGGGCGAGCCCGCCTTCGGCCCGCCCGCCTTCATGCACCGCCAATCGATCATGGACTCGCCCGAAGCCCCGATCAGCCACCACTGGCTGGATTCGACGCATATCACTTATGGCGTCGTCACCGCGGGCGTGACGTGGAACGGGATCAAGGCGGAAGTCTCGCGCTTCAAGGGCCGCGAGCCGGACGAGCACCGCTACGGCATCGAAGCACCCAAGTTCGACTCCACCGCCGTCCGGCTGAGCGTCAATCCGTCTGTCAACTGGTCGTTGCAGGCGAGCTATGCGCGGCAAAAGTCGCCCGAACAGCTCGAACCTGATGACGATCAGGACAAGTGGTCGGCGTCAGCAATCTATACGAGCCGCATTGGCAAGGGATATGTCGCCGCCACCCTGGCCTGGGGCCGCAAGCAGACCATCGAGGCCGATGGTCACCGCGATCGCCCGCAGGACGCCTTCATCGCCGAGGCCACCTGGACCAACCGCGTCTGGACGGTGTTCGGTCGCGGCGAGATCATCGAAAGCGACGAGTTGCTCGCACCGCCGGGCGGTGGTCACGGTCCGGTCTTCACCGTAGGCAAGGCCTCGCTCGGCGCGATCCGCGATTTCGAAGTTGCCAGCCGGGTCCGCGTCGGCATCGGCGCCCTCGCCGCGCGCAGCCTCACGCCCCGCCCCCTCGACCCGAGCTATGGCGGCGACCGCACCAGCGGCATGGCTTTCGTGCGGCTAGCCGTGCGGTAGGCCCCGCCGCGCCAAATTCTTCTTCAGTTACGCCGCACGCCGCTCACTAGCGACGAGTGGGATTTCCGTCGCGACCGCCTCCGTGGTTCCGAGCAGCAACTGCTGCACCGCCACCGGCGGCATCGCCCGGCTGAAACGCCAACCCTGAGCATGGTGAATGCCCAGGGCCTTCAGCATTTGCGCCTCGCCCGCGGTCTCGACACCCTCCGCCACGATGCTCGCGCCGATCCGCGCCGCGAACGTCACCATCGCGCTGACCAGCGCCTGGCGCGCAGGATCCTGATCCACGTCGCGAATGAGCGCGATGTCGAGCTTGATGATGTCAGGTGCCAGGTCGATGATGTGACGCATCCCGGCATAGCCCGCGCCGACATCATCGATCGCGATGCGGGCATATTCGCGCAGCCGGTCCAGCCGGGCACGGAGCTGTGGGTAGCTCGCCACCCGCGCATGTTCGGTCAGTTCGACGACCATCCGTCCCCGCGGCGCATCGCGCAGCAGGCTAACCAGCGAATCCGAAAACAGCGTTTCCGGTGCAACGTTGATGGACACGTAATGCGGTGCCGGCACATGGGCCATCGCGGCGATTGCCGCGCGGATAGCGGACATTTCCAGCTCGACACCCACGCCCAGTTGTGCCGCCTCCGCGAACCAGTCGCTGGGGCACCGGTCGCCATGATCGGGAAAGCGCGCCAGCGATTCCACGCCGATGGGCGCGCCGTCGCTGAGTTGGTGGATCGGCTGGAAATGGATCGCGGGCAGACCGCGCGCGACGACGGCTTCGATCTCACCGCGGCGTTTCAGGAAGTCGCGCGTGACGTCGAGTTCGCGTTCGATCTGCGTCGCTGCCAGCCCGGCGAAGGCTTGGACGGTGTCCATGTCGCGCTGGCTCAGCGTGCGGTCGACCGACCGGCTGACGCAACAGAACGTGCCATAGATCGACCCGTCCGACAGTGTCAGCGGGACGTTGAGGTGCGACCCGACCGGCAAGGCGCGGGTGATCCCGCATTCGAGCGCGGATGCGTGCTCTCCGGCGTCATGCATCAGGGCCGGCAACCGCCCATCGAGCACGCGCTGGCACAGACTGTCTTCCAGCGGCTCGGCATCGCCCGGTGCCAGCGGCAACGGAATGTCCGAACGGATATGCGTAAAGCGGCGCATGCCGTCGGATATCCGGGACGCAAAGGCGATTTCCATCCCCAGATGGCGCCGCATCGCATCGAGGATCGCGTCGACCGATACCGCGCCCGCGGCGTCTGCATGGCGCTCACCGGTCAAGAACCCATCCAGCGCGGACATCATATGCTTCCCCCGATCGGAAGCGGCAGTCGCACGCAATGGTTTACGAGCGGTAAACACGGTTGGCCGCACGCGCGGCGGATGGTAGCCGACCAGGGATGACATGGTCCCTAGTTATACATGGCGGAGCGGGCTGGCAGGCGCGCGGCGCATGGCCCGATCCCGCGACCGTACAGTCCGCGCGCGATGGCCTGGCTGCCGCACTCAGCGCCGGTACGGCAGTCCTCCGCTCTGGCGGAGCGGCGCTTGACGCGGTGGAGGCTGCACTCGTCATTCTAGAAGATGATCGCACGTTCAACGCGGGTCGCGGTTCGGTCCTCTCGGCCGATGGAAAGATCGAACTCGATGCCGCGATCATGAACGGATCGGACCGTGATGCCGGGGCGGTCGCGGGCGTCCGCTTCACGCGCAACCCCGTCAAACTTGCGCGCGCGGTGATGGAGCGCAGCCCCCACGTCTTCCTCGCCGGTGAAGGCGCTGACGAATTTGCCCGGGAGGTGGGCTTTGACGCGGTCGATCAGGACTATTTCGCCACCCCCGAACGCCGCGAACAACTCGCAGCACTCATGGCCGATGCTGATGCAGACTTCGTCCAGGGCATGAAGTTCGGCACGGTGGGGGCGGTCGCACTGGACAGTCATGGCCACGTCGCCGCCGCCACTTCGACCGGTGGGATGACCGGCAAGAAATGGGGCCGCGTCGGTGATTCCCCGCTGATCGGCGCGGGAACATACGCTGACGACCGCGCCTGCGCGGTCAGCTGCACCGGCGCGGGCGAAGCCTTCATCCGCCTCGGCGTCGCGCACGAAATCGCCGCGCGCGTCCGCCTCGCCGGCTTCACGCCACACGCGGCGGCGCAATCGGTGCTTGCCGAACTCGACGCGATCTCGGGTCAGGGCGGCGTGATCTATGCCGGCCGCGATGGCTGTGGCTGGCAATTCAACACCGCGGGCATGTACCGGGCGATGCAGGTCGATGGCGGCGAACCGGTCGTCAGCGTTTACGGCGACGAAGCCTAGCGCGCGGCGTTCATCAATCGCGGGATTTCGGGCAACAATTCGCGTGCCAGGAAACCCGTTTCGCCGACCCGGTCGGCCAGCACGCACCCCGCTCGGCCATGCAGCCACACAGCCCATGCCGCCGCCGCGAGCGGTGCCACGCCGCGCGCCGCCAACCCGCCGGCAATCCCCGCCAGCACGTCGCCCGAACCGCCCGTGGCAAGACCGGGACAGCCGCCTTCGAATATCAGCGTTTCGCCATCGGGCGCCACAATGACCGTCCGGTTCGATTTGAGCACGACCACCGCCCCGAACCGCTCCGCCGCCGCGCGCGCATGCCCCTCCATGTCGGCGGCGATCGCGTCGACCTCCAGCCCGGTCAATGCCGCCATCTCTCCGTGATGCGGGGTCAGGATGACCCGCCCCTCATGCATGCCGAGCGTTGCCGCCAGTCCGGCACTGCACCCGATTGCCGCAGCATCGAGCACCAGCGTCAGCCCTTCGCGCGGTTGCGCCACCAATTTCGCGACCAGCTCGTCGGGATGTCCGCTCATGCCCGGTCCCAGGATAAAGGCATCGGCATGGTCGAGCGCGGCGAGGATTGCCGGCGCCGCACTGGCGCAGATCTCTCCGTCCTCGCCCGCCGTCAGCGCGATCACCGCCGCTTCGGGCACCGCGACACCCAGGTGAAACGCCGCGGCCTTGACCGTGGCCATCTGCAGCTTGCCCGCGCCCGCGCGCAACACCGCCTCACCCGTCAGGCGAAGGGCGCCCGGCACGAAATACGCACCACCGGCCAGGACGACACGGCCCCGCGCATTCTTGTCGGTCGCTGCTTCCGGTCGCGGCAGGGGGTGGGCACGAAGCCAGGCTTCGTCGAGTTGGGTCACCCGCGCGCCGCCACGATCTGGTCGGGCTCCGCCGTTGCCGCCTCACCTCCCGACTTCCACCGGCGCAGTCTCGTTATACCGCACCAGGCGCATATTCCCGCTGCGCCCCATGCTTTCGTCGAACCGGTATTCGGTGATCGAACAATTCGCGACGTCCGCCGCCTTGTCCACCGCCAGGATGCCCGCCTCGTCCATGTTTTCGAGGATGTAGCGCATGCACAGCACCACCACTTGGTGCCCGAAGATCATCACCCGCTGCCCGGCATAATGCAGCGACACGGTGTCAAGCACCGAGCGCAGCCGCAGGATCACGTCGGTCCAGCTTTCCCCGCCCGGTGTGCGGTGATAGAATTTGCCGAGCTGGTCGCGGAAATGCGCCTGCTCGGGAAAATGCTTGCGTATGCCCGCCCCGGTCAGCCCGTCGAGGATGCCGAATTCCTTCTCGCGCAGCCGCTCGTCGATGCAGATCGGCTCGCCGGCGTCGCACCCGCCCGCCGCCCGAAACCGCTCGGCTGTCTGGATTGCACGCACATAAGGTGACGACAGCAGCACTTCGGGCCGTCCGTCCTCATGCCCCTCGGCGAACCAACGGCCCAGCGCCACCGCCTGCCGCTCGCCCAGCGCCGACAGCGGCACATCGACGTCGCGCCCGACCAGCTCGATCCGCTCCGCCCCTGCCGCATCCGCCGCATCGCGCGCGACATTGCCGGCGCTCTGCCCATGCCGGACGAGGTACAGGCGGGACGGCCAGCGGTTGCTCATGATTTCGCCTTCATCGCTTCGACGACCGCCTTCACATCCTGGCTGCGTCCCTTGGGCATGATCAGCACGCTGTCCCCGCTCGCCACGACGATCAGGTCGCTGACCCCGACCGCGGCAATGCGGATACCGTCGGACCTGAGCAGGCAGTTCGTCGTATCGATCGCGATCACGTCCCCATGATGCGCATCGCCGCCACCATGCATCCCGTGCAGCGCGTCCCACGACCCGAGGTCCGACCAGCCCATGCTGACCGGCACCACTGCCACGCGCTCGGCCTTTTCCATCACCGCATAATCGATCGAGTCCGATGGACTGGCGGCAAACGCTGCGGCATCCGGGAGGATGATCGCGCCTTCGCGCTCGGCCGCGGCCATCGACCGCTTGGCCGCCTCGAGCATCGCGGGCGCATGCGTCGCCAGCGCATGCAGATAGGCGTCGGCGCGGAACAGGAAGATGCCGCCGTTCCAGACGTGCTGCCCGTCAGCCAGCATCGCTTCGGCGGTGGCGCTGTCCGGCTTTTCGACGAAGCGCGCAACACGGCGAACGCCATCGGCCAGCGGCCCGCCCATTTCGATATAGCCATAGCCCGTTTCTGGCGCATCGGGGGCAATGCCGAACGTCGCCAGCCAGCCTTCGCGTACCAGCGGCAAGACTGCGTCGACCGCGCGATGGAACGCGCCGACATCGGTAATGACATGGTCGCTGGGCATCACCAGCAACGGTGCGTCGGGTGCCGCGTGCAGTGCCGCCAGCGCGATTGCCGGCGCGGTGTTGCGCGCGGCGGGCTCGAGGATCAACGTCGCATCACGGCCGTTCAACTGACCCTCGATCAGCTCGGCATGGCGGCGGTTGGCGACAACCAATGGTATCCCGAATACGCCGTCATCGCTGACCCGCGCCAGGGTCTGTTCGAACATCGTCGCGTCGCCTGCCAATGCCAGGAACTGCTTGGGCCGCTCCTCGCGCGACATCGGCCACAGTCGCGTTCCCGAACCGCCACTCAGGATGACGGGGACGATGCGCGTGTCTGATGATGCCATTCCCGCCCAATAGCCGAACCGCCCACCGGTTCCATTAAGTCGATGGAGTCGCTAGCGCTCGGGCGATGGACGAACCCCTCCTCGCCCGCATTGCCGACGCGCTGGAGCGCCTTGCCCCGCCGCCAACCAGTGCCGCGCCGACCGATGCGCCAGCTTATCGCTGGCAGGCCGGTCGCCTGACCGCTGGCGCGTTCGACCCGCTTCCCCTCGACCTGCTGACCGGCATCGATCGTCAAAAGGCGGCGGTGCTCACCAACCTCGCTCGCCTTGCCGCCGGCCACGCCGCGCACGACATGCTGTTGTGGGGCGCGCGCGGCAGCGGCAAGTCGGCACTGCTCAAATCCGCGGTGCGACACATTCAACGCGCTCACGCGGCTCTGACCCTCGTAGAGGTCGCGCCGGACTCGCTTGCCGACCTTGGCTCGCTATTCGACACAGTCGGCGCAATGGATCGGCCCGTACTCGTGTTTGTCGACGATCTTGGCTTCGACGGCGATCTCGGCGCCGCCCGCGCCCTCCGCTCGATGCTCGACGGGGGGACGACGGCGCGCCCCGCAAGGGTCCGCCTCGCGGTTACGTCGAACCGCCGCCACATCGTGCCCCGCGACCTGGCCGAGCAGGACTCCGCGATCAATGCCCGCGACGTGGTCGACGACCGCCTCGCCTTGGCCGACCGCTTCGGCCTCAGTCTCGGCTTTCACCTTCCAGACCAGGACCAGTGGCTGGCGATGGTCGCCACTTATGCCGAGGCCTTCGGCCTGCCGTTCGATCCCACCGACGCGCTCGAATTCGTCACCACGCGCGGTACCCGTTCGGGCCGTGCCGCGTGGCATTACACCGTCGAAATCGCGGGTCGCGCGGGAATTGAGCTTGATCGGACCCCGCGCCAAGCTACGGACAACACGTGAAATTCAGGAGAACCGCCATGGATCGTCGCCAATTTGTTGCCACCGCCGCATCGACCACGGCGCTCGCCGCCTTGCCTGGTCGCGCCTTTGCACAGACCGCCTCGGGCGATGCCGCACTCAACGCGCTGTTCGCCAAATTCACCATGGAAACGATGGCGCGCTCACCTGAATTCGCGACCTATGCCGGTTTCGACAAGGGGCCTTTCGCGGCGCAGAAGTCGAAGCTGAGCCCCCGCACCGCGGCCCGGCGCGAAGAAGACCTGGCCATTGCTCGCCAGAACCTCGCCGATCTCAAGGCGATCGACCCGGCGACTCTCAGCGACGCCGGCAAGCTCAACCGCGATGTCGTGATCTACCAGACTGAACAGCGCATGGTGCCAGCGGAAAAGTTCGGCCTGCCCGGCGTCCAGCGCCCCTATGTCATCATGCAGCAGGGGGGCGCCTATTTCGACACGCCCGATTTCCTGAATTCCAGCCACACGATCAACAACGCCGCCGATGCGGAAGCGTATCTGTCGCGCCTGTCCGCCTTTGCCGGCACGCTCGACCAGGATACGGCCGAGCAAAAGGCGCAGGCCGCGCGGGGTTATCTCGCGCCTGGCTGGTCGATCGACCTTGCCCTTGGCCAGATGGCCAAGCTGCGCGCGCCCGCACCCGCCGCCAGCGGGCTGGCCCAATCGGTCGCGACCCGCGCCGCCGCCAAGGACATAGCCGGTGACTGGGGGCCGCGCGCCGCAAAGATCGTCGAAGCCGAGGTCTACCCGGCGCTGGACCGCCAGATCGCGCTGATGAAGGCCTTGCGCCCGACCACCGCTCCGGGCGACGGTGCCCAGCGCCTGCCGCGTGGTGCCGAAATCTACGCCGCCGCCCTCGAACAGGCGACGACGACCAAGTTCAGTCCCGAGGAAGTCCACAAGATCGGCCTCGATCAGGTCGCTGACCTGTCGTCGAAGCTCGACGCGATCCTGAAATCGCAGGGGCTGACCAAGGGATCGGTCGGCGCACGCATCGCCCAGTTCAATGTGCGCCCCGATCAGCTCTATCCAAACACGGCCGAAGGCCGCGTTCAGCTGATCGCCGACCTCAACAAGCAAGTGAAGGACATGTACGCCAGGCTGCCCCGGGCGTTCATGACCATGCCCAAGGCCGCACTGGAAATTCGGCCGGTCCCCGTCGACATCCAGGACGGCGCATCGAACGGCTATTACAAGAGCGCAGCGCTCGATGGTTCACGCCCGGCGCAATATTACATCAACCTGAAAGACGTCGGCGACTGGCCGAAATATTCGCTACCGTCGCTCAGCTATCACGAAGGCGTTCCCGGTCATCATCTCCAGATCGCGCTGGCACAGGAAAGCACGGACATTCCGGTGATCCGCAAATTCGGCGGGTTTTCTGCCTATTCCGAAGGCTGGGCGCTTTATTCCGAACAGCTGGCCGATGAACTCGGTGCCTATTCGGGCGTCGAAAAGGCAGGTTACCTCCAGTCCTTCCTGTTCCGCGCCGCGCGCCTCGTCATCGACACCGGCCTCCACACCAAGAAGTGGAGCCGCGAAAAGGCGACCGACTATATGGTCGAGACAACGGGCTTCGCCCAGCCGCGCAGCCAGCGCGAAGTCGAGCGTTACTGCACCCAGATGGGCCAGGCCTGTTCGTACAAGATCGGCCACATCGCCTGGGAACGCGCGCGCGCCAAATCGCAGGCCGCGCTCGGCAGCAAGTTCGACATCAGGCAGTTCCATGAAATCCTCAAGGACGGCGCGATGCCGCTGACCATTCTCGAGGCACGGATCGAGGCGCGCACCAAGGCGATGATGGCCTGATGGAACGCGCGCTTGCGCCATCGGTTGGGCTTTCGAACCGAGACCCTGACCGATGGCCAAGCAAGCAACGCTCTACCGCATGGTAACCCCCGATCACACCTGTCCCTTTGGCGTGCGCGCCAAAGAGATGCTTGAGGGTGCGGGATACGATGTCGAGGACAATCTGCTCAAATCACGCGAAGAGACCGACGCGTTCAAGGCCGAGCACAATCTCTCTACCACCCCGCTGATCGTGATCGATGGAGAGACCATCGGCGGCAGCGACGACCTCGAACGCTACCTCGCTGCCGCCTAGCCCTCGGCCATCTCCGCCAGCGCCAGCCAGCGCTCCTCGGCGGCATCGCGTTCGGCGCGGGCTGCGCCGATCGTCTTCATCAGCGCGTCGAAGCGCTTGGGATCGCGGACATACAGGTCGGGATCAGCCAGCAGCGCCTCATCGCGCAAGATCGCTGCCTCGATCTCCTCGATCCGTTGGGGCAACAGATCGTAATCGCGCTGGTCCTTGTAGGTCAGCTTCACGCGGGCTGGCGCACTAGGCGGTCCGGCTCCCTGGGTTGAGGCGGCGCGCCCCTCGGCACGTGTGGGCGCGGGCTTCTCGGCCCGCTTGCGCTCCCAATCCTCGTAACCACCCGCAACCACGTCCACCCGGCCCGAACCATCGAGACCCAGGGTCAGCGTCACCGTCTTGTCGAGGAAATCGCGATCATGGCTGACGATCAGGACCGTCCCGTCATAATCGGCGATCACGTCCTGCAACAGGTCGAGTGTCTCCAGATCGAGATCGTTGGTCGGCTCATCCAGCACCAGCAGGTTGGACGGCCTGGCGAACTCCCGCGCGAGCAACAACCGCGACCGTTCGCCACCTGACAGCGTCCCGACCTTGGCCTCGGCGATTCCCGGATCGAACATGAAATCCTTGAGGTAGCCCATCAAATGCGTCCGGCTGCCCCGCACGTCGATCCAGTCGCCACCCTGGGTCAGGATGTCGCGCACCGTCATCTCGGGCGCCATTAGCTTGCGCTGCTGGTCGATGATGACGCTGGTCAGCGTCTTGGCGATCGTCACCGTTCCCACATCCGGTGCGATCTCGCCGGTCAGCAGCTTCAGCAGCGTCGTCTTGCCCGCTCCGTTTGACCCGACCAGCCCGATCCGGTCGCCGCGCTGCACCCTCAGCGAAAAGTCGCGGATGATCCGCCGCTCGCCATAGGTCTTGCTCACGCCCTCTGCGACGATCACCGATTTCGACCGCACATCGTCGTTTGCCAGCCCCAGCTTGGCAGTTCCTGGCGGCCCGACCATCGCGGCACGCGCCGCGCGCATCTCCATCAACTTGGCCTTGCGACCCTCGTTGCGCGCGCGGCGGGCGGTGACGCCGCGCAACAGCCAATGCTCCTCGATCTTCAGCTTGGCATCCAGCCGCTGCGCGTTGCGCGCGTCTTCGGCGAAGACGCTCTCGGTCCACGCATCGAACCCGCCAAAGCCGATGTCCTTGCGCCGCATCGTCCCGCGGTCGAGCCACAATGTCGACTTGGTCAGCCGTTTCAGGAATGTGCGATCATGGCTGATGGCGATGAACGCGCCCTTGTAGCGGCCCAGCCAGTCCTCGAGCCATTCGATCGCCGCCAGGTCCAGATGGTTGGTCGGCTCGTCGAGCAACAGCACATGCGGGTCGAGCGCCAGCGCCCGCGCGATCGCCGCGCGCCGCCGCTCGCCCCCCGAAGCCGTCGCCGCCTCGCGCCCGAGATCGATGCCCAGCCCGTCGGCGATCGCCTCGACTTCGTGCGCCTCCGAACCGCCCGCCAGCGCAAAGTCGCGCAATGTGGCAAAGCCCGCCACCGACGGATCCTGCTCCAACAGCACTACGCGGGTGCCCGGCACGATCGTCCGTCGTCCCTCATCTGGATCGATCTGCCCAGCGAGCAGGCGGAACAGGGTCGTCTTTCCGGCCCCGTTTCGCCCGATGAATGCCAGCCGGTCTCGCGCGCCGACAAAGACGTCGAGATTGCGAAACAGCCAGCCGCTGCCCTGAATCAGGCCGAGGTTTTCGAAGGCGAGGACGGGCGCGGCCATGACCGCGCCCTTACAAGCCTATTCACAACGTGTTCAATGCAGGGCAGCTACGTCGCCCTCGAATGACCTCGCGCATCGCCCTGATTGCTATTGCCATCGCGGCAAGCTGCACGCCCGCCGATGCCCAGCGTCGCGGTAATGGCGATCGTGGCCACGATCGTCGTCCCAGTTGGATGCAGCGACAGCGCGAAGCCGATATGCCGCCCGTGCGGCGGCGCGGCGCGGAACAGGATCAGGTCTATCAGGCGCGCCGCGAAGGCACGATGCGGCCGCTGCGAGAAATCGAAGGCGGCGTGGTGCCGGAAATGCGGCGGCGCGGCGCCGATTATATCGGTGCTGAACTGGATGGCGGCGAACGTCCGCGCTACCGGCTTAAATTCATGCGCGGCGGCTCGGTCATCTGGGTCGATGTGGACGGTCGTACCGGCGAAATCGTCGGTCGTGCCGGCGAATGATGCAAATAGGGGAGAACACCATGCGCCTGCTGATAGTCGAGGACGAGCCCACGTTGGGCAACCAGTTGAAGAACTACGCTGGAGGGTGCTGGCTACGCCGTCGATCTCGCCACCGATGGTGAGGACGGCCATTATCTCGGCTCGACCGAGGCCTATGACGCGATCATCCTCGACCTCGGCCTTCCCGAAATCGATGGCCTGACCGTGCTCGATCGCTGGCGCAAGGAAGGGAAGACGTTCCCCGTCCTGGTTCTGACCGCGCGCGACAGCTGGTCGGACAAGGTTGCCGGGCTCGATGCCGGTGCCGACGATTATCTGGCCAAGCCGTTCCAGACCGAGGAACTTATCGCCCGTCTCCGCGCGCTGATCCGCCGCGCTGCGGGCAATGCCTCGGCCGAAATGATCGCCGGCGACGTGCGCCTCGACACACGCTCGGGCCGCGTCACGCTGGCCGGTGAGCCGGTCAAGCTGACCGCGCAGGAATATAAGCTGCTCAGCTATCTGCTTCACCACAAGGGCAAGGTGGTCAGCCGCACCGAACTGATCGAGCATATTTACGATCAGGATTTCGACCGCGATTCGAACACGATCGAAGTGTTCGTCACGCGCATCCGCAAGAAGCTCGGCCAGGACGTCATCACGACCATTCGTGGGCTCGGCTACAGCCTCGACGATCCCGACCAACTGCGCGACGCCGCTAATGACGCGGGCGCAGCTCGAGGCTGGCATTACTGTGGCTGCGCGGTCACGGCATCGTCGCTGACGTCGCCGGCGATCAAGCCGCTGTTCGTCGGCGGCATCGCCGTCGCGGCAGTGCGCGTGCGCTCGCAACCGCCAGCGGGCGCGCCAGCCGCGGTTCGCTCTCCCGTCGCATGATCGGCATCGCGGCGGCGTGGATCCTGCTGCTCCTTTCGCTCGGCGGCGTTGCGCTCGACCGGGTGCTGACGACGCGCGATCACGCAGAATTTCGACGATCAGCTCGAATATGTCCTGACCGCGATGATCGCGAGCGCGGAAACCGACGATCTGGGCGAAGTCCGCCTCAACCGCCCGCTGGGCGATCAACGCTTCCTCGAACCCGATTCGGGCTTTACTGGCAGATCTCCGCGCCCGGTCACGAAACCTTCCGCTCGCGCTCGCTTTGGGATCGGCGCTGCGACCTCCGGCGCCGCCCACCGCGACCGAAGTCGCACATTTCTACGACATTCAACCAGTTCGAAGCGAACGAGCCGCTGCGCATCGTCGAACGCGACATCAAACTGCCGCTTGTCCCCCACCATCTGGCGGTTTCCAGGTCGCGCAGTCGCGCGACGGGCTGGACGCGCAGATCGCCACGCATCCGCAAGACCGTGCTGCGCAGTTTCGCGCTGCTCGGCATCGGGCTGATCGTCATGGCCGCGCTGCAGACGCTCTACGGCCTGTGGCCGCTGCGCCGCCTGCGCGAAGGCGTCGTCGCAATGCGCACGGGTCGCGCCAACCGCATCGAGCAGGCGCGCCTGCCTAAGGAAGTCGCGCCTCTGGTCGACGAACTCAACGGTCTGCTCGAACATAATGAAAATCAGGCGGAGGAAGCCCGCCGCCACGCCGGCAATCTCGCGCATGCGCTCAAGACGCCGCTGACCGTGATCATGAACGCCGCCACCGCCAATGCCGCCGACCTCGGCGAAACGGTCCAGCGCGAAGCGACGACGATGCGGCGACAGGTCGATCACCATCTCGCTCGCGCCCGCGCCGTCGGCCGTCGCGGCCATGCGCACAGCCGTGCCGAGATGTGGCCCTCGCTCAGCTCGGTCGAGCGCGCCGTCGCGACGCTTTATCCCAAGGTTCGCATCGACATGGGCGGCGACAAGACGGCGAGTGTCCGCGTCGAGCGCCAGGACCTCGACGAAATGCTCGGCAATCTCATCGAAAATGCCGCAAAATATGGCGGTGGCAGCGTCTTCGTGACGGTCGAGCGCGTCGGCGACTTCATCGAGGCGCAGGTCGAGGATGACGGCATGGGTATCCCCGAAGCCGAGCGCGAACGACTGTTCGATCGCGGCGCACGGCTCGACACGGGCAAGCCCGGCACTGGCCTGGGCCTCGCGATCGTCCGCGATGTCGCGGAAATCTACGGGGGCAGCGTCGCGCTGGAAGAAAGCGAAGATCTGGGTGGCCTGTTGGCGCGACTGCGACTGCCCGCGGCGCAATGAAAAGGGCCCCGGATCGCTCCGGGGCCCTTCGCATCATTTAGCGGACAGGCGGTTAACGGCGCCAGTTACGATCCTGGCGATCGTGCCGCTCGGCGCGGATCTGGCGGCTCAGCCGGTTGAACCGGTTGTCCAGGTCACGACGCTCATAGGTGGACAGGCCACTGCGGCGATACCGCTGCTCGAGCCGGTTGAGCGAAACGAACTGGCTGCGCAGATTGGTCGCTTCACGACGCGTCAGGCTGCCGTTGCGCACGCCCGTTTCGATACGCTGGTACAGGTTGGCCTGACGCTGGTTGATGGTCTGCCAGTTATTATAGCGCTGCGCGGCAGCCGGCGTGGCGACAACACAGTGGCAAGGGTCGCCAGCGCGGTCATCGAAAGCAAAAGCTTTTTCATGATAGGTCCTTCAAAATGGACGCCCGAGGGCTGGGCGACCGAATCATAAGGCGCCTTGGCCACTGAAATGTTCCTGAAGACGTGGTTGCGAAACATTCACCTTTCACCGCCGTCATGGCTGGTCGCTTCAGGCAATGGCTTGTCCTCGAACAGGCGCATCGTGGAATGCCAATCCTGAAAACTGGACGAATGAACATCCGTCTCCGCTGCACCTGCAATCGTGTCGCTGGCAGACACCGCCGTTGCGGTGGCCTGAACTTCATCGCCATGTGGCACCGTCGTTGTCTTGCTTAACCAACGTTTCATGCCATCCAACCCCTGCCGCGAATTGCGCAACAGAGCGCGCATCGTGCGATTAGGCGGACGGCATTGTCGCGATGCTGACGCGCTTGTTGCCCGTTGTTAAGCTATTAGTTTCCAGAGCTATTTTGTACTTCGCTGCGCTCTCGCGTGTGGTGGCGGATCACCTCGTCGATGATGAAGCGCAGGAATTTCTCGGAGAATTCCGGATCGAGCTCCGCCTCCTGCGCCAGCTTGCGCAGCCGCTGCGATCTGGCGCTCCTCGCGGCCGGGATCGGCGGGCGGCAACCCGGCGGTCGCCTTGTAGCGCCCGACCGCCTGCGTCACCTTGAACCGCTCGGCGAGCATGAAGACCAGCGCCGCATCGATATTGTCGATGCTCTTGCGATATCCGCGCAGCACCTCGTCGCTCATCACGCTCCTCATGCCCCTGTGCGTACGTCAAGCTCGGGTAACCGCAACGCACCGTCGAGCCGCGCATGGTCCGCCACCGTCCACCACCTGAAACCGCCAGCGCGACGCCGTCGCTCGACCCGATGATCGCGCTGGTCGCCGACGACATGAACCGGTCAATGCGGTGATCCTCGACCGGATGCAGTCGGACATCCCGCTGATCCCCGAACTCGCCGGCCATCTGATCGCGGGCGGCGGCAAGCGGCATGCGCCCGATGCTGACGCTCGCGAGCGCGCGGCTGCTCGACTATCCCGGCACGCGCCACCACCGGCTGGCCGCCGCGGTCGAGTTCATCCACACCGCGACGCTGCTCCACGACGATGTCGTCGACGGCAGCGACCTGCGCCGCGGCAAGCGCACCGCCAATATCATCTGGGGCAACCCGGCCAGCGTGCTGGTCGGCGATTTCCTGTTCAGCCGCAGCGTTCGAACTGATGGTCGAGGACGGCAGCCTGAAGGTGCTGAAGATCCTGTCGAACGCCGTCCGCCGTGATCGCGGAGGGCGAGGTCAACCAGCTCACCGCCAGCGCCGCGTCGATCTGGGCGAGGACCGCTATCTCGACATCATCGGCGCCAAGACCGCCGCGCTGTTCGCCGCCGCCTGCCGGATCGCCGCGGTGGTGGCCGAACGCGCCGAAGCGCGACGGAGGCCGCGCTCGACGCCTATGGCCGCAACCTCGGCATCGCGTTCCAGCTGGTCGACGACGCGATCGATTATGCGTCGCGACGCCGGCACGATGGGCAAGGACGCGGGCGACGATTTCCGCGAGGGCAAGGTGACGCTGCCGGTCATCCTCGCCTATGCCCGCGGCGATCGGCGACGACCGCAAGTTCTGGAAGGACGCGATCGAGGGCCGCCGCGACGTCGACGACGATTTCGCGCACGCCATGCGACGCTGGTCCGCCGCACCCGCGCGGTCGACGACACGCTCGCGCGCGCGCGCCATTACGGCCAGCGCGCGATCGATGCGCTCGGCCGCTTCGCCGACGGCAAGGCGCAAAGACGCGATGGTCGAAGCGGTCGAGTTCGCGGTCGCGAGGGCCTATTAGCTCGCAACCGACCGCGCCTTGTACTCAGCAACGACTGCGCATCGCCGCCGTTCCACCTGCACGTCGCATGGCCGATCCCGAACCGCTCGTGCAGCATGCCCCGCCGCGCCGCCAGGAAAGCGCATCGCCGGGTCCCCGCCGGGCATCACCAGATGCGCGGTCAGCACCGTCTCGGTCGTGCTCATCGGCCAGATGTGCAGGTCGTGGACCGCGCTCGACGCCCGGCAGCGCCGCGCAGCGCCGCCTTCGACCGCGTCGAAATCGATCCCGCGCGGCACCGCCGCCAGCGCCATCTCGACCGTTTCGCGCAGCAGGCCCCAGGTCTGCCAGAAGATCAGCGCCGACGATGACCAGGCTGACGACCGGATCGATCCACGCCGTCCCGGTCCACAGATCGCCAGCCCGGCGACGACCACGCCGGCCGACACCAGCGCGTCGGCCACCATGTGCAGATACGCGCCGCGGATGTTGATGTCGCCCTTTCGCCCGCGCGCGAACAGCAGCGCGGTCACGACGTTGACGGCGATGCCGACGCCCGCGACCGCCGACACCACCAGCGCCGCGCCTCGACCGGCAGCGGCTTCGCCGAGCCGCTGCAGCGCCTCCCAGCACGATCGCGCCGAGCGCGACCAGCAGCAGCAGCGCGTTGGCCAGCGCCGCCAGGATCGTCGACCCGCGCAGGCCATAGGTGAACCGCTTGATCGGCGCGCGCTGCCAGCGCCGCGCCGCCCCAGGCGACCGCCAGCCCCAGCACGTCGGACAGATTGTGCCCCGCATCGGCGAGCAGCGCGACCGACCCGCGCGAACACCCCATAGCCCGCCTCGATCGCGACGAAGACGAGGTTGAGCGCGATGCCGATCGCGAAGGCGCGCCCGGATCGGCGGGCGGCGCATGGCCGTGCCCGTGCCCATGCCCGTGCCCATGCCGTCGTCGTGAGAATGCCCGTGACTGATGTCCGCCCATATGGCAAGGCCTAGCAGCGGCGGCGCATGAGATACTAGGACGGTCGGCACATGCTGCCGATCGAGTCCGTCCTGCCCGACCTGCGCGCCGCGCTGCGCGAGGCACGCGACGCGGTGCTCGTCGCTCCGCCGGGCGCGGGCAAGACCACGCCGGTCGCGCCCGCGCTGCTCGGCGAAGCACTGGTGCGGCGGCGAAATCCTGCTCCTCTCGCCCCGCCGCCTCGCCGCGCGCGCCGCCGCCGAGCGCATGGCGCGCACTCGCGGGCGAGCCGGTCGGCCGGACCTTCGGCTATGCCACGCGGATGGACGCAAGCGGTCAGCGCGGCGACGCGCGTCACCGTCCTCACCGAAGGCATCTTCCGTCAAGCGCATCCAGGCCGATCCCGAACTGCCGGGCGTCAGCGCGGTGCTGTTCGACGAAGTCCACGAACGCAGCCTCGACAGCGACTTCGGCCTGGCGCTGGCGCTCGACGCGCAAGCCGCCTTGCGCCCCGATCTGCGCCTCGTCGCCATGTCCGCGACGCTCGATGGCGCGCGCTTCGCCGCGCTGATGGACGCGCCGGTGATCGAAAGCGAGGGCCGCGCGCATCCGCTCACCCTGCGCCACCTCGGCCGCACGCGCCGAGCGCGGATCGAGGACGCATGGCCGCCGCGATCCGCCAGGCGCTTGCGCGAAGAAGCCGGCGACGTGCTCGCCTTCCTGCCCGGCGTCGCGCGAGATCGAGCGCACCGCCGAACGGCTCGACCGGGCTCGACGCCGAGCATCCTCCTCGCTCCACGGCACGCTCGCCCCGCAGAACAACGCGCCGCCATCGCCGCCCGACCAGCCGTCGCAAGCTGATTCTCGCGACCAGCATCGCCGAAACCAGCCTGACCATCGACGGCGTCCGCATCGTCGTCGATTCAGGCCTCGCCCGCCGCCCGCGCTACGATCGCGGCGCGGGGATGACCCGCCTCGTCACCGAACGCGCAGCGCAAGCCAGCGTCACGCAGCGCGCCGGTCGCGCTGCGCGCCAGTCGCCGGCATTGCCTATCGCCTGTGGGAGGAAGCCGCGACCGCCGGACTGCCCCGCTTCGACCCGCCCGAAATTCTGGAGGCCGATCTGTCGAGCCTCACGCTCGACTGTGCAATCTGGGGGGAAAGCGACCCGCGCGATCTGCGCTGGCTCGACCCGCCGCCCGTTGCGGCCATTGACGAAGCCCGCCAGCGCCTCCGCGCCTTGGACGCCATCGACGCGGACGGTCGCCCGACCGCGCACGGCTGCGCCGTCGCCAAACTCCCCCTCCCACCCCGCCTCGCCCACATGCTCGTCCGCGCTGACGACAAACCCCTCGCGGCGAAGGTCGCGATGCTGCTCAGCGAGCGCGGCCTCGGCGGCACCGACACCGATCTCGAGGAACGGTTCCGCCGCTGGAGTGCGGATCGTGGCCAGCGCTCCGAGGCGGCGCGGCGGACGGCAGCGCGCTGGGCGACCCTGTCCCCTCCTCCCGGAAGGGGCGACGCGCTGAAAGCGAGCGGGCGCATCGCGTCATCGGCGCCCCGCGCCGCCGAGAAATTGCCTGGGGCAGTTCCGACCCGAAGCGGGTTGGCCGCTACCCTAGCCCTCGCCTATCCCGATCGCATCTCCCGCCGCCGCGGTGCTTCTGGCGAAGACTGGCTCTCCACCGGCGGTCGCGGTTTCCGCCTCGATCCCGCCTCGTCACTCGCCAAGGCCGAATGGCTCGCTGTCGCCGAAGTCGCGGGGCAAGCATCGGGCGCACGCATCCTCAGCGCCGCGATCCTCGATCCGCGCGACATCGACGCGCTGTTCGCCGACCGCATCGAAACGCGCCGCACGCTCGCCTTTGATCCCGCGACCGGCACCGTGACCGCGGCCCGCGAACGTCGTCTCGGCGCGATCATCCTCAAGCGCGGTGCTGACGAAGCGGTCACGCAACCCGAACGCGAAGCGGCCATGCTTACGGGCGTGCGCCAGCATGGCGCGTCTACGCTCCGTTTCAGCCACGGCGCGCAGACCCTACGCGCCCGCGCGACCTATGCCGGGCTCGACCTGGGCGACGCAACGCTGATCGCCCGCCTCGAAGACTGGCTGCCCGCGCATGTCGCCGGACAGCGCCATCTGCCCGAAGTCGCGACAGCCGCCTTGCTCACCCTGCTCGACTGGCCCGAACGCCAGCAGCTCGACGCCCGCGCCCCGCGTCACTTCACTTCACCCGCCGGTATCACTCACACCATCGACTATGCCGCGGAAGGCGGCCCGCGCGTTGAACTGCGCGTACAGGCGCTGTTCGGCCTCGACCGCCATCCGATGGTCGGCACCACGCCGCTGATCCTCAGCCTGACCTCGCCCGCGGGCCGGCCAATCCAGACCACGCGCGACCTGCCGGCTTTCTGGCGCGGCAGCTGGGCCGATGTCGCGAAGGAGATGCGCGGTCGCTACCCGCGCCACAACTGGCCCGACGATCCCACCGCCGCGCCCGCAAGCCTCAAGACCAAGAAGGCGCTTGGCAAAGGCTGAGGCTTTGCGGCAAAGCGCGTGCATGGCTCACGCGCGCATCTTCCAACGCATCAAGTCCTCGACCCAGTCGGGCCGCGCCCGCACCGACGACTGGATCCTTGAATTCGAACCCGCCGAGGCCAAGCGCGCCGATCCGCTGACCGGCTGGGCCGGCTCGGGCGATACGCGCCAACAGGTCAGGTTGAGCTTCGACAGCGTCGCGGCGGCGCAGGCATATGCTGACAAGAACGGCATCAAGACGACGGTCATCCCGGCGCCATCTCATACCCTCAAGCTACAGGCCTACGCGGATAACTTCCGCTGAAGCGAGCGAAGAACAAGAAGGGCGGCGCGTAGCAAGCGCCTCTTATTTTCGACTCGCTGAATGCGTTTTCGACCCGCTGAAAGCGCCGCCGGCCTGAGCGTTGCTCATGACCGACGATCGATCAGGTAAACGATGCACCGCATCGTTTAGGTCATGCCGGGGGTATGACCGGCCAGATCGATGGCTTTGCCGCGGCGTTAACCTCGCGGCTACGCCCGCCCCGGCGCAAACTTCAGCGCGGTGCCGTTGATGCAATAGCGCAATCCGGTCGGCTTCGGCCCGTCATCGAAGACATGCCCATGATGCCCGCCGCATCGGCGGCAATGCACTTCGGTCCGCACGAAGCCCAGCGTGGAGTCCTTGCGCGTCCGCACCGCGCCCGGCAGCGGCTGCCAGAAGCTGGGCCAGCCGGTCCCGCTGTCGAACTTGGTCTTCGACGAATAGGCCGGCAGCGCGCACCCCGCACAGCTGAAGATGCCGCTGCGATGCTCGTTCACGAACGGGCTGTTGGACGGCGGATCTGTCGCCTCCTGGCGCAGCGTGGCGAATTGCGCGGGGGTCAGCCGCTTCTTCCACTCGGCCTCGCTCAGATTGACCTCGAACTTCTCCGCCGGAGCCTTCGCGCCCGCACATGCGGCGATGCCGCCCGCCAGCGCCAGTCCGCTGGTTCCCAGAAATACGCGTCGGTTCACCATCCAGAAAATCTCCATCTCGCAGAGAGATACGTGGCGTTCCGCGTGCCGGTTTCAATACCGCTCCAGCACCACCGACATGCTCTTGTAACCGTTGACGAAACACGCCGGCACGCGCGTCGGCTCGCCCACCACGTTTACCCGCAGCCGCCGCTTGGCCATTTCCTCCAGCAGAACGTGCAGCTGCAACTCGGCGACCCGCGCGCCGACGCAGCGGTGAATGCCATAACCGAACGACAGATGCCGCCGCGCATTTTCGCGCTCGACCTTGATCGCGTCGCCATCGGGGAACACGCTTTCGTCGCGATTGGCAGAGACATACCACAAGGCGATCTTGTCGCCCTTCCTGATCGTCTTGCCCTCGACCTCGGCATCCTCCAGCGCGGTGCGGCGCATGTGCGCCAGCGGCGTCTGCCAGCGGATCAGTTCCTGCACCGCATTGGGGATCAGCGCGGGGTCGGCCTCCAGCTTGGCCCGTTCCTCGGGATACTGGCTGAGCCCCCAGGCATAGGCGCTCATCGAATTGCGCGTGGTGTCGTTGCCGCCGACGATCAGGAGGATCAGGTTCCCCATGAACTCGCCCTCGTCCATGTGGCTCATCGCCTCGGACGCCAGCATCATCGAGATCAGGTCGTTGCCGCCCGGCGTCGCCGCCTTGCGCTGCCACAGCTGCTGAAACGCCGCGCCCATCTCGAATGCCTTGGCCAGCCGCGCCTGCCGCGCATCGACGGTGTGGAAACTTTCAACATCACCCAGTGCGTCGGACCATTCGGTCAGCTTGTGGCGCGTTTCCCACGGGAAATCGAACAGCTTGGCGAGCATCCCGGTGGTCAACTCGATCGACACCTTGTCGACCCAATCGAAGGCCTCTCCGATGGGCAGCGCATCCAGCACCGCCGCCGTCCGCTCGCGCACTTCGGCCTTCATCGCCTCGACCGGGCTCGGCCCGAACGCCGGTGCGACCGTCCGCCGCTGCTGCGCATGCTTGGGCGGGTCCATGGCGATGAACATCGGCATCCGCACTTCGGCTTCGAGCACGCCTTGCGCGTCGCCCGACACCGTGATGCCGCCATACTCCCAGGACGATGAGAAAATCTTCGGCAGCGCCTCGATGTGGACGATCGGCTTGTACGTACTCACTGACCAATAGCGCCCGAACGCCGAATCCTCGACCAGGTGCACCGGGTCGTTCGCGCGCAATTCGGCGAACATTTCGGGCCAGCGCCGCTCGGTCCAAACTTCCGGCGGCGTTACGTCCAGCGGATCGCTGATCACGCGTTCGAACGTCGATTCCGGTACCACTGCCGTTGCCATCTTCGCCCTCTCCAAGGCTATTAGAGTTGCAGGCTGTGACCTACTGACAGGAGAGTCAATACCGGCCGGCCTCGCGCTGACGAGGACCGACGGCGACGCTTCGCCACGACGCTACCCCTTTGCTTGCGGCCCGCTCTTCAGCACCCCGACGCGAAACCGACGCGCCGCAAACCGCACGATCAGTGCCACCCACACGCCCTGCCACAGCAGCGCCAGCAGGTGCGGCCACAACGCCCCCTGCCTGCGCCGCGCGCGCGATCATCGACAACGGGCTGCTGAGCGGAAAGACGTTCGCCACCAGCACCACCGGCCGCGACAGGTCACCCACCGCGGTCGATGCCAGCGCGAACAGTCCCAGCTGCGCCATCGTCGCGGGCATCGACAGCGTCTGCACCTCCCGCACCGTCGACGCCTGCGCGCCCAGGCCCAGGAACACCCCGCCCAGGATCAGGTAATTCATGACGTAATACAGCGCGGCCAGCAGCATGAAGGCCGGCCACCCCACCGCCGGCACCGCGAAACTCCCGCCCGGCGGCAACAGCATCGCCGCCCCTGCTGCCAGGACGCTGCCCCACACGACGATCCCGGTCAGCGACACGCCGAGCATCGCGATCAGCTTGCCCCAGAAAATCGCGTCGACCGGCACTGCCGACGCCAGCACCTCGATGACCTTGTTCGATTTCTCCTCGACCAGGTTCGACAGCAACATGCCGGCCAGCAGGATCGTCAGCATGAACAGCAAGGTCTGCGCCGCGCGCGCCAGCAGGTGCCGTCCGTCGTCGCCGCCGCCCGCCGCGCTCGCCGGCGCGGCGATCCTTGCCTCGACCAGCGCCTGCGTTGCCCCGCCGCCCTCTCCGCGCACCAGCAGATTGGCCAGACCGCGCGTCGCATCGAGCGCGCGCGGCGTCCCGATCAGCTGCGGCCGATACGGCCACCCGGCCAGCACCGCGCTGCGCCCGCGCGCCAGCCGCTCGGCATCCGCGACCGGCGGATGCACCGTCATGCGCGGCAGCGCGTCCTCGCGCACCGCCGCCGCGATGCGCGCATACCGCTCGTCCAGCCGCTGTGCATCATCGCTCTTGGCCAGCACCACCAGTTGCGGGTCGCATCGCCGCCTTGTCCGACAAATCGGCGACTTGTCCGATCAACCCGCCAAAAGCCAAAGCGAGCAAAGGCCCCAGCAGGAACAGCACGAAACTGCGCGACACCACCGTCGCGCGGAAATCACGCCGCGCGATGACCCACGCCTGTGTGAGGAGGCGCGTCATGCGGCGACCTCCGCCACGGGCCGGCCCATTGCGTCCGCCGCGGCCGCCCCGGCAATCGCGATGAACGCGTCGTGCAGACCGGGCCGCTCGATCGACAGGCTGTCGATGCCCGCGCCGCCCTCGACCAGGCCCTTCAACAGCGCTTCGACTCCGCTCTCGGGCAATTCGAAGCGCCAGTCGCGCCCCTGCGGACTGACCTCGGCAGGAATCGAACCGCGCCACGGCCCATCCAGCTCGCGCGTCCGCAACCGCACGATCGGCCGCAATCGCGCCCGCGCCGCATCGACCTCACCCTCGAACCGCACCTTGCCGCCCGCGATGATCGCGATTCGCTCGCACAGCCGCTCGGCGTGCGCGATGACGTGGGTCGAAAACAGGATCGTCGTGCCCCTCGCCGCCTGCGCGCGGATCGTCGCCTCCAGCCGTTCCTGGTTGAGCGCGTCGAGCCCGGAAAACGGCTCGTCGAGCACCAGCAGTTTCGGGTCGTGCACCAGCGTGCCCAGCAATTGCGCGGTCTGCGCCATGCCCTTGCTCAGCGTCCGCACTGTCCGCCGCGCGACATGCCCCAGCCCATGTCCGTCGAGCAGCAGGTCCGCCCGCCGCCGCCCCTCGGCCAGCGGCAGCCCGCGCAAATTGCCGAGGAATGCGATCGCCTCGCGCACCTGCATGCCCGGATACAGCCCGCGCTCCTCGGGCAGATACCCGATCTCCGCCGCCGCCTCGATCGGCTTGCGTCGCCCCAGCACCGACCGCGTCCCCGCATCGGGATCGATGATCCCGAGCAGCATGCGCAGCGTCGTCGTCTTGCCCGCGCCGTTCGGCCCCAGCACGCCATAGATCGCGCCGCGCGGCACTTGCAGATCGACCCCGTCGACCGCGCGCGTCCCGCCGAAATCCTTGATCAGGCCGGATGGCTTCGACCGCGAAATCGCTCATGCCGCGACCACTGCCCGCCACCGGTTAACAACCGGCTTCGCGCTCACTTCTTCGCCGCCTTCAGCGCCGACACACAACTCGCCCGGTCGATGTCGCGCCCGTCGGGATGCCGCGCATCGACATAGGTCACCTTGGCCTCGCCGCCAGTCGCGGGCGGATAGAGATACGCATCCAGCACGCAGATGCCGCTGCGAAACTGCATCCGCCGCGCCTGCGCCTCGCGGCTGTCCAGCGCGGGCGCGCCGAATTCGGCGATCAGCGCCGCCGCCGGCTGCCCCAGGACCGCCTGCAATCCCATCGCGCGGATCGGCGCGCTGACCAGCGGCATCGACACGGGGCGCGACCCGCCGCCGGTGCAGCCAGCCAATACCGCCAGCGAAATCGTCACGAGATACCGCACGCGCCGCCCTTCCCCTTTGCGCCTTGCGAAGTAAAGGACGCGGCATCCATCCGCAGCACCGAACGGAAACCATGTCCAAGAAATACGCCGTCGTCGCCATTGGCAACGCCATCGTCGACGTCATCTCCAGCGCGACCGACGACTTCATCACTGCGGAGGCGCTGCGCAAGGGCGACATGACGCTGATCGACGCCGCGCGCGCCACCGAACTTTACGACCGCATGGGCCCGGGCCGCGAAGTGTCGGGCGGGTCCGCCGCCAACACCATCGCCGGCATGGCGGCGCTCGGCCAGCAATGCGGGTTTATCGGCCAGGTCGCCGACGACCAGCTGGGCGAGGTCTTCGCCCACGACATCCGCGCGCTCGGCGTCAATTTCGATACCCCGGCGATGTCGGGAGCCGAGCCCACCGCGCGCTGCCTGATCCTCGTCACGCCCGATGGCCAGCGCACGATGAATACCTTTCTCGGCGCCGCGCAGAACCTGCCCGAAGCGCGCGCTCGACGCGGCGCTGATCGGCGACGGCGCGATCCTTTATCTCGAGGGCTATCTGTGGAACGCCCCGGCGTCGCGCGATGCGATGCGCCAAGCGATCACCATCGCCCGCGATGCCGGCGCGCGCGTCGCGCTCACGCTCTCGGCCGTGTTCGTCGTCGGCGCGCACCGCGACGAATTCTTCGCGCTGCTGGACGATGGCGCGATCGACCTGATCTTCGCCAATAACGACGAAGTCGTCGGCGATGACCGATATTGCCGATCCGTACGAAGCCGCCGCCGCGCTGGCGCAACGCGTGTCCCGAACTGGTCTGCACCGCACGGCGTCAGCCGGTGCCGAAGCCTATCTGGATGGCGAACACGCGCGCGTCGCCGCCGAACCCGTCGCCAAGGTCGTCGACACCACCGGCGCGGGCGATCTTTTCGCGGCCGGCTACCTCGCCGGCCGCGCCGAAGGTCGCAATCTGCAGGACAGTCGCTGACCATGGGCGCGGTCTGCGCCGCCGAAGTCATCTCCCACTTCGGCCCCCGCCCCGAAGCCGATCTCAAAGCGATGGTCGCCGAGCGTCTGGGCTGAGCCCGTTGCTGACAAAAAAAGGGGTGCGGAGGTCGAAGCCTCCGCGCCCCTTTTTTTAACTCGTCGAGCGTCCTATGCCGCGCCCGGAGGCGGGGTAATCGGCGCATCGCCGCCGTGGTGCTCGTCATGCCCCAGCCCGACATGGCTGCGCGAGCGGCTGTAGCCGAAATACACGACCAGCCCGATCACCGCCCAGATCAGGAACAGGATGATGCTCTTGTGATCCAGGCTGAAGAACAGATAGATGCAGCCCAGGATCGCGAGCGGCGCGGTCGACCATCACCAGCGGCGTGCGGAACGGACGTTGGCGGTTCGCGTCGGTCTTGCGCAGCACCATCACCGCGATCGACACCGCGGCAAACGCGAACAGCGTGCCCGAGTTGGAGATGTTGGCCAGCTGGCCGACCGGGAAAAACGCCGCGAACAGCGCCACCGCGATGCCGGTGATGATCGTGATCACGTGCGGCGTGTTGTACTTCGGATGGATCTTCGAGAACGCCTGCGGCAGCAGTCCGTCGCGGCTCATCACGAAGAAGATGCGGGTCTGGCCGAACATCATCATCAGGATGACCGACGGCAGCGCCAGACCGGCGGCAAGGCCGAGCAGGTTGCCGATCTGCGGCCAGCCGATTTCACGCAGCGTCCAGGCCAGCGCTTCCTTCGAGCAGACCACGGCCTTGAAGCCCGCGGCCGCGCGCTGCACGCATTGCGCGGCAAGCTCGCGGCTGCCCGGATCGAGCGCCTGCGCCGGCGGCGCCGACCACCGGCTGCGAGCCAGCCACGCGCGCCGATCACGCCCGCCGCCACCAGCAGGTAGAACATGGTGCAGATGCGCGAGGCTGCCGATCAGGCCGATCGGCATGTTGCGCTGCGGGTTCTTGGTTTCTTCCGCCGCGGTCGAAACCGCATCGAAGCCGACATAGGCGAAGAAGATCGACGCCGCCGCCGCCGACATGCCGCCGAAGCCGAGCGGCGCGAAAGGCTGAAATTGCTCCATGTTCATCACCGGCACGCGCCAGGACGATGAACAGCGGTCAGCGCCGACGACCTTGATCGCCACCAGCACCGCATTGACCGTGGCGCTTTCCTTGGTGCCGATGAC
The DNA here is from genome assembly GCA_963740775.1 of uncultured Alphaproteobacteria bacterium. Classification (GTDB taxonomy): domain Bacteria; phylum Pseudomonadota; class Alphaproteobacteria; order Sphingomonadales; family Sphingomonadaceae; genus Sphingomonas_O. The sequence continues at coordinate 69,593 of CAVUFE010000005.1, read as the reverse complement.
CAGCAACCAGGTGACCAGGCCGGCGATCAGCCATCGCCGGCAGGTTGATGATGCCGCCGTCGAACGGCCCGAGCACCAGCGTGTCGCGGTATGTCGATGCTGAAGCGCATGTTCGATCAGAGCCGACGATATATCCGGACCAGCCGACCGAGACCGCGCCCGCGGCGACGGCATATTCGAGGATCAGCGCCCAGCCGACCATCCAGGCGATCAGTTCGCCCATCACGGCATAGCTGTAGGTGTAGGCCGAACCCGAAACCGGCACCATCGCCGCCATCTCGGCATAGCACAGTGCGGCGACCGCGCAGACGAAGCCGGCGATGATGAAGCTGACCATCATGCCCGGCCCGGCCTTTTGCGCCGCCTCGGCGGTCAGCACGAAAATACCGGTGCCGATGACGGCGCCGATGCCCAGCATGGTCAGCTGGAAAGCACCGAGGCTGCGGTGCAGCGACTTCTTCTCCGCCGTCGCGAGAATCGCGTCGAGCGACTTGATGCGGCCGAAAATCATGTAAGTCCCCTAGTCTTCTTGTTGTCGCGGAACCTACCCGCTTCGATCATCCGTGCAAGCGCCATCGGCGATTTCCCTCACACGCTGACATTTGAACGCTGTTCTAGGATTTTTCCTGGAACAAGTCAAGAACTTTTGGTGAGCATCGGCCCCAGTCGCACGCCGCCGAAGAGGTGGACGTGCAGGTGCGGCACTTCCTGCCCGCCATCATGCCCGTGATTGGCGAGGAGGCGATATCCGGGCGACGCCAGCCCCTCCTGCCGCGCCACCGCACCGACCGCGCGGACGAAACCGGCGATCTCGGCCTCGGTCGCACGCGCCGAAAAATCGTCCCACGACACGTAGGCGCCCTTGGGAATTACCAGCACGTGCACCGGCGCGGCGGGCGCGATGTCGTGAAACGCCAGCGCCCATTCGTCCTCGTAAACCGTTCGGTTGGGAATTTCGCCGCGCAGGATCTTGGCAAAGATGTTCTGCGGATCATACGGCCTGGTCGTGTCGATCGGCATCAGCGGCTGGCCTTTTCCACCAGCCCCGACACGCCCTCACGCCGCATCAACTCGTCCGCGACTTCGCTCAGCGCAATGCCCTTGATCGACAACAGGGCGACGAGGTGGAACAGCAGGTCGGCAGCCTCCTTGACCACCACCTCCCGCTCCTGCGCCAGCGACGCAACGACCAGTTCGACCGCTTCCTCGCCCAATTTCCGCGCGGCAAACGCCGGATCGGATGCAAGTCTCGCGGTATAGGACGACGACGGGTCGCCGCCGATCCGCTCGGCGACGACCCGTTCAAGTCGTTCGAAAATGTTGTTCATGCTCGCCGCCTAACGCCAGGCGGCGCGCACCCGTCAAGCGTTCAGGCGAAGCGGACCGTGCGCCGACGGACGCGCATCGCGCCACCCGCCAGGCCAAAGCCCGCGATCATCAGCGCCCAGCTCGCCGGCTCGGGCACGCCCAGATTGACCTGCGCGAAGCCGCCATTGGCACTCGTTCCGGTCAAGTCGATGAACACCGAATTGCCGCTGACATAGACTTTGCTCGGGGCGAACGTGCTCGACGCGTCGAGCACCGCGCGACCGAGGCTGCCGGTGTACCCCGACAGGTCGATGCGATAGCCGTTGAACGAACCCGCGCCGTAGGTCGCAGACTGGTTGGTGAAGAACGTCACCGTCCGCGCGCCGACGTCAATCGAGCCCGCCGCCGGAGCGAACGAACCCGCACCGAATTCGACGCCCGCGCCGACGGTCTTCGTACCGCCATTGGCATAGACCGTCGACGTGTCGGGATAGAGCAGCAGGGCAGTGGCACTCGCGCCGATCAGGTCGACCGCAGCCGCGGCAGGCGTGCCGATGGCACCGGCAACGATGGCGGCGGCGATAAACTTGGTCGTGTGCATCAGCGGATTCCCCTTGATTTGCCACGCCGTTACCCGGCCGTCGGTCGCGCGTCGATAAAATTTTACTGTGTTTGTCCCAATTCAGGACGGCTCACCCCGTGCGGGCAACCCCGCCGCGCGCAACGCTGCATGCGCCTCGCCGATCGTCGCCTCGCCGAAATGGAAGATCGATGCCGCCAGCACCGCGCTCGCATGCCCCTCGGTCACGCCCTCGACCAGATGCCGCAACCCGCCGACGCCGCCCGACGCCACCACCGGCACCGCCACCGCATCGGCAATCGCGCGCGTCAGTTCAAGGTCATATCCGTCCTTGGTTCCGTCGCGGTCCATGCTCGTCACCAACAATTCGCCAGCGCCCAGCTCCGCCAGCCGCAGCGCGTGTTCGACCGCGTCGATCCCCGTCGCCCGCCGCCCGCCATGCGTGAAGACTTCCCAGTGATCCTCGACCCGCCGCGCATCGACCGAGGCCGACCACACACTGGCTGCCGAACCGATCGGCGATCTCCGCCACCACTTCCGGCCGCGCCACCGCCGCCGAATTGACCGCCACCTTGTCCGCCCCCGCCAGCAACAGCGCGCGCGCATCCTCGGCGCTGCGCACCCCGCCGCCGACGGTCAGCGGCATGAAGCAAACCTCCGCCGTCCGCCGCACGACATCGACGATCGTCTCGCGCCCCTCATGGCTCGCGCCGATATCGAGGAAGCACAGTTCGTCCGCCCCCGCCGCGTCATAAGCCCGCGCCGCCTCGACCGGATCGCCCGCATCGCGCAGATCGACGAAATTCACGCCCTTCACCACGCGCCCACCGGCGACGTCGAGACAGGGGATGACGCGGATGCGGACGGTCACCCTTTTGCCACCGCAATCGCCGTCGCCAGATCGAGCCGCCCGTCATACAGCGCGCGGCCGGTAATCACGCCCTCGATCCCGTCACTGGCATGGATCGCCAGCATGCGAATATCACCGACGCCCGCAACGCCCCCACTCGCGATCACCGGCAAGTTCGTCCCCCGCGCCAGATCGACCGTCGCCTCGAACATTGACCCCCTTCAACATCCCGTCGCGCCCGACATCGGTGAACAGCAACGCCGCGACCCCCGCATCCTCGAACCGCGGCGGCCATGTCCGCCACCGGCACGTCGGACACCTCGGCCCAGCCATGCGTCGCGACCATCCCGTCGCGAGCATCGACGCCGACGACGATCTGATTGGGGAAGGCCTTCGCCGCTGCCGCGCACGAAATCGGGGTCGGTCAGCGCCGCCGTGCCGATCACCACGCGCGCCACGCCGCGATCGAACCAGCGCTCGACCGCTGCCATGTCGCGCACCCCGCCTCCGACTTGCACGAAGCCGGGAAACGCTGCGACGATGCTTTCCACCGCCGACCCATTCACGCTGCCCCCGGCAAACGCCCCGTCGAGATCGACGACATGCAGATGCGTCGCGCCCTGATCGGCAAAGCTCTGTGCCTGCGCTGCGGGATCGTCGCCATAGACCGTCGCACGCGCCATATCGCCCTCGGCCAGGCGGACGACCTGCCCGCCCTTCAGGTCGATCGCGGGAAAGATGATCAAGGCTGCCACTCCATGAACCGCTGCAGCGTCAACAGGCCGTACGCCTGCGACTTTTCGGGGTGGAACTGCACCCCGACGATGTTGTCGCGCCCCACCGCCGCGACGATCGGCCCGCCATGATCGGTCAGCGCATGGACCTGTTCGGGCAACTCCGCCGCGAAGTGATAGCCATGGAGGAAATACGCCTCCCCCGCGCCGATCACCGGATGCACGCCATCGGTCTGCACCGCGTTCCAGCCCATGTGCGGCACTTTCAACCCCGGCGCGGGCGCGATCGCATCGACGCTTCCCGGCACCCAGCCCAGCCCCGGCGTCACGCCATGCTCGCGCCCCTCGCCCGCGAGCAACTGCATCCCCACGCAAATCCCGAGGAACGGCGCGCCACGCTCGAGCACCGCGCGCTCCATCGCCTCGATCATCCCGCCGATGCCCGACAATGCGCCCATGCAATGCGCGAAGGCGCCGACACCGGGCAGCACCACACGGTCAGCCCCTGCCACCACCTCGGGATCCGCCGTCACCATCGGTTCGATCCCGATCGCGCGGAAGGCATTGGCGACCGACTGTAAATTGCCCGCGCCGTAATCGATCAGCGCGAGCGCACTCATCGGGGCCTCCGCCCGGCCTGCCGGTTGGGGTCGTTCACAAAACCCCCTTGGTGCTCGGGATCACACCGCTTTTCCGCGGATCGATCTCGACCGCTTCGCGCAATGCCCGCGCCAGTCCCTTGAACGCGGCCTCGGCGATATGGTGATTGTTGCTGCCGTACAGCGTCTCGACATGCAGCGTGATCCCGCAGGTCTGAGCGAACGAGTGAAAGAAATGCTCGAACATTTCGGTGTCCATCTCGCCCAGCCGCTTTTGCGAGAACTCGGTCTTCCACACCAGATAGGGTCGCCCCGATATGTCGAGCGCCACGCGGGTCAGCGTCTCGTCCATCGGCGACAAGGCATCGGCGTAACGGCGGATGCCGCGCTTGTCGCCCAGCGCCTGCGCCACCGCCTCACCGATCGCCAGCCCGGTATCCTCGACCGTGTGATGCTGGTCGATGTGCAGGTCGCCCTTGGTCTCGACCTCCAGGTCGATCAGCGAATGCCGAGACAATTGCTCCAGCATGTGATCGAAGAAGCCGATTCCGGTGGAGACCTTGTACGCCCCCGTCCCGTCGAGATTGACTGCGACGCGGACCGCCGTCTCGGATGTGTCGCGTTGAACCAGGCCTGTGCGCATGGCGGCTCGCCTAAAGACGGCGGGCAAAGGACGCAACGCGCTTGACCACGCCACCTGTCACTCTAGGTTCGCGGGCGTGACCGAAGAAACGCCCGACAGCCTGATTCCCTATGACGAGATCGTGCAGGAGGCGCTGCGCGCCGTGGTCGGACGCGTCCTCGCGCCGATCGAGCATGAAGGCTCGCTGCCTGGCAACCATCATTTCTACATCACCTTCAAGACGCAGGCGCCGGGCGTCAGCATTCCCAAGCATCTCATCGCGCGCTTCCCCGATGAAATGACCATCGTCCTCCAGAACAAGTTCTGGGACCTGAAGGTGCATGACGATGCGTTCGAGGTCGGGCTGACCTTCAACGCCATCCCCGCAAAGCTGTTCATCCCATTCGCGGCGATCAGCGGCTTCTTCGACCCCGCGGTCAATTTCGCGCTGCAATTCGCGGTCCAGGATGCCGGCGAACCTGCCGAACACGAAGAAGCCGAAAATGACAGCACCGATCGCCGAACCGGTCGAAGACGGCAGCAATGTCGTCGCGGTGGACTTCAAGCGTAAGCGCTAGGCTGGAGCGAGGCGCGCAACGGAGTAGCGCGCCGGTCGCAAAGCGACGCGAACGGCCGGCCGGCCTCGCGCTAGCGAGGTTCGACGTCATGGGATTTACTCCCATAACGGCCTTTCTTACTGGCTTCCCATGACCCAGACCCGCGCAGAAACCGACTCGTTCGGTCCCATCGACGTCGACGCCAGCGCCTATTGGGGCGCGCAGACGCAGCGTTCGATCGAGAATTTCCCGTTCGGTGAGCGCGAGCGCATGCCGCTCGGCATCGTTCATGCGCAGGCGATCGTGAAGCAGGCGGCGGCGCGCGTGAACCGCAGGCATGGCCTCAAAGCCGAGGTGGTCGACGCGATCGAAGCTGCCGCGACCGAAATCGTCGCAGGCAAGCTCGACGATCAATTCCCGCTCGTCATCTGGCAGACCGGCTCGGGCACCCAGACCAACATGAACGTGAACGAGGTCATCGCCGGCCGCGCCAACGAAATGCTGACGGGCAGTCGCGGCGGCAAGGCGCCGGTCCACCCCAACGACCATGTCAACATGAGCCAGTCGTCGAACGACAGCTTCCCCACCGCGCTGCACGTCGCCGCCGTTCTCGCCACCGAAGCCACCTTGCTCCCTGCGCTCGACCGTCTCACCTCGGCGCTCGCCGCGAAGGCCGAAACCTGGGCGCACATCGTCAAGATCGGCCGCACTCATACGCAGGATGCGACCCCGCTGACGCTGGGTCAGGAATTCGGCGGTTACGCCGCGCAGCTGATCAGCGCGAAACACCGCATCACCGGCGCGATGGAAGGTAACCTCCGCAAGCTGGCCATTGGCGGCACTGCCGTCGGCACCGGTCTCAATGCGCCCGATGGCTGGGCCGAGGACATGAGCGCCGCGATCACCGACATCGCCGGCAGCCAGTTCGAACCCGCGCCCAACAAGTTCGAACAGCTCGCGGCGAAGGACGGCCTCGTCTTCTTTCACGGCGCGCTCAACACGCTGGCGGTTTCATTGACCAAGATCGCTAACGACATCCGGTTTCTCGGCTCCGGCCCACGCTCGGGCCTTGGCGAATTGTCGCTTCCCGAAAACGAGCCCGGCAGCTCGATCATGCCCGGCAAGGTCAATCCGACTCAATGCGAAAGCCTGACGATGGTCGCGGCGCAGGTTATCGGCAACAACGGCGCGGTCACCGTCGGCGGCATGCAGGGGCATTTCGAGCTCAACGTGTTCATGCCGCTGATCGGCGCGAACGTGCTGCGCTCGATCCATCTCCTCTCTACCGGCATGGTCAGTTTCGCCGAACGCTGCGTCGACGGCATCATCGCCAATGAAAAGCAGATTGCCGATCTGGTCGACCGCTCTCTGATGCTCGTCACCGCCCTGGCGCCCGAGATCGGCTATGACAACGCGGCCAAGATCGCCAAGACCGCGCATCACAACGGCACCACTTTGCGCGAGGAGGCCAAGGCGCTCGGCCTGGTCGACGATGAAACCTTCGACCGCGTCGTCCGTCCTGAAAAGATGGTCTGACGGTGGCTGAGCGGCGGATAAGTCAACCTGAGCGCAGCGCGGGCGGCTTATCCGCGACTCGGCCGAGCCGGCCGGCGGTGCGTTAGTACCGTTCGACGTCACGGGATTAACTCCCCCGACGGCTCTCGCGGTTCACGCAACCAACCCGCCGTTCGCGCGTCTCTCCGGCAAGCTATTCAGGAGACACACCATGCTTCGCACCATCATCAGCGCACTCATCGGCCGCGAAATCGATCGTCGGGATGGCAAGGGCGGCGCGAAGGGCGCGCTCATGGGCATGGCCGCTTCGCGCGTGCTGACCCGCATGGGTCCGCTCGGCATGGTCCTCGGCGGCGCGTATGTCGCCAAGAAGGCCTATGATCGCAGCAAAGGCCGCACCGCCTAAAGCTGCGCCTGCCACTGCTTGATCGCCTCGACGGGCGACACGAGCATCAGGATATTGAGCGTCAGATTGTCGCGAATGATCGCGAGTGTCAGCAATTCGAACGACACCGCGATGGCGACGGTTGCCCACCACGGGATGCGCCGCGCAATGGCGAACCCGAACGCCATCGCCGCGACGTCGCTCATCGAATTGATCACGGTATCGCCGGTGTAGCCGAGCGCGATCGTCGCCTCGCGATACCGGTCGATAATGATCGGCGAGTTCTCCAGCACTTCCCAACCCGCCTCGATCGCCACCGCCAGCGTCAGCCGCGCCCCCGGTGACGCTCGCCGCAACGCCAGCCATCCCACGAAATAGAACAGAAACCCGTGGATGATGTGGCTGGGCGTGTACCAGTCGAACAGGTGCTGGCTGTTCCCCGCATCCAGCGCCGGATGGAAGATGTCGACATAGCCGCAGGTGCAGATCGCGTGGCGCCCGAACCACAGTTCGATCATGCCCATCACGACGACCATGACGGCGACGATCGCCCAGTCCCTTGCACGGATATCGGCGATCGACGGTGTCACGTGGTCAGCTCTATCAAGGTTCGTACCGTCCGCACGTTACGCCCCGTCGTTGGCGAACCGCACACCTTGTCGATGAACGCCGGCGTCACTTTCGACGCCCCGACATCTCCCGCCATGTGCATCCACAGATCCTGGCCGCGCTGCGCGATGGTCTCACCCTGCTGCGCGCGCTCCATCAGCCGTTCGGCCGTGTCCGCGACGATTGGCCGCTGCGACATCAGCAGCCACACGCGATTGGGCTCGTCGGCCGCGGCCTCGGGGAACGGCACAAAGGCGAGCGCCCGTTCCAGGTCCGCCGCACGCCGCACGACAATTTCCACGGGAAACCCGAACCGCTTGTTCAGCGCCATCGGGAGATCCCGCTCGACCGCGTTACGATCCGCCGTCACGATCAGGTTGCCGCTCGCGACATAGGTTTTCGGGTCCCCATAGCCCATCTCCCCCGCCAGCGCGCGCAGCTCGGCCATCGCCATCTGGCGTTTCCCCACGTTCACCGCGCGCAGCAAAATGATGAGGCGTTCCATTCCTGTCGCATTGACCCCCCACGCCCCTGCGGGCAATGCCTGCGGGCAATGCTCAAGCGCCGCGGGATTCTCTTCGTCATTTCCAGCCCGTCGGGCGCTGGCAAGTCGACCATCGCGCGGATGCTGCTGAAATCGGACCCGACGCTTGCCATGTCGGTATCGGCCACGACGCGCCCGATCCGCCCCGGCGAAGTCGACGGCAGGGACTATCATTTCGTCAGCCTCGACACGTTTCGTCAGATGGTGGCGGACGGGGAATTCCTCGAATGGGCGCACGTCTTCGGCCACCGCTACGGCACGCCCAAGAAGCCGGTCTATGACAACCTTGCCGATGGGCGCGACATCCTGTTCGACATCGACTGGCAGGGCGCTCAGCAGCTGTTTCAGCAGGCGGGCGGCGACGTCGTCCGCGTCTTCATCTTCCCGCCTTCGATCGAGGAGCTGGAGGCACGCCTGCGCAACCGGGGTACCGATGCAGAGGCTGTGATCGAAGCGCGCATGGCCCGCGCCGCGTCCGAAATCAGCCACTGGGACGGCTACGACTACGTCCTGGTCAACGAAATCGCGCAGGACTGTTTCGAGGGCGTCAAGAACATCCTCGACGCCGAACGCCACAAGCGCAGCCGTCAGACCGGCCTTATCGGCTTCGTTCGCAGCATGACCAAATCGGGCTGAGGCCGCTGATTACCCAATCGTAACGATTGACGCGCATAGCGGACGTCGGGGGGTATGTCGGTGCTAAGAACGATCCGTCGGGACCAGGTCCGGCTGGGCATGTATATTCACGGCTTCGAAGGCTCGTGGTTGCGCCACCCGTTCTGGCGAACGCGCTTCATTCTCGATAAGCCTGCCGATCTGGTCACCCTGCTCGACAGTGAAATCGACGGCGTGTTGATCGACACGAGCAAGGGTCTCGACCTGCCGGTTGCAGCAGCGCCCGCAGCACCGCCCTCCGCGGCCGTGCGCCCCGCCTCGCGCGCAGCGTCGCGGCGGGCCTTTTCAGCCTCCATGGCGCCCGCGCGTGCCGATGACATGGCCCGCGCGCAAGCCGTCCGCACCGTCAATCGCTGCAAGACCGCAATCCGTGCCACGCTCGACGGCGCGCGGCTGGGCAAGGCCATTCAATCCAGCGCGGTAATCGCGGTGGTCGACGACGTCTCGACGGCCGTCGAAAACAATCGCGCCGCGTTCCTGAAGGTCCTGCGCCTCAAGACCACAGACGAATACACCTATCTCCATTCGGTCGCGGTGTGCGCCCTGATGGTCGCTCTCGCCCGCCAACTCGATCTCGACGACGCGACGACTGCGGACTTGGGGACCGCCGGCCTGCTCCACGACATCGGCAAGATGGCCGTGCCGCTCGACCTGCTCAACAAGCCGGCCAAGCTGACCAACGAAGAATTCGCGCTGATGCAGACACATCCTGAAAAGGGGTTTCGCCTGCTCGAACTGACGCCCGATCTCACGCCTCTCGCGCTCGACGTTTGCCGGCACCATCATGAAAAGATCGATGGTACCGGCTATCCTCACCGCCTGCGCGGCGATCAGATCAGCCTGGCCGCGCGGATGGGCGCGATTTGCGACGTGTATGACGCGCTCACTTCCAATCGCGCCTACAAGCCTGCGTGGTCGCCGACCGAAGCCCTTGCCAACATGCGCGACTGGGAGGGGCAATTCGATCCGGAGCTGCTTTTCGCATTCATGCAGAGCATTGGCGTCTACGCCCCCGGCATCGTCGTCCGCCTGCGCACCAACCGCCTGGGACTGGTCGTCGACCCCGGTCGCTCATCGCGCGCCCGGGTATTGCCATTCTACGCGATCTCGGAAGGCGAATTGATCGTGTCTGACACGATCATCGTGAGTGACGACCTGGCCCATGACAACATCCTTTGCGTGGCCGACGAGGCGGACTGGGGCATCGGCGCGGATGTCGTCGCAGCTCTCGCCGCGCGGCACATCAAGACGCAATAAATCAGCCCAGCAGCCGCAAAAACTGCGCGGCGCTCAAGAATTCGGTTCGCCGCGCCCCCCGCGCAACCGTCGCCAGATCGTCTTCGCCCCAGCGCCGCGCTTGCCATAATTCATCGATATGACAGGCGTCGAACGCAGCTTCGGGCGAGACTTCCCCTTCAAGGACTGCCAGCGCGGTCACCAACGATCCACCAATCGTGACCAGCTGTTGCAGACCGGCAAGCGGGAAAGGCTCGAGGGCATGGACGACGGCAGTCAGCCGCGTGACCGTCGGCTCTGGCTGCGGCACGTGGACGATGCCAGTGGTGACGGCGAATGCGACATCGTATCGCGCCCGCGCCCATGCCAGCAATGGGTCCCACGCCGCCGCTTCCTCCGTCGCCAGCTCGGGATCGTCGGCGCGGTAACAGAGGAGGTCGCCCTGGGCATAGGCCGCCACGCTCGCCGTCAGCGCCGGCATCGGCCTTGTCGGTTGCCGCATTGCTCAGCCCCGTCAGCCGCATCGCGCGCGGATCGACTTCGCCGACGACGGTGCGCCACTCCGCCGCAACCGCTTCGGCAAGCGCCACGGTGGGCAACGTGAGCATCGCCCGCGACGGCGTTCGCACCGGCCGCCCGTCGAGCAGCACGGCACCGTCGGCGATCGTGACCTCGCTCCAGAACCGTTTCATCGCTTCCAGCGGCGCACGAGCAACGGCGGCAGCACGACCACCGCCAGCGCGCCGGCGACGATCAGCACATAGCCGGTCACCTCGGCCGGCTCGATCAGGTGCTTGGCGACGACCGCGACTCCCAGCATCACCAGCGCCACCCCGACGAACCGCAACAGTGCCAGAGTAAAGAACCGTCGCTTGGCCTCGTCTTCGGTCACGCCTTGCTTCCCCGCGACCGCCGCTCGCCCTTGCGGGCCTTGCGCGCCGATTTGGCCTTGTTCAACGCGATGCGCGCCTTGCCTTCGGGCGTGTCCTTGAACTTGACCTCTTCGATCTCCAGCGCGTCGCCAATCACTTCGTCGAAGCCCAGATCGTCCATGCTTTCGGCAAAATGCGGTGGCAGTTTGGCAGTCACATCCAGTGGCGTGCCGTCGGGATGCTCGATCCTCAGCCGTCGCGCGTGCAGATGCATCTTGCGGCTGATCGTGCCACTCAGGAACGCTTCCTTGCCGCCATATTTGCCGTCCCCGACGATGGGGTGACCGATCGCCGCCATGTGGACACGCAACTGGTGCGTGCGCCCGGTGAACGGCTGCAGCTCGACCCATGCCGCGCGATTCCCCGCACGTTCGATCACGCGGTAACGCGTCCGTGCCGGGCTTCCCTCCTTTTCATCGACATGCATCTTCTCGCCGCCGCTGCCCGGCTGCTTGCCGATTGGCAGTTCGATCATCCCGTCATGGACATCGGGCACGCCGCTCACCAGCGCCCAGTAAACCTTGCGCGCGGTGCGGCTGGAAAAACTCTTCGAGAAAAACGCCGCGGCCCGCGCGGATTTCGCAACCAGCAGCACCCCGGACGTATCCTTGTCGAGCCGGTGCACCAGCTTGGGGCGGCCAGCGCCGTCATCGAACGCGTCGAGCAGCATGTCGACATGCTCGGTCGTGCCCGACCCGCCCTGCGTCGCCAGGCCGGGGGGCTTGTTCAACACGATGGCATCGCGGTCCTCGTGGATCACCATCTGCTTGGCAAAATCGACCATGTCGGGGCTGAGTTCGACCTTGGTCCGCACCGGCTTGGCGCGCTCGATCACCTCGGGCTCGACCGGTGGGACACGCAGCACCTGCCCCGCCGCGATGCGGTCACCCGGCCCGGCACGCGCACCATCGACGCGCAGCTGCCCGGTTCGCGCCCAGCGCGAAACCAGGTTGAAGCTCGCCTCGGGCATGTGGCGCTTGAACCAGCGGTCGAGCCGGATGCCGTCATCGTCCGCGGCGACCGTAAATTGCCGGACGTCGGTGATCGCCTTGCTCATGCCGCACGCACCAGCATCATCCCGGCGGCAAGCGCGAGGATCGACCCGACTACGCTCAAACCGATATAGGTCAGCGCCAGCGCCACTTGCCCGCGCTCGATGAGGAACCAGCTGTCGAGGCTGAACGCCGAAAAGGTCGTGAACCCGCCGAGCATGCCCACGCCCATCAACAACCGGGCCTGTTCGTTTCCTGCGGCGGTGCGCATCAAGGCCCCCGCCAGCGCGCCCATCAGCAGCCCCCCAAGCAGATTGACCGCCAGCGTCCCCCACGGCGCTGTAAAGCGGCTGACCGCAAGGAAGCGCGCGCCCGAGCCGAGGGCGCCGCCGAGCATCACCAGAAGAAGATTTGGCATGTCCACCGCCTAGCCGCATTCGCGGTTGACCGCCACCGCCGCCCCCCGCATCGTCGCAGCCAAGCGGCGCCAAGCCGTCCGGAGAGGTCATGACCACCACCACCGAGCGCGTGCCCGCCCGCGTCAAGCTGGCCTATGGCGTCGGCGCAATCGCTTACGGCATCAAGGATAACGGGTTTTCGACCTTCCTGCTGCTGTTCTACAATCAGGTCATTGGCCTGCCTCCGGGAACGGTCGGACTGGTCATCGCGCTGGCGCTGGTCTTCGATGCCTTCATCGACCCGTTGCTGGGCCTCGCCAGCGACCGCACCAATACCCGCTTCGGTCGCCGCCACCCATGGCTCTACGCATCGGCGATCCCCATCGCGGTCAGTTGGTTCTTCCTCTGGCATCCGCCCGCCGGCATTTCGGAGCCGCTGCTGATCACCTGGCTCCTGGTCACCGCCGTCGCCACGCGCGCAGCGATCTCGAGCAACGAGGTGCCGAGCTATGCTCTCGCCCCGGAAATGACCCGCGATTATCATGAACGCACATCGGTCTTCGCCTATCGTTATGTTTTTGGCTGGCTCGGCGGTCTGGCCTTCCTGATGCTGGCCTTCGGCTATTTCCTGAAGCCGCCGCATGGCGCCCAGACCGGGCCGTTGGCGCTGGTGGGCTATGGCAATTACGGCACTTGGGGCGCCGTCCTCATGGCGGTCTGCGTGCTCGCTTCCGCGCTCGGTACCCAGAAATTCGCGATGCGGCGAAAGGCGGCACCCGTGCCGCACTACGGCGTGCGTGACATGGTGCGCGGCCTGCGCCAGACGCTGTCGAACCGAGGCTTCCTGATCCTCATGGCGGCGGGGATGGTCGCCTATACCGGACAGGGGCTCAGCTTCTCGCTGTCCAACTACCTTCTCGGCTTTTTCTGGCAGTTGAAGCCGGCGCAATTCCTGATCTATTCGATGATCCTCTTCGGGGGCGTCATCGCTTCGGCGATCATCGCCGGCCCGCTGAGCCGACGTTTCGGCAAGCGTGCTGCGGCGGCCATGTGCACGTTGCTCGGCTGCTCGATCCAGACCCTGCCCTACTGGCTGCGCCTCATCGGGGTATATCCGCTGCCCGGCGATCCGATGGCGGTGCCGCTGTTCTTCTCGACCGTCTTCTTCAATTCGGCCTTCGGGGTCGCCAGTTTCATCATCGTCGCCTCGATGATGTCCGACGTCGTCGAGGATTCGGAGGAATTGACCGGTCGTCGCGAAGAAGGACTGTTTTTCGCCGGCGCGTTGTTCATGCAGAAATGCTCGGGCGGGCTCGGCATCCTCGCCACCGGTCTGGTCCTGTCGATCGCCGCCTTCCCGGCGAAGGCCGTCCCGGGCACGGTCGCGCAACCTGTTCTCGATCACCTCGCCCTGCTCTACGTCACGATCTATCTCGGGCTGGGCTGCACCGCCGCCTTCCTGCTGACGCGATTCCCGTTCGGCAAGGAGGAACATGAAGCGCGCCTTTCGCGCTTGGCCACGCCCTCACGGCACTAACGCCACGGCTTGCCGTAGCGTCACCCGAAAAGGGCTAGGCAAGCCCCGCGAAACCGCGCCATAGGCTTGACGCAAACGTAAAGGAGAGCGCGCGTGGATTTCGACCTCACCGAGCGGCAGGCCTATTGGCGCGACCGGGTTCGCGATCATATCGAGCGCTTCGTCCAGCCCGCGCGTCGCCGATTATTACAAGCAACAAGCCGAGGGCGGCCGCTGGAAGGTCCTGCCCGTGGTCGAGGAGGAAAAGGCGCGCGCCAAAGCAGGCTGGCATCTGGAACCTGTTCATGCCGCCGGGTCAGCGCGCTGAAACACGTCGACGAGAGCTTCGAGTTCGACGGTCCCGGGCTGACCAACATGGAATATGCGCTGTGCGCCGAGGAAATGGGCCGCGTCGGATTTGCCTCGCGAAGTCTTCAACTGCTCCGCGCCCGACACCGGCAACATGGAAGTGTTCCACCGCTACGGCACGCGCGAGCAGAAGGACAGGTGGCTGAAGCCCGCTGATGGAGGGCGAGATCCGCTCCGCCTTCCTGATGACCGAACCCGCCGTTGCCTCCTCGGACGCGACCAATATCGAGACCTCGATCCGCCGTGAGGGCGACGAATATGTCCTGAACGGCGTCAAATGGTGGTCTTCGGGCGCGGGCGATCCGCGCTGCAAGGTCGCCATCGTGATGGGCAAGACCGACTTCGAGGCCAGTCGCCACGCGCAGCAATCGATGGTCTTGATGGAACTCGACGCGCCGGGCGTAACCATCCTGCGCCACCTGCCGGTGTTCGGTTATGACGACGCGCCGCACGGCCATATGGAAATCGAGCTGAAGGATGTCCGCATCCCGGCGTCGAACATGCTGCTGGGCGAAGGCCGCGGGTTCGAAATCGCGCAAGGGCGCCTCGGCCCGGGCCGCATTCATCACTGCATGCGCACCATCGGCACCGCCGAAGTGGCGCTCGAGAAGATGGCCAAGCGGCTCATCTCGCGTGTCGCCTTCGGCAAGACCATCGCCAGCCAGAGCGTGTGGGAACAGCGCATCGCCCGCGCGCGTATCGACATCGAGATGACCCGCCTGCTCTGCCTCAAGGCAGCGGACCTGATGGACAAGGTCGGCAACAAGTCGGCGGCGGCCGAGATCGCGATGATCAAGGTCCAGGCCCCGAACATGGCATTGCAGATCATCGACGACGCGATCCAGGCACACGGCGCGGGCGGCGTGTCCGAGGATTTCGGCCTCGCCAACATGTGGGCGCACCAGCGCACGCTGCGCATCGCCGACGGTCCGGACGAAGTTCACGCCCGCGCCATCGCCCGCCTCGAATTCGGTAAGTATGGCGGTGTTCCGCGCCCGGGCACGACCGAGCCGCAAGCCATGTCGAGCGGCGACGTGGGGGCTAGCCGGTGAAGGCAGCGGTTCTCCACAAGGCCAAGGAACCCCTGACCATAGAGGACGTGCGCGTCGCAGATCCGGGCCCACACGAGGTCCTGATCCGCACCGCCGCCTGCGGCGTCTGCCGCAGCGACCTGCACTTCGTCGACGGCGCCTACCCACACGCCATGCCCTGCATTCCAGGGCATGAAGCGGCGGGAATCGTCGAGGCGGTGGGCAGCGAAGTCCGCTCGGTAAAGGTCGGCGATGCGGTGGTCACCTGCCTCTCCGCCTTCTGCGGGCACTGCGAATTCTGCGTCACCGGTCGCATGTCACTGTGCCTCGGCGCGGACACGAGGCGTGGGCGCGGTGAAACGCCGCGCCTGACGCTGGAAAGCTCCGGCGATCCGGTCGCGCAGATGCTCAATCTCTCGGCCTATGCCGAAATGATGCTGGTCCACGAACACGCCTGTGTCGCCATCGACCCAGAAATGCCGCTCGACCGCGCCGCGATCCTCGGCTGCGCGGTGGTCACCGGTGCGGGCGCGATCTGGAACGGTGCCGGCGTGCGCCCGGGCGAGACTGTCTGCGTCGTCGGCTGCGGCGGCGTCGGTCTGGCAGCGGTCAACGCCGCCAAGATCGCCGGTGCGGGTCGCATCATCGCCTGCGACCCTGTCGCCGAGAAACGTGAACTCGCGGAAAAGCTCGGCGCGACCGATACGGTCGATGCCGGCGCCGAACTGGCGGCCGAAAAGGTGGTCGAGCTGTCCCGCGGCGGCGTCGATCACGCGATCGAAGCCGTCGGACGCCCCGCGTCGGGCGAACTCGCTGTCCGCTCGCTGCGTCGTGGCGGCACCGCCACGATCCTCGGCATGATGCCGCTCACCCACCAGGTCGGGCTCAGCGCGATGGACCTGCTCAGTGGCAAGAAACTGCAGGGCGCGATCATGGGCGCGCAACCATTTCCCGGTCGATATCCCGCGCCTCGTCGATCATTATCTGCGCGGCGCGCTCGACCTCGACACGATCATCGCCGACCGCATGCCGCTCAACCGCATCAACGATGCGTTCGACAAGCTGCGCGAAGGGGACAGCGTCCGCACCGTGATGGTGTTCGACCAGTGAACGCCGAGCAGGATTTCGTCGGCACCCTTCCGCCGGAAGGCGCGGACATCCTCGATGTAAACCGCCTGACCGGGTGGATGGAAACAAACGTCGACGGCTTTCAAGGTCCTCTGACGGTTTCGAAATTCAAGGGCGGCCAGTCCAACCCGACCTACCGCCTCGATACGCCCGCTAGCTCGTACGTTCTCCGCCGCAAGCCGTTCGGGGAGTTGCTTCCCTCCGCCCACGCCGTCGACCGCGAATATACCGTCATCGCCGGGCTCCACCCGACCGGTTTCCCCGTCCCGCGTCCCTATGGGCTGTGCATCGATGACAGCGTCATTGGCAGCTGGTTCTACGTGATGGCGATGGTCGAGGGCCGCTCGATCTGGGACGCGGCGATGACGGGTTCCACGCCTGCCGAACGTCGCGCCGTCAATTTTGCGATGGTCGATACGCTCGCCGCGCTGCACAACACCGATGTCGCCGCTGCCGGCCTGTCCGACTATGGCCGCCCCGGCAATTATTTCGAGCGACAGGTCGCGCGCTGGACCAAGCAATATCGTGCGTCGGAAACCGACCATCTCGAGCCGATGGAGCGTCTGATCGACTATCTCGCGCGCACCATCCCCGAACAGACGCGCACCAGCGTGGTCCATGGCGACTACCGCAACGACAATCTCATCCTCGCCAATGACCGCGCCGAAGTCCGCGCCGTGCTCGACTGGGAACTGTCGACACTCGGCGATCCTCTCGCCGACTTCACCTATTTCTGCATGGCTTGGGTGACCGAAAATGGCGGCCGTTCTGGCGTCGCCGATCTCGACCGTGCGGCTTTGGGAATACCCGAACTGGATGAGGTCGTCGCGCGCTATTGCGCCGCCACGGGCCGCGACGGCGTCCCTGACATGAACTGGTATCTGGCGTACAATCACTTCCGCCTCGCGGGCATTTTGCAGGGCATCAAGAAGCGCGTGCAGATCGGCACCGCGTCCTCCGCGCATGCCGTGGAAATGTCGGCCCGGGTCGAACCCCTTGCCGCACGCGCATGGGAATTTGCACAGAAAGCAGGCGCATGACCAATCTCTTCGACATGACCGGCAAGGTCGCCATCGTCACTGGTTCCTCACGCGGGATCGGAGAGGCGATTGCCCACGCGCTCGCCGATCACGGGGCAAAGGTGACGATCACCAGCCGCAATGTGGACGATTGCCAGAAGGTTGCCGACGCGATCAACGCAAGGCACGCGGGCGCTGCTATCGCGATCAGTTCAAGCCTCTCTGCGAAGGAGTCGCTGCAAGCCATGGTCGACGCGACCGTCGAGGCTTTCGGCCCGGTCGATGTCCTGATCTGCAACGCGGCGTCGAACCCGCATTACGGGCCGATGGCGACGATCACCGACGAACAGCTCCGCAAGACGCTCGACAACAATATCGTCGCGCAGCACTGGCTGATCCAGATGGTCGCGCCGGCGATGCTCGAGCGCAAGTCGGGATCGATCGTAATCGTGTCGTCGATCGGCGGTCTGCGCGGTTCCCCGATCCTTGGCGCTTACGCCATCACCAAGGCGGCGGATATCCAGATGACCAAGAATTTGGCGCGCGAATATGGCCGCAGCAACGTGCGCATCAATTCGATCGCGCCGGGTCTGGTGAAAACCGATTTCGCCAAGGCGCTGTGGGAAAACCCGGAAAATCTGAAGCAGTCGACATCGACCGCCGCACTCGGCCGCATCGGCGAACCGCATGAAATCGCCGGGGCTGCGGTGTACCTCGCCAGCGACGCGTCGAGCTTCATGACGGGACAAACGATCGTGGTCGATGGGGGTGTGGTCGTATGAGCGGGCGTCTTTCGGGCAAGGTCGCGATCATCACCGGTGCCGGTTCGGGCATCGGCCGTGCCTCGGCAAAATTGTTCGCGGCTGAGGGCGCCAAGGTCGTTCTCGGCGACAAGACCGCCGGCAGTGCACGACACGGCGAAGGAAATCGGCAACACCGCCATCTCGCTCGAAATCGATGCTGGCGTCGAGGGCGATGTGCAAAAGCTCGTTGCGGCCGCCATCGACGAATTCGGCCGCCTCGACATCGCCTTCGCCAATGCCGGCGTGTCGGGCGGCATGGCCGGCATCTTCGATCTCGAACCCGACTTCTTCGCCGAAGTCCTCCGCGTCAACCTGATCGGCCCGTGGCTGATGGTGAAGCATGCCGGCAAGGCGATGATGGATCAGGGCGATGGCGGCGCGATCCTGCTCACCGCCAGTGTCGCGGGCATCCGGTCGGGCGCGGGCGGGCCGGCCTATTCGGCGTCGAAGGCGGGCGTCATCAACCTTGCAATGACCTCCGCCCAACAGCTCACCGGCACCGGCATTCGCGTCAACGCGCTGTGCCCCGGCCTGACCGAAACCGGCATGACCAAGCCGACCTTCGATTACGCCAAGGACAAGGGCGTCACCGACAAGATCGGACGCCTGAACCCGCTCAAGCGCGCCGCTCAGGCCGACGAATTGGCACAAGTCGCGCTGTTCCTCGTCTCGCCCGAAGCGAGCTACGTCAACGGCCAGGCGCTCGCCGTCGATGGTGGCCTGTCGTCGTCGCACCCCGTCACCCGCCAGCTCACAGGACAAACCGCCGTATGAAATATCGCAACCTTGGCGACAGCGGGATTTCGGTCTCCGAAATCTGTCTCGGCAGCTGGCTGACCTATGGCGTCGGGGTCGATACCTCGGCTGCCGAAGCCTGCGTCGATCGAGCCTTCGACGAAGGCATCAACTTCATCGACACCGCCAACATCTATGGCAAGGGCGCGGCGGAAAGCTTCCTCGGCAAGGCGCTGAAGGGCCGCTCCCGCGACAGCTACATCCTCGCGACCAAGCTCTTTTTGCCGATGACCGAAACCGACAAGGGCCTGTCGCGCGCGCAAATCGAAAAGCAGCTCGATGCGTCTCTGCACCGGCTGCAGACCGACTATATCGATCTCTATCAGTGCCATCGCTACGATCCAGACACGCCGCTCGAGGAAACGATGGAGGCGCTGACCCGCGCGGTCGCCAGCGGCAAGGTCCGCCATATCGGCTTTTCCGAATGGTCGGCGCAGAACATCCGCGACGCGCTGGCGATTCCCGGACGTCACCAAGTTCGTGTCCAGCCAGCCGCAATATTCGATGTTGTGGCGCCGGATCGAGGCGGAAGTCATCCCGCTCTGCGCGGCCAACGGCATTTCGCAGATCGTCTGGTCCCCGCTCGCGCAGGGCGTCCTCACCGGCAAATACAAACCCGGCAGCGGCCATCCCCGAAGACAGCCGCGCCGCCAGCGATGACATGGGCGGCTATATCAAGGCATTCCTGCGCGACGATCTGCTCACCGCGATCCAGCAGTTGCAGCCGCTCGCCGACGAAGCGGGCTGCACCATGGCGCAGTTCGCGCTCGCCTGGGTACTCGCGCGAACCCAACATCGCCAGCGCTATCGTCGGCGCCAGCCGCCCTGATCAGGTCAGCGACAATGCCAGGGCGTCGGGCCTGACCGATCGATCCGGCGCTGTTCGCCAAGGCCGAAGCGATCCTCGGGAGCGTCCAGCGTTGAGCCTCACCGTCTCCGATCCCGCAGTCGCTTGGGTTCGATCCCGCCCGCCTCGCGCGGATCGATGCGCACCTCCAGTCGAAATATATCGATGGCGGTCGTTATCCGCACGCGCGCCCTGCTCATCGGTCGCGGCGACGAAATCGCGCATCTGTGGGTCGCGGGCGACGCCCGGCCCGGGCGAAGCGCTCAAGGAAGACGCGATCTTCCGCATCGCCTCGATGACCAAGCCGATCACCTCGATCGCGGTCGATGCAGCTGGTCGAACAGGGTCGCATCGCGCTCAGCGAACCGATCGCCAAATATCTTCCCGAATTCGCCACCACCGGCGCGTTCGTCGCGGGCGGCGGCAACACTCCGTTCGTCACGCGGCCGCTCGCTCAAGCCGATCCGCATTCTCGACCTGCTGCGCCACACCTCGGGCCTGACCTATAGCGTTCCAGGAACGCAAGCAACGTCGACGCGGCCTATCGCAAGGGCGGTTTCGAGCGCTTCGACGGCCCGGACATGGCGACCTACGTCAAGACCGTCGCAGCGCTGCCGCTCGAATTCGAACCCGGCACCGCGTGGAATTACTCGGTCTCGACCGACATCCTTGGCGCGCTGATCGAGACGATCAGGGCCAGACCCTTGCCGACTATTTCCAGCAGCACATTTTCGACCCGCTCGGCATGGTCGACACCATTTCCAGTCTACCGGCCGACAAGACCGATCGGCTGACCGACTGCTATGTCTGGGATCCCGAGGCGCGATGAAGCCTTACGACACCGGCGCGAACAGCGCGCTGGAGCCGCCGGCCCAACCATTATTCGGGCGGCGGCGGCCTGCTCTCGACGCTCGCCGACTATCACCGCTTCACGCGCATGCTGCTCGGCGGCGGCGAACTCGACGGCCAGATCATCGTCGCGCCGCACACGATCAAGCTGATGACCGCCAACCACCTGCCCGGCGGCGGCGACCTGACCCAGCATTCGAAATCGCTGTTTTCACGAAGCCGAAAATGCCGGCGCGGGCTTCGGCCTCGGCTTCGGCGTGACGATCGACCCGGCGGCGACGATGATGCCCGGCAATGCCGGCGACTTTTACTGGGGCGGAATGTTCTCGACCGGGTTCTTCGTCGATCCGGTCGACGACATCATCATGATCTTCATGACCCAGCTGATGCCTTCGAGCGCCTACCCCGTGCGCCGCGAAATCAAGACCATGCTTTATTCGGCCCTGACCGGCTGAGCCAATCGGAGAGAGACTATGACCGACCCCATCCGCCAGGAACGCGACGGCGACATCGCCGTCATCATCTCGAACAACCCGCCGGTCAACGCGCTCGGCGCTGCCGTTCGCATCGGCCTCGACCGCGAACTCGAAGGCCGCGCTGGCCGACGACAGCGTCAAGGCGATCGTCATCCGCTGCGACGGCCGCACGTTCTTCGCGGGCGCCGACATCACCGAATTCACCAAGCCGCCGGTCATGCCGCAGTTGCCCGAAGTCGTCGACACGATCGAAGCCTCGACCAAGCCGGTCGTCGCCGCGATCCACGGCACCGCGCTGGGCGGCGGCTGCGAAGTCACGCTTGGCTGCCATTACCGCATCGCCGTCCCCTCGGCGAAGATCGGCGTACCCGAAGTGAAGCTCGGCCTGCTCCCCGGCGCAGGCGGCACGCAGCGCCTGCCACGCGTCGCCAGCGTCGCCGCGGCGGCCGAAATGTGCTCGACCGGCGCTCCGATCCCCGCGAAGAAGGCGCTCGAGATCGGCCTGGTCGACAAGCTCGCAGGCGAAGACAGCCTCGCCGCCGATGCCATCGCCTTTGCCCGCGATTGCATCGCCAAGGGTCCGCGCCCGTCGCGCGACCTGCCCGGTCAAGGGCACCGCCGACGATGTGAAGGCCGTCGCGGACGCCAATGCGCGCAAGTTCAAGGGGTTTGACGCTCCCGCTGCCAACCTGCGCTGCGTCGAGGCCGCGACGCGCCTGCCATTTGACGAGGGCATCAAGTTCGAGCGCGAGGAATTCATGAAGCTGATGATGGGCAGCCAGTCCGCCGCCCAGCGGCACATCTTCTTCGCCGAGCGTCAGGCCGCCAAGATCGACGGCATCGGCGACGATGTGAAGCCGCGCACGGTCAGCAAGGTCGGCGTCATCGGCGCGGGCACGATGGGCGGCGGCATCTCGATGAACTTCCTGTCTGCCGGCATCCCGGTGACGATCGTCGAGATGGAACAGGCCGCGCTCGATCGCGGCACCGGCACGATGCGCAAGAATTACGAGGCCACCGCCGCCAAGGGCCGTATCAAGCCCGAACAGGTCGAAGCCGCGATGGGCGCGCTGACGCCCGACGCTGAAGCTCGAAGACCTCGCCGACTGCGACCTGATCATCGAAGCCGTCTATGAATCCATGGACGTCAAGAAGGACATTTTCGGCAAGCTCGACAAGATCTGCAAACCCGGCGCGATCCTCGCATCGAACACCAGCTACCTCGAACGTGGACGAGATCGCCGCGAGCACGTCACGCCCGCAGGACGTGCTGGGCATGCACTTCTTCTCGCCCGCCAATGTCATGAAGCTGCTCGAAGTCGTGCGCGGCGAAAAGACCGCGCCCGACGCGCTCGCTCACCGCGATGGGCATCGCCAAGAAGATCGGCAAGGTCGCGGTCGTCGCGGGCGTCTGTCACGGCTTCATCGGCAACCGCATGCTCATGCCGCGCCAGGTCGAGGCGATGAAGCTGCTGATGGAAGGCGCGACGCCCGAACAGATCGACAAGGTCCATACCGATTTCGGCATGCCGATGGGGCCGTTCCAGATGAGCGACCTCGCCGGCGTCGATATCGGCTGGCACCGCGATCCCAACCAGGATCGAAAATTTGCGCGACGAACTCGCCGCCGCGGGCCGCTGGGGTCAGAAGACCGGCAAGGGCTTTTACGATTACGACGAAAAGCGCCGCCCGACGCCCAGCGCCGAAGTGCAGGGCATGATCGACAAATGGTCGGCGAAAACCGGCGCGACCAAGCGCGACGATCACCGATGAGGAAATCGTCGAGCGCACGCTCTACCCGATGGTCAACGAAGGCTATCTGATCCTCGAGGAAGGCAAGGCCCAGCGCGCGTCGGACATCGATGTCGTGTGGATCTATGGCTATGGCTGGCCGGTCTATCGCGGCGGCCCGATGTTCTGGGGCGATCTGGAAGGCGCGGAGAAGATCGTCGCAGGCTGGAAAAGCACGGTTTTGCCGTCGCTAAGACACTGAAGGCCAAGGCGTAACGGGGAACCATCCGCACGCGATTTCGTATTGCCTTCGCAATGAAAGGGGAATTCCTATGAAGAAGACTGCACTTTTGGCGCTGGTCGCCATGCCGATGTTCGCTCTCGCCGCCTGTGGTGGCAAGGGTGACGACAAGCTGGGCGAACAGGCTCAGGAAGCGATGGAAAACCGCGCCGACAACGCCGTCGCCAATGGCACGATGACCCCGGCTCAGGGCGACGCGATGAAGGACGCCGCCAACGAGAAGGAAGAGCGCATCGACGATTCTGGACGTGAATGCCGACGCGATGTCGGGCGCGCAGAAGAACGCCATCATCAACTCGAACTAATCAATCGGCGCGGCCCCGGCACACAGCCGGGGCCGCGCTTATTCTCCGTTGAACGCCAGCTCCAGACCCGGCCGCGCCCATGCGCGCTTCGCCAGCCGTCCCCGACAGCGTGACATAAGCGGTCCGTCATCTCGTCCCCGCCCCAGCAGATGTTGGTCGTGAACGGATCGTCGGTCGCGACGAACTCGACCAGCTCGCCCGTCTGGCGCGACGACGCTGATGCCGCTTTGCCCGATCGTCGCCACGCAGACGTTGCCGCCCGCCTCGACGCCCGAGCTAGTCGAACCAGCTTATATCCTTCGGGCGAATACCGAATTTCGCCCCCGCGCCGGTCAACGCTGCCGCGCCGCCGATTTCGCCCGGCCCGGTCACGTCGAACGCATACAGTTTGCACGTATAGGTCTCCGCCACGAACAGCGTCCTGCCGTCGGGCGACAGGCCGACGCCGTTGGGGTTCTCCATCGGGAAATGACTCCTCGCGGCACTCGCTGCCGTCGGCTTTGGCATAGAACACCCCGGTCACGTCGCGGCTGCGCTTGTCATAGAAAGTCTTGCCGTGATCGGTGAACCAGAAGCCGCCATGCGCGTCGAACACGATGTCGTTGGGCCCGCGCAAGCAGGCGCATTGCTCGCCTCGGCATACAGCGTCTCGACCGCGCCCGTCGCCATGTCGACCCGCTGGATGCTGCCCGCCCGTCCAGTCTATCCGGCGTGCCATGGGGCACCAGCAACCCGCCCGCTCTCGATGTAATTGAACCCGCCATTGTTGCAGACGTAGAGCTTGCCGTCCGGCCCGAAGGCGAGGCCGTTGGGCCCGCCCCCCGTTTCTGCCACCAATTCCTTGCCGCCGTCGGGCAGACATCGCGTGATCCGCCCCGCTTCGATTTCGGTCACGATCACGCTGCCGTCGGCGCACGCCACCGGCCCCTCGGGAAAGCGCAGCCCTGTCGTCATGACGTCCCAGTCGCTCATCGAACCTCTCCCGCCTGTTCCTGCGTTCCCCACGAGGCTAGGGACGCCATGATCACAGGACAAGGACCGACACGATGACTGATTATTCCGCCGACCTGGGCCTGTTCATCGATGGTGCGTGGACCTCCGGCGAAGGGTCGTGAGGCAAGCGCGGTGGTCGACCCTTCGACTGGCGACGCCATCGCCGAAGTGACTTCACGCGACGCCTGCCGATCTCGATGCCGCGCTCGCCGCCGCTGATGCCGCATTCAAGCCGTGGGCGGCAACCTCCGCCGACGAACGCGCCACGATCCTGCACAAGGCGGCAGCCCTGTTGCGCGACCGCGCCGATGCGATCGCCCGCACGCTGACGCAGGAACAGGGCAAGCCCCTTGCCGAGGCCAAGGGCGAAGTGATCGGCAGTTCCCAGATGCTCGATTGGTATGCCGAGGATGCCAAGCGTCTCTATGGCCGCGTCCTCGTCCGCCCGACAGGTCAGCGTTCGCTTGTCATTCGCCAGCCAGTCGGTGTCGCTGCGCTGTTCACCCCGTGGAATTTCCCGCTCTATCTTCTCGCCAAGAAGGTCGCTCCTGCGCTCGCCAGCGGCTGTGTCGCCATCGCCAAGCCGCCGGAAGAGACGCCCGGCAGCGCCGCCGCGCTTGCTGCGGCGCTCGCCGATGCCGGGCTGCCGAAGGGCGTGTTTCAGATCGTCCACGGCGTTCCCGACGCGGTCAGCCGCCACCTCATCGCCTCCCCCATCGTCCGCAAGGTCAGCTTCACCGGCTCCGTCCCTGTCGGCAAGCACCTGATGAAGCTCGCTGCCGATGGTGTGAAGCGCGTGACAATGGAATTGGGCGGCCACGCCCCCGTCCTCATCTTCGACGATTGCGATCTGGAAAAGACGCTCGACATGGTCGTGCCGCAGAAATTCAGGAATGCCGGACAGGTTTGTGTCTCGCCGACGCGTTTCTACGTGCAGGCGGGCATTTACGACGCGTTTCTACAGGGTTTTGCAGAGCGAACGGCGCGCGTCACGACGGGCAGCGGCTTGAGCGCGGACACGAAAATGGGCCCGCTCGCCAACACCCGCCGACCCGGCGCGATCGGCGCGTTGGTCGATGATGCAAAAGCAAAGGGCGCGCGCGTCCTCGCCGGCGGTGGGCGCGGCGATGCTGGCTTCTTTTTCCAGCCGACCCTGCTCGCCGATGTACCCGACAGCGCCGACATCATGTCCAACGAACCCTTCGGCCCGGTCGCCGTGACCCGCGCGTTCGACAGCTTCGACGATGCGATCGACCAGGCCAACCGTCTGCCCTTTGGGCTCGCCGCGTTTGCCTTTACCGAAAACGGTCGCCGGGCGAACCTGCTCGGCGATGCGATCGAGGCGGGGATGGTCGGCATAAACACCTTTGCCATCTCGGTCGCCGACGCGCCCTTTGGCGGCGTCAAGGATTCGGGCTTCGGTAGCGAAGGGGGCATCGAGGGCATGGACGCCTATCTGAATACCAAGGCCATTCACCAGGCCTGACCCCTCTTGCGTCACCGCGTCCGCTGGCCGATTAAGTAGCCAAAGAAAACGGAGAGCGGTGATGCACGACTATACGAGCCATTATATCGACGGCGCCTGGGTCGCCGGCGAAGGCGAAACGCGCGACGTCATCTCTCCCTCGACCGAGGAAGCCGTGTCGCGGATCAAGGTCGCGACCAAATCCGAAGTCGATCGCGCGGTCAAAGCCGCACGCAAGGCATTTCACAGCTTCTCGCAGACCAGCGTCGAAGACCGCGTCGCCCTGCTCGGCCGTATTGCCGAGGAGTATAAGAAGCGCGTCGCCGATTTCGGTCGTGCGATGGCGGAGGAAATGGGCGCGCCGATCAGCTTCGCGTCGACCGCTCAGTCGCTCGCCGGCCTCGCGCATTTCGGCATTACCGCCAAGACCTTGCAAAGCTTCGAGTTCAGCGAACGCATCGGCAAGTCGTTCGTCGTCCATGAACCGATCGGCGTTGTCGGCATGATCACACCGTGGAACTGGCCCCTCAACCAGATCGCGCTGAAGGTCGCGCCGGCCATCGCCGCGGGCAATACCATGATCCTCAAGCCCAGTGAGGAATGCCCCGGCTGTGCGCACATCCTCGCCGAGGTAATGGATGCGGCGGGCGTTCCCGCGGGCGTCTTCAACCTTGTCCAGGGCGACGGCCCGACCACCGGTGAGGCGATCAGCGCACATCCGGACATCGACATGGTCAGCTTCACCGGATCGACCCGCGCGGGCATCATGATCGCCAAGGCGGCGGCGGACACGGTCAAACGCGTCCACACCGAATTGGGCGGCAAGGCAGCCAACGTCGTGCTGCCGGGTTCCGACCTTGCGGCCGTCCTTCCGCCGACGATCCAGGGCGTGCTCGCCAATTCGGGGCAGAGCTGCATCGCCCCCACCCGCGTCCTCGTCCACAAGGACCAGGCCGCAGAAGCGACGCAGGTCGTCAAGGCGATCGTCGACAGCGTGGCGGTCGGCGACCCGTTGACCGAGGGCGCGCATCTCGGCCCCGTCGTCAACAAGGCTCAGTTCGATAAGATCCAGGACCTGATCCAGTCGGCGATCGACGAGGGCGCCACGCTTGAAACCGGCGGCACGGGGCTGCCGACAAACGTCAACCGCGGCTTTTTCGTTCGCCCGACCGTATTCACCGGCGTGACGCCCGACATGCGCATCGCCAACGAGGAGATCTTTGGCCCGGTCGCGACGTTGATGACCTATGACGACCTGGACCAGGCCATCGATATCGCCAATGCGACCCCTTACGGCCTCAGTGCGACCATTTCGGGTGACCCAGCGGAAGCGGCCAAGGTCGCCCCGCGCCTCCGCGCCGGGCTGGTCACCATCAACAGCTGGGGTCCGGACAGTTTCGCCCCCTTCGGCGGTTACAAGCAGTCGGGCAACGGCCGCGAAGGCGGGGCTTACGGCCTGAAGGAGTTCATGGAGGTCAAGACGGTCGTCGGCGCACCGGCCGACTGACGCGCCACTATACGCGGGGGCTGGCGTGATGTGGCACGAATAACCGCCCCCGCTCCACCACCAGCACGGTGAGCAGCGCGCTGACGCCGCACAATGTCATTCCCAGTGCCATGGGCAGCGTCGTCCCGTCATAAGCCTGCCCGATCAGCGCCCCGATCAGCGCGCCGCCGGCATTGCCGATGAATCCCTGGATCGACGACGCGGTGCCCGCAATATGCCCCACCGGCTCCATCGCCATGGCGGAAAAATTGGCGCCGATCAGGCCAAAAGTCGCCAATTGCAGCATTTGCAGCACGACGAAGCTTTCCAGTGTTTCATGTCCGGTCGCCGCCACCACCGAATGGATCACGGCTACGGCAATCGTCGCCAGCAGCGCCCCGTGCGACAGTTTGCGCGTGCCGAACCGCTCGACCAGCCGGGAATTGGCGAACACCGACGCGCCCATTGCCACCGCGATCAACGCGAACACGATGGGAAAGGCGCCCGGCCGCCCGAACGTCTCGCCGACGATCTGCTCGCTCGACAACAGATATCCCATCAAGCCGCCAAAGCTCAGCGCGGTGCCAATGGCATAACCCAGCGAAAATCGGTTGGTCAGTGTGGCACTATACGCACTTTTCAGCGTGCCGACTGAGATCAGCCGGCGGTCCTCGGGCTTCAGCGTCTCGGGCAGGCGTGTCGTCGTCCATGCCAGGATCGCCATGGCGATTGCGCCCAGCGCCCAGAAATTCCAGCGCCACGGACCGACCAATAGCAGGGCAGCACCAATACTCGGTGCCAGGATCGGCACGACGAAGAACAGCATCGACGCAAGGCTCATGATCCGCGCCATCGTCCGCCCCTGGTAACAATCACGCACCACCGACACGACCAGGACGCGCGTGGCGGCAGCGAACGCACCCTGCACGCCCCGCGCCATGACGAGCATGGGCAGCGACGTCGCCGTTGCCGCCACGAAGCTCATCGCCACGAAACCCAGCAGGTTAACGATCAACACCGGCTTGCGTCCGAACCGGTCGGCCAGCGGCCCATGGATGAGCTGCCCGACGCCAAAGCCCAGCGAGTAGGCGGCGATGACGTATTGCAACGAATTGGCGTCGGTGACGCCCAGCGCGTCGCCGATCCTCGGCAGCGCCGGCAACATCATGTCCACGCCCAGTGCACCGATCGCCATCATAGCCGCGACCAGCGCGATGAACTCACGCTGTGAAACATTGGCATGGGGGATATTGTCGTCGCGCGCCATTCGTCTGCCCTAGGGCGTCACTGGCGCGGGCGCCACTCGCTTGGCTTAGACCAGCTGATCCCCGCGCATCATTTTGGCGATAATCGCCCCGATCACCACGAGCACGGCGGTGGCGATGATGGCCAGTACTACGCGGCCAGTCGCGTCGAAGCGGGTCTCACGGAATTTCATGCTGCGCATGCTTGTGCCACCACCTTGCGCCAGACGCCATAGCCACGAGCGTTGGGATGCACCCCGTCCGTCGTGAAACCCGCGCGCTCGATACCGTCCGGCGCGCTCATCGCCGCGTGGATGTCCAGCACAGGGACCCCAGCCTGCCTGATCAGTCGGTTTAGCGCGGCGATGCGACTCGGGTCGAATTCGCCGGCGCGGCCAAGATCGCTGGGTCCAACAGGCGGAATTGTGGTCGCGCGAACCCGAGCGCCCGTCATCCGCGCGCGCGCCAGGATAGCGCGGTAAGTCGTCAGGAAGTCCTGGTCGCTCGTCTGGGCGTTGCGGTGCGCATCGTTCAATCCGACGGCAACGATCACAAGCTCGGGCCTGCGCCCGGCCAGCAGGTCCGCGGCCAGACGCTCGACATCCGCCGTGCGTGCACCTGCCACCCCCGCGTTGAGGACGGCACGTCCACACATGGTCGGCATTTCGGCCATGTCGACGATGCTGTCGCCCAGCACGACGACAGGTGCCGGGTTCTGGCTCGCATGGGCAAGAATGACGAGGCGGCGCGTGTCGTAATAGCGATTGCTGGCCGGCCGGCGCATCACCGCCCACGCACTGCCGGCGATCGCCAGCGCGGTCACCGCTGCAATTGCAAAAGCCACGCCCCGTCTCAAGCTTGTGCTCGCTCCTTTTGGCAAGCCTTATCGAGACTTACCGACTTGGGGCGGGGAGCCTGCTCCGCTTCGGATTAACTTTGCGCCGTTTCGAGTGAGGCGAGGCGGGCGTTGAGCCCTGGGCTGGCAATCAGCTGTTTATAGGCCAAATCACGCGCTGTGTGGCGGGCCAATCCCAAGGCGTCAGCCATGGGCTTGCCCAACAAGGCGTCGCCGAGCGCCATCAGGACCAGCCCCAAGGTTTCCTTGTGAATGTCGATGTCACCGTGACCACCTTCGGTCAGTTCATCGACCAGCTTGTGGATCGTCGTCACGATCGGGTCGAGCGCATCCTCGTTTCCCGACAACAGCATCCAGATCGCAAGGGCGCCCGCGCCCTGCCGGTCGAAAGCGTCGAAGGTCAACTCGACGATGTCGCGCGGGTCGGCCTCGCCGCGCCTTGCACGCTGCACCGTCGCGCCGATCGTCGCGCAGACCTGCTCGGCCATTGTCGCCGCCAGCGCCTTTTGCAGGCCTGCCGCGCTGCCGAAATGATGCAGGATGTTGGCATGCGTGCGGTCGATCCGCGAAGCCACGGCCTTGAGCGTGACGGCCTGGGGCCCCTGATCGACAAGGATTTGCCGTGCCGCCTCCAATGCCCGGTCGCGGCTCTCATCGGGCGACAGTCGTCTACGTTCTATTGACATGAATGTAAGTAGTGTCCATAACCGGGCATCGTCTTTGAAGGATTGGCTTAGATGACCTCGTCCCATTCGCCTAGCGACCTGACCATCACGCCCGCGCGACCGCCGCTTCGGTCGCGAACTGGCGCAAAAGCGCTGGTGGCTGAACGGCGATCCGATCGGCTCGGCGTTTCACAACGCGCTGTCGATCACCTTTCCGCGTGGAGAGGCGTTCTTCGTTGAGAGCGTGAAGGCGTTTCGCGACGGTGCCGATCCCAAGCTGGAACGCGAAATCCGCTCGTTCATCACTCAGGAAGTGATGCACAGCCGTGAACACGTCGCCTTCAACAAGCGCGTGACCGACGCCGGGTACAGGATCGACCATCTGGAACAGGTTGTCGCCGAATTCGCTCGCGCTGACCAAGGATCGCCCGGCGATCCTCAACCTCGCCGTCACGATGGCGCTCGAACATTATACCGCGATGATGGCGCATATGATGCTCAAGTCGGACCTGTTCAAAGGCGCCGATCCCGAGCTCAAGGAAATGTGGCGCTGGCACGCGGTCGAGGAAATCGAACACAAGGGCGTCGCCTACGACACATGGCTCCACGCGACGAAGGACTGGACGCGCTTCAAGCGCTGGAAGGTCAAGGCCATCATGATGGTGCTGGTCAGCCGCACCTTCTGGATGAAGCGCTGGGACGGCACGCTCGATCTGCTCGCGCAGGACGGCATCACCGGCGCAAAGGCCAAGGCGCGGCTCGCCTGGTACCTGGTCGGCACGCCCGGCGTGATGCGCCGCCTGCTTCCCGCCTGGCTGGCCTTCTTCCTGCCCGGCTTCCACCCGTGGAACCACGACGACCGCGCGCTGATCGGCACGTACGACAGCGATTATGCGGCGGCGAACATGGCGCAGCCCGCGCTGGCGGCGTAACGGTCGGGGCATGACTCGCCCCGACCCTCCATCCCCGACCGCCTCACCCTGCGCGCAGCGACGCGCGCCGATTTCGAAGCTTATGCCGCGATGTGGGCGGACGAGCGGGTCACCAGCTTCATCGGCGGCGCAGCCGCGGGATCGCAAGACCAGCTGGACCAAGTTCACTCAGGGCGCGGGCTTTGGCCGCTGATGGGCTATGGCTATTGGCTGGCATTCGAACGGGACGGCGGCGCGCTTGCGGGCGTCGGCGGCCTCGCCCGCTTCGAACGCGGCGTTCCGTCGCTCGAAGGATATCCCGAAGCCGGCTGGGCGTTCGGCGCCGACAGCTGGGGCAAGGGCTATGCCACCGAGTTCATGCCGCCGTATTCGCCTGGGCCGACGCGCAAGCGCTCGGCGAAATCCGCTGCATCATCTCCCCCGGCAACGATGCCTCGGTCCGCGTCGCCGAAAATGCGGCTTTGCACGCGCATTGCCGATGACGGCGAGTATATGGTCTTCGCCCGTCAGGCCGCGAGCCGCCGCCCCCGCCGGCCCGTCGTCGTCGTCATCATCCTCGCCGCGCGAATAAGTCCCGGTCAGCACGCCCGCACCGATCACATGCCCGGTGATCGCCGCGACCAGATCCTTGCGTTGCGGGTTCGGCTCCAGGTCAGGCTCGGCATCGAGCGCGAACAGCTGGAACACATAATCGTGCGACGCCGTGCCCGTTGGGCGGATCGGGCGGCAGCCACCCTTCGGCCCGTCGGCTGTTCTTGCCGACATCGCCCTCTGCACTCGCCCTCGCCATCCGCGACGATCGCACCCTCGGGCAGATGCTGCGTATCGGGTGGCAGACGCCACACGATCGCGTGGCTCACCGGCTCGGGAAACGGCGCATCGGGGTCCTCGACGACCAGTGCAAGGCTTGCCGTTCCCTCGGGCAACACGCCCCACACGAGAGGCGGCGAGATCCCCGCACCGTCGGCAGTAAATCGCTCCGGCAGCCGCGCACCATCCGCAAAGGCCGGCGATGACAGATCGATCTTCGGCGTGCCCTTGGCGATATTGAGCACGACCAGCTTGTCATGCCCCGCGCGGGCGCCGCGTGAGGAGGCGGCCGAGCCAATGGGGAACATGTTCAAGCATAATGGCTCAAGCCGTCACGCGCGATCTGGTTCCGTCATGCGATGACGCGCTCGCGCAACATCTTCTCCAACGTGAGGCATGGCACATCGCGACCGCGTGCGAGGCAGTGCCGCGGCTCGATGCCCGTCGACATCAAAGCCGAGTTTCGCGAGCACGCGACCGGACGCGGGATTGTCCTCGAAATGCCCGGAGGTCAGCCGGTCGAGCTTCAGCGAATCGCGCGCCATGGCGACCACCGCGGCGGCGGCTTCGGTGGCATAGCCGCGATTCCAGTACCGCGGCGCAATCCAGTAGCCGAGCTCATGCGCATCATCGCGCATCGCAATGCCGACTCCCCCGATCAGCGTCGGCGCGCCGGGCGTGCGCAGCAGGATCAGGCAATCGACCTCCCCTTCGGCTCGCTCGCGGCCAAGATAGGTTTCGGCATCCATCAGGCTGTAAGGCCATGGCAAGCGCGCCAGCTTCATCGCCACCGCCTCGTCGGCGATCGCGGCATGCAACTGCGGCGCGTCTTCGACCCAGCCGGGTCTCAGCAGCAATCTGTCGGTACGGGCAAACATGACGTCATCTCCTGCGGTGCCCCTAACCCGCATCTGTGACGGGCCGGTGGCAGTCGGGAGACGAAAAAGGGAGGCTGAGGTTGGTGACCTCGCCTCCCTTTGGAAGCCCGCCTTCGGCGGGTTTCGGGGGTCACCCTCAGGCGACCCGCTGTTGCTGGATCGCTATGTTACTCGGCGGCCGCCATAATCGCATCGACCGATACGTACTTTCGGCCGAGTTTGCCGAGGTGGAAGCGCACGCGGCCTTCCGCCGTCGCGAACAGGGTGTGATCCTTGCCACAGCCGACGTTCACGCCCGGCCACACGCGCGTGCCGCGCTGGCGCACGATGATGTTGCCCGCGAGGCAGGCTTCGCCACCGAACTTCTTGACGCCCAGACGGCGGCCTGCGGAATCGCGGCCGTTACGCGTCGAGCCGCCTGCTTTCTTATGTGCCATTGTCGATTACTCCTGGTCGGCCGCAGGCTTGGCAGCCGGGGCCTTCTTGGTGGCAGCCTTCTTCACCGGCGCGGCGGCGACCGCGTCCTCGCTGGCCGCGGGGGCCGGAGCGGCTGCCTTGGGGGCCTTCGCCTTGACCGGCTTCGGCGCTTCGGCCGTGGCCGGAGCCGCTTCGGCTGTGGGCGCTGCCTCGACCGGCGTCTGGGCGACGGGCTCGGCTGCAGCAGCCTTGGGCTTTTCCTCGGCGTGCGTGTCGCCAACGCTCAGGATCTTCAGGATCGTGTGCTGCTGGCGATGCCCGGCCTTGCGGCGATAGTTGTGGCGGCGCTTCTTCTTGAAGACGATGACCTTCTCGCCCTTCGCCTGCGCGATGATTTCCGCGGCCACGGTCGACACGGCATCGCCGCCGCCCGTGAACAGGATATCACCCAGCGAGACGCGCGCGCCCGCTTCACCGTCGATCCTGTCGACGACGATCTTGTCTCCGGCGGCAACGCGATACTGCTTGCCGCCCGTGCGCACGACTGCGAACATGGCTGTCATCTTCTCTTCAAAGCAAATGGACGCGAGAAGCGAACTCCCCACGCGGAAACCGGCCCGATAAGGAAAACTGCCCCCGCTGTCAACGCGAGTCGGGGTTGTGGCGTCGCTGCAACACGACCGTAACATTCGCGCACTCCGCCTTGCGTGAGCGCCGGAATTTCGGCCCTATACGGGCAGACTAACAGGGGGTTGGCATGATGAATTTTCGCAAGGCGCTGTTCGCGTCGCTTTCCACGATCGCGCTCAGCGCACCGGTATTTGCCCAGGACGTGCCACCAGCCGCTGGTGTCGCGGAACAGGGACTGGCCGAGAACGACACGCAGGGCGTGATCATCGTCACCGGCTCGCGCAGCACCACGCGCACGGTCGAAAGCTCGCCGGTTCCCGTCGACGTTCTGTCGGCGGAGGCGATCACCGAGGGCGGCCAGACCGAAACCAACAAGATCCTCAACAAGCTGGTGCCCAGCTTCAACTTCCCCCAGCCGGCCATCGCCGACGGTTCCGATGCGCTGCGTCCCGCCACGTTGCGCGGCCTGTCGCCCGATCAGACACTCGTCCTCGTCAACGGCAAGCGCCGCCATGTGTCCGCACTGCTCAACATCAACGGCACGATCGGGCGCGGCGCCGCCGCGGTCGACATGAACTCCATCCCGGCTCTGGCGATCGACCGGATCGAAGTCCTGCGCGATGGCGCGTCGTCGCAATACGGCTCGGATGCCATTGCCGGCGTCATCAACATCCGACTGAAGACCGCTAACGACAGCGGACGCGCGGTGGCCAGCTATGGCAAATACGTCACTACGCTGAACGGTGTGCAACGCGTCACCGGGCTGCAAAATGTCGGCGGTCAGCCAGTGCTCGATCCGACCAACAACATCTATTTCCAGGCCAATACCGATGGCGAGTTGAAGGTGCGCGACGGGCAGACCTATACCTTTGCCAGCAACTTTGGCCTGCCGCTGTTCGGCATCGAGGGCAGCTATCTCAACCTGACCCTCGAATATCGCCAGCGCGACCGCACCAACCGCACGGGCTACGACCTGCGTCCCAACTACGTCCGCCCGACCGGCACGACGTTCGACGCGCGCGAATTCAGCTTCGATCGCCGCGAATTCCGCTTCGGCGACCCCGACGCGAAGGATTTCTCCGCATTCCTCAACACCGCAGCCCCCATCGGTGCGGCCGAGATCTACGCGTTCGCCAGCTTCAACCAGCGTGATTCGGTCAGCGCGGCGAACTATCGCCAGCAATCGAACGCCAACAATGTCGATTATTCGAAACTGGCCCCGAACCAGGCGCCCCCGGCGATCGGCCGCCCGTTGCTCACGCCCGATGGCTTCCTGCCGCTGATCAAGACCGATCTGACCGACCTGTCGGCGACCGGCGGCGTCCGCTTCGATGACATTGCCGGTGGTTGGCGCGCCGATTTGTCGGTCGGCTATGGCCAGAACCAGTTCGACTATTTCGTCGACAACACGGTCAATGCCTCGTTCGGTGCGGATACGCAGCGACGCTTCGATGCCGGCGGACTCAAATACTCGCAGACCCTGGTCAATCTCGATATCAGCCGCGATCTCGAACTGGGCTTTGCCAAGCCGCTGACCTTCTCGTTCGGTGGCGAATATCGGCGCGAAACCTATGCGATCCGTCCCGGCGAATTTCAGTCCTACGCGCTCGGACCGTTCTTCCGCGCCCAGATCAACAACACGACAGCCGCCAATTGCGCGACGCAACAAGGCGTGTTCAACGCGGCGACCAACGTCTGCACCTTCCCCGGTCGCCAGGGTGGCCCCGGGGCGCAGGGCTTCCCCGGCCTGCCCGCTTCGGCACGTACCGACGCGTCGCGGCATAATGTCGCCGGCTATGTCGAACTCGACACCGATATCATCGACAATCTGACCGTCACCGCGGCGGGCCGTTTCGAACATTATTCGGACTTTGGCGATGCCATCGCGGGCAAGCTCGCCGCGCGATATGAATTCGTTCGCGGCTTCGCGGTGCGCGGCTCGGTGTCCAACGGCTTTCGCGCCCCGTCGCTGCATCAACAGGTCTTCACCACCACGTCGACCAACTTCATCTCCGGCGTGCCGGTCGATGTCCTGACCGCTCCGGTTTCCAGCCCCATCGCCCAGGCGCTCGGCGCGAAATCGCTGCGCGCGGAAAAGTCGTTGAACCTGAGTGGCGGCTTTACGGCGAGCCCGCTCTCGGGCCTGACGCTGACGGTCGATTACTACAACATCCGCATCAAGAACCGCATCGTCCTCACCGAGAACCTCGGCGCGACGACCTCCGCGGCCGACGCGGCGATCCGCGCCTATCTGTTGTCGCAGGGGTTGCCGGCGACCGCCGCGCGCTTCTTCATCAATGGCCTCGACAGTCGCACGCAGGGCGTCGACGCCGTCCTCAACTGGCGCCTGCCCGTCGAATTCGGCAAGTTCAGCCTGACCGCGGCGTATAACTATAACGAGAACACGATCCTCAACCGCAACAACACCCTCGGGCCGCTCGCCTCGATCCCCGGCATCGTGTTGTTCGGCCGTCAGGAATCGCTGCGCTTCACGCGGGGCCAGCCGAAGGACAAGATCGTCCTGAGCCTCGATGGCGACGTCAAGCCGGTCGGCTTCACCCTGCGCACCACCCGCTATGGCAAGGTGCTGTCGCCGGGTTCGACCTTGCCCCTCGCCCCCAATGCGGCAAGCTTCACCGCGCTGGGCCCGGACGATGTCGAGCTGTCGCCGAAATGGATCACCGATCTTGAGCTGCGGCTCAACGCCGGTCGCAACGTCCATTTGGCGATCGGCGCGGACAATCTGTTCGATGTCTATCCCGATCGCCTGCCGTTCGGCGCACGGCCCGCCAGTCTGGGCGGCGGGAATTACCCGCAGAACCAGCAGTATAACGCCTATTCGATCTTCTCTCCGTTCGGGTTCAACGGCCGCTTCCTTTACGGTCGCGTGTCGTTCGACTTCTAAGTCCGGGTTCGGCCTGACGTAGCTTCGGCTGCGTCAGGACTTCGAACCGGACCGGCCGGCGGCGCAGCCGACCGCTGGCGCGGATTTACTCCGCGCCCTTTCTCTTGCGCACCTACGCTCCCCGCACCTTTTGCAGCGATCCGGCCAACCGCCGGACCATCCCGCGCGGCGCGAAGCGCACGCTTTCCGCGCCAAAGAAGTTGGCCAGTCCCGAAATCTTGACGGCCTGATTGGCCTCCAGCGCGGCGATGCCATCCTTCACGACCTGCTCCGGCCCGACCGCGAAGCGCTTGAACAGCGGCGTCTCGTCCATCCCCGCATGGTCGGCAAACTCCGTCAGCGTCGGCCCGGGGCAGATTGCCGCGACACGCACGCCCTGGTCCTTCACCTCCTCGTGCATCGCCTCGCTCAGGCTCAGGACGAACGCCTTGGTGGCATAATAGGTCGCCATCCACGGGCCCGGCTGGAAGCTGGCAGTGGACGCGACGTTGAGGATCCCGCCAGACTGCCGCGCAATCATCCCGGGCAGAACCCCGCGCGACAGCGCCATCAGCGATATGCAGTTGAGCCGGATCATCGCCGCCTGCGCCTCGCCGTCCAACGCCGCGAATTCGCCGCGCAGCCCGCTGCCGGCGTTGTTGATCAGCCGGTCGACCGCCCGGTCACCGATCGCCGTGAGCACCGCCGCGATCCCCGCGTCGGTCGCCAGATCCGCCTCGACGATCTCTGCCCCGCCAAACTCCTGCGCCAGCGTTTCCAGCCGCGCCTTCCTTCGCGCGACCAACATCAGCGTTGCGCCCTGTTTGGCATAAGCCCGCGCAAAACCTTCGCCGATACCCGCCGACGCCCCGGTCACGATCGTCAGTCCGCTCATGTCAGCCTCCCGTTCGCGTCGAGACTAGTCCTTGCATCCACGACGCGGCAATGGGGGCGGATGAAGGTGCGCGCCGATCAGTTGCTCGTCGAACAGGGCCTGGCCGACAGCCGCACCCGCGCGCAGGCCTTGATCCTCAGCGGCAACGTCTTCGCCGGCGACAAGCGCATCGCCAAGGCGGGCGAGCAACTCACCGCCGACACCGATCTCACCGTCAAGGGCCGCGACCACCCCTGGGTTTCGCGTGGCGGCATCAAGCTGGCCGGTGGCCTCGATCATTTCGGCTGGGACGTCACCGGCACAACCGCCATCGATGTCGGCAGCTCCACCGGAGGCTTCACCGACGTCCTCCTCACGCGCGGCGCCGCCCACGTCTTCGCGGTCGACAGCGGCACCAACCAGCTGGCGTGGAAACTGCGTCAGGACGCTCGGGTCGGCGTGTTCGAACAGACCAATGCCCGTCACCTCACCACGGCCGAGATCGACCGCCCGATTGACCTCGTCGTGTGCGATGCCAGCTTCATCGGCTTGACGAAGGTTCTCGAACGCCCGTTGTCCTTCGTCGGCCAGGGCCGTTGCATGGCGCTGATCAAACCGCAGTTCGAAGCGGGCCGAGAACTGGTCGGCAAGGGCGGCGTGGTGCGGGATCCCGCGGTCCATCGATCTGTGTGCGACGACGTCGCCGCCTGGTTCGGCCACGCCGGTTGGCAGGTGGAAGGCATCACCCCATCCCCGATCACCGGTCCCGAGGGCAATGTGGAATTCCTCATCGCCGCGCATCGCAACGCACCCGCCGCACAATCGTTGTGACGACCATGGAACAGACCACAGCCCCTTCGCGCCGCTGGCGACTCATCGCGCATCGTCACGGTCCCGGTGATCGTCCTGCTCGGCTTCCTTGCCGGGCGTGCCTCGAGTTCGGGCAGCGACAATCCGTGGTTCGATGCCTTGACCAAGCCCGCGGCGATGCCGCCGGGCTGGGCGTTTCCCGCGCGTGGACGATGCTTTATGTCCTGATGGGCATTGCCATCGCGCGGGTGCTGGCGTCAGCCCCCGACGAACGAACGCCGTACCGCGCTGGCGCTGTTCCTGCTGCAGCTGATCCTCAATTTCGCCTGGTCGCCGCTGTTCTTCGGCGCGCATCAGATTTTCGGCGGGCTGGCGCTGATCATCGCCATCCTGCTCGCCGCGATCGCCACCACGCTTTGCCTTTGGCCGCGTCGATCGGACCGCGGCATGGCTGATGGTCCCCTATCTTGTCTGGCTCAGCTTCGCGACGATCCTGAATTTCCAGATCCTGCAATTGAATCAATAACGGCCTGCCACCACATCGCGTCCGTAACGAAGGACTGACGACCATGCAGACCGAGAACCGCTTCTTCGATGATTTCGCCAAATTCGTGAACGGCGCCGCCGGCACGCTCGCTGGCGCGGGCCGCGAAGCCGAGGGCCAGTTCCGCGAAAAGTTCAAGACCTGGATCGGCGGTGCCGATTTCGTCAGCCGCGACGAATTCGAAGCGGTGAAATCACTCGCCTCGACCGCGCGCGAGGAAGTCGAAAACCTGAAGGCCCGCATCGCCGCGCTCGAAGCCAAGGGCTGAACGCGACTTTTCCACAGTTTTCCGCCGCGCGCGCTTGCGTCCCTGACGCACACCGCGCCAGCGATGACGCCATGGCCGTGACCGTGATCGATGAAGACGATGCCTCCGCGGCGCCGATCGACATGCTCGAAAGCTGGTTCGAGGCGCATAATTGGGCCGCCGAACGCATCAGCGACGAAGAGGTCGTCGCCTCTGCCCAGGGCGCCTGGGGGCAATATGAGCTGCGCGGCGTGTGGCGCGACGATGACAATGTCCTCCAATTCCTCGCCTTTCCCGATATCCGCGCCACCGACCAGCAGACGTGCCTCGCTTTACGAGACCATCGGCATCGTCAACGAACAGTTGTGGCTCGGTCATTTCGAGCTGTGGGGTCAGGGTGGCACTCTGCTGTTCCGCCATGCCCTCCTGCTTGGCGGTGATGCCGGCCTGACGCTCGATCAGGCGGAAACGGTCATCGAGGTCGCGGTGGACGAGCTCGACCGCTTCTACCCCGTGTTCCAGTTCGTGCTGTGGGGCGGCAAATCGCCGCAAGCGAAGCACTCGCTGCGGCGATGGTCGAAACGCGCGGAGAGGCGTGACCCTGCCCGAAAAGATCGAGCGCATGTGGCTGATCGGCTGCGGCAACATGGCCGGCGCGATGCTGCGACGCTGGCTCGATTGCGGCCTGGACCCCGCCAGCGTGACCGTGGTCCGGCCAAGCGGCACGGCGGTTGCACCGGGCGTTCGCGTGGTGCGGGAAGTGCCCGATGAGGACGCGCCCGATCTGCTTCTGATCGGCGTCAAACCGCAACTGCTCGCAACAGTCGCGCCGGGTTTGCAAGCGGCGAGCACCAGCATGGTCCTGTCGATCCTGGCGGGCACCCGCCTCGATCGCCTGCGCGCACACTTTCCCGCAGCGGCCCGGATCGTTCGCGCCATGCCCAACCTTCCCGTTGCCCTGGGCAAGGGCGTGGTTGCCACCGCGTCCGATCAACCGATCCCGTCCGCGCTCGCGGATCTCCTCGACTCAACTCGGTCTCGTCGAACATTTCGCCGACGAAGCCCTGTTCGACGTCGTCACCGCCCTTGCCGGGTCCGGCCCGGCCTTCGCCTATCGCTTCGTCGACGCGCTCGCGCAGGGCGGCACGGCGCTCGGGCTCGATCCGGATCAGGCCAGTCGCTTGGCCCTCGCCACGGTCGACGGCGCGCTCGCCTTGGCGCGGCAAGAAGGCACACCGCTTGCCGACTTGGCCGACCGCGTCGCCAGCAAGGGCGGCTCGACCCGCGCGGGCCTCGATGTCCTCGAAACCGAGCTCGATACGCTGATCGCCGAAACGCTTGCCGCTGCGACCACACGCAACGCCGAACTGGGTCGCTAGAACCTTGTTCTAGACATGTTCCGCAGATTTTGATAGGCTTGTGCTTGGCTTCCGCCGCCGCCGCCGCCGCTGACGCGCGTTGCATACCCACTTTGGTGTCAACGTAAGTCAACGTAAGCGCTATCGCGCCGCCAGTCCCTCAAGCACGCGCCACATCCCCGTCACCGCATCCTGCCCCGCGCGGTCATACCCCTTGGCCAACGCCATGCGCAGCGGCTCGAACAGCCGCTCCTCCATCCCCCGCCCTCCTCGGTCAGCCGCAACAGCCGCTTGCGGCCGTCATCCTCATGCCCCTCTGCCGTAACCAGCCCGCGTGCGGTCAACTCGCTCATCACCCGCCCCAGGCTCTGCTTGGTGATGCCCAGCTGGCCGATCAATGTCGCCGACTGTCAGCCCCGGCGTTCGCCCGATCAGGTACAGCGCACGGTGGTGCGCGCGGCCCAGCCCTGCCTCCGCCAGCGCGGCATCCGCCGCCTCGACCAGCGCCGATCCGCCGAAATACAGCAATTCGACGCCTCGCCGCACCTCGGCCTCGCGCAGAAACAGGGGCGACGCCGCAGCGCCGGGCGGGACTGCGCTCATGTTGACCGTCTGTGGCAGCGGCACTTAGCCCGCCGCAACTCATGCCAAGCCAGGAACGACGATGGCCGACGGCATGGATTTCGCGCTGGCAATGCCAATCCCAGCCCGTCAGCGCCGAAGACCGCGCCGCCCTGCTCACCGAACCCGGTTTCGGCCGCGTCTTCACCGATCACATGGCGAGCCTCGAATGGACCGAAGGGCAGCGGCTGGCACGACGCGCAGATCATGCCGCGCGGCCCCCTCAGCCTCGATCCCGCCGCCGCCGTGCTGCATTATGCGCAGGAAATCTTCGAAGGCCTCAAGGCCTATCGCACCGATGGCGGTGACACCGTGCTGTTCCGTCCCGATGCCAATGCCGCGCGCTTCCGCACGTCGGCCGCACGGCTGGCCATGCCCGAACTTCCCGACGACGTTGTTCATCGGCGCGATCGAGGCGCTGGTCGCAGACCGATCGCGACTGGTTCCCCGCCGAGCCCGAAGGCTGCGCTGTACCTGCGCCCCTTCATGTTCGCCGACGAAGCGTTCCTCGGCGTCCGCCCCGCGCGGCATTACCGCTTCCTCGTCATCGCCTCGTCGGTCGGCGGCTATTTCAAGGGCGGGCCGAAGGCGATCACGATCGGCGTGTCGCGCGACCTCAACCGCGCCGGGCCGGGCGGCACCGGCGCCGCCAAATGCGGCGGCAATTATGCCGCCAGCCTGCTCGCCCAGGCCGAGGCGATCAAGCTGGGCTGCGACCAGGTCGTCTTCCTCGACGCGGTCGAGCACCGCTACGTCGAGGAGCTGGGCGGCATGAACACCTTCTTCGTTTTCGACGACGGCTCGATCCTGACCCCGCCGCTCGACGGCACGATCCTGCCCGGCATCACCCGCGATTCGCTGCTCACGCTCGCCCGGGACGAGGGCATCGCACGGTCCGCGAGGAGCGCTATTCGATCGACCAGTGGCGCGCCGATGCCGCCAGCGGCCGCCTGCGCGAAGCTTTCGCCTGCGGCACCGCCGCGGTGGTCACCCCGATCGGCAAGGTCGTCGACGGAGAGGACCAGCTTCACCATCGGCGACGGCGAGCCCGGCGCCGTGACCCAGGCGCTCAAGGACCGCCTGGTCGCCATCCAGCGCGGCGCCGTCGAACGACCCGCACGGCTGGCTGAAGCGGTTGTTTTGACCGCCCTGCCTAGCTAAGGGCGCGCTTCCCTACGCG
The DNA here is from genome assembly GCA_963740775.1 of uncultured Alphaproteobacteria bacterium. Classification (GTDB taxonomy): domain Bacteria; phylum Pseudomonadota; class Alphaproteobacteria; order Sphingomonadales; family Sphingomonadaceae; genus Sphingomonas_O. Next base: position 26,993 of record CAVUFE010000005.1, on the reverse strand, counting down.
ATGGGGCGTCGCCAAGTGGTAAGGCAGCGGCTTTTGATGCCGCCATTCGCAGGTTCGAATCCTGCCGCCCCAGCCAAGTCCATCGATCTTCCGGCCCTCCAAGTTCGGCGTGACAAGAGTTCGCTCGGGGACGTCCACCCCGACGGACTTTTTCATGGCACGCCGTTAAACGCGGCGTATCGTTTGTAACCTTTCGAACCTTGCCCTGGGTATAGCCGCTGGCCTGCCACCGTCGGCGGAGCAGTTCACTTTCCCGGCCCATTTTTCTAAAGTACTTGCTCTTCAATCACTTAACGGACAAGGGCGGGCTGACGTCAAGAAGGCGCCGACAACCATTGTTGCGGTGCGTTGCAGGTGACTGCGTCAGATAATCGAAAAAGGGATTTAACGGTGGTTTCCGGGCTTTGGCTAATCCTTGCCGCAACGGGAATGGCACCACAGATCAGCGACCCTCAGATCCTGCCGGCAGAAGTGCCGACGTCGTCATCAACAGAAGCCGACGAAAGCTCCGCCATCGTCCCCGACGCCGAGTTTTCGAACGCATTGCCGCCGATTGTCGATGATCTGAATGCGCCGCTGGAGCCAATTGCGCCGATCACGCCCATTTCTTCGCCGATCGACCCGAAGCTCAGTGAGCCCCTGACCCCACTGGCAAGCTTCGAGGCCAAGCCGCCGGTCGAACTCGCTGACGTCGAACAAGCAGATGCGCCAGAAATCCGCTATGATGTCGCGGTCCAGGGCCTCGACGAAGTTGGCCTGGAGAGCGAATTCAAATCATTATCGGCGCTCGAAGAGGGTGGCGGTAAGGCGGTGAACGCCGCCGTCGTCGCGGCCCGCGGGCGCGAAGACGAGGCGCTGGCGGTTCGCCTGTTGCATTCGATGGGCTATTATGACGCCGCCGCAAACGCCGTTATCAATCAAAAACCGGGCGGTGGCCTGCAGGCTGTCGTCACGGCGAGCCCGGGAAAGCTATACACTTTGAGCAGCGTACGCGTCGTCGCGTCGCCGACGGTGCCCGCCGGCTTGGTCGAGCGCACGTTGCCACTCAAGATCGGCGACCCGATCGAGGCTGTGCGTATCCAGAGCGCCGAGGCGAATGTCAGCCTGAGGCTACCGCAGCAGGGATATCCGTTCGTTGCAGTCGGCGATCGGGACATTTTGCTCGATGAAGAGGTGTGGAGCGGCGCGTATACGCTTCCCGTGGACACCGGACCCCGCGCATCGTTCGGCGCGATCACGACGACCGCAGCTTCGGCGACCGGCACCGACGAGACCGGCGTAACGCCGGCCAATACGGGCGATCTGGTATTCGACCTGAAGCATTTGAACGTGTTTCCAAGGTTCGAGCGTGGTGACCTGTACGACGTCCGCAAGGTGGATGACCTGCGCGACGCACTGGTAGCGACGGGGCTGTTCTCAACGGTGTCGCTCACGCCGGTACGAACAGGACAAGTGGAGCCTGATGGTACCGAGGCTGTCGACCTGCTCGTGCGGCAGACTGCGGGCAAGGCGCGCAGCCTGACGGCCAGTGCAGGCTATTCAACTGGACAAGGCTTCTCACTGGAAGGCGCCTTTACTCACCGCAATCTGTTCCCCCCCGAAGGCGCGTTGACCGTGAGTGGCATTGGCGGGACCCAGGAACAGGGTCTGGGCGTCACGTTCCGCCGGTCGAACGCCGGCAAGCGCGACCGTACCGTATCGCTCAGGGCCAGCGCCAATCATTCGAATTACGATGCCTTCGATGCCTTTACCGGCACGTTGGCAGGTCGGATCAGTTACGATTCGACACCGATCTGGCAAAAGCGGTTCACCTATGCGTTCGGCGTGGAACTGACCGGAACGAACGAAAGCGTTTACGATTTCGCGACTTTGGCGCGCGAACGCCGGACCTACGGCATCGCGGCTTTGCCGGCGCAAATCCTGTTCGATACGTCGAACGACCTGCTCAATCCGACGCGTGGTTTCAGGCTGAAGCTCAACGTGAGTCCGGAAGGATCGGTACAGGGCGGGGTCAGCCCCTATGTGCGGACCCTGGTCGAGGGCACTGCCTATTATCCCGTCAGCGACGGACTGGTCATCGCCGGTCGTGCCCGGGCGGGGTCGATCCAGGGTATTGCGCGTGATGATCTCGCCCCCTCGCGGCGCTATTACGGTGGCGGTGGCGGGTCGGTACGCGGCTATGGCTATCAGCGGCTCGGGCCATTCGATCCCAATGGCGATCCGGTTGGCGGGCGGAGTCTTGCCGAATTTTCGATTGAAGCGCGTTACCGCTTTGGTGATTTCGGTATCGTGCCGTTCATCGATGGCGGGAACAGCTACGCATCGACCACACCGACATTTTCCAGCATCAAACTGGGAGCGGGCATCGGCGGGCGGTTCTACACCAATTTCGGGCCGCTGCGGGTCGATGTCGCGACGCCACTCAACCGCCGCAAGGGTGACGGGCGGATCGCGCTCTATATCTCCATCGGACAGGCATTCTGATGGATCGCGCGCGCACTATCGGAAAGTGGGTCGGGTTTGCGCTGCTGGCGGTGGTGCTGTTGATCGGGTTGGCGCTGCTCGGTCTCAATACCGGACCGGGGCGAAGGCTCATCGCCAGCCAGATCAGTTCCTTCAAGACGGAAAGCGGACTGAACTTCCGGGTGGGCCGCATCGATGGGTCGATTTATGGCCAGATGACGCTGCGTGACGTGCGCGTAGCGGATCCCAAAGGCGTGTTCCTGACCGCGCCGACAATCGCCGTCGACTGGCGCCCGTTCGGCTACCTTCGCAATCACGTCGACGTGCGCAATCTGGCTGTTCCGTCGATGACCCTGGCCCGCAATCCGCAGTTGAAGGCGGTACCTAGTGATCCGGACGCGCCGATCCTGCCCGACCTCGATATCGATATCGACCGGCTATCCATCGCGCGCGCCGTGATCGGGCCGGCGGTGGCTGGATCGACCCGTGTGCTCAACGTCACCGGCGCGGTTCATATTGCCGACCGCCGCGCGCAGCTCGACACGAAAATCATGGCATTGTCCGGGGGCGGCATCCGCGGAGGCGATCGGCTGACCCTGGTGCTTGACGCGGTGCCCGATGACAATCGTCTGGTGCTGAACGGACGATTGTCGGCACCGGCCGGCGGTGCGCTGGCCGGAATGCTCAATCTGACCAAGCCTGTCCAAGTCCAGCTTGAAGGCAAGGGAAGCTGGCAAGCCTGGAATGGCAAGCTCTTGGGTACGCTTGGCGGATCGAGCTTGGCGAACCTGACGCTCACCGCACGAAATGGGACATTCGCGGTCAAGGGAGTGACTCACCCGGGGTTGTACCTCGCCGGTCCGGTTGAACGGCTGACCGCGCCCGGACTGGCCATCGATCTGACGAGCAAGCTCGACCAGAGGCGGGCCGACACCCGGCTTATGCTGCGCTCCGACGCCCTGGCCGTGATGGCGACCGGCATGATCGACTTGGGCAAGAGCCGGTTCGATGACGTCACTGTAGAAGCTCGATTGATGACACCGGGCGCTATTGCGCCCAACCTCGTCGGTCGTGACGTGCTCGCCCGGCTGGCGCTGGATGGACCGTTCGCGACCCCGACGATTGATTACAAGGTTCGCGCGGCGATGATCGGGTTCGGTGAAACACGCGTCGAGAACGTCTATGCAGAAGGGCTTGCACGCGTGGATGCGAAACGCATTCTCGTCCCCCTCAACGCACGCGCACGCCGCGTTACTGGTCTCAATCCAGCGATCGGCGGGTTACTGACCAATGTATCGATCAATGGTGATATTGCCTTTTCCGGCGACACTATCCTGTCCGACAACCTCAAGATCCGGTCCGACCGGGTCAATGCGACCGCCATCGTCCTCGCGGATTTGTCGAGTGGCCGATACACCGGCGGCCTGAACGGCCGGATCGACAATTACCGGATCGAAAGCCTCGGCGTCGTCGATCTGGAGACCGACGCGAAGCTATTGACGGCTCCGGGCGGCGGCTTTGCGATCAAGGGCCGGGTGATCGCCCAGACCAAGCTTATCTTCAACGAAGGCGCCCGTACCTTCCTTGGCGGTAACGCCCTCGTCAAAACGAACTTTAAAGTCGGCGAGGATGGGGGACTGTCCTTCGACGGCCTGCGCATGACAGCCCCGCAGTTTCGCATCACGCGCGGCTCGGGCAGCTATGATCCGGCTGGCAGGATCTTGGTCAATGCTGACGCATATTCAACCGTTTACGGCCCGCTCACCGCGCGGGTGACGGGCACTATCAACGAACCACAGGTGCAACTTCGTGCGCCACGGCCGGGTGTCGGGGTTGGGTTGGTCGATCTGGATGCACGCGTGCGTGGCAGTGGCGGTGCTTATGCCGTGACCGCCACGGGCGGTACCGATTACGGCCCCTTCAGCGCCGACGTCATCGTGCGCCCGGGTGCGACACTCAACATCGACGTTCGCCGCGTTCGCTTTGCCGGGGTCAATGCCAATGGCCAGATCCAGCAGACGCGCGCCGGCCCGTTTGCCGGGCGGCTTCGGTTCGCCGGTTCGGGCCTGACAGGGTCGCTGCTGCTTGCGAACCAGAACGGGTTGCAGCGCGCCGATGTCGATGCACGCGCAAATTCCGCGAAGATTCCGGGAACGGTCGACTTCACGATCGGCCGCGCGATCATCAAGGCGTCAGTCGTCCTCGCCGACAAGCCACAGATCGTTGCCGATGCTCAGGTCGCTGATCTGCGCTACGGCAGCTTCATCCTGTCTTCGGCCCGAGCGAAGGTTAATTATGCCGGTGGCAGCGGCACGGCCCAGGCTGTCGCTAGCGGGTCGTCGAGCGTCCCCTTCCAGATCGCCGCAAACGCCCGGCTCAGCCCGCGTGACTGGCTTATCGGGTTGAAAGGACAGGCCAACGGCATCGCCTTTCGCAGTAACGGGCCCCTGCACATTCAGCCGGTCGCAGCCGGTTATCGCCTATTGCCGAGCCGCATCGATTTTTCGAAAGGATCGATCCGCCTCGAGGGGGACTATGGGCGCGGCACGAACTTGCGAGCGCGAGTTGAAGGGTTCGACCTTTCAGTGCTGAACGCCGTCGCGCCGAGCATGGGATTTGGCGGAACAGCCACGGGCAGCGTCGATTTTACCCAGGCGTCGTCGAACGCCGTCCCGACCGTCGATGCGCGGATGACGATCAGCAACTTTACCCGCGCCAGCCTGACCGCAACCTCGACGCCGGTCGACATCGTGGTGGCAAGCAAGCTCGATGCAAGCGGTGGCACTCTGCGCGCTTTGATCCGACGTGGTGGCGTGGCGATCGGACGCGTGGTCGCAAATCTGCGCCCGCTGGGCGGCGGGGCGAGCTGGAGTGACCGTTTGTTGGCAGCGCCGCTCTCGGGCGGCATCCGCTATAGCGGCCCCGCGGGCGTGCCGTTCAGTCTGGCAGGCCTGGCGGGCCAGCAGTTGACCGGACCGATCGCTATTGCCGCCGATTTCTCCGGCCGGGTCAATGCGCCTCGGTTGAACGGCATCGTACGCGCCGATCGCCTGACGTACGACAATGAAAATACCGGCACGCGCCTGTCGAACCTGGCGCTTCAAGGGCGCTTCAACAACGATCGACTGGAAATTGTCAGTCTGCAGGCCAAGGCCGGCGAAGGCACGGTCAACGCGCAGGGGACAATCGGACTGTCATCGGCGGCAGGCTTCCCGATCGACCTGAAAGCCAAGCTGGACAATGCCCGTCTGGCGAAGTCCGACGCGTTCGGTGCGACCGCGACGGGCAATATTCGCATTACCAACGGTCCGGGCGGCGGCCTGATCCGCGGCACACTCGTTATTCCGGAGGCGCGGTACAAGATCATCCGGCAGGGATCGTCGGAAGTTCCGGAATTGGCCGGTGTTCGGCGCAAGAGCGATCGCAAACGTACTGCCGCAACACCGCCGCCGGCGATCGGCGCCTTCAAGCTGGACCTTCGCATCCGCGCAGACAACCGCCTGTTCGTCAGCGGGATGGGCCTGGAGTCCGAATGGAGCATGGATCTGCGTGTCGCGGGCACCAATCTGGCGCCGACCGTCAGCGGGCGGCTCGACCTCGTGCGTGGGACCTATTCCTTCTCCGGCAAGCAATTCGAGGTCACTCGCGGCATCATTCGCTTCCAGGGCGGTGATCTGGCGGATCCGGTCATCGACATCCAGGCTTCGACCACCACAAACGGGATCACGGCGATCATCAACGTCGCCGGCACCGGTTCGCGTCCGCGGGTCTCCTTCACCTCGTCCCCGGTGCTGCCGCAGGATGAGGTTCTGAGCCGCCTGTTGTTCGGCAGTTCGCCCAGTAATCTGTCCGCGCTGGAAGCGCTTCAGCTGGCGTCCGCGCTGAACTCGCTGCGCGGATCAGGCGGAGGGCTCAATCCCCTCGGCAAGCTGCGCTCAGCCGTCGGCTTCGATCGACTGCGGATTCTTGGCGCCGACGATGCGACCGGGCGCGGGAGCGCGCTTGCCGCCGGCAAGTATCTGACCGACGACATCTATATCGAGATCGTCACTGATGCGCGCGGGTTTACCGCCACGCAGCTCGAGCTCGCGCTGACCAAGAGCCTGAGCGTACTATCCCAGGCCGGGTCGTTCGGCGGGTCGAATGTGACGCTGCGCTATTCGAAAGACTTCTGACCGTGAGCGACGGCACATGACCGACAGCGGTATCGAACTGCGGGCGCCACGCGCGCGAGGAAACGAGGCGGAAAGCCCCTGGCAGATACCCCTGATCGGCTGGTGGGACGTGCTGGTTCGGACCTGGTACGAAACGGGTAAAGACAATGTCGGTTTGATCGCTGCGGGCGTCGCTTTCTACGGGTTCCTCGCGCTGGTTCCTCTCCTCGGCGCCCTTGTGCTCAGCTATGGCCTGATCGCCGACCCGGAGACGGTCATCGAGAATGTGCGCTCGATGATGACCGTCATGCCGGTGGAAGCCGCGAAACTCGTTGGCGAACAGTTGATGAATGTCGTCACGACATCCGGCGGCAAAAAGGGCTTCGGTCTTTTGCTCGCGCTCGCCCTGGCGGTATTCGGCGCGCGCAACGCAGCGGGCTCGATCGTCACCGCACTCAATATCGCCTATGAAGAGCGTGAAAAGCGCGGATTCATCTGGGTCAACGCGCTGGCGCTGATCATCACTGCCGCTGGGGTCGTCGTCGCAGTGCTGTCAGTCGTGGCGATCGCCGCGCTCGGCCATCTGGAAGACCTGTTTCCTCAACTCCCGAACTTCCTGATCGTGGCCGGCAAGCTGCTGTCCTACCTCGTACTCGCTTTGGTTGGTGCGGCGGGGGCGGCAACGCTCTATCGCTATGGGCCATCGCGCCGGCAGGCACGCTGGGTCTGGCTCACGCCAGGGTCGCTCTTCGCCTCGTTGTTCTGGCTTGGCCTGACCTTCGGGTTCGGGGTCTACGTGGCGAATTTCGGCAATTACAACGCCACTTATGGCTCGCTGGGTGCAGTCGTTATCCTCCTGACCTGGCTGTATCTGTCGAGTTACGTCTTGTTGTTCGGCGCAGAACTCAATGCTGAACTGGAATATCAGACACAGCACGATACCACCCGCGGAAAGGCCAGGCCATTGGGAGAGCGCGGCGCATGGGTGGCCGACAACGTCGCCGAAGTTAAATCAAAAACTCCCACGGTGAAGCCCCGCCCCTTGAACAGCGAGGTAAAGACCGTCGAAATCGTCAGACATCCTCTCCCGTCGGCCCAGGCCGACTATGTCACCTCCCGCGTAACGGCACGTGTTTTTCGGTCGAGCGGTACGCGCCGCATTGGAATGCTTGCATCCGTATGCGCCACCTTGGGACTGGCCCTGATCCGCAAACCGGGGCGAGCACCTTACGGGGTCGTCGCGCTCGCGGCGGCTGCAGCAGCGTCATATATGGGACGTCGCAGGGGGAGCTAGATTGCTGTCAGACGGAGTTGTCACAGCAACCGGGCAAGATGCCCTCGACGCGAAATCTAGTCCTCCACCCTCCATGTCGGAGGCCAGACAAGAGCACATCCAGAAACGCACCGGACAAGTACGCTAGCATGGCTACCAGGCGCAACGTACACTGCCTCGCTGGTGAACTTCCCAAGCCGGGCGCAGCGTGCGCTCGTCCGGTCATTGCGCCGATGACAGGCAGGGCGTGCCAAGTCGTCGCGAAATGAGTTCGGTCAGATGCAGGGCTTGCTTTACCTAACCGCAGCGGCGTCATTGGCGACAATGGCATCGCGTTGTTCTTGGCTCATTGCAGCGACGTTACGATCCGCAGCCTGGATGGCATCCGCGCGCTGCTCGGCAGTGTCACGAACCTGCTCGGCGCGATCGTTAAGCATCGCAGCCTGGTTCTCCATCGCATCAGCCCGATTGTCGGCGGCATTCTCGACCCGGTCTGCCAGTTTATCCGACGGGCTTTTGTTGCACGCGGCTAAAGGTAAAGCACATACGGCAGCTACGACAATAATAGATTTTTTCATATGTAGATCCCTTTATCTAGGCGATGCGCTTTTGCGTAGGATCGCAAAGGATCGCCGACATAGATTTAACTAAGTAAATTGCCTTTGGTTGCGTAACCGTTGAGGTTTTCAGGGAAACGCGCTGCGTGACCCGGCCTTGTCTTGAGCGATAACGCTGAATGAGCCATCGGTTTCAAGAACGACGGCCGCCACGTTTGATAGGTCCCCGATGCTCTCCTTTCGTACTGCCGCTTTGACTTCGTCCATCGAGACTCGTTCGTCGCGAAGAGCCGCCTCGTCGATTATGCCGTTGAGCAACAGGACACGCGGCTCTGACTTCACGATTTTCTCTATCAGCTTGAAACGGCGTGCCACCGTCGCGGTAATGAATTGCAGACCTGCGAGGAGCGAAAACGCCAGCATTCCTTCGACAAGCGGAACATCCTTGGACAGCAGCACCGTGGCCAAGGTCGAACCTAGCGCGACAGTCACGACGAAATCGAAGGCGTTCATGCTGGCCAGCGTACGCTTGCCGCTGATCCGCAGGATCGCCACCAGCGCGACATAGGAAAGGGTGCCGACCACGATTATCCGGACGAGCCCGTAAAAGTTCTCGAACAGCATTACGAAGCCTCCTCGACTACCGCGTTTCCGAACTGACCAGGGGGGTTGTCGGCTCCGCTGACCGGCCGACCGCAGCATCTACGGCTCTCGAACAGAGATGCATGCCCACTCTTGGCCACCCGTTCACCTGATCCATCCTTATGGTCCGATGTCGATATCTTCTCGGACTGGCATGCCGGCTTTTCGGGTCCGCGAACCCCAGCTTGACTGCTATTGCATCGTTCCAGCCATAAGGGTCTGTCCGCACGGCGACATTGCCATCGTCGGTGACGAAAACATTGTGATACAACAGCCGAACGGGAATTTCGCGCGGAAGATCGACGATCGCATATTCGCCCGAATCGCGTGCCGTCGCCCATTCATCGCCGACACCTTCCTGCCCCGCCAGCATCGCCGCGAAGCCCATGGCGTCCTCTACGCGAACGCAACCGTGGCTCAGATGACGTTGGCTGCGATCAAACAACTCGGGTGAGGCAGTATCGTGGAGGTAAATTGCCTCAGTGTTCTTCATGTCGAATTTGACGAGGCCGAGCGCATTATTCGGCCCCGAGGGCTGCACCCAATAACCATTGACCCTGCGCATGTTCTTCGCCCGAACCGTGGAGGAGGAAACGGGGATCGATTTGGGCACCGTCCAAGTCGGGTTGGCGACGAGCCGATAAATGGGCGAGCTGAGGCCCGGCGTCTCACGGTCGGGTTCGCCTACGATCACTTTGCGCTGATCGATCATATTGCCGTCACGGAAATAGCGAAGCTCCGCAGATGCAGTGTTCACGTCGATGCGCGTCGAGGGCGGCGTGCGCGTCAACCAGCGTCGTCGTTCCAGCCCAACTGCGAGTGACCGGGCGCGGTCACCCGGCTGAAGCGTAAGTACCCCGAGCGTATCAGGACCGATAATGCCGTCTGCACGTATACCGTAGTCGCGCTGTAGCGCCCTGATCGCATCGGCGATCACCTGCGAGTATTCGGTGGATACCCAGCCGTCAGCCTCCCTTGTGAGGTAGCCGTCAGCTATCAGCTGGCCCGCGATATCGACTACACGCGGGTCGCTATCACCGACACGAATATTGCTCGCTCAGCGCGATTGTTGAAGTTTGCCGACCGGATCTTCCGGCTCTCATCAAGATAAGCAGCCGGAAAGTGCCCGATATTCGGCATCGGAGGGTGCCAGGGCTTCAAGCCATTTTGTCAGCGTTCCCCCGTTCAACGCATCTGCCAGTGCTGCCTCAAGATCGGCGGATGGACGCCTATCGTATAGACCTCATGGAGCGCCGATGGGTCAGCGACGCCCTGCGCAAGCGCCCGCGCATAATCGAGCGCTGCTTCATTGTAATTCCTTTCGATCGAGTGCTCAGTGCCTCGGTCGGCGTCGGCCGGCAGAAATATCATGTGGTCGAGACCGTGCCGATCGCGGCGGGCCAAGGCGTGCTTCCAGCGCAACGCGATTCTCTTTACCCCACCTTTTGCCGGACTGTAAGTGTCGGCATGTGCCTCGCTGGCACCCGGTAGCGCCATGGTCGGCGTCGCGACGCCTAGTCAGAAATGTAGCAGCGATCTCGCGTAGATTTTAATGGGCATGTACAATGAACGATCGGTGGCGGGGATCGGACCCAGTGTTCGATGATCTATTCCTGATGGCCGTAGCCCAGCGCCCAAGGGATAATTTCGGCGTGCGTCTTCGGCCCGTCGGCGTCAGCGCGAGCCGGGGTTTGAAGGAAAGGACTGAACCTGCGGCATGCACCTTGCCTCATTGGTCGTCATCATACCGCCCGGTCGCTCGAAAACGCTGCCACTGGATGAAATCCGCGACACCGGCCGACCATCTTCATCCCGAGCCGGGTCGAACCGAAACCGCTGTTCGATCAACGGCACACCTTGCATCGAAATCAGATAGCGGCTGTGTTTGGTGATCCGGCAATTGGTCACCCGCCCATCCGGCTGCACGGTGAACAGCGTCTCCATCGAGATGCCCTCGCCCGGGTCGGCGATCTCGTCGGGCACGTCCTGATAACTCAGCGACCCACGGCGCTGACGCGGCGGCTGCCGCCACCCTCCGCCGTCGCCACACCCGCGCCCGCCGCTGCCAAAGCCATTGCCCATACCGCCTGCGCCGGAGCCACCCGCATCCACGTCGCTCGCGCCCTGGCTCGATTGTGTCCCTTGCCCGGCGACCGGCGCGGCGGCGATCGGCGGGGGGGCAGCGGGACGGGCGGCGGCGGCGCGACGATCGGGCTGGCTTTTGCTCGCAGGCCGGCCGGCGCCGCAGCCCTTCGGGCCGGCCCGACTGCCGCTTCGGCGGGGGCGGTGGTGGCGGCACAGGAGGCGGCGGCGGGGTCAGGTCGAACGTCTTCAGCGTTTCACTGATCGCCTGTCCACCAGGCACGCGAACCCCAAGCCCGGCGATCAACGCATACAGCAGCCCGGCTTCGAGCAGGCCGGCGATGATAGCAGGCTTGGTGGCGATACGGGTCTGCATGGTTGCCCGAGTGTAACGAACACGCATGCCGCCGGTTTCCCGTGGTCGCGACCGCATTGAAATCATTGACAATGCCGCGCCGAGCGCGCGGAAGTGCCGGCGCCTGATCCAAGGATTGCCCGATGACGCGAATGCCCGTCTTGCTGCTGACGACCGCCCTCCTCGCACCGCTCCCCGCCGTTCGCGCAGGACAGTGGCCCGATCGATCCTCAGCGCATGTCCGCGATCGTCAAAACGCTCGCCGCAGATGAGTTCCAAGGCCGCGCCCCCGGCACGCGCGGGCGAGGACAAGACCGTCGCCTATCTCGCCGATCAGTTCGCCAAGGCTGGCCTTGCGCCCGCGGGCGAGAACGGCACCTTGTACAGACCGTCCCGCTCGTCCGCACGCGCATCGGCGCGCCAGCCACGGTCACCGTCGCCACAAGAGGCGGCACCGTCAGCCCTGACCCAGCTCAAGGACATCTATTTCAGCACAGTGCGCGATACGCCGCGCGTCGACCATTGCCAACGCGCCGCTGGTATTCGTCGGCTACGGCACCACGGCGCCCGAGCGGCAATGGGATGATTTCAAGGGCGTCGACCTGAAGGGCAAGGTCGCGGTATTCCTGGTCAACGATCCGGACTTCGAAGCGGCGGCGGGAGAACCTGTCGCGCAAAAGTTCGGCGGCAAGCGGATGACCTATTACGGCCGCTGGACCTACAAATATGAGGAAGCCGCGCGGCAGGGCGCAATCGGCGCATTGATCGTCCATGAGACGGCGGGCGCGGGCTATGGCTGGAACACCGTCATCGCGCCTGCGGGCGAGAATTACGACATCGTCCGCGCCCCCGGCGACTACCGCGTCCAGATGCAGGGTGGATCGAAGGCGCGAGCCGCCAAAGGATTGTTCGCCAAGGTCGGGCTCGACCTGCCCGCGCTCAGCATCGCCGCCCGCCGCGCCGACTTCCGCCCCGTGACACTGCCAGGCGCCACACTGTCGGTCGACGTGCCCGTGAGCGCGGACCGTGTGCAGAGCCGCAATCTGATCGGCAAGATCGCCGGCACGGCCCACCCCGACGAAACGATCATGTTCGGGGCGCATTGGGATGCCTATGGTGTTGGCGCGCCGGACGCGACCGGCCGCACCGTTCGCGCAGGCGCTGCCGATGATGCAATCGGCGTTGCCGGAGTTCTCGAAATCGCACGCGCCTTTGCTGCTGGGCCGAAACCGCAGCGCACTTTGCTGTTCGCCGCCTGGACGGGTGAGGAACGCGGTCTGCTCGGCTCGGAACATTATGCCGCGCACCCGCTCTACCCGCTCGACAAAACTGTGGCGAACCTGACGATGGATGTGCTTCAGACCGGCGGACCTGCGCGCGATGTCGTCCTGGTCGGCGACGGCCAGTCGGATCTTGAGGACCGCCTCGTCGCTGCCGCGCAAACGCAGCACCGCACGATCACGCCCGAAGCGTTGCCCGAACGCGGGCTCTTCTTTCGCGCCGATCACTTTTCTTTCGCGCGGCGGGGCGTGCCGTCACTGCTGCTGATGGGGATGAGCGGGGACATGATCTTGTGAGCGGCGGCCGCGCGGCGGGCGATGCGTGGCTCACCGACTACATGAAATGCTACCATCAGGCGTGCGATGTGTGGAGCACGACCTGGGATCTGCGCGGTGCGGCGCAGGATGTTGCGTTGATGTACGATGTCGGCCTCGGGCTGGCGAATAGCCGGGCGTGGCCCGAATGGCGCCCCGGCACCGAGTTCAAGGCGTTGCGGACAGGAAGTGCGGACGCACGGAAATAGCCTAAGTCGGGAGCGGTCACCCGCTCCCGACGAATTGGTTACGCGGCCAGCCGAGCGAGAGCGGAGTCACCGCCGAAGATCGTGACTTGGTCATTTGCGATCCGGCGCCGGACGCACCAATCGCGCACCAGCTCCGCACAACTGTGGTCGAGAGCGGAGAGCTGCGTCCCGTCGATAACGACAGCCTTGCCTGCCGGCACCGCATCGAGCGCCTCGCTCAGCTTGGGCAGTTGCACGAACGTTGCCGCACCTGACAGGCGGATCGCCACGCTGCTGCTCGCTCTCCTCGCGATCGACGCCTGAGTTTCAGTCGGCGCAGGTGCGGGATGACCTCGATCAGCGACAGCCCGATTCCGACCAGCACCCCGGTCGAGCAGATCGACCGTCGACCACGATGATCAGTGTCGCGGCCCAGATCACGGCGGGAAGGACGCCGTGATGCTTGAACAGTTCGCGAACATGGCCGAGATTAACCAGCTTCCAGCCCGTCACGCACCAGCACCGCACCCAGCGCGGCCATCGGAATTTCGCGCAGCAGCCAGGGCAGCAGCGCGACGAAGCCAAGGATCCAGACGCCGTGCAGGATCGCCGACAGGCGCGTTGCCGCGCCCGCCTGGACGTTCGCCGAGCTGCGCACGATCACGCCGGTCATCGGCAGCGCGCCCGCAGCGCCGCACAAGCAGATTGCCGACGCCCTGCGCGCGCAATTCCTTGTTATAGTCGGTGCGGACGCCGTCGTGCATCTTGTCCACCGCCGCGGCCGACAACAGGGTTTCGGCACTGGCGATGAACGCGATGGCGAGCGCCGCGAGCAGGATCGACGGGTCGAGCCACTTCGCGACAGATCGAACTGTCGGGCAACGCAACCGCACCGGCGATCGACTGCGGCACATCAACGCGTGTGACGTCGAGCCCGATGAAATATGCGACGAGCGTAGCCGCGACGACGCCCAGCAAGGCGCTGGGCACCAGGCGCAAGTGCCGCCGGGCGGAACTTGTCCCACGCCAGCATGATGCCGATCGTCAGCAACGCGATGCCCAGCGCCAACTCGGTCGCCGCGATGTTGTTCGCGTCGAGACCGAGCAAGCGACCGGGCATCGCCGTCAGATTGTCGAGCCCGCTCGACAGCGGCTTGGCGTCGAACAGGACGTGGAACTGGCCGACGACGATCAGCACGCCGATGCCGGCGAGCATCCCGTGAACGACGGCGGGCGAGATCGCGCGGAACCAGCCGCCGACGTGTAGGATGCCGGCGATCGACCTGGATCGCACCCGCCAGGATGAGGATCGGGCCGAGCGCGGACAGCCCCTGTTCGCGGACGAGTTCGAAGACGATGACGGCAAGGCCGGCGGCGGGTCCGCTGACCTGCAACGGCGATCCGGCCAGCGCGCCGACGACGATGCCGCCGATGATGCCGGTGATCAGGCCCTTTTCGGGCGGCACGCCAGACGCGATCGCGATGCCCATGCACAGCGGCATCGCGACGAGGAAAGACGACGATCGAGGCGGTAAAGTCGCGAGCAAGGAACCGCCCGCCGGTTTGGCGCCCGGCAGCGGCGGCTGTCATTCGGCGGCCTCCAGCAGCGGCGCCGCCATGGCAAAGCGTTGCGTCGCGGCCTGGGCGACGGGCAGCGGACGATCGCTATGAATCGGCTCGAAGCGGCCGGTCTCGCCGTTCGAGGCCGAGCACTTGGCCCGCGCTGATATCGACGAACCAGCCGTGCAGCGAAATCTCGCCGCGCGCTATGCCGGCCGCGACTGATGGGTGCGTGCGCAGATGGTTGAGCTGCGCGACGACGTTCTCGAGGCTGATCGCGCGGATCGCGGTCGTCCTTGTCCATTTCGGGATAGCCGTCTTCGACGACTTGAGCGGCGGCGCTAGACTGTGGCGCAGCCAAGCGGCGACGTTCGGCATCTTGTCGAGACCGGTCGGGATTCTCGACCGCCTTCATCGCGCCGCAATCCGAATGGCCGCAAACGATGATGTCGCGGATGCCGAGCACCATCACGGCATATTCGACGGTTGAGGTCACGCCGCCATTCTGCGTGGCATAAGGCGGTACGATGTTGCCGGCGTTGCGGCAGACGAACAGGTCGCCAGGCGCGGCCTGCATGATCTGTTCGGGCACGACGCGGCTGTCGGCGCACGAGATCATCAGCGCCTTGGGGCTTTGCCCGTCGGCGACGAGCCGGGCGTACAGATCGTTCTGGCTGGGAAAGACGCGCTTTTCGAAATCGAATACGCGGCCGATCAGGTCGTTCACGACTGAATACTCCTCTTGATTGGGCCAGGAGTTAGCGGGCCGTCATTGCCGCAGTGCAGCGCGAGCGTAAGGAATTGTTGCCGTCAGCTTCGGGGCAGGATGATCCGTGCGCTCAGCCCGCCGGACGGCGCATCGGTCGAGCATGAACTCGCCTTGATGCAAGCGCCACCGCGCGCTGGACGATCGCCAGGCCCAGACCAAAACCCTGCGTATCGCGGCCGCGCGCCGGGTCGAGGCGGACGAATGGTTCGAGCGCGCGCGCGCGATCCGGCGGCGGCGATGCCCGGCCCATCATCCTCGACCGAGATCGTCACGGCGTCGGCACTGGCGCTCAATTCCAGCGGATTCGACGCGCTTACCGTAATGCCGCGCATTATCGATCAGATTGGTCAGCGCGCGCTTCAGCGCGCCGCGATGGACGACGCAATTCGCAGTGGTCGGGACCGTGATACCGGCCGCCTGCCGCCCGCGATCGTGCAGATCGTCGATCAACGTCGCGCACATCACCGCAAGATCGGTGCGATACCGGCGCTTCGGTCGCCGCCTCGTCCTCGCCCGCCAGATAGGCCAGCAGAGACGTGACCATCTGGTCCATCTCGACCACGTCGTGTTGGATCGAACTGACGCAGCTTTCGATCACTCGATGGCATCGGCGCGGAGCCGAAGTCGCGCGAGCGGGGTGCGGAAATCGTGGCCGACCGCGGCCAAGGCCTGCGTCCGGTCGCTCGATCAGACGGTGGATGCGCGCTTGCATGGCGTTGAACGCAACGACCACATTGCGCACTTCGCTCGGCCCACGCTCGGGCACCGGATCGACCTCGATCGCGCCATGTCCCGACGCGATCTGCGGCGCGCGCGAGGTCGCGCATCGGGCCCAATGTCCGGCGCAGCAGAAGCCCGCCGATCAGGATCAATGCCACCGCCGGCGTCAGCGCGAGCAGGACGCGACCAACGGCCATGTCGAGCGCCGAAACAGGCTGGCGGGTGCTGAAGGTCACCCAGCTGCCGTCACTCAATCGCAACGTGCCCGCGATCAGCGCGCCGCGCCCGGGCGATGTCAGCGAAACGCGCAGGTCGCGCCGCGCGAGGTCGGGTTCCCAATCCGTGATCTGGCGCGTCAGCCGATCGAGCGACGGCGACAGTACGCGGTGGCTTCTTCAGCGTTTGCGCGCCATCCGATCGACATAGCGCGAGGTCGTTAGTTCGGCCGCCTCCGCCGGGCGATCGTCTGCCGCCTCCTCCTCGATCAGCTTGCTCGCGATGACCAGATGTTCGGCCAGCCGATGCGCCTCGTCCTGCCGCACCGAGAACTGGCTGGCGCGTTCGTAGAGGTACGTGCTGGCGCCATATTCGATCAGCACCGCGAGCAGCAGGATGGCAAAAACACGGCCGATCAGGCCGAACGGCAAAATGCGGGCATCAGCTCAACGCCACTCGACCGGCGCGTTGAGCATATAGCCGACCCCGCGCACCGTGATGATCGGCGCGGGACTGCCCGAACTCGATCAATTTGCGGCGCAGGCGGCTGATCAGCACATCGACGCTACGATCCGAACTGTCGCCCAGCCGAGTGCGCGACAATTCGATCAGCCTCTCGCGGGCGATCACGCGCTGTGCATTGTCGCACAGGCTGACCAAGCAGATCGAACTCCGCGCCGGTCAGGTCGACCACCGCCCCGGTCGGCGACTTTAATTCACGGCGCGGCAAATTGATGCGCCATTTGTTGAATTCCAATTCTCCCTTCTCTCGGTTCGCGGGCGCGCGCTCGATCGAGTGGCGCCGCAGCACAGCGCGCACGCGCGCGATCAGTTCGCGGGTGCCGAAGGGTTTGGGCAAATAATCGTCCGCTCCCAGTTCGAGCCCGATAACGCGATCGGTCTCGCTGCTCTTGGCGGAGATGAAGATGATCGGCACGTCGCTGGTCCGTCGGATTTCCCGGCAAAGGTCGATCCCGCTGGTTCCGGGCAGCATGATGTCGAGCAACACCAGATCGACCTGCCCCTTGTTCGAAGGCGACGCCACATCTCCGGCGCGCTGACCGCCGGACGAACGGTATAGCCGTTTTCGCGGAAGCGCACGGGTGGTCAGCGTGCGGAGGTGCGGATCGTCTTCGACGAGAACGATGGTAGGCGAGGTCATGTCGGTTGCAGCTATGCCCCGTCTGCGCACCGCTCAACCCCCATCAACACTTCCTCACGGACGGGAAAGGCACACCGGACATCGTTCCATTACTAACGTCCTTTATTTCGAAAAGGACATTCCAATGAAACTTCTGCCCACTCCTCGCCGCCTTGGCGATCGCGCCGCCCTCGATGGCATATGTGGCGGGCCAAACAGACAGCCACGAGCTTGTCTGGCATCCCAGCGGCAAGACGCCCGCCGCGATCCCCAGGTTGCGGGCAAATCGAGATTGTGTTCCGCAAGTCGACCATCACAAAGGCAGCAAAGGTGTCGCAGTTGTCACCAACCGGTGTACACCTGCCGAGAATCTAACGCAAAACCGCCTGCCCGCTCAGTCGATCGCGCGGGGTGAATAGAAAACGACGCGATCCATGCGACAGAGTCAGCCTAAGTCTGGCCAAGGCGCGATTTGGTCGGGGAAAGAGGATTCGAACCTCCGGCCCCTGCCTCCCGAAGACAGTGCTCTACCAGGCTGAGCTATTCCCCGACCGATCGCACGAGTGCGCGAGGCAGGCGGCGGGCACTAGCGAAGCGATCCGCCAACGGCAAGCCTCAATGCCCCCCACCCATATTGGCATTGGGGTTGGGCTTGGGTGCGAACCAGACCAGGACGGCGGCAGCCAGGAACACTACGACCGACAGCCAGTAAACGTGGATCGCCCCCAGCGTGGCCGACTGCGCTTCGACCAACCGGTCCAGGCTGCCGCGCGCCTGTTCATAGGTGGCGCCCAGTCCCTGGATCGTGGCGATCGCGCGTCCGGGTTCGTTGAGCGTGCCGACCAGATCGCTGCGCGCGGTGGTGCTCGAATCCTGCCACGCCGTCGTCGCGAGCGCGGTGCCGATCGCCCCTGACAAGGTACGGCAGAAACTCATCAGCCCTGCTGCCGACACCGTCTCGCTCGGCTTAACGTTGCCCAATGCCAATGCCGTCAGCCCGATAAAGAAGAACGGCATGCCCATCCCCTGCAACAAATGCGGAATGGCAAGGTCCCAATAGTCTGAGGTCGGTCGACCAGCGCGTGCGCATGATACCCATCAATGCCAGCCACAAGATACCGGCAATGATCGTGAAGCGCACATCGACCTTGGTCATCAGTCGCGCGGCGAGTGGCGAACCGAGTACCGCGAACACCCCGACCCAAGCGACAACGTAGCCGGCGTTGGTCGCGGTATAGCCTACTACCTGCTGGAGCCACAGCGGCGTCAGAACCACGGAGGCGAAAAACGCGCCGAAACCGAGACTGATCGCCAATGTCGCCAGCGTAAACCCGCGGTGCCGGAACACGCGCACGTCGACGATCGGGTTTTCGGCAGTCAGCTCCCAGATCAGGAACGCGACGAAACCGAGCAGCGCGATGATCGCCAGCATGATGATCCACACCGATGCGAACCAGTCGCTTTCGCGCCCCGTGTCCAGCATGATCTGGAAAGCGCCGACAAATACGACGAGCAACACCAGGCCGATCACGTCGATCGGCTTTTTGACGATCGGGGTTTCGTAACGCGTGATCATCGACCGCACGAGGAAAATGCAGATTGCGACGACCGGCAGGTTGATGAAAAAGATCCATGGCCAGGTCCAATTATCGCTGATCGTCCCGCCCAGGATCGGCCCGACGATCGGTGCCGCCGTGGTCGTCGATGCCCAGATAGCCAGGCCGATGCCCGCCCGTTCCTTGGGAAAGATGCGCAACAATAAGGTCTGGCTCAGCGGCATTAGCGGGCCGCCAGACAGTCCCTGCAGGATGCGGAACGCGACCAGCATGCCAAGCGAGGTCGACATCCCGCACATGAAGGAGAACACCGCGAAGCCCGACAAGGGAGGTGATGAACCAGCGCACACTACCGAACCGCGCCGATAGCCAGCCCGTCAGCGGCACGCTGATCGCATCGGCCACGGCATAACTGGTGATCGCCCACGTCCCCTGCGTCGGTGACACCGCCAGCCCGCCGGCGATGTGCGGCACACTGACATTGGCGATCGTCGTATCGAGCACGACAACGAAATTTGCGAGCGCCAAGGCAAAGGCACCAAGGATCAACCGGCCACCGGTCAGCGGCTCGATGACGGCAGTTTGCGCGGGTGCGGCACTGGCCACCTCAGTTGCCGCGCGTATCGATCGTCGCGTCCATGCTGAGCCCGACGCGCAGGGGGTGCGCGCGCACTTCCCCCTGTATCGAGCGCGACACGCACCGGCAGGCGCTGCACCACCTTTATCCAGTTGCCTGTCGCGTTCTGCGCGGGAATCAACGCGAAAGCCGCGCCCGTTCCACCGGCAAGGCCGATGACACGGCCGTGGTAGACCACGTCATCGCCGTAAAAGTCGCTGATCACCTCGACCGGCTGTCCGATACGGATGTGCCGAAACTGGCTCTCCTTGAAGTTCGCGTCAACATAGACGGCGCTGATCGGGACGAGCGTCATGATCGGTGCGCCTGCCGCCAGCCGTTGGCCGACCTGGACCATTTTGTTGGTAACGACGCCAGACTATCGGCGCACGGATCACTGTACGCGCAAGATTGAGCCGGGCCGCCTGGAGCCGTGCCTGGGCAGCCGCCACATCCGGCGCCGTTGCGATCGTCGTGCCGCGGACCAGCGCCTGTTGCGCCTCCAGATCGCCCTCGGCCGCGGTGCGGCTTGCCTGAGCCGAACGGATCGCCGCGGCGGCGGTCGCCTGCGTCGCCAAGGCTGCATCATAGGCCGCCCGCGCCGATGCAATCTCTTCGCCCGACACTGCGCCCGTACCCTGCAATCCCCGGCGCCGCTGATAGTCGCCGCGCGTACGCGCCACTTGCGCCGCCGCTTCGTTCAGCTTCGCCCGTGCTTGCGCTATATCGGCGTCGCGCGCGGCCAGTCGGCCATCGGCGGATGACACCGTCGCGCTTGCCTGCCCGAACCGCTGTCGCGCCAGCGCCAGCGCCGCCTCGGCAGTGGCCACGTCGACCTTGGCGTCGCTGTCGTCAAGCACGACGAGCACGTCTCCCGCCTTGACCTCCTGGGTGTTGCGCACACGCACTTCGGCAACCGGACCCGGCACCAGCGGTGTGATCGAAGCTGTGTCCGCCCCGACATACGCGTTGTCGGTGTGCACCCGCCCGCGCTGCGTAAGGAAATACCACCCACCGTAGATCAGGACCGCGACAAGCACGACGATGCCGAAGATCGTGAACAATCGCTTGCGTTTGCTGCTCCGCGCAGCATCGGCGCCATCGTCATCCACCGCGATGGGCACCTCCTGAGGGTCGGCGTCAGCCATCATTGTGCTCCGCTAGATGTGTATCCGCCGCCCAGTGCGCGGATCAGGGTGACTTGCGCCAGCAACCGGCGACCTTCGAGATCGGCCACCGCGCGTCGACTGGCGACCAGGCTGTCTTCTGCGGTCAACTGCACCAGTTGGTTGCTGAGCCCGCCAGTATACCGCAAACGCGCTATCCGCGCCGCGTCGCCATTTGCAGCCGCGCTTCGACGCTGTTCGGCCAACTGGCGTTCGAGACTGTCAAGCGTCGCCACGGCATCGGCAGCCTGCTGCAAGGCAGTCAGCAAAGTGCGATCATAATTGGCCACCGCGAGATCGAAATCGGCGCGACTACCGCGATACCGTCCGGCGATCCGCCCGCCATCAAACAGCGGCAGGCTGAATGCCGGCCCGGCGCTGCCATAGCTCGAACTCCCCTCGAACAGTTTGGACAGGCCCAGCGACTGCAAGCCGACGATAGCGGCGAGGTTGATATTTGGATAGAAATCGGCGCGGGCCACCTTGATCCGCTCCGCCGCCACCTCGCTGCGCGTACGGGCCGCCAGCACGTCGGGTCTCCGCCCGATCAGATCGATCCCCGCATTGGCCGGGATGCCGATGGCAAAGGGCCTCATAACGGGAGCGGCAATCCCTGTCCCTCGGTCGGGCCCGCGCCCCAGGAGCACCGCAATGCGGTGGCGTGACAGCTGCGATCGCCGCTTCTGCCGCTTCCAGATCGGCTTGGGCGACTGGCGACCTTGCATCCGCCTGCGCGCTGCTTCCGCGATTATCCAGTCCACCCCGCACGCGCAGACCGGCCAGTCGCGCACTCTCGCGTCTTAGCGCCAGCGCTTCGCGCGCACTCGCCGCCAGCGCGAAGCCCCGCTGAAGATCGGCATAAGCGCTGGCGACCTCGGTCGACAGGATTAGGCGTGCCTGGTCAGCATCCAGCCGCGCCGCCGCTGCCTCGCCGCGTGCCGCGCGCACCGCCGCGCGCTGTTTGCCCCACAAATCGAGGTTGAAGCCGAATGTCGCGGTCAGCCGCCCGGTCGAGATGATCCCGTCGGGCACGAATTGCGGCGGCGGCCCCAGGTTCTGACTTTGTTTGGCACCACCCACGGCGCCGTCCACGCTCAACGACGGTCCGCTTGCTGCTCCCGCCTGTGTCAGTAAAGCATCCGCCTGCCCGACCCGCGCTGCCGCAGCAGCGACGTCGGGCGACCCGGCCAGAGCTTCGGCGATCAGCGCATCGAGTTGCGGATCAGCGAAGTCGCGCCACCAGCTGGCATCTATCGCCACGCCCGAACGCACGGGCAGGGTCTCGACCGTCTCGGTGGGCGCGCGCGTATTGACCGCCGGCGCGGGTCCGAGTTGCGGCACGCACCCGCAGAGCGAGCTTCCCGCGACCAACAATATCAGAGATTTACGCAAACAGATCACCGTACTGCTCAGTACACCTGCGCCCAATGACGGGACGGCGATAAGTTGTCAATTGCAATGATACTGTTTAGTACGACGCCTATGATCGGCGAAAATCCAGCCCAAACGAAGCGTGCCGCTATTGTCGCGGCCGCCCGCATGGAGTTCTTCGCGCACGGCTATGGCGGTACGACGATGAACGCCATCGCGTCACGCGTGGGTGGCTCGAAAACCACGCTATGGACCTACTTTCCGATCCAAAGAGGAGCTGTTCGCCGCTGTCGTCGACGAAGCGGTAGAGCGCTTCGGCGCGGCGCTCGATGTGCCGCTTCAAATCGACCTGCCGCTCGAAGAGGCGCTGCTTCGGTTCGCTGAAGGCATGATGGGCATTGTCGGAGCACCCGAAATTCTGGAATTGCATCGCATCGTTTTGGGAGAGGCCGGACGCTTTCCAGAATTAGGGACGCTGTTTTTTGAACGCGGCCCCAAGCGCGGCAAGGCCAAGCTGGCAGCGTTTCTGACGGTCGCGATGGCTGACGGTCGGGTGAAGCGTGGTGATCCCCTGATCGCCGCGCGGCAGTTCGCTTCGTTGTGCCAGGCTGGCCTGCATCAGGACCGTCTGTGGGGTCTTACCTGCGATCCCGATCTTGAGCGCCTGGATACAGACATAGCTGCCGCGATCTCCTGTTGGACGGCGGCCTGGGCCGCCGCCTGACGCTATTCCGCAGGCACCGCTGCCGGCTGCGCCGCGTCTTTGCCGCCGGTCGTCAGACGCCGCTTCATCCTGGGTCCGATGCGTGCTTCCAGACCCACCGCCAGACTGAACAGCGCTGGCACGATCACCAGCGTCAGGATCGTTGACAAGATCAACCCGCCGATCACCGTGATCGCCATCGGCTGGCGAAAGCTCCCGCCTTCGCTGAGCGCCAGCGCGGTCGGAATCATGCCCGCGACCATCGCCACCGTGGTCATCACGATCGGCTGCGCGCGTTTATGCCCGGCATCGACGATCGCTATGTCACGGTCCACACCCTTGTCCATTTCCTCCAGCGCGAAATCGACCAGCAGGATCGAGTTCTTGGCCACGATGCCCAGCAGCATCAGGACCCCGATCATCACCGGCATCGACGCGGGGAATCCAAACAGGTGCAATGCCAATGCGCCGCCCAATGGCGCGAGCAGCAACGACCCCATGTTGACGAAGGGCGGCAGGATGCGGCGGTACAGCAGCACCAGGACCGCAAATACCAGCGCCACGCCAGAAAGGACTGCGATAAAGAAGTTTGAAGCCATCTCCGCGCCGATCTTGTCGTCGCCGAAACTTACGCGTTCAACGCCTTCGGGTAGCGTCTTAATCGTCGGCAAGGCATCGACCACCGCCTTGCCACTGACCACGCCGGGGGCCAGGTCGGCGCCGATCGCGATGCGACGGTTCTGATTGTATCGGCGCAATACTGACGGCCCGGCTCCAAAGCCGATATCCGCGACGACCTTCAACGGCACGGTGCCGCCCGACGTGGTCGGCACGGGCAAATTCTCGATGGTAGACAGATTGGTGCGAGCATTTTCGTCGATCATCACGCGGATCGGGATCTGCCGGTCGCTCAGGCTGAACTTGGCGGCGTTCTGATCGATCTCGCCCTGCGTGGCGATGCGGATGGTCTGACTGAGAGCCTGGGTCGATACGCCCATCTCCGCCGCAAGGTCGAGGCGTGGCTTGATGACCAATTCGGGTCGCGGCAGGTCACCATCGATCCGTGGGGCGCGTAGTTTGGGTGAATTGCGCATCTCCTCGACGATCTGGCGTGCGACGCTTTCCACCTGCGCCGGGTCATTCCCCGCCAACATCAGCGTGACGTCGCGGCCAAGCCCGCCACTCTGGCTTTGAAAAGTCACCCGCGCGTCGGCGATAGCGGCCAATTTGGGGCCGGTTTCGCGTTCAAAAACCTGGCTACTCCGCTTGCGGTCATGCTTCAGCGTGACGAAGATATTGCCCTGACCGACGCTGACGTCTTCGAAAACATCCACGACTTCGGGTTCCGCATGCAGGATCGTCGCGGCCTTGTCGGCCACCGCCATTGTCTGTTTGAGCGTGGTGCCGGGGGGCATCGAAATCTGCACCTGACTGAACGAATTGTTCTGCGGCGGGAAGATGATGAACTCGAGTGTCATGAAACTGACCACCGTTGCCGCCAGCGTGACGAACGCAAGCCCCATCACCCACAGTCGGTGATCGTACAGCCGTGCGCGCCAGCGGCGCCCCGCGGCGCTGACCGAGCGCGCCTTGCTGGTGTCGATGGTCCACCGCAGGAGGCGCAGATAAAGATCGAGTCCCCGGCTGCCATGTTCCGCGGCGCCATGCGATTTGAGGAAATAAGCGGCCAGCAGCGGCGTGATCAGGCGCGCGACCGCCAGACTGACCAGCACCGCCACCACCACCGTCAAACCGAACTGACGGAAAAATTGACCTGAAATGCCGGGCATAAGGCCGACGGGCAGGAACACCGCGACGATCGCCATTGTCGTCGCCAGCACGGCGAGACCGATCTCGTCCGCCGCGTCGATCGACGCCTGATAGGCAGTCTTGCCCATCCGCATGTGGCGGACGATGTTCTCGATCTCCACGATCGCGTCGTCGACCAGCACGCCTGCGACCAGGCTCAGCGCCAACAGGCTGATGCCGTTCAGCGTGAATCCCATCATCGACATGAACCAGAAGGCGGGGATGGTGGAGAGCGGGATGGCGAGCGCGGAGATGATCGTCGCGCGCCAGTCGCGCAGGAACAGGAACACCACGAAGACTGCCAGCAGGGCGCCCTCCCACAGGGCCTCCATCGCCGACTTATAGACCTGGCTCGTGTCGTCGACAGTGGTGAACAATTGCGTGAATTGGACCTTGGGATTCTCGGCTTCGATCTTTTCACTCAGCCATCGCCGCATCGTAGACGGACACGTCAGACGATCCCTTGGCCTTGAAGATCGAGAAGCCGGTCACCTGACGACCGTTCATTTTCGCCAGATTGCGCTGTTCGGCGTACAGGTCGCGGACGATGGCGATGTCGCCCAGACGGACCGAACGACCGCCCGCGTTAATCCGTGTGTTCTCCAGGTCGCTGGCGCCCTCGCGTTGCCCAGCACGCGGACCGACTGCTCCGAACCGGCGACTTCGGTGCGACCACCCGCCCCGTTCATGTTCGTTGCGCGCATCTGCGCGTTGACCTGGCTCGCGGTCACCCGGACGCCTGCAGCTTCGCCGGATCGAGGATCACGCGCATTTCGCGCGTCACACCGCCTGAGCGGCTGACCTGGCTCATGCCGGGCACCGACAGCAATCGCTTGGCGACGTTGTTATCGACGAACCAGCTGAGCTGCTCGAGCGTCATGTCGGTCGCGCTGACCGAAATGAACGCCAGCGGCCCTCCGTCGATATCTTGCCGCTGAACCTGGGGCTCGAGGATGCCTTCCGGCAGATCGCCGCGGACCTTCGCAACGGCTCGCGGACGTCGTTCACTGCACGATCGATCGGCGTCCCGAGCGTGAATGAAACGTTGGTGTTCGACGAACCCTCGGTGATCTGGCTCGTAATGTTGTCGACGCCGTTGACCGAACGCAGCGACGCCTCGAGCTTCTGGGTCACCTGCGATTCGAGTTCGGGCGGCGCCGCACCCGGTTGGCCCACCGACGACTGGACGACGGGAATGCTGATGTCGGGATGGACTGTTCACCTGCATCCGCAAAACGCGACAAGACCGGCGAGCGTCAGCGCCATGAACAGCACGATCGGCGCAACCGGGTTGCGGATCGCCCAGGATGATATGTTACGAAAACTCACGCGCCTCTCCCTGACGCTGGTGTGTTACTTCAGTAGCACAGTCATCGTCAACTGATCATTGTGCGGCGGCCCGAGCTATCGGATTAGAAAGTTCGAGAATGACCTGATCGACCGTCAGGCTGTCGCCGACCGAGGCATCGACCGTGGCGACAATGCCCGACTTTCCGGCACGAAGGATATTCTCCATCTTCATCGCCTCGATTACCGCCAGCGGCTGCCCCGCCTCAACCTTATCCCCAGGTCCGACGTGAATCGCGGTGAGTAGGCCGGGCATCGGCGAAATCAGGAATTTGGAAAGATCGGGCGGCACCTTCTCGATCATGTGCTGCACCAGCGGCGCGACATGTGCGGGCAGCACACGCGCGTCATGCGACGCCCCGCGCGCCGTCAGCTTGAACCCGGTGCGTGTCTTGGCGAGGCGCACGGTCAGCGCCTCTCTCTCCAGCTCTGCCGTCACCGTCCGGTCACCCGGCGTATATTCGAGGTCGAGATTGATTTCGTCGCCGTCCACGGTGATGCCATCGGTGGAAACGGTCACATTGTGATCCGCACCGCCGAGACAAACCTGCCAATCCGCCGGCGGCCGCAGGCGATCGCCCAACTGTCCATCGACGCGCCGCGCGCGATCCGCCTCTGCCGTCGCCGCAAATCCCGCGATGGCCGCAAGCTGCTTGAGCAGGTCGGGCAAGGCCGGCGCACCGTCGAATCCCTGGGAATACTCCTCCGCG
>CAVUFE010000004.1:0-59368 GCA_963740775.1 uncultured Alphaproteobacteria bacterium | reverse complement strand
GGCGAGAGCGGCCAGCGCGAAGCTGCTGACGAAGGCGCTGCGGAACAGCTGGGCGGCGAGGCTCGCTTCGCAATCCGCCGCGTCGAAGCGCGGCCAGAGCTGCTCGTCGATCCGCGTCTGCAGGTCGTTGCCGGGTCGCCGATCGGCGCACGGACCGCCGGACAGGGCCGGCGTAAATCGGCCAAGCCGAAAGCGCCGCACGCCCGGTCAGCGCCAGCAGCAGCGGGTAGGCGATCGCGAAGAGCGGCGGAGCACCGCGGCGGGGTTCGGCGCTGACAGCGTTCCGGGCTGACGATCCAAGCCTGGCCATCAGTTGTGGCAGATCGCCCATGTCGCCGCGCGCGACGGTATCCACCGCCTCTGGACCCGTAATCGTGTCGTTGAGGCCGCTCCACAGCAGTTCTGGCTGCTGCGCCGGATCGGGGTGGAGGACCACCACCGGGATCGCATGAGTGACCGCCTCGGCGACAATCTGCGCGGCACCGCCGCGACCGCGGGGTGGCCCACCGTCCCATACGGCGAGAAGAATGTCGCTCTGGTGAGCACGACACGCCCTGCCGCGCTCGTAGGCGGCAGCCTCGCCGCCCGGCTCATCGCGGCTGCCGGGCAGTTCAAGCACGTTGGCGGATGCTGGCAAACGCGTGCACGCAGATCCGCAGCGCGCGGCCCGGTCGAAGTCGTCAGCGTAATCGGCGCGACCGAACGGCAGCACCGTATCGAGCTGCCACCCTCGTGCGAGCGCCGCGTCGGCCGCGATCATGTCGGCGCCCTCGGCAAGGCTGCCGACCAGCCGGAACCGACTTGCCGGCGCGGCATTCTCGATCGCGCCCATCACGTCGGTAAGGCGTGAGCCCAGCTGCCTCGAGGTCGAACGCGAGCCAGGCGTTCCAGCCGATGCCCTGTAATGCCGACTGCGACAGGCGCCGCGGCGTGGTCGCGGTTTCCGGTACCGACCACCGAAGCAACTTCCATCAGACGACGCTCCTCCAGCGCGCCCCAGCCGCCACGTCTGCCATTTCGCGACCGGCGGTGCTCGTAGATGAACCCGCCGCATGTCCGCCACCCCCGTTAGTCGCCGCAGCGATAAACGGGATGGCAGCGCCCGCCAAGGGTACAGCATGCAAGAGCCTGACCGGCTGCTAGAATTCACTTTGCGACCGCTATGTCGTTGCTTAGGTAACGGCCCGGGAGAAGCGGGGGCGCGCAGTGACCGATCTGTTCGTATCGTACAAATCAGAGGACCGCGCGCGTGTCGCGCCGCTTGTGGCCGCGCTGGAGGCCGACGGCGTCGGCGTGTGGTGGGACGCGCATATCGGCGGCGGCACCGAATGGCGCGACACGATCGAGAGCGAGCTAAACGCCGCCCGCTGCGTGTTGGTTGTCTGGAGTGAGCGCTCGACCGGGCCGGACGGCAGCTTTGTTCGCGACGAGGCGCCCGCGCGCTGCGGCGCGGCGCCTATCTGCCCGTCGCATCGACCCGGTTGAGCCGCCGCTCGGCTTCGGCGAGACGCAGGCGCTGTCGCTGATCGGCTGGAAAGGCGACCGGACCGATCCGCAGTATCAGGCGCTGCTGGCGGCGGTGCAGGCGGTGGTCGCCGGCAAGCCGCGCCCGATCCCGCCGGCCTATCAGCCGAAGCGCGGCATCGACCGGCGGTTGGTCATCGGCGGCGGCGCCGCAGCGGTCGCTGTGGTCGGCGCGGGCGGCTGGTGGGCGCTGCATCGGGGCAGCGCGCCCGGGCGACAGCGTCGCGGTGCTGCCTTTCGCCAATCTCAGCGGCGATCCGGCGCAGGCCTATTTCTCCGACGGCATCGCCGAGGAGCTGCGCGACGCGCTGACCCGCATCGCCGGGCTGAAGGTCGCTGGCCGCAGCTCGTCCGAGCTGATGCGCGACGCCGACGGCCCGACCGCGGCGGCCAAGCTGGGCGTCGCCAACATCCTGAGCGGCACCGTCCGCCGCGGCGCGGGGATGATCCGCATCAACGCCGAGCTGGTCGACGGGATCAGCGGGCTGACCCGCTGGTCGCAGGCCTACGATCGCGCCGATCGGCGACGCGCTCGCGATCCAGACCGGCATCGCGGAGAGTGTCGCCAGGCGCGCTCAGCATCGCGCTCGGCAAGGCGCAGAAGGCGCTGCTGACCGCCGGTGCGACGAGCAACCCGGCGGCGCAGGACGCCTATCTGCGTGGTACTCGAACTCGCCCGAAAGAGCAAATACGAGCCCGCGATCAAGGACTTCGACGCGGCGATCGCCGCCGATCCCGATTTCGCCAAAGCCTATGCTAGCAGGGCCGGGGCGCGCGCCGCCATGGCCGCGACCAGCTCGGCGGCAGCGCGCTGCGTGCCGCGCTGGCGAAGGCGGAGGCCGATGCGCGGCGCGCCATCGCACTCGCGCCGGGCACTGGCAGGACGTACTCGGCGCTGGGCTTTGTCCTCCAGGCCCGGCTCGATCTCGCCGGCGCTCGGAGGGCCTATGATGCGGCCTACGCCGCCTCGCCTGACGACGCCGACGTCCTGCGCACGCGGGCTGACTGCTCTCCTTCTGGGCGATCCCGAGGCGATCGCGCTGTATCGGCGCGCCGGAAGCGCTCGATCCGCTGCGGCCCCGGAACGCGATCGAGCGGGCCCAATCCAGCTACAGCCTCGGGCGGTTTGACGACGCGATCGCATCGGCGCGGACTTCCTCGCCGCGTCACGCCGGCGATGCCGCGCGACAGCAGCGTTGGGAGCCGCGCTGCTCGCGAAAGGACAGTCGGGCGAGGCCTTGAAGTCGGCGGCAGCGGTCCCGCGGACGATCCCTTTCGGCTGACTATCGAAGCCGCCGCCGCGGCCGCGACCGATCGCGCCGCCTCCGATCGCGCGCTGGCGACGCTGCGCGCGAAATACGGTGATTATGGCCAGTACCAGATCGCCGAGGTTCATGCCTGGCGGCGCGAACCCGACTCGCCTTTGCTGCGATCGCGCGCGCCTGGGACGGGCTCGATCCGGGGCTGCTCGGCCTCAAGACCGACCCGCTGCTCGCGCCGATCCGCTCCGACCCGCGCTACGGCGAATGGCTGCGCAAGATCGGGTTTCCGTAAGTTCCTCAGCGGGACGAGCGGCCGTCGACTAGCGTGCCGACCGAGGCGGAATGTCCGCTTTCCACCCAACAGCGGACATTCCACCGGGCGCGTGCTGTCTTACCGATATTCTCCGCTCCAGCCGACCCGCTTCCCGATGATGCGCCCGCCTGGGCTTGACCAGGATCGAGCGATAGGCTCTGCACAACCTCTGGCAACGCGCCCTTGAGCACGTAGCCAAGCACCTTGGCTAAATTGGCGTCGTATCGCTCACATCGGCGGCTAGCTTCGCTTCCGCCGTCGCTTTGCAAAGCGGTAACTCCCAATGCGCCGGGACCTGATAACACGCCAGCCGGTATAGGTTGCCCGTTACCTGTTCAGCCCAACCGCATTGCTTGGCAAAAAAGTCGCGTCTTATGTTCTCCGCTGACATGAACCATCAGGTGGCCGTGACTGCCGTGCTTTTTTCCGGTTTCACGCACCCCAAGCCACCGCGAACGGCTGGCCTCGTGCTTCGCAGAACTCCCGCGCCCGTTTGATAAAATGCGCCTTGGATTTTCGGCACGTCTGCTTCAGCGACGCCCGACTTTTCCCAATGGATCGTCAAATGCCGGTTGAGCGGCATGCCAACTAGACGCTGCGAATTGGACCGCCGCGATTAGGCCTTCCGCCTGTTTCAACGTGATGCCTTCGCTGACCCGGTCCGCTCGATTGCGAGCGCCGCCCCATGCTCCAGCGGTGGCTCCAGCCGAAAGCGATGCAACACTCTTAGAACTAGTGTATAAATGCACGATCCGTGCCAGTTTTGGATAATCGCGCTTTTCCGCCGTTTTCAATCCGGCTGGCGTGACGGGTTTCGGCCATTCGCCGGACCCTTTCGTAAGTTTCAAGATTGGCTCTGAAAGGCGGCGCGAGCCGTCACGCCCGCTCCACGTTACTTTCAATCTACTTTAGATTGCTGAGCGATCCGGAGCCGTGCCACCGTATCCGCGGCAAGATAAGAGGCTAGTGCAGCGTGAGAGCTCCGGCAGCCGATCCAACGACATTGTGAAGCCCTGCTTAGTAGGTTTCAGCTGCTCCTCTGCGACATACCATTTTCGGAAGTTGGCGAAGCTCCGCCCGCCGTGTGTCGCTGCTTCCAACCGCCACCGATCGCCACGATAGTCGTGCTCGAATATCAGCACCGGTGCGGCAGATACGCGCGCGCCCGCGATGGTCCGAGAAACCGTTGCTCCCGTCGCCCTGGATGGGTAGGTTGGCTCCGCTGGCTCGAAAAGCGGGCGCTATGGAATGGGAGTCGTTGGCGTGGCTTCCGGCTCTTTGCGTGTCTGGTTCATGCCGACGCCTCCCTGCCAATCGTCGGGAGATTATCGGCCCAGCGCTGAGCATCGGCGCGTGCGACCCGGCTGGAACGCCCGATCTTAGTTAGGCGAATTCTGGTTATCGTTGACCGCTCGATAAAACGCGGAGCGCGACATGGCGTAGGTCGTCAGAAAGTCAGGAACGGTAAGGTAGCCTTCTTTTTGGTCGGTCATGTTTCCTCCTTGCTGCCGCGCTCAAACTGAGGCATGACCACGAGGAAACATTCGCGAACGGCCGAGGAACACACAAGCAAATTGCGGAGTTTCGTCCGCAAATGTTCTCAGTTGCTGACGAATTACGAACACCTAACTCAATTTCGGTTTCTTCTTGCTCGCGGCTGCAAGCGGGGCCGTCTAGAGCGCCGAATCACTCTTATCTAATTTGTCACTCTCGTTCAGGCATAGCTCATCTATCTGCATGCTCCGCCTACGCCGAACTGCTTCGACAGGGCCAGCGGCTTCTTGATAGCCGCCCGGCAATCTCCGCTTTGAATTCTACAGCCATATCACAGTTAACTCCCCTGAACAATTTTAGTCCTCATTTTCGGAAGACAAAGCCCCGCCCACGCCGGGCGCCGTTCCCAACTTAGCCTCCAGCCTCCGCTTCGGGTTGGTCCAACGCGTCAGCCATGCGCCAACTACCCACCGTATCGCGAGCTCGTTGCCTAATATTGCAAGAGCCTCAGCAATAGCGCGCTCGAAAATCCATCGCGACTCAGTTGACAGTCCGTGCAAACTGTACCCGGTCGTCTCAGAGTTCGATTTGAGACACGTCGGTCACGCATACTGCCATCGCTTAAGTCGAAGTCGGGAAGGCGCCTTCGCATTATGGACGAGCACGCTGACGACAGCCGCACCACCGTCCTCTGCACCGTCGCAATATCTTGCCCATGCCTCCATGAGCTTGCGGCGCTTTTCCAACAGATCGCCGCGCCGATAGGCCGCCTCCACCTTGCTTTTGACTGCATGCGCCAGCGCCAGCTCGGCAACGTCGCCGGGTGTGTTGGTTTGCTCGGCAACCCAATCGCGGAAGCTGGAGCGGAAGCCGTGAACCGTCACGGACAGCCCCATGTCGCGGAGCACCTTGCCCATCGTCATATCGGACATTGGCTTTTCAGCCGTCGCGCCCTGAAACACGAATGGCGAGCGCGGGTTGCGAAGTTCGGACGCCCGCCGAAAGACGCGCAAAGCGGCTGGAGAAAGCGGAACGGTGTGAGCCTTGCCCGCCTTCATCGCTCGGCTGGCACGGTCCACAGGCCGCCTCCAGGTCCACCTCCCCCAACGCGCGCCGCGATCTCTCCGCCGTGCGGCGGTCAGGATCGTCGCCTCCAGCGCCAGCCGTCCCCAACTCTCGCTTTTCGCGCACCCCGGCGAGGAAGCGGGAACATCCGCATAGGGCATGGCGGCATGATGGCCGGTTTGTTTCGGCTGGCGCGGCAAGCCCTT
Source organism: uncultured Alphaproteobacteria bacterium (assembly GCA_963740775.1). Classification (GTDB taxonomy): domain Bacteria; phylum Pseudomonadota; class Alphaproteobacteria; order Sphingomonadales; family Sphingomonadaceae; genus Sphingomonas_O. Next base: position 53,504 of record CAVUFE010000004.1, on the reverse strand, counting down.
GGACAGCGAACGCATTGGAGCTTCGGTTTCGCGGTGGCCCTTGAGTATGCCCATAATCGAGCACTGCGCCGATCCGCTGCCGAACGCGGCGCGCGGTTTCCGGCTTTTCCAGCCAGATCTCCGCGAGCACGTCCCGCACGGCTGGCCCTCGATCTCGCTCAACCAGCCGATCGCCAGTGCGGGAAAGCATAGGCCTCCAGCGTCGCCAGCCATTGCGCCTGGTGCTTTCCGTTCTTCCAGCCGCGCTTGTGCTCGGTATGGACCAGCGCGGCGGCTTCGCGGAATGTGGGGATGCCAGCCGCCTTGCGGCGCTCGGCTACAGGGTCAATTCCAGCCCAACCTGCGAGCGAGCTGAAGCGGCTCTTGTCGCGCGCTAGAGACAAGCGTTACCTTGCTCGCGCTGCCCAGCCCGATGTCGCGGCGCTTGCCGTCCTTTTGAACGCGAACCAGCCAGACGCTTTCCGCCGCTCCGACCGCAAGGATTAGGCCGTCGCCGTCGCTATACCGACCCGGCTTTCCGAGTGCCGCCTTTACCGCTGTCGCCGTAGCTTGCCATTGTCCGTCCCCACATTTCTTCCCCACATGTAGCGCGGCTGGTGGCACGCGCAATGGAGTAGAACGGACACAATTGAGCCCATTCCTCTAGGGGAGGGGTAATCTGGATTTTCAGCGGACTGGCGAAAATCGAAGTTGGCGGAGCGGGAGGGATTCGAACCCTCGATACGGTTTTGCCGTATACTCACTTTCCAGGCGAGCGCCTTCGACCACTCGGCCACCGCTCCGCATACCCGGAATGGGGCGCGTTAGGCGGGCTGTGGCCGCGCGGAAAAAGCTACCTTAGTAGGGAAAGCTGTGATTGAAGCGCGGCCATGAGCAGATTGTTCGCACCCCCTTCGCCCTTCCCCCGCTGCGCGATCGGTCCACGACGGGACGTTGCCGAAAAAGTGCATGGCAAGGGGCTTTAGGGGTTTTGGCGTTGCTCTCGCTGCTGATCGGCACCGAGGCGCCGGCGACGGCACAGGCGGCGGCGGCGCAGGCGCGCGGCCTGACCAAGCCGAGTCCGCTGGCGCCGAGCGAGATCGCCGCCGCCGCGCCAGCCGCTGATTGGGTCGCGATCGCGCCGCAGGATTTGCTGGTGATGGATTTGCCGCCGCTCGCCGGCAAAGCGCGCCGCGTCGTCATCCAGCTGATCCCCGCGCCGTTTTCGCAAGGATGGGTCGGCAACATCCGCAAGCTCGCCGCGGCGCATTGGTGGGACGGGCTGGCGGTGACGCGCGTGCAGGACAATTATGTCGCGCAATGGGGCGATCCGAATGGCGAAACGCCCAAGGCGAAGGCGCTACCGCCGGGTTTGGTGAAGGTGCCGGAGAGTGAGTACGACAGCCGTAGATTGAGTGCTGCGTGGACGATGTCTGCGCCGCCAGCGACCGCCGATTGGCAGCAATGCAACGCTACGCTCAACTCGGACATAATGGCGCAGGACACGTATCGCGCTTGACACGCCGATGGCCGGTGGCCGTTCGCGTACCGAACGATCAAGGCCTCTGGCCCGTCCACTGCTACGGCATGGTCGGCGTCGGCCGGAACCTCTCGCCCGACACGGGCAGCGGCGCCGAGCTCTACACCGTGATCGGCCACGCGCCGCGGCATCTCGACCGCAACATCGCGCTGGTCGGGCGGGTGATCTGCGGGGATCGAGAACTCTGTCGAGCCTGCCGCGCGGCACCGCGGCGCTGGGGGTCTATGCCACCGCCGCCGAACACACGCCGATCACCTCGATCCGCATGGGCAACGAGGTCACCTGACCTGCCGCGCTACGAATACCTCTCGACCGAAAGCACGAGCTTTCGCGCGCTACGCCGATGCCCGCGCCAACCGAAAGGACGACTTCTTCATAGTCCCCGCAGGCGGCGCGGACATCTGCAACATCCCGGTACCGGTACGGGTGGCGAAATAAGCATGGATTATATTTCCACCCGCGGCAGCGCCCCCGCGCTCGGTTTCGAGGAGGTCACTCTCGCTGGCCTGGCCAGCGATGGCGGACTGTATGTGCCGCGTGAATGGCCCCAGCTGAGCCGAGACGACGATCGCTGCACTCGCAGGCAAATCTTACGTCGACACCGCCGTCACGGTGATGCGGCCGTTCGTTGCGGGCGCGCTCGACGATTCCGAACTGCATGCGCTGTGCAGCGAGGCCTATGGCCGCTTCGATCATGCCGCAGTCACGCCGCTGGTCCAGCTCGATCATCAGCATTGGCTGCTCGAACTGTTCCACGGCCCCACCCTCGCCTTCAAGGATGTCGCGCTGCAACTGCTCGGGCTGCTGTTCGAGCGCTTCCTGTCCAACCGCGACACTGCACTGACAGTGGTCGGTGCGACGTCGGGCGACACCGGTTCTGCGGCGATCGACGCGCTCGCCGGCCGCGCCAATGTCGAGCTGTTCATGCTCCATCCCAAGGGCCGCGTGTCCGACGTGCAGCGACGGCAGATGACCACGGTCCTCGCGCCCAATGTCCACAACATCGCCATCGATGGCGATTTCGACCAGGCACAGGCGATCGTGAAAGCGCTGTTCGCCGACCAGGAAGCGCGCGGTCGCCTCAATCTCAGCGCGGTCAATTCGATCAACTGGGCGCGGCTGATGGCGCAGGTCGTCTACTATTTTTACGCCGCCGTCCGATTGGGAGCGCCCGAACGCCCGGCCGCCTTCTCGGTGCCTACCGGTAATTTCGGCGATGTGTTCGCGGGCTATGTCGCCGCGCAGATGGGCCTGCCCATCGCCAAATTGATCGTGGCGACCAACGTCAACGACATCCTCGCGCGCGCGTTGGCGAGCGGCGATTACTCGATGCAGGGTGTCACGCCGACCGCAACGCCGTCGATGGATATCCAGGTCAGCAGCAATTTCGAACGCCTGCTGTTCGATCTGGCAGGTCGCGACGGACAGGCGGTCAAGGAGATGATGGCGCGCTTCGACGCAGACAGGAAGCTCGACCTGCCGCCTGCCATTGTCGCGGACGCTGCACAGCTTTTTGCCAGCGCGCGTGTCGATCCCGATACGATGGCCATGACGATGCGCTGGGCCTATGAACATGCCGGCCAGATCGTCGACCCGCACACCGCCATCGGCCTCGCCGCCGCGCGCGGGCAGGAGGGGGGCGATGTGCCGATCGTTACGCTCGCCACCGCGCATCCGGCCAAGTTTCGTGATGCCGTCGAACGCGCCACCGGCGTCCGTCCCTCGCTCCCCTCGCGCCTCGCCGGACTGTTTGAGCGCGAGGAACGCTACGACACCCTCCCCGCGACGCTCGCGGCGGTGAAGGACTATGTGCTGGAACGGTCGTGAAGCTCGAAACGCTGATCGGTGAGCCGCGCACGGACTATACGCTGATCGACAGCGGCGACGGACGGAAGCTTGAACGCTACGGCCCGCATCGTTTCATTCGGCCCGAACCGCAGGCGATGTGGACGCCGGCGTCCGCTGATTGGGCGGCGGATGGCGAGTTCGTTCCCGGCTCGGATGAAGATGGCGGGGGCCGGTGGCAATTCCACAAGCCCGTACCGAAGGGCTGGCCGCTGACGTGGAACGGGCTGACCTTCACCGCTTCCCCCACCCCGTTTCGCCACCTCGCCTTTTTCCCCGACATGATGCCGGTGTGGGAATTCGCGCAGGGGCACTTGGCCAGGAAGCCGGATGCCACCGCGCTCAACCTGTTCGGCTATACCGGCGTTGGTTCGCTGGCGATGGCGCGAACGGGCACGGCGGTGACCCATGTCGATGCATCGAAGAAATCGGTCGAGGCGGCAAAGGGCAATGCGACGCTGTCGGACATCGGCAATGTCCGCTGGATCATCGACGACGCTGCCAAATTCGCCGCGCGAGAAGTCCGGCGCGGCAAACGTTACGACGCGATCGTGCTCGATCCGCCGAAATATGGCCGCGGGCCAGAGGGGGAGGTATGGCAGCTTGAGACCAGCCTGGCGCCGCTTCTCGGCGATGTCCGCAAGCTCGTCGATGCGGACAGCAAGTTCGTCTTCCTCACCGTCTACGCCGTCCGCCTCTCGGCCATCGCCATCGGCGAATTGATGCGACAGATTTTCGCCGACCTGCCCGGCCGTGTCGAAATAGGCGAGCTTGCGGTGCGCGAAGAAGCGCGCGCTATCCTCCTGCCCACCGCGATCTGGGCGCGCTGGGTCAGGTCCTGAGCGCGCGCATCGCCGCCCCGGCGGCGAACGGCGCAGCGGCCACGAGCAGCAGCGACGTCGCCGCAAGCAATTTCAGCCCGCCCCCAGCGCCGAAGATGAGCAGCGGCACGGCGAGCGGCATCATGACCAGCCCGGTCAGCGCCGCGCCGCCGCGCGCGCTGGCGGTCAGCGCCGCCGTGGTCAGCCCCAGCGCGGCCAGCCCCGGTGTTCCCAGCAACAATCCCTGCTCAAGCGCCACAAGCCTCTGCCCGTCGAGCGCCAGCAGCGCCGCTGCGGGCACGCACGCCAGCATCAGCGCCGGGGCAAAGGCAAGCCAGTGCGCCAGCAACTTGGCCGCCGCGACCAATTCTTCGCTGATCCCGCGCACGGCATATTGATCGAGCACCCCCGCGGTAGCATCGGGCGCGATCAGCCGCTCGACCGGTAGCAAGGCAGCCAGCAAGGCGGCGACCCACGCGATCCCCGCTCCGGTCCGTGCCAGCAGCTTCGCATCGGGACCGACCGCGAACGGGTACAGCGTCGCGACCAAGAGGAAAAACGCCAGTGGCAATGCCGCACGCGCCGCATTCGCCCGCAAATCGCGCATCAGGATCGCGGCGAACACGTTCACAACAGCAATGCCTTGGTATCCGGAATATCGAGCGCCTGATGCGTCGCGACCACGGCAATCCCGCCGCGTGCACGATGGCGTGCGATCACGCCTTCCAGCATCCTCACACCCTCAACGTCCAAGCCGTTGGCCGGCTCGTCCAGCAGCCAGACATGGGCACCAGCGGACTTGATCCGTGCGAGCGACGCACGCTTGCGTTGTCCGGTCGACAGCATTCGCACCGGCACTTCGGCAAGCTTGGCAAGTCCCGTTCCGGCGAGCGCGAGCGGCATGTCGCCTCCATCGATGTCGCTCCAATAGCCCAAAGCCTTCGCCAATGGCGTTTCGAGGTCGAGTGCCAATCGCTCGTCAGACAGCGCCACACGCCCCTCGATCGCGACAGTGCCCCACGCCGGGGGCAACAACCCGGCGGCGATGCGCAACAAACTCGATTTGCCCGCGCCATTGGCGCCGGTTACCAGCAAAGCCTCACCCGCTGTCAGATCGAACGAAATTTCGGTGAAAAGCAGGCGCCCGCCTCTTTCAGCAGTCACCGTGTCGAACGACAAGCGCGTCACCGTGCCGCGTCCTCCAGCGCGTGCATGTCCGCGTCACTCAGTCCGATATGATGGCCGATTTCGTGCACGATGACATGTGTCACCAGATGGCCCAGTTCCTCACCCCCCTCGATCCACTCATCGAGGATCGGGCGGCGGTAAAGATGGATCGCTGGCGGCAGATCGCCCGTCACCGAAGGTTCTGCGATCGGGCGGCCGTGATAAAGACCCGTCAACGCGAACGGGTCTTCGATCCCCAGGTCGTCCAGGACCGCATCGTCGGCAAAGTCTTCGACCACCAGCAGGACGTTATCCAAGTGCACGGCGAACGCCTCGGGCAGCCGCGCGATCGCCGCGCGAGCGAGTGTTTCGATGGCCTCTGCCGAAGGCGCGAATTGACCCTTGCCGCTCACCCTTGCGACATTGGGGCAAAGGCAGGAAAGACGCAAAGATGATCGCAAGATTGACCGACGCCGAACGCACCGCCGCCCTCTCGGCCCTCCCCGGCTGGACTCACGAGCCAAATCGCGACGCCATCACTCGCCAGTTCACATTCGGCGACTTCTCCGAAGCGTTTGCCTTCATGACACGCGTGGCGCTGTTGGCCGAACAGGCTGATCACCACCCCGAATGGTCCAACGTCTACAACCGCGTTGAAATCCTGCTGACGACACACGACGCCGACGGTCTATCGCAACGCGATATCGACATGGCGATGGCGATCGACGCGTTGCGCTAGGCGCGCTCCGCCTGACTGACCGCGTCTGCAGCGCGCAAAGCGGCGAGAATACGCATCAGATGCGCCAAGTCGTGCACTTCCAGATCGACGCGGAAACTGTGAAAGCTCGCATCTCGGTTTTCGAGTTTCAGGTTAAGGATGTTTGCGCCGTGCGTACCGAATATCCCGGCCATCGCACCCAGCGTCCCCGGCTCGTTCTTGAGGATCACGACAAGCTGCGCCGCGGCACCGTCCGACCCGTCGCCCCATGCCAGATCGATCCAGTCGGCATCCATGCCGGACGCCAGCACCGGGCAGTCGATCGCATGGACCATGATGGCCTCGCCTTCGCGTCTCAGCCCGACAATGCGGTCGCCCGGCACCGGGTGGCAGCATTGACCCAAGTCGTACGCCACGCCGGGTGTCAGCCCTCGGATCGAAACCGGCTTGCGCTGGGACAGTGGGGCAGCGACTTCGCTGCCCGTGCTCCCGGGCATCAGCGCTTCCAGCACCTGGACGTCGCTCAGCATCGCTTTGGCGATCGCTTCCATCAGCGCCGCGTCGTCGGGTAGCTTCAGCCGTTTCAGTGCCGCCGGCAAGGCGTCCTTGCCCAATGCGGCAGGCAGTCGCGTAATCAGCTCGTCATACATCTTGCGGCCGAGCGAAACGGTTTCGCCGCGTTCCTTGTGGCGCACATAGCGGCGAATCGCGGAACGCGCCTTGGCGGTGGCCACGAAATTCAGCCACGCAGGCTGCGGCTCCTGTGCCTTCGACTTCAGGATCTGCACCTGGTCACCATTTTCGATCGGGGTGCGCAGGGGAACCACACGACCGTTGATCTTGGCTCCGACCGCTTCGTTTCCTAATGTCGAATGCAGCGCGTAGGCGAAATCGACCGGGGTTGCCCCCTTGGGCAGCTGGATCAGCTCACCCTTTGGCGTGAACGCGAAGATGCGATCCTGGTACATCGCCATCCGCGTGTGTTCGAGCAACTCGTCCGCCGTTTCGGCGTTGTCGAGAATCTCGATCAGGTCGCGGATCCACCGTATCGGCACGTCGGGGCGGCGCACGCCCTGTTTATAGCCCCAATGCGCCGCCAGCCCGTTTTCGGCCTGAGCGTGCATTTCGGACGAGCGCAGCTGAACCTCGATCCGTGCCTTTTCGTTATGGATCACCGCGGTATGCAGCGATTTGTAGCCGTTGCGCTTCGGCGTGGAGATATAATCCTTGAAGCGCCCCGGGACCATCGGCCAGCGGCCGTGGATCACGCCCAGCGCGCGGTAGCAGGCGTCGGTATCCGGCACGATCGCGCGAAACGCCATGACGTCGGACAATTGTTCGAAGCTGATGTGCCGTTCGGCCATCTTGCGCCAGATCGAATAGGGATGCTTTTCGCGACCGACGACATCGGCCTCGATCCCGGCGCGATTGAGGAGCAGCTTTAGCCCGGACCCGATGCGCGCGATAACGTCGCCACCGCCCTCATGCAGCTGCTCCAGCCGCCGGGTGATCGACGCATAGGCATCGGGCTCGAGCTCGCGAAATGCCAGCGTCTGCATCTCGTTCATGAACTCGTACATGCCGATCCGCTCGGCCAGCGGGGCGTAGATTTCCATCGTCTCGCGCGCGATCCGACGGCGCTTGTCCGCGTTGGCAATGTGATGCAGCGTCCGCATGTTGTGCAACCGGTCGGCCAGCTTGACCAGCAACACGCGAATGTCGTCGGACATCGCCAACAGGAACTTGCGCAGGTTTTCCGCGGCACGCTCGGTGTCCGATTGGGCCTCGATCTTGCTTAGCTTGGTGACGCCATCGACCAGCCGCGCAATCGACGGCCCGAACTTCGCTTCGATCTCCTCGTGCGTTGCGACGGTGTCTTCGATCGTATCATGAAGGATGGCGGTGGCGATGGTCTCGTCGTCGAGGTGCAGGTCGGTCAGAATGCCCGCAACCTCGATCGGGTGGGAGAAATAGGGATCGCCCGAAGCGCGCTTCTGCGTCCCGTGCGCCGCCATCGAAAACACATAGGCGCGGTCGAGCATCGCTTCGTCAGCGTCCGGGTCGTAGGATTTGACCCGCTCGACCAGTTCATATTGGCGAGCATCATCCCTATGTGGGCAGTCCCCGCCCGCAAAGGCAAGCGCGGTGTTCATCGCGGGTTTCACTTGGCGCTGCGAACGGCGGTCGCTAGAGGGCTGACACGATGCTGAAACTACCCGGCCGCTGGCCGCACTCGCCGCATTGGCGGTCCTGACCTCGCTGTCCGCGTGCGGTGGCAAGCGTGCCAAGGGCGACTTGCCGTTCGTCGCGCGCGACGTCGACACGCTCTATTCGACCGCCAAGGACCGGCTTGATCGCGGACGGTATCAGGAGGCGGCGCATCTGTTCGACGAGGTCGAGCGCCAGCATCCCTATTCGGTCTGGGCTCGCCGCGCGCAGTTGATGTCGGCCTTCAGCTATTATCTAAGCCACGATTATCAAAAGTCGATCGACGGTGCGCAGCGCTTCCTGTCAATCCATCCTGGCAACAAGGACGCACCCTACGCCTATTATCTGATCTCGCTCGCCTATTATGAGCAGATCACCGACGTAACGCGCGACCAGAAGATCACGCAACAGGCGCTCGACGCGCTGGGCGAGTTGATCCGGCGTTATCCCAATACGCGCTACGCGACCGATGCGCGGCTAAAGGTCGACCTCGTCCGCGATCACCTTGCCGGCAAGGAAATGGAAATCGGCCGCTACTATCAGCGCCGATCGCAATGGATCGCCGCGACGTTGCGGTTCCGCAAGGTCGTCGACGAATACGATACCACCACGCACACACCCGAAGCGCTTGAGCGACTGACCGAAAGCTATCTGGTCCTCGGTATTCCCGAAGAGGCGAAAAAGGCTGCGGCGGTGCTCGGTGCGAATTACCCGGGCAGCGAATGGTATGAGCGGGCCTACAAGCTTATGCAGAAGCACCCCGCCTGACCCTTCGACAAGCGCGCATTTGACGGGTTAGGAGTCGCCCGTGCTCCATTCCCTCACCATTCGCGATGTCGTGTTGATCGAGGCGCTCGACCTCGACTTCTCGTCCGGTCTGGTGGTGATCACTGGCGAAACCGGCGCGGGCAAATCCATCCTGCTTGACGCCTTGGGCCTCGCGCTGGGAATGCGCGCGGGTGGTGGCCTGGTGCGGCAAGGCGCTGCGCAGGCGAGTGTCGCGGCCAGTTTCGATGCGCCAGCTGCCGGCGACTGGCTTGCCGAGCAGGATATACTCGTCGATCGCGACGAGCCGCTGACCATCCGCCGCACGGTCAAGGCCGATGGCGGCAGTCGCGCCTTCGTCAACGACCAGCCGGTGTCTGCCGCCCTGTTGCGCGCGCTCGGGACATTCCTCGTTGAGATCCACGGCCAGCATGACGATCGCGGCCTGCTCGCCCCCGCCGGACACCGCGCGCTGCTCGATAGTTTCGGGCGGATCGATACCGGCAAGGCTGCTGCCGCCTTCGGCGCCATGCACACTGCCGGAAGCGAACTGGCCGCCGCGCAGGATGCGCTGGCCCATGCCGAGGCCGACCGAGAATGGCTCACCCATGCGGTAGACGAATTCGACAAGCTGGCTCCGGAACCGGGCGAGGAAGCTGCGCTCGCCGAACGTCGCGCCTTGTCGCAAAAGGGCGAGCGACTGGCCGGTGAAATCGAGGAAATCACCAACCTGACCGAAGGGCCCGACGGTGCGCTGACCAAATTGCGTGCCGCTGCCCGCGCGCTCGACCGCGTGGCCCGCGATCACCCCGCGCTCGCCGAAGCACTCGCCGCCGCCGACCGGGCGATCATCGAAGCCGCAATGGCAGAAGAGCATCTCGGCGACGCGGCGCGCGCGCTGGCCTTCGACCCCGCGCGGCTCGAAGCCGATGAAGCGCGGCTGTTCGACTTGCGAGGGCTCGCGCGAAAGCACCGCGTCCAGCCCGACGAACTTCCAGCGCTGGCGGACGAACTTCGTACGCGGCTAGCCGCGATTGAGGACGGCGGCGCGGGAATAGCCCGGCTCGAAGCGGTTTTCGGTGAGGCGCAGGCCGCCTATCGCGCGGAGGCACGCAGGCTGACCGATGCGCGCACCGCCGCCGCCGCGCGGCTCGACAGCGCGGTCGCCGCGGAACTCGCGCCGCTGAAGCTCGACGCCGCACGCTTCCGCACCGCCATCACTACCGGCTCCGAATCCGAAGCTGGCGCCGACCGCGTCGAATTCGAGGTTTCGACCAACCCCGGCGCACCGTTCGGCGCGATGACCCGCATCGCTTCGGGCGGCGAACTGTCTCGCTTCATCCTCGCGCTCAAAGTCGCGTTGGCCGAGGAAGGCGCCGCGGCGACGATGATCTTCGACGAAATCGACCGCGGCGTGGGCGGCGCCGTCGCCAGCGCCATCGGCGACCGCCTGTCGCGTCTTGCCAGAGGACGGCAAGTCATCGTCGTCACTCACAGCCCGCAGGTCGCGGCGCGTGGGCGCGAACACCTGCTCATCGCCAAGAATTCGGACGGTCTTGTCACGCGCACCAACCTGCGCGTGCTGGCCGAGGCGGAGCGTCGCGAGGAAATCGCACGGATGCTGTCGGGTACCGAGATCACCGATGAGGCGCGTGCGCAGGCGGCACGGCTGGTGAGCGCCTGATTCCCTTTTGCGCTCCCTCGTCGCAGCGGTATGATCTGACCGGGTCGCCCTAGAATTGAACAGTTGCAACATTCGAACCAGGGGAAGATTGATGAATCGATTCAATGCCGCGCTGTGCGGCCTGCTCGTTGCCATGTCCGCACCCGCGCTCGCCGCCAGCCCGATCGACGGGACCTGGAAGGCCGATACCGCCACTGCGAAATTGTCCACCAAGCCCGACGTCTTCATGGTCAAGAACGGAATGTACGACTGTACGTCGTGCACGCCCGCTTACAAGATACCCGCCGATGGCAAACCGCATGCGGTGCCTGACCGCGACTATTGGGACGCGGCCTCTGTAACCGTGATCGATGCCAACACGCTGCAATCGACGCGCTACCGCAAAGGCACGCAGGTCAGCAGCACCAAGGCTGCCCTGTCACCCGACGGCCAGATGCTGACCTGGACCTCGACATCGGCGGACAATGCCACCGGCAAGTCCGTGACCAACACCAGCATGTCGAAGCGCACGGGCGCCGCACCCGCCGGGTCGCACGCGGTCAGCGGATCGTGGGTCGCGGTCAATGAGGGCGCGCAAATTGCCGAGGAAAACCTGACCGCGACGATGAGCATGTCCGGCGACATGGTGACGATGAAGCTCGGCACGGGAGAGACTTACACCGCCAAGATCGGTGGCCCGCAGGTTCCGTTTACCGGTGACAAGGCGGGCGCGACGGTCGCCCTGACCAAGTCGGGCGCGGGCTTTATTGAAACCGACTATGTCGGCGGGAAGGCCATCGGCACCTACGCCTACATGCCTGTCGATGCGACGACGATGACCCTTACGGCGCATAATCCGAAAGCTGGCACGACCGAAGAATACACACTGAAAAAGCAGTGACCTGGTGGCAGGGGTGCGTTGCCAGTAACGCGCCCCTCGCCCTAAGACGCCACGGTGAACCAAGCCGATGCCGCCAATCGCCTGATGCGCCTCGCGCGCGAGATCGCACGGCATAACCGGCTGTACCACGATCAGGATGCGCCCGAGATTTCGGACGCCGACTATGACGCGCTGGTGCGTGAGAATGCGGCGCTCGAGGCTCAATTTCCGCAATTGGTGCGCGACGATTCGCCATCCAAAGTCGTCGGCGCACCGACCACGTCGCCCCTCGCCAAGGTCGCCCATGCACGGCCAATGTTCAGTCTGGACAATGCATTTCTGGACGAGGACGTCGCCGAATTTGTGGGGCGTGTGCGCCGTTTCCTCAACCTGTCCGAAGACGCCGAAATCCTTCTCACCGCCGAGCCCAAGATCGATGGGCTGAGTTGTTCGCTGCGCTATGAACACGGCCAATTGGTGCAGGCGCTGACGCGCGGTGATGGCTCGGTCGGTGAGGTCGTCACGCCCAATGTCCGCACGATTGCCGACATTCCCCAGACCATTGCCGCGCCTGGTACCTTCGAAGTGCGCGGCGAAGTCTATATGGACAAGCGCGCTTTCGCCGCGCTCAACGCGCGCCTGCTGGCGGAAGCCGACGACCCCGACAAGGCGCGCCGGTTTGCCAACCCGCGCAATGCCGCCGCCGGGTCGTTGCGACAAAAGGATGCGAGCGTCACCGCAACGCGTCCGTTGCGTTTCTTCGCCTGGGGCTGGGGCGAGGCGGACGCGCTGCCGGGCGACAGCCAATCGGATGTGATCGCCGCGCTCAAGGCCTGGGGTTTCCCCGTCGCGCCGCAATTCCAGCCTGCGGCGGCACTCGACCGGGCGCTGGCACAATATCGCGTGATTGAAAAACAGCGCGCCGAACTGCCCTTCGACATCGACGGGGTGGTCTACAAGGTCGACCGGCTCGACTGGCAGACGCGCCTCGGCAACGTCGGCCGTGCGCCGCGCTGGGCGATCGCGCACAAATTTCCGGCGGAGCGCGCCGAAACGGTGCTTGAAGCGATCGACATCCAGGTCGGACGCACCGGCAAGTTGACCCCGGTCGGACGTCTCAAACCCGTCACCGTCGGCGGCGTCGTGGTTTCCAATGTCACGCTGCATAACGCCGATGAAATTTTGCGGCTGAGCGTCCGCCCCGGCGACCGCGTCCTCATCCAGCGTGCAGGCGATGTCATCCCGCAGGTCGTGGAGAATTTGTCGCCTCACGAGCAACGGCCCGCCTACGCCTTCCCTGACCATTGCCCGCAATGCGACAGCGAGGCGGTGGCCGAAGAAGGCGAGGTCGATATCCGCTGCACGGGCGGGTTGATCTGCCCGGCGCAGCGGATCGAGCGGCTGAAGCATTTCGTGTCGCGAGGCGCACTCGACATCGAAGGATTGGGCGAGAAGACCATCGTCGAGTTCCACGATCTCGGTTGGCTCCATTCGCCCGCCGATATCTTTCGCCTCGGAGCACACCGCGCCGCACTTCTGGGGCGCGAAGGCTGGAAGGAAAAATCGGTCGACGCCCTGCTCACGGCGATCGACGCCAAGCGAGCGCCCGAAGCGCCGCGCTTCCTGTTCGGCCTTGGCATTCGCCACGTCGGCGCGGTCACCGCGCGCGACCTGCTCAAACGCTTCGAGACCGTTCAGCGCCTCGCCGACGTCGCGACGGGCCCGGACGCACAGGCCGAATTGTCCGCAGTACCCGGCATCGGCCCGGTGGTCGCCGAAGCGCTCGTCGATTTCTTCCATGAACCGCACAACCGCGCGGCGTGGGACGATCTACTCGGCCAGACTTCCCCCCCGCCGTACATCGCCGAAGTCCGCGCCTCCGCCGTCACGGGCAGGACCGTCGTCTTTACCGGCACGCTCGAAACGATGAGTCGCGACGAGGCAAAGGCGCAGGCCGAGGCCCTGGGCGCACGCACTGCGGGTTCAGTCAGCGCCAAGACCGACCTGATCGTTGCGGGCCCGGGCGCGGGATCAAAACTCAAAAAGGCCGGCGAACTGGGCATTGAGGTGATCGACGAGGCTGGTTGGGCGGCGATCGTCGGTGCTGCGGCAACGCCATGATAGGCTTCAGCCGATGCACCGGCGCCACAATCGCGCGTTAAAATCACGCACGCACTTTCCGCGGCGCCTCCGCATGACTACATAGCTCCCTCTATAATTGTTTCAGGAGTCCTACCTATCCCACCGCCAGTGATGATGCGCCGCCCGCTTGGACAGCCGCCGATGGCCCTGAATGGGCCACGCTATAACGAGTTCATTCAATCGCCCAAGGTGCGGGTGATTGACGGCGAGGGCGAGAACCTCGGGGTGATGTACACCCGTGAGGCGATGGAGCAGGCGCGGGAAGTCGGTCTCGATCTGGTCGAAGTTTCGCCCAACGCCGATCCGCCGGTCGCCAAGTTTCTCGACATCGGTAAATTCAAGTACGAGGCCCAGAAAAAGGCCAACCTCGCCCGCAAATCGTCGAAAGCGCAGGAGATCAAGGAGATCAAGATGCGCCCCAATATCGACGATCACGATTACGACACCAAGATGAAAAAAATTCATGAGTTCATCGGTGAGGGTGACAAGGTCAAAGTCACCCTGCGCTTCCGCGGGCGTGAGTTGAGCCATACCCAACTGGGCATGAACCTGTTGATCCGCGTGCAGGGTGACGTAGCGGAAATTGCGAAGGTCGAGCAGCATCCGCGCTTCGAGGGTCGCCAGATGTTGATGGTGGTCGCGCCAAAATAGCCGCACGCGAGATGTGGCAATAATGCCGCAATACGCCTTCGTTCTCCCTTGCTGCACTGCGGCAAGTGTGGCGGTTTTGTCAGTACCGACATATCGCTCTCTTCAAAGCGGCATGAAATGCTGCGGCAAGGGAGAAACAGGATGCGCAAACTTCACCTGATGATGTCGGTGGCCGTCGCCGCGATCGCGATGCCTGCAATGGCGCAGGACAACACGCCACCGTCGACGACCGAACCGACGACGAGCAGCGCTGCGAACGGCGACGTGGTCGAAAACGCAGGCGAGATCATCGTCACCGCGACCCGTCGCGCCGACACCGTAGCCAACGTTCCCATCGCGATTTCGGCGGTGAGTGCGGCGACGCTTCAGAATTCGGGTGCGAACGATATTCGTCAATTGAACCAGGTGGCACCGTCACTGCTGGTCAGTTCGACCGGTTCGGAAGCCAACGGGTCGGCGCGCATTCGCGGTATCGGCACAGTGGGCGACAATCCCGGCCTCGAAAGCTCGGTCGCGGTGTTCATCGACGGTGTCTATCGCTCGCGTTCAGGCATCGGCCTTAACGAACTTGGTGAAATTGACCGCATCGAGGTGCTGCGCGGGCCGCAGGGTACGCTGTTCGGCCGCAACGCATCGGCGGGCCTGATCCACATCATCACCAAGGCGCCCAGCTTCGATGGGCTGCACGTGGGCGGCGAAGCCACCTACGGAAACTACGATCAGCTGCGCTTCGCCGCGGGCGTCAATGTTCCCCTGGGCGAAACGCTCGCCGCGCGTGTCGATGGCGTCTACGTCAATCGCAACGGCTTCTATCGTGACACCACCAACAACACCGACGTCAACGACCGTAACCGCTATTTCATTCGCGGCCAGTTGCTGTTCCAGCCGACCGACGACCTGAAGGTCCGGATCATCGGTGACTATACGCACCGCAACGAAAAGTGCTGCGCCGCAGTTTACGTCAGCCGCGATACCAACGGGTTCATCGGGGATCTGAACGAACCGGTAGCGTCGGTGAATGCCGGCCTGGCAGCAGGCAATAACGGCAACAATATCGTCAACGTGCTGCGCGACCTCGGGCAGCCGCTATCGCGCTTCACCAATCCTTACAGCCGCGAGATTTCGGTTTCACCGGGCCGCAGCTACAAGGGGATCACCGAGGACAAGGGTATCTCGGGCGAAATCAATTACGATTTCGGCGGCACCACGGTAACGTCGATCACCGCCTATCGCGATTACAGCGCAAGCCAGGGCGGCGATATCGACTATTCGAGCGTCGATATCCTCTATCGCGATCCGACCGACGACGCCTCGCGCAAGTTCAAGACGTTCACCCAGGAATTGCGCCTGCAGGGTTCGATCTTCGACAACAAGCTCGACTGGTTGGTCGGCGGTTTCTACGCGAACGAGAAATTGACGTCCGAGACAATCTGAGGTTCGGCAGCCAATACGGCCGCTTCGCTGCGTGCCGCGCGGTATCGGGTGGCGGTCTGGCAATTGCCTATTCGCCGCTTCGACAGGGTGCGTTGGCACCACGCCACTCGCCGCGCTGGGTGGTGCGACGCCGCGGCAGTTCATCGCCAGCGGCGCGGCAACCGGCGGCTCGGCAGCACTTGGAACCGCGCTGCTTGGGGCGTTCGATCGCCTCGACACGTTGAACAACCTCGGCTCGACCGCGGATGTATACCGCCAGAAGAGCGAGAATTACGCGTTCTTCACGCATAATATCTTCCATATCACCGATACTTTGTCCTTCACGGCGGGTGCGCGCTACACCCACGAGCGCAAGGAACTCAACGCGACGTTCGGCAACAACAATACGGTCTGCGTTGCCCAGCAAAACGCGCTCTTCCCGTTGCGTGGCGACGCTGCGGCGCGACCGCTGTTGGCCTGATCGGCCTGGCCTGCCAGGGCAATTCGACCGCTGAGCTGAACGGCGTCAGCATCGCCGATGCGAAGAGCGAGAACAAGGTCACCGGCACGGCGGTCCTGTCGTGGAAGCCCACGCCGCAATTGCTGACCTACGGCTCTTATTCGCGCGGCTACAAGGCTGGCGGTTTCAACCTTGACCGTTCCGCGCTCAAGTCACCGGTCGCGCCGTTCTCGGCTTTCGGGGGTGGCAATTCCGCTGCTGGTGCGCAGGCCCTGGTCGGGACCCTTCGCTTCGACCCGGAAACGGTCAACGCCTATGAAATCGGCGCGAAATATTCGTCGCGGCGCCTGTCGCTCAATGTCGCGATCTTCCGTCAGGAGTTCAAGAACTTCCAGCTGAACACGTTCGACGGCACGGTTTTCATCGTCCAGAATATCAACGGTTGCGACGCGTCGCTTGGCGGCGGCGATCGTGATCAATCGAAATTTACCGGAGCGGGTAATTTCAATGCGGCGGCGGCAACGACTGGCGGCTGTGCCGCGGGCAGCGTCAGCTATGGTGTCCGTTCGCAGGGTGTCGAACTCGAAGCGTCGTTGCGCCCGAGCCGCGACGTGACGGTCGGCTTGGGCTTCACTTATGCCGATACCAAGTATCGTTCCAATCTGGTTGGAAATGCGTCCGGCGCGCCGCTCAACCAGTCGCTGCGCAAGCTGCCGGGTGACAATCTTTCGAACGCGCCGAAGGCGGTTGCGACTGCATCCTTCGCGTGGACGCCGGATATCGGCAGCAGCGGTTTGTCGGGCCTGTTCTATATCGATGGCCGTATGACGAGCGACTATAACACCGGCTCCGACCTGTTCCCGCAAAAGGAGCAGGACGGCTTTGCCGTATTCAACGCGCGTGTCGGGATCCGCGGACCGCAAGAAATGTGGGCGCTCGAGTTCTGGGGCCAGAATATCTTCAAACAGAATTATGCCCAGGTCGCGTTTAACTCGCCCTTCCAGGAAGGCGGCACCAGCGCAGCCTTCCAGGACCCGCAGTATCCCGGTGGCCGTCAGTTGTTCTCGCAATTCCTTGCCGAACCGCGTACCTATGGCGTGACGGCGCGTATCAAGTTCTGAGCTGAAAAGGCTCGGAGAGGAGGCGGGGCGGGTGGCGACACCCGCCCCGTTTGTCGTTCAGGCGGCGGCAGCGCGCACGGGTTCGCCCGATGCCGCAGCAAGCAGCCGTGCCTCCAGCGACTTAAGGCGCGCAGGTCCTTCGATCTTCTCGCCCGTCAGGTCGGTGACATAAAAGGTATCGACCGCGCGCTCCCCAAAGGTCGCGACATGCGCCGACCGGAGCGTGGCCCGGGCATCGAACAGTGCATGCGCCAGATCGGCAAGCAGAGCCGGCCGATCACGCGCATTGACCTCGATCACCGTATGGCGGTTCGATGCCTTGTTATTGACGATGACGTTGGCGGCGATCGGGAAGGCATCGGCCCGCGGAAGTGCAGGCGGACGGTCCGCCAGGCGTTTGTCGCCGCGCCCCTGCTTTTCGAGCGCACCGTCGATCGTTTCAGTCAACCGTTCGAGCCGCGTCGCTTCATCGAACATCCGCCCGAACGGATCCTGCACCAGGAAATTGTCGAGCGCCAAACCGTCGCGCGTCGTGTGGATGCGTGCATCGATGATCGACGCCCCGGCGAGGTGAATCGCACCGGCCAGGCGATAGAACAGGCCCGGATGGTCGGTCGCGGTAACCGTGACGAGGGTCGCACCGCGCGCGGGATAGATTGCTGCACTGACGTGAAGCGGATCGTCCCCGGCAGCCGCGACATGCCGGGCGTTGGACAACAAGATATCGTCCGGTTCCGCAATCCAATACCCGTCCGCGAACCGCGCTGCATAGGCCGCGAACTCCCCGTCGTTCCAATCGAGCGCTGAGCGCAACGTGTCCTGCTTGGCGGCAACACGCTCGGCACGCCCGGTCTGCTTGTGGCCAAGCCGCAATACCTCCTCGGCAGATTCGTACAGATCGCCGAGCAATTGCCGCTTCCAGCTGTTCCACACCCCTGGCCCGACCGCGCGGATATCGACCACGGTCAGGGCCAGCAGCAGGCGCAGCCGCTCATGGCTCTGTACGGTTTCGGCGAAGTCGGCGATCGTCTTGAAATCGGTCAGGTCGCGCTTGAATGCGGTCGCAGACATCAACAGGTGATTGCGCACCAACCATGACACGGTCTCGGTCTCGGCCCGCAGTCAGCCCGAGTCGCGGGCAAAGTTGCATGCGCGACCTCCGCACCCAGCAGGCTGTGATCGCCGCCGCGCCCCTTGGCGATATCGTGAAGCAGCACCGAAACGTAAAGCGCCCGACGCATGGGCGTCTGCTTCAGGATCACGCTGGCAAGCGGATGGTCGTCGCTTCAGCGCGCCCTTTTCGATCCGCGACAGCAATCCGACCGCGCGGATGGTGTGCTCGTCGACGGTATAATGGTGGTACATGTCGAACTGCATCTGCGCGACGACACGGCCGAAATCGGGAATGAACCGCCCGAACACCGTCGCCTCGTTCATCCAGCGAAGCACGGTTTCAGGATCGCGTGGAGACGTCAGCACGTCGAGAAACAGGGCATTTGCGCGCGGATCGACGCGCACTGCGGCGTCGATCAGCTTGGCGTCGCGCGCCGCAATCCGCATCGCCTGTGGGTGGATTTCGAGGCCCTGCCGATCGGCCACCGCGAACAGTTCGAGGATGCGCACCGGGTCTTCGCGGAACCAGTCGTCGTTGGGGATCGTCAACCGCCCACGATCGAGGACAAAGCCTGACAGGGCGCGCGGACGACGCATCAGGCCCGACAATGCAAAGCGTCGTCCCTTCGAGGCCATGCTGTCATCAAGGTGCGCCAGAAACACGCCGGTCAGGTCACCGACAGTTTTCGGCGGCAGGAAATAATGCTGCATGAAGCGTTCGACCGCGGAACGCCCGGCACCATCGCGATAACGCATCCGTCGCGCGATTTCGGGCTGGACGTCGAAGGTCAGCCGATCCTCTGCGCGGCGCGACACGATGTGCAGGTGACAGCGAACGGCGAGCAGGAAGTTTTCCGCTTTCTGAAACCGGCGCAATTCGGGCGCGGTAAGCAGCCCTTTGCCGACCAGTTCGGCGACACTGCCGACGCGGTGGACGTATTTGCCGATCCAGAACAGCGCATGCAGGTCGCGCAGGCCGCCCTTGCCCTCCTTCACATTGGGTTCGACGACATAGCGGCTGTCGCCCATCCGCTTGTGCCGTGCTTCACGCTCGGCGAGCTTTTCGGCGACGAAGGCGCGGGCATGTGCCGTCGACCACTTCGCTGTCGAAGCGGCGCGCCGCCTCGTCATAAACCGCGCGGTCGCCCCAGACGTAGCGCGCCTCGAGCAAGGCGGTGCGGATCGTCAGGTCGGACTTGGCCATGCGGATCATTTCGTCGAGCGAGCGCGACGAATGGCCGACCTTCAGCCCCAGATCCCACAACAGATAAAGCATCGATTCGATGACCTGCTCGGTCCAGCCGGTCTGCTTCCACGGCGTCAGGAAGGCGATGTCGATGTCCGAATACGGCGCCATTTCGGCGCGCCCGTATCCACCGACCGCCGCGATCGAAAGCCGCTCGCCGGCGGTCGGATTGTCGTTGCGGTACAGCGTGCCGACGATGAAATCGTAAGCCAGCCGGACGATCTGATCGATCAGATACGCCCCGGCCAGGGCCGCGCCGCGCCCGTCGGCGGGCGCCGCCTCAAGCCGTCGGGCGATTTCCGCGCGACCGGCATCAAGGGCCGGTCTTGAGGATCGCCACCGCGTCCGCTCTCGATTCCGCGACGCTGAGTTGATCCGCCAGATCGCGGCGGCCGATGATCCGGCGCCGATGGGGCAAGCTATCGTAGAGCACGCCCTTATCTAGTCGTGCCAGCCTCAAAGAAGAAGCGCTTGACCCCAACTTCAGCTTCTTCACTTAGGGCAGGATGTCCGCCGATCTCAACGCCGTCGCCCAATCGGGTCTCGCCGCAATGCATCGCGGCGACCATGCTGCGGCGCGCGCGGCGTTCGATCAAGTCGTGGCTGCAGGCGCGGCGACGTCGCGCTTGAACCTGCTGCTGGGGCAGGCTTGCCAGGCGCTTGGCGACGGCGAAGCCGCGCGCGTGGCGCTCGACGCG
Source organism: uncultured Alphaproteobacteria bacterium (assembly GCA_963740775.1). Lineage (GTDB taxonomy): Bacteria > Pseudomonadota > Alphaproteobacteria > Sphingomonadales > Sphingomonadaceae > Sphingomonas_O. The sequence goes on along the minus strand of CAVUFE010000004.1, from coordinate 33,074 downwards.
TGCCTTGCCGCCGAGCCTCGTAATATCGAGGCTCTGGTGCTGCGCGGCGATCTGGCTGCGGACGACCGCGCCGCATCAAGCTTTTATGGCCTGGCACTATCCAGCGCGGCGGGTCTCAACGTCGCACCCGCCCTGGCGGCACGGCTGCGTTACGCCGAAGAACGCATGGCTGGAGCGAGCGCGCGTTACCTCGCGCATCTCAGTGACCAGCTCGGGGGTGTTGATGCCGGGCCGCGCTTTGCCGAAGCAATGCAGATCATCGCGGGTGAGAAACAGCCCTATTTCCAAGCGCCGACGAGCTTTTTCTATCCCGGCCTGCCGCACATCCAGTTTTTCGATCCCGCCGATTTCCCCTGGGCAGCGGATTTCGAGGCCAAGGCGCCGGAAATCCGCGCGGAACTCGAGTCCGTGCTGGCGGATGAGGCAGGCATCGTCCCTTATGTGGCAGCCGATCCGACGCGTGCCAGTCGCGGCCATAGCTTGCTTGGCGACCCGAGCTGGAGCGCATTCCATTTGTGGGAAGGCGGCAGGCCCGTTCCGGGAAACGCCGACCGTTGCCCCGCGACCATGGCCGCGCTTGCCGATCTGCCTATCCCGCGCATCGCCGGACGTTCCCCGATGGCATTGTTCAGCGTGCTTAAGGCGGGCACGCATATCCCGCCTCACAACGGCATGCTCAATACGCGATGCATCGTGCATTTGCCGCTGATCGTTCCACCCGACTGTGCCCTGCGCGTCGGTAACGACAAGCGCCCCGTGCAAGCCGACAAGCTGATGATCTTCGACGATTTGATCGAACACGAGGCGTGGAACGACAGCGACGCGACACGAGTGGTGTTGCTGTTCGAGGTGTGGCGACCGGAACTCGTCGCGGCCGAACGCGACGCATTGACGCGGCTCTTCGGCGCGATCGGGACTTACGCATGATGAATGTGGAAGGATCCTGTCATTGATGGCTCTAGCTGCGTTACTGGCGTTAACGTCAGCGGCGATCGCCGCGCCGGCGCTTGGCCCAGCCGATCCGCTCGTTGCGATCGTGGGCGACTGGCAGGTTATCGACACTGTCGCTGGCACGACCCAGCAGGATTGCTCGAAAGCACAGACCTTCGCGATATCATCGGACGCTCGAGAAATCGTTTTGACCGAGAAATGGGCCGCGAACTGGACCGCACGATACCGCGTCGTTCGCGCTGAACCCACGCGCGTGCTGACAATTATCGAAGACGAAAAGCGCGTTACGGATGTCGGCGATCCTGTCCTGTGGTGGCTCATATTCGAAGGCCCTGATTCCTTCCGTTGGCGGCGATACGACTGGCCGAGGACCGAAGCGACCAGCACCCAGTGGCAACGCTGTCCGAACGCCGTGCGACCTTAGGTGTAAGGCGCGCGGTGACGCATTTTCATTCGGGACCGTCCTCCCCCGTGCCCCGCGTTCGTCCCCCTTCGACCTAGTCCGCCAGCCCCTTGAGCCGGTAGAGCGCCTCAAGCGCCTCACGCGGACTGAGCGCATCGGGATGGACGGCGTCGAGGGCCTCGCGCAACGGATCGGCGGGTGCCTCCTCAACCAAATTGGCGAACAGCGGCAGATCGTCGAGCCCCGCCGCCAGCCCGCCCGTCGCGGCGCGGCCTGCTTCAAGCTTGGCGAGCACCGCCTTGGCGCGCGCCACGACTGGCGGCGGCAGACCGGCGAGCCGGGCCACCGCGATGCCATAGCTTCGATCGGCGGGCCCCTCTGCCACTTCGTGGAGCAGGACGAGGTCACCCTTATACTCGCGCGCTCGGACATGGTGCAGCGACAACGCGGGCAGCTTTTCCGCCAGTCGTGTCAGCTCATGATAATGCGTCGCGAACAAACAACGGCATTTGTTCACCTCATGCACCGCCTCGACCACCGCCCATGCGATCGCCAGTCCATCATAAGTTGATGTGCCGCGCCCGACTTCGTCGAGGATGACCAGGCTGTCCGGCCCTGCCTGCGCCAGAATCGCGGCAGTTTCGACCATTTCGACCATGAAGGTTGAACGACCGCGTGCGAGGTTGTCCGATGCGCCAACGCGGCTGAACAGGCGGTCGACGATGCCCAACATGGCCGAGGTCGCCGGGACATAGCTGCCTGACTGCGCCAAGCACCGCAATCAGCGCATTCTGTCGCAGGAACGTCGATTTTCCGCCCATGTTCGGGCCGGTAACCAACCATAGCCGGTCGTCATGATTCATCCGACAATCGATTGGCGACGAAGCGCGCACCAGCCTTTGCGACCGCCGCCTCGACCACCGGATGGCGCCCGCCCTCGATCTCCAGGCAGGCATGACTGACCAGGACGGGACGGCACCAGTCGCCCTCGCTCGCGCGTTCGGCGAGCGCGCTGGCCACATCGAGCCGCGCCAGCGCATCGGCGGTGCGGCAGATTTGCGGCGCCTGCGCGACGGCGAGCGCCGTCAGTTCCTCGAGATGCGCGGCTTCGGCAGCAAGCGCGTGCGCCCCCGCCTGTCCGACCGTCGCCGCCGATTCATGCAGTTCGGGGGAATTGAAACGCACCACGCCCGCCAGTGTCTGGCGGTGAGTAAATCCTGAATTCGCCTGCAATAGCGGGTCTGCGGCGCGGGCCGGAACCTCGATATGGTAGCCAAGCACGTTGTTGTGACGGATACGCAGGGCGTTGATGCCGGTCGCCACACGCATCCGCGCCTCCAGCGCGGCAATTTCGCGTCGGCCGGTTCCGCCAGTCTCACGCAAGGCGTCGAGCGCCGGGTCATAGCCCGCGGCAATATAGCCGCCGTTCGCCGCATCGATCGGGGGATCGGGCACCAAGCGCCCGCGTGAGCATGTCGATCAGCGCGCCGTGTCCCGACAGGGCCGGCGCAGCCTGGAGAGCAATGTCGGCGCATTCCCGATCTGCGCAAGTTGCTCGCGCCGAGCGTCCACGCACCGTTCAGCCCATCCCGCAACGCCCCCAAGTCGCGCGGGCGACCCGCGTCCGGCCGACAGCCGCCCGAGTGCGCGGGCAATATCGGGCATTCGCCGCAGCGCATCGCGCATGGCGTTACGGCGCGAGCCATCCTCCGCATAATGACCGACCAGTCCTAGCCGCTCTTCGATCCGCGTCGCGATCGGTCAACGGAGCCGACAGGTCGGCGGCAAGGCAACGCGCTCCGCCGGCGGTAACTGTGCGGTCAAGGCATCGAGCAGCGATCCCGCACGGCTGCCGCTGTACTGATTGTCAGCTCCAGGCTCTCGCGCGTTGCGGCATCGATCGCCATATGATCGCTCGCGATGCGCCGCGCGGGTGGCGCGAGGAAGGGCATCGTGCCTTTACCGGCATGGTCGAGATATGCGAGCAAGCCGCCTGCCGCCGCCAGTGCGCAGCGTGTGAATTCACCGAAGCCGTCGAGCGTTGCGACGCCGTGCAACGCCTTGAGCCGCGCTCTCGCCCTTTGCGCTCGAAAAATCCGCTGATGGCCGGGCGATCCCGGGCATGTCGGTCCCCTCGGCGACCACAACTTCCCTTGGTCCCAAGCGCGCAAGCTCGGCCTCGACCTCGCCGACAGCGACCTCGCCCAGTTCCATTGCGCCGGTCGACACATCGGCTGCGGCGAAGCCCACACGCTCGCCCGCCCTGGCCAGCGCCACCAGCCAGTTGGCAGCTTTGCCGTCCAGCAGGACGTCCTCGGTCAGCGTTCCTGCCGTCACCACCCGCACGATCGCGCGCGCAACCAGCGTCTTGCCGCCCCGCGCCTTGGCCTGCGCCGGCGTTTCGACCTGTTCGGCGATGGCGACGCGGTGCCCGCCCCGGATCAACCGCGCGAGATAGGCGTCGGCGGAGTGGACCGGCACGCCGCACATCGGGATTCGCTGGCCATCATGTTCGCCGCGACCGGTCAGCGCGATGTCGAGGCATGCCGCCGCTGCTTTCGCATCGTCGAAGAACAATTCGAAAAAATCGCCCATGCGATAGAATAACAGGCAGTCGGGCGCCTCGGCCTTCAGCGCCAGATATTGCGCCATCATCGGGGTGGGGGCGGTCGTCATCGTTATGCGGGCGATACACAATCGCTTGATTGTGGCGATAGGCGGAATGACGCTAGGGAAGGGCGACCCAAGAGGATTGCACATGAGCGACGAAGCCAACGTCCAGTTTTCCGACCGCGAGGCGCTGCTGTTCCATTCGGAAGGGCGCCCGGGAAAGCTCGAGATCGTCGCGACCAAGCCGATGGCGACACAACGCGACTTGTCGCTGGCTTATTCGCCCGGCGTCGCGGTGCCGGTCCAGGCGATCGCCGACGATCCGGCGACGGCGTATGACTACACCGCCAAGGGCAATCTGGTTGCGGTGATTTCCAACGGCACCGCCATTCTCGGCATGGGCAATCTCGGCGCGCTCGCGTCCAAGCCGGTGATGGAAGGCAAGGCGGTGCTGTTCAAGCGCTTTGCCGATGTCGATTCGATCGACCTCGAAGTCGACGACCGAAGACACGCGACGCCTTCATCAACGCGGTGGCGCTGCTGGAACCCAGTTTCGGCGGCATCAACCTCGAAGACATCAAGGCACCCGAATGCTTCATCATCGAACAGGCGCTGAAGGAGCGCATGTCGATCCCGGTGATGCATGATGACCAGCACGGCACGGCGATCATCGCGGCTGCGGGGCTGATCAACGCGGTGTACCTGACCGGGCGCGAGCTCAAGGACGTCAGGATGGTCGTCAACGGCGCTGGCGCATCGGCCATCGCCTGCACCGCGCTGATCAAGGCGATGGGGGTGCGTCCCGACAACGTCATCATGTGCGACCGATCGGGCGTGATCTATCAGGGTCGTGAAACGGGCATGGATCAGTGGAAGTCCGCCCACGCGGCGAGGACCGAAGCGCGCACGTTGGAAGAGGCGCTGAAAGGCGCCGATGTCTTCCTCGGCCTCAGCGCCGCGGGTGCACTGCAACCGCATATGGTCAAGGACATGGCACCGCAGCCGATCATCTTTGCGATGGCCAATCCCGATCCAGAGATCACCCCGCCCGACGCCAAGGCGGCGCGGCCCGATGCCATCGTTGCCACTGGACGATCGGACTATCCCAACCAGGTCAACAATGTCCTCGGCTTTCCTTTCATCTTCCGCGGCGCGCTCGACGTTCGCGCGACCGCGATCAACGAGGAGATGAAGATCGCCGCCGCCAACGCCATCGCCGAACTTGCACGCCAGCAGGTACCGGAAGAGGTCGCGGCGGCTTACGGGGGTCGTACCCCGTCATTCGGACGCGACTATATCATTCCCGCGCCGTTCGATCCGCGTCTGATGGAGATCGTTCCTGCCGCGGTCGCGCAGGCCGCGATGGATTCGGGCGTCGCGGGCAAGCCGATTGCCGACATGGCGGCCTATCGCCAATCGTTACGCGCGCGTCTCAATCCGACAACGTCGGTGCTCAGCCTCGCCTATGAAGGCGCGCGGGCCGAACCGAAACGCGTGGTGTTTGCCGAAGGCGAAGAGGAAGTCGTGTTGCGCGCGGCAATCTCCTTCCGGGATGGCGGATATGGCACGCCGGTGCTTGTCGGTCGGGACGATGTCCATGACCGGCTCAAAGCACTGGGCATCGACAATCCCGAGTCTTTCGAGGTGCACAACAGCCGCAACTCACCGCTCGTCCCGGAAATGGTCGAGATGCTGTATCAGCGGCTTCAGCGGCGCGGATATCTGCGCCGCGAGGTGGAGCGGATGGTCAACCAGGACCGCAACATCTTCGCGGCCGGCCTCCTGAAGCTCGGTCAGGCGGATGCCATGATTACAGGCGTCACGCGGACTTACGCCCAGACGATGCGCGACGTGCGACGGGTCATCGATCCCGAGGCCGGCCGTGTCCCGTTCGGGATTCATGTGCTCGTCGGGCAGTCGCATACCGTTTTCATGGCCGACACCACCGTCAACGAACGCCCGACCGCGTCCGAGCTGGCGGACATTGCCGAAGGGACCGCTGCGGTCGCCCGGCGCATGGGGCATGAGCCGCGCGTTGCGTTCCTGAGCTATTCGACCTTCGGCAACCCGGCCGGCAATTTCCTCGAAAATATCCGCGATGCCGTCGCCCTGCTCGAGGAGCGCAAGGTCGAATTTGAATTCGAGGGTGAAATGGCTCCGGACGTCGCGCTCAACCCCAAGGTGTTGGCGAGTTATCCGTTCGCGCGTTTGTCGAAACCGGCCAACGTCCTGATCATGCCGGGTCTGCAATCCGCCAATCTCAGCGCCAAGCTGCTCCGCGAACTTGGAGGCGATTCGGTGATCGGCCCGATGCTGATCGGGATGGAAAAGCCGGTCCAGGTTGCGACGATGTCCTCGACCGCGAGCGAACTCGTCACGCTGGCCGTTCTGGCGGCGGGTGGTGTCGCGCGGTGATCCTTCTCGGCATCATCGCAGCTGCGGTGTTGTTCGTGGTCGTCAGTGCGTCGCAATCGCAGCCCGTGGCGCGAAGTCATGACCCCGAGCCGCGCGAAGATGCGCGGGTGGACGACCAACTCGACATGCTGACGCGCTATGGCACGCCCGACGATGCGGCACGACTGATGGCTCAGGGCGTAGATCTGACCGCGCTCGGCTATCACCCACCCGAACAGCGATGACCGCGCACCTTCAGAACGCGCTTGTCCTCATGCTGTCCGCGCTCGTCGCGCTGCTCGCGATGGGGCTCGCCTTGTCGGGCCGAAGCCGGCGTTAATTGCCGCCGGTGGGGTTGTCCGCGGTGCCACCGCCCTGGCCAACCGACCCGACCTGTCCGATATTTCCGAATAGATCCTCGAAGAAGTTGCGATCGCGACCCAGGGTCGGCGTTTTGTCGCCCACCGGGCTGACCTTCACGACGCGCGTGAGCCCCAGATTGTCCGCCGAAACGACGTCGCCCTTGGTGTCGAACCGGACATGCAGCATCGTACCCTCTTTCGGGCTAGGATTGCCGAATGCGACCTGGCGCAATTCGCGGCCGACATAGTACCAGTCGTTATTGTCGAACTGACCCATGAATGTCGGGCGGCCCAGCGTGCGCTCAACCGACTCGCGATTATCGATGCCCGGCTGAACCGTCGCGACCAATTGAGGGTCGGTCAGATACCCTTGGTGCGATCGCACGGTCGAACAGCCGGCAAGCGCGGCGGTGGAGGCGAGGAGCAGGACAAACGATCGCATCATCGGCTTTCAAACTGGCGCACGCGCGATTGCTGTCGCGTGAATGCGCGCCATATGGGAAGGGTGCCAAGGCAGCAAGCGAAAGGGCTTTTGTGAACATGTTTCGACGGCTGTTGGGCCGGGACAAGCGCGACGACTGGCGCCCGCTTTATGCGTCGGTGGTGGCAGAAGCACGCCGTCCCGAATGGTATCAGCGGGCCGGCGTGCCCGATACGATCGACGGCCGCTTCGACATGCTGGCGCTGGTCATCAGCCTGGTCATGATCCGGCTGGAGCGGGAGGGCCTCTGGGGCCGCGAGGGATCGGCGCGGCTCGCCGAGTTATTCGTCGAAGATATGGACGGAACGATGCGTCAATGGGGCGTTGGCGACGTCGTCGTCGGCAAGAAGGTCGGCGGGATGATGGGGGCGCTCGGCGGGCGCCTCGGCGCCTATCGCTCGACCGACCGGCGCGGCGCGCTGATCCGTAATCTCTATCGCGGTGAAGCGCCTCCGCCAGCGGAATTGGCGGTGGCCGAAGCCATGGCCGGCGCACTGGAGGGGGGCATTGCCATCGTGTCTCGCGATGCCTTGCAGCAGGGACGCCTGGGATGAGAGGAGCATGATGAACGACTTGGAATTCAGCCGCCGTATTGCGCTCGACACGATCGGTGCCGGCGGCCGCGATGAGGATTATTCGGCAAACAAGGCCGAATGCGCGGCGCTCGCGCAACGTTTTGGTTGGCTTGCCATCGAGTCCCTGCGCGGCTCGGCCAAGTTGACGCGCATCGCGGGTGGCGTGCACGCGGTCGGAACACTGAAAGCGAAAATCGTCCAGAGCTGCGTCACCACGGGGGCGCCAGTCGCCGAAACCATTACCGAAAGCTTCGACCTGCACTTCGTCGAGGGTCTGGCCACCCCGGAAAGCGAAGAGATCGAGCTTGCCGAGGAGGAACTCGATACGCTGCCAATCGAAGGCGGCGCGATCGATCTTGGCGAGGCCGCGGCGCAAACCCTCGCGCTCGCCGCAGACCCGTTCCCGCGGTGCGCCGATGCCGAAGATGTCAATCTGCGGGTCGGTCCCGCCAATGGCGCGTTTGCGGGGCTGAAGGGGCTGCTCAAGCCTTAAAAGGGGACGTCGTCGTCCAGATCGGCATCGAATGCCGGCGGGCGACCGCCCGATGCGGCACCGCGGTTCTGGTAATTGCCACGCGGGGCATCGTCGCGATTAGAGCGATCGTTACCACCCCAACCGCCGCCGCCCTGACCGCCGCCGCCGCCGCCGCCGCCGCTTTCACGACCGTCGAGCAGCACCATTGACGAGTTGAAATTCCGCAGCACGACGTCGGTCGAATATCGGTCGTTGCCCGACTGATCCTGCCACTTGCGCGTCTCGAGCTGCCCCTCGAGGTACACTTTCGATCCCTTTTTCAGATATTGTTCGGCGACGCGTGCCAGCCCTTCCGAAAAGATCGACACGTTGTGCCATTCGGTCTTGTCCTTGCGCTCGCCGGTCGACTTGTCCTTCCAGCCTTCGGACGTCGCGACCGAAAAGCTGACGACCTTGCCGCCGTTGGCGAAGCTGCGGCTCTCCGGATCCTTGCCCAGATTGCCGACCAGAATAACCTTGTTGACGCTGCCTGCCACTAGAGCCCCGCTCCTCTCGCGATCCAATATGTAAGGCCCGCCGCAATGTAGGCGAGCGCGAACAGGTAGCCTAGCATGAAGCCCGGCCACTTCCACCCGTTTGTCTCTCGTCGCACCACTGCGATCGTCGAGATGCATTGCGGTGCGAAGACGAACCAGGCGAGGAACGCGAGCGCGGTGGGCAGCGACCACGCTTTCTTGAGTGCACCCACCAGCGATCGGTCGCGCCCCGCCTCGTCGTTGCCATTGTCGATGGCGTTGACCGTGGCGAGCGCAGACACCGCGACTTCGCGTGCCGCCATCGCCGGGATCAGCGACAGCACGATGTTACGATTGAAGCCGATCGGCGCAAATACCGGCGCGATCCCATCGGCGATGCGCCCGGCGATCGAGTGATCGACCTGGCTCTTGGGCGACCCCGCAGGCACTTGCGGAAAGCTGAGCATCGCCCACAGGACAATCGTCGTAGCCGCGATGATCGTGCCGGCGCGGCGCAGGAAAACATAGGCCCGTTGCCACAGTCCGAGCGCGACGTCGCGCCAGTTCGGCCATTGATATTTGGGCATTTCCATCATGAACCCGTGGGCCGGTCCTCTGGTGACCGTGCGCCGCAGCAGCAGCGCGGCGACCAGCGCGCCAAGGATGCCGGAGACATACAAGGCGAACAGAACGAGCCCCTGCAGTCCAATGCCGGGCCCCACACTTCGCGCGGGAATGAAGGCCGCGATGATCACCGCATAAACCGGCAACCGCGCCGAACAGGTCATCAACGGCGCGATCAGGATGGTCGTCAGGCGATCCTGTTCGTCCTCGATCGTCCGTGTCGCCATGATCCCCGGAATTGCGCAGGCAAAACTGGAGAGAAGCGGGATGAACGCCCGACCCGAGAGTCCGACGCCAGCCATCAGCCGGTCCATCAGGAACGCCGCACGGACCATGTAGCCGGACGCTTCAAGCAACAGGATGAACAGGAACAGTATCAGGATCTGCGGGAGGAACACGACGACCGCGCCAACACCGGCGAGCACACCATCGACGATCAGCGACCGCACCGGGGTGTCGCCCATCTGGCCGGTGACCGCATCCTGCAACGCGACAATTCCCGCGTCGAGCATGTCGGCGGGTGACGCGGCCAAGCTGAACACCGCCTGGAACATGACGAACATCAGCGCCGCCAGGATGATCGGACCAGCGACTGGATGCAGCGCGACCTTGTCCAGCGTCGCGCTGACCCGCCTGCGCGGGCTGTGCTCCGTCGTCACTGCATCGGCAATCCTGCGCGCCGCGCGTTGCCGCTGCGCCATATCGGCCTGTGGCACAGCGTCGATCGTGACGACGGGCCCGGCATCGACCATCCTGGCAATCTGCTCGAGCAAATCGTCCAGCCCGCGCTTGCGCACCGCCACGGTCGGCACCACCGGCACGCGAAGTTCCTGCGACAGCTTGGCCATGTCGATGTGCAGCCCGTCACGCAGCGCCAGATCATGCATGTTTAGCGCGACGACACATGGCCGCCCTAGCGCGATCAGCTCCATCGCGAAGCGCAGATGGTTGTCGAGATTCGATGCGTCGACGACGATCACGATCGCCGACGGCACACGCTCACCGTCCTGGTGCCCCAGCACCACGTCGCGCGTCACGCGTTCGTCGGGGCTCGACGGCGTCAAACTGTACGTCCCGGGCAGGTCGACCAGTTCGACAGGACGCCCGTCGGGCAGCGCCAGCCGGCCGGCATGCCGCTCGACCGTCACACCCGGATAGTTGCCGACCTTCTGCCGCGCCCCCGTCAGCGCGTTGAACAGTGCCGATTTGCCCGCATTGGGATTGCCGACCAGCGCCACCATCGGCGCGGTGACGACCGCAGTTTCGGCGTTCATGCTGGTTCGACCTCGATCGCTGCCGCATGGGCGCGGCGGATGGCGACGGTCATTCGACCTACGCGCACTGCCAACGGATCACGCGCCACGAAACCGCCGCCATGCAACGGTGTGACGCCGACACCCTCATCAAAACCCAGTTCGCGCAGGCGCCGCCCGTCACGCTCCGACAGCTGCGACCAATCGATCGCAGCGATGGTGGCGTCGGTAGCCAAGGGCAGTTCGGCGAGATTCACTTGCGAGTGATTAGCAATAACCGGCCGGCGCTGCTAGCACTTGCTTGCAGCTGCTAAGCGCTTGTTAAGGCGGGGTAAGCTGGTAGTCGTTGGGCATGATCACCGATCGAGGATTGCCCGAATGACCAGAAGATTTCGCGTTGCACTGCTGTTGGGTGCGTTGACCCTGCCCGCAAGTCTCTCCGCTCAATCTGCGCCAGCCGCAAAGCCTCAGCTCGGCACTTGGGGCGTCGACCTCTCGGGTCGCGACAGCACCGAAAAACCTGGCGATGATTTCTGGGACTATGCCAATGGCAATTGGGCCAAGACTGCCGTCATCCCGCCTGACCAGACCGTCACGGGTTCGTTCAACGATCTGTCGCTGCTGTCCGAACGACAGGTCCGTGACATCGTCGCCGGGCTGCGTGCTGCCCAGCCGGGCACCAAGGAAGCAAAGATCGCCGCGCTGTGGACGAGCTGGATGGACACTGCGACCATCGAAAAGCGCGGCGCGGCCGTACTTCGGCCGTATCTGGCCCCTGTCGCGGCGGTAACGGACCGTGCCGGACTCATCGCGATCATGGCGCGCCCGGGCTATACCGCGCCGGTCGGCGTCGGCATTTCCGCCGATCCCGACGACCCTACGCATTATTCGGTCGGGATGGGCCAAGGTGGCCTCGGCCTGCCCAACCGCGATTATTATCTTCGCGCCGACGGCAAGTTCCCTGCCTTCCGCGCCGACTATCGGGGTTACGTCGCAACGATGCTGCGCCTTGCCGGCTTCAGTGACGCCGAAGCGCGCGCCGACCGCATTATCGCGCTGGAAACGCAGATTGCGCAGGCGCATTGGGCACCCGAGCGCAGTCGCGACCTGACCCAGTCGGTCAACCGCATGACGGTCCCGGAACTGGTCTCGATCGCGCCGCAATGGGACTGGCCTCGCTATCTCCAGGCGCGTGGCCTCGGCGACCCGGCGCGCGTCATGGTGCGCCAGCCAAGCGAGCTGGTCGAAACGGGCAAACTGCTCGACACGGTGCCTTTGTCGACGTGGAAGGATTACCTCGCCTTCCATTTCATCCGCACCCACGCGACGCAGCTGCCCAAGGCGTTCGACGATGCCAATTTCGATTTTTATTCGGCCACGCTGCGCGACGTGAAGGAACAGCGCGAACGCTGGAAGCGGGGCGTCGGGCTTCTCAACTCGCGCCTCGGTGAAGCTGTCGGCGAAGTCTATGTCGCCAAATATTTCCCGCCCGCCAGCAAGGCGCAGATGGACGAGTTGATCACCAACATCCGCGCCAGCCTGAAGGACCGGATCGATCAGAATTCGTGGATGGATCCTGCGACGCGTCGTCAGGCGCAAGCAAAGCTTGCCGCGTTTACGCCGCAGATCGGCTATCCAGACAAGTGGATCGATTATTCGAGCTATGTCGTGAAGCCCGATGACCTGCTCGGCAATGCGGTGCGCGGGGAACAATTCCAGTGGAATTTGCAGCTGCAGCGCTTCCCGCAGCCGATCGACAAGGGCCTGTGGTTCATGTCGCCGCAGACGGTGAACGCCTATTACAACCCGCCAAACAATTCGATCACCTTCCCGGCGGCGATCCTCCAACCGCCGTTCTTCGATCCGAATGCCGATCCGGCGGTCAATTATGGCGGCATCGGCGCGGTGATCGGGCACGAGATCGGCCACGGCTTCGACGACCAGGGCCGGCGCTTCAACGGGCAGGGCCAGCTGAAGGATTGGTGGACGGCGGAAGCGGCGGCCAAATACGGTCAGCGAACGACGATGCTCGGCGCGCAATATGATGCGATCGAGCCGATCCCGGGTCTCCACATCAACGGCAAGTTGACCATGGGGGAAAATATCGGCGATCTGTCGGGTCTTGAAACCGCATATGGCGCTTGGCGCAAATATGTCGCGGCACATGGTGAACCGCCGGTGATCGACGGGCTGACCGGTGATCAGCGCTTTTTCCTGGGTTACGCCCAGGTCTGGCGCGGCCTGCGGCGCGAAGGTGCGGTACGCGAACAGTTGCTGACCGATCCGCACAGCCCCGAAAAAGCCCGCGTCAACGCGGTCGTCCGCAATATCGATGCGTGGTACAAGGCGTTCGACGTCAAGCCCGGCGACGCCCTCTACCTTCCACCGGAACAGCGCGTGCGCATCTGGTGAAGGTTTCAATCCGGCACTGATGCAATATTTGCATCAGTGCCGGTATCGGCAAATCTGGGTTCGTGCGGTTAGTCTCTGAGCACACGGAGACCGAGTTCAATGATCGCAATCGCTCAGGCGTATCAGCTGATGGAACAGGCGCTGGATATTCTCGATTCCAAGGGCATGCATCAATCCGCCGCGATGCTTGACGCGGCAATCCTGGCTTTGCCCCGTGCCGCGCAAATCTACTCTTCACGTCTTTTGCCACCGTGCCTGCCGCGGGATGGCATCACCCTTTCCTGAGTCGGCGCATGTGCGCGGCCATTGCCGCCCTGCGGTCGGTCGGTGCGCGTAACTGGGCGCGTTCGACCGGCCCCAAGACGTCCCACACCCCCTCGGGACGGATCGTCACCAGGGGGTCCGCGCCATAGCGGATCGCATCATCGGCGGGTGGCAGGTCGAGAACCATCTCGCGGAAGGTAACGTCGCTGAAGTGAAACGGTGGTCGGCCGTTGATCAGGCGCGCGCCGAAGCGTTCCCACGCGGGCACCAGATCTTCACGCGCATGGGCATAAAGCCGCCGATACCCCTTGCGGCGGCAATGCGCGAAGGCGGCGCGGACAAGGGCCGGCATCAATCGCGAGCGGCGATGCCGGGGATCGATGGCCAGCCGCTCAAGCTTGGCGAAGTCGCTGAACCAGCGGATGCGCACGCATCCGGCAGGCTCGCCATCAATCTCGCCGATCAGATGCGTCGCGCAAAAATCATTCGCGTCGAACTCTTCGTCATAGCTGCACAATTGCTCGGCCATGTACGTCGCGGTGCGTATTGCGAAGACCCTGCGCAGATCGTCGAGCCCCATCGCTGGTCGCACGGTTATCGCAGGCGTGCGGAACCGCGTCGTCGGCAATGCGACGACCAGCGACGCGGGTGCTGCCGCAAAGTGCTCACCTGCTCGTCGAAACCCGACCTTTGCGAGGATGCGCGCCGAGGCGGCGTGCGCGGGCCGCGTGAAGATGGCAATGTCGGGATGACGTCGCGCGACTTCGGCGATCAACTTGAGGCCGGAGTTCATCCGACCGGGTGTCCAGACCAGCCAGACATAGAGTGCTGTCGCGGCTTGATCGACCCGAGCGAGATGCGCGATTTGCGGCGACTGGGCGTCGAACCTCCCGTCAACAAGGGCTGCCGCGCCTGCATCGTTCAGGGGCAACAACGCGATCATCGGCGTTGTCGCCAGTTCGGCTCCGGGCACCAGCAGAAAGGCATCGGGGTTATGGGCCTGCACAGCTGATGCCACCTCGGCCGTCGCAACCGGCAGCGTCACGCGTGCCAACTCCAGCGCCGCAAGCATTTCCTGCCGCGTTGCCCGCCGGATATCCGTGGCCGTGAAAGGCGCCCGCGCCACCAGTCGATCGAACAAGGGATCGAGCGCGAGCGCGGCGCTCTCCGGCAATTCACCTGCTCCGATACGGACACAATCCATCTTTGTACCTCTTGTTGTTTGCCGGTCGGCATCGATGAGGACCGCCTAGGATGATCGCGCCAAAATCACTGGTCCAAGATGGGCAACAGGGCGTTCACCCTGTTCAGCCGCCGGCCCAGCCATTGCTGCGCGAACGGCTTGCGGGATTGCGCTGGGACGATCTGGGGCTGTTCCTGCACGTGGCCGAAACGCGCAGCCTGCGCGCCGCCGCGCGGTGTGCACACGTTTCGATCAATACGGTGCGCAAACGGATCACCCGGCTGGAAGATCAGCTGGAGGATACGCTCCTGCGGCGGGGGCCCCGGGGTGTGGAGCTGACCCCCACAGGCCAGCACCTGCGCGAAGTGGCGATTTCGATGCGCGGCGCAGCGGTGGCCGACGGTGTCGACACCAGTGCCTATCTTCGGCAGTCGGACGAACTGCGCATCGGCACCACGGAAGGGCTGGGCTCGGGCTGGCTGACGCCGCGGCTATTGCAACTGCACGAACGCTTTCCCGATCTGACCATGTCGATGCTGTGCAGCAACGACCTGGAACTCGACCGCAGCCAGGATCTCGATATCGGCATCGTCTGGCAGCGGCCGCGCAACCCGGACCTGATCGCCGCGCGCCTGGCAACGTTGCACTTCATGCCCTTTGCCTCGGTCGACTACGTCAACCGCCATGGCGTGCCGGGAACGGCGGAGGAGTTGCTCGAGCATCGCTTCATCGAACAGGCGGCGCCCGGCGTGAAGTCCAGCCTGCTCGACCAGCTGGTCGGGACCGAGCGCCCTCCTGGGTTTCTGCCCATCCGCACCAATTCGAGCCTGGCGATTTTCTGGGCTGTCGCGAACGGGGCAGGCATCGCCTACATGCCGACCTATGCGACGGCGCTGGTTCCGCGCCTCGTGCCGATCGACCTGCCGTTCCGCGTCAAGTTCGACATTTTCTACTATTTTCATCCCGAAGGACGCGCGTCACCGGTCGTAATGGCGGGCATTGACTGGCTGAAAGGGTGTTTCGATGCCGCAGTCTTTCCGTGGTTTCGCAGCGCGTTCGTGCATCCCAACGATTTTGGCGGACGCGCCGGGGACAACGTCGTCCCGCTGTTCCGGACACTGGTGTAGCGCGGCGTTAGAGCGGTTCCCCCGCAGCCCGTGCCCGCTCGATCACCGTCGCCTCCGCCCTGGGCAGCCGCGACCAGGCGAAGAGCAAACAGCCGAGCGACACCGGAGCGACCACCAGCAAGGTGAGAATGCCCGTGCGGAGATCGCCGCTCGCCCGCGACACGAAGCCGGTCATATACGGACCCAGCGCCAACCCGACCAATGTCGTCGCGATGAAGAAGGTCGCGGTCGCGGTCCCGCGCATCCGCGGAAGGACGAGGTCCTGGGTCGTCGCCCCCGCCGGCCCGAGCGCGGCCGATGCCGATCCGCTCATGACGAAGCTGACGAGGTAGAACGCCGTCGGACTGGGCGTTGTATAGGCATAGATCAGCATCGGGATCGGTAGCAGGCAACCGATCATGATCACCGGCACGCGGCCCCATTTGGTGTTCGACTTCATCCAGTCCGCCAGCCGCCCGCCGGCCACGATGCCGATGAACCCACCGGCCGCCGCACCACCGCCCAGGAACAGGCCGACCGTGGTCTTGTCCTGCCCCAGCATCGTTTCCGCGTACAGCGCCCCAAACGCCGCCACGCCGTACGACACGTAGGAGATCAAGCCGTAGCCGAGCGCCGTGGCGAGAAAGGCCGGCGTCCCCCAGATCAGCGCAAAGGTTGCCGGATCGCGCTGCCGCAGCGTGCTGGCCCAGGAAAACACGGCATAGGCGCCGCCGCCGACCGCGACCCATTGATACAGGTCGCCCGTCGCGTGAACGAGCAACCACACGATCGCTGCCGTCACCACGAACGCTGTCACGTTGATCGCCAGTGCGACGGGCCCGCGCCGCGCCGCGCCGATCAGCGTGAGCGGCGGAATGATCGCGACGAGTTCGGCACCGAAATCCTTGAACGGGGTTGCCGATACCGGCGTGACCAGCCCTTCGGCCGCGCCGCGCCTGGGTTCGCGCAATGTGGCCACCAGCAGGGCAAGGATAAGACCGGGAATGCCCACCGCCATGAACGCGGCCTGCCATCCGACCAGCCCCCAATGCCCTTGCGGATAGGCCGCGTTCCACGTGTCGACGATCGCCCCGCCGATGAACAGCGACATGCCGCCACCGACGAAAATGCCCGACGAGTAAATCGCCAGTGCAAAGGCGCGGCGGTTCTTGGGGAAATAGTCCGACAGCAACGAATAGGCGCAGGGACTTGCGGTCGCCTCACCGATGCCCACGCCGATCCGCGCGCCGGTCAGTTGCAGCCCGTTCTTTGCCAACCCGGAAGCAGCCGTCATCGCCGACCAGATGGCCAGGCCCAGGCTGATCAGCCGCACGCGGTGCCAATTGTCCGCCAGCCGGCCGAGCGGAATGCCGAACAGTGAATAGAACACCCCGAACGCGGTGCCGAACAGGAAGCCGATATCGGCATCGTCGAGCCCCAGGTCGCGCTTCACGTCCTTGGCCAGGATGGACAGGATTTGCCGGTCGACGAAGTTGAGCACGTAGACCAGGAACAGGACGATCAGCACGTACCAGGCGTAGGCGCCGCCGGCGCGCGGAGCAGTTTCGTCCGTCGTCATGTGCTCTCCCTTACCTGACGGAGCGTAGCAGAGGGCGGCAGGGGGGCAAGGTTGGACGAGGGATATTGTTTGTCACTGATTCCCCAGACGGCGCAGCAAAGCCGCGTCGTGGGACGGGCTTGCCCGCCCGCAGCGCTTGTTTGTCGTAACCGCTGCTTCGCTGCGGCTTCGCAAACCGCGCGTTGGTCGGGACGACAGGATTCGAACCTGCGACCCCCACACCCCCAGTGTGATGCGCTACCAGGCTGCGCTACGTCCCGACCGAGTGCGCGCCTGTAGGGGAGGGGCGCGGATGGCGCAAGTTCGCTCGCCGCAGGCGCTTCACGTCAAGGGCGGCGGTGGCGGCGGTGGCGTGCGGATGTGGATGTCGCGCTGGGGGAACGGGATTTCGATGTCATGGTCCTTGAACGAATTCCACAGGCGGTTGAGCACGTCCGATCGCACATTGCCGACGCCCGCTTCCGGGTCAGTGATCCACACCAGGATTTCATGGTTGACCGAACTATCGCCGAAATCGGTCAGCCACACGGTCGGCTTGGGTGTCTTGAGCGCCCTTGGCGACGCGGTCGCGGCCTCGATCATCAGCCGCTGGGCCAGCGCCAGGTCGCAGCCATAGGCAACCCCGACCTTGATATGGATACGCACGTCGCGGCTCGAATACGACCAGTTCTCGACGGGCTCGGTCATCAGCTGTTCGTTCGGGATCAGATGTTCCTTGCCGTCACGCGTGACGACGGAAACGGCGCGCACGCCGATCTTGGTAACCGCGCCGAAAGTGTCGCCGACGACGATGACATCACCCGGCTTGACCGACCGGTCCATCAGCAGGATCAGCCCGGCGATCAGGTTGCCAAAGGTTTTTTGCAGCCCGAACCCGACGGCCAGCCCGACGGCCCCCGAAAACACCGTCAGCGCGGTCAGATCGATACCCAGCAGGTCGATCCCGAGTAGCGCGGCGATGACGATGACGAGAATGCTCGCCACTTTCTGCAGCAAGGCGCGCTGCGAAACATCCAGCGCCTTGACCCGGCCGATCGAATGAATGGCCACGCGATTGGCCAGCCGCGCGGCGACATACAGCACCGCCGCGACCACGATGAAATTGGCAACGCCGAGCAGCGAGATGCGATGCGTGCCGACGTCCAGTCCAACGCCGTCCAGCCCCGCGCGCAGCGGTTTGATCCCACCCAGCGTGCCCGCGGTTGTCGCGACAAAGGCAAAGACGGCCAGCACCCCGGCGATGCTCCCCCCTGCGCCAAGGGCACGGGAAATACTGCGCACGACAATCGCAACGGCAAAGCCGAGCCCCGCCGAAAGGATCAGCAAGCCGATGGGACTGAACGCTACCGCATTCCCGGCAATAAGGAGGATCAGTGCGACGATGCCGTAATTGGTCAGGGCGCCCGTCAGCCGCCCGCCGAAATCATCCCCGCGCCCGGTCCAGCGCCAGATGGCGGCGGTTATCGGGCGTCGCGACCAGCTGCTGACGAACCAGCCAACCGTGTAGGCGCCCGCGACCAGAACGACCGCGATGATGATCGAAGTCAGATCAGGGGAGTTGGGAACTCGAACGCCCATCCCTTCGATCCATGATTGCCAGTTCAAATCGATATCCCGCCCGCGGTTGGTTCGCGACCCACCTTATCGCATCATCGAAAATGCGGATAGCGGCACGGCTGGCTGCACCCCTTGGCGGCCGAGCCGCAATTCCGCCCGTGCGACCGTACCGCGCTCGATCGAAAAAATAGTGCTTCCAAAATAGGAAATGTTCTAGGAATGTTCCTTTCGAACTCGGAAAGGAACGCCATGAACATCGACCAACTTATCGACGAGGTGATCGGCCGCGAGGGCGGCTTTGTCGACCATCCGGCCGACAGGGGCGGCGCGACCCGATGGGGCATTACCGAAGCCGTCGCACGCACCGCGGGATGGCGCGGCCCGATGCGCGACCTGCCGCGCGATTTCGCGGTGGCGCTGTATCGCCGCACGTACTGGCAGCGGCCGGGCTTCGAGCGCATCCTGCCACTGGCACCCGCTATCGCCGCCGAATTGTTCGATACCGGCGTCAACATGGGGCCGGCGGTTGCGATCGGTTTTCTCCAGCGCGCGCTCAATGCGCTCGAACCGCGGCGGGCGCGACTATGCCGATCTGGCCGCCGCGCCACGCGCATCGACGACGCCACCCTCGCGGCGCTCACCGCCTTTCTCAGGCTACGCGCGCCGCATGGCGAGAGCGTGCTGCTCAAGGCGCTCGAGGCGCTGCAGGGCGAACGCTATCTCCATCTGGCCGAACGCCGCCCCGCCAACGAAGCCTTTCTCTACGGCTGGCTCGCCAACCGGCTGGGCTGACCCCCCCCTTTCCGTGTCAACATAAGTCAACGTAAGGATCTCGATGGCATGCCCATTCTCAACGAATCTGATCAGCCCGATCGCCGGCCTGATCGACAAGATCATCCCCGACCCCAAGGCGCGCGACGCGGCCAAGCTCGAACTGCTCAGGCTCGAAGGCACGCCGAGCTCGAAGCCGTGAAGACGCAACTGACCGCCATCGTCGCCGAAGCCAACAGCATCGACCCCTGGACCAGCCGCGCGCGCGCCCGTCCTTCCTCTACGTGATGTACGCGATCATCCTGTGGGCGATTCCGATGGGCCTGATCGGCGCGGCGCAGCCCGGCACCGCGCGCGCCATCGGCGATGCGATGAACCTGTACCTGCGCGGCATTCCCGACAGTCTGTGGACGCTCTTCGGGACCGGCTATCTCGGCTACACCGCCGCGCGGACGATCACCGCCGTCAAGGCGGTGAAGTGAGTGCAATGATGCGGGCGCAGCTTGTGGATCGCGCCAGCGCCAGCACCCCGCCCAGCGCCAGCCCGACCACGACCGGACCAGGCGGCATTGGCCAGCCAGTGCAGGAAGCCCGCTGCCGCCGCCCACGGCCGCGATCGCATGCGGGGTCAGTTCGACATGATAGTCGTGCAATCCGTGCAGGATGATCCCGCCGCCGACCCAGATCATTGCGGCGATGCCGACCGTGCCGAGCGTGGCCAGCACGCCCGGCATGCCCTTGACCAGCCCGCGTCCCACGGCGCGCACGGCGGCGTTGCCGCGCTTGCGCGAGGTGCAGGCCGATATCGTCCATCTTCACGATCAACGCGACGACACCGTAAACGCCGGCGGTGACCAGCAGGGCGACGATCGCCAGACTGACGGCACGCGCCCAGAAACCCTGGTCGGCGACCTGGCCAGTGAAATCGCCATGATTTCCGCAGACAGGATCAGGTCGGTGCGGATTGCGCCCGCGATCCGCGTGTTTTCCAGCGTCGACCGGGTCGCCGGTTGCAAGCTGTCTTCATCGGCTCTCATCCTTGGTGGTGAACCACTCGAAGACCTTCTCGGCACCTTCGAAGCAAAGATAGGCGCCGCCAGCCATCAGGATCGGGGTGATCGCCCAAGGCGCCAGCGCGCTGAGCGCCAATGCGGCGGGCAACAGGAAAACGAGCTTGTTCTTGACCGAACCGAGCGCGATCCGACCGACGATCGGCAATTCGCGATCGGGCGAGAAGCCGGTGACGAAACGCGGCGCGACCGCAGTATCGTCGATGACCACGCCCGCCGCCTTTGCCCCCGCCCTGCCCTGCCGCCGCCCCGACATCGTCGAGCGACGTCGCCGCAAGCTTGGCGATGGCGGCAACGTCATCGAGGAGAGCGGCAAGCCAGACGCATGGCTTGCCACTGCGCCTTCAAGCTAGCTTGCGCCCGATCAGTTCCTTCATGATCTCGTTAGTGCCGCCGAAGATGCGCGTCACGCGCGCCGCGCGCCACATGCGGGCGATGGGATATTCGTTCATGTATCCGGCGCCGCCATGCAGCTGGAGGCACTTGTCGACCGTTTCCCACTGCAGCTCGGTGTGCCACAATTTCGCGGCCGCGCCTTCCTCCGGTGTCAGTTCCTTCTTGAGCAGCCGGGTCAGTGCCCAGTCGAGATGCGCCCAGCCGACCTGCAGCTTGGACTTGAGGTCGGCGAGGGTGAAGCGCGTGTTCTGGAAATCGATCACCGGCTTGCCGAACGCCTTGCGGTCGCGGCAGAATTCGACGGTCATGTCATAGGCCTTCTGCGCCGCGGTCTGCGCGGAGATCGCGATCGACAGGCGTTCCTGCGGCAATTCGGACATCAGATAGATGAAGCCCTTGCCCTCTTCGCCCAGGCAATTGGTCATCGGCACGCGGACGTCCTCGAAGAACAGTTCGGACGTGTCCGCCTCGTCCATGCCGATCTTGTCGAGCTTGCGGCCGCGCTTGAAGCCTTCGCGGTTCGGCCTCGACCAGCACGATCGACACGCCCTTATAGGCCGGCTGCACTTCGGTATCGGTCTTGACGCAGACCAGCACCAGATCGGCGTTCTGGCCATTGGTGATATAGGTCTTGCTGCCGTTGATGACGTAGTGATTGCCGTCCTTCTTGGCGGTGGTGCGAATGCCCTGAAGGTCGCTGCCCGTGCCCGGCTCGGTCATGGCGATCGCGGTGACGACCTCGCCCGACACCATCTTGGGCAACCATTCGCGCTTTTGCTCTTCGGAGCCGTAGCTGATGATGTAGTTCACGACGATATCGGAATGGAGCGAGAAGCCGGTCGCGGCGCCGCCATAATAGCTGCCTTCCTCGTCGACGATGGCGTTGTAGCCGAAGTCGAGGCCCAGCCCGCCATATTCCTCGGGCACCGTCGGGCACAGCAGGCCAAGCTCGCCCGCCTTGGGCCAGATCGATTTGGGGACGATGCCGTCTTCCTGCCATTTCGCGGCATTCGGAGCGATCTCCTCCTGCATGAAGCGGCGCACCGTCTGGCGAAAGGCCTCGTGATCTTCGTCATACGCCGTGCGGGCGATGTTATCGAGCGACATGGATGCTCTCCTTTGACCGCGACATGAGGGGAGGTTGACGTTCGCGTCAAGTGTGCGCGTTTGCCGCGCGGGCCAGCCTCGCCTAGGCTGGCGGCCATGAAACTCGCCTCACTCAAATCGGGCCGCGACGGCCGCCTCGTCGTCGTCTCGGACGACCTCGCTTATTATGCCGATGCCGGGCACATCGTGCCGACGCTGCAGGCGGCGCTGGACGATTGGGATCGCGTCGCACCCAGCCTCGAGGCGCTGGCGATCGACGTGCGCAACGATGCCATCCCGCTCGAACGCTTTCACGAACATGATGCCGCCGCGCCATTGCCGCGCGCATACCAATGGGCCGACGGCTCGGCTTATGTGAACCACGTCCAGCTCGTCCGACAGGCGCGCGGGGCCGAAATGCCCGAAAGCTTCTGGCACGATCCGCTGGTCTATCAGGGTGGCAGCGATGGGTTTCTGGGCGCGCGCGACGCCATTCCGCTCGCCGACGAAAGCTGGGGCTGCGATTGCGAGGCGGAGGTCGTCGTCGTCACTGGCGACGTGCCGCAAGGTGCGAGCCGTGAAGACGCGCTGGCGGCGGTGCGGCTGGTCGGGCTGACCAACGACGTATCGCTCCGCAATCTCATCCCCGGCGAACTGGCCAAGGGGTTCGGCTTCTTTCAGTCCAAGCCCGCCAGTGCGATGTCGCCGGTCTTCGTCACGCCCGAAGCGCTGGGCGAGCGCTGGCGCGACGGCAAGCTGCACGGCTGCCTGACGGTCGATCTCAACGGCAAGCCCTTCGGCCGCGCCGATGCCGGCGTCGACATGACATTCGACTTCGGCACCCTGATCGCGCACCTGGCAAAGACGCGCAGCCTGGGCGCCGGAACGATCGTCGGGTCGGGAACCGTCAGCAACCGTGACGAGGGCGGCGGACCTGGCAAGCCGATCGCCGAAGGTGGGCACGGCTATTCGTGCATCGCGGAAGTGCGCACGGTCGAAACGATCCTGCGCGGCAAGGCGGAAACGCCATTCCTCAAATCGGGCGATACCGTTCGCATCACGATGGACGACGAACGGCATCACCCGATCTTCGGCGTGATCGAGCAGACGGTCTCGTAGCCAGCGCGCCTAGGCGCGCTGCCCGCGCATCCAGCTGTCGACCACGTCGTCGAGCAGGGCCAGCGGCACGCCGCCGGTCTTGATCAACGCATCGTCGAAGCTGGCCAGATCGAAGCGTGCGCCCATCCGTGCCCGCGCCTTGTCACGCAGCGCAACGATGGCGTTGTGGCCCATCTTGTAGCCGCAGGCCTGCCCCGGCGACGCGCAATAGCGGTCGATTTCGGAGGTCATCGCGTCGCGGCCCTTGCCGGTTTGCGTGACCATGAAGTCGACGGCCTTGTCCCGGCTCCAGTCATACGCATGGAGTCCGGTATCGGCGACGAGACGACAGGCGCGGAATTGCTGCGCCTGGAGGTAGCCGACACGACCGAGCGGATCGTTGGCGTACAACCCCATCTCGTCCATCAACTGTTCGGAATAGAGCGCCCAGCCTTCGACGAAGGCGTTGTTGCCGATCATCGACGACACGATCGGCGTGTCTGCCGCCATTTTCCGCGAGGTAGGCGAACTGCCAGCTATGCCCCGGTATCGCCTCATGCGCCGAAAGTGTCGCCAGCTGGTATTTGGGCCAGAGGGACGTCGATTTGAGGTTCACGTAATAAATTGCCGGGCGCGAGCCATCGAGCGCCGCGGGCTGCATATAGCCAAGCGCCGCACCGTCCTGAATGTCCGGCGGCACGCGCTTAACATCGACCGGCGCACGCAGCTTCAGGTGGCTGACACGCGGCGTCAACGCGCGCGTCGCCGCGATCTTGCCCTTGATATAGGCGATGACTTGCGCGCGACCGGCATCGTCGTTGCTGAACAACTGGTCGGGGCGGCTGTTGAGCGCGACGACGCGCTCACCCACCGAGCCGCGCGTCATTCCCTGGCTCTTGAGGATCGCGTCGATGCGGCCCTTGATCTCCTCGTTCTGCTCAAGGCCGGTGCGGTGAATCTCCTCCGCCGGGATGTCCGTCGTCGTTCCGCAGCGCAGCGCCCAGGCGTAGAATGCCGCGCCATCGGGCAGCCGGGCCGCACCGGCCCGGTCGCTCGAATTGCGCGTCGCGCGGCTATAGGCAATGATCTGGCGATCGAGCGCGGGATAGACGAGTTGGTTCACCGCCGCCGCTGCCCGTCCCGCCCAATCGCCCGGGATTCTTGCAGCGCGTGCGCGCGTGGCAAGGGATTGGACCATCGGCTGCTCACCCGCCGCGACCTTGCGGTAATCCTGCAACTGGCCGAGCGCGTTGCGGGCAATGAAGCTGGGCGGAGTCACGCCGGCGGACGCATCGGCGGTGAAGCGCGCGCTTTCGCTATCGAGCAGTCGTGCGAACGCGACGATGCGTGCGAGATAGGCCTCCGCATCGGCGCGCGTCTTGACCGGATGCTGCGAATTCAGGAATTCGGGAACCGACGTCACCGCGCCGTCCTGCTGGCTGACGACATAGGGCGCGGGGCCGTTGAGCAAACCCTTCGAACCGTCATTGCCGTAAGCGAAGCGGCGGCCAATCTGCGCGCTTTCGGCGGCGTAATCGAGCGTGCCGATCTGCGCTGCCTCGGCTCCGGTCAACCGGGATTTGTCGAGGCGGCCGATCCGCGCACGGATGCTGTCGATTTCGCTCACCCAGCGCGGGTCGATACCGGGATCGGGAGCGTCCAGTTTCGCGCGAAGGTCGGCGTTGCGGCCAGTGTCGAGGCCGAGGCTGGTGGCATATTGCGGGTTGAGCCGCAGCAGTTCTTGCCCCGCATCGTCGAGGACGACACGCGCCGCGCTCTTGGCCGGTCGCGCCGGTCCACGGCGACGGACGGCAGCGGCCGCGGGCGAGACCAGCGCGGTCGCGGCGGCGAGCCCGCCCAAGGCTTCACGACGAGTAGTCATTGCGCATTCTCCATCAATTGTCGTTTGAAATAGACCATGCCGAGCGCGTTGGTGCGCGCCACCTGCTTCAGATTGGCGCCCGCACCATGCCCGCCCTCAGTGTTTTCGTAATAGAGGTAGGGCAACCCATACTCCTTCATCCGCGCGGCAAACTTGCGCGCATGCCCGGGGCCGACGCGATCGTCCTTCGTCGTGGTGAAGATGTACGGCATGGGCAATTTAAGGCCGGGCCTGAGCTGCTGATAAGGCGACACCTTGTCCCAGAAGGCACGAATGGCAGGATCGGCGACGTCGCCATATTCGCCCTGCCACGACGCCCCGGCGGCGATCTTGCCAATGCGGATCATGTCGAGCAGCGGCACGTCGATCTCCACCGCCGACCACAGATCGGGCCGCTGGGTGAGTGCAACGCCGGTCAGCAAGCCACCATTCGATCCACCTGTCACGCCAAGGCGCGGCTTGGAGGTGAGACCGCGCTTGATCAGGTCTTCGCCGACAGCCGCGAAATCGTCATAGGCGCGCTGACGGTTCACGTTCAGTGCCGCTTCGTGCCACGCGGGACCGAACTCGCCCCCACCGCGGATGTTCGCGAGAGCGAAGGCGCCCCCACGTTCCAGCCACAATTTGCCGGTCACGCCGCGGTAGCTCGGCGTCTGCGAGACCTCGAACCCGCCATAGGCGTTGAGGATTGTCGGCCAGCCGCCTTTGGGCGGAGGACCGCTGCGATGAACCACGAAATACGGTATGCGCGTGCCGTCCTTCGACACCGCTTCGAATTGTTCGCTGACCAGACCATCTGTGACAAAGCGGGCGGGATTGACCTTGACCGGCGTCACCGTGCCCGCCGCCGCATCGGCGGCAAAGATCGTCGTCGGCGTCAGGAAATCGGTGGCGCTGACATAGGCCTTGTCGCTCATGCTGCTCGTCGCTGACGATATAGGTCGCGGCATTGTCAGGCAGCGGCAAGCGCGTGGCCGTCCAGCCCTTGCTCGTCGGTGCAAACGACATGATCCGCCCGCGCACATTATCGTTGACGGTCGCCAGCACCCGGCTGCGCGTCACCTGCACTTCATCGCCATCGACCGACTGGCGCGGACCCGGTGCGAAGATCAGTTCCGGATGAATTCGACCTTCCAGCGCGGCGCCAACTTCAAGTGCGACCAGCGACCCAGCCTTGTAAGGTGTATCTGGCCAATCCTCGCTGAGCAGTACGATCAACCGGCCATCGATCAGGCCGTGGGTCTGTGCGCGCTGCGGGATCGCCAATTTGACGATCCCCGTGGGCGTCACGAGCGAATACTCGAAATGGAAGAAGTCGATCGACCGCGCGAGGAGGACGACACTGTTGCCCGCGCCGTCGGCATAGTCGCTGAGCTGCACGCTCGTGTCGCTCGGCTTGCCGCGATAGATTTCGGACGCGCTGGCCATAGGCTGGCCGCGCTTCAGGCGCTTGACGACGAAGGGGTAGCCCGAGCTCGTCATCGTGCCCGGACCCCAATCGCGCGCGACGATCAGCGTGTCCTTGTCTTCCCACGCGATATTCTGCTTCGATTTGGGCAGCGTGAAGCCACCGGCTACGAATTGCCCGGTTGTCAGGTCGAACTCGCG
Organism: uncultured Alphaproteobacteria bacterium; assembly: GCA_963740775.1. Lineage (GTDB taxonomy): Bacteria > Pseudomonadota > Alphaproteobacteria > Sphingomonadales > Sphingomonadaceae > Sphingomonas_O. The sequence continues at coordinate 6,419 of CAVUFE010000004.1, read as the reverse complement.
CGCGGTGACCGCATCTTCGCCGCCATCGGACAGGAGGACGAGGCAGCGCTGCTCGGCGAGCGGCTCGCAATTCGTGCCCTTCCACACCCAATTGGCCTTTTCCACGGCACTCAACGCGTCGAGGTCGAGCACCTGCTTCCAGGCGATGGCCGGCTGTGCGTATCCGGCAACGCCGGTGGTGCGCCAGATGCCGCGGACATGGCCGGCATCCTGCCAGAAATTATAGACCTGACCGCCGATCAGGCTGGGCACCGGGACCCGGTCGGTCGCTTCCGCGATCTTCAGCGCGTCGGCGAACAGCGCGGGATAGGCCGGATCGGCTTCGAGGATGGCTAACGTGCGGGCATTCTCCGCCTCGACCCATGCCAGCGCCCTGGGCGCGTACGGATCTTCGAGCCAGATATAGGGGTCGTCCACTGCACCTCCGCTCGCCGCTGCCGCCAGCGCGAGTGCCGCCATTATCGCCATTCAGAACCCTTTAGTTACATCGACGCGAGCAGTTCCTTGATCGGTACGAACGCGAAAGCGATGCTCGAGTCCGCCACGCCGTAGGGCATGAACAGATCGTCGCCCAACTGGATCGCGCCGCAGGTATAGACCACATTGGGGACATAGCCTTCGCGGTCCTCGTCCGCCGCCGACAGGATCGGTTCGAACGTCCGCCCCAGCACTTTCGACGGGTCGTTCTTGTCGAGCAACGCGGCGCCGATCGAGTATTTGCGCATCGCGCCCACGCCATGCGTCAGCAGCAGCCACCCTTCGTCGAGTTCGATCGGCGCGCCGCAATTGCCCATCTGGACCAGTTCCCATGGGAAGCGTGGACCAAGGATGCGCTTGCCCTCGTCGTCCCACGTTTCGAGGTCATCAGACTGCAGCAGGTAAAGATTTTCGCCGTCCTGCCGCCCGACCATCATGTACTTGCCGTTCACCTGGCGGGGGAACGGCGCCATGCCCTTGTTGCGCGCGGCGCGGCCCTTCATCGGTACGAGGTCGAACTTCTGAAAGTCCTTCGTCCGTAGCATTTCCGACTGGATCTCGCGTCCCGAATAGGCGGTATAGGTGCCGATCCACTCGCTCTCGCCATTGTCATGAGTGAACCGGGTGATCCGCAGATCCTCCAGCCCGTTGCGCTGAGCCGCGGTGACGGGGAACAGCACCGTTCCCGACAGCGTGCTGTCGTCGTTGCGCCGAACGGTGATCGGCCCCTCGAAATCCTCTGCGAGGTGACCGTGCGAGTTGGCGGCGGTGGCGAAGGGCGGCTGCGGCATCAGCTGGATTTCGCGGTCACTGACGATGCCTTCGCGGAACGCCACGGACGAGATATGTCCTTCGCCCACCGCGCGCATCGACATGACGAAACGCTGGCTGCCGGGGGCAAGGCCCGACTGATCGGGATGACGCGTGATGCTGGGGTTCATCAGCGCTGCGGCGGCGTAACTATACTCGTGGCACAGATAGGCACCGATCAGCAGTCGCTTCTCATCGCGAACGTCATCGACATCGACCCCCCATTCCTCCGCGATCTGCGCGAAACGGTGCTGAAAGACCTTTTGCGTCTGCCAGTGGCGCATGCCGAAATCGCGTTGGACGATGGCCAATTCAGCCCGGGCGGTGCGCATATCCATGCCGCGCACCGCGTCGAAAATCCGCTTCGTCCGATCCTGTTCGGGTGTGCGTGGCAGGTGGAAGGGCCGAACGACGACCCGGGAGGGATCGGCGCGCAGCTTCAGTGGCGGCTGATAAATTTTGAGCATCGCCACCGTGGTGGCGGATTGTTACGCAGCCGCCAAGTGCAAAGAACGTTGTTCGCGCGGGATAATTGCCGCCATCGTCTGGGCCGCCAGCTGGAACGACAAGATCGATTCCGCGCCACGGTTGCGGTTCACGCTCTTTGGATGGAGCCCGTCGAAACATTCGCCGGTCACCGGATCGCCCAATGCCACGCCGACGTCATTGTCCCCGAGATACCAACGCCACGCGGCCAGCGCCCGATCCCGCCAGCGCGCATCGCCGGTTTCGGCCAGGGCCGCGGCACAGGCGTCGATCGTCGCCCAGGCTTCCAGCGGCTGCTGATCAAAGGGCAAGGGTTCGGCATAGGGCCGACCGAAACTCTCGTGGCCGACCGGCCGGTACAAGCCGCGTTCCGAAGTCTGTTTGTCGCAAATCCAGTCCAGCGTGGCGAGGCCCGTGCGGACCCAATCGTCACGCCCGACAGCACGGCCGGCCGCGATGAGCGCTTCGGGAAGGCGGCAATTGTCATAGGCCAGGACGATTTCGAACCACGCCCAGTCGGGACGTCGCTCGGCGGCGACCAGCGCGGCGAGCTCGCCCGCAAAGCGCCCGATCAGCTGCTCCGTAAAGCGGTGTTCGCCTGCGCGGAGAACCGCCGCCCCACCCAAGATGATGAAGGCGCGCGCATGGATCGACTCGATCCTTGCAGCGGTCGGCAGCGCCTGTTCGTACAGGCCCATCGCCCATTCGCGCAGAGCGGGGTCGTCGGCCTCCGAGGCGGCGATGCCCAAGGCCCAGATCGTCCGTCCGACACTGTCGTCCGATCCCTGATCTTCAAGCCAGCGGCGATCGAATGCCATGAAATTGCGAAACGTTGCCAGATCCGGGTTCCACGCGCCGTCTATGAAGCCGGCGTATGTTACCAGCCACTTGTTGCGCTGCGCCGGCTCTACTGCCTTGGCGCGGACTGCCCAGATCAGCGCACGCGCATTGTCGTCGATGCAATAGCCGTGCGCACGATCCGGGATGCCGAGCTTGGAATGCTGGAACATCCCGGTGTCGTCGGTCATCCGGTCGATCGCGCTGGTGCCGATCGCGCGCGCGCCGGTGCCCGAAACGTGTGGCACCACCGATTTGGCGGGTTTCAGGCCCTGGAACGCGGCCACCGAAGTTTCGGCCAGGCGTGGCCAGATCATCGTCCGGCCGACAGCATAGGTTCGTGCCGAGAGCTCAGCCATGCGCGCGGGATCCGACAGCAATTCCGAAATCGTCCGTGACAAGGCTTCGCTATCGCCAAACGCGACCAGTTCGCCAACGCCATCGGCTAAAAGCTCGCGGGCATGAATATAGGGCGTCGAAACGACCACCTTCCCTAAACCAACCGCATAAGCGAGCGTCCCGGACGTGACTTGAGCGGGGTTGAGATAGGGCGTCACATAAATGTCCGCAGCGGCAATATAGTCGAGCAACGCATCCGTTTCGACGAAGTCGTCGATGAACCTTACATTGTCGGCGACACCGAGCGCCGCGGTCTGCGCGATCAGGCGCTCGCGATAGGCTTCACCTTCGTTCGCGACGAGGTTGGGGTGCGTCGCACCGAGCACCACGTACAGCGCATCGGGATGCTCCCGAGCAATCGCGGGCATCGCCGCGATCATGTTCTCGATGCCCTTGCCGGGCGACAGCAACCCAAAGGTCAGAATCACCGGGCGGTCGCCGAAGCCAAAGGCCGGCTTCATGGTCGCGGCCTCGACATACGGGCGGTCGGGGATGCCGTGGGGGATCACGACGATCTGGTCTGGCCGCGCACCATAGGTCGAAATCAGCAGATCACGGCCCATCGTGCTCATCACGATCAGCCGCGCCGACCGCTCAACCAGCCGCTCCATAACCTGTCGCTGATCGGGGTCCGGATCGGACAGCACGGTGTGCACGTGCGTTGCCACCGGCAGGTCGATCTGGTCGAGCAAATGAAGGATGTGACATCCGGCAGAGCCGCCATAAATGCCGTATTCGTGCTGCAACCAGACCATGTCCGCACCCGACGCGGTAATGGCCTGCGCAGCCGCGGAATAGCTGACCCGGTCGTCCTGCTCGATCGTGCCGACGACGGCGGCGGGATAATCATACCCGCTCGCACGATCGTTCATCGCCCAGACGTCGATCGCGATATCGGGAAAGCGCGCGCGCATCGAAGTGTAAATGTCGTGCGTGAATGTTGCGATGCCACAAAGACGCGGAAGATAGTTGCCGATCAGGGCGATTTGCCGAGGATTTGATTGATCCAGATCAAAAACCTCTGAAAACTGCCCCGCAAACGACTTAACCATCAAGATCGACCTTTCGTTCACATGAACGACAGACTCACCAATCTGTTCCACCAGATGCTGCGCTGCAACACGGCAACTAGCAAGCAAATACGCGCGACCGCTGGAACTGAGACGCAGTCCGGTTCATTGGGCGCCAGTGGAAAGCAAATTGCCGACTGATTCGCCGCGTCCCAACCTCGCGCCTCTGAACCTGCATGTTCCCGAGCCGAAATACCGCCCGGGCGATGACGCTGACTTCTCCGATATTGGCGTGCTGCCAGCGGGTGCGACGCCGCGTCCCGACAGTGCCGCGCCGGCGGGCGAGATGCGAGAAATGGTCTATGGCCTTGTCCGCGTGCTCGACGACGATGCCAAGGCGGTCGGCCCGTGGGATCCGCGCCTGACGCCCGACACGTTGCGCAAGATGTTGCGTGCCATGGCCCTGACCCGCGCGTTCGACGGTCGCATGTTCCGTGCCCAGCGACAGGGCAAGACCAGTTTCTACATGAAGTCGACCGGCGAGGAGGCGGTGAGCGTCGGCGCCACCTTCGCGCTGCAACGCGATGACATGTGTTTTCCCAGCTATCGCCAGCAGGGCATTTTGATCGCGCGCGACTGGTCGCTGGTCGACATGATGAACCAGATTTATTCGAACAAGGGCGATCGGCTGAAGGGCCGCCAGTTGCCGATCATGTATTCGACGATCGAAGGCGCGTTCTTTTCGATCAGCGGCAATCTGGCGACGCAATATCCACAGGCAGTGGGCTGGGCGATGGCGTCCGCAGCCAAGGGCGACACGCGGATTGCGGCGACCTGGTGCGGCGAAGGTTCGACTGCGGAAGGCGATTTCCATTCCGCCTGCATGTTCGCGACGGTTTATCGCGCGCCGGTGATCATGAACATCGTCAACAACCAGTGGGCGATCAGCTCGTTCGCCGGCTTCGCGGGCGGTGAGGCGACGACGTTTGCCGCGCGCGCCGCCGGCTACGGCATCGCCGGGCTGCGCGTCGATGGCAATGACCCGCTGGCGGTCTATGCCGCCACCGCCTGGGCGGCCGAGCGCGCCCGCACCAACAATGGCCCGACGCTGATCGAGCATTTCACCTATCGCGCCGAAGGGCATTCGACCTCGGACGATCCGAGCGCGTACCGCTCCGCCGACGAAGCGACCAAATGGCCGCTGGGCGACCCGATTGCGCGGCTGCGCGACCATTTGATCGGCCTTGGCGAATGGTCGCTTGAACGACATGACGCGCAGGACGTGGAACTCGCCGAAATCGTGAAGGCCGCGCAGAAGGAAGCCGAGAAGAACGGCATCCTCGGCCATGGCATGCACCAGAGTTTCGACACGATGTTCGACGATGTGTTCGAGGAATTGCCCTGGCACCTGGTGGAGCAGCGCGAGCAGATGCGCGCCGAACGCGCCGCCTCGGGCATCCGGGAGGGCGCATAATGGCCGACGATGAACATGATCGAGGCGATCAACTCCGCCATGGACGTCGCGCTGTCCGAAGACCCCAACGTCACCGTGCTGGGCGAGGATATCGGCTATTTCGGCGGCGTGTTCCGCGCGACGGCGGGCCTGCAGAAAAAGCACGGCAAGACCCGCGTGTTCGACACGCCGATCAACGAATGCGGCATCATCGGCGTCGCGGTCGGCATGGCGCGCCTATGGCCTGCGTCCGATCCCCGAAATCCAGTTCGCCGACTATATCTATCCCGGCCTCGACCAGTTGGTCAGCGAGGCGGCGCGGCTGCGCTATCGCTCGGCGGGCGAGTTCCCGATGCCGATCACCGTGCGCACGCCGTTTGGCGGCGGCATCTTCGGCGGACAGACGCACAGCCAGTCGCCCGAGGCGATGTTCACGCACGTTTGCGGCATCAAGACGGTGATCCCGTCGAACCCCTATGACGCCAAGGGCCTGCTGCTCGCGGCGATCGACGACAACGACCCCGTCATCTTCTTCGAACCCAAGCGCATCTATAACGGCCCGTTCGACGGCCATTATGACCGTCCGGTCCAGCCTTGGGCGAAGTTTGCCGCAGGCCGAAGTGCCCGAGGGCCATTACACCGTGCCGCTGGGCAAGGCCGCGATCGTGCGCGAAGGCAGCGACCTGACGATCCTGACCTATGGCACCATGGTCCATGTCGCGCTCGGCGACGGTCGAGGAAAAGGGCGTCGATGCCGAGGTCATCGACCTGCGCACGCTCCTCCCGCTCGACATCGAGACGATCGAGGCCAGCGTGAAGAAGACCGGGCGCTGCATGATCGTGCACGAAGCCACGCGCACGTCGGGCTTTGGCGCGGAATTGGCCGCGTTGGTGCAGGAACGCTGCTTCTACCATCTCGAAGCGCCGGTCGAACGCTGCACCGGCTT
>CAVUFE010000003.1:0-85109 GCA_963740775.1 uncultured Alphaproteobacteria bacterium | reverse complement strand
GGTGTTTATGTGGCGTACCTGGTTCAGTTAGTTGCTCTGGTGATGCAGACGCAGGTCGTCTTCACCATCGGCCTCGCCGCGATCTTCGGCGGTGAGCGGCCTGCCCCGGCGCAATTTATCGGCCTGCTACTGTCGGGCGCGGGAATCGCCGTGATCATGATCTACACCGATGGGAGCATCACGCATCTCGGGCTTGCGCTGACGCTAGGCGCGGCATTCTGCTGGGCGGCGGGCAATATCGTCGCGCGGCGCGCGGGGCAGGTCGACATGCTCGGCTACGTCGTCTGGGCGAGCTTGTTCGCCATGCCCCCGCTGTTCGTCGTTGTCGTGGATTTTGGAAGGCCCGCAGGCGATGGCCGCCGGTGTCGAACACGCCGGCTGCGCTGACCTGGGCTGCCGTCGTCTGGCAGGCCGTCGGCAATACGATGTTCGGCTATGGCGTGTGGGGCTGGCTGCTCGCCCGCTATCCGGCGGCGACCGTCGCGCCGCTGGCGCTGCTCGTGCCGGTCTTCGGCATGACCTCCGCCGCCGCTCTGCTTGGCGAGCCGCTGCCAGGCTGGAAGCTCGCCGCCGCCGCGCTGGTCATGAGCGGCCTGGTCCTCGGCCTGTTCTGGCCGCGCGTCCGCCGCGCGCTTCGGACGCGGTCAGGGCGAACCCGCCTAGCGCAGCGTCTTGATGATCGCCGAGAAATCGAGCCCGCCATTCCCGGCATCGGCGAACGCCTGATACAGTTCGCGCGCCCGCGCGCCCATCGGCGTATCCGCCCCGACCGATGCCGCCGCCTCCTGGCTCAAGCTTCAGATCCTTGAGCATCAGCGCGGTGGCGAAGCCGCCCTGATAATCACGGTCGGCGGGCGTTTCCGGCCCGACGCCGGGAACCGGGCAATAGCTCGTCATCGACCAGCTCTGCCCCGATGACACGCTGGCGATCGTCGAAGAATTTGTCCGCCGTCCAGCCCGAGCTTTTCCGCCAGCGCAAATGCCTCGCACGTCGCGATCATTTCGCGCGCCGAGGATCATGTTGTTGCAGACCTTCGCCGCCTGCCCCGCGCCGTTGGCCCCGGCATGGATCACCGCCTTGCCCATCGCGGCGAGGATCGGCTCGCGCCCGCGCGAACGCCTCGTCGCTGCCGCCGACCATGAAAGTCAGCGTCCCCGCATTCGCCGCCGCGATCCCGCCCGAAACCGGCGCATCGACCGCAACCAGCCCGCGATCCGCCGCCATCTGCGCGACTTGCTTGGCGGTCGCCACATCGATGGTCGAACAATCGAGCAGCAATGTCGCCGCGCGGCGCTTCGAGCAGCGCGCTCTCGTAGACCTCGCGAACATGCTTTCCCGCGGGCAGCATCGTCACCACCGCGTCGGCACCCTCGGCCGCCTCCGCCGCGCTGGTCGCACGCGCAGCAGCCCGCCTCGACCGCGCGGGCCAAAGCCTCCTCGCTCGAGATCGAACGCACGGACGGCAAAGCCCTTCGCCGCCAGATTGGCGGCCATCCCGCCGCCCATATGGCCGAGGCCGATGAAACCGATGGTCTGGTCATTTCAGCGCCCCGTCCACTTCCCCGGCCGCTTCTCGACGAACGCCGCCATGCCTTCCTTCTGGTCCTCGGTGCCGAACAGGCCGTGGAACAGGCGGCGCTCGAACGTCACGCCCTGCGCCAGCGTCGTTTCGAACGCGGCGTTGACCATTTCCTTGTTCGCGATGGCCGCCAGCGGCGCCATGCCGGCGATCGCCGCGGCGACCTTCAGCGCTTCGTCGATCAGTTCAGCCGCGGGCACGACGCGCGCGACCAGTCCCGCGCTCTCGGCTTCCGCCGCATCCATCATCCGCCCGGTCAGGCACATTTCCATCGCCTTGGCCTTGCCGACCGCGCGCGCCAGCCGCTGCGATCCGCCCATGCCCGGCGTCACGCCCAGCTTGATTTCGGGCTGGCCGAACTTGGCGCTGTCCGCCGGCGAGGATGAAGTCGGCCATCATCGCCACTTCGCACCCGCCGCCCAGCGCATAGCCCGCCACCGCCGCGATCCACGGCTTGCGCGTCGCGGTCACCCTTTCCCAGCCGCCGAAGAAGTTGCTGCCGTACATCTGGGCAAAACCCTGGCCCGACATTTCCTTGATGTCCGCGCCCGCGGCGAACGCCTTTTCGCTGCCGGTCAGGACGAGGCAGCGCTGGCTGTCGTCGGCATCATAGGCGGCAAACGCGGCGATCAGATCGGCCAGCACCTGGCTGTTCAGCGCGTTCAGCGCCTGCGGGCGATTGAGCGTGACGAGCGTCACGGCATCGCGCTGCTCGACCAGGATTGTTTCGTAAGTCAAAGCGGGGTCCATTCCTCATTGGCGGGAAGCGGGGCGAAGATCGCGTCGAGCAGATGCTCCGTGACACCTTCGGGCGTCGCCGGGTCCCATTTCGGCGCATTGTCCTTGTCGACGATCACCGCACGCACGCCTTCCGTGAAATCGGGGCGCGGTCAGCACGCGGCTGGCGATGCGATATTCCATCGCCATGTTCACGGCGAAATCGGGCAGCGTCCGGCTCGTCGCCAACTGGCGCAGCGCGACCTTCATTGTCTGCGGCGATTTGGTGCGAAGCGTCGCCAGTTCCTTGCGCGCCCAATCGTCGCGCTGCCCTTCGAGCGCGGCGATAATTTCCTCAAGCCGATCCGGGCCGAACAGCGCGTCGATGCGATCGATATTGGCGACGATGCGCGCTTCGGGCGGCGCGACCGACATGTCGCCGAGGATTTCGTCGATTGCGTCGCGGCTCGGCGGCGATCCGCGCCTTGGCCTTGGGCAGCGCCTCGGCGGGCAGATAATGCGTTGCCAGCCCCAGCGCGAAACATTCGGCGCCGTCGAGCCGCGCCCCGGTCAGCGCCAGGAACTCGCCAATCCGCCCCCCAAGCCGCGACAGATACCAGCCGCCGCCGACATCGGGAAACAGCCCGATCCCCGTCTCCGGCATCGCCAGCCGCGTATTCTCGGTCGCCACGCGGTATTTGCCGGCTGCGAAATGCCGACCCCGCCGCCCATCGTGATCCCGTCCATGAACGCGACCACCGGCTTGGGATAAGTGAACAGCAGATGGTTAAGCTGGTATTCGTCATGGAAGAACTTCCGTCCGCTCACGCCGCCATCGTTCAGCGCCGAATTGCGCAGGAACGCGATGTCGCCGCCCGCACAAAACCCACGGCCCTCGGCATGATCGATGATGATCGCGCCGACCGCGTCATTATCACGCCACAGCTGCAGCGCGTCGGTCATGGCATGAACCATGTCGAGCGTCAGCGCATGGATCGCCTTGGGCCGGTTGAGCGACAGCCAGCCGGCCCCGCCCTCAATGCGGGTGAGGATTTCGCTCACTGGCGCAGCAAATCGCGGCCGACGATCATCCGCATTACCTGATTGGTGCCCTCCAAAATCGAATGGACGCGCAGGTCGCGCCAGAAGCGCTCGATCGGATAATCCTTCAGATACCCATAGCCGCCGAACAACTGCAGCGCGTCATTGACGATCGCCGAACCATTGTCGGTCGCCAGCCGCTTGGCCATCGCCGAAAAGCGCGATTTGTCGGGCGCGTTCGCGGTCACCTTCGCCGCCGCCAGGTACAGCAGCGCGCGCGAGGCTTCGAGATCGGTCGCCATGTCCGCGAGCATGAACTGCGTGTTCTGGAACTCCGCTACCGGCTGGCCGAATTGCTGGCGGTCCTTGGTGTATTTGATCGCTTCGTCGAGGCAGCGTTGCGCCCCGCCCAGCGAGCACGCGCCGATATTCAACCGCCCGCCATCAAGCCCGGCCATCGCAAAGCGGAAGCCATCGCCCTCCGCGCCCACGCGATTTTCCACGGGCACGCGGCAATCCTCGAAAATCACCTGCGCGGTCGGGCTGGCGTTCCAGCCCAGCTTCTTTTCCGGCGCGCCGAACGACAAGCCAGGCGTATCTTTCTCGATCACCAGGCAGGAGATGCCCTTCGACCGATCGTCGCTGGTGCGGACCATGCAGACATAGATGTCGTTATAGCCCGCGCCCGAAATGAACTGCTTGGTGCCGTTGAGGACATAGTGGTCGCCCCGATCGAAGCGAGCCGCGCGGTCGTCTTCAGCGCCGCGGCGTCCGACCCCGAACCCGGCTCGGTCAGGCAGTAACTGGCGATCTTGTCCATGCTGACGAGGCTCGGGAGGAAACGATCCTTGATCGCCTGCCCGCCGAACCGGTCGATCATCCACGTCGCCATATTGTGGATCGAAATGTACGCGCGAGGTCGCGGGGCAGCCATAGGCCATCGCCTCCATGATCAGCGCGGCTTCCAATCGCCCCAGCCCGATCCCGCCCGACTCCTCGGACACATAGATCGCGCCGAAGCCGAGCTCGCCCACGGCCTTCCACACATCGACGGGATAATGGTTGGTCTCGTCCCACTCCGCCGCGAACGGCGTGATGCGGTCGGCGGTGAATTTCCGCGCCAGATCCTGGATCTCGCGCTGATCGTCGGTCAGGTCGAATTGATTCATTCATCGGTCCTGGAAAAAGGGCTCGCCCTCGAGGAGAACGCCCCAACCATAAGCATAGGTGCGCGTGCAACCCGTGGCATCTTCGTCGCCAAGCGTCACCTGCCGCAGCAAGCGATAGTCCTCGCGGTTGCCCCGAAACCCGCTGCCATCGGCAATAACCTGAACTCGCCGCCGGCCATCTTTGGCCGGCATCACAAACAGGTAATTTCCGTCGCCATTCTCCTGGCCCAAATACACCTGAGCCGCGCCCGCCTTGAACAGCAGCTCCTTGCGCCAATGGTCGGCAAATATCTCGCCGTGATCGAACTCGACGCTGCCACGCCCCGTAACCAATCTCAGTTTGCCGGAGTGAATGCCCGAATAGCCGAGATACGCAGATTGCCCGGCCTCCACCGTCAACTTCATATTCCGCATGCAAACGGTCGCAGGCCCGTCAGTGCGAAAGCTCTCAGCCTTGCCCAAAGACGCGCCGTTGACCGTCGTCGGCCCGGCGATCTGCGACGCCATCAGAAAAAGCGCGGCAATCAAGCCATCACCCCATCGTCGGGATGATGAACGCACTGTCGCCCGCGCCACCGTCGGGCCAGCGCTGGGTGACGGTCTTGACCTTGGTCCAGAAGCGGACGCCTTCCATGCCGTGCTGGTTATGGTCGCCGAACGCCGAGCGCTTCCACCCGCCGAACGAGTGATACGCGACCGGCACCGGGATCGGCACGTTGATGCCGACCATGCCGACATTGACCCGCGCGGCGAATTCGCGCGCGGCGTGGCCGTTGCGCGTGAAGATCGCGACGCCATTGCCGTATTGATGCTCGCTGGGCAGGCGCAGCGCTTCCTCAAAGTCGGCCGCGCGGACCATCTGCAGCACCGGGCCGAAGATCTCTTCCTTGTAGCTTTCCATCTTGGGCGTGACGTGGTCGAACAGCGTCGGGCCGATGAAGAAGCCTTCCTCATGCCCCTGCAGCTTGAAGCCGCGCCCGTCGACGACGAGTTCGGCGCCTTCGTCCACGCCCGTCTGGATCCAGTTCTCGACGCGCTGTTTGTGCGCGGCGTTGACGACGGGTCCGTAATGCGCGTCGGGATCGGTCGACACACCGACCCGCAGCTTGTTCATCGCGGGGATCAGGGCTTCGCGCAGTTCGTTGGCGGTCTTGTCAGTCACCGGCACGACCACCGGCAGCGCCATGCAGCGCTCCCCCGCAGAACCGAACGCCGCGCCCGACAGGTCGGCGACGACCTGATCCAGATCCGCGTCCGGCATCACGATGCCGTGGTTCTTGGCTCCGCCCATCGCCTGCACGCGCTTTCCGGCGGCGACGCCGCGCGAATAGACATATTGCGCGATGTCCGACGAGCCGACGAAGCTGACGGCCGAAATCGCCGGATGATCGAGGATCGCGTCGACCATTTCCTTGTCGCCGTGAACGACCTGCAAAATGCCCTCGGGCGCACCGGCCTCGAGCATCAGCTCGGCCAGCCGCACCGGCACTGATGGATCGCGCTCGCTGGGCTTGAGGATGAACGCATTGCCCGCCGCGATCGCCACGCCGAACATCCACATCGGGATCATCGCCGGAAAGTTGAACGGAGTGATCCCCGCGCCGATGCCCAAAGGCGTGCGCATCGAATAAATGTCGATGCCCGGCCCCGCCCCCGGTGTGTACTCGCCCTTCAGCAGATGCGGCACGCCGCAGGCGAACTCGATCACGTCGAGTCCGCGCTGCACGTCGCCCTTGGCATCGGCGACGACCTTGCCATGCTCGCTCGCCAGCAGTTCGGCGAGCGACTGCATGTTCTTTTCGACCAGCGCCTTGAAGTTGAACATCACCCGCGCCCGGCGCTGCGGATTGGTCGCTGCCCAGCCGGGCTGCGCCGCCTGCGCCGCCGCGACTGCACGATCGAGGACCGCCGCATCGCCCAAGCCGACGCGCGCCTGCACCTGGCCCGAATTCGGGTCGAAAACGTCGCCAAAGCGACTGGACGCGGCCGCGGGGCCGCCGACGATGAAATGATCAATGTCTCGCATGCGCCGGTCTTCACGCCCTTGCATGCGACTAGTCAAGCGGGGCAGGGCGGGCCGATGGAACCCGCCGACCAACCGCGCCCCTGGTGGGAAACCGGTGTCGTCTACCAAATCTATCCCCGGTCGTTCCAGGATTCGGACGACGACGGGATTGGCGACCTCGCGGGAATCGAGAGCCGCCTGGATTATGTCGCGAGCCTCGGCGTCGATGCGATCTGGCTGTCCCCGATCTTTCCCTCGCCCATGGCCGACTTTGGCTATGACGTTGCGGACTATTGCGGGGTCGAGCCGATGTTTGGCGACCTGGCGGCATTCGATCGCCTGCTCGCCGCAGTCCATGCGCGCGGATTGAAACTGATCCTCGATTTCGTGCCCAACCACTCGTCGGACCAGCATCCGTGGTTTCTCGAGAGCCGGTCTTCGCGCGATAGCCCGAAGCGCGACTGGTATATCTGGGCCGACCCCGCGCCGGATGGTGGACCGCCTAATAATTGGGAAAGCGATTTCGGCGGCTCGTCCTGGGAATGGGACGAGTCGACGGGCCAATATTACCTCCACGCCTTTTTGAAGGAGCAGCCCGACCTCAATTGGCGCAACCCTGCGCTGAAGGCGGCAATGCTCGACGTGCTCCGCTTCTGGTTTGCGCGCGGCGTCGATGGCTTTCGCATCGACGTTTTGTGGCACATCGTGAAGGCGGAGGGTTTTCCCGACAATCCGGTCAATCCAGACTGGCTACCGCACATGAACGCGCGCGACCGGGTATTTCAGACACATTCGACCGATCAGCCCGAGGCGCACGCGATTTCCACCGAAATGCGCGCAATTGCCGATGAGTATGGGGGTCGCGTTCTGATCGGCGAGATCTTCCTGCCCAATGACCGTCACGCACGGTGGTTCGGTACTTCCGAGCGGCCGCAAGTGCACTTGCCCTTCAATTTCCAGCTGATCGAAAATGACTGGGACGCCGCCAAGATCGGCGCCTTGATCGCGGCTTATGAGGTGTCGCTTCCCGCTCATGGCTGGCCCAATTGGGTCGTCGGCAGTCATGACGCACCACGTATCGCCGCGCGGATCGGCGAAGCGCAGGCGCGCGTCGCCGCAATGCTGCTGCTGACGCTGCGCGGCACCCCGACACTTTATCAAGGCGACGAGCTCGGCATCGGGCAGGTCGATATTCCGCCCGATCGTGTGCGCGACCCGCAGGAATTGCGTCAGCCGGGCTTGGGACTGGGTCGCGACCGATCGCGTACGCCGATGCCGTGGGACGCGTCGGCACATGCGGGTTTCAGCACGCGTGAGCCGTGGCTGCCACTCAACACCGACTGGAAAACGCGCAACGTCGCGGCGCAAGATGGCGACGCCGGATCGATGCTTACACTTTATCGCGAACTGCTGCAGTTGCGGCGCGCAAGCTCCGTTCTGAATGAGGGCAGCTTCACACTGCTGCATGCCGGGAATGACGTGCTGATGTATGAACGCGCTTATGCGAGCCGGCGGTTGGTCATTGCGCTCAATTTGAGCAACCAACCCCGCGACCTGGAACTTCCGGCTGGAAAGTCTCTGCTCTCGACCCTGAATGGCGAGCGGGTACCGAACCAGCTTCGGCCAAATGAAGGCATCATAATCGCGTGAAAATAGCCATGCTCGCGCCAATCGCCTGGCGCACTCCGCCCCGCGCTTATGGTCCATGGGAATTGGTCACCAGTCTGCTGACCGAAGCGTTGGTCGCGCGCGGCGTGGAGGTGACGTTGTTCGCCACGCGCGACAGCGTGACCAGCGCTGAACTCGATGGCGTGGTGCCCGCAGGTTATGAGGAAGATCCGGCGATCGACGCAAAAGTCTGGGAGTATCGCCATCTCAGCCACGTGTTCGCGCAGGCCGACCAGTTCGACCTGATCCACAATCAGGCCGATTTCCCTGCCCACGCCTTTGCGCCGCTGGTCGATACGCCGATGGTCACTACGATCCACGGCTTCGGCTCGGAACGCATCCTGCCGATGTACCAGCCGTTTCAGGATCGCGTGCACTATGTCGCGATCAGCGACGCGGACCGGCATCCGTCACTGAAATACGCCGCGACGATCCATCACGGTATCCCGTTGGATGACTTCCTTTTCGATGCAGATGGCAGCGACGGCCTGCTGTTCTTCGGGCGCATCCATCCGGACAAGGGTGCCGCCGAAGCCATCGCCGCGGCGCAGGCGAGCGGGCGCACGCTAGACCTCTATGGCGTCGTTCAGGATGGCGGTTATCACGAGGAAAGGGTGCTGCCGCATATCTCCGAGGCCATTCGCTTCCACGGCCCGGTCGGCGGTGCGGACCGCATCCGCGCCTTGGGCCATGCCCGCGCGATGCTTCACCTTATCAATTTCGATGAGCCGTTCGGTCTGTCGGTCATCGAGGCAATGGCGTGCGGCACCCCGGTGATCGCCAATCGCCGCGGCTCGATGGCCGAGTTGATCGACCACGGCGTCACCGGCTTCCTGGTGGACAGTTTCGACGAGGCCGTCGCGGCAATCGACCGCGCGAAGGACATTGATCGGGCCGCCTGCCGCCGTGCGGTCACCGAACGCTTTTCGGTCGAGCGCATGGCCGACCGCTACATGGACCTCTACGAGTTCGATCATTCGCCGGTAAACACGGGCGTCCGACGCTCCAGAAACGCCTTGATCGCCTCGTCATTGTCAGCTGTCGCGTGGGCCAGGGCCTGCATCGCCGCCGACATGTCGAGCAGATTGGGCAAGCGTCGCGGTCTGCCCTTCGCGCAGCAGCCGCTTGGCCATCCGCGTCGCATGCGGCGGATTGGCGGCGATTTCCTCGGCGATCTCGCGCGCCTTGGCCATCAGTTGATCGGCGGGAACGACATGCGTCACCAGCCCGATGCGCAGCGCCTCGGCCGCGTCAATCGTCCGCCCCGTCAGCGCCAGTTCGCACGCCATCGGGAAGCCGACGATCCGCGGCAGCAACCAAGCCCCGCCATCGCCCGGAATGATCCCCAGCTTGACGAAGCTCTCGGCAAACTTTGCATTGTCGCTGGCAACGCGGATGTCGCACATCGTCGTCAGGTCGAGCCCGGCACCGATTGCCGGCCCGTTGACCGCGCAGACCACGGGCACTTCGAGCGCCTGAAACGCCAGCGGGATACGCTGGATGCCGGTCTTGTAGTTACGCCGCGTCTGCACGGGCCGCGCATCCCGCAGCCCCGCGCCGGGCACCATCTTCTTCAGGTCGCCGCCGCTCGAAAAGGCGCTGCCTGCACCCGGTCAGGATGACGCAGCGCACCTCGATATCCGCATCCGCCGCCTCGACCGCCGCGATCAGCGCATCGACCGTCGCAACGTCCGAAATCGGGTTGCGCCGCTCGGGCTCGTTGAGCGTCAAGGTCAGGATCGCGCCATCGCGCTGTTGCAGGATCAAATCGGTCATGGCTTCAATAACTCTTGGGCAGGCCGAGCACGCGCTCGGCGACATAGTTGAAGATCATCTCTCGGCTCACCGGCGCGATGCGCGCGATCATCGCCTCGCGAAGGTAACGCTCGACGTCATATTCCTTGGCATAGCCCATGCCGCCATGCGTCAGCATCGCGGTTTCGCAGGCCGAAAAGCCCGCTTCGGCCCCGAGATACTTCGCAGCATTGGCATCCGCCCCGGCGTCCTCGCCCGCATCGAACTTCCGCGCGGCCGGAAAAGCACATCAAATTGGCCGCTTCCAGTTCCATATACGCCTTGGCGAGCGGATGCTGGATGCCCTGATTCTGCCCGATTGGCCTTCCGAACACGACGCGTTCCTTGGCATATTGCGTCGCCTTGCGCAGCGCCGCGCGGCCAAGGCCGACCGCTTCCGCACCGAACAGCACCCGCTCGGGGTTCAACCCGTGGAGCAGATACTGAAACCCCTTGCCTTCCTCGCCGACCAGATCGTCCGCCGGCACCGGCAAATTGTCGATGAACAGGGTATTACACTCGACCGCCTTGCGCCCCATTTTCGGGATCGGCTGCGCGTCGACATATTGCCGGTCGAGGTCCGTGTAGAACAGGCTCAGCCCCTGGTGCGGCTTGGCGCACTGATCCTTGGGCGTGGTCCGCGCGATCAGCAGGATCTTGTTCGCGCGCTGGGCATTGGTCGTCCAGATCTTGCGGCCGTTGATGACATAGCCATTGCCCGATTTCTCGGCGCGGGTTTCGAGGCTCGCCGTGTCCAGCCCCGAATTGGGTTCGGTCACCCCGAAACACGCCGAGTCCTCGCCCGAAATTGCGCGCGGCAGCAATTCCATGCGCTGTGCCTCGGTTCCGAATTTTACCAGCGGCATCAGCCCGAAGATATTCAGATGGATCGCCGAGGCGCCGGTGAAGCCCGCGCCGGACTCGGTCACGGTCTGCATCATCAACGCGGCTTCGGTCAGCCCCAGTCCCGCGCCGCCGACGCTCTCGGGCATCGCGATGCCGAGCCAGCCGCCCGCCGCCATGTCGTCGACAAACGCCTGCGGGAACACGCCCGTCTCGTCGGTCTTGCGCCAATACTCGTCGTCATAAGAGGCGCAGATGCGCGCGACGCTGTCGCGGATCGATTGCTGGTCGTCGGTCAATTGCACTCCGCTGCCCTAGCTGCCGGTTGCGCCCTGCTCAACCTTGCGGCAATCGCGGGCCGAGGAGAGCCCCATGGAATTTGATTTCGCGCTCGGTGAGATGGCGGACACCATCCGCGAGACCACGGCGCGCTTTGCCGCAGACCGCATCGCGCCGATCGCCGCAGAGGTCGATCATAGCGATCGCTTCCCGATCGAGCTATGGCCCGAAATGGGCGCGCTTGGCCTGCACGGCATCACCGTCGGCGAGGCAGGATGGCGGCCTAGGCCTCGGCTATCTCGAACATGTCGTCGCACAGGAGGAAATCGCCCGCGCCTCCGCGTCGGTCGGCCTCAGCTACGGCGCGCATTCGAACCTGTGCGTCAACCAGATCAGTCGCTGGGCCAACCCCGAGCAAAAGGCCAAATACCTGCCCAAACTGATCTCGGGCGAACATGTCGGCAGCCTCGCAATGAGCGAAGCCGGCGCCGGCAGCGACGTCGTGTCGATGAAGCTGCGCGCCGAAAAGACCGACCGCGGGTACGTGCTCAACGGCACCAAATTCTGGATCACCAACGCGGCCTATGCCGACACGCTGGTAGTCTATGCCAAGACCGGCGAAGGCTCACGCGGCATCACGACCTTCCTGATCGAAAAGGACATGCCTGGTTTCTCGATCGGGCAGAAGCTCGACAAGATGGGCATGCGCGGCTCGCCCACCGCCGAGCTGGTGTTCGATGATTGCGAAGTGCCCGACGAAAACGTCATGGGCCCCGAAAATGGCGGCGTCGGCATTTTGATGTCGGGCCTCGATTACGAGCGCACTGTGCTGTCGGGCATCCAGCTCGGCATCATGCAGGCGTGCCTCGACACCGTCCTGCCCTATGTCCGCGAACGCAAGCAGTTCGGCAAACCGATCGGCAGCTTCCAGCTGATGCAGGCCAAGGTGGCGGACATGTACGTCGCGCTC
Source organism: uncultured Alphaproteobacteria bacterium (assembly GCA_963740775.1). Lineage (GTDB taxonomy): Bacteria > Pseudomonadota > Alphaproteobacteria > Sphingomonadales > Sphingomonadaceae > Sphingomonas_O. The sequence goes on along the minus strand of CAVUFE010000003.1, from coordinate 73,043 downwards.
AATTCGGCGCGGGCGTATGTCTATCAGGTCGCCAAGAACTGCGACGCGGGTAAGACCACGCGCTTCGACGCCGCCGGCGCGATCCTGCTGGCCAGCGAGAGCGCGGTGAAGGTCGCGGGCGAGGCGATCCAGGCGCTCGGCGGCGCGGGCTACACCAAGGACTGGCCGGTTGAGCGTTACTATCGCGACGCCAAGCTGCTCGATATCGGCGCCGGTACCAACGAAATCCGCCGCATGCTCATCGGCCGTGAACTGATCGGGGCGGGGGATCTGAAAGCGCAATGAGCGGACCCATCCTCGACACCAAGATAAACACCGCGAGCGACGATTTCCGCGCACGCTCCGCCCACAACCGCGCGCTGAATAACGAGCTGCGCGAGCGCGTCGGCAAGGCGGCGCTCGGCGGCAATGAAAAGTCGCGCGAACGCCACACCTCGCGCGGCAAGCTCTTGCCACGCGACCGCGTCGAACGTGTCCTCGATCCCGGCTCGCCCTTCCTCGAAATCGGCCAGCTCGTCGCAAACGGGCTATATGGTGACGAAATTCCCGGCGCCGGGATGATCGCGGGCATCGGCCGCGTCTCGGGCCGCCAGTGCATGATCGTGTGCAACGACGCGACGGTGAAGGGCGGCACCTACTACCCCCTGACCGTCAAGAAGCATCTGCGCGCACAGGAAATCGCCACCGAAAACCGGCTGCCGTGCATCTATCTGGTCGACTGCGGCGGCGCGAACCTGCCGCATCAGTCCGAAGTCTTCCCCGACCGCGATCATTTCGGCCGCATCTTCTTCAATCAGGCGAACATGTCGGCGAAGGGCATCCCGCAGATCGCCTGCGTCATGGGCAGCTGCACCGCGGGCGGCGCGTACGTCCCGGCAATGTCCGACGAGAGCGTCATCGTCCGCAACCAGGGCACGATCTTCCTCGCCGGCCCGCCGCTGGTGAAGGCCGCGACGGGCGAGGAAATCTCCGCCGAGGATCTGGGCGGCGGCGATCTGCACGCGCGCAAATCGGGCGTGGTCGATCACCTCGCCGAAAATGACGAGCATGCGCTCAGCATCGTGCGCGACATCGTTTCGAGCTTTCCCGAACCCAAGGGCTTCGACGCCGCGCTCAAGGAACCGCGCGAACCCAAATACGATGCCGAAGAGCTGTACGGCATCATCCCCGAGGACGTCCGCGCGCCCTACGACGTCCACGAGATTATCGCGCGCATCGTCGACGGCTCCGAATTCCACGAGTTCAAGGCGCTTTACGGCAGCTCGCTGGTCTGCGGCTTCGCGCACATCTGGGGCATCCCCGTCGCGATCCTCGCCAATAACGGCGTGCTGTTCAGCGAAAGCGCGGTGAAGGGCGCGCACTTCATCGAACTCGCCCAGCAGCGCAAAATCCCGCTGCTGTTCCTCCAGAATATCTCCGGCTTCATGGTCGGCGGCAAATATGAGGCGGAGGGCATCGCCAAGCACGGCGCCAAGCTCGTCACCGCCGTCGCCACCGCCAGCGTGCCCAAGATCACCGTCCTGATCGGCGGCAGCTTCGGCGCGGGCAATTACGGCATGGCCGGCCGCGCCTACTCGCCGCGCTTCCTGTTCACCTGGCCCAACGCGCGCATCAGCGTGATGGGCGGCGAACAGGCGGCGTCGCGTGCTGGCGACCGTCCACCGCGACGCGGACAAATGGACGCCCGAAGAAGCCGAAGCCTTCAAGGCGCCCGTCCGCCAGAAATACGAAGACGAAGGCAACCCATACTACGCCACCGCGCGCCTGTGGGACGACGGCATCATCGATCCCGCGCAAACGCGGGACGTGCTGGGACTGGCCTTTGCTGCGACGCTCAATGCGCCAATGGACGAGGGGGCACGCTTCGGCGTGTTCAGGATGTGACCATGATCTTTATCCCGCTCATCCTCGCCGTGACGCCGGTGCAGCCGATCGTGAAGGGCACTGCGTTGCCACCGCCCGAAAGCACCGAAGGCGCGGTCATGGCGCCGATCATCGCACTGCTCGACGCGCTCACCGCGCATGACGGCAATGCGATCCTGCGGTGTCACTCTGCCCGAAGGCGTGATCACGTCAGCCCGCGTCGCCGCCGATGGCACGCGCACGAGCAAAACCCTGCGCTGGGCGGAGTTCGCCGCGAACCTCAAGCCCGATGGCGACCGCGTTATCGAAACGCTCGGCACGCCCGCGATCGAGATCGACGAGGATGTCGCGATGGTCTGGGCGCCCTACACCGTCACCATTAACGGCAAGCTGTCGCACTGCGGCTACGACCATTTCGATTTGGTCCGCGCGGGCGGCCAGTGGAAAATCCTCAACATCACTTACTCGCACCGCACGACAGGCTGCGCGCAATGATCCAGTCCCTCCTCATCGCCAATCGCGGCGAGATCGCCTGCCGCATCATGCGCACCGCGCGCGACATGGGCATCCGCACCGTCGCGGTTTATTCGGATGCGGACGCCGATGCGCTGCACGTGCGCCAGGCTGATGAGGCCGTCCATATCGGCCCGTCTCCCGCGCGCGAATGCTACCTCATCGGCGAGAAGATCATCGCCGCCGCAAAACAGACCGGCGCGGAAGCGATCCACCCCGGCTACGGTTTCCTCTCCGAAAACGCGGGCTTCGCGCAGGCGGTGAACGACGCCGGCCTGATCTGGGTCGGCCCCAATCCCGACAGCATCACCGCGATGGGCCTGAAGGACGCGGCGAAGGAGCGGATGATCGCCGCGGGCGTCCCCGTCACCCCCGGCTATCTCGGCGAGGACCAGGCACCGGCGCGCCTCAAGGCCGAAGCCGACGCGATCGGCTATCCCGTGCTGATCAAGGCGGTCGCGGGCGGCGGCGGCAAGGGCATGCGCCGCGTCGATGCGGCCGCGCGATTCCTCGACGCGCTCGAAAGCTGCAAGCGCGAGGCCGCCTCGTCCTTCGGCGACGACCGCGTGCTGATCGAAAAATACATCCTCTCGCCGCGCCATATCGAAGTGCAGGTGTTCGGCGACACGCACGGCAATGTCGTCCATCTGTTCGAACGCGATTGCAGCCTGCAGCGCCGCCACCAGAAGGTGATCGAGGAAGCCCCCGCCCCCGGCATGGACGAAGCGACACGCGGCCGAACTCTGCGCCGCCGCCGTCCGTGCCGCCAAGGCAGTCGATTATGTCGGCGCAGGCACCATCGAATTCATCGCCGACGCCAGCGAAGGCCTCCGCGCCGACCGCATCTGGTTCATGGAAATGAACACGCGGCTGCAGGTCGAACACCCGGTGACCGAAGAAATCACCGGCGTCGATCTGGTGGAGTGGCAATTGCGCGTTGCCTCAGGCGAATCGATCCCGCTCAAGCAAGACGAGCTCAGCATCAACGGCTGGTCGCTCGAAGCGCGGCTCTACGCCGAAGACCCGACGACAGGCTTCCTCCCCTCCACCGGCACGCTCGAACTCGCCGACTTCCCTGATCACGCGCGCGCATCGAAACCGGCGTCGAACAGGGCGACGCGATCTCGCCCTTTTACGACCCGATGATCGCCAAGATCGTCGCCTCAGGCGACGACCGCGACGCCGCGATGGCGGCTCTGGAGGACGCGCTTGCGAACGTCCGCATCTGGCCGGTCAAGACCAATGCCGCTTTCCTTATCGCCTGCCTGCGCGCCCCCGAATTTCGCGCAGGTGACGTGACGACGGGCTTCATAGCCGATCAAGGCGATACCCTTACCGCCCCGCCGCAGCCGCAGGACAGCGACTGGAAAGTCGCGGGCGTCCAGATGTTCGCGCCGCATTATTTCCACCGCGATGACAAGGCGGCCGATCCTTGGCGCAAAGCCCTCGGCTTCCGCCTCAACGCGCCCGAACGCGGCGCCATCACCGTCCAGCATGGCGAGGAACGCCGCGCCATCGACCTGATGAGTTTCGAGGGCGCGGACGGGTACGTTCAGCCCGTTGCTGACGGCCTGCTCACCTTCCGCGACGGGCGGCCGCTCCTTTTCACCAAGCCCAAATTCACGAGCGGAGACAGCGGCAGCGGCGCGGGCACCATCCTTGCACCCATGCCTGGCCGCATCACTTCTGTGGACGTCGCGACAGGTGACGCGGTCATCAAGGGACAGAAGCTCCTCACCCTCGAAGCGATGAAGATGGAACACGCTCTCACTGCCCCGTTCGACGGCGAGGTCGCGGAACTCCACGCCACCGCAGGCGGCCAGGTTCAGGTCGACGCCCTGCTTGCACGCGTCGAGGCAAACGCGTAGCATTTCGCAACTGAAACCTGCGAGGAGAGGGTAGCGATGTTCACGCATGTCATGGTCGGGTCGAAGGATCCGGAACGCAGCCGCAGCTTCTACGACAAGGTACTCGGCGCGCTCGGCATTGGCCCGAGCAAGGCCGAAGCGGGTGCCAGCCGCCACTTCTACGGCGATTTCGGCAAGGGCGTTTTCGCTGTGGGCACGCCACGTGAGGGTGACCAAAGCCACGCCAATGGCGGCTTGATCAGCTTTGGCGCGCCGTCACGTGATCATGTCGATGCGTTTCATCGCGAAGCCATCGCCACCGGCGGCAGTTGCGAGGGGCCTCCCGGACCACGTCAGGGTCCGGTCGGTGAGATATACGGCGCTTACGTCCGCGATCCCGACGGAAACAAGCTGGCGAGCTTCTTTGCACCTGGACAATAGATGTGGCGGCGCACCGGAAAGCGCGCCGCCATCAATTTAGCGACAGGTTACCCTGTCATTGTTGCTGCTGCGATCAATCGCGCGACCGGCTAGGGCGCCGCCGGCGGCGCCCAGGAGCGTACCGAGTGTCGATGACCCGCCGGGCGCGATGACGTTGCCAAGCACACCGCCGGCAATGCCACCAACGATCAGCCCCGTCGTCCCGTCACTGCGGCGGCAATAATAGCGCCCGTCCTGCCCGCGATAGACGCGGTCGTTGCGCGACAGGCGTCGCTCACGCGCACGCGGATTCTCGCGATAATACCGTCCCGCATCATAGCCGTTATAGGCCGGGTCGGGACGATTATAGTCGTAGCTGCGATACCGTGGATCAGGGCGATAACCTGTACCACCATCGGTGACACAACCCGTCAAAAGTGTTGCAGTGGCCAACAGGCCAAGCGTTAAAGTGCGCATATCGTCTCTCCCTGAAAACAAATTTCGAGTGGCTGTAGTTGTGAATGCGTAGCAGCGGTGAAGGTTGCGTTCGCCACATCCACAGACAACAAGTGCACCGGCTTGCAACGGTGAAGGCCAATGCCTATCCCGCCCGCTTTAGTGACCGTGCCGGATTTCCCGCATCGCGACCTGTTGGGGATCGCGCAGCTTCAGCCGCATGAGATCCTGTTCCTGCTCGATGAGGCCGATCGCTGGGTCGACCACAACCGCGCGCATGGCAGGGATACGCGCCTGGCTGGTCTCACGCAGATTAATGCTTTCTTCGAGAATTCCACTCGCACGCTGTTGAGCTTTGAAATCGCCGGAAAGCGCCTCGGCGCCGACGTCGTCAACATGCACGCCGCGCAATCGAGCGTGAAGAAGGGCGAAACGCTGATCGACACCGCGATCACGCTCAACGCCATGCGAGCGGACGTGATCGTCATCCGCCACGGCAGTTCGGGCGCGGTGGCATTGATCGCCGACAAGGTCGATTGCCCGGTGTTGAACGCTGGAGATGGCAGCCACGAACACCCAACTCAGGCTTTGCTCGATGCATTGACGCTCCGACGGCGGCTGGGCGGGATTGCGGGCAAGCGCGTCGCCATCTGTGGCGACATCCTGCACAGTCGTGTCGCGCGGTCCAACATCTTGGCGCTGACCGCACTGGCGGCGGAAGTCCGCGTGGTGGCCCCGCCGACGCTGATGCCCGCAGCGATCGAGCGAATGGGCGTGACGTCGTTCACGGACATGGATGCCGGGCTCGACGGCTGCGATGCGGTGATGATGCTGCGTTTGCAAACCGAACGAATGGCGGCGGGCTACATTCCCTCCCTGCGCGAATTCCATTTGCTTTACGGATTGACGCCCGACCGATTGGCGCGCGCCAAGACAGGCGCACTCGTCATGCATCCGGGCCCAATGAACCGCGGCGTTGAGATCACCTCTGGTCTGGCCGACGATGTCGATCGCTCGACGATTGCCGAACAGGTCGAAATGGGCGTGGCGGTACGCATGGCGTGCCTGGACGTGTTGACGCGGGGTCGGCGATGACGAATTCTCGCGATCCTCGGTGGAACGTTGGTCGACCGAACGGGCGACGTCTTGATCGAGGGCGACAGCATCATCGCGACCGGCGGGTTCGAGCTTCCGGCGGATGTTGAGGTCGTCGATGCACAGGGGCTGACGATTCTCCCCGGGCTCATCGACGTCGGCGTTTATGCCGTGGAAATTTCTGCTTGCGCCGCTGGCGGAATCACGCGCGTCGCACCGATGCCCGGTGGCGCCTCGTCACTCGACACTTCGGGGCTGGTCCAGCGCGCCGCGCTCGCCGCCAAGCCATACTTGTGGGTCCATCCACTTGCCGCCGCGACCAAGGGGTCGGAGGGCATTGAACTTGCCGAATGTGCGCTGATGGCGCGCGCCGGGGCCAAGGCGGTGGCGACGGGGCGGCACTGGATCGCCGACAGCGGCGTGATGCGTCGCGTGCTCCAATATGCCGACGCGCTGGGCCTGACGGTCATCGTGCATGCCGAGGACGGGGGCTTGACCGACGGGGCCGTGGCAACTGCTGGCGAAGCAGCGACACGGCACGGCATCCCCGCCGCACCAGCAATGGCCGAGGCACTGGCGATCGCGCGCGACCTGCTGTTGGTCGAAGAAACCGGGGCGCAACTGCACTTTCACCAGGTAACCACGACGCGTGGCCTCGATCTGATCCGCGAGGCCAAGGCACGCGGGTTGCCGGTGACATGCGGGATCACCCCCGCCCATCTGCTCTTGTCCGACATCGCGATGAGCGATTTCCGCACATTTGCGCGGCTGAGCCCGCCATTACGAATTGAGGAGGACCGGCAGGCTTGCCGCGCTGCACTTGCGGACGGGACGATCGATATCCTGTGTTCCGGTCACGACCCGCGTGGGGCCGAAGCCAAGCGCCTCCCCTTTGCAGAGGCGGAGGCCGGGGCGAGTGGGGCGGAAACCTTGCTCGCGCTCGGGCTGGGGCTGGTGCGCGACGGGGTCATCGACATTGCGCGGTTGGTCGCTCTCACCAGCAGCAACCCCGCACGGCTGCTGGGCATCGACGCGGGACGGATCGCCGTGGGGGCGCCGGCTGACCTGTGCCTCGTCAGCACGGACGCGCCGTGGATCATCGACGGCGCCAAGTTCCGCTCGTCGGCGGGCAACACCCCGTTTCAGGGCCTACCAGTGCAGGGCCGTGCCGTCCGCACGATCAAGGGCGGACGAACGATTTCCTAGCGCGCGGCGAACCGTTGCGCATCGGGGCGGACCCACGACGCGATCTGATCCCCGGCGGAAACACGCACGAAGCAGCGACCACCCACGGTACGAACGCGTTCGCAAAGCTGCACTGCCGGCCGCCGTTGCTCGAACCCGCCGACCGACAGGCGGACGAAGCTGACGTTGTGCAACCGCACGCGCGCGCTCGACGGCGTGTATCCCGCGACGCCGAGACGCTTGCTCCCCTGCTTCCAGGCGCGCTCTGCCGATGCATCGCTGCCAAAGGCACCGAGCTGGACGACATAGCGTCCGCCCGAGACCGCACGGATGGGCGCGAGCTTCGCCGGCTTAGCGGTAAGAATCTGCGGTGCCTTGCTGAAAACGGCGGCCGGCACCTGCTGAACGACTTCCTTGGTCGCTGCGAACATCACCCGGCGCGTTTCGGCAAAGGCGGTGGCCAGTTCGGCAGTGCTCGGGCCGCCACTGGCAGTTTCTACGACCACCGCTGGAGGAGCGGCGTCGGCGAGTAGCACCGGAGGCGGCGGTGGCGCTTGTATCGTCTCCACGGTCGTGCTGACCTCGGCCAGTGTCACCGGTGCCGTGTCGCGAGCGAAGGCCAGCGCTACCGGCTGGCCAGTATCGACCGCCGCTGGGGTCACGCCGAGCAGGCTTGCGACTTGATCATGCGTTGCTGCCGGTCGCACGAAGTTCATCCAGTTGATGATCCGCGCATCGGCTTCGGCGGGCGACAAGTCCTGCACCGCCATGACGCGCGCATTGACCCATTTGCCTTGCAAGGCATAGGCCAGCGCCAGATTCTGCCGCGCTTTCGCGTCGGCACCCGGGGCGCGCGTGACTGCCTCGAGAATGCCGACCGCGCCCGGAACGTCACCCGACAAGGCAACGGCTAGTCCGTAATCGGCGCCGCCGATGCGGTTGCGATTGGTTTCCAGCACATCGCGCGCACTTGGTCCCTTGCCCAGGGCCACCTTGACCAGCGCCAGCTTGAGTGCGCTGTCGCCATCACTGGGGTCGATCGACAGGGCGTCCGCGAACGCGGCTTCGGCCGACGCAAAGCGACCTGCCTGAAGATAGGCGCGGCCCAGCCGCGCGCGATTGGCGGCGTCGCTCGGCGTCCCCTCGACGCTCGCTTCGGCGGCGGCGACCGCATTGGCGGTGTCGCCTTTCGCGAGCAGCTTCTCGACCTTGGCCGCGCTCGGTGCTTTCGCGGCGGTGATGCCCATCGCCAGCGCGGTAAGTGACAATGTGGTGGCGGCGAGTCGGGCGAAGCGCTGAGGGCTCATGAGCGGGCGTCCTGTGTGGCGAGAAAGGCATCAAGTGCGTCGATCATCAACGCTTGTGCGGAACGGTGCGCGACCGCCGAAGCGAGTCGCAACTGCAAATGGCGATCGGCGTCGAGGCGCAGCGTGAAGGCGGCGCGCGCCTTGCTGCCCGGCGCGGCGCGGATGACCGGCAACATCGGCACAGCTATCTTCGGCGGGCTGACGACCTCAGCAACCGGCTCGCTCGATGGTGCGGGCACGGCCTTGCGCTTTTCCATCAAGATCGGTTTGTTCGGCTCGGTGGTCTCGACAGGCGCAGGCTCGAAACTGCGCTCGATTTCCTCGCGCTGCTGCAACACGACCGGCTCCGTCGCGTCGACGTCCTGCTCGATATCGGCGTGCAACGGCACGACTTCGGCCTCCATTGGCGACAAGGCGACCGGCGTGGCGACACGGTCGTGCCCCATGTCGTTCCAGCCGAGATCATCGAATCCCGTCGATTGCGTCCCGAAGGTACCGAAGCCCTGGGGACGCATGGCCGGCTTCGCCTGTCCCTTTCGTGCCAGCAGGCCCGAAGAGAGGGATGCGAAGGGTTTTGGCTCGCTCATCGCAGCCCCGCTCACTGGCCGACCACCCGGCGACCGAAGCCGGCCGCGGCAGGACGTGCCGCCATGGCCGGCATCGCGCCATGACCCATGTTCGGGGCGGCAAAGACGGTGCGACGAAAATTCTTCTCCAGGCGGTCGGAGATGTACGTCCACAATTCGGTGACCTCGGCGGCGGATTTGCTGCGCGGATCGACCTCCATCACGGTCCGGCCGTCGATCATCGACGCGGCGAAATCCGTGCGGTGGTGGATGGTGACAGGGGCAACCGTGCCATGCTGCGACAGCGCGATCGCCGCTTCGAATGTGATCTTGGCCTTGGGCGTCGCGCCGTTGACGACGAACAGCAGCGGCTTGCCTGCCCGGTCGCACAGATCGACGGTCGCGCCAACGGCGCGCAAGTCATGCGGCGATGGGCGCGTCGGGATGACGATCAGTTCGGCGACGGTGATGACGCTCTGGATCGCCATGGTGATCGCTGGCGGGGTATCGATTACCGCGAGCTTGAAACCCTGTTGACGCAGCATCTCCAGGTCGGAGGCCAGCCGGGCGACGGTGGTCTGGGCAAAGGCGGGCAGGTCCGCTTCGCGCTCGTTCCACCAATCGGCGAGCGACCCTTGCGGGTCGATGTCGATCAGGACGACGGGGCCGGCCCCCGCCAGTTGAGCCTGCACCGCGATGTGGCCGGACAGGGTCGTCTTGCCCGATCCACCCTTTTGCGATGCCATTGCGAGTACGCGCATTGAGTGCCTGCTCCGTGTTCTTCACGGGTCAGGTCGCACGACAGGCGCTAAAATGGGGTTAAGACGCTGCCATGCGGTCTGGTTAGCGCGGCGGTAACGCTGTCCGGATCAGCAATTTCTCACGGCTGCGTTTGTGCAAGTGAGCATGGCGATATACGCAAAGCCACCGCTGAGAGCAGTTTTTTCAACAGGGATAATCGCGTGCTGACCACCATAATCGTCGTTTGCGTGGTCTCGGGCGCGCTCATCCTTGGCGCCGCCTGGGGTATCTTCTGGCGACTGCCGAAACAGGTCGAAGGCTTTCTCATTGCGTTGGCAGGCGGCGCCTTGATCGTCTCGGCGTTGTCGGAGTTGATTGAGCCCGCTCTGACGCGAACCTCGCTCATCTGGGTCGCGGGATTTGTCAGCGCTGGCGCGATCGTGTTCACGATAGCCGACAAATTTGTCGAAAAACGGTTCGGCAACGACAGCGGCGGCGGACTGCTGGCGTCGATAACCCTGGATGGCATTCCTGAAAACCTGGCGCTGGGCGTCGCGCTCATCGGCGCCGGGCCGATGCAGGTTGCGGCCCTCGCCGGCTCGATCTTTCTGTCCAACCTGCCCGAGGCCGCGGGTGGGGCAAAGGAGATGGCCGAGAACCGGTCAAAGATGCAGGTATTTGGCCTGTGGACGGCGACAGCGCTGCTCCTGTCTGCCGCGGCGATCGCGGGTAACCTGCTCCTCGAAAATGTGCGAGCGGACTATCTGGCAGCGATCAGGTGTTTTGCGGCTGGCGCAGTCGTGGCGTCGCTTTCCACCGCCGTGTTTCCAAAGGCCTATCGAGAGGGAAGCTACGCAACGGGCGTGGCTACGGCGCTGGGGCTTCTCCTCGCGCTGGCTCTCGGCGAGCTGGGTGGCGATTAGGGCGCCGCTACCCTTTGGGTCTGATAATGCAGTCGCGTGGTTTCGGTTTTCTGCTCAGACCAGCCGTGATTGCTCCAGCGCTGCTTCGATAAAGCTGGCGAACAGCGGGTGGGGCGCGAACGGCTTCGACTTGAGTTCGGGGTGAAATTGCACTCCGACGAACCAGGGATGATCGGGGCGCTCCACGATTTCGGGCAGTTCGCCATCGGGCGACAGTCCCGAAAAAATGAGCCCCTGTTTCTCGAGAGCCTCGCGATAGTGGACGTTGACCTCGTAACGATGGCGGTGGCGCTCGCTGATCTCGGTGCCGCCGTAAATGCTGGCGACGCGACTGTTGCCGCCCAATTGGGCGTCATAAGCACCTAGGCGCATCGTCCCGCCAAGGTCGCCGTCGGCATGGCGCCTTTCGAGGCCTTCGCCGCTCATCCACTCGGTGATCAGCCCGACGACCGGCTCTTCGGTCGGGCCGAATTCGGTCGTCGATGCGGCGGCGATGCCGGCCATGTTCCGCGCGCCTTCGATGCACGCCATCTGCATCCCCAGGCAGATGCCGAAAAACGGTACATTGCGCTCACGCGCGAAGCGGACGCTGGCGATTTTCCCTTCCGATCCGCGCTCCCCGAACCCGCCGGGGACCAGGATGCCGTGTACCGGCTCCAGCATCGCCGCGACATCGGCTGGATTTTCGGCAAACAATTCGGCGTCGAGCCAGTTGATGCGGACTTTCACGCGGTTGGCGATCCCGCCATGGACCAGCGCCTCGGTCAGGCTCTTATACGCATCCTGCAGCCCGACATATTTGCCGACGACCCCGATGGTCACTTCGCCTTCGGGATTGTGCAGCCGGTCCATGATGTCGGTCCAGCGATCGAGCGGCGGCGCCTTGCCGGGTTCCTCGCCGAACGCGCGCAGCACTTCCGAATCCAGCCCCTCGGCGTGATATTGCAGCGGCACGCCGTAGATGGACTTGGCATCAAGCGCAGGAATGACCGCTTCCTTTCGCACGTTGCAGAATTGCGCGATCTTGGCACGTTCGCTTTCCGGCAGCGGATGTTCGCAGCGGCAGACCAGCACGTCGGGCTGCACGCCCAGTGCCGAAATCTCGCGCACGCTGTGCTGCGTCGGCTTGGTCTTCAGCTCACCCGCGGCGGCGATGTAGGGAACCAGCGTCAGGTGGACCGACACGCTGTTGCCACGGCCCAGATCGTTTCTCAGCTGGCGAATCGCTTCGATGAACGGCAGCGACTCGATGTCGCCAACTGTCCCGCCGATCTCACAGAGTACAAAATCGACATCGTCGGTTTCGGCCATCGCGAATGCCTTGATCGCGTCCGTGACGTGCGGAATGACCTGCACCGTGGCGCCCAGATAGTCGCCACGGCGCTCCCGCTGGATGATCTGTTGATAGATCCGCCCCGACGTGACGTTGTCCGACTGTCGCGACGCGACGCCGGTGAAGCGTTCATAATGTCCGAGGTCCAGGTCGGTCTCGGCCCCGTCGTCGGTGACGTAGACCTCGCCGTGCTGATACGGGCTCATCGTGCCTGGGTCGACATTGAGATAGGGGTCGAACTTGCGGATCCGCACGCTGTAGCCGCGCGCTTGCAACAACGCCGCGAGCGACGCCGCCATGAGACCTTTGCCAAGCGACGAAACCACGCCGCCGGTTATGAAAATGAACCGCGCCATGGGAGAATGGGCTTAGGCGAGCGGACCCCGTTCGCGCAACCCGTGGGCAGTGATTAGTTGCCGTTTGCCGGGGCGGTCGCCGGTGCTGGTTGCGTCCGCCCACCGAGCGGCACGGGCGAATTCTGCTGCGGCTGCGGCGCGGGTTGCGACGCCGGGGCAACAGCGCCCTTCAGAGACGTGTCGACCGTGCCCGGCGCGGCGCGATGCGCGGAAATCACTGCCATGATGATGCACAGCAGGACAAACACGGTGGCGAGGATCGTCGTCGCGCGCGTCAGGAAATCGGCGGCGCCGCGTGCCGACATCAGACCCGACGGGCTGCCGCCCATGCCCAGACCGCCGCCTTCGCTGCGCTGCATAAGGATCACGCCGACAAGGGCAGCGGCGACGATCGCCTGAACGACGAGAAGAAAGGTCAACATCCCGCGCCACATAGTGGTCAGGCGAAACAATCGCAATCGGGTGCCGATCTGATGTCGATGGTCTCGCCTAGACCGCGACCTCGGCCTTGATGTGCGGATGGGGATCGTAACCTTCGATCAGGAAATCCTCATAGTGGTAATCGTCGATCGACGCGGCGCGGCGTTTGAGCACCAGTTTTGGCAGCGCACGCGGATCACGCGACAGTTGTTCGCGCGCCTGATCAAGGTGATTAAGGTAAAGGTGGCAATCGCCCCCGGTCCAGACAAAGTCGCCGACGTCCAGCCCGGCCTGATCGGCGAGCAGGTGAGTCAGCAGGGCATAGCTGGCGATGTTGAACGGCACCCCTAGGAAGACATCGGCGCTGCGCTGATAGAGTTGCAGGGACAGGCGACCATTGGCGACGTGGGTCTGGAATAGGCAGTGGCACGGCGCCAGCGCCATGCGCGGCAGTTCTCCGGGATTCCATGCAGTGACGATCTGGCGCCGGCTGGCAGGATCGTTCCTGATCTGCTGCACCAACGCCGCGATCTGGTCGATATGTCCGCCGTCAGCGGTCTCCCAATCGCGCCATTGCTTGCCATAGATCGGGCCAAGGTCTCCGTCCTCGCGCGCCCATTCGTCCCAGATGCCGACCCCGCGCTCCTTCAGCCACTTATTGTCGGTCGAACCCTTGAGGAACCACAGCAATTCGATGAAGATCGAGCGCAGGTGCAGTTTCTTGGTGGTGACCAGCGGGAAGCCGTCGCGCAGGTTGAAACGCATCTGGTGGCCGAACACGCTGAGCGTGCCGACGCCAGTGCGGTCGGCCTGTTGTGCGCCGTCATCGAGGATGCGCTGGAGGAGGTCGTGATATGGTTTCACGCAATTGCCGCTAACGCCTCGTCGCGCGTCCACAAGCCTTCGCGATCGCGCTTCGCCGGATGATTGAGCAGCGCCTGCGCCAGCGCCTTGACCACCAGCCATGCCTTGCGCCGCTTGCCGACGACGACGCGGTGATCCCACGCCTGCGCATCGCGTCGGTCCACCTCGCGTGCGATTTCGCCATAGATGTTCGCGGCAGCGAGGACCGCCCAGCGGCTCCGGAACGGCAGGCGCGATGCGCCGACGCGAGCGGATGCCTCGTAATCGGCGACCATGTCCGCCAGCCACCACGCCATGTCGGCAAGGCGGCTGCGGTTGTACGGACGCATCTGTTCGCCCGGCGAAATGTCTGCCTCGACCAGCCAGTTGATCGGCAGGTAACAGCGCCCGGCGGCGTCATCCTCGCTGATGTCGCGCGCGATGTTCGACAGCTGAAAGGCGATTCCGAGATCGGTCGCACGGTCGAGCGTATCGCCGTCTGCGGGTGAAACACCCATGACCAGCGCCATCATCCGCCCCACCGCCCCGGCCACATGGTAGGAATAGGCGAGAAGGTCGTTTTCGCTTTTTGGCCGCCAGTCGGCAGCGTCCATCGCGAACCCCTCGATCACATCGATCGGCAGGTCGCGCGGAATGTTCGCTTCACGCGCAACCACCCCGAGCGCATCGAATGGTTCGACGCCGGTAACCTCCCCGGCCAGCGCGCGCTCGGTCAAATCACGAACGTAGGCGACGCGCTCGGGGGTGTCGGACTGGACGGTCAGCGCGCCGCCATGATCCTGGCCGTCGACGATATCGTCACAGGCTCGGCACCAATGATAAAGCAGCCACGCCCGCTCGCGCGTCCGCTTGCCGAAGATCTGGCTGGCGAGAGTGAAGGATTTCGACCCGCGCGCGATCGCCAGCTGCGCCGCCGACACCAACGCGGCGCGTTCAGAGATCGTCGACATCGATTGCCGTGATCGGCGTCGCGGGCACGAATGCCGCCATCTTGTCGAGCAAGCCGTCGAGACTGGCATCGCTGATCAAGAGCCCGGTGTGCATGGGCCGCACGAACCCGACCGCACCGATATGCTCCCAGAATTCGATCAGCCGGTTGTAAAACTCAAAGCTGTTGAGCAGGCCGACCGGTTTGGCGTGATAGCCCAACTGCGCCCAACTCAGCGCTTCCCACAACTCGTCCATCGTGCCCGTGCCGCCTGGGATGGTGACGAACCCATCGGAAAGGTCGGTGAACAGGCGCTTTCGCTCGTGCATGCCGGGGACTTCGTGCAACTGCGGTCAGCCCGCGATGCGCGACTTCGGTATCGACAAGGATGTGGGGAATGACGCCGATCACCTCGCCACCCGCCGCCAGCGCGCCGTCAGCGACCGCGCCCATCAGCCCCAGCCGCCCGCCGCCATAAACCACGCCGATGCCACGTTCCGCCAGTCCACGGCCGACATCGCGACCGAGGTCGAGATAGCGCTGTTCGGGCGAGGCCGAGCCGCAATAGACCGCGAGCCGCCTCATGCCAGATCGCTGAGCATCAGCGCGGCCGTCGCCTTCGCACTGCCGACGACGCCGGGAATGCCCGCGCCCGGATGCGTGCCCGCGCCGGTGAAATAGAGGTTCTTCATGTCGTCGTCGCGATTGTGCACCCGGAAATAGGCGCTTTGCCACAGCACCGGCTCGAGGCTGAAGGCACTGCCCAGATGCGCATCGAGATCACGCGCAAAATCGGTCGGCGCATAGTGGAACCGCGTGACGATCTTGTCGCTTGAGGCCAGGGATCAGCCGCTTCTCGATCTCGGCGAGGATCCGATCGGCATAGTCCTTGCCGAGGTCGCCGTCCCAATCGCCGGGGAATTTCCCCAGATGCGGAACCGGTGCCAGCGCGTAGAAACTGGCATGCCCCTCCGGTGCCATGTTCGGATCGGTCGCGCTCGGATGATGGAGGTAAAGCGAAAAGTCGGCCGGTAACACGCCGTGCTGGTAAATATCGTCGAGCAGTCCCTTGTAGCGCGGCCCGAACAGGATCGAATGGTGCGCGATGTCGGGAAAATTGCCCTTCACCCCGAAATGCACGACGAAAAGAGACGGTGAGTATCGCTTGCGGTCCAACCCACGCGCGCGCCGTGGCCCGACCGGGCTGGTCGTCAGCAACTTGGCATAGGTGTTGCGCACGTCGCCGTTCGACGCGACGGCATCGGCCTGAGCGCTCCACCCGCTGGCGGTCGTCACGCCGGTGACACGGTCGCCCAGGCTGTCGATCCGCACCACTGGGTCGCCCAGCCGGATCGTGCCACCCAGCCGCTCGAAATGCGCTACCATCGCCGCGACCAGGCGGTTGGTGCCGCCCTTGGCGAACCACACCCCGCCATCCTTTTCCAGCTTGTGGATCAGGGCGTAGATCGAACTCGTCGTCATTGGATTGCCGCCGACGAGGAGCGTGTGAAAGCTCAGCGCCTCACGAAGTTTTTCGTTCTGCACATAGGAGGACACGATCGAATAGACGCTGCGCCATGCCTGGTATTTGGCGAGCGCCGGAGCCGCCTTGAGCATCGACGCGAAGTCGAGGAACGCCACGGTTCCCAGTTTCTCGTAACCTTCGTGAAACACCCCTGCGGAATAATCGAGGAACCGCGCATAACCCGCGACATCGTCGGGATTCAGTTTGGTGATCTCGCGTTTCAGCAACGCGTCGTCGTTCGAATAATCGAAGTTTGTCCCGTCGGGCCAGTTGAGTCGATAGAATGGCGTGATCGGAACCAGGTCGATATCCGCGGCCATGTCGCGGCCCGACAAGGCCCATAGTTCGCGCAGGCAATCGGGATCGGTGATCACCGTCGGCCCGCCGTCGAAGATAAAGCCGTCGCGTTCCCAATAATAGGCACGCCCGCCGGGCTTGTCGCGCGCCTCGACCATAGTCGTCTGCACGCCCGCCGATTGCAGCCGGATTGCAAGCGCCAGACCGCCGAAGCCACTGCCGATGACGATCGCCGACTTCACGACAGGATCGCCCGAATGGCGCGGCCGAGTGGAACGGGCGGACGCCCTGCCAGAATTCGCATACGGTCCCCTAGCGTCGAGCGCGCGGCATAGAAACGCCCGATCAGATCAGGGCTGAGACTGTAAAAGCGTTCGAGCACCTTATACCGTTCCGTTGGCCGCGCCGCTTTGAACAACATCTTGTCGAGCAGGCGATAAAATCCGCGTGCTGCCCATGCCTCCCGTGCATGTTCGTACGTGAGCCGCGCGAGCCCCGCTGTTGAAAGATCGTCGGCCCGGGCGATCGCACTGGCCAGCCGCACCGCGTCGGGCAGCGAATAGCCTGTCGTCGGGTGGCACAACCCAGCACGCATCCCTGCCTTGGCGCCAGAACCCGTCGAATGCCAATATGCCTCGAAATCCCCGCCCATGATCACCGGCAGCACGCCGCTTTCCAACCGGTTGCCGGCCTGTGCATCCCATCCTTGCGCCGCGACATAGCCGGTTAGCCGTGCGCATAGCGCATCCGGGTCGAGGTCGGGCGTGTCGCTGTAATAGGTATCCTCGACAAAGAGTTCGCGCTCCCCGAACGGCAACACATAAACGAACCGATAGCCATCGATCTGTTCGACCGTCGCGTCCATGATCATCGGGCGCGCGATGCCGTGCGGCGCGGCGAACTGGAAACTCAGGCCGACGAATTTCTGCCAGCCACCATCCAGCAGCGACAGATCGCCGGGGCCGCGAGCGTCGATGACCGCGCCGCGATGCCCCAGGCTGTTCGCGTGGGCATGAACGATGCGCCCGCCCAACTCCGTGCGCAGCACGCGGTCGAACTGCTCGGATTCGATGCTGTTATACCCATGCGAGATTGTCCGCCGCACTTTGGGAAAGGCAATGTCGTAGGCTGGCCAGCGGTGCGTGACCAATCCATCCACCAGCCAGCGATCCTCCGCCGCAACATCTTCATCGAAGAACGACCAGACGTGATTGCCGCCCAGTTTCTGACCCGATTCGATGATGGTCACGTCCAGCTCGGGCCGCCGCGCCACAAGCGCTCTGGCAATCAATCCGCCGGCGAGCCCGCCGCCAAGGATCGTGATGGGGCTGCCCGGCATCCCAGTGCCTTAGCCCGCCACGCGGCGAAAGGCGCGAGCAAATTCTTTGGAAGAAGGCCGTAATTCTAACGCACTGGTAAGGGGCAGCGCGTTAAGCATGTCGCATTGGTTCGAGGATCCGCAATCGTGTCCGCATTACAGGCAAGGTCCGTCGAGGACGAACAAGCCGCACCTGAACGCCGTTCGGGCGACGAGCGCTACGTCTCGATCTTTCGCAATGCCAAGCTGTCGCGCGCCGACGGTAGCGAAGAATTATGCGTGCTCCGCAACATTTCGACGGGCGGCGCAATGTTGGCGCACAACAGCAACTTTGCCGTCGGGGAACGCATCAAGCTCGACCTGCGGCTGGACGAACAGATGGCGGCGCGGATCGCATGGGTAAAGGACCAGCGCTGCGGGGTGGCATTCGATACCCCTGCCGATTTGCCGCGTATCCTGGCCGGCCACAGCGCCGGGCCGCGTCCACGCCCACCAAGGTTGCAAGTGGCTGCACATGTCTGGCTGACGACCGGGCAAGTCACCCATCCCGCAACTTTGTGCAATATTTCACAAACCGGGGCCTGCCTGGCCATCGACGAAGGCCGACTTCCCCGCGCACCGGAATTTCGAATCGCACTTGGCGAGCTGGGCGATTTCCGTGCCATCCCCTGTTGGCGGCGCGGCGGGCTGATGGGCGTCAATTTCGTTTCGACGCTGCCGATGTGGCCGCTCAACGACTGGGTCCGAAAGCAGCGCTAGCGCGCTCGCGCCGCTCGCCCTACACAGGCGCATGACCGCGCTGATCCTTTCCGCGCTGGCGATGACCTTGATCGTGGGCTTGCGGTACATCGCGGTCAGCGGGGGCTTCGCGCTTGCGACGCGCTCGGCCCGGCCCGGCCTCTATGCGGCGCTCAGCCCGCAGATCCGCCGCGAGATCCGGTGGAGCCTCGCCTCCGCGGCGATCTACGGGATTCCCGCAGGCGTCGTTGCCTGGGGATGGCAGGCGCATGGCTGGACCCGCATCTACACCGACATGCACGATTTTCCCTTGTGGTACTTCCCCGTCAGCGTGCTGGCTTATCTGCTGGCGCACGACACGTGGTTCTACTGGTCGCACCGCTGGCTGCATCGGCCTCGCCCCTTTCGCATCGCTCATGCCGTCCACCATGCCAGCCGCCCACCGACCGCCTGGGCGGCAATGAGCTTTCATCCATGGGAAGCGTTGACCGGCGCGCTGGTCATCCCCTTGCTGGTGTTCGTCATCCCGATTCACGTCGGCGCCCTGGGTGTCGTCCTGGCGACCATGACAGTCATGGGCACGACCAATCACATGGGGTGGGAGCTGTTCCCACGCTGGATGCGCGAAGGCCTCGTCGGCAACTGGTTGATCACCGCCACGCATCACCAGCGGCATCACGAACGCTATAACGGCAATTACGGCCTGTATTTCCGCCATTGGGACCGGCTTTGCGGCACCGACCTGGGATTGGGTCGCTTTGGCTGAGGGAACGGTTGCATGACACGGTCGTTACGGGTGCAGAGGAGAAACTGATGCTCTGGACACTCGTCGTTATCCTGCTGGTGCTGTGGGTCTTGGGCGCGATCGTCATGCCCGTCGGTGGCGCGCTGATCCACATCCTGCTCGTCGTCGCACTGATCGTCGGCCTGGTGCAGCTGTTTTCGGGCCGCCGCGTCTAGACGCCATGTCCCGGGGGGCGTAACCACCGCGCTTCCCCGGGGTGCCTGCACCTGCCGAGATGTTTCGAAGGCAGGCGACAAACACAGGCTGAGATGGCGAAAGCCGAACCCGCGAACCTGATCCCGTTAGCACGGGCGGAGGAAGGGAGGGTCGCGAGACGCCCGCGACTCCGTAAACTGGAGCGACGCGCACATGGCCGACTACGAAGCCCCGACCCCCAAGGTGACCACCGGCCCGATCCGCGGCAGCCGCAAAATCCATGTCGGCCCGCTCGGCGTCGAAGATGCGCGCGATCAACCTCGAGCCGTCGTGCGGCGAACCCCCGCTCAACGTCTATGACACCAGCGGCCCCTACACCGACCCGGCGCAGATCATCGACATCGCGCGCGGCCTGCCCGAAATCCGCCGCGACTGGATCCGCGCGCGCGGCGATGTCGAGGAAGTGCACGCAGCGCGAAGTCCGCCCCGAGGATAATGGCCAGCTCGGCCCCGACCGCAGCGGCGGCGTCGATCCCTTCCCCAATGTCCGCAAGACCGTGCTCCGCGCCAAGCCGGGGCAGAACGTCAGCCAGATGCACTATGCCCGCCGCGGCATCATCACCCCCGAAATGGAATATGTCGCGATCCGCGAAAATCTGGGCCGCGAAGCGCTCGCTCGGCCACATCCGCGACGGCGAGGATTTCGGCGCCGCCATCCCCGATTACGTCACCCCCGAATTCGTCCGCGACGAAGTCGCCCGCGGCCGCGCGATCATCCCCAACAACATCAACCACCCCGAATCCGAACCGATGGCGATCGGCCGCAACTTCCTCGTCAAGATCAACGCCAATATCGGCAACAGCGCGGTCGCGTCGCGACGTCGCCAGCGAAGTCGACAAGATGGTCTGGTCGATCCGCTGGGGCGCCGACACGGTCATGGACCTCTCGACCGGCCGCAACATCCACGACACGCGCGAATGGATCATCCGCAATTCGCCCGTCCCGATCGGCACCGTGCCGATCTACCAGGCGCTGGAAAAGGTCGGCGGCGTCGCCGAAGACCTGACCTGGGAAATCTTCCGCGACACGCTGATCGAACAGGCCGAACAGGGCGTCGATTACTTCACCATCCACGCCGGCGTCCGCCTGCCCTACGTCCCGCTCACCGCCAAGCGCGTCACCGGCATCGTCAGCCGCGGCGGCAGCATCATGGCCAAATGGTGCCTCGCGCATCACAAGGAGAGCTTCCTCTACGAACGCTTCGACGAGATCACCGAGATCATGAAGGCGTATGACGTCGCCTATTCGCTCGGCGATGGCCTGCGCCCCGGCATCATCGCCGACGCCAATGACGAAGCGCAGTTCGCCGAGCTCTACACGCTGGGCGAACTCACCAAGCGCGCCTGGGCGCAGGATGTCCAGGTGATGATCGAAGGCCCCGGCCATGTGCCGATGCACAAGATCAAGGAGAATATGGACAAGCAGCTCGAGGTCTGCGGCGAGGCGCCCTTCTACACCCTCGGGCCGCTCACCACCGACATCGCGCCGGGTTACGACCACATCACCAGCGGCATCGGCGCGGCGATGATCGGCTGGTACGGCACCGCGATGCTTTGCTACGTCACGCCCAAGGAGCATCTCGGCCTGCCCGACCGCGACGACGTGAAGGTCGGCGTGGTGACCTACAAGCTCGCCGCCCACGCCGCCGATCTCGCCAAGGGCCATCCCGCCGCCAAACTCCGCGACGACGCGCTATCGCAGGCGCGCTTCGAATTCCGCTGGCGCGACCAGTTCAACCTGTCGCTCGATCCCGACACCGCGGAGCAATATCACGACCAGACGCTGCCCGCGGAAGGCGCCAAGACCGCGCATTTCTGCAGCATGTGCGGCCCGAAATTCTGCCGCATGAAGATCACCCAGGAAGTGCGCGACTTCGCCGCCAAGCAGAACCAGGAAGCCGACCGCGTTCATCGCCGCCGACGAAGCGGAAGCGGGCATGGCGGAGATGAGCAAGGTTTATAACGAGACCGGGCGCGAGCTTTATATGGGGCAGGGCGACCGCGAGCATGATTGAGGTATGTATGAGACCTGCCTTGAGTACTGGAAGGTGTTCAATCCGACGCCTACGTTTAGTCGGCGAACTTAGGTCGATTACACGTCATCCGGGCCAAAGTCATAACACGCCTTGACTATTTCGCTCGTCCGGGTTGGGATCAGGTAATCGGAGTCAGGCTGCCGGCAGACTCAATCATATCCAAAGAATAAATGCTCGGCATGGCGAGGGTCCAGCCTAATTTGCCCAGCGTCCGAACGGTGAATCGACGCGACAACCGGAAGATGAAGCCGTCAGGAACGTCGTCGACCTTACTCGTAAAATTCGCGATCAATGGAGCGGATTCGCGACCTTAAAACCTTGATGACATTCTACATCGCTCATACAGCCGCCTTGCAATGGGTGCGATGGCTTAGAAAGCCATTGGAAGCCGAAATGTTTCGGGGCTTCCTTACCAGCGTCATTGAAAGAGGCGATGGCCGCAGACGACTTGAGAAATTCCTCCGCACGATTCAAATCGCACTTTATTAACGGGAATCTCCGTTATCATGCAGATAGTACATGATCGGGATCCAAGGCTGGTATATCCGGGAGATAAGGCGGAAGCTCCTTGGGTAAGACTTTTCCGTCTCGACGAGCTTCTACGACCATCGCTGACCGAGGGTATCAAATCGGCCTTCAACAGACTTTGCAATTTTAGGTGCAAAGATTTAAATATCGGTCGCCGTTCTGCGTAGGTTTCAACTGTCTGAGCAACATCCATCGCCATAATCCCCGCCGTCTTATCCAGCTGCACCGCGTCGAGCCAAAGGTCCACTGCGCACAGACAGATGGCTTGGCGCAGCAAACCTCGCCCAAAATTGAGGTCGCCTGCTCAAAAATGCATATGAATGGTTCTGCGCAACTCCTTGTCGCCCACCGTTGCTAACGGAATGACAGGGCAGCTAAGCCACTCGCTCCACCCCCAACACCCCCGCCGCCAACGGCACACACACCGCCCCCGCCGCGACACTGCCATCCAGCCACGCGCGCCAATCGCGGCGTTCGACCACGACCATTTGCCGCGAGTGATAGGGCGTCACGTCCGGCCCCGGCTCGGTGGTCAGCAGGGTGAACGCCTCGCCCACGCCATCCTTCACCGCCACGCCGCCGCGCCATAATCCGGCGAGGCAGAACCAGTCCTCGCCCGCCTTGGTGAACGCCCATTTGTCCTTGCGCTTGGCCTTGGGGTCCGCGGGCGCGGTGAATTCGTAGAACGCGTCGACCGGCACCAGGCAGCGCCCGCCGCTGTCGCCATTCCTGAACTCGCGCCCGTCGGAACGGTAATTATACACCGGCTTGCCGCTCGGCCCCTTCCAGCTCCACTGCCGCTGGACCAGTTCGGCACCGGCCCCTTCGTCAGCATCCTCCCGCCACCGCACGATCGCGGTCGGGTCGGTAATCCGCACACTGTCGAGCGGCGCGAGGTTGGGCAGCCCCTCGGGAAAGCGCAGCGGGATTTTCAGCTCGCTGAAATCCTCGCGGATGATGTTGAGCGCGATGCGCCGGGCCACTTCGTTGCACATGCCGAGTCGCCTAGCGACTTGGCGAAGCCAAGTCACAGCGCGACCGGCGCGGCCAGCGGCCTTAGGCCGACTGACGTGGCTGCGGCTTTGCCGCAGCGGGCGTCGCGCTAGGATTTAGCGTTCGCTAAATCCAGCACCGGCGGCGCGATCGGCCGGCCTCGCTCGGGCGAGGACCGACGACGTGGCTTTGCCACGGCGCATTGCTCCGGGTCACAGCGCGACCGGCGCGGCCAGCGGCGCTCACGGCCTTCCGCCACCTCCGCCCACTTCGTGCGTTCGGCCATCATGACCAGCGCAAAAATTCTCGCCGTGCCTCAAACCGCGCACGCGCGCGCCCGGATCGGCCGGCTGCGCCTCGCTGCGGATGTGCAGGTTACGCCGGGCGGGTTACTCGCCGTCGGCGCGCTGGTTGCGCTGATCCTGCTGTCCGTCGCGCCGATCGTTCGAGAGGCACGACGTCATGTGGACGGCGGGGGTCGGCCAATTCGGTAAGGCCCATCCGCCACCGCCCGCGCCGCCCCGCGCCAGCTGAGCCGAACCTCCCCCTCCGCCACCAGCCGC
This sequence comes from uncultured Alphaproteobacteria bacterium, assembly GCA_963740775.1. Classification (GTDB taxonomy): domain Bacteria; phylum Pseudomonadota; class Alphaproteobacteria; order Sphingomonadales; family Sphingomonadaceae; genus Sphingomonas_O. The sequence continues at coordinate 49,228 of CAVUFE010000003.1, read as the reverse complement.
GCCACCGCCGCATGGACCACCGGCATCGCCTCGCGCCACGCCGCACCGCCCATGGCCCGCGCCGCTTCGGACGGACAGATGGTCTTGCCCGCCCCGCGCGCCGCCAACAATGTCCGGATGGCGTCGCGCGCCCGCTGGGTGGCGTCGGGATCAGGCATGGCGTGTCATGGATATCGATTGCAACGGCATCGATCCGACCAACGTTCCACGCATAATATCCTTCCAAAATAGGAAATCGCCTGTTCTATCCTCGTGGATGACCGATTCGTCGCAACCCCTCGTCCCCGCCGCCGCGGCCCCCGCGCCGGTTCCCGCCAACCCCACGCCCGCCAGCATCGGGCTGAACCCCGACGATTATGACTGGGTGCCCATCCCGCGGCAGCGCAACCGGCAGGACGGCTGGACCTTTCATACGCAGCGCCTGTTCATCGAAACGCTCGCCGATACAGGCTCGGTCACCCAGGCCGCGCGCGCCGCCAGCATGACACGCCAGGCGTGCTATAAATTCCGTCGCGAACCCGGCGCCGAAGCCTTTGCGCGCGCCTGGGACGCCGCGATGAACCGTGCCGGCCGCACGCTGCTCGATGCGACGATGGACCGCGTGATCCAGGGAGAGGACGTCGCGGTCTATGGCAAGGGTGGGCGCGTCATCGGCCGCCGCACGCGCCGGTCCGATCAGCTGACCATGTTCCTGCTGCGCGGCTATTTTCCCGATCGCTTCGGCCGCGCGGGCGATGTCGCCGCGGGCAGCGCCGCCGCCACGCCCGAAAGCCCGCCGTTCCACGAAACCATCGCCGCGCTCGAACCCCCGGTGCCCGCCGATCCCTTCGCCGCGATGACGCCCAATGCGGTCAGCGACCTGCTGTACCGAGAGAGCGACGGCGAAATCGACCTGGCTTATGAAACGCCGGGCAACCCCGCTTCCGCGTCAACGTAAGACAACGTAAGCCCGCCGATCGGCGCCTTCGCCGTCACGCGCGGCGGAACGCTTTCGCGAATTTGGGGGAGGTGCGGCGTCCGCGGCTGGCCTTTTGCGCGGCCAGTTCTTCCAACCGGCCGTGCAGCCAGGCGATCAGCGCCTGGGGGTCGCTCGTCGCCATCGCGGGCGTGCGCGTCTCCGTCTTGGCCAGGCAGGTGATCAGCGTGTCCGCGTCGTCCGCCTCCTGCAGCAAGCCGCGCTGACCGAACGCCGTCACGATCTGCGACTGGTGATCGTCATAATGTTCTTTCAACGCGAACCGGCGTGGCATCGCGATGACATGGCACCCTTCGCGCAGGGCGGTGATCAATGACCCCGTCCCGCCATGCGTGATGACGATGTCGGCGGTCTTGAGCAGTTTCTGCACGGCTTCGAACGGCAGGGTTTCGACCTGCTCAAGCCCTTTCGGATCCTCGCCCGGCACGCGCCCCCCGCTGCCCGTCTGCACGATCACGCGCTGGGCGATCAGTCCCTGCCGCTTCAGCGCCACGACCGTTTCGGTCAGGCGCGGGAAAGCGAGCGTGGCGCCCACCGTGGCGAAGATCAGGCTTTCCTTGGCCGGACGGTCGCTGCTGAGCATGCGAAACGGATCGAACAGCTTCGCCTTCGGATAGGCCGCTTGCAGCGCGGACGACTGGACGATCTGCGCATCCGCGAACGGGCCGATCATCCGACCGAACAGCGATGGCTTGTCGAACCGCGCGAAGCTCTCGATAACGATCAGCTCCGCCCCGAACAACTTGCCCAGCAACGCTGGCAGGAACACGGCACCGGCCCCGGTGGTCACGATGACGTCGGGCCGGTGCGTTCGCAAAGCGCGTACCGTATCGGCTAGATTGCGCCATGCGCTCGCCAACATCTTCAGCGGTGCGCCCAGCCGTGCCTGGCCGAACGAATAATGTGCCACGAAAGCGACGGGTCGCCGGCTGGGCAGGCTTTGCCCCAAAGCGGTCGGCTCGGTGATGAAGACGGTGTCGAATGGGGACCAGGCCGGCTCCAGATCGAGCAACTGCCGCACATGTCCTCCGCCGGAGCCGGCCAAAGCAACCTTCAGCATTGTCGCGCCGCCGCACAGCGGCATACCGCCATCGCGAGTTTCGGGCATGGCGCACACATCGGCGAGCCATCAGCAAAACGGGTGGAGTCCTCCATGAGAAGAGGAGTAAAGGACTAATCGTCCTATAATAGTAGCACGGTACAGAGACAAATCCATTATGGTGCAAAGGAACGTTATGAGGTCCGAAATGGCGCAAAGTCAAAGTGTCATTTGCCCCAACAGTTTGAAGAGCAACTAATTCTGAATGTAACCAAATCTATTAGTTTGATCATGGGCTTTTGACACGCGTCGTCCACTTTCTCACTTCTGGTTCTTAGGTGTGACACTTTCAGGAACGTCACGGATATCCTGATGTCGATTTAGCCGATCACTCGCGCTCGCGCTGACGCAAACGAAAAAGCCCCGCCCGGCGCGAACCGAACGAGGCTTCCACGGAAGTCCACTAGGACTTGAACCGGCCCATAACGGCACAATCCAGATAGGACAACGACGCGTTAACCATTATTACCATTTAAATTTGGGACGCGTTCACAAAGCCTTACCCCATATGGCGCGGCGCGGCGCAAGCCATTAGATAGGCGTGATGTCCACCCATGCCGCCCGCCTCGCCGCGCTTCGTGCGCAACTCGCTGCCGATCGTCTGGACGGTTTCGTCGTCCCGCTGACCGACGAGCACATGTCCGAATATGTCGGCGATTATGCCAAGCGGCTGGAATGGCTGACCGGGTTCAAGGGTTCGGCCGGCGCCGCTGTCGTGTTGCCGCAGGAAGCGGCGATCTTCGTCGACGGACGCTACACTCTGCAGGTCCGCGCCGCAGGTATCGGCCGACGAATGGTCGTATCAGGGCGTGCCCCAGACGAGCATTGCGGAGTGGCTGAAGGAGCATGCCCCGGCGGGCGGGCGGATCGGCTACGATCCGTGGCTGCACACGCGCGACTGGGTCAAGGCGGCGTCCGAGGCGCTAGCTGGCAAGGGCGCGCAGCTGGTTGCGGTCGAGCGCAATCCGCTCGATATCGTCTGGTCGGATCGGCCCGGCATGTCCGACGCCAAGCTGGCGGTGCAGGACGATGCGCTGGCAGGCAAATCAGCTGCCGCACAAGCGCGCCGAGATCGCCGACTGGCTGACCGCTGAAAACCTCGACGCGACGGTGATGACCGCGCTCGATTCGATCGCCTGGACGTTCAACCTGCGCGGAGAGGACGTCTCGCACACGCCGGTCGGGCTGGCCTTTGCCATCGTCCATGCCGATGCCACCGCCGACCTGTTCGTCGCGCCCGACAAGGTGCCGGCAGACGTGGCACAGGCGCTGGGCAATGGTGTCCGCCTGCACCCGCGCGAAGCGTTCGCCCCCGCGCTCGAAGCGCTCAAGGGGAAGCGCGTCGCCGCAGATCCCGGACCGTGCGGTCTCCGCTGTGTTCGCGGGCCTCGAAGCGGGCGGGGCGCAGGTCGTATCCCTGCGCGATCCCGCGGTGCTGGCCAAGGCGATCAAGAACCGCGCCGAACAGGCGGGGCAGCGAGTCGGCGCAGGCGCGCGACGGTGCGGCGCTGAGCCGCTACCTCCACTGGCTGTCGGTCGAAGCGCCCAGGGCGGGCTGACCGAGATTTCCGCTTCCGATCAGTTGCGCACGTTCCGCGAGGAAACCGGCAAACTGCGCGACCTGTCGTTCGACACGATCTCGGGCGCCGGGCCCAATGGCGCGATCATGCATTACAAGGCGTCGGATGAAACCAACCGCCCGATCGAGCCAAGCTCGGTCTATCTCTGCGATTCCGGTGGACAATATGAGGACGGCACGACCGACGTCACGCGGACGATCTGGGTCGGCCCGGGCGAGCCACCCGCCGAGGTCAAGGACCGCAACACGCGCGTCCTAAAGGGCCATATCGCCATCGCAACGGCCGTCTTCCCCGACGGCACGCGCGGCGGGCAGCTCGATGCCTTTGCCCGCGCGGCCTTGTGGCAGGCGGGCTGTCGATTATGCGCACGGCACCGGACACGGCGTCGGCGCATTCCTTGCAGTGCACGAGGGGCCGCAACGCATCGCCAAGCCCGGCGGCGGGCAGATGGGCACCGACGAGCCGCTCCGCGCTGGCATGTTCCTGTCGAACGAGCCGGGCTATTACAAGCCGGGCGCTTACGGCATCCGCATTGAAAATCTGGTTCTGGTCGAACCGCGCGAGATTGCGGACGCGGAAGGCGATTACCTCGGCTTCGAAACGCTGACATTCGCACCGATCGATAAAACGTTGATCGACCGTCAGTCTGCTCGAACCACGCAGAAATCGACTGGCTCGACGCCTATCACGCGCGCGTGCTCGAAATCGTCGGCCCGCAGCTTGAGGGTGAGGCGGCGGCCTGGCTGAGGAGGCGTGCGCGCCGCTCACGATTTGACCAAGCCCGCCCCCGACCAAAGCCTGGCCGATCACGGGCCGGGCGTTCGCGTCACGTGGTCTCAGTTATCCGCTGGGCGAAACCGTTCCCGATTATGGTCAGGTCGTGGACATCGCGCCGGGTGTCGGCTGGACCCGGCAGTTCCTCGCCGGTTCGCTCAAGCACATTAATTGTTGGCTGCTGGATGATGGCGAGGGCGTGGCGGTGATCGATACCGGACTCAACCTGCCGCATACCCTCGATCATTGGGAGCAGGCCCTGGCCGGTCGTTCCGTCAGCCGGGTGATCTGCACCCATTTTCACCCCGACCATGTCGGCGCGGCCGGCGCCTTGTGCGCGGCGCACGCGGTGCCTTTGTGGATGACTCGCGGCGAATGGCTTACCGCGCGGTTGCTGGTCGCCGATGCGCAGGACAGCCAGCCCCCCGAAGTCATTGCGATGCGGCGCGGTGCCGGGTGGAGCGAAGAGCAGATCACGGAGGCTGGAAAGCGCGGCTGGGGCAGCTTCCAAAAGATCGTTGCACCAATGCCTGCGGGCTTCACACGTCTGCAAGATGGCGATCGCCTGAGGATCGGGACCGGCGAATGGCGCATCGTGACCGGCGCGGGACATTCGCCCGAACATGCCTGCCTGATCGACGATAACCGCCGCCTGATGATTGCGGGCGATCAGGTGCTGCCGCGGATCACCTCGAATGTTTCGCTCGGCGTGATGGAGCCTGAGGGCGACCCTCTGGGCGAATGGCTGGCCTCAATCGCCAAGCTGCACGCCCTGCCCGACGATCTGCTGGTGCTGCCCGCGCACGGTGAGCCCTTTACGGGCCTCCATGCGCGCCTCGAGCGGCTCGCCAAGGGCCATCGCGACGGTCTCGATCGACTGGCGGCGCATCTGCAGGGCGAACCCAAGCGCGCGGTCGATTGCTTCTCTCCGCTGTTCAAGCGGCCGATCGACGGTGGTGTCCTCGGCCTGGCGACGGGCGAGACGCTGGCGCATCTGCGCTATCTTCAACGGCGCGGGCGAGCGACGGTGGAGGATCGCGACGGCGTGTGGTGGTGGCGCGCGGCGTGACGGCTTCGCCGCTGCTCGATCTCGACACGCTGCTCAAGGCCTATGCGATCGGCTGGTTTCCAATGGCCGACAGCCGCGATGCGCCGGGGGTGCACTGGGTCCAGCCCAAGGAGCGAGCAGTCATGCCGCTCGACGGCTTCCATCTGTCGAGGTCTTTGCGCAAACGGCTGTTGGGCGAGGGCTATACGACGACCGCAGACCGCGCGTTCGATGCGGTGCTCGACTTATGCGCCGAAAGCGCGGACGATCGGCCCGACACATGGATCAACCCGGGCATTGCCGACGCGATGCGGCGGTTGCACCGGCTCGGCCTGGCGCATTCGATCGAGACATGGGCAGACGGGACGCTGGTCGGCGGGCTTTATGGGCTGGCACTGGGCCGTGCCTTTTTCGGCGAATCGATGTTCAGCCGAGCTACCGACGCGTCGAAGGTCGCGTTGGCGCATCTGGTCGCGCGCCTGCGCGTGGGACATTTCACTTTGCTCGACTGCCAGTTCCAGACGCCGCACCTCGCCAGCCTCGGTGCGGTGGAAGTCAGCGCGGACGCCTATGCAGCGTTGCTCGCGGGGGCGCTGTCGGGAGCCGGGGTGGCGGGCACGGGCACCGCGTCGGACGCTTTGCCGCCACCCGACTTTCTTGCCTTCGCCGTGCCGCCGCCGCCGCTGCCTGGTGCGATCAACGTGTCCGGTCCGACGTCGGGATGGCGCATCTCGCAGGCCTTGGCCCAGACGTCCCATACGGGATGCTCGACGGTGTTGAGCGACGGTGACTCCTTGTACAGCCAGCCTGAGAAGTAACGTCGCCAGCGGTCGGGGCGCTCGTGGACGATGACTTGCACGAAGGCGCCGGTGAGCTGATCGGTCTCCCAAGGTTCGGTCTGGTCGCACGCGCGAAGCTTGACGATCAAATCGCCGATGCGGACACCCTGACCAGGTTTCAGACGCAGATCTCGGGTCAGTCCGTTGCGCTTGTTGAGCACGCCCAGCACCGCGACACGTTCCGCCATCGGGGTCGACCCGGCAAATCCCGTCGCCTTCTGGCCGACAGCGCGTTCCAGCGCCGGACTGCCACTCAGATCGTCGGCCGCGATCGGGGCGGCATTGGGAGCGGCGCCGTTGTCGACCGCGATTGCCGCTGCCCCGCCGATGACGGCGAGCCCGATAGGATCGCCAGTGCACGCTTCACTCCGGGCTCCACGCCTCGTAATCGCCGGTCGCGGCGGCGCGCCTGCCGCCTGCATCGAGCGAACCTGCGGGCCGGTAGGCCTCACGCGTACCGGTCAGATTGGGAATCGGGGGCTTTTCCCATGGTCGTTCGGGCGGGAGGCTGGCGTCGGGAACGTCATCGATCTGGTGACGCAACCATGCGGTCCATTCGGGTGAGATGCGGCTGGCGTCGTTCGATCCCGAATAGATCGCCATGCGTCGTCGCACGTTCCCCGGACCCATCTTGCCGAGATAGAATCCCGTGCCAAGGGCATCGGAGCCGACCTTGTCCGCGCCGAGGCGGCCCATCCGTGTGCCGAAGGTCGATCCTTCCCACCAGGTGAAGATATTCTTGAACACGCCCATCGTCGTTGCCCTATCGGGGGAGCGCGGTGGAGGCAACGCGGTCCCCTTCGCGGATGCCCAGTTGCGCGGCGCGACCGGCGGCGATCTCAAGTACTGCCGCAACCGGTTCGTACAATTTCGACAGGTGTCAGATCCAGCGCGCGGGCATTGGCGATGCGGTGAATTGTGCCGTTCTGACGGATGAAGACGATGTCGAGCGGGATGAGCGTGTTCTTCATCCAGAAACTGGCGAAACGAGCGGGCTTCATCGGAAAGATCATTGCTTCGCCGGGGCCGAGTTTCGTGCGGAACATCAGGCCCTTTTCCTGCTGTTGCGGCGTTCTTGCGACCTCGGTGCGAAAGCGGGCGACGCGCCCGGAGCTGGTCGTGATGGTCAGCGGTACCGCCGCCAAATGCTGCGATTTGGGCCGGGCAGATACCGGGGCGGAAAAAGCGACCGCGGCAAGGGCGATCGGGGCGAACCAGCGTGTCATGTGGACCATCTAGGGCGGCTGGTCCGGATCGCAAAGCGCCACGCTCTGCTTGGGTATGATGAACAAAAGATAATCTTGTCGTTCAGCGCCGATGAAACCGCGCGCGGGCAACCTACGTATATAAGCGATACGAAGGATCAGATGATGTTCGCAATCTTGAGGAATGATTTCGCCCAGCGCTTTGCCGCGGGCTTTGCCCTGACCGCCGCCGTCATGACGCTGGTGACTCAGCCGGGCATCCTGTGAACACCGCACGGCGCATCCTGACCGGCTTTGCTGTCGGCGCCACCGCGCTGGGCGTCGCGGTACTGGCTCCGCTGGCGCAGGCGGCCGAGCGCACGGTGTTGGTGCCTGTCGCGAAGACCGATATCGTCCCGCAAGGTACAACTGCGACTGCCGTGCTGGCGGGTGGATGCTTCTGGGGCATGGAGGCGGTCTTCAGTCACGTGAAAGGCGTGCGTTCGGTCGTGTCGGGCTATGCCGGCGGCACTGCGGCGACGGCCAATTACGAGACAGTCTCGACGGAGAGCACGCGCCATGCAGAGGCGGTGAAGATCACTTACGATCCCCACCAGATCAGCTATGGGACATTGCTGCGCGTCTTTTTCTCGGTCGCGCATAATCCGACTGAGCTGAACCGCCAGGGTCCGGATTCGGGGACCAGCTATCGTACGGCGATTTTTGCCCAGTCCCCCGAGCAAGCGCGCGTTGCCCGCGCCTACATCGCTCAGCTCAACGGTGCGCGCAGCTGGGGCGGCGCCCTGGCCACCCGCGTCGAGAGCGGGCGCTTTTTCCCCGCCGAAGCCTATCATCAGGATTTCGCCCGGCGGAACCCGCAGCACGGCTATATCCGCATGTGGGACGCGCCCAAGGTCGCCGCGCTTCAACGTACCTTCCCAAAATTATGGACGCCCGGCTGGGCTACCTGACCTAGGCGACGGCACGTTCGCGGAACAATGCGAGCGCGTCGCGCGCGGGCATTGGCCGCCCGAATAAATAGCCCTGGATCTTGTTTGCACCAAGGTCGCGCAACAGCTGCAATTCACGCTCGGTTTCGATCCCTTCGGCCGTGGTCGACATCTCAAGGCTGGTCGCCAAGGTGATGACGGCGCGGATGATGGCGAGAGCCTCGGGAACGTTCTTCGCCGCCGCTTGGACGAAACTGCGATCCACCTTGATGGTGTTGAAGCGGATCTTGGCCAGATAGCCGAGCGACGAATAGCCCGTCCCGAAATCGTCGAGCGACAACCGCACACCAAGCGACAGAAGCTTGTCGAGCATCGCAGTGACGCTGCCGTTATTCTCTCGCAGGAATACGCTTTCGGTCACTTCGAGCTCCAGGCGGTTGGCGGGTAGTCCGCTCCGCGCCAGCGCCTGCATCACCGTGCTAACAAAATTGCCGTTCATCAATTGCTCGCCCGATACGTTGACGGCGATGCGGATATGCGCTGGCCAATTTTGCGCCTCTTGGCATGCGGTCATCAACACCCAGTCGCCGATCGGACCGATCAATCGCGTGTCCTCGGCGATCGGTACGAACTTTGCCGGACTGATCGTGCCGAGCTCCGGATGGGTCCAGCGAAGCAGCGCTTCGAAGCTTTCGATCGCGCCCGTGTCGGCGGCAACCACAGGTTGATAATGCACGGACAATTGGTCGCGCTCGAGCGCTTTGCGGAGTGCGATCTCCAGCACGCGTCGTTCCTCGGCATGACTGTGGAGTTGCGGCTCGTAGGCGTAAACCACGCCGCCGCCTTCATCCTTGGCGCGGTACAGCGCGAGGTCGGCGGAACGCACCAGCGTCTCGACCGTCTGCCCATCGCGTGGACCCAGCGCGTAGCCTACCGAGGCTCCGATATAGAGCGTATGCTCGTCAACCTCGTACGGCCGCGACAGCGTTTCGATGATCGCGCGCGACAGCGACTCGACACGTGCGGTGTTCCCGCCATCGGCCAATACGACGCCGAACTCATCTCCGCCCAGACGCCCGCAGATTTCGTCATCGCGCACGAGCCCACGCAGCCTTTCAGCAACGCGCATCAGCAACCGGTCGCCGATCGGATGGCCAAGCGTGTCGTTGATAGCCTTGAAGCGGTCGAGATCGATCATCAGAAAGGCGCAGCGTGCGCGCCACTTGTCCGCTTGCGCCAACGAGGCTGCCAGGGCTTCGTTGACGTGCAGCCGGTTGGGTAGGCCGGTCAACGGATCGTAGCGTGCCATATGATTGATCTTGTCGGCAGCGCGACGGGCTGCAGTCACGTCGGAACCCACTCCGCGAAAGCCGGCGAAGACGCCGTCCTCGAAGCGCGGCGAAGCAGACAGTTCCCACCAATGTGTCTCGCCGCCGACATCGACCGGGATGTTCAGGTCCGAAAATGCTTCGCGCCGTTTCAGTCGCTCCGCGAGATCATGGAGCGATGCGTGAAAGTCACCGGTTTCCCAGCGCGGCCCGGCGAGCGTCTGAAGCAGCGGCTGGGCATTGAGCGCTTCGGGCTCGACACCCAGTGCCACGGCAAATCGCGGCGACACATGAGTTAGGCATTTCCCGGCATCGGTCTGCCACATCCAGTCGCCGCCCTTATCGTCGAATTCGCGCAACAGGAGCGAAACCACTTCGTTTTTTTCTTCAAGTTGCGCTTGCGCCGCCTCATGGATCACGAAATTGCGGCCGATATTGAGCGAGGCGAGAGCCATGCCGATGCCGTAAGTCACGGCAATCAAGGCGACGAGGGGCAGTCCGATTGACCAGGTCGCAAAGGCAAGCGCGGCGCTGATCGTCAATTGATAGCATATCGTTGCCAGCGGCAGTACCGACAGGCCCATCGCCGCCGCCGACATCATCGTCGTGCACACGACCCAGATGATGGTCAGTTCGGTCCGGTCAGTCTGCGTGGTCAGCAACAGCAGGATTGGAGCTGATGCCCAAGCGAGGCCCATGGTTGAGGCCCATAGGCTTTCAACATGCAGGTCGCGCAGGGATGCGTTGCCGATCTGCCAGCGCCCCTCTCGCAATTTGCGATAAAAGCTGTGACCGGCGATTGCCGTCACGGCCAGTGCCCAACTCGCGATTATCCAGCCCTGCACGTGCCCGCGCAACACGCTGCACACGGCAGCCACGCCCAATGCGGTGATCGCCAGCCGAAGCGGGGCCACGCGCCGTATCGCATTGAGCTGTGCCGCGCGTACCCGGCCCCAATCATTGTCGCCCGGGCTGCTCAGCCCAAGCACAGGTCCCCAGCCGGGACGTGAAGATTTATCCGAAGCAGCGGTCACGCGCCTAAGCTAGCGGGCAAATCCTTACCTTTGGTAACTGAGTCCGGCGGGATCAGGCGGCCATCTGATAGGGCGCGATTTCACCACCAAGATATTGGTTGCGCGCTTTGGCCCGGCTGAGTTTGCCCGAGGAGGTGCGTGGCAATGAGCGGGGTGGCACAAGTTCGACAACGCAGTTCATGCCGGTGATCGAACGCACGCGATCCTTGATGTCATCGCGCAGCCTCCGCCTCTCATCCTCGTCGGTGGTGCGGCACTGGACCAACACCGCTGGCGTTTCCTCGCCGCCCGGCGTGGTGATCGCAAAGGCGGCAATGTCGCCTGATTTGAACCCCGGCAACTGCTCCACCGCCCATTCGATATCCTGTGGCCAGTGGTTCTTGCCGTTGATGATGATCATGTCCTTGGCGCGGCCCACGATGTAGACATAGCCATCGCTGAGATAGCCCATGTCGCCGGTATCGAGCCAGCCGTTGGACAGGCACGCCTCGGTCGCCTCGGGATCGCGAAAATAGCCAGTCATCACCGACGAGCCCTTCGCATAGACCTTGCCGATCGCGCGTTCGGGTAGAACCGCGCCATCTTCGGTGCGGATTTCCACCAGCATGTCGCGCACCGGCTTGCCGCAATTGACGACAGCGCGGTAGCGCTGCGGGCGACCAGCGGCTTCGCTCTGCCCCGACAATTCGGTTTCCTCGACCAATTCGACGACGATGCCCTCACCCGGCGGCATGATCGACACGGCAAGCGTCGCCTCGGCCAAACCATAGCTTGGCAGGAATGCGCTGGCCTTGAACCCCGCAGGCTCAAACGCATCGACGAACGCCTGCATCACATCGGGGCGAATCATGTCCGCGCCGTTCCCGGCGACGCGCCAGCGCGATAGGTCGAACCGCTCCGCGGGATGGGTTTGCGAAGAAATCCGCCGCGCGCAGATGTCATAGCCGAAGGTCGGCGAGTAGCTGAGCGTCGTGCCCTCGTTGCGGCTGATCATGTCAAGCCAGGCAAGCGGACGCCGCGCAAAATCCTCGGTCTTGAGGTAGTCGGTCGAAACCTGGTTCGCGACTGGGGAGAGCAGGCAGCCGACCAGCCCCATGTCATGATACCAGGGCAGCCACGATACGCAGCGGTCGGACGTTCCAGCGCCATGCCGTGCCCATGCGCTGCAAGATTGGCGAGCAGCTGGCGATGCGTCACCGCCACGCCGTGAGGGAAGCGCGTCGACCCGCTGGAATATTGCAGATAGGCAATATCGTCGGTGAAACTTTCAGGCAGTTCGGCATCCTGCTCGGGCCACTCGGCCGCGTCCTCCCAGGCGTGTCCCTCGACCTGCTTGGCCTCTGCCGCGGCGCCCGCCATCGCCGCCAGTTCGGCGGGATAGAACAGCATCTTTGGATCCGACGATGCGAGCTGCACAGACAGCTGATCGACGTAGGAGTCGCGCCCGCCAAAGCTCGTCGGTAGCGGCAACGGAACAGGCCACGCGCCGGCATAGATACACCCGAAGAACAGCGTCGCGAACTCCGCCCCCGTCTCGGCGATCAGCGCGATACGGTCGCCCTTCGCGACACCGCGCCCCATCAGTCGCCGTGCCATCGCACAGGCATCGATCTGTAACTCGGCAAAGGGATAGGCGCGCAGCGCATTGCCGCGCGCGTCATGAAAATTCAGGCCCCGCACACCAGCAGCGGCATAATCCAGCGCCGCACCCAAGGTCGCAAAATCGCTCATGACGCGGGGCAGGTCGTCGCACGTCGGGGTGGTCGTGACGCTGGCGCCGTTTGTCAAAATCATATCCTCCAGCGCCATGAAATGCGCCTTACGCAACTCTGTTACATTCTCAATCGCGGGACAGTGTGGCACAATCGTGGCTATGAGGGGGCACCCCGAACGACGCGAACGGCCACCGCTCGATGCTGCGGCTCTCGAGCGCATCGCGCTGCGCTATGTCGAACGCTTCGCCACAACGCGTCACAAGCTGGGAGACTATCTGCGCCGCAAGCTGCGCGAACGTGGCACAATCGAAGGGTTCGATCCCGCCGTGCTCGACATTCTCGTCGAAAAGCTCGCCAGTCTCGGCTATGTCGACGATGCCGCCTGGGCGGGGTCCAAAGCCGGCAGCCTCACTCGGCGCGGCTTCGGTCCTCGCCGCGTCGGCGACGCGCTGAGAGCCGCCGGCATCGATGCCGATCTGGCTCGAGAGGTCGCCCCTGATGAGGACGAAGCTCTGGCCGCCGCCAGAACCTACGCACGCAAAAAGAAGATCGGCGAATTCGGCAAAGGCGAGGCGGATCGCGACACCAAGCGAAAACAACTGGCCGCGATGATCCGCGCCGGGCACGCGTTCGAAATCGCGCGACGCTTGGTCGAGCAGCAGTCATCCTCGGAGGATGCCGTGACTGAATGACCTCTGCTGAGGATCGTCACCGCAGCGCGGCGCAAGCCTCCTGAATGCGCTGGCACGCCTCGGTCAGAATCGTTTCCGACGTCGCATAGCTAATGCGAAAAGCCGGACTGACCCCGAACGCCGTGCCGGGAACGGCAGCAACGCGGGCATGATCCAGGAAATAGTCGACCAGGTCACTGTCGGTTTCGACCACCTTACCCTGCGGCGTTGTCTTGCCGATGCAACCGGTGGCGTCGGGGTAGACGTAGAACGCCCCCTGGGGCGTTGGGCAATGCAGCCCGGGTGCGGCGTTGAGGCCAGCGACGACAAGATCGCGGCGGCGCTTGAATGTCGCATTGCGCTCCAGCAGGAAGCTCTGGTCGCCGGTCAGCGCGGCGAGCGCTGCCGCCTGGCTGATCGATGACGGGTTGCTCGTCGATTGCGACTGCAACTTGGCCATCGCCTTGATCAGCCACGCCGGTCCGCCGGCATAACCGATGCGCCATCCGGTCATCGCATAGGCTTTCGACGCGCCGTTGACGGTCAGTGTGCGGTCATACAGCCCCGGGCAAACCTCGGCGATCGTCGCGAAGGGCGTGTCGGCATACCAGATATGCTCGTACATATCGTCAGTCAGCACCATGACGTGCGAATGGCGGAGCAGCACGTCGCCCAACTTTCGCAATTCAGTTGCCGAGTACGCCGCCCCCGTGGGGTTGGACGGCGAATTGAGGAGGACCCATTTCGTCTGTGCGGTGATTGCGGCGTCAAGCTGTTCGGGAGTAATCTTGTATTGCTGATTGGCGCCCGCAGGCAGGAACACGGGCGTTCCGCCAGCGAACTCGACGATGTCGGGATAGCTGACCCAATAGGGTGCGGGGATGATCACCTCGTCGCCCGCCTGCACCGTCGCGACAAACGCGTTGAACAAAGTCTGCTTGCCGCCCGCATTCACGCTGATCTGGTCAAGTCCGTAAGTCAGCGTGTTATCGCGCGAGAATTTGTCAGCGATCGCCTGCTTCAGCGCGACAGTGCCATCGACATCGGTATATTTGGTCTGGCCTGCCCGAATTGCCTCGATGGCGGCTTCCTTGACGAAATCGGGCGTGTCGAAATCTGGTTCGCCCGCGCTCAGCCCGATTACATCGACACCGGCACGCTTCAGGGCGCCCACGCGGGCGGTCATCGCCAACGTCGGCGACGGTGATATGCGATTGATGGCGTCGGACAGCTGCGGCACGTTGGTCCCCCGTGTGGCTGGCCGGCTATAGGCGAAGCAGGCGCGCGGGCAACAGGCCGCGAAGCGCGTTGCCGATAAAGAAGCCCTGTTCGAGGTCGGCGGGGACCAGATCGGCTTCATAAGCCTCACCGCTATCGATCAGCGTTGCGCGAAGTACGCCGGGAAGCAATCCGCGCACGAGCGGGGGGGTGCGCAGGCGGTCGTTGGCATCGGGTACGAACAGGCTGGTGAAGCTACCCTCGGTCAGGTGACCTTCGCCATCGACCATGACGACTTCGTAGGCCCCGGCCGGACATGACGGATAGGCGCGCCGGTCGCTGGCCTTGTGCACCAGCCGGATGTCGCTGGGCGTGGCCAGCGCGGGCGACACGACAACCGGCACGGGACCGTCGGGCGGGTCAGGTATCGCCGCAATATGGATTGCCGCCTTGCCACCGCGCGACAGGATCAGTCGCACCCGTGCCGCCGTGCGCAGACGGAATGTTGCCGCCTGCAAATCGTTGCGGATGGCGTGCCGGTCAAGCGCAAAGCCTAGGGCGCCGGCCGATGCGTTGAGACGCGCGATATGCCGGTCGAGCCACACCAGGCCCTCTACCGGGTCGAAGCGCATGGTCTCGATCAGGTCGAAGACTAGTGGCGAGGCGACAAACGCGCCTTTGGCGAGGCATTCGCCCCATTCGTCGGAAGCAACGGAATCGGCGACGATCCCCGAGCCCAGGCCCAGACTTGCACCCCCGTCGCTGCCCAGGTGGAGCGTGCGGATGGCAACGTTGAAGGCGGCGCTTCCGCCCCATGCGTCGATCCGCCCGATGCTGCCACAATAAGCACCGCGCGCCTCATCCTCGACCTCGCCGATGACCGCCATCGCCCGTATTTTGGGCGCGCCGGTGATCGAGCCGCAGGGAAATAATGCCGCAAGGACGTCCACGGCATCGCGTCCTTCTGCCAGCGTTGCCGTCACCGTCGATGTCATCTGATGCACCGTGGGATAGCTCTCGAGCTCAAACAGGCGCGGCACGGCCACGCTACCCGGCGTGGCGACGCGCGACAGGTCGTTGCGGAGGAGGTCGACGATCATCAGGTTCTCGGCGCGCTGCTTCTCGTCGGTGGTGAGCCGTGCGGCGGCTTCACGGTCGCGCGCGGTGCCTTTCATCGGCTTCGCGGTTAGCGCGCCGTCGTCCAAGGTGAAAAACAGTTCGGGCGACGCCGACAGCAGCCAGTCGTCGCCCGTCCAGACCACCCCGCCATATCCGGCCCGCGCGCGCTGCCGCAGCCCGGCGTAAAGCGCGAGCGGATGCCCGGCATAGGGCACATCCGCGCGAAATGTCAGGTTTGCCTGATAAATGTCCCCCGCCGCGATCAGTTCGAGCAACCGCGCAAGCTTGGCGTCATAGCCGGCGCGGTTGATGCGCGGGCGGGGACTGCCGAGCCACGCGCCCGCGGGGTCTTGAAGCAGCGCAGGCACATCTTCTGCCGGGATCGCCTCGAATTCCTCGAACACGCCAAACCACAAGAGGGGTAGCGCAGCGTTCATCGGCATGGCGAGGCCGGGCTCGAACGCCTGCCCGGCTTCGTAGGATAAAAACCCCGCCACATGCAGTCCGTGCGCTCCGGCACTGCGCAGCCGATCAAGGCACTCTGCGACTTGCGCCGGATCTTGGGTCGTGACGATCTCGACCGGCCCGGCGTAAAGGCGCGCCGCCACCGCCCCGCTTTCACGCGCATCGTCAAGCAGGACAAAGGGGACGGGGGGTGCGGCCATGCGTGGCGCTTGCCGCTACGGGCGGGTGGGCGCAAGGGAGGCTCGATGCCCGCCTCCACCTTCGACCTGTTCAAGATCGGCGTCGGACCGTCTTCGTCGCACACCATGGGGCCGATGACCGCCGCTGCCGATTTCGCCGCGCGGGTTGGCGCGGACAACAACGTCATGCGTGTCGAAGTGCGCCTGTTTGGCAGCCTCGCGCTGACCGGCAAGGGCCATGCAACCGACCGTGCGATCATCCTCGGTTTGTCGGGGGAGCGGCCCGCGACGATATGTCCGGATAGATTGGCCGAAGTCGTCGACGCGGTGCGCGGGTCAGGCCGGCTGCTGCTCGGCGGCTTGCGTGACATCGCCTTTGACGAGGCGAGCGACATGCTGTTCCTGCAAAAGGAAAAATTGCCGTTCCATTCCAACGCCATGACGTTTGCCGCTTTCGACGGGTGCGGGGCCCGGATCAGCGAATGGACCGCCTATTCGGTTGGCGGCGGAGCCGTCATCGGGGAAGCCGAGACCGGGCGTAACGCGCCGGACGAGGGCGGATGGGACGTGCCGTACCGCTTTCACTCCGGCGACAGTCTCGTGGCGCTGGCCAGGGATCGAGGTATGTCGATCGCGGAGTTGATGCGTGCCAACGAGGAAGCTTCGCTATCGCCTGAAGACGTGCGCGACCGCCTGTCGGCAATCCGTGCAGCGATGTCCGACTGTATCGACCGTGGCGTCGCCGCTTCGGGCATCCTGCCCGGCGGGCTCAATGTGAGACGCCGCGCGCCGGACATTTTTCGCAAATTGCTCGAACGTCAGGAACGAGCGCTGGCCGACCCATTGACCGTCATCGACTGGGTAAACCTGTGGGCGCTGGCGGTTAACGAGGAAAATGCCGCAGGCGGTCGCGTCGTCACGGCCCCGACCAATGGTGCGGCAGGCATCGTTCCGGCGGTGCTGCGCTACTATGAGCGGTTTGCCCCGTCGTCATGCGATGCGGGCAGCGAAACGTTCCTTCTCACCGCAGCCGCGATCGGCGCGCTGTTCAAGGAGAACGCGTCGATCTCGGGTGCCGAAGTTGGCTGTCAGGGTGAAGTGGGCGTTGCTTGCTCGATGGCAGCCGCAGGGCTCGCTGCCGCGCTCGGTGGGACCCCGCAACAGGTCGAGAACGCCGCCGAAATCGGGATGGAACATAATCTCGGCCTGACGTGCGACCCTGTCGGCGGGCTGGTCCAAGTGCCGTGCATCGAGCGCAACGCGGTGGGCAGCATCAAGGCCATTGAGGCCGCGCGGCTCGCACTGCTCGGCGACGGCACGCACCGTGTCTCGCTCGACCAGGTCATCGAGACGATGCGCAAGACCGGGCTGGACATGAGCGAACGGTACAAGGAAACGTCACTGGGCGGCCTCGCGGTCAATGTGGTCGCTTGCTGAAACAGGCCAATCAGGCCAACCAGGATTATCAATGCTGGTACAGTACGCAGTTCTGGCAGCACAATTTACTTGGCGGGGTTATTAGATGAGGGTGATCCTGGGCGCCGTGTTGCTCGCATTGTCTGCTTGCGGCAATGCTGCGGGCAAGGTCGATGGCGCGCGGGCGGGCGCGACGATAAAGCTGGCGGGCAACCAGGGCGCGCTGACGCTCAAAGGGCGCAGCTGGTCGCCCGCGATCACCATCGATGCGTCGAACGCCACATTCACCGCGATCGTCCTCAACGGCGTTACCGGCATCCATTTCAAGGGCGGCACGGTGATCGGCCCGGGCGGAAAGAGTTATGCCATCCACATTCTCAAATCGCGCGACATAGCGATTGATGGAATGACAATTACTGGTGCGGGACGTGGGGTGGTGATGGACCGATCACAAGATATCGCCGTGCGCAATACGAGGCTGACCGGGCTGGGCGTCGACGGCATCGACATCGCCTCGTCGCAACGCGTCGTCATTTCGGGCAACAGTTGCAGCAAGTTCACCCCGAAGCTCGCAGCCTTCGATGCGACCGGCAAGCTGATCGACGGCGACCATCCCGATTGTATCCAGGGATGGTCAAAGCTGGCCTTCCCGCCAACCTCCGACGTGACCGTTAGCGACAATACAGCCGACGGGATGATGCAGGGCGTATTCTTTCGCGACCCTGGCGTAAACGGCGGGTTCGACCGCATCACGATCCGCGACAATGTCCTTCACACCGGCTTCGGCAATGCGGTGTTCGTCGAAGGTGCGCGTGACGCGATCGTGCGCGGCAACCGGGTCAGCGCGGTGCGCGGCGCGACGCACGTCAAAAGCGGCAATCAGGTCAAGGCCAACATTGTTTTTAAAAGCAGCACCGGGCGCGCGTGCGGCAACCAGGTAGCGGACATTCCCCGGCACGAGGCGATGCAGCCATGCAATTAGGATTGCCGATGAGACAGGCGTTCAATGTGCTCGTTGGCCTAGGGATCTTCGCCAGCGCCAGCGTCGCATGGGCCCAGCCGGCCAATTCGCCCATCGCACCTGCGGTTCAGGCGCGGATCGACCGTATCCTGAAGGCGACGCCGCTGATCGACGGGCATAACGACCTGCCCGAACAATTGCGCGATTGCTGCAACAACAAGGTCGAGGGGTTGGAGCGCGATAGTGACAAGCGCCCCAAGCCGTTGATGACCGATATCGCCCGGCTGCACGCGGGGCGTGTTGGCGGGCAATTCTGGTCGGTCTATATTCCATCGGAAGTGACCGGTGACGCGGCAATTCGCGAAACACTCGAGCAGATCGACGTGGTTCACCGCCTGTGCGCTGCCTATCCGCGCGACCTCGCTATGGCGGTGACTGCCGCCGATGTCGTTCGCGTGCACAAATCGAGGCGCGTCGCCTGCCTCATCGGGATCGAGGGCGGGCACCAGATCGCTGGCAATCTGGCCGCCTTGCGCCAATTTCGCGCGCTCGGCGCGGGGTATATGACGCTAACGCATTTCAAGAACAACGAATGGGCCGAACTCGGCGACAGACGACCCGGTGCATCACGGCCTTACCGATTTTGGCCGAACGGTCATCGCAGAGATGAATTGCATCGGCATGCTCGTCGATCTCAGCCATGTCAGTCCCGAAACGATGCGCGCCGCGCTTCAGGCGACAAAGGCGCCGGTGATTTTCTCGCATTCGGGCGCGCGCGGCGTGAACGATCACCCGCGAAATGTCCCCGATGACATCCTGAAAATGTTGCCCGCCAATGGTGGCGTCGTGATGGTCAATTTCTATCCCGGCCACCTGTCTCCAGATTATGGCCGTTGGTCGGCCGATCGCGACGCCGAGGAAGCACGTGGCAAGTCGCTGTGGCAGGGCCAGCCCGAACGCCGCGCCGAGGCCATGAAAGCCTGGGATGCCGGACATCCCATGCCCAAGACCGCCGTCAGCCTCGTCGCCGACCATATCGAGTGGATCGTCAAGCTCGCGGGACACGATCATGTCGGGCTGGGTGCCGACCTCGACGGCATCCCGGTTGCGGTCGACGGATTGGGTGGGGTCGACGGCTATCCCTTGGTCTTTGCCGAACTCATTCGTCGTGGCTGGAGCGACGCCGACCTCGCCAAGCTGGCAGGCGACAACGTGTTGCGTGTGATGCGGGCGGCCGAGGCGGTCAGCGCCTCGCTTTCACCGCCACCCCCGGGAAGTCGCTGAATACGCCGTCGAGGCCCGTCGCATAGGCCGCGCGCAACTCCGCGCTCAGGTCGCTGAAACCGCGCCCAAGGAATGGCGACTCGGCGCGATACGTCCAGGCATGAACCATAAGCCCTGCCGCATGGGCATGAACGATCAGATCGGCGCTTACGAGCGACTTGTTGATCCCAATCGCATCCGCGCGCTTCGCCACATCCGCCAGCCCCGCGGGTGTCAGCATCGCGGCGTAGGGCGTTTTGGCGCGGTCGGCCGGCGAACCTCCGTCATCGATCAGCTGGACCAGCCGAATATTGCTATGCGCTTTCAACCAGATGAGATTCCCCACCTCGAATGACTGGATGAAAACCGGGTCGCTTGCCCGCGCTAGTCCGTGCCTGGCCAGAATATCGAGCAGCGGTTGCTCCATTGCCAGTCCCAACCCCGCGAAATAGCTGCCATGCTTGATCTCGGGATACACACCCACGCGCGGGTGGTTCGCTCGCAGCTGCAGGATCTCTTCGAATGTCGGGACTTCGAACTTCCCGTCATAAGCGACGTTGGCTGGTCGAAGCAGCGGCAATCGCTCTCTCGCGCGCAGCTTTTTCAGTTCCGCGAGCGTGAAATCCTCGGTGAACCAGCCGGTAATCGATTTTCCGTCAATGTATTTCGTCGACTTACGCTCTGAAAATTCGGGGTGAGCGGCGACGTCCGTCGTTCCCGAAATCTCGTTTTCGTGACGGGCGACAAGGACATGGTCCTTGGTCATTACCAGATCTGGTTCGATGAAATCGGCGCCCTGGTCGATCGCGCGTTGGTAAGACGCTAGCGTATGTTCGGGCCGCTCCCCCGATGCGCCACGATGCGCGATCACGATCGGTTGGGTGAGCCCGACAGCCGCCATCAAAAGAACTCCCAGCATGGCATACCCTTGCCACGTTCGATCCCCCACCCCAAGTCGCCAACATGACCAAGCCGCCGCTTCGCGCTACCATCGTTCCCGTTACGCCGTTGCAGCAGAACTGCACCCTGTTGTGGTGCACCGCGACGATGAGGGGGGCATTCGTCGATCCGGGCGGCGATCTGGCGCGTCTGAAGTCCGCAGCGAAGCAGCATGGCGTCACGATCGAAAAAATCCTCATCACACACGGCCATATCGACCATTGCGGCGAGGCGGGGACGCTGGCGAAAGAACTTGGCGTCCCCATCGAGGGTCCACACGAGGCCGACCGCTTCTGGATCAGTCGCCTTGAGGATGACGGCCGGAAATATGGTGTCGATGGCCAGGTGTTCGAGCCCGATCGGTGGCTGGTCAATGGTGATCAGGTGTCAGTCGGCGAACTCACGTTAGACGTGTACCATTGCCCCGGCCACACCCCTGGTCATGTCGTCTTCCATCATCCGCCATCGAAACTCGCGATTGTTGGGGACGTGCTATTTCAGGGGTCGATCGGTCGTACCGACTTCCCGATGGGCAATCATCAGGACCTGCTCGACGCCATTGTCACCCGATTATGGCCGCTCGGTGGAGAGACCTCCTTCGTGCCCGGTCATGGTCCGATGTCGACTTTCGCGCACGAACGCCGGACGAACGGCTTCGTCGCAGACTCGGTGCTGGCGAGCGCCTAGGCCTTCATCGTCGCGAGTTTGGCGGGGGGCAGCTTGTTTGCCTTCGCCTGAGGCATCAACTCGTCCTTGCGCGCCTGCATCCTTGCGCCGAGTTCCGACATGTCGACATCGGTACGGCGGGCCTGGGCAAACATGCCTTTCACCCATTGTTCCTCCTCACCGACGTGATGCTTGATCTCCTCGGAGAGGACAGAGACCTTCGCATCGTAAAAGTCTGCATCTGGCTTGGCAGAAGTGATATCGTTGATCAGCATCTTGGCGGCGTCATGTTCGACATAGGCCTCGTCGAGCAGATCCGCGTCGATCTTGCCGCGCAGCGCCGGGTAGAAGATTTCCTCCTCCAGCATCGTATGCACTTTCAGCGCGTTGCACACTTCCAGCGCAATCGCCTGTTTGCGCTTGGCCGTCCGCGCCTTCTCGAACTGCTCGAACAGGTCCTCGGCCTCGCGGTGGTCAGCCTTGAGCAAGGCAATCGCGTCGATGGCGTCGTCGGCCATAAGATACTCCCGTGTCACGACAGCAAACCGTTGATACATGAAGACGTTCCGCCCCCTTAACGAAGGTGAAAGACCGATGCTGCAACGGATAGACGATTTCTTCACCGACATTGCCAGCGGTATCGCCTATGCCACCGGCCAGCCGGCAGCTTTCGTGCTGGCACTTGGCACTGTCATCGCGTGGGCCGTGACGGGCCCTATCTTCGGCTATTCGGAAACATGGCAGCTCGTCATCAATACGGGTACGACCATCGTTACCTTCCTGATGGTGTTCCTCATCCAGAATTCGCAAAATCGCGATACGGCGTCGATGCAGGCGAAGCTCGACGAATTGCTCTACGCCCTTGATGGTGCGCGCGAGGAATTTATCGGCATCGAGCATCTGTCATCGCGTGAGGTCGAGGCGATCCGCCGCGAACTCGAACGCGAAGTGTGCAGTGACAAACGGGCAAAGGCCAACCAGTCGGTCGCCAAACTGATTGCGCGTCTTTAGCCTTCGTTCACAACTACGGCGTGCGCGTCGACGTGCGGCAGCGCGATGGCATAGATTCCCAGCCCCAACAGGGTCAGGAGCGTGATCACGGTCCCGACGACCCGCAGCTTCAATGGTGTATCGACCGTCATGCCCAAGGCATGAGCGACCCGGCCAACCAGATACAGGATCGCGACTGCCCACAGCCACCACTGACTGCCCGCGGCCATCTCGACCAGCGCCAGCATGATCAGGACGAAGGGCGTGTATTCGACATAATTGGCATGCGCGCGCATCGCGGCGATGAGGCGCGGACTACCACCATCGCCGATCGATACTTTTTCGTGGCCGCGGACACGCCCGACACGATTCGCGATCCAGATATTCAAAAGCGCAGCGAGCCCCGCTGCGGTCAGTGCGACCGGCAAAACGATCATAATCCCCCCTGTTAACCCCTGAAATTCGCTGCCAAACTCTAGCGCATCTTGCAAGTGACCCGTTTTTAGCTATAGGCCCGGCCACGCCAAGCGGGTGACGACTGCCTGCCTGTTCGCCAACCTGGCGGCGGGCAGCGCGGCTGTTCCCGCACTTTTTGTTTTTTCAAACGTCGAGTAAGGTGCCGCAATGGCCGTCCCCAAAAGAAAAACCTCGCCTTCGAAGCGTAACATGCGTCGCAGCCACGATTCGTTGACGCCTGCTGCTTTTCAGGAATGTCCGAATTGCGGCGAATTGAAGCGCCCGCACAATCTTTGCAACGCCTGTGGGCATTATAACGGTCGAGAGATCGTTTCCGTCGAAGCCTGAGGGCCGGGGAGACGCGGGCGTGACACCAGGCCCGAGGCTCGCGATCGACGCGATGGGTGGAGACGGCGGCGCGGGCACAATGGTTGCCGGCGCATCCCTCGCGCGCGAGCAATGGCCGGATCTCTGTTTCTCGCTGGTCGGCGATGAAAAGCTGCTACACACGGAACTCGCCAGTCATCCGGTCCTGAGAGACTGCTGTGACGTGGTTCACGCTCCCGACACCATCAAGGGAGAGGAAAAGCCCAGCCAGGCCATCCGTCGCGCAAAGACCACGTCACTGGGTATTGCCATTGATTTGGTAAAGCAGGGACGTGCGGGTGCGGCCTTGAGTGCAGGTAATACAGGCGCGATGATGGCCATGGCGAAGTTGTCGCTGCGGACATTGAAGGGCATTGATCGGCCCGCGCTCGCCGCGCTGCTGCCGACATTGGGCGACAATGATGTCGTCATGCTCGACCTTGGCGCCAATACCGAGTGCGACCCACGCAACCTTGTCGAATTCGCCGTGATGGGTGCGGCCTATTCGCGTATCGCGCTTGGGGTGGGACAGCCGCGTGTCGGGTTGCTGAACATCGGCAGTGAGGAATTGAAGGGCACTGACGAGATCCGCGATGCCGCAGCGATCCTGCGTGACGCACATCTCCAACTCAATTTCACCGGGTTCGTCGAGGGTGACAAACTGTCGCGCGGTGATGTGGATGTGATCGTCTGCGATGGTTTCTCTGGCAATATCGCGCTGAAAACGATCGAAGGCACCGCGCGCTTCGTTGCGGACCTGTTGCGGAGAAGCTTTTCCAGCTCGTTCCGCTCGAAAATGGGTTTCCTCATCTCGCGGCCGGCGACTGAATTACTGAAGCATCATCTCGACCCGAATAATCACAATGGCGCAGTGTTTCTCGGGCTCAACGGAATTGTCGTGAAGAGCCATGGTTCGGCGAGCCCCAAGGGCGTCGCCAATGCGATCGGGGTTGCGGCAAAACTGGCCGCGCAGGATATTACGCGCCGGATCACCGAAGACCTTGATCAATTTCCCGGGCATCTGACCGCACGGGCAAACGCCGCATGAGGCGCGCCGCGGTTCTCGGCACGGGTTCGGCGCTCCCCAGAAAGCGCGTGTCGAATGCCGAACTCGCCGAAACTGTAGACACGAGTGACGAATGGATCGTGGCGCGTACCGGGATCAAGTTCCGTCATATCGCCGAAGATGATGAGACGACAGGGACGCTCGGCACCGCCGCCGCCCGCGCCGCGCTCGACGCCGCCGGGTTGGACACGAGCGAGATAGACCTGATTGTCCTGGCGACGGCGACTCCCGATCAGACCTTCCCCGCGACAGCGACGAAGGTGCAGGCGGCGCTCGGCATCAACGATTGCGTCGCCTTCGACGTCGCGGCGGTTTGTTCGGGCTTTCTCTACGCAGTTTCCGTCGCAGAAAGCATGATCCGCAGCGGCAGCGCGACCAACGCGCTGGTCATCGGGTCCGAGACATTCAGCCGCATCCTCGACTGGGAGGATCGCGGCACTTGCGTCTTGTTCGGCGATGGCGCGGGCGCGATCGTGCTTGGCGCGAGTGAAGACGGCCGCGGCGTCCTGTCGGCCAAGCTCCATGCCGACGGGCGTCATAACGAACTGCTCTATGTCGACGGCGGCGTGTCCACGACCGGCACGGTCGGCAAGCTGCGGATGAAGGGTCCGGAAGTTTTCAAGCATGCCGTGACCAACCTCGCAGCTGTGCTGGGTGAGACGCTGGCGGCGGCGGACCTATCGATCGCCGATGTCGACTGGGTCGTGCCCCATCAGGCGAATGCCAGAATCCTCGATGCCACCGCGCGCAAGCTGGGCCTCAGCCCGGACAAAGTGGTGGTGACCGTCGATCAACACGCCAATACCTCCGCGGCGTCGGTGCCTCTGGCGCTGGACACCGCAGTTCGGGATGGGCGGATCAAGGCGGGCGACCTCGTGGTCCTCGAGGCGATGGGTGGCGGGTTCACCTGGGGCGCGGCGGCGATCCGCTGGTAGAGTTTGACGAGGCGACGTGTTGCGGTAAACGCGGTCCAACCTCCGGGGGGATGGTAAGGCAAATGGCGGACGACGGCACACTCACTCGCGCGGACCTGGCGGACATCATCCACCGCGAAATCGGGCTGTCCCGCGCGGATTCGTCCAATCAGGTCGAAGGCATCCTGCGCCATATGTGCGAAGTCGCTGTCGCACGGCACCAACGTCAAGATTTCCGGTTTCGGCAGTTTTATCCTGCGGGACAAAGGTGAGCGCGTCGGCCGCAATCCCAAAACCGGCGTTGAAGTGCCGATCGCGCCGCGACGCGTGCTGACCTTTCGACCCAGCCAGGCGATGCGCGACCGTATCGCCAAGGCGGACTGACCGGCCACCATGAAATCGCCGGGCGCGCTCAGGACGATCGGCGAGGTCAGCGGCGAATTGGGCGTGGCGCAGCACATCCTACGCTATTGGGAGGGCAAGTTCCCGCAGCTTCGCCCCGTCACGCGCGCAGGCAACCGGCGCTATTATCGGCCAGAAGATATCGCATTGCTGCGACGAATTGATCAGGCGCTCAATCGTGACGGCTACACGGTCAAAGGCGTGCAGCAATTGCTCGCGGGCAATACGCAAACCGGCGCTGCGCCGACACCGACCCCGAATGATGCTCCGACAGAGGATTGGCGCAGCGCGTTGATGACGGTCCGCGACCAGCTGCGCGCAGCACTGACGGGCTAAAGCGTCTTTGCGTAGATGAAGTCCTCGCTTGCGTCGGTCTGTTCAAATCCCGCAAATTGCCATTGCCCGATCTGGTCAAACCCGCGCTTTTGGTAGAATTTTTGCGCGACGAGATTTTTCACATAGACGCTAAGCACTAGTCGTCTGGCGCCGCGCGCGCGGGCTTCGTTTTCTGCCGCCTGGAACAGCATGGTGCCCCACCCGGCCCCATGCCATTTCGACATGACGTAAATGCGCTTCAGTTCGACATCGGTGGCCGCATCGCAGAACGGCAACTTCGCCGGTTGCAGCACGGCATAGCCGACCGGCGCACCCACGGCTTCCTCGACGAGCCACGTGCGGCAGTCAGGATCGGCCAAGATCGACGCGTAATAGTCTCGCGAATGCGTTTCTGCGACGAACTTCACGACTGCGTCACCATCGTGGTCGTCAGCAAAGCTTTCGAGAAAGCTGGCCCCGCCGACGAGAGCCAGCTTGCCCTCGTCCCCACCCACCGCCGTGCGCAATTTCACCGTTCGGGGCCAAGCTCAGGATCGAGGTCGCGCGGCCTGACGAACCGGACCAACCGCGCGGATTTGCTGTGCAGGTCGGCCCATGAACCGTCGAATTCCAGTTCGGCGAAGCTTGCGGTCGGGTACTTTTCCTCCACATCGTCGCGCATTCGGTCGTCCGCCCTGTCGGGCACGAGCATCAGGATCAGATCTTCCAGACCCGGATTATGACCGCACATCAGCAGTGATGCGACCCCAGCATTGGTGTCGTGGAGCACATCGAGCAAAGTGACACCCGAGGCGAGATAAATGCGGCGATCCCATTGTGGGCGCAGTGTTTTTCCATACCCCTCCCACAGGCCATCGAGCGTATCGATGCAGCGCACGGCAGGCGAAGCGACGACGGCGTCAAATTCTAGGCCCAAACTACGCATATGCTTGCCGACGGTTGCCGCACCACGCTTGCCGCGATCGCTGAGCGCCCGGTCGAAATCGCGCGCTGCAGGGTCGTCCCATCCGGACTTGGCATGACGCAGAAGTGTGAGACGCTTCATCAGTCCGCCACTCCTGCCGCAGCCAGTGGGAAAGGCAAGGGCTCGCAGCTCGATTGGAAAGCGCTGATGGCGGTTGCCGCTTCGTCCAGTGTGACGCGACGGATCGGCGTGCCAGGCGGGAAGGCCTCAAATAGGCGTGATGGGACGGCGGCACTGAGGATGACAAAACTGCCCCGGTCATCGGCGCGGCGGATCAGCCGTCCAAAGGCCTGCGCTAATCTCGCGCGGATCTGCGTATCGTCATATGCACTGCCGCCGCCTGCAGCACGGCGTGCGGCGTGGAGGACGCTTGGCTTGGGCCACGGTACGCCCTCCAGGATGACAGTGCGCAGCGAAAGACCGGGCACGTCGACGCCATCACGTAGGGCATCGGTGCCGAGCAAGCTGGCATGTGGATCATCGCGGAAGATGTCGACCAGCGTGCCAGTGTCGATCGGATCGACATGCTGGGCATAGAGCGGCAGACCATCACGAGCGAGGCGATCGGCAACGCGCGCATGCACCGCGCGTAAGCGGCGGATCGCGGTGAAGAGACCTAGCGTGCCGCCTTTGGATGCCGCGATCAGGCGGGCATAAGCATTGGCGAGCGCGGGCGCATCGCCGCGCTTCACATCGGTGACGATGAGGATTTGAGCGTTGGCGGCATAGTCGAACGGGCTCGGCGCTGCGAAATGGAGCGCCGGCACGTCGAGCTTGTTCGCTCCGGTGCGTGCCTCGGCGACAGCGGGATCGCCGAGCGTCGCCGAAGTGACGAGTACGCCATGCGCGGGCTTGAGTACCGCGTCGGCAAAGGGTCGCATGGGATCGAGCCAGCGGCGGTGCAAACCGATATCGAATTCGCGCCCGTCACCTCGCGCGACCTCCAGCCAGTCGATGAAATCGGGATCCAGCGGGCCGCCCAGTCTTCCGAGCATTGCAAGCCACGCAAACACCGCATCTCGTCGCCAGCCCAAACTCGCCACTGCACCTTCGACGCGGGCGCGGGCTTGACCATCGAGCCAGTCCGGCCCCTCGTCGAGCAAGGCTTCGAGACGGCGACCGAGGACGGTCAGCGGCTGGAGCAATGCCTGGAGGGCGGCAGCGGCGCGGGCCGCGGCTTCGATCAACGGGCCATCGAGTTCGGCCGCCTCCGTTTCCAGGCCGTAGCCCGCATCCTCGCCGGTGGCGCGGGCGTAAACTGTGGTGCGGATCGCCGAGAGCAATTCCTCCACCGGCCCGAACGGCGCGCCTTCGACAATGCGACCCAGCCAGCCGTCGCCGGGCAGCGCCATCGCGGCCTCGCGGGCATCCTGCACCGCAGCGGCACCGGCGTCGTCATAGCTGACCACATCGCCCAAGCGCGCCGCAAGCCCGCGCCGACGCCCCTTTGCCTTGCTTTCCGGTCCGATCACCCAGCGGCGCAGTTCGATTGTTTCTGCGCCCGTCAGCGCCGCGGCGAAGGTGGAGTCCGCCGCGTCGAAAAGATGATGCCCCTCGTCGAATACGATCCGCGTCGGGCGATTGACCGCATCGCGACCTCGCGCGGCATTCACCATCACCAGGGCGTGATTGGCAACGACCAGCTTGGCGCCGATGCTCGCACGGGCAGCGCGTTCGATGAAACAGCGGCGGTAATGCGGGCACCCCGCATAAATGCACTCGCCGCGTCGGTCGGTCAGCGCTGTCGTCCCGTTACGGCGAAATAGTGATGGGAGCCAGCCCGGAAGGTCGCCGCCGACCATGTCCCCGTCGCGTGTATAGCTGGCCCAGCGTCCGGCTAGTTGCGCGAGGATCGCGGCGCGGCCGGCGAAGCCTCCTTGCATCGCGTCTTCCAGATTGAGCAGGCACAGATAATTCTCTCGGCCCTTGCGGATCACCACCGCCCGTCGCCGCAACTCTGCATCGGGATAGGCGCGCGCGGTTTCGGCATCGAGTTGGCGCTGCAGCGCCTTGGTGTAGGTCGACAGCCAAACTGTGCCGCCAGCCTCTTCCGCCCACAGAGTTGCGGGCGCCAGATAGCCGAGTGTCTTGCCGATCCCCGTTCCCGCCTGCGCCAACGTCATTGGCGGCGCGTCGCGGTGCTGGCGTGGCGCAAAGACCTGTGAAGCGGCCTGAGCATAGTCGCGCTGGCCCTGGCGCGGTTCGGCTCGGTTGCCGGTCAGAAGCGCAAGGCGTTCTTGTACCGCGCCAGCCTTCAGCGCGATCGTTCGCGGCGGGGGCGGTGGCGCCTGCTCCTCCCATTCGGGCAGGCGCTGGAACAGTCCGGTCTCGCGCGTTTCGCTGTCGGTCATTGCCGCCCTTGCCAGCGAAAACCAGGGCCAGCGAGCACGGCCCAATGCCCTCAGCGAATCTGCCGCGCCGGGACGCTCCATCCAATCATCCTGTGACAGACGATGCAGCAGCTTGGCTGCGATGACGCGCAAGGCGGGGGCGATATCCGCCTCGTTCGTGGGTGCCGGCAGTGTCAGCGCGTCACAAAGCCCCTTTGCGGTCGGCACCGCGAACCGCGCCGGATGCACGAACGCGAACAGCTCCAACAAATCTAACCCCGAAATCTCGGCATAACCCAATCGCTGTCCTACCAAGGGCGCGTTGAGCAGGATCAACGGTTCACTGGCCGTGTCGGCTCAACGCCTCGCGCCGGTCGATGCCCCGTGCGCCGTTCTCGCGCGCGATCCAGAGTCCTGCATGGCTGGCGTGAAGCGCGGCATGAGGGAGTTCGACCATAGCTCGTGCGCTAGGCGATTTTCATGACGGAGAGAATATTTTTTGTTCTCTCAGCGTTCCCTTGCGAGTGGCGAAAGGTCAGCGTTTCCGCCGCGTCGCTGCGACGCAACAGAGTTATCCACGTTTTAATAGACTCTGCGTGACGCGAGAATGTAGGCACTATCCATGGTTCGCGGGGGCGAGGCAGACACTATATATAGTTGGCGACTTGCCCGACTGGTGCGACCGATGCGGATTTTCCAGCGTTTGCTGCGCTTCGCATTTGGTGAGAACGGATTTGGAACAGCGTGAAGGACGATTCGATGGATTTCCGAGGCGGCGAAGGAGGCGATAGCGCGATGGCGACAATGTTGGAGACCATGGCAGCGACGGCGGCGAGCGCCCCTGCGTCCGCACCCGAACGGCTCGACAGCAAAGCGATCCATGCGCCCAAATACACTGTCGAAGTCGATCATTCGCGTGACGCGCTGCTTACCGAGTTTGGCAAGGACACGCTGACCGATCGATATCTCCTGCCCGGCGAAAGCTATCAGGACCTTTTCGTGCGTGTGGCGTCTGCTTATGCCGACAACGCCGATCATGCGCAGCGGCTGTACGATTATATTTCCAAATTATGGTTCATGCCGGCGACGCCGGTGCTGTCGAATGGCGGCACGGGGCGTGGTCTGCCAATCAGCTGCTACCTCAATTCGGTGCCCGACAGCCTAGAGGGCATCGTCGAGACATGGAACGAGAACGTCTGGTTGGCATCGCGTGGCGGTGGCATCGGCACCTATTGGGGCAATGTTCGTGGGATCGGCGAGCCGGTCGGCCTCAACGGCAAGACCAGCGGCATCATTCCGTTTGTTCGGGTGATGGATTCGCTGACGCTGGCGATTTCGCAGGGTTCGCTACGCCGTGGTTCGGCCGCCTGCTATCTCGACGTCAGCCACCCGGAGATTGAGGAATTTCTCGAGATCCGCAAACCGTCGGGCGATTTCAACCGCAAGGCGCTTAACCTGCACCATGGCGTGCTTATGACCGACGCCTTCATGGAAGCGGTGCGCAATGGCGAGGAATGGGTGCTGACCAGCCCCAAGGACGGCTCGGAGCGCGCACGCGTCGATGCCCGCTCGCTGTTCCAGAAGCTCGTCGAGACCCGCTTGGCGACCGGTGAGCCATACATCGTCTTTGCCGATACCGTGAACCGCGCGATGCCGCGCCATCACCGCGAATTGGGGCTGAAGGTCTCCACGTCCAACCTGTGCAGCGAAATCACGCTGCCGACGGGCCGCGATCATCTGGGCAACGACCGCACGGCGGTGTGTTGCTTGTCCTCGCTCAATTTCGAGACCTGGGACCAGTGGCACGACGACAAGATGTTCGTGGAAGACGTGATGCGCTTCCTCGACAACGTCTTGCAGGACTACATTGACCGTGCCGAACCCGGCATGGAACGGGCGGCTTATTCCGCGGCGCGGGAGCGCTCGGTGGGGTTAGGCGTTATGGGCTTTCACAGCTTCCTTCAGGCACGTGGCATTCCGTTCGAAAGTGCGCTGGCCAAATCGTACAACCTAAAGATGTTCAAGCGCATTTCGGCGTCGGTCAACGAGGCGTCGATGCTTCTGGCGGTCGAGCGCGGGCCGTGCCCGGACGCCGAAGAACGCGGCGTGATGGAGCGGTTCAGCTGCAAGACTGCGGTCGCGCCGACCGCGTCGATCAGCATTATCTGCGGCGGGACAAGCGCCTGCATCGAGCCGATCCCGGCGAATATCTATACGCACAAGACGCTGTCGGGCAGCTTTTCGATCAAGAATCCGTATCTGGAAAAGCTGCTCGCCGAAAAATCAAAGAATTCGGACGCTGTATGGAATTCGATCCTGGAGCAGGGCGGCAGCGTCCAGCATCTCGATTTCCTGAGCCAGGACGAAAAGGACACATACAAGACCAGCTTCGAAATCGATCAACGCTGGCTGATTGAGCTCGCCGCGGACCGTACGCCTTACATTGATCAGGCCCAGTCGCTGAACCTGTTCATCCCCGCGGATGTCGAGAAGTGGGATCTGTTGATGCTCCACTTCCGCGCGTGGGAATTGGGCATCAAGTCGTTATATTATCTTCGCTCCAAATCGATCCAGCGCGCCGGTTTCGCCGGTGGCGTCGAAGCGGACAACACGTCCGAGCTACGTGAAATTCAGGTCGAGTCGCGTGATTACGACGAGTGTCTCGCCTGCCAATAAACTAGGCTGACGCCCCTCCCGTTCGCGGGAGGGGCGTCGTTCCTCAGGCTTCTTCTTCGAGCGAGACCGCATTAGCTCCGGTGGCGCTGAGCCGTACCTTGTCACCCTCAACCTCTGCGACAAGGCCGCCGGAGATGTAGTGATGGTGGCCACTATGCTGTCCGCCCTCGCCGCCTTCAATTTCGGCGGCCGAGTCCTTCTTGGTCAGCTTGATGCGGTCGCCTTCGACCTTATCGACCGTTCCGACATGAACGCCGTCTGCGCCGATGACTTCCATATGTTCACGGATTTGGGAAAGGTCAGCCATTTTAGTCTCCATTTGGTTCGCGGTAGAAACGCGCCGAGACGCCTTTGGCTTCATGCCGAATGGAACGAGGCGGTAACAATTTGATTCGAGGCCGATTCCATTTTACCCCACGCTCTTCAGCGGGGCAGGCATTGAGGCGATGAGCGAAGATCGAGCAGCAGCAGAGCTGTTCTCGGGCGACGGTGCCATAGCGAAGCGTGCCCGTGCCTTCGACTGGGCGGCCACGCCTATCGGCCCGGTTGCCGGATGGCCCGAAATTCTAAAGAATACGGTCCGGCTGATCCTTGCAACGCGTCATCCGGCGATGATCGGCTGGGGAGCGGACCTCGTCGCCATTCCGAACGACGCCTATCTGGCCCTGCTCCGCGATGCGCGGCATGACCATATCCTCGGCAATCCGGTCAGCGAGACGTTTGCCGACTTCTGGCCCTATCTGGAGGCGAAGATTGCGCCGGTACTGTCGGGTGAGGGCGCCAGTTGGACGGAAAGCGAACCGGTCGGCGTGACCTATCAAGACGGCACACGTGGCAAGCGCTACTGGACCTATAGCCACTCACCTATCCCCGACGGGACCGCTCAACGCGGTATCGGCGGCTTTTTGTTGCTGGGGCAGGACGTCACCGAAACGGTGATCGGAGCGCAAGGGCAGCAAGCCGCCATCGCGGCCATGTCCGAAAGCGAAGAGCGATTTCGTCGCATCGCCGACTCCGCTCCGGTGCCGATATGGGTGACGCAGGTCGATCGCACCCGAGGGTTCGCCAATCAGGCATATCTCGACTTCATTGGCTTGCCCTATGACGAGGCGCTGAGCTTCGACTGGCGGCAAATCATTCACCCGCAGGATGTCGATCGCATCGTTGCCGAATTGGTGGCCGGTGAGGCGAGCATGAACGTGTTCGCGCTCGAAGGGCGATATCGAAACGGCGCGGGCGAATGGCGCTGGCTACGTTCGGAATCACAACCCCGCTTCGGTCCGAACGGGGAGCATCTCGGATTCATTGGCGTCGCGCACGACATAAGCTCGGCCAAGGAAGCGGAACGCGTCATCCGCGCCAGTGAGGAAAAGTATCGGGGACTGTTTGAATCGATCGGTGTCGGTTTTTGCATCCTCGAAGTCGAATTCGATGACGATCGGCCAGTCGATTACCGCTTCACCGAGATCAACCCCGCATTTACCGCGCAATCCGGCTTGCCGCAGGATGCCGTTGGGAAATCCGTACGCGAAATAGTGCCAGATCTGGAGCAGTTCTGGTTCGACACATACGGTCGGGTCGCCTGGACTGGCGAGGCCGCGCGCTTTGAACATGAAGCCGCGCCGATGGGCCGATGGTTCGAGGTTCATGCCTATCGAACGGGCGCTCCCGAGGAACGGCGCGTGGCGATCCTGTTCAACGACATCACCGAGCGGCGCCGGATCGATCGGCAATTGCGTGACCTCAATGAGACATTGGAGGTGCGGGTCGCCGCCGAAACCGCGGAGCGCGTTCGCGCCGAAGAATCGCTGCGCCAGGCACAAAAGCTCGAGTCGCTTGGCCAGCTGACCGGAGGGATTGCGCATGATTTCAACAATTACCTGACCGTCATCCTGCAATCGGCCGAACTGATGCAGCGCGAGGGGCTGAGCGACGAACGCCGGCAACGCTATGTCGAAGCCATCGGTGAAACCGCCCGCCGCGCGGCGGATCTGACTGCGCAACTGCTCGCTTTCGCCCGCCGTGCTCCGTTGTCGACCGAGCCGTTTGATGCCGGCGAAAAGCTTAAGGCGATGAAGCCCGTGCTGGAGACACTGCTCGGCGAACGTATCCGCTTGACGATGGACTGCCGGCCCGGCTGCTTCGTCGATACGGATGCAGGGCAACTCCAGTCCGCCATCGTCAACCTGACCGCCAATGCCCGCGATGCAATGCCAGAGGGCGGCGCGCTCGACATCGCATGCAGTTGCACGGACGACCGTATCGTGATCATCGTCGCGGACACGGGGCAGGGCATCTCGGCGGACAAGCTGGCGGCGGTGTTCGAGCCGTTCTTTACCACCAAGGCGGTGGGCAAGGGCACCGGGCTAGGTTTGAGCCAGGTCTATGGTTTCGCCCAGGCTTCGTGCGGCGAAGTCCGGGTAGAGAGCGAAGAAGGGCAGGGCGCGCGCTTCATTCTCACTTTGCCATGTGCAGAGCGTCCTGTTTCTAAGTTAGCGTTCGCCGCACCAGCACCAAAGGCCCGCCGCGCGCTCTACGTGCTACTGGTCGAGGACAATGCTCCAGTCGCCGAAGTCACGCGCGCGATGCTCGAAGACCTCGGTCACCGCGTCGATGCCTGCTCCGAAGCGACGTCGGCCTTGGCGCAGGTCGATCGGCAACCCTACGATCTGATACTGAGCGATGTCGTCATGCCCGGTGAGATCGATGGCCTGGGCCTTGCCGAGGCATTGCGTCTGCGCGGCAAGGCGACGCCGATCATCCTTGCCACTGGCTATAGCCAGCGCCTGAGCGAGGCACCGGGCCATGGATTCGAAATCCTTCGCAAACCCTATACCCCAGAACAATTAACGGCGGCGATTGCCAAGCTCGTAAAATAACGACGCGACACTATATCTAGCGCGTAGGCGTCACGCCCACGCAACAGCTTGCGTTTAATCCCCGATATTCTTCGCCAAACCTCTGGCGCGGCGCGCGATTTACGATACACTTGCAGACTGGACGGGGGTTCGTGGATCAACCTGCGAGTCGCCTGGTCTGTTAGAACGTTTTAGGAACAGATGCCATGTCGCTGACGGAAGCTCGCGCCACCTACAAGCCCTTCGAATACCCGTGGGCGTATGAATTCTGGAAGCGGCAGCAGCAGATCCATTGGATGCCCGAGGAAGTGCCCTTGGGTGAGGATTGTCGTGACTGGGCACAGAAGCTGACCGAGCATGAGCGCAATTTGCTGACGCAGATTTTCCGCTTCTTCACCCAGGCCGATATCGAGGTGCAGGACTGCTATCACGACAAATATGGCCGCGTGTTCAAGCCGGTCGAGGTCAAGATGATGCTCGCCGCGTTTTCGAACATGGAAACGGTGCACATCGCGGCATACAGCCATCTGCTCGATACGATCGGCATGCCCGAAAGTGAGTACGGCATGTTCCTTCAATATAAGGAAATGAAGGACAAGCACGATTACCTGGCGACGTTCGGCGTCGACAGCGATCAGGATATCGCGCGCACGCTGGCGATGTTCGGCGGCTTTACCGAGGGGCTGCAGCTGTTCGCCAGCTTCGCGATGCTGATGAACTTCCCGCGGTTCAACAAGATGAAGGGCATGGGCCAGATCGTCAGTTGGTCGGTACGCGACGAGAGCCTGCACTGCGAAGGCATCACGCGATTGTTCCACGCATTCTGCAAGGAGCGCGACTGCCTGACCCCCGCGGTGATCCGGGACATTCGCGACGCGTGCCACACCACAGTGACGCTGGAAGACGCGTTCATCGACCTGGCATTCGATTCAGGCGCGGTGACCGGCATGACGCCCAAGGAGATCAAGAAGTACATCCGCTACATCGCCGACTGGCGGCTCGGCCAATTGGGCATGAAGCCGATGTTCATGATTGACGAGCATCCCCTGCCGTGGCTGGCGCCGCTGCTCAATGGTGTGGAACACGCCAACTTCTTTGAAACCCGCGCTACCGAATATTCGAAGGCGGCCACCCGTGGTGACTGGAATCAGGTTTGGGGCTCGTTCGACAAGCGCCAGCAGGCGAAAGGTGCCGTGGCGGCAGCGAACGAGGACGCCGAAGGCGACGGTGAGGACATGTTCACGCGCGCCGGAGTCGCCGCTGAGTGACGGAAGAGCATGTCGATCCTTCGCGTGAACAGTTCGACGCGTTCAAGTCGCTGCCGCGCGATGCGCCGATCGCGATGATCAACCTGATCCGGTTTCGCGACCGGGCTGCCTATCCCGCGGATCATGCGAATGCGAGCAAGGTCCTGAGTGGGGCCGCAGCCTATCGCCTCTATGGCCAGGAGAGCGGTCCGGTCTTTGTGCGGGTGGGTGGCGTGATGATGTGGGCGGGCAAGCCCGAAGGCGTACTCATCGGGCCTGCGGACGAGCGTTGGGACGCAGCCTTTGTGGCCCGTTATCCGAACAGCGCCGCCTTCATGGAGATGATTACAGACCCGATCTACCGGCAGGCAGTGATCCATCGACAGGCGGCGGTATCGACATCGCGCCTGATCCGCACTGCACCTGCCGATAGACCGGGCGCAACCTTCGCCTAACCATCAGGCTGCGCCAATTCTCCAATCACGCGATCGTTCCAGTGCGAGTTACTTCGACCTGTAGCGGTCGAACCACGCCAGGATCGCCGCCGCCTTGGCCGCAGACTGGCTCGGCCGCGCAGCTATGGTGCCATGCCCCGCCCCGGGGACCTTGACCAACGCCGTCGGCACGCCGCGCAGTTGCAGCGCAGCATAATATTGCTCGGCTTCGGACACCGGGGTGCGGTAATCCTCGCTACCCACGACGACGAGGGTCGGCGTCTTAACGTTACCGACCAGGCTACAACGGACTGCGCGCCCAATAGCCTTGCGGGTCTTCCCAAGGCATCTTGCCGAACCAGTATTTAGCAAAGAATGCCGGATTGTCCGCGGTCAGCGCGAAACTGGCCCAGTCGATCACCGGCTTTTGCGTTGCCGCGGCCTTGAACCGATCGGTCTTGCCCACCGTCCATGCCGTCAGCACGCCGCCGCCCGAGCCGCCGGTGACGAACAGATTGTCGGGGTCGGCGTGGCCGCTGGCAATGGCAGCATCGACCGACGCCATCAGGTCACCATAATCGTCGCCCGGATATTTGTGGTGGATGAGGTTGGCGAACTCCGCGCCGTACGACGTCGACCCGCGCGGGTTGGTGTAAAGCACGGCATAGCCGCCCGCCGCGTAAAGTTGGTCGTCGGTCGAAAAGAACGGGCCATAGGCGCTGAACGGGCCACCATGGATTTCGAGTACCAGCGGGTATTTCCTCGCCGGATCGGCATCGGGCGGCAAGACCAGCCAGGCATCGATCGCCCGGCCGTCAGGCGCAGTAACCGGGAGTTTTGACACTTGGCCCAGCACCTTCGACGCCAGCAGATCGTCGTTGAGCCGCGTCAGCCGCCTGCCGTTGCCAACGCAGACATCCGCCGGGCGGTATTCGTTGCCGCAGGTATAGGCGATCGTGCCGCCGGCGGTCGCGGAGAACGATCCCCCCGAATAGGGGCGGTCGATCCCGCCGCCGGCAAGGCCGCTGGCCGCCAGGGTCAGGCGCCCCGTCAGGTCTACCCGCGCGATCTTGTTCCCGGCGCGATCGTCATATTTGACGAGCAAGGCACCGTTCCCCGCCCACACCACATCATCGACCGAACGGTCGAGGCTGGCCGTCAGCGAGCGGCGATTGCTGCCGTCGCGGTTGGCGACATAGAGCTCGGCATTTTGATATCCGAGAAGCTGATCGTCATAACCCAGCCAGGCGATTTTTGTGCCGTCGGGCGACACGCGTGGCGCGGCGTCGGGGCCGGCACGCGTCGTCAGCGCGGCAATCGTGCCGCTTGCCACGTCGAGTGAATAGACTTCGCTGTTGTTCGGGTTGAGCGCCCAGTCGGCATTGCGGTTGGCACTGAACACGATGCTGCGATTGTCGGGCGTCCAGCTGAGCGGCCCACCATCGTCGAACGCCCCATAGCTTAATTGACGCGGTGCCCCGCCGTCCGATGACACAACGAAGATGTGCGCATTGCCGGGCTTGGCATAGCCTTCCTCGTCGCTGCGATAGGTGACGTCGGTGATTACCTGGAGCGGTGGTGCCCATTGTGCGCCCTCCGGCTTGGGCGGTGCCTTGCCCAGCGTCACGCCATCGCCCGGCACACGCACCAGATAGGCGATGCGCGCGCCATCAGGCGACCACGCAATCGCGCCGGGCGAATCGGGTAGGCCGGTGACTTTCGCGCTGACACCCGACGCCATCCAGCGGACGTAGAGCTGCGGTGCGGTGCCATCGGGACTGCCGACATACGCCAGCCGCTTGCCGTCGGGCGACCAGCGAGGGCTGCCCGCACCCGTCACCAGCGGTGTCTGTTGACCCGATGCGACATCGACCAGCCAGATCGCGGAGCGGGCTCGATCGGTCATCACGTCGTTTGACCTGCGAACATAAGCAACGGTCCGTCCGTCCGGCGAGATCTGAGGGTCACTCGCCCATTCGAGCCCGAACAGGTCGGCACCGGTCAGGTGGCGCTGCGGCCCCTCGGGCGTTGCGGCGAGGGCGGGAGACGTGGTCAGAAACAAGGCGGCGAGGAAGTAGCGCATGTGAGAACCTGTGAAAGTTGCTGCTGTGACCCTTGTCTCTTTTTGATCGGGCCGCAACCGGGAAGCGCAGATCGGACTATCCTCGCCCAACCAATCCGAAATGGCTTAATTTCAGCGCATTGATATCGCTAATAATTTCGAGCTGATGGAGCTTGTCGCCAAGATGAATGCATGTTTGCGAGTTTGCCCGAAACGGTTGAGAAGATGCTCACGATGAGCATGAATGATTTCAACGAATTTAGTCGTTCAGCGACGCTCCTGGCCGGTGACCGGGGCAGGCTGGAAGAATTGGGCAGCATCGTCCGGGCATCCGGTGTCCACGTGCTCCACGACAGAATATTTGAAGAGTGTTTGCCTCGTGCAAATTTGAGTGACTTCGTCGTTCTGGACACGCGAGGCGTCGATCCGAAATCGGCGTGGTTGCCCGACGAACTTGAACGCCTGGCCACCATCGATCAGTCAGCGAGCAGTCATGGCACGCCCGCTCGACGCCAAATGATCATACGCACGGGTTCGGACAATCTCGACACCGTATTATGGAAATGCCCCGATGCGGAAACCGTCATCGGGGATGATGACTTGGAGTTGCATCTCGCGCTGGCCAAGGTGCTCGCGCGGTCGCCTGGCTCAACAGGCCGGCTAAATGATATACCGAGTGAAGAGGGGCTTCGCTTGCAGCGGTTGTCGGACGAGATCGCGCGGATTGCCCGGACGTTGATCGAATTGCCAACCGGGCTGATCGCCCACACGGCCACCGAGGGGCTGGTCGGTCATGGCGCTGCTAACTTGTCCAACGACCTTCAAGCGGATGACGCGGTGACTGTTCCTGAAGTTCGCGCGATCCTGCGTGCGCGGCGGCTGCGGGAGCGCTTCTTCAGCCCGGAGCTTTTCGCCGACCCCGCCTGGGACATGCTGCTCGACCTTGCTGCGGCGCGACTTGAGCAATCGCGCGTTGCGGTTTCATCTCTTTGCATTGCCGCTGCCGTGCCGCCCACCACGGCGCTGCGCTGGATCAAGGCGCTGACAGAGCGCGGACTGCTTGAGCGCAAGAATGACGATTGTGATGCGCGCCGAGTCTTCATTCAATTGTCGGATCACGCTGCTGCGGCGCTGAACGGCTATTTCGCTGCAGCTCGCACGACCGGGGTGCTCCCGATTTAACGCCCCAGCTTTGCCTTTACCTCGGCCTCTACCGAAGCTGGCACGAATTTTCCAATTTCGCCGCCATACATCGCAATCTCCTTGACCAGCCGACTGGCGATCGGCTGCAAGGCGACATCGGCCATCAGGAATATCGTTTCGACGCGGTCGTTGATCTGGCAATTCATCCCCGTCAGTTGATACTCATATTCAAAGTCGGTCACGCCGCGAATGCCCCGAAGCACGGTCGTCGCGCCCAGACTGTCCGCGAAATCCATCAGCAGGCTATCGAAACTCACGACTTCAACCTGTTCGATTTCCGCAGTTTCGCGGCGAACCGTCGCCAGTCGCTCTTCAATCGTGAACATCGCCGTCTTCGACGCATTCGTCGTCACCCCGACAACCAAACGGTCGACCAATTTCGCGCCACGGCGAATGATGTCCATGTGACCGAGCGTCAGCGGGTCGAAGGTGCCGGGATAAACTCCGATCCGCTCGCTCAATGGTCGCGTTCCACGGCATAACGAGCAACAGCGCGGAGGATGTCCGCTTCAACGCCCCATTGTCCCAAGTGATTGACCGCCTGCTCGACGAGCGCCTCCGCCTGGGCGCGAGCACGTTCAGGACCGAGCAGCGACAAGAAGGTTGCCTTGCCTGCCGCTTCATCCTTGCCCACTGCCTTGCCCGCAATCTCGGCACTCCCTGTCGCGTCGATCAGGTCATCGGCGATCTGGAAGGCCAGACCGATGTCTCGCGCATACGCTTTCAACACGGTGCGTCCGTCCGGCGGCATCCGCCCCAGTATCGCTCCAGCCTCGACCGAAAAAGCGATCAGCGCTCCGGTCTTCAGCGCCTGCAAACGCGTTACCGCCGCCAGATCGAAATCCGCATCGGGCGCAGCAATATCCATCATTTGTCCACCGGCCATACCGGCAGGCCCCGCAGCCCGTGCCAGCCCCTCGACCAATTCACAGCGGACGAACGGGTCGGGGTGTGTTGCAGGGTCGGCCAGCCATTCGAACGCCAATGCGTGAAGTGCGTCGCCTGCCAGCACTGCCGTGCTCTCGTCGAAAGCCTTGTGTACCGTCGGCTTGCCGCGGCGCATGTCGTCATCATCCATGCATGGCAGATCGTCGTGGATCAGCGAATAGACGTGGATCGCCTCAATTGCGCATCCTGCGCGCAATGCGGCCGCACGATCTACTCCAAACAGGGCCGCCGTGGCTGTTACGAGCAACGGACGCATCCGCTTGCCACCCCCGATCGCGGCATGGCGCATCGCGGCGTAAAGCGGTGCGCGCGAATCGTCCGGGACGGGCAACAGGGCATCGAGCAGGTCGTCCACGTCGCGCGCAATTTCGTGTTGGGCGTTTTCAAGGCCCGGCGGCACCAGCGGCAGTGTCACGTCATGCGCCGTCGAACGGCACGGTGCCGGTGGGCCGGCCATCGGTGCCGAGCGTTATCTTTTCAATTCGTGCCTGAGCATCCTTCAGGCGCGCTTCGCATTGCTGCTTCAGACGCTCTCCCTCCTCATAAAGCGCAATCGCCTTGTCGAGAGTTGCTTCACCCGATTCGAGTTCGCGCACCACCGCTTCAAGACGCTTCAGGGCTTCCTCGAAACTCAATGTGGCGACGTCTTCAGGCATGGCGGGGTGATGGCGGCGAGGCCTTAGCCGGTCAAGCTACAGGATGTCGTGCACCCGCTCAGGCGGGCGGCACAGGCGAACACCTTTGTCGGTACGGACCAGTGGCCGCTCGATTGTCTTGGGGTCGCGCACCATCAGGTCGAGGGCGGCTTGATCTGAATCGGCCTTGGCATCGCGGCGCAGACCGTCGCGCGGAGCCAGCCCTGCTTGCGCAAATAATTCCACAAGCGTTGCGCGCGTCGGTGGGGTCGCCAGATATTCGATGACCTCGACCTCCGCACCCGCCTCATCAAGCAATGCCAGCGTCTCACGCGATTTCGAGCAGTGCGGATTATGCCAGATGGTTGCTTTCA
Source organism: uncultured Alphaproteobacteria bacterium (assembly GCA_963740775.1). Lineage (GTDB taxonomy): Bacteria > Pseudomonadota > Alphaproteobacteria > Sphingomonadales > Sphingomonadaceae > Sphingomonas_O. The sequence continues at coordinate 7,543 of CAVUFE010000003.1, read as the reverse complement.
CGGGCGGGTCTCCGTGGCTTCGAAAATCATCAACCGATTGGTGGGGTCGGGAGTGGCGATCCCCGCAAGGCTCTTGGAAAAGCCACGTGCCTCGGTCGCCTCAAAATGCACCCTGAGCGCCTCGATCGAGTCCCAACGTTCGTAGAAGAACAGGCGATGGCGGTTTTCAGGATCAGGAAACACATCGTGGCTGATGCACCCCGGCTCCTCGCGCGACGCGCGCGTATGGGCCTGCGCCAATGCAAGGGCCGCTTCGAACTTTTCTGGCCCCGCGATAAGGCCGCCCGTGACGATGATCATCGGGCGGATGCTAGGCGGAATCGTCCATCTCGGATAGCCTGGGCTGGCCCGCCGACCGGGCGCGACGCCAGCGAACGAGGCCCCAAACCATAGGTGCTGAAACAAGCAGCACGATCAACACGATGATGCCGTACTCGCCAATCCTGTGCAGCATGGGCAGCACAGCCTTGCCTGCGCGATAACCGAGCCACGAGAATGAGGGGGCCCAGATCAGCGCCGCGATCATGTTCAGCGGCAGGAACAGACGCACCGGGATACCCGCGACCCCAATCGCCACGGGGCTGACCGATCGCATTCCGTAGACGAATCGAAAGCCGAGGATGAACGGAACAGGCCGCCGTTCGAGCAGATCGAGTGCGCGCGCGAATAACCGCTTCGTCCTGACCCGCGCGACCAACTGCGAATTGCGTGCATAGCGGCCGACGAAATACCAGATCTGGTCGGCGGTGAACGACCCAAGCGTGGAAACAATGATTGCCGCCGCCAACGGGAAGCTGCCATGTCGCGCCAGGATTCCGCCCGCGACAACGGCAAACTCGCCTTCGAGGCCGGCACCGAAGAACAGGGCTATCAGGCCATAGGGAAATGTACCCATCAGGGATGTCGCCGCCGGTTGAGCGTTATGAAGCTGAAGCCATCATGGTCGTCCCGTGCGCTCGACATCCATTCGGAAGGGAGCGGAGCAGGCATTGTCGTATCACCGTCGGGATGACCAGCGACCTTGGTCAGTTCGATGCGATCTGCGAAAGGCATGAAAGCTTCAAATATCTCTGCCCCCCCGATCACCCAGATCGGGTCGTCCCCGGCCAGGCGGATCGCCTCGTGCACGGTGCCCACAGGCTCGGACCCCGGCTCTTCCCAAAATCGATCGCGGGTCATGACGATGTGGCGTCGGCCCGGGAGCAGTCCGGGCAGGCTCTCGAAAGTCTTGCGCCCCATGATCATTGCACCACCCATGGTCAGCGCCTTGAAGCGCTTAAGGTCGGCTGGGATGTGCCAGGGCAACTTGCCGTCCCTGCCAATGACGCCATTGGCGGCTCGCGCGACGATGAGGGAGATCGGGTGCTGGGCGCTCATCATCTTGCCATCGACGTAACCACGGGCCGGGTCTAGCCCATCTTGGGCCCAACGTTCAGGGCTTGGCCGCGAGGTCCGCCAACATTGCCAGCTCGCGATCGAGCACCGCCTGCACTCCGCGAATGACACTATTCAGATTCGCTTCTGGCCGCATCAATTGCTGGTGTGTCATGCCAACCGAAAGCGTCGTGATCACCTCTGCCAGCACGGCGCGACGCGGCGCAACGGCATCCCCGGGGGCGAGTAACTCGAGCGCGTCGTCCATGTGGTGGCGCAACTCATCCTGCACTTGGCGGAAAATCGCGGCGACCCGGTCGCTGCGCGCCGATTTCGGCCAGGATTTCGGCGAACAGCCGGGCATCGTCGGGACAATCGCTCGGCTCGACGAACTCGCGGAGCCAGGTGCGAACGCCATGCTTGTCATTGTTGCGAATAGCCGGCTTCGAGCACCTGATACATCATCAGGCGACCACAATCCGCCTCCACCAACGCGACAACAATTTCTTCTTTCGACGCAAAGTCGCGATAGATTTGTCCGATCGCGACCCCGGACATCTTGGCGACCTGTGCCATGCCGGTCGCGTGAAAACCGTTCTCGATGAATAATTTACGCGCTGCCTGCATTACGCGCTGCCGGCGCATTTCAGCGCGGCTCGGCATGCGCTTCGCCTTGGTCGCAGGTAGAAACCGGGGTCACTTTCCGAAGTTCATCGCTTGACGTCGCATCCTTGTTCGCAGTAGCAGCATTTGTGAGTGATCGCTCACTCACACATCCTTTCAGCGGAATCAACTATGTTCACAACGCGTGCCGCCCTCGCGTCGCTTCTCTTCGTTCTGTCCGCATGCGGCGGCAAGAAGGAACAGCCGGCGCCCCCGCCACCTGCGGTGAGTTACGTGGTCGTATCTGAACAGGCGGTGGCCCTGTCGACCGAGTTGCCAGGCCGGACGGCGGCGTTCGAGACATCCGACGTCCGCCCGCAAGTCAACGGGCTGATCCGCGAGCGTTTGTTCACCGAAGGCGACATGGTCCACGCAGGGCAGCCGCTCTATCGTATCGATCCTGCGCCTTATCAGGCGCAGGTGGCGAGTGCGCGCGCTGCACTGGCCAGGGCGCGGGCGAGCATCGCGTCGTCGGCCGCACTGGCGCGGCGTTATGGCGAACTGGTCAAGATCAACGCCATTGCGCGCCAGGAATATGAAAATGCGCAGGGCACCGCGGCGGCCAATCGCGCCGACGTTGCGGCGCAGCAGGCGGCGCTGCAATCTGCGCAGATCGACCTCGGCCGCACCACGATCCGTGCGCCGATCTCGGGACGCATCGGGCGTTCGCTGGCGACCACGGGCGCGCTGGTCACGGCGGCGCAGGCCGATCCGCTGACGACGATCCAGCGGCTCGACCCGATCTACGTCGATATCCAGCAATCGAGTGCTGACCTGCTGCGCCTGCGCGAGCAATTCCTGACCGGCCAGGTGGCGCGCGCGGGCACGACGCAGGTGCGGATCAAGCTCGAGACCGGCACGGTGTACGGCCAGACGGGCACGCTCCGTTTCGCCGACGTAACGGTCAATCCGATGACGGGATCGCAGACCATCCGCGCCATCGTCCCCAATGGCGATCGGGCTGTTGTTGCCCGGCATGTTCGTCCGCGCCGTATTGCCCGAAGGAACGCAGACGCGCGCGTTGCTGGTGCCTCAACGCGGGGTCAGCCGCGATGAAAAGGGCAATGCGACGGTGATGGTCGTCGGCAACGGACAACAAGGCCGAGCCGCGCATCATCCAGACCAGCCGCGCGCAGGGCGACAACTGGATCGTCACCGGCGGACTCAAGCCCGGCGACAAGGTGATCGTCGAGGGCGGCATGATGCTGCGCCCGGGCATGGTCGTGAACCCGTCGCCCTTTGGCAGCAAGCCCGCGCCCGCGCCGGCCGCCGCCGAAGGCCGGAGTAAGCGCCGCATGTCGCGCTATTTCATCGACCGCCCGATCTTTGCCTGGGTGCTGGCGATCATCGTGATGATGGCGGGAATCATCGCCATCCGCAGCCTGCCGATCGCGCAATTTCCGGCAATCGCGCCGCCTGCGGTGTCGATCACCGCGACCTATCCGGGCGCGGACGCCGAAACGCTCGAACGCACGACGACGCAGGTGATCGAGCAGCAGCTGAAGGGCATCGACCATCTGCGCTATTTCTCGTCGTCATCGTCCTCGGCGGGACAGGCGACGATCACGGTGACCTTCGAACAGGGCACCGATCCCGACATCGCGCAGGTGCAGGTGCAGAACAAGCTGCAGGCGGCCACCCCGTTGCTGCCGCAGGAGGTCCAGCGCCAGGGCCTGACTCGTCGCCAAGGCGACGCAGAACTTCCTGCTGGTCATCGGCGCTTTATTCGGAGAACGGCGCGCATGACGGCGTCGATCTTGCCGACACTGATCGTGTCCAAGCTGCAGGATCCGCTGAGCCGCGTCGCCCGGCGTCGGCGACACGCAAGTGTTCGGCTCGCAATATGCCATGCGCATCTGGGTCGATCCCGTGAAGCTGCAGGCGTTCCAGCTGACGCTGCCCGACGTGACCGCGGCGATCCAGGCGCAGAATGCGCAGGTTTCGGCGGGCCAGATCGGCGCATTGCCGGCACCCAAGGAGCAGATGCTCAACGCCACGGTTTCGGTGCAGTCGCGCCTGTCGACGCCGCAGCAATTCGGTCAGATCGGCCTGAAGAGCTCGACGCGACGGCTCGACCGTGCGGTTGAGCGATGTCGCGCGCGTCGAAATGGGCGCGGAAAATTACGGCTTCGCAGTCGCTGTGGAACGGCAAGCCCGGCGCGGGCATCGCCATCAAGCTGGCGCCCGGCGCCAATGCGCTGACCACGGTCGATGCCGCCAAGGCACGCGTCAACGAGATCGCCAAGACCTTCCCGCCCGACGTGAAGGTCGTTTATCCCGTACGATTCGACGCCGTTCGTCCGCCTGTCGATCAAGCAGGTCATCGAGACGCTGGTCGAAGCGGTGGTGCTCGTCTTCCTCGTCATGCTGCTGTTCCTGCAGAATTGGCGCGCGACGCTGATCCCGACAATCGCGGTGCCGGTGGTGCTGCTCGGCACCTTTGCGGTGCTGTCCGCTGCGGGCTACTCGATCAACACGCTGACCCTGTTCGGCATGGTGCTGGCGATCGGCCTATTGGTCGATGATGCCATCGTCGTCGTCGAGAATGTCGAACGCCTCATCACCACCGAACATCTTTCGCCCAAGGAAGCCGCGCGCAAATCGATGGACGAGATCAGCGGCGCGCTGATCGGCATCGGTCTCGTGCTGACCGCGGTGTTCCTGCCGATGGCGTTCTTCGGCGGATCGACCGGCGTGATCTATCGCCAGTTCTCGATCACCATCGTCTCGGCGATGGTCCTGTCGGTCCTGGTCGCGTTGATCCTGACGCCAGCCCTGTGCGCCAGCCTGTTGAAGCCGCATGAGGCGGACAAGGTCGAAGGCAACGGCATTTTCGCGCGCTTTGGCCGCTGGTTCAACGACAAGTTCGATCGCGGCCGCGAGAAATACGAGCGCGGCATCCGCTACACCGCCAAGCACCGCAAGCGCTCGATGCTCGGCTATCTGATGATCGTGCTGGTCATGGGCATCCTGTTCTGGCGCTTGCCGACGGGCTTCCTTCCCGACGAGGATCAGGGCTTTGCCATCGCCGTGGTCCAGGGTCCGGCGGGCGCCGACTTCGGCGCGTACCGAAAAGGCACTGACCGCGGTGCGCGAACATTTCCTGAACGAGGAAGGCGAAAACGTCTTCGGTGTGTTCACCGTCAATGGCTTCAGCTTTGCCGGCGCCGGCCAGAATAGCGGCATCGCCTTTGTGCCGCTGAAAAGTTGGGATGAGCGCAAGGGGAGCGGAGAATCGCGCGGCGAAGATCGCTGAGCGCGCGGGCGCCGCTTAGCGGGTTCAAGGACGCGCTGATCTTTGCCATCGTGCCGCCGCCGGTGCAGGAACTGGGCAACGCGACCGGCTTCGACCTGCAACTGGTCGATACCGGCGGGATCGGCCATGCCGCGGCTGGTGGCCGGCGCGCAACCATGTTGATGGGCATGGCGTCGCAAGACAAGCGCGTTGCGGGCGTCCGACCCAATTCGCTCGACGATGCGCCCGCGCTCAAGATCGTGGTCGATCAGGACAAGATGCGCGCGCTGGGGCTCGATCTGGCGCAGGTCAATTCGACGATCTCCGGCGCATGGGGCGGCCAGTATGTCAACGATTTCATCGACCGCGGCCGCGTCAAGCGCGTCTACATCCAGGCCGATGCGCCGTACCGCCTGACAGCCTGATGACCTGGCAAATTCTATCGTGCGCGGAAGCGACGGGCAGATGGTGCCATACACCGCCTTCACGACGATCAGCTGGCAACAGGCGCCGGTGCAATTGACGCGCTATAACGGCCAGCCGGCGATGGAATTGCTCGGCACGCCAGCGCCGGGCGAATCGTCGGGCACTGCGCTGAAGGCGATGCAGGAAATGCAGAGCAAGTTGCCACCGGGCACTTCGCTCGAATGGACCGGGCTGTCCTATGAGGAACAGCAATCGGGCGGGCAGGCGGGCGCGCTCTACGGGCTGTCGCTGCTGATCGTGTTCCTGTGCCTCGCCGCGCTTGTACGAAAGCTGGTCGGTGCCGGTGTCGGTGATGCTGGTGGTGCCGCTGGGGATCATCGGCGCGGTGCTGGCGGCAACGCTGACCGGGCTGACCAACGACATCTATCTGCAGGTCGGGCTGATCACCACGATCGGCGTGTCGGCGAAGAACGCGATCCTGATCGTCGAATTTGCCGAGGAGAAATTGCGCGACGGGCTCGACCCGTTCGAAGCGGCGGTCGAGGCCGCCAAGCTGCGGTTGCGGCCGATCCTGATGACCAGCCTCGCCTTCGTGTTCGGCGTGTTCCCGCTGGCGATCGCCACGCGGTGCGGGTGCGGGCGGGCAGAATGCGATCGGCCGCGCGGTCGTCGGCGGGATGTTGTCGGCGACCGTGCTGGCGATCTTCTTCGTGCCGGTGTTCTTCGTGCTGGTCCTCGGCCTGTTCAAGAAGCGCGACGCAAGGACGTCGTACCGGACCGCGACGCGCCGCGCGAGCCCGCGGTCGCAGGGAGCTTGATGGTGAGCTTGCGCAAAACCCTCCTCGGCGTGCTGGCCGGCACTACGCTGCTCGCCGGCTGCAACATGGCGCCCAAATATGTGCAGCCGGTCGGGTGCCGTGCCGGTCGACGTTGCCGCAGGGCGGCATCTATCCCCCCGCCGCAAGCGATGCAGCCGGATGTCAGCCGCATCGGCTGGCGCGATTTCTTCGTCGATCCGCGATTGCAGGCCGTGATCGCGCAGGGCATCGAGAATAATCGCGACCTGCGCGTGGCGGCGGGCAATGTGCTCGCGGCTCGGGCGCGCTACCGCGTCCAGCGCGCCGATCAGGTGCCGAATACGGGCGTGAATGGCGGGGCGACCTTCACCAACACGGCAGGCTTCGCCGCGAATGCGGGCGCGGCGGGGGGCGGCAGCCAGAACATCGAGGTCTACACCGCCAATGTCGGCTTCTCGGCCTTCGAACTCGACCTGTTCGGGCGCGTCCGCAACCTCAGCCGGGCGGCGCTCGAGCAATATTTCGCGACCGAGGAAGCGCAGCGGGCGACGCGGATCAGCCTGATCGCCGAGATCGCCAATGCCTGGCTGACGCTGGCGGCGGACCGCGACCAGCTGGCGCTGTCACGCCAGACGCTCGACGGCGTTCGAACAGTCGCGCACGCTGACGCAGGCGCAGTTCCGCATCGGCGTGGCGAGCGAGCTCGAGGCGCGGCAGGCCGACACGCAATATCAGGGCGCGCTCAACGACATTGCGGTGCTCGAAACGCGCATCGCGCAGGATCGCAACGCGCTCGAACTGCTCGTCGGCGCACCCGTGCGCCGACGCGCAATTGCCCGAAGCGCTGGGGAAGGGCGCGCGACGATCGACACTCTGCAGCCGGGCCTGTCGTCCGAGGTCCTGCTGCGCCGACCCGACGTGTTGCAGGCGGAGCATCAGCTTGATCGCCGAAAACGCCAATATCGGCGCGGCGCGGGCGGCCCGTTTCCCGCGGATTTCGCTGACCGCTACGCTGGGCACGATCAGCACGGCATTGTGGCGATACGGC
>CAVUFE010000002.1:0-79132 GCA_963740775.1 uncultured Alphaproteobacteria bacterium | reverse complement strand
AGTGCCGCTGAACACGCCGGCGTCCGCCGAGGCGAAGTCGTGAGCTTGCAAGGACTGCTGGAAGAGCGTGACGAGCTCGACGACAGTCAGGCGCCGTTGCTCGACCACCTGATCGAGCTTCAGGAGGCGGTTGTTATGGTCTTTCGCCGCGCTGGCGGTGACATTCGGGATCTGTCTTTACTTTGCCAAGCCGATCTTTGCCGTGCTGGTCCATCCCTTGGTGGCGGCGGGGCAGACCCGGCTATCTACACGCGGTATTTTCGAAGGGTTCTTTGTCGAGCTCAAGGTCGCATTCTTTGCCGGGCTGATGTTGGCATTTCCGGTGATCGCCAACCAGATCTGGCTGTTCGTCGCGCCGGGGCTCTACAAGAAGGAGAACGCGCGCTACTGCCATTCCTCCTCGCGACGCCGCTGCTGTTCGCGGCCGGGGCCAGCCTCGCCTATTTCATCGCCATTCCGCAGGCGCTGAAATATCTGCTGGGCATCGGCGGAAATATCGGCGGCGTCACTCAGGAGGCATTGCCGGGATCGGGCAACTACCTGTCGTTCGTCATGCAATTCCTGTTCGGGTTCGGGTTTTCGTTCCTGCTGCCCGTTCTGCTGATGCTGCTGGAACGGGCGGGGATCGTCACACGCGACCAGATGGTCGGGGCGCGGCGTTATGCCTGGGTGGGCGCTTTCGGCATCGCAATGGTCCTGACGCCGCCCGATGTGATCTCGATGATGATGCTCGCGGTGCCGCTATGCATTCTTTACGAACTGACGCTGATCGCGACGTGGTTCACGCAGCGGCGGCGTGAGCGCGAGGCCGCAAAGGGCCTCGCGCCCGACGTCACGGCTTAGTCGGCGGTCTTCTCGACCGCGCGACCGGCCGACGATACGTCACGTCCAGCGCCGCGCACGGTGTTGCAGGCGGCGGCGGCAAGCATTGTGCCCAGCAGGGCAACAGTGGCGAGTTTACGATACATCAATGGTCTCCTCGGGTTGCGGCACGTCAATGCGTCGCCGCGTCATACGTTCCGACAGGAAAACCAACCCCAGATACATGTTGGGCCCGAAGCGGCGCCTGGGGGGAGAGGCGTGGCTTCGGGCCCATGTTACGAACAGCGAGAGCGGGGGGCAAAAGGTCGCTGTTCGAAGGATAGAACACGCGGTGGGAAAGTCAGTTCCAAACCACGAAAAACTTTTTTCAATCTGTTGGGAGCACCGCAAACTCAATGACATAGGTGCCAGTTTCACCATCGTGATCCAGTGTGGTGCGTAATTGTCGGACCAGACCATTCATGATCCGGCCGTACCGCTCGTTGACCAGCTCTTCGAAGTCGTCGCCATGGCGTAAGGCTGGCGACTGGACCGTCAGCCGCCCAACCTTACCAAGCCTGGTCACCCGCACGGCGATCGGTGCATCCAGGTCGACCAGGGTCGACAGCTCGACCAGTTCCGTCAACAGGAAGGTCAGCGCAGTTGCCGTGTCGAGCAGCGCCCGCACCGACGGCACGTCTGCGACGTGATCCGCGCGCCAGCGAGATTGGTCAGCAGGTTGGCGGCAAGTTCGCTTAGCGTCGGCTTCAACTCGAGCGAGCCTTGCTGGTCACTCTGGGCGTAATGGTTTCGATGAACGATCGCGAGCGCATCGACGCGCCGCTGGATCGAGGCATAGGCGCTGAGGGCAGATTGGTCCTGCGTGGCGCGCGAATGCAGGCTGATCAAACTGGCAATGACCTGCAGGTTGTTCTTGACGCGATGGTGTACCTCACGCGTCGCCGCGGTCTGTCGGTCCAGCGCCGCACCGATCGCTTCTTCGTGCGTTTCGCGGTCGTTGGCATAATCGCGCAGCGCGTCGCCCAGGTCGCGGATCTCGTGCGCCGGGGTGCTGACGACGGGAATGCGCGCCGCCCCCGCCGTCGCCGACAACAGGCCTGTCCGCAAAGCTTCGAGCGGCCTGACGAGCGCGCGATCAACGACGAGGAAGCCGACCATCGGCCGCGGCCAGCCACATCAGCACGGGCAGGAGCGCGAGCAGCCAGTCGCTCGCCGTCGCGCCCGGCGCGCTGATCGTCAGTCGCAGCGCGAGACCGTTTGCCATTGGCGCTTCGACGGTCGTGCTCGAGAGGGGCGGGCGTGGCGGGCCCACCACGCTGATTTCATGCTCGCCCAGCGTCAGCGTGAGATCATAGACCCCGGGCGCGCGGAGCACGGTCCGGCTGAGTTCGCCGAGAATGGCACGGTCGTACACGATCATCGCAGTCGCGGCGCCACTACGTGCTTGTGCCGCCAGGACGATGCGCTGCTCGTCGATGGTCATTGGCGAGACCGTCCCGATCAGCGGGCGAACGGGCCTTTCCGCTGTTCAAACCTGATGTGGCGCAAAGCGGGCGTTCGTCGCTGCCAAAGATCGCGAAGGGCCGCGGGACGCGACGATACCGCGTTACTTCACGCAATTTCGTGCAAATGAGAGCGGGGTCCGATCCACGGTCGATTGCCGCCATTGCCGTTCTCAGCAGGTGCTGATCCACTTGAAACGCTCCGTCGAGCGTCCGGGCGTCGTCTGCGGCGAGCGCGGTATATTCCTGCCTATGCTGCTCAATGGCGTTGCGCGACGCCTGGAAGGAAGCCAGCAGAGCGATCAACGTGATCGGCAGCAGCGACAGGCTCAGGAGGATAAGTAACTTGTAACTGGTCGACAGCCGATCGAATGCACGGCCGACGCGCTCGCGTGGCGCGGTGGCCACCGGTCAACGCAGCTTGTTCAACAGGTCAAGCATCTCATCGGGGACAGCCTCATCCACGGTTGCCCGATACGCCTCACGCAGAGCGGCACCGACCTGACTGTCCTCCTTCTTGCGGGACGAAGGGTAGCGACCTCCCATCTCGACCGGCTTGTTGTTGTTCGATGATTCCGCCCCCAAAGTCCCATTTCCCTCGCTGATGCTGGCGAATTCGCGCCACAGTTTGATTAAGGCTCAGAAGTCAGTGAAACCAAATGCGCCATCATTGGTTCCACGACAAACGCCGTCCGTCATTTGCTTGGCGGGGGTCGCGTCTGCGGCTAGGGCAACGGGGTCATTTGGGAGGGTCGTGAATTGAAGTCTGGGACAACAGCTGGCGCCGCATTTGCCGTTCTTGCGCCGATATGCCCGCGCGCTGACCGGCAGCCAGCAACATGGCGACAATTACGTGCGTGCGACCTTGCAGGCGATTGTCGATGCGCCCGATGAATTTCCGCGCGACGTTGATCCGCGGCTGGGCCTGTACCGCACGTTCCAGGTCATTTTCTCCTCGACCGATCTCGGCGCCGACGATGAAGTCGCACAGAGCGACTTCGAACATGTCGGTAATGCTCGCCTGAAAACCCTGCAATCGCAGGCACGCCAGGCATTGTTGCTGACGGCGATGGAAGGCTTTGCGCCCGAAGACGCCGGGCAATTGCTCGATGTTTCTGCCGAAGAGGTGAAAAGCTCGTCGATGACGCGCTGAGAGAGATTGAGCGTCAGACGCGTACCTCCGTGCTGATCATCGAGGACGAGCCGATGATCGCCATGGATCTGGAAGCGATCGTGCGCGAATTGGGCCACACCGTGACCGGTGTGGCGGTGACCCGCGATGAGGCCGTGGCTTCAGCGCGTGAAACCCAGCCCGGTCTCGTGCTTGCCGACATTCAGCTGGCCGACGATTCATCGGGGATCGATGCCGTGGCCGATATTTTGAAAAATATTACCGTTCCCGTGATTTTCATCACCGCGTTCCCCGAACGCTTGCTGACGGGCGAGCGGCCCGAACCGACCTTCCTGATCACCAAGCCGTTCCAGCATGCGACGGTGCGCGCGGCGATCAGCCAAGCCTTGTTTTTCGACAAACAGACCGCACCTGCGTGAACCTGCTTGCAACCAACAATCGGGATGGCCGACATTTCTGACACGACAGAGGACGCGCCCCCACCCGCGATCGAGACGCTCAACGACGCCGATTTCAAGGCGGAGTTGACGCTCGTCATTCCACAATTGCGCGCGTTCGGTCGCTCGCTCTCGGGCAATCGCGATACCGCGGACGATCTTGTTCAGGAAACGCTGATGAAGGCGTGGAGCGCGCGCCTGCGTTTCCAGGCCGGCACCAACATGCGCGCCTGGACCTTCATCATCCTGCGCAACATCTATTTGTCGCAAATGCGCCGGACGCGCTTCACCGGCAATTGGGACGATCTGGTCGCCGACCGTATCCTGGTGACCGGCCCCAACCAGTCGGGACAGCTTGAACTGGCCGACGTTCAGCGGGGCCTGCAAACCCTGCCCGACGCACAGCGCGAAGCGCTTATCCTCGTCGGCGCAGGTGGCTTTTCTTACGAGGAAGCGGCCGAAATCTGCGGCGTTGCGGTGGGGACGATCAAGAGCCGCGTGGCGCGGGGTCGTGTTGCTCTGGAAGCTGTGTTGAACGACAACAGCCTGCCGTCACGCCGTGATGGACCGAGCGACGGCAATGCGCTGGAAACGATCATCGGCCAGGTCCGTGACCTGTCTGGCCGGGAAGCCGACGTTTAGCGCCGGACGCGATCGAGCCGCGCCAGCGCGGTCAGCATGTCACCGGGCATGCCGGCGCATGGCGGAAACAGCGCGTTGAGCGCTAGGCCATGCAATGCCACCGCCGACCGGCGTACGGACCCTGCGTCGGTACGGGTGGGAATGGCGCGCTCGCTTGACATGCATCAGGAAACGTGTCGCGACGCCTGCGTGTTCCCGTCGATTTTTGAAAAATGTTGAAAATCAGCGAGATATGCCTGCGCGCTGAGCGCTTCTCGCCCTTCCTGCGGGGCGCGATAGCCCGGCACGGCCAGATCGTTTCGATCGCCGCGACACAGGGTGCAGACGCAGCGCTGAGGGCCGCTTTCGAGCCGGTCGAGGGCGGGTTGCGCCAAGCGCTCCGCATTCGCCGGGACCGCGTTGCGCTGGCGGTGGCGCTGGGCGATCTGGCGGGCGCATTCGACCTGAAGCGCGTTACCGGGGCACTGACCGCCTTCGCCGATGAAGCGCTCGATGCGGCGATCGGGGCGGCGGGAGATGCGCTCGAACCGGGCGCGGGGTCGCGCGGCTTCACGGCGCTGGCGCTGGGCAAGCAGGGCGGGCACGATCTCAATTACAGTTCGGACATCGATCCCATCCTGCTGTTTGACCCGGTCCGTGCCCACGCCGCGCGCGTGATGAACCGGTCGAGGCGGCGGCCCGCATGGCGCGCCACGTCGTCGATCTGCTCCAGACCCGCGACAGCGACGGTTACGTCCTTCGCGTCGATTTGCGATTGCGTCCCTCACCCGAAGCAACGCCTCTGGCGCTGCCTGTCGAGGCGGCGATCAGTCATTATGAGTCCTCGGCGCTGGCGTGGGAGCGGGCGGCCTTCATCCGTGCAAGGGCAGTGGCGGGCGACATTGCCTTGGGGGAAGGCTTCCTCGCTGCGATCCGCCCGTTCGTTTGGCGCCGCAGCCTCGATTTCGGCGCGGTTGCCGACCTCCGCGCGCTGACACATCGCATCCGCAGCCATTATTCCGCCGGGCAGCGCTTCGGCCCCGGCTACGACGTAAAGCGCGGGCGAGGGGGCATTCGGGAAATCGAGTTCTTCGTCCAGATCCATCAGTTGATCCACGGCGGACGCGATCCACGGCTGCGTTCGCGCAACACCCTGGACGCCTTGGCCGCACTCACCGGAAGCGGAGATTGTCAGCGCCGAAGACGCAGACGACGCTGGCGAGCGCATATCGCGTGTTGCGCACGATCGAGCATCGCCTGCAAATGGTCGACGACCGGCAGACGCACGAACTTCCCGCAGACCCGGACGCGCTCGACAATGTCGCGTGCCTGCACGGCCTGGATGACGGTGACGACCTGCTGGCCCTGCTTGCTCCGCATGTCGAGGCGGTCGGCGCGCTGTACGATGGGCTCGACGACGGCGCGCCGATGCCAGCGCCGACGGCTTCATCCTTCTCGACCGAGGTCCAAGCCCGCGTCGACAGGTGGCGCAGCGGCCGCATTCGTGCCCTGCGCTCACCTGCGGCACTCCAAGCCTTCGATGCCGTGTCGGGGCAGATCCTCGAAGCACTTGCCGACGCGCCTGATCCTCCGGCGGCGTTCGTCGCCTTCGAGAGGATGATCGAAGCCTTGCCCAGCGGCATCAACCTGTTCCGCCTGCTTGCTGCACGACCAGCCCTGATCGCCACGCTCGGCGCGATACTCACGCTCGCGCCGCGCCTGTCGGAAGCCGTCGCACGCCGGCCCGCGCTGATCGACTGCCTCATCGATGGCGGAGCCTATGATATGGCGGCTCCGATTGCGACGATCTGCAAGGAAATGCTCGCCGCACCGCCGCTGGAGAACCAGCTCGATCGTGTGCGTCAGGTCGTTCGCGAACGTCGTTTTGCGCTTGGCGTGCGCTTGATCGAAGGCGATGCCGATCCGCTGGTTGCGGCTCGCGGCTATGCCCGATTGGCTGAGGCCGCACTGCAGGTCGCGACAGATGCGGTCGTGACCGAATTCGCTTCACGGCACGGGCAAGTCCCGGACTCGGAATTTGTCGTGCTGGCCTTGGGCCGGTTTGGCGGCGGCGCGTTGACCGACGCATCGGACCTGGACCTCATCTATCTTTTCACTGGCGATTTCAGTGGGGAATCCGACGGGCAAAAACCGTTGGGCGCCACTGCAATATTATAACCGGCTGGGCGCACGTGTTTCTACCGCGCTCAGCGCCCCGACCAGCGCGGGTGCGCTGTACGAAGTCGACACGCGGCTGCGGCCGTCGGGGGCGCAGGGATCACTCGCGGTCTCTTTCAATGGCTTCCGGCGCTATCTGCTCGAAGACGCCTGGACGTGGGAGCTCATGGCGATGACCCGCGCCAGGCCGGTGTTCGGTTCCCCACAGGCCCGCGCCGCGGTGCAGACGATCCTCGATGAGGTGCTGGTGCGTCCGCGCGACCGGGCCGCACTGGCGCGTGACGTCGTAAAAATGCGCGGCGACATGGCGGCGCACAAGCCGCCGCAGGGTGCACTCGATGTGAAACTGGGAGAGGGCGGCCTGGTCGACCTCGAATTCGCGGTCCATTTCCATCAATTGGCGGAGGCGCGCGGCTTCGATCCCGATCTGGGCGTGGCCGCGGCGGCCGTGGCGCCGCAACTGGTCGGGGCGAACGCGCTGTTGACGCGTTTGCTCGTCATTCTGCGGCTGGTTTCAGAAGGTGGCGCGGTTAGCGCAAGCGGCCACGCGCTGGTTGCGCGGGCTTGCGGGTTCGACGATTGGCCATCGCTCGAAGCGGCTCTGGCCACGACACGCGCAACCGTGTCGGCGGCGTGGTTGCAAATTGTCCAGGAGGTTCAGCGTGATTGAAGTCGGACAGATGGCGCCGGATGTCGAATTTCTACTGGCCAGCGGTCCCGTTCGCCTGGGCGCGCTCAGGGGCAAGGTCCTCGTCATCTATTTCTATCCAAAGGATGATACGCCCGGCTGCACCCGCGAGGCTCAGGACCTCAGCGCGCTCGCGCCAGATTTCGCGAGGGCTGGCGTGCGCGTCATTGGCGTTTCGAAAGACAGCACCAAGCGGCACGAGAATTTTTCGAAGAAATATGATCTCGCCGTCGATCTCGCCTCGGACGAAAGCGGGTCGGTGTGCGAAGCGTTCGGCGTCTGGGTCGAAAAGTCGATGTACGGCCGTCAATATATGGGGATCGAGCGCGCCACCTTCCTGATCGATGGTGCCGGCAAGGTCGTCGCAAATCTGGCGCAAGGTGAAGGTCGCGGGCCATGCCGATGCTGTTCTGGCGGCAGCGAAATCTGCTCTAACGCACAACATTCAACGGTTCGTCGCGCGTTCGCCGCAACTCATCCCGCATTAGGATTCCGTTAGTTGTAAACCATATTTCGGACGGGCACCCCATGATCGTCGCAACCACCGGGCGGACAACGCCACTGGGGAAGCGAAGTCATTTTGTGGTTCGGATGGGCATCCGGACCGCGCAAGGGGTGGGGATCGAATGGTCTTGACGAAATTGATCGGGCGGGCGCTGACAATCGTTGCGCTGGCTTTCACTGCTCCGGCCATGGCCGGAGGCGCTGCCAAGGGCGGCCCGTTCGAAGCCGCTGGCGTCGTCACCATGTCCCCGCAATCAAACGCGCAACAGGACGGTCAGTTCCGTTCGCTCTTCCAGTCGTGGAAGCGTCTCGATGGCCCACAGGCCGGTGTCGCCATTCCGTCGCAACGGCCGATCGATATTGCCACCACGTCGTCGGGTTACGGCGTGCGCAGCGATCCGTTCCGCGGCACCGCGGCGTTGCACGCCGGTGTCGACATGCCCGGGCCGCTCGGCACGCCGATTTACGCCACTGCCGATGGCATTGTCGGTCGCGCCGCCTGGGCCTCGGGCTATGGCAATCTCGTCGAACTGCAGCATGGCCAGGGCATCTCGACCCGCTACGGCCATCTTTCGGCGATCCTCGTGCAGCCGGGCCAGCGTGTCGCGCGCGGCCAGTTGATCGCGCCGGATGGGTTCGACCGGCCGTTCGACCGGCAGCCACCTGCATTATGAAGTTCGCCTCGAGGGCCATGCGGTCAACCCGGTGCCCTTCCTGCAATCCGCCGAACTATCTGACGCGTGATGGACGCCGCGAAGGAAAAGCCGGTCAGCGGTCGAAGGAAGACCTGGGCGGCGAACTGAGCCGGGCCGGTCTTGCCGCTGGTCGGCGGCCCTCCTACTTACCTCTCATGACACGCCGTCGACCTGACCCCCGCCGCCGCTGCGCGCGTCGCCGCGATCGCCGCGCGACAGGCGAAGCCCGCCATCCTGCGCCTGTCGGTCGAAGGCGGCGGCTGTTCGGGTTTCCAGTATAAATTCGGTCTCGCCGATGCGCGCCGAGGGCGACGACCTGGTCACCGAACGCGATGGCGTCCGCCTGCTCGTCGATCCGGTCAGCTTCGATCTGCTCGACGGCTCGGCGGTTGATTATGTCGAATACCTCGGCGGCGCGGCATTCAAGGTGACCAATCCCAACGCCGCCAGCGGCTGCGGCTGCGGGTCGAGCTTTTCGGTCTGACTTTCGTCACTAGGGCGAACGTCGTGAAGATCGCCACCTACAACGTCAACGGCATCAAGGCGCGGCTGCCGCGCCTGATCGAATGGCTCGACCGAGACGCAGCCCGACATCGCCTGCCTGCAGGAGACTCAAGACCAGCGACGAAACCTTCCCCGAAGCCGAGATCCGCGACGCGGGCTATGGCGCGATCTGGCATGGGCAAAAGGGCTTCAACGGCGTCGCGATGCTGGCCAAGGGCGCCGACCCGGTCGAGCGCCAGCGCCGGCTGCCCGGCGACGACGAGGACGTGCTCAGCCGCTATCTCGAAGCCGAGGTCGATGGGCTGATCGTCGCCTCGATCTATCTGCCCAACGGCAATCCGGTGCCCGGACCCAAATTCGATTACAAGCTCGGCTGGATGGAGCGGCTGATCGCCCATGCCGCGGGGCTGCTGGCCGACCGAGCGCGCCGGTCGTGCTTGCCGGCGACTATAATGTCATCCCGACCGATGCCGACGTGTGGAAGCCCGCGGCGATGGCCAGCGATGCGTTGATGCAGCCTGAAAGCCGCGCCGCGTTTCGCAGGCTGGCGGCACAGGGCTGGACCGACGCGCTGTGGAGCCGCCATCCGAACGCGCCGCTCTGGACGTTCTGGGACTACACGATGAACGCCTTTGCGCGCGATGCAGGGTTCCGCATCGACCATCTCATGCTCAGCCCCGCCGCCGCCGACCGCCTGCTCGATGCCGGCGTCGACAAGGACCATCGCGGGCGCGACAAGGCCAGCGACCACGCGCCGACCTGGATCACGCTGCGCTAAAGCGTCTTCTGATAGATCAGGTAGGTCTTGTTAATGCGGCTATCGATGGTGGTGGCGATCGCGTTCATGCCCTGATTGTCGTCGAGCACCCAGCCGATCTCGCCGCGCGTCGCGCCATACTTCTTCAGCGCGGCCTTGCGGATGTACTCGATCATCATGAAGGCGAGCTGCCCCGCCATACGCGATGACTGCAGGTCCTTGACCACCCCCATCAGCGGCACACGCATCGTCCGCACCTTCGGCCGCCGCAGCCACAGCAGCAACTTTGCCCAGCCGAAGGGCAGCAGATTACCATTGAGCGGCGCGATCACTTCGTTGAGGTCTGGCAGGGTAATCATGAAGGCGACGGGCCGCCCGTCGAGTTCGGCGATGCGGATCAGGTCATTATAGACGATCGGCTTCAGCTTCACGCCGATATCGTCGATTTCGGGCTGGGTCAGCGGCACGAAGCCCCAATTGTCCGACCATGCGTCATTGAGGATGGCGAGGATGATCGCGGCTTCTTCCTGAAACTTGGTCTTGTCGACCTCGCGGATGCGAATGCTCTTGTTCGCCTCGCCAGAACGGATGATGCGCTTGACGATCGGGGGAAAATCGAGCGTGATGTCGAGGTCGTAAGTGTAGAGCGTCTTGATTGCCGCATAGCCCGCGCGTTCAATCCACCCCTGATATTCGGGCTTGGCATGCCCCATCATCACCGTCGGAGGATGATCGAAGCCGGTGACCAGCAGGCCCGGTTCTTCCCAGATCGATTGTGAGATCGGACCCAGCGCGCGCGTCATGCCTTCGCCGCGCAGCCAGTCCTCGGCCTTGGCGATCAGCAGCGTGAAGATATCCTCGCTTTCCGCCTCCATCAGCCCCCATTGGCCCGCGCCGGGGCCGAACCCCTGTTCGGCGGGTCATGGTCAGCGCGAGCGTGTCGATATGCGCCGAGATGCGGCCGACAACCTGCCCGGCGCGCTCTGCCAGGAACAGTTGCGCCTTGGCATGGCTGTACCAGCCGTTTTTTTCCGGAGTGATCAGCCCGAGCGCTTCGCCTTTCAGCGGCGGCACCCAGTTCGGGTCGTTCGCGTACAGCCGGAACGGCAGGTCGACAAACGCCTTGCGGTCGCGCTTGGTCAGGACGGGGCGAAGGGTGATATCGGCGGACATGGCGGCGCGTTAGCGCCAGCCATGTCCCCTTGAAAGGGTCAGCCCAGTTCGAACGTGACCGCCACCGTGACACCGACCGATTGTTCGCCGGGCAAGACCTCGGTCTTGGCCTGCGCATCCATCGCCATCGCGCGCATCATGACGGGGTAGGGGCGGGGCGCTTCATCGCTGCTTTCGCTGATCGCGACAATGCGCCGGACCGTCAGACCGGCGGTGCGAGCGTACAGGTCGGCGCGCGCGCGGGCCGCAGCCATGGCCGACATGCGGGCTTCGTCGAGCGCCGCCTCGGGCTTGTCGATGCTCAGTGCGGGGCCGTTGATCTGGTTGGCGCCCTGCGCGACCAGCGCGTCGAGGATCGTGCCCGACGTGGCGATATCGCGAAAGCGCACCGAAACGCTGTTCGACGCCTGATAGCCGGTAATTTCGGGAGCCTTGTTATCCTGGTAACGATATTGCGGCGACAGCGAAATCTGCGCGGTCGACAAGTCGCGTTCGGCAACGCCCGCCTTGCGCAGCGCGGCGACGACGCGGCTCATCCGTGCAGCATTGTCCGACAGCGCCGTGCGCGCATCGACTGCCTGCGTGACCACGCCGGCAGAGATTGTCGCGATATCGGGAACGCGTTTCACCTCGCCGCGTGCCGTGATCTCCAGCCTGGTTCCCGCGATTGGCGTGGTGGCGACCAATTCGGCTTGGGCCGCGACCGCGGGCGCGAACAGCAGCAGGGCGGCGATGGGCAGGGTCGAACGCATAATGGATAAATCTCCTTGGAAAATATGGCGCTCATTCACGGTAGGCGCTGCACCAAAGCTTAACATGGATTGTGCCAGGCGTTCAGCCCAGCGGCCCCACCTTTCAAATACTCGACCGAGCGACTAAACGTTTTGCGCTTGGCAGGGGTGAGTTAGTCCGCTAATACACTTGGACGAAGGCGGCGACTAGAGCGATGGACAGTGGCATGAATTACGAATCCGGCATGATCCGCGATGACGATGTAATCATCGATTACGATGCCGATGCGCGGCGTGCCAAGCGTCGTCGCTGGATCATCATCGGCGGCGTCGTGCTGGTCGCGCTGATCGCCGCGTTCCTGATCTTTGGGCGTGGTGGCAAGGAAGCCACCCCCGCCGCGGCGGGCAAGGGCAAGCAGGCTCCGTCGGTCAGCGTCGTGGTGCCCGGCCGCCAAACCGTCGACAGCGTGATTTCGGCCAATGGCAATCTCGCGGCGCGGCGGGAAATGCCCGTCGGCGTGGCCGGTGAAGGCGGCATGGTCGCGCGCGTCCTGGTCGAACCTGGCCAGTGGGTAAAGGCGGGCCAGGTGCTGGCGACGATCGACCGTCGTGTGCAAAAGCAGCAGGCGGCGTCGCTCGGCTCGCAGATTGCCGTGGCGCAGGCCGACGCCCGTCTGGCCCAGGCAAATCTCGAACGGGCCCAGGCGCTGGTCAAGAACGGCTTCATTTCGAAGGCGCAGATCGACCAGCTGACCGCGACGCGCGACGCCGCCAATGCCCGCGCTCGTGTTGCCGGCGCCAATTACCAGCAATCGCTGGCCAGCAACTCTCGCCTCGACATCCGCGCGCCCGCCGCCGGACTGGTGCTTGAACGCCGCGTCGAGCCGGGTCAGATCGTGAGCGCGGGTTCCGGCATGTTGTTCCGGCTGGCCAAGGGCGGCGAGATGGAATTGCTCGCGCGCCTCGGCGAAGGGGATCTGGCCCGCATGCACACCGGCCTGCGCGCGACCGTCACGCCGGTGGGTGCGACGCAGAGCGTGGACGGCCAGATCTGGCAGGTTTCCCCGGTCATCGATCCGCAAACGCGGCAGGGCGTCGTGCGGATCGCCGTGCCCTATTCGGCGCTGATCCGACCCGGTGGCTTTGCCGAAGCGAAGATCGTCGGCGGCGTCGCCAACGTTCCGCTGCTGCCGCAATCGGCGGTTCAATCGGATGACAAGGGCAATTACGTGTACATCATCGACAACGCCAACAAGGTCGTCCGTCGCGACGTAAAGGTCGGCGATGTCGGTGACAGCGGCGTCACGATCATGGCCGGCCTCAACGGGTCTGAACGCGTCGTGCTCAGCGCGGGTGCCTTCCTCAACCCGGGGGAAACCGTCGTCCCGCAGCGCGCCAAGCTGTAAAACGGCGTCTGTAGCGTTCGGCGTGGCGGCGCGTTAAGGCGTCGCCCATGTCGTTCCGTAACATCTCCGCCTGGGCGATCCGCAACCCGGTCGCGCCGATCGTGCTGTTCATCGCGTTGACGCTGGCAGGGCTTGTCAGTTTCAACCGGATGCAGGTCAATCGCGATCCGGAGATCGATTTTCCGGCCGCGCAGATTTCGGTGTCGCAGCCCGGCGCGGCGCCGACCGAGCTCGAAACGCAGGTCACGCAGAAGATCGAAGCGGCGGTGCGCGGTATATCCGGTGTCGACGAAATCAATTCGTCGGTGCGCGAAGGCGTATCGAACACGTTCGTCCAGTTCACGATCGGCACCCCGATCGACCGCGTCGTGAACGACGTCCGCGATGCCGTGTCGAACATCCGCTGCGACTTGCCCGACGGCATCCTGGAGCCTCAGGTCCAGCGCGTCGATTTCGGTGGCGAACTGGCATCATTCGCCGTGTCGACGACCGACATGACGCATCGAACAATTGAGCTGGTATGTCGACAATACGGTCGCCAAGCGACTGTTGAGCATCGAGGGGATGGCGCAGGTCGATCGCAACGGCGGGGTCGATCGCGAAATCCGCGTCGTGCTCGATCCGGCGCGGCTGCAGGCGCAGGGCGTGACCGCCAGCCAGGTCAACCAGCAATTGCGACAGGTCAATGTCAATGCGGCGGGCGGTCGCGCCGAAATCGCCGGTTCGGAACAGTCGGTTCGCGTGCTGGGCAATGCCGCCAACGCCTTCGACCTCAGCCAGACGAACATCACCGTCGGTGGCGGCAGGACCGTCAAGCTGGCGGATCTGGCCAAGGTCGAGGACGGCTATGCCGAACAGCGCCGGCTTGCCAAGATGAACGGGCGGCAGGTTCTCAGCTTTGCGATCAGCAAGTCGAAGGGCGCGTCCGAGGTCACGGTCTATGACGCGGCCGAAAAGGAGTTGCGCAAGCTCGAGAAAGACAATCCCAAGATCAAGTTCACGCAGCTGTTCACCAGCGTCGATTATACCAAGGCCCAATATAAGTCGGCGATGGAGGCGATGCTGGAAGGCGCGGTCCTGGCGGTCGCGGTCGTCTTTCTCTTCCTCCGCGATTGGCGCGCGACGCTGATCTCGGCGATCGCCATCCCGCTGTCGGCGATTCCCAGTTTCTGGTTCATCAGCCTGCTGGGCTTCGACCTGAACGGGCTCGTGCTGCTGGCGCTCAGCCTGGTCGCGGGTGTGCTGGTCGACGATGCGATCGTGGAGATCGAGAATATCGTCCGCCACATGCGCATGGGCAAGACTGCCTATCAGGCGTCGATCGACGCGGCGGACGAGATCGGTCTCGCCGTGCTGGCGACGACGATGTCGATCGTCGCGGTGTTCCTGCCGGTCGGCCTGATGCCCGGCATTTCGGGACAGTTTTTCAAGAACTTCGGTCTTACGGTCGTCGTCTCGGTGCTGATGAGCCTGGCGGTCGCGCGTCTGATCACGCCGCTGATCGCCGCCTATTTCCTCAAGTCGCACGGCAGCGCCACGCATGGCGAAGGCTGGTTGATGGACAAGTACATGGCCGTGTTGCGCTGGAGCCTTGACGAGCGGGGCATGGAGCGGATCCGGTCGGATCCGCACACCCGCCTGCCGACGGACCACAGGGTCGGTTTCGGGCGACGGGCCTGGGCGCGGCTGAACGATCACCGGATCTGGATCGTCGGGCTGGGTGCACTGTCCTTCGTTGCGACGATCCTCATGTTCATCGGCATTCCCGTGACGTTCCAGCCCGCGGCGAACACCGACTATTCCAATGTCCGCATCGAATTGCCGCCCGGCACGACGCTGAAACAGACCGAGGTCATCACCGATCGCGTTCGCGAGGAACTGGCGGCATCGCCGATCGTGGAAAACGCCTATAGCCGGATCAACATCGGCAGCGCGACGATCGACCTGACGCTGAAGAAGGACCGCAAGGTTACCTCTGTCCAGTTCGAACGCAGTTGGGCGCCGCGGCTGAACGAGATTGCCGACGCGCGCGTGTCTTTCCAGAGCCAGAACAATGGCGGCCCGGGTTCGAGCGGGCGCGATATCACCATCACCTTGGGGGGTGACGATCCTGCGACATTGTTGCGCACGGGCAATGCCATCGTCGCCCAGATGCAGGCCCTGCCGGAATTGCGCGCGCCGCGAACCAGTGCCGATCTGGTCCGTCCAGAAGTGACGATCAAACCGAGAATGGACCTGGCCGCCGACCTGGGCGTGACCACGCAGGCACTGAGCCAGACGATCCGCATCGCGACCCTTGGCGACATCGACCAGAACAGCGCGAAATTCTCACTGAGCGATCGCCAGATCCCGATCCGTGTCCAGTTGAGCGAGGAGTCGCGCCGCAGTCTGGCGACGATCGAGAACCTGCCGGTGCCCGCTGCGGGCGGAACTTCGGTGCCGCTCAAGGTGATCGCCGAAGTGTCGTTCGGTTCCGGACCGGTCTCGATTCAGCGAACCAACCAGATCCGCCGCCTGTCGATCGGCGTCGATCTCGCGCCTGGGCTGGTCGATGGCGACGTGATGCCCAAGATCAACAATCTGCCGGCGATGAAGAACCTGCCTGCAGGGGGTGCGAAGCTCAATCTCGGGTCCGCCAAATGGCAGGCCGAATTGTTCGTGAACTTCATCGTCGCGGTAATTTCGGGCGTGTTCCTGGTCTTTGCGGTGCTGGTGCTGCTCTACAAGCGCGTCTTGCCGCCATTCGTGAACATGGGTTCGCTGCTGCTGGCGCCGCTTGGCGGGGCGCTGGCCTTGCGGCTGACCGGAACGCCGATCTCGATGCCGGTGTTCATCGGCATGCTGATGCTGCTCGGCATCGTCGCCAAGAATTCGATCCTGCTCGTCGATTTCGCGCTGGAGGAGATCAACAAGGGCGTCGACAAGTACACCGCGATCATCGACGCCGGGCACAAGCGCGCCCAGCCGATCGTCATGACGACGATCGCGATGGTCGCCGGGCATGGTCCCGGTCGCCTTGTCACTGTCGGGCGACGGCAGCTTGCGCGCGCCGATGGGCATCGTCGTGATCGGCGGGCTGATCGTCTCGACCATCCTGACGCTGCTGATCGTCCCCGCGACGTTCAGCCTGGCGATCGGCATCGAGGGCTGGCTGGGCCCGCGCCTGTCGCGCTGGCTGACCAATGGTGGCGAGGGTGCGGCCAAGCCGGTCATTCAACCTGCCGAATACGGCGGCCGCGTCGACGTGACGCTGCACCGCAATCGTGGCGCGGCGGGAATGAAGCTCGTCGCCACCGGGTTGCTGGTGCTGATGGCCGCGATCTACCTCGTCCGCCCGCCAGTTCGAACATGCGCATGTCCGCGCCGGCTTTGTCCGCGCCTTTGCCGAAGCGGCGATGGTCGGCGGGTTGGCGGACTGGTTCGCGGTGACGGCGCTGTTCCGCCATCCGCTCGGCCTGCCGATCCCGCACACCGCGATCATCCCGCGCAACAAGGATCGCATCGGCGACACGCTGGCGGTATTCCTCAAGGATAATTTCCTGACCCCCGCCGTCGTCGCGCGACGGATGGCGCGGCTCGATGTCGCGGGTGCGGCGGCCCGCTTCCTCGCCACGCAAGGATCAGGGGACGGCCGCCTGAAAAAAGGCGCGTCGCGGATGATCGCCGACTTGCTCGGCGCGCTCGATCCCCGCGAAATGGGCGGGATGGTCAAGGCCTCGATCGACAAGCGCCTGCGCGAACTCGACCTGTCGCCCCTGCTCGGCCGCGCGCTGGCGGCGGCGATCACCGACGGGCGGCATCTGCCGATGCTCGAAGGGATCATCAAATGGGCGGGCAAGACGCTCGACGCCAATGAGGATCTGCTCCGCACGATGGTCCATGACCGCGCCGGATCGGTGTTGCGCTGGACCGGGCTCGACGAAACGCTTGCCGACAAGATCATCGACGGACTGAAGAAGATGCTCACCGATATGGCCGAGCAACCCGATCACCCGCTGCGCGCCAAGGCGGAGGAAGGGCTCGCGCATCTCGCCATCGGCCTGCAGGACGATCCGGCGATGCAGGCGCGCGTCAACCGCGTGCGCGACGAACTGCTCGACAACCCCGCGATGCGCGACTGGATCGAGGGACTATGGGAATCGGCACGCGCGGCGCTCCTGCGCGCGGCGCGCGATCCCGACGCCATTCTCGCCGGCAAGCTGGGCGATACGCTGCGCCAATTGGCGGTTACGCTCGAAAGCGACAACGCGCTGAAGGTCGCGATCAACCGCTTTGCGCGCCGCACCGCGGTCGGCGCCACGGCGAGCTATGGCGACGGCATCGTCCGCCTGGTCAGCGACACCGTGCGCGGCTGGGACGCGCAAACGATCACCGGGCGGCTCGAAAGCGCGGTCGGGCGCGACCTGCAATATATCCGCGTCAACGGCACGCTGGTCGGCGGTTTGGTCGGCCTCATCCTGCATGGCTTGACGTGTGGTTGTGAAGAGCTTGCGTACCGCTCGGATCCTGCCGCAGCATCGCGGCGGGATGAGAACATATCTGGTCATTGCCGACGACACGCCCGAAGCGAGTGTCGCGTTGCGCTTCGCCGCTCGCCGCGCAGCCAAGACCGGCGGCGCGGTCAAGATCCTCGCGATCGCCGAGCCCGCCGAATTCCTCGCCTTTGGCGGGGTGCAGGCCACGATCGAGGACGAGGCCCGCCGCCATGCCGAGGGGCTGGTGAAAAGCGCGGCGGGGGCGATCTTCGAGGAATCAGGCGTCCGGCCATCGATCGAGGTCCGCTCGGGCGAATCCGATTGCGACCATCGGCGAGGTGTTGAGGGAAGACCCCGATATCGGCGCGCTGGTCCTCGGCGCCGCGGCAAACGGGGCGGCGGGACCATTGATCGCGCATTTTGCCGGGGCCGACGCCGGGAACATGCCCTGCCCGGTGATGATCGTCCCCGGCAACCTCGATACCGAAGCGCTCGACCGCCTGAGTTGAAGTTTTTCCTATGATAATAGGAAATGCGATGGTCTTGATGAGTCGCATGATCACATCGACCTTTCGCCGCTTCGCCCTGCTCGCATTTGTGCTGGCATCCCCCGCCGCAGCCCAGACATCCCCCGATCCTGCGCATCTGCGCGCCTCGGTCGACAAGCTCGTGTCGTTCGGCACGCGCCACACCTTGTCATCCGCGACCGACCCCAGGCGCGGCATCGGCGCGGCACGCAACTGGGTGGCGAGCGAATTCAGGAAACTCGGCCTGACTGTTGAGCGACCGTCGCGCAGTTTCACCGGCCCTCGCGCCCCGGGCGGCGTGGTGATCGAGGACGTACTCGGCATCCTCCCTGGCGAGCGCAGCGACGAAGTCCTCATCGTCGCGGGCCATATCGACAGCCGTGTCACCGACGTGATGGACGCGACCAGCGACGCGCCGGGCGCCAATGACGATGGCTCGGGCGTCGCGCTGGTGATGGAAGCCGCGCGGCTGATGGCGAAGGAAAAGCACCGCGCGACCATCGTCTTCGCCGCACTGTCGGGCGAGGAACAGGGGTTGTGGGGCGGCACGCTCCTCGCCGAAACCGCCAGGGCCAAGGGCTGGAAGGTCACGGCGATGCTCAACAACGACATCGTCGGCAACAGCGTCGGGACGGATGGGCGTCGCCTCGACAACTACGTCCGCGTGTTCAGCGAAGGCATCGGGCTGGCGCAGGATCTGGCGGCGCTGAAAGGCGTCCGCCAAATCGGAAGCGAGGATGACAGCCCGTCGCGAGCGCTGGCAAAGCGCATCGGGATGGTGGCGACCCCCGCCGCGCGCACGACCCCGGCGGGCGATGATCGTCGTCACCGCCGACGGCTTCGGGGCGCTGCTGGTGCGCCGCGCCGACCGTTTCGGGCGCGGTGGGGATCACACGCCGATGCTGGAGGCGGGTTATCCGGCCGTCCGCTTCACCTCGGCTGTCGAAAATTACGACGCGCAGCACCAGAATCTGCGTACCGAGAATGGCCGCGACTACGGGGACACGGCCGATCGGATGGATTTTCCCTATCTGGCCAAAGTCACCGCGCTGAACGTCGCCACGCTGCGCGGACTGGCCGATGCGCCGCCGACCCCGGCAAAGCTGGTTCTCGACGGCGCGCTGCGCAGCGACACGACAGCGACATGGGCGCCGGTCGAAGGCGCGACGGGCTATCGCTTGCGCTGGCGGCGGGCGGACAGGCAGGACTGGACCGACAGCAAGGATGTGCCGGCGGGTACGACGTCCGTGCTATTGCCCGTGGTCGTCGACGACACCTTCATCGGCGTCTCGGCGCTCGGCAAGAACGGAGCGGAAAGCCTCGTCACCTTTGGCGGGCTCAAATAAGCCGGGTCTCAAGCAGCCGCGCAATCGCCTCGCACCCGGCGCGGTCATCCTCTTCGAACCGCGCCACGATCGGCGAATCGATGTCGAGCACGCCGATCAGCCGTCCGTCCGCCACCAGCGGCACGACGATCTCGCTCGCCGACGCCGCATCGCAGGCGATGTGGCCGGGAAAGGCGTGGACGTCTGTCGACCAGCTGTGTCTCACGGGTTGCAGCTGCCGTCCCGCACACACCCTTGCCGAGTTCGATACGGATGCACGCCGCCTTGCCCTGAAACGGCCCGAGCACGAGTTCATCCTCGACCAGCCGGTAGAACCCCGCCCAGTTCACGTCGGGCAACCAGTCGAACAGCAACGCCGCGGCATTGGCCATGTTGGCGATGCCGTCGCGCTCACCCGCCGTCACCGCATCGATGGCGGACAACAGGTCGCGGTACAGTTCGGCCTTGCTGCCCGCCGACGGTTTGAAATCGAAGCTCATTCCATGCTCACCTTGCCACGTCCGCGCTTCACATCTGCGCGCACCGCCTTGCCGACCATGCGCTTTTCCTTGGCTGATCGGCTCGGCTTGGTCTTCACCCGCCGCACCGGACGGATGTGCGCGCGGGCGACCATTTCCGCCAGCCGGGCGCGCGCTTCCTCGCGATTGGCTTCGCGCGAACGATGCTCGCGCGCGGTGATCACGATCTCGCCGTCATTGGTCCAGCGACTCCCGGCCAGCGTCCGCAGCCGCGCATAAACGTCGGGGTGCAGCCGCAGCGCGAACACATCGAGGCGCATCTGCACCGCGGTCGCGACCTTGTTGACGTTCTGCCCGCCCGGACCCGTGCCGGCGAGGAAGCGCTCCTCCAATGCGTCTTCGGGCAACAGGGTCGCCTCAGGCGACGGCATCGTGCGCCCATTCGGGGAAATGCGGCGGCAATGGCGACGAGACATCAATCGCCGCCTTGCCCTTCGCGCGGCACCACCAGCCGCGCGGCATGGAGCAGCATGTGCTTGCCGCCCGGGCGGCCATAAACCGGATCGCCCGCGACCGGCGCGCCGAGGCCGCTGGCGGCATGCACGCGCAACTGGTGCGTGCGCCCGTGCGTGGTTCGAACCGGATCAGCGACAGGCCGTTATGCGTCGCGACCAGCGACCAGTCGGTCACCGCCGCCTTGCCCGCCGCGCGCCGGGATCATCCGCCAGCCATCGGCCTTGCTGCTGATCTTGCTCAGCGCCAGTTCGATCGTGCCGGCTTCGCCTTCGGGCACGCCGTCGAGCACCGCGAGATAGGTCTTGCTCACCTCGCCGCCTTCGAACGCCTGCTGGAAGCGCTTATGTGCCCGGTCGCTGCGTGCCAGCAGCAGCGCACCGCTGGTATCGCGGTCGAGCCGATGCACGGCCGAGGGTGGCCGTTTGAACGAGAATTTGAGCGACTCCGAGTGCGAGGCGACGCTGAGCGTCCCGTCTTTCGGCGCGTCGACCGGCAGGCCCGCGGGCTTGTCGATGACCAGAGCGTCGGCGTCGATGAACAGGATGCGGTCGGCGAGGAGCATGTTCCCCGCCTAGCGCACCCGGCTTCAACCGAACAGCTTGCTCGCAACCTCGGCGATCCGCTTGCCCTGATAACGCGCACCGCCAAGGTCGATCTCGCTCGGCTGGCGCTCGCCCTTGCCGCCGGCGATCGTCGTCGCGCCATAAGGTGAGCCGCCATGCACCTCGTCCAGCACCATCTGGTCCTGATAGCCGTAATCCAGGCCCACGACCGTCATGCCGAAGTGCAGCAGGTTGGTGATGATCGAAAACAACGTGGCTTCCTGTCCGCCGTGCTGCGTCGCGGTCGAGGTGAACGCCCCGCCGACCTTGCCGTTCAGCGCGCCCGCTCGCCCACAGGCCGCCGCCCTGATCGAGGAACGCCGCCATCGGGCCGGAAATACGCCCGAAGCGCGTGCCGGTGCCGATGACGATCGCATCGTAATCGGCGAGTTCGTCGATCACCGCCTGCGGGTCGTCGGGACGTGCGACCGTGACATCGGCGATATCGGGCACGCGCTTCACGTCGGCGGTTGCGCCCGCGGCGCGGGCACCATCGGCGACGGCGTCAGCCATCTTCGCGACATGGCCGTACGCCGAATAATAAAGCACCAGTATCTTCGCCATGTTCGTCTTCCTTATTCGGCGTCGACGAGAACGATTTCGCTCTCTTCGACCGCCATGATGATGTGGTTGCCGGCATCGAGTGCCACGCCATCACGGGCGTCAACGGGCGTGCCGTCGACTTCGATCCGCCCTGTCGCCGGGACCAGATAGGCATGACGGCCCGCGCCGACGCCGTGCTCGACCGATTGACCGGGCTTCAGGGTCGCGGCCAAAACGCGCGCATCGGTCTGGATGGTCAGCGCGCCTTCTTCACCGAACCCGCTGGCCAGCAATTCGAGCTTGCCGCCGCGATCGCCTTTCGGAAACGCCTTCGCTCCCCAGCCCGGCTGGGCATTCTTGTTGCGCGCCTCGATCCAGATCTGGAACAGCGTCGTCGGCTCGTCCTCCAGGTTGAATTCGGAGTGCGTCACGCCGGTGCCCGCGCTCATCACCTGCACGTCGCCCGCGCCGGTGCGGCCGGTGTTGCCCAGCGAGTCCTTGTGCGTGATCGCGCCGGTGCGGACATAGGTGATGATCTCCATGTCCTTGTGCGGGTGCGGCGGAAAGCCGCTCTTGGGGGCGATGGTGTCGTCGTTCCACACGCGGATCGCGCCCCAGCCCATGCGCTCGGGATCGTGATAGCTCGAAAACGAGAAGTGGTGGCGCGCGTCGAGCCAGCCGTGATCGGCGTGGCCCAGGGTGTCGAACTTGCGGATATCCATGAGGTGTCTCCTTGTTGGTCTGGACATAGGCGCGGGACAGGGGCAGGAAAATAGCAACAATCGAAAAGGATCGTTTCCAAAAATGAGCCTGCCGAATTTCGAGGGCTGGGCGATTTTCGCAGCCGTCGCCGATACCGGATCGTTCAGCGGCGCGGCGCTCGATCTCGGACTTGTCCAAGGCGACGGTGTCCAAGGCGATCGCCCGGCTTGAGGCGGAACTCGGCGTCAGCCTGTTTCACCGCACCTCGCGCCGCCTGGCCTTGACCGGGAGCGGCACCGGGCTGATCGAACAGGCGCGCGCGATCCTCGCCAGCGGGCGGCAGGCGGAAGAATGCGGACGTGAAGGCGCCGCTGCCCCTGCGGGCACCGTCCGCCTCGCTGCACCAATGAGTTTCGGTATCGCGCATCTCGGCGAGCCGCTGGCGCGCTTTCTCGCAGCATATCCGCAGGTGACCGTCGACTTGTGCTTGTCCGATGCGCGAGTCGATCTGGTCGCCGACGGCTTCGACGCCGCGTTGCGCATCGGCCAGCTAGCCGATTCGTCGCTGATCGCGCGCAAGCTGTGCCCGGTCGATCTCATCCTGTGCGCGGGCCAGCCATGGCTGGCCGGGCATGGTCAGCTCCGGCATCCCGCCGACATCGATCCGCGCCACGCCTTTCCCTATGACAATGGCCGCGACCAGCCGTCGGTGCGACTGACCGGGCCGGCGGGGGAGGCGGTGTTGCGGCTCGACGGGCGGCTGCGCGCCAACAATGCCGACGTGATGCTGGCGAGCATAGCGGCGGGGATCGGCATCGCGCTGGTTCCCGATTTCATCGCGCGCCCGTGGCTGGCCGATGATCGGCTGGTCCAGATCCTGCCTGAATGGCGTGCACCACCGGTCGCTCTGTACCTATTAACGCCACCGGGTCGGCTCCGTCCGCGCCGCGTGACCGCGCTCCTCGATTTCCTGAACGAAGATTTAGCTTTTCTAACCGTTTAGGACGATGTTAACCTTTATTGGCGCAAAGGTTATCTGGTTAACGGGGCTTCATGCCGGATGGCTCAGCGCCAACGAACGAGGGGTGACACATGCGCGTTTTGCTGATCGAGGATGAGCCGACCACGGCCAAGGCCATTGAGTTGATGCTCTCGAACGAGGGTTTCAACTGTTACACCACCGATCTCGGTGAAGAGGGTTTGGACCTCGGCAAGCTGTATGATTACGACATCATCCTGCTCGACCTGAACCTCCCCGACATGACCGGGTACGACGTGCTGAAAAAGCTGCGCGTCGCGCGCATCACCACGCCGGTGATGGTGCTGTCGGGCATCGGTGAAATGGATTCAAAGGTGCGCAGTTTCGGCTTCGGTGCCGACGATTACGTGACCAAGCCGTTCCACCGCGACGAACTGGTCGCGCGCATTCACGCCGTCGTGCGCCGCTCAAAGGGGCACAGCCAGTCGGTCATCCGCACCGGCAAGCTGGCGGTCAATCTCGATGCCAAGACCGTCGAAGTCGACGGTGCCCGCGTCCACCTGACGGGCAAGGAATATGCGATGCTCGAGCTGCTGTCGCTGCGCAAGGGCACGACGCTGACCAAGGAAATGTTCCTCAACCACCTCTATGGCGGGATGGACGAGCCCGAACTCAAGATCATCGACGTGTTCATCTGCAAGCTGCGCAAGAAATTGAGCCTCGCTTGCGGCGGCGAAAACTACATCGAAACTGTCTGGGGCCGCGGCTACGTCCTGCGCGATCCGGAAGAGGCGGCGCAGCCGATCTTGGCGGTCGCCTAGCACGCGACTTGCCTGCGGGCGCGTGAGCGCCGACACGGGCGCAATGTTCGACAGACGACAGGTCATTGCAGGCGGCGGCGCATTGGCGCTCGCCGCCTGTTCGCGTTCCGGCAATGCGCCATCCGGCAGAGTGGTCGCGGCCGGCCCACCTGCGGCAATCCTGATCTGGGCGGTCGCGCGGGACAAGCTCGCGGGCTGGCCGCGCCGGCCCCCGCCCAAGATCCTCGCAGCGCTTGGGCGTGGCGCCGACCTGCCCGAAATCGGCGCGCTGTCGCAATCGGGCGGGGGTGCCGCCAATCTGGAGGCGATTGCCGCACTCAAGCCCGAGCTGATCCTCGATTACGGCAATGTTTCGCCGCAGTTTCGCGAAATCGCCGCGCGGACCGAGGCGCGGCTGGGCATACCGTACCGCCTGATCGACGGGCGGCTCGCGGCCAGCCCCCGCGCCTTCCGGGATGCCGCCCGGCTGATCGGCGCGCCGCGCGGTCTCGAACTGGCAAGCGCCAGCCGCGCCCTGCTGCGCCAGTGGCGCGGGTTGGCGGCCGGGCCGAGCTTTTACTACGCGCGTGGCGCCGATGGGCTGGAAACGGGCTTTGCCGGCTCGCTTGCCACCGATGTGCTCGAAGGGGCGCACTGGACCAACGTCGCGACTGGCGGACAAAGCCTCAAGCGCGTGTCGCGTGAAGCCGTGGCGGCATGGGACCCCGAAGTCATCGTCACGCTCGACCGCAAATTCGCCCAGAGCGCCGCCGCCGACCCACTGTGGCGACAACGGCGCGGCGGCGGCCGACGGCGCTTGCTGCTGCTGCCCGACCTGCCGTTCGGCTGGATCGATCGCCCTCCATCGGTCAACCGGTTGGTCGGCTGCGCCTGGCTGGTTGGTGGCGACGCACGCGCCGCCGCGACCGCGCGCGCGCTCTATGGGCCGCAAGTGGCGCTCGATACGGCCCGGGCGCAGTGGATCGCGTGAAGCCCGGCGCGGTGGTACTCGCCGCCGCGCTCGCTGCGCTGGCGCTTGCCGCCTGGCAACTGACGCACGGGCCATTGGCGTTGGGCGTGTACCGATTGTTCGATCCATCCGATCCCGCCGCGCGCCTTGTCCTCGGACTACGCATGCCGCGGCTGCTGGTGGCGCTGGCCACCGGCGCGGCGCTGGCCGGGGCCGGGGCGGCGCTGCAGACGATGTTCCGCAACCCGCTGGTCGCGCCCGACCTGCTCGGCGTCAGTTCGGGCGCAGCGGTGGGCGCGGCTGGGGCCTTGCTGCTCGGCCTCGGCGCGATCGCCGCGCAGGTTGCGGCGTTCGGCGGCGGGCTCGCGGCGGCGGCGCTCGCGCTTGCATGTGCGCGGCTGGCGCGGGGTAGCGAACCACGTCTCGCTCTCGTGCTCTGCGGCATCGTCACCGGCGCGTTGATGAGCGCCGCGCTCGCTGCGATGCTGTTCCTTGCCGATCCGTATAGCCAGCTTCCGGCGATTACCTTCTGGCTGCTCGGCTCATTCGGCCGCGCGACGCTGGCCGAAGCGGGGATTGCCGCTGCGCTCGCCGGCACGGGCCTCGCCACGCTGCTCGCCATGGGCTTTCGTCTTGACCTCCTTTCGCTTGGCGATGACCAGGCGCGATCGCTCGGCCTCGATCCGCGCCCGCTGCGCCTTGTCGCCATCGGTGCTGCGACCCTCGCCACCTCGGCCATGGTCGCGGTTGCCGGGATTGTCGGCTGGATCGGCCTGATCGCGCCGCATGTCGCCCGGTTGATCGTCGGTGAACGCATCGGCGCGCTGCTGCCCGCCGCCATCGCCATCGGCGCGTTCTTCGGCTTGCTCCTCGACGGCGCATCGCGGATCTTCGGCGCCATCGAACTGCCCGTCGGTCTCCTCGCCGCCGCGCTCGGTGCGCCCGCTTTCCTCGCGCTGTTCGTTGCGCGCGGGGGGGAGCGATGATCGTCACGGCACGGCAACTGGTCGTCGGGCGTGGGAAATTCCGCGCGGGGCCGTTCGACCTGTCGCTCTCGCCGGGCAGTGTCACCGCGCTGATCGGCCCCAACGGTGCGGGCAAATCGACCTTGCTGCAGACCTTCGCCGGGCTGCTGCCCCTCGTCAGCGGCGATTTGGACGTGACCGGCGACGTGGCGTATCTCCCGCCCCCCGGCAGCCTGACACTGCCCTTCGCCACCGATTATGTCGTGGTGATGGGTCGCGCGGCTCGTCGCGGGCTGAGTCCGGTTTTCGGCGCGGAGGACTGGACCGCCGCCCGCGAAGCACTCGCTCGCGTTGGCGCCGCCGATCTCGCATCACGCCGCTTCGACCGCCTGTCGAGCGGTCAGCAGGGGCGGGTCATGCTGGCGCGCACCATCGCGCAGGACGCGCAGCTGTGCCTGCTCGACGAACCCACCGCCTTGCTCGATCCGCGTGGCGTTGCCGAAGTGGCGGGGACGCTGCGCCTCCTTGCCGACGATGGCCGCGCCTTGGTGATCGCCACTCACGATCTCGATCTCGCCGCGCGCGCTGATCAGGTTATCGCCTTGGATGCGTCGATCGCTGTCGGCCCGCCCAGACAAATGCTGGCCGCAGCCAGCCTCTCGCAACTCTACGATACGCCGCTGATCGATTGCCACACCTGCGGCCACGTCGCGGTCGTCGCGACCTCGGCCTCGCCACCGACCAGCGCCTCGACCTGACCGATCAGCGTGTCACGCACCACCAGCACTGCCGTCCCGGCCCCCCGCGCCAGCACCGCATCGAGCCCTGGCCGCAGTCCTTCGCCGCGTAATTCCAGCGGACCGACCTCGTCGATAATGATCACCGGCGCCTCGCTTGCCACCGCCTGTTCCAGCCGCGCATTGGCCCAGCCGAACGCGGCGGCGCGGAAGCGGTAGGGGCCGATCGCCACCACAGCTTCCTCCTCCTCATGCGTTTGGAACCGCTCGAATTCGCCCGATTTCAGGTCTTCGAGGATGCGTCCGTAATGCAGGTCGGGGGCCAGCAACCCGGCGACCCCCGGCTGGCGCACGGTCGCCGACAGCGCGCCGGTCTTGCCGCTGTGCGTCGGCCCTGTGAGGAGGATGACGCGTTGCATTTCGTTACGACACTGGCACGAAATTGCCGAAAGGGCCAGTTCGTTCAGACGATATAATGCGCCGTCGTCTTCGCCGCCACGTCTTCGGCGGTCACGCCGGTCGCGGTTTCGATCAGCCGGAACGGGCTGTCGTGATCGTCCCGCTTGAACACCGCCAGGTCGGTAACGATCATGTCGACGACGTTGCGCCCGGTCAGCGGCAGCGTGCATGCGGGGATGAATTTGGGGCTGCCGTCCTTGGCGTTATGCTCCATCAGCACGATGATCTTCTTGACCCCGGCGACGAGGTCCATCGCCCCGCCCATGCCCTTGATCATCTTGCCCGGGATCATCCAGTTGGCGATGTCGCCATTTTCGGCAACTTCCATCGCGCCCAGCACGGTCAGGTCGATATGCCCGCCGCGGATCATCGCGAACGACTGTTCCGACCCGAAATAGCTGGAGGAGGGGAGGGCGGAGATGGTCTGTTTGCCCGCGTTGATCAGGTCGGCGTCGACCTCATCCTCATACGGGAACGGCCCGATGCCCAGCATCCCGTTTTCCGATTGCAGCGTCACCGTCATCCCCGCCGGGATGTTGTTCGCGACCAGCGTCGGGATGCCGATGCCCAAATTCACATAATATCCGTCGCGCAATTCCTGCGCGGCGCGCGCCGCCATCTCGTCACGGGTCCACGGCATCAGCGGGCAGCTCCCTCGTCGGTCCAGCGCTTGTCGGCGGGAAACACGTCGTCGATCCCGCCCTTCAGCGCGGTGCCGTAAATGGTGTTGGGCAGGATGAACCAGCCCTTGCCCCACATTCCCGCGGCGCGGCTGTGGATCGTCACCGCGCGGCGATCCGCCACCGTCGGCGCTTCGGCAAAGCGGTCGGAGAAATCGCCGAGCTGGTCGCCGGCCATCGCGATCACGCAATATTTGGCGGCGATCGCGGCGCGGCGACCGTCCTTGCCCGGCTTGCCGTCGACATCGCCCATCAGGAACAGGGTTTCGCGCGGCACCGCCGGTCCGAGCTTCAGCGCGTCGAGCATCGCCGCGGTCTTCGCGCCGTTCGCCGATGTGCGGTTGCTGTTGAAGATCACCGTCACGCCCAGCTTGCGCAGGTCTTCGACCGCATGGCCCGCACCCGGCATTTCGTCGACCGCGCCGCCACCGCTGACTTCCCACCGCGTCAGCAGCGTCGGGCTCATCTTTTCACCCATCGCCGCGCGTGCTTCGAGCCCCAGGTTGCGCACCAAGGTTTCGTCGATGTCGAACACCACCGCCATGGGCTTGGTCCCGCACGGCACCCATTTGCCCTTCACCAGCGGCTGGCCCTCGTCGAGCACGACACTGTTTTCCGGCCGCTTGGCGACGCGCGTTTCGGCATAGGCGAGCAGCGCGTGAAACGCCTGCTGCGACAATGCCCCGGCTTCGCCCGAGCCGTAGAATTGGAAATTGGCGGGAAATGCCGGCGGCGGCGCTGCATCCGCAACGCTGGCCGGTCGCGGCGTCTGGGCACAGGCGCCGAGCGCGACCAGGCCGATCAGAGAATATTTGCGCATCATGCCGCCTCCCTTTGCCGCACGGTGCGGAATTCGATCTGCTTGTCGTACGGCGCGCCCAGCACCAGCCGCTTCACATAGATGCCGGGCAGGTGGATCGCGTCGGGATCGAGCGCGCCCACCGGCACGATCTCCTCGACTTCGGCGACGCACACGCGGCCCGACGTCGCCGCCGGCTGGTTGAAATTGCGCGCGGTCTTGCGGAACTGCAGATTGCCGCTCTCGTCGGCGCGCCAGCCCTTGATGATCGACAGGTCGGCACGGATGCCGCGCTCCAGGATATAGTCCTCGCCATCGAAGGTCTTCACTTCCTTGCCCTCGGCGACAAGCGTGCCGACGCCCGTCTTGGTGTAGAAGCCCGGAATGCCCGCGCCGCCCGCGCGCATCCGCTCGGCCAGCGTCCCTTGCGGGCAGAATTCGACTTCGAGCTCTCCCGCCAGATATTGCCGTTCGAACTCCTTGTTCTCGCCGACATAGGACGAGATCATCTTTTTCACCTGCCGCGTGCGCAGCAGCTTGCCCAGGCCTTGCCCGTCGATGCCGGCATTGTTGCTGGCGATGGTCAGGTCCTTGACCCCCGATGCGACGATCGCGTCGATGATCCGCTCGGGAATGCCGCACAGCCCGAACCCGCCCGCGCAAATCGTCATGCCATCGTGGAGCAGGCCGTCGAGCGCGGCGGCGGCGTCGGGGAAAAGCTTGTTCATGACGCCGCCCTAGCCAGCGCCGCGGCGCGTCGCAATCGGGGGGCGCCCTTCCATTTTGGCACTGCGCCACTAATGTTGGTCGCATGAACCACGAACCCATTGTCATTGCCGGATTTGCCCGCACGCCCATGGGCGGCATGCAGGGCGCCTTGTCCTCGGTCCCCGCCACCAGGCTTGGCAGCATCGCCATCAAGGCGGCGGTCGAACGCGCGAAGGTCGATCCCGCCGACGTCGATCAGGTGATCATGGGCTGTGTCCTTCCCGGCGCGTTGGGTCAGGCTCCCGCGCGCCAGGCGTCGATCGGCGCGGGCCTGCCGATTTCGACCGGCGCGACCACGGTGAACAAGGTTTGCGGCTCGGGCATGAAGGCGACGATGATGGCGGCGGAGGCGATCCGCGCCGGCACGTCGGACATCGTCGTCGCGGGCGGCATGGAATCGATGACCAACGCCCCGTACATGCTGACCAAGCACCGCGGCGGTGCGCGTATCGGGCATGACAGCGTCAAGGACTCGATGTTCCTCGACGGCCTTGAGGATGCCTATGAATCCGGCCGCGCGATGGGCAGCTTTGCCGAGGAAACCTGCAAGGAATATCAGTTCACGCGCGAAGCGCAGGACGACTATGCCATCCGCTCGCTGACCCGCGCCAATGCCGCGATCAACGAAGGCCGCTTCGACGCCGAAATCACGCCGGTCGAGGTCACTGACCGCAAGGGAACGACGATCGTCGACCGCGACGAACAGCCGGGCAAGGCCAATCCGGAACGTATCCCTGGGCTGAAGGCGGCGTTCGCCAAGGACGGCACGATCACCGCTGCCAACGCCAGTTCGATCTCGGACGGCGCCGCCGCGCTCGTCGTGGCCCGCGAAAGCGTCGCAAAGGAAAAGGGGCTCGATATCGCCGCCCGCATCGTGGCCTGGGCAACGCATAGCCAGGAACCGGCCAAGTTCACCTCCGCCCCCGTGCCCGCGATCAGGTCGGTCATGGATCAGGCCGGCTGGACGGTCGAAACCACCGACCTGTTCGAAATCAACGAAGCCTTTGCCATGGTCCCGATGATCGCGATGCAGGAACTCGGCATTCCGGCGGACAAGCTCAACGTCAACGGCGGGGCCACCGCGCTGGGCCACCCGATCGGCGCATCGGGCGCGCGCATCCTCGCCACCCTTGTCGCCGCGCTCCAGCACAGCGGGAAAAAGCGCGGCGTCGCGGCTCTGTGCATCGGTGGGGGAGAAGGCACCGCGATGGCGGTAGAGCTCGTCTGAACGCAGACACTGCCTCGTTCGAGCGTGCGGAACTGAGCGCCGCGCTCGCCCGCGTGGCCGATGGCGACCGCGCCGCGCTGCAGGACGTTTATCGTCGCACCTCGGCGAAACTATATGGCGTATGCCTCCGTATCTTCCCCGAACCGGAAGACGCCCAGGACGTGCTACAGGACGCCTATATCAATGTGTGGCAGCGCGCGGGTAGCTTCGATCCGGCGCGCGCCAGCCCGATTACCTGGCTGGTGACGCTGACGCGCAACCGCGCGATCGACCGCCTGCGCCAGCGCGGCAAGCGGATCATGACCTCGATCGACGACGCGCACGACATTGCCGACGACCGCCCCGATGCCGAAGCCTGCCTGATCGCCGCCGATGGCGACGCGCGCATCCATCGGTGTGTGGAAACCTTGGCCCGGGGTGATGCCAGCCTGATCCGCACCGCATTCTACGATGGCGCGACCTATGCCGACATTGCCGACCGTGCGGGCATCCCGCTCGGCACGATCAAGAGCCGCATGCGCCGCGCGCTCGTCAAACTGCGCGATTGCCTGCAATGACCGAAGCCGACGATATCCTCGCGGGCGAATTCGCGCTGGGGCTGCTCGACGCCGACGAAGCGGTGGCAGTTCAGGAACGTGCGCGCCACGACGGGCCGCTTTCGCTGCGCATCGCCTGGTGGCGCGATCAGCTGACCCCGCTGGCTGACGTCCATGCCATCGATCCGCCCGCCCAGCTTTGGCACGGCATCGAACGCCGGCTCGCCGCCAATGACAATGCTCCGGCGCACGCCAGCCGCTGGCGCAACGCGGCCATCGCGGCGATGTCGATCGCGGCGGCGCTCGTCGTGTATATCGGCGTCGCGCCCGCGCCTCAGCCGACCGTTGTAACGCGCACCGTCGAAGCGCCGCCACCAATGGTCGCGATGCTGACTGGGGCAAAGGGGGTCCAGGTCGCGCTGGTCGTCGACGATCAGGGGCACATGCGCACAAATCCGGCGACACTCGACGCGGGGCAGGGCGATCCCGAATTGTGGGTCATTCCCGCCGATGGCAAGCCGCGCTCGCTCGGCATCTTCGATGCGCATGGCCGCTCGGCGCACGCCGTCGCCCCGGCGATGCGCGCGATGATGACCGTGGACAACACCTTTGCGGTATCGCTCGAACCCAAGGGCGGATCGCCGACGGGCAGCCCGACCGGGCCGGTTGTCGCCACCGGAAAATTAATCCGCGCCTGAACGCGTCCGCATCGGTGACTGCGCTGCGTATCTTCCCTGAAGCCGAAGCTTCGGGAGAAGATCGATGAAGAAGTTCGCACTACTCGCCGCGCTGTCGCTCGGCGTCGCCGCTCCGCGCGCTTGCCGCCAATCCGATGGTCGGCGGTGCCGCGATGTACCCGACGAAGACGATCGTCGACAACGCAGTCAATTCGAAGGACCACACCACGCTGGTCGCCGCGGTTCAGGCCGCCGGCCTGGTCGATACGCTGAAAGGGCCCGGCCCGTTCACCGTCTTCGCGCCGACCAACGCGGCGTTCGCCAAGCTGCCCGCCGGCACCGTCGACACGCTGGTCAAGCCCGAGAACAAGGCCACGCTGACCTCGATCCTGACCTATCACGTCGTCGCCGGGCGCATGACGTCGAAGGACATCGCCAAGGCGATCAAGGCCGGCGGCGGCAAGGCGATGCTCACCACCGTCCAGGGCGAGCCGCTGACCGCGACGATGACGGGCAAGACGCTGATGCTGACCGATGCCAAGGGCGGCATGAGCCACGTCACGATCGCCGATGTGATGCAGTCGAACGGCGTGATCCACGTCGTCGACACCGTGCTGATGCCGTAACGCATCATCTGGTTCCCGGCCGGGCGTATCCGGCCGGTGATCAAGGGGCAGGTGTTTTCCCCATTTCGCGCCTGCCCCTTTTTCTTGTCTGGCGCAGGTCGGCAGGTTGCATGCACCCGGCCGCGCGCGCTTCAGTTCTTTTGATTTGAATATGCCCGGCGCCGGCCAAGAAAAGCTCAGGCCGCGTCTGAAATCCCGAGCTCGGCGAGCTTGCGGTACAAGGTCGACCGTCCGATCCCCAGCCGCCGCGCGACTTCGGTCATGCGGCCGTTATAGTGATTGACCGCGGCACGGATCGTATCCGCCTCGATCTCATCGAGGGGACGGAAATGCCCGTCACTGCCCAAAAACGCCACGCCCCCGTCCGGTGCCGCGGCGGGTCGCGCGTCGGTCGTCGGCCGCTCGCCGGCGATATGCGGAAAATCTTCGACATCGAGTTCGTCGGCGTCGCAGAACACGGCCGCGCGGAACAGCGCATTGTACAATTGGCGCGCATTGCCCGGCCAGCCAAAGCTGCTCAGCAGCGACAGCGCCCCGTTGCTGATCGTCAGGTCGCGCAACCCGGGACTGCGCGCGATCCGCGTCAGCATGTGCCCGACCAGTGCGGGCAGGTCGCCCAGCCGCTCACGGATCGGCGGCAGCGTCAGCTGTACCTTCGACAGGCTCATGAACAGGTCTTCGCGGAACCGCCCCTGCTGGACGTCGGCCTGCAACGGACAATTCGCCGCCGCGATGACCCGCACGTCGACGGTGACGGGCCGACCGCCGATCGGCACGATCTCGTCATGTTCGATCAGGTGGAGCAGCTTGGCCTGCGCGTCGACGGGAAGTTTGCAGACCTCGTCGAGCACCAGCGTCCCGCCATGCGCGTCGCAGATCTTGCCTTTCACCTTGGTAAAGGCCCCGGCAAAGGCGCCGGCCTCGTGACCGAACAACAAGGATTCGATCCCGTTCGCGGGATGCGCGGCGCAATCGATATGGACCAGCGGCCCCTCGGCCCGCGGCGATGCGGCATGGATCGCGTCGGACACCATCGCCTTGCCCACGCCCGGCTCGCCTTCGATCAGCACGGGTACGGACGCCTTTGCCGCGCGCGCGGCGATCTCCAGCGCGGCACGAAAGCGCGGCGCGCCGCCGACGATCTGGCTGAACGCCAGCGGCATCGAGAATTTCTCGGTCAGCGGGCGCAGCTCGCCGCCGTGCACGCCGTTGTCGACCGCCGCGGTCAGTGCCGCGAGCAAACCGTGCGGCGCTACCGGCTTGACCAGGAAATCGCTTGCGCCCGCGCGCATCGCCGCCACTGCCGTCTCGACCGATCCGACTGCGGTCAAAGCGACGATCGGCAAGTCCGGCCGCTTCGCGCGCATCGCGGCGATCAGCGGGGTCACGTCACCGCCGCTATGGTCGATCAGGACGGCGTCGAGTTCCTGCCCGTCGCGCGACGCGAGTCGGGCCAGCGCCATTTCGGCGCCTGCCGCGGAGACCGTTCGCCAGCCACCGCGTTGTGCCAGCGCGGAAACCAGGCGCAAATGCGCCGGGTCGCCATCGACCAGCATCAACATCAATGACCCGTTCGGCGTCATCGTCGACAAATCCCCTTCGCCGGACCCAGCGGTTCACCTGAGATACGGCGCGACGGTTTATTTGGATTTAACCCATTGCCAAAAATTTTGCTTCCCTTGAGGACGCGCCGTCCCGCCGCTAGGCTGGGGGTGAACAGTAACACAGGGCGATAACATGTCAGGCGATCACGTGACCACCGGTGCCGAAGATTACCCGGCACACGAAGAAGGCTATTCGCGCTTTCTGGGTTGGCTGAAATTCGGAACGATCGCGTCGGCGCTGGTCGCGGCGCTGGTTGTATTCCTGCTCACGCGGTGAAGATTGCCGTCCTGAAGGAGACGGCGGCGGGCGAACGCCGCGTCGCCGCCACGCCCGAAACGGTCAGGAAACTGATCGCGCTCGGCGCGACCGTCGCGGTCGAAACCGGGGCGGGGCAGGGGGCCTCGATCGCCGATCAGGCCTTTGTCGATGCCGGCGCCAGTGTCGGCAGCCGGCCCGAAACCGTCTCCGAATCGGACATGATCTTCGGCGTCCAGGGTGCCGACCCTGCCAGCCTCGCGGGCGTGAAGCCCGGCGCATGGCTTGCCGCCGCCCTCAATCCCTTTGCCGAACGCGCCCGCGTCGATGCCTATGCCGCGCTCGGTATCGAGGCGCTGGCGATGGAATTCATGCCGCGCATCACGCGCGCGCAGTCGATGGACATTCTCTCCTCCCAGTCGAACCTCGCCGGCTACAAGGCGGTGCTCGACGCGGCGGCGGAATATGGCCGCGCCTTCCCGATGATGATGACCGCCGCCGGCACCGTCAGCGCGGCGAAGGTGTTCGTCATGGGCGTCGGCGTCGCGGGGCTTCAGGCGATCGCCACCGCTCGCCGGCTGGGCGCGCAGGTGTCCGCCACCGACGTCCGGCCCGAGGTCAAGGAACAGATTGAAAGCCTCGGTGCCAAGGCGGTGTTCGCCGAAGGGCTCACCGCTTCGGGACAGGGCGGTTACGCCGCAGAGCTGACCGAGGATCAGCGCGCCGCACAGGCCGAGTTCGTCTCCGCGCATATCGCCAAGCAGGATATCGTCATCACCACCGCGTTGATCCCCGGCCGTCCCGCGCCGCGACTGGTCAGCGACGCTCAGATCGCCAGCATGAAGCCGGGCAGCGTCATCGTCGATCTGGCGGTCGAAAGCGGTGGCAATGTCGAAGGCGCGGTCGCCGGCGAAATCGTCGAATTGCACGGCGTGAAGATCGTCGGCCACAGGAACGTGCCGTCGCGCCTCGCCGCCGACGCCAGCGCGCTCTACGCCCGCAACCTGCTTAATTTCGTCACCGCTTTCTGGGACAAGGAACAGGGCAGACCGGTGCTCGATGAAGAGATCGGCAACGCCATCCGCCTGACGCAAGGCGGCAAGGTCGTCAGCGCGCGCCTGCTGGCATGAAGGCATGGCCGTTGCCGCCATCTTGTGTGGCTGGTTCACCGTCGTGGGCGCGGCCGGCAATGCGCAGCTGTTCCAGGCCGAACCTTCACCGCCGGCGAAACCCGGCCTTCCGCGGGTCTTGGAGCGGTATTGGCCCGCTCGCGTGCATGCTCGGTTGGCGGAGAATCGCGTCTGTGCGCTTCCGAACAATCGCTACGATGATCCGAAGTCGCCGTATCGCCCGCTGAATGAGCGACTGTTGAAAACGGAACGCCTGATCAACCAGCGTTATCCCGGCGCGCTGAATACGGCCGGGCGCCCATATGTGATGCCACCGCCACAATCGCTTTGCGACGATCCAGCTGCGGCACGAGACGCGTTAGGAAAGTTTCGGCTGGCGCTGAATGCCCTTGAAGCCGCCCTCGCGGAATGAAGCCGGCTGAGCCAGATACACAAAGCCCCCGCGCAGGTGTCTGCGCGAGGGCTTTGTAGTTCTGCGACAGGGAGCGCTTAGGCCGCCTGATCGTAATCCGCGTCGTCGAAGGTCTGCACCGGACCCGAATCCTGGCCCTTGGCCGACGTGTCGCGGTCGACGAATTCGATGATCGCCATTTCCGCCGAGTCCGACTTGCGAATGCCCGCCTTGACCACGCGGCAATAGCCGCCGGCACGGTCGGCGTAACGCGATCCCAGCACGTCGAACAGCTTCACCAGCTGTGCGTCGTCGAGCAGCCGCGAATGCGCCAGGCGGCGGTTCGACAGGCCGCCCTTCTTGGCCAGCGTGATCAGCTTTTCGGTGTAGGGGCGCAATTCGCGCGCCTTGGCCAGCGTGGTGGTGATCTGCTCGTGCTTGATCAGCGCAGCCGCCATGTTGCGGAACAGTGCGGTACGGTGAGCGGAAGTCCGCTGCAGCTTACGATGTGCCTTGCGATGGCGCATGATGTTTTCCTTCGTTCGTCCGGGGGCCGTATGAGGTACCCCAGGCCACGCAGCGATTACGGGCGCCGCGCCAAACCCGGTGCCGAGGTCATCGACAGGTCGGCGCGGGTACGCACTGCCCTTCGAAAAGTCAATCGCAGTGCAGCATTCCCGTCCGCAAAATGCCTGACCAT
This sequence comes from uncultured Alphaproteobacteria bacterium, assembly GCA_963740775.1. Classification (GTDB taxonomy): domain Bacteria; phylum Pseudomonadota; class Alphaproteobacteria; order Sphingomonadales; family Sphingomonadaceae; genus Sphingomonas_O. Next base: position 42,508 of record CAVUFE010000002.1, on the reverse strand, counting down.
CAGTTAATCTTTCTTAACCAGTTGCCGCCCATAGCCCGCTGATGGTGTCGAGGTTTCTTGGGGGGATGTCCGCGCGCTACCCCTGGGTCGTGCCCGCCTGCATCTCTGCGCTGCTGGCCGGGATGACGCTCGCCATCGGCTTTGACCGCGGCGCGATCATGGCGTGGATCCCGAACGGCTTTCTCGTGCCCTGGCTACTTCATAGGGGACGGGACGAATGGCGCGGCACGGCGCTGGCATGCTGGCTCGCCACTGCGGGCGTCAGCGCAATGTTCGGCAATGGCTGGATGATGATCGGATTGACGGCGCTCAGCATGGCCGAATGCCTCGTCACCGCCGAACTGCTGCGTCGGTGGCTGGGTCAGTCGCACTATCTCGATTCGCTGAAGCACCTCTCCTTTTTCGTCCTCGCCGCGACGATCGTCCCGGCGATCGGTGCCCAGGCCGCCGGACTGATCATCACATCGGGGTCGGGCCGCGCGTTCATGCCTGCGGCAACGAGCTGGTTCATCAGTCACGCGCTCGGCGTCATCCTGTTCGGTCCTTTCGCGGCGTTGATGCTGCGTTGGCAGCACACACCACACACCCGTCAGCTCAACGGGCGACGGGTCCGGAACCTCTTGTTGTGGCTGGCTCCCGTGGCCTTGATTACCGGCGGCGTCTTTTCCCAATCGGTCCTGCCGCTGTTGTTCTTTCCGATCGTGCCGATGACCGTCGCGACGTTGCGGCTCGGTCGCTTCGGCGCGATCGGCTCGGTCGTCATCCTGGCCATTGTCGGCAACATCTCGATGCGCGCGGGCGACGGTCCGTTGATGCTGCTCCATCTCTCGCCCGCGCACACCATGCACTTCCTCCAATTCTATCTGGCGTCGGTCGCGGCGATCCTGCTCCCCATCGCCGTCGTGATGCGGCAGCGCCGCATCCTGACCGACCGCCTCGCCGCCAGCGAACACGCGCTGCGCATCATCACCGACAATTCGGGCGATGCGCTGCTGTACGCCGATGCCGAGGGCCGCATCGTTCAGGCAACCGGGTCGCTCGAGGCGCTGATCGGGCGCGGTGCCGGCTGGCTGATCGGCCGCCACGCCACCGAGCTTGTCGTCACTGCCGATCGGTCGGCCATTGCCCGCGCGCATTTCGCACTCCTGAAGCAGCCGGGCGAGACCGCGAATTTCGAATATCGCGCGCGGATGCGCGACGGCAGCGACCGCTGGTTCGAATCGCGTGCCCGCGCCGTCGTCGGGCGTGATGGCCGCCCGACGGGGACCGTCAGCGCGATCCGCGACATCGACGCGCGCAAGCGGACCGAAACCGAATTGCAGCTTGCCGCCAGCACCGACGGCCTGACCGGCCTGCTCAACCGCCGCGCCTTTTATTCCTATTTCGAGACGACGGTGGCCCAGGGGCAGGGCGGGGTGCTGATCATCGCCGATCTCGACCATTTCAAATCGATCAACGATCGCTTCGGCCACCATGTCGGCGACACGGTGCTGCAGGATTTCGCCCGGCTGGCGGAGGGGGTGCTGCGCCCGACCGACGTCGTCGCGCGCATCGGTGGGGAAGAGTTCGCCTTCTTCATGCCCGCCGCCGAACTCGATCAGGGCTATGCGTTGTGCAAACGCCTGCGCACCGCGCTCGCCACTGCGGGCCAGCAGAACGACAAGGCCGCGCGCCGCGCCGTCACTGCCAGCATGGGTATGGTCGCCGTCGCCGCCACCGACACCGCCGCAGACGCGCTGCGCCGCGCCGATTCGGCACTCTACGCCGCAAAGGAAGCCGGCCGGGACTGCCTGCGCCTGGCGGCTTAGGCGCGCGCGCCCGTCTCGATCCCCGCGCTGTTGTGGCGCAGCGCCTTCAGCACCGTCTCGACGATCGCCTGGGCGTCCAGGCCCGCTTCGGCATATTGCGCGTCGGGTGCATTATGGTCCTGGAACGTGTCTGGCAGGCGCAGCGTGCGCAATTTCAGCCCGCCGTCGATCAGCCCCGCGTCGCTCGCCATCGTCAGCACATGTGCGCCCAGCCCGCCGACTGCATTCTCCTCGATCGTCACCGCGACGTCATGCGTCGTCAGCAACCGGCGGATCAGCGCCTCGTCCAGCGGCTTGGCAAAGCGCAGGTCGGCGACGCTGGTCGACAACCCCTTGGCGTCGAGCGCGTCGGCTGCCTTGAGCGCTTCGGCCAGCCGCGTGCCGAGCGACAGGATCGCCACCGTCTTGCCCTCGCGCACCATCCGCCCCTTGCCGATCTCCAGAACTTCGGGAACGTCGGGCAAGGCCACCCCTGTGCCATTGCCGCGCGGATAACGCACCGCGATCGGCCCGGAATCATGCTCGGCACAGGTCTTGGTCATGTGGACCAGTTCGGCCTCGTCCGCCGCCGCCATCACCACGAAATTGGGCAGGGTGGCGAGGTAGGTTACGTCGAACGACCCGGCATGCGTCGCGCCGTCCGCCCCGACCAGCCCGGCGCGGTCGATCGCGAAGCGCACCGGCAGGTTCTGGATCGCGACATCGTGAACCACCTGGTCGTAGGCGCGTTGCAGGAACGTCGAATAGATTGCGCAGAACGGCCGCATCCCCTGCGCCGCCAGCCCCGCCGCGAACGTCACCGCATGCTGTTCGGCAATGCCCACGTCGAACGCGCGGTCCGGATGCGCCTTGGCGAACTTGTCGACGCCGGTGCCCGACGGCATCGCCGCGGTGATCGCGCAGATGCGGTCATCCGTTTCCGCGAGCTTTGCGAGAGTTTCGCCGAACACATTCTGATATTGCGGGGGTCCCGGCGGCGCCTTGGCCTGCACCCCCGACACCACGTCGAATTTCTGCACGCCGTGATATTTGTCCGCCGACGCCTCGGCCGGGCCATAGCCCTTGCCCTTCTTGGTCACGACATGGACCAGGATCGGACCCTGTTCGCTGTCGCGGACATTCTCCAGCACCGGGATCAGGTGGTCGAGATTGTGGCCGTCGATCGGGCCGACATAATAAAAGCCCAGTTCCTCGAACAACGTCCCGCCGCTGACCATGCCGCGCGCGAACTCCTCGGCCTTTTGCGCGGCGTTATGGACGCGCTTGCTGAGCTTGTTGGCCAGTTTCTTGGCCAGCGAGCGCAGCCCGAGATACTCGCTCGATGACACCATCCGCGCGAGGTACGCGCTGAGCCCGCCCACCGGCGGCGCGATCGACATGTCGTTGTCGTTGAGGATGACGACCAGCCGGTTGCCCGCGCCCTCGGCGTTGTTCATCGCCTCATAGGCCATGCCCGCCGACATCGCCCCGTCGCCGATCACCGCGATCGCCTTGCCCGGCTTGTCGTTCAGCTTGTTGGCGATGGCAAAGCCCAGGGCCGCGCTGATCGATGTCGACGAATGCGCCGCGCCGAACGGGTCGTATTCGCTCTCGCTGCGCTTGGTGAAGCCGGACAGCCCGCCGCCCTGGCGCAGCGTGCGGATACGGTCGCGCCGCCCCGTCAGGATCTTGTGCGGATAGGCCTGGTGGCCGACATCCCAGATCAATTTGTCGCGCGGCGTGTCGAACACGTAATGCAGCGCCACGGTCAGCTCGACCACGCCCAGCCCGGAGCCGAGATGCCCGCCGGTCGTCCCGACCGCGGAGATCATTTCGTCCCGCAGTTCGTCCGACACCTGCCGCAACTGCTCGGGCTTCAGCCGTCGCAGATCTTCGGGGTTGGCGACACTGTCGAGCAGTGGCGTTCCTGAACCATTCACCATTCCACCGTCATAACCCCTTGTTTCCGGGATGTCGAAAACGTTTGTGCGCGACGAGGCGTGGGCGCGTTGCGCCGAACCGAGTCGGGCTGTGGTTGCCGCCATCCCATCTAAGTGATTCAATGTTCATGGGGTTTGGGATCGGGCATGAAAGTGGGACGTAAGGCAGGGGCGGCAATCATCGGCGTGACCGCGCTCGTCGGTTGCGTCGGGCTCGGCTATGCCGCGCCACAGGGCGGTCCGCCCGCCACGGGCTTCGGCGCCTCGGTCTCGCGGCTGTTCGGTTCCCCGCGTGAACAATTCGGCAATCGCGTCGATTATGCCAGTCTCGATCGCCGCATTCAGCTGATGATGGCCAAGCCCGACATGGTCGGCCTGGGCGTCGCGATCATCGAGGATGGCCGCATCGCCTTTGTGAAGGGCTATGGCACCACCACGGCCAGTGGGACCGAACCCGTGGGCGCGCACACCGTGTTCCGCTGGGCCTCGCTCAGCAAGGGCGTCGCCTCGACCATGGTCGCCGAACTGGCCAATGAAGGGCGCCTCGACCTCCAGGCGCCGGTCTCGCGTTACTCGACGCAGCTCAAACTGCCCGGCGGCGGAGAGAATATCGCCACCGTCGACGATGTCCTGTCACAGCGCGTCGGCGTGGTGAGGAACGCCTATGACGACAAGCTGGAACAGGGTGGCGACCCGAAACTCCTGCGCACGCTCTATGGCAAGCTGTCGCGTCAGTGCGTCCCCGGCCAGTGCCATGCGTATCAGAACATCTCCTACGACACCGCGTCGGAAATCGTGCAGAACATCACCGGCCGCCCGTACCAGCTGGTCGTGACGCAGCGCCTGTTCCAGCCGCTCGGCATGACCGACGCCAGCCTCAGCCGCGCGGGGCTGATGTCCGCGCAGAGCTGGGCGCGGCCGCATGTCGGGCGCACCACGGTCGACGTGAACGACAATTACTATCGCGTGCCCGCTGCGGGCGGGGTCAATTCCTCGATCATCGACATGGCGCGGTGGATGCAGGCACAGGTCGGCGGCTCGCCCGAAGTCATCCCCGATGCGGTGCTCAGCGAAATCCACCGCCCGCGCATCCTGACCGATCGCCACCTCGGCATGTTCAACCGCGCCATGGGTCCCAGCAAATATTCGCTCGGCTGGCGCGACTATAATTACCTCGGCCACCACCTGGTCGGACATCAGGGTGCGGTGCGCGGCTATCGCGCGACGATCCTGCTCGATCCACAGCGCCGCAGCGGCATTGCGCTCCTGTGGAATTCGCAAAGCGCGCGTCCGCCCGCGATCCAGCTCGAATATCTCGACCGGCTGTACAACATGGTGCGGAAAGACTGGATGGGCCTCGATACGCCCGCCCAACCGACCGCCCCCGCCGAAACCGAGTAGCATTTCGCCGCACCGCGTTTAGGGTCGCGCGCACCATGACCGCCCCCCGCACGCTGTATCGAAAAGATCTGGGACGCGCACGTCGTCGAACGCCGCGACGATGGCACCTGCCTGATCTATATCGACCGCCATCTGGTCCACGAAGTCACCAGCCCGCAGGCGTTCGAGGGGCTCCGCCTGAGCGGCCGTACCGTCCGCCGACCCGATCTCACGCTCGCGGTTCCCGATCACAATCTGCCCACCACCCCGCGCCGCGACACGCAGGGCAATCGCCTGCCCATCGCCGATCCCGAAAGCGCGCAGCAACTCGCCGCGCTCGAAGCCAATGTCGCCGAATTCCGCGTGCCCTATATCGACGCGGTCTCGGCCAATCAGGGCATCGTCCACGTCGTCGGCCCCGAACAGGGCTTTACCCTTCCCGGCACCACGCTCGTCTGCGGCGACAGCCACACCGCGGCGCACGGCGCGCTCGGCGCACTCGCCTTCGGCATCGGCACCAGCGAAGTCGAACACGTCCTCGCCACGCAGACGCTGCAACTCGCGCCCAGCAAGACGATGGAAATCCGCGTCGAGGGACAACTCGGCCCCGGCATCACCGCCAAGGATCTCGTCCTCGCGATCATCGCGCAGACCGGCGCGGCGGGCGGCACCGGCTATGTCATCGAATATACCGGGCAGGCGATCCGTGATCTCAGCATCGAAGGGCGGCTGACCGTCGCCAACATGGCGATCGAGGGCGGCGCGCGCTCGGGCCTGATCGCCCCCGACGACAAGACCTTCGATTACCTCAAGGGCCGCCCGATGGCCCCGCAGGGCGCGGCCTGGGACGAAGCCGTCGCCTGGTGGCGCACCCTCGCGACCGATCCCGGCGCGAGCTACGACAAGACCGTCATCCTCGACGCCGCCGCCATCGCCCCCAACGTCACCTGGGGCACCAGCCCCGAAGACGTCGTCGCGGTCACCGGCATCGTCCCCGATCCGCAAAGTTTCGCCGACCCCGCCAAGCGCGAGGCCGCCGCCAAATCGCTCGCCTATATGGGCCTGGAGCCGGGCCAGCGGATGCAGGACGTCGCGGTCGAAAACATCTTCATCGGCAGCTGCACGAACAGCCGCATCGAGGACTTGCGCGCCGCCGCCGCCATCCTGCGCGGCCGCCACAAGGCCGCGAACGTCAAATGGGCGATCGTCGTCCCCGGCTCGGGCCTGGTGAAGCAACAGGCCGAAGCCGAAGGCCTCGACCGCGTGTTCACCGACGCCGGCCTCGAATGGCGCGAACCCGGCTGCAGCGCCTGCCTCGGCATGAACCCCGACAAGGTGCCCCCCGGGCGAACGCTGCGCCAGCACCAGCAACCGCAATTTCGTGGGGCGTCAGGGGCCGGGGGCGCGGACGCACCTGATGAGCCCCGCCATGGCGGCGGCAGCGGCGGTAACGGGCAAACTCACTGACGTAAGAGAACTAATCTGAATCTGTCCCCTCCCTTTGGGAGGGGCGACTCGCGCCCGCAGCGCGAGCGGGGGTGGGCGGCGTGACCCATCAATGAAAGTATCCGGCCCCCGCAAAACCATCCACCGCGCCCGCACCCTCCGCCGCGCGCTAACCCAGCCCGAAATCCACCTCTGGCAAACCCTCCGCCAGCGCCCCGCCAACCTCAAATTCCGCCGCCAACACCCCTGCGGTCCCTACGTCCTCGATTTCTACTGCGACGCCGCCAAGCTCTGCGTCGAAATCGACGGCGAGGCCCACAACATGGGCGACAATCCTGCCAGGGACGAAGCGCGCGACCATGTCCTCGCGGCAACCGGCATCCACACCCTCCGCTTCACCGTCCCCGACGTGATGCAAAACCTCGACGGCGTGATCCGACACATCACGACGGCCGCCCACCCCCGCTTGCGCTAAGCGCAAGTCGCCCCTCCCAAAGGGAGGGGACAGGGGCAGTGTGGTATTTCTCCTTTTCTGTCCCCTCCCTTTGGGAGGGGCGACTCAGCGAAGCTGAGCGGGGGTGGGAGTTGTTCTTTGACGCAGACGACTATTACCCAACGACCGTCCGGCCGACAAAGTATGGTGGGATCCCATCCGGTCTGTACTGCATCAGACGGTCGATATTCGCAGTCACATTAGGATGTTTGTGATTTGCCTCATACCATCTCACAATCGCTCGGTTCATATTCTGACAGAATGTAACAACACTGTAGAGATAGACGTCTCCTGCCAAGCCGTGCGAGATAATAGAACCACCAGATGGAATGAAGACTAATTGAGCAACATTATGTTGGAGACTACCAAACCTTATATTTAACTGAGCTTGTTCGTCCATCGTCGTATATAAGTGATGCACAAATATCCGGCATTGCGACCGCCATTGAGACGGCAAGCAAGTCCAGTCCGTTCGCTGCGGCAACATTGATTTGCGACAGGAGGTCGAAAAGTGGCGATCGAAGATCCGATTTCACATGATGGCCTTTCTAACCTGCGGATGAGCAACCCTAGCGGAAAATTTCACAGCCACTTTCCCCTGTCCTACACCCCCCAAACGCGCATAAATACCCGACCCTCTTTTGTTCCCGGCGAATCGCCGATGGGGAGGGCAGCATGACGATCCACACACCAATTCAATCCGCCGACGCGGCCACCACGCCGCCCGAACTGGCGGAAAATCATTTCAAAGCCGCGCTCTCTGCGCTCGAAGCCACGCAGGCGGCCACCACTCACGGCTGGACGCCCAAGCGCCAGGCGCAATTCCTCTCCGCGATCGCCGATGGCGCGACGGTGGCGGATGCCGCCGCCGAAGTTGGCCTCTCCCGCCGCTCGGCCTATGCCTTGCGCCGCACCGCGCGCGGGGCCGCGTTCCACCTCGGCTGGCAGGCGGCGGAGATCCTCGCGGCGGACAGCTTGCGCGAAACCTTATGGGATCGCGCGCAGAACGGACAGAGCTGGACCACCGTCCGCGACGACGGCGAAAAAACCATCACCACCACGCGCCACCGCTTCGACAATCGCCTCGCGCTCGCCATGCTGACGCGGCTGGAGGCGCGCGTCGCCGATGCGGCGGGGGATGCCCCCGTCCATGTCGCGGGCCGTTTCGACGAATACGTCGCGCTGGTCGCGGCGGAGGAGGCCGCGATCGAACCCGCCGCAATCCTCGCCCGCTTTGCCCCCGCGCCGCCACGCATTGGCACATGTGAAATCGTGTGAAGCGGCGGACGAGGATGACGACGATCTGATCGACGAAGAAGCCCTCGGCCCGCCGGTCTGGTTCGAACCCGATGACGAGGATGGTTTCTGGATGACGCGCTTTCCCGCCGACGAAGCGGATGAGGCGCTGGAATATGTCGCCTATGGCGAACCCGGCTATCACCGCATGCTCAACGATGCGGAGGAAGCCGCCGTCGCGCACCTCGACCCGCTGGCTTATGTCCGCGCGGAGGATGCTGGACGCGCTGGACCAGGAACGCCGCGACGGCCTGATCGCGCGTGATGCCTGGTTCGCCGCCCTGCGGGCAGGGGGGCGCCCGCCCGCTCAGTAAGGCGGCTTGTCGCGTCCCGTCGGGCTGGCGGTAAAGATCTCGCAGCCATCCTCGGTGATCCCCACCGAATGTTCGAACTGCGCCGACAGCGTCTTGTCGCGCGTCACCGCGGTCCAGCCGTCGTCGAGCACCTTGGTGTCCGCGCGGCCGATGTTGATCATCGGCTCGATGGTGAAGAACATGCCGGGCTTGATCTCGGGGCCGGTGCCGGGGCGGCCGGCATGGACCACTTCGGGCGCGTCGTGGAACATCTGGCCCACGCCATGGCCACAGAAATCGCGGACCACGCCATAGCGAAAGCCCTCGGCATAGCTCTGGATGGCGTGGGCGATGTCGCCCATGCGGTTGCCGGGTCTGGCCGCCGCGATGCCGCGCATCATCGCCTCGTACGTCACGTCGACCAGTCGCCGGGCCTTCACGCCGACGTCGCCGACCAGGAACATGCGGCTGGTGTCGCCGTGCCATCCGTTCAGCATCGGGGTCACGTCGATGTTGACGATGTCCCCGTCCTTCAGCGTCTTGGCCCCCGGGATGCCGTGGCACACGACGTGGTTGACCGAGATGCAGCAGCTGTGGGTGTAGCCGCGATAGCCGAGCGTCGCGGGCTGGCCGCCGCCCTCGATGGTCATGCGGCGGACGATGTCGTCCAGCTCCTGCGTCGGCACGCCGGGCACGACATGCGGTACCAGCGCGTCGAGGATTTCGGCGGCGAGCTTCCCCGCGGCGCGCATCCCTTCGAACCCGGCGGGCCCATGCAGCTTGATCGCCCCGGTGCGCGCGGGGGCGGTCGTCTCGGCTTCGACGTAAGTGACCATGCTACCAACTATAGGGGGATTGTGCCGATTCCGCTACCTCAGCACCGCCGCCGCGTCGTTGACGCGGACGTCCTGCATCATGTCGAGATAGGCGTCGAAGTACGGCTTGTGGCTTGCCCCGACGATGCTGAGCACGCGCGATCCGGGGTGCGTGACCATGGTCGCGCGAATGTTGGCGACCATGCGCAGGTTCCGCACTTCCCACCACGCCACGTACCAGCGCCCGTAATGCTGCGGCGAAGGCTCCTGCATCGCCGCGCCCATGTCGCTCCCCACCATTGCCAGCCCGGTCCTGGGATCGTTGAAGAAGCGATAGAGGTCGAGCGTCGCGGCGGGCGTCCCCAGCGCATTTTCCAGTGTTTCCATGCGCGCCCGCACCGGTGGCTTGCCCTGCGCCTTCCATGCCGCCTCGACCGCCTTGCCCTGTGCCTCCGGCGCGCGAGCGAGCGCGGCGTCCGAACTATGGTCGTCGGTCGCGTAAATCCGCTCCAGCCCCAGCCGCACCGCCAGCGCGACGGCGATGTCGTACGTCTCGTTGCGCTTGGCACCCTTGCGTTCGAGGATCGTCACCATCGCGGCGTCGAGCCCGTCGCCGGCATGGCGTTCGCTCGCGGGCAGCCGGAGCCACTGTACCTGGGCCGACGCGCGGTCGTTGGCGGCAAGGAACACGCTGGCGAGCTTTCGACGATCGGCCGCGCGCGGCGCCGCGGGCCAATCGGCCAGCGTCCGCTCGATCGTCAGGTCGGCCTGCGCCAGCGTCATTCCCGTCGCCACCTGCGCCGCCTTGGCATCCCAACAATAATCGTCCCACGCATTGTCCGTCAGTGCGCGATTGGCTTCGAGGTACGCGCAATCGCTCCCCGACAGTTGCTCGACCGTGATCACGTCGGGTTTCCACGCCGCCAGCCGGTCGAGCACCGGCGCCAGCGTCGTCGCGTCGAACGGCTTGGGCAATTGCGACAGATGCGGCGTGCCGATCACCAGCACCTCGTTGAGCGGCCCGGCGACCGCGGCCTTCAAGTGGCGCGGATCGAAGGCGGGTTTGCCGGCGGCGACGATGAGCAGCGGCAGCACGGCTGCGAAATGACGAAGGTTCATGGCCGGTGACCTATTCCCCTAACACAGCCGGCGCAAGTTGCACGCTGCCAATGCCGCGCTATGCACTCGCAATGTCCCACGAACGCATCTGGACCGCCGCCTTGATCGTCATTGGGGACGAGATCCTGTCGGGGCGGACGCAGGACAAGAACGTCGCGCAGCTTGCGTTGTGGCTGAACTTCCAGGGCATCCGCCTCGCCGAAGTCCGCGTCGTCGCCGACGATCAGGGCGCGATCGTCGAGGCGGTCAACACCCTGCGCGCGCGCAACGATTATCTCTTCACCACCGGCGGGATCGGGCCGACGCATGACGACATCACGGTCGATGCCATCGCCGCGGCGCTCGGCGTCGGCGTCGAGATCCATCCGCGTGCGCGCGCGATGCTTGACGGCTATTACGCGACGCGCGGCGGGCTGACCGAAGCGCGTCTGCGCATGGCGCGCGTGCCCGCGGGTGCCAGCCTGATCGAGAACCGCCTGTCGGGCGCACCGGGCATCCGTCACGGCAACATCTTCATCATGGCTGGCGTGCCCCACATCACCGCAGGCATGCTCGCCGCGCTCGACGGGCAGCTGGAGGGCGGGCTGCCGGTCGTCTCGCGCACCGTCGGCTGCTGGGTGGCGGAAAGCGAAGTGGCGGACCTGCTGCGCGAAACCGAAGCCGCGCACGCCGGCTGCCAGATCGGCAGCTATCCCTTTTTCCGCGACGGGCGCGTCGGCGCGAACTTCGTCATCCGCTCGACCGACGCCGCGGCCGCCGAAGCCTGTGCTCACGACCTTATCGCCCGGCTGGCGGCGGGCGGTCGGGAAAGCGTTGCCGAAGCGATCTGATGGCCAGGGTGCTGATCGGTTGGGAACTGGGCGCGGGCCGCGGTCATCTCGTCTCGATGCGCCTGATGGCCGACGAACTGCTCGCGCGCGGCCATCAGGTCGTGTTGGCGGCGCAGCGGATCGACGTGCCGGTCGCGATGCCGTCGGGTGCCCAATTGTTGCAGGCACCGTTGTGGCCGGGGCTACTGACGGCGGTTCAGGCGGGCGAGGGTCGGGTCGCGACGATCGTCGATGTCCTCGCGCGGCTGGGGCTCGGGCGGCAGGGGGTGCTGGCCGGGATGGTCCGCGCTTGGGAAGCGCTGCTGTCGGTGACGGATGCAGACGTGGTCGTCGCCGATTATGCGCCGGCGCTGCTCACCACCGTGCGAGGCCGCTGGCCATCGGTTGCGACGGGCCCGGGTTTCCAGGTGCCGCCCGCCGACATCGATCCGGTCCCGCGCCTCGGCGGTGGTGAGCCGGGCCATGACGAAGCGGCACTGCTCGACACGATCGATGCCGAATTGCATCAATGTGGCCTTGCCCCACTCCCGCATCTCGCCGCACTTTTTGCCACCGACGCGCCGCTGATCGCCAGCGTTCCCGAACTCGATCCGTATCGCCGCGACGATACCACGGCGCGCTTCATCGCCCCGGGGCTGGACGGCGTGCCGCAGCCAGGCGGCGGCGAGGGGGACGAGGTGTTCGTCTATGCCAACAGCCCGCTGCAGGCGAGCGAAGCGTTCTGGCGCGCGCTGGCGGCGACGGGCCTGCCGATCCGCGCCCATATTCCCGGTATCGACACGGCCCTGCGCGCGTCGATCGCCACATTGGGGGTAAGGGTCGAGCCGCGCCCGGTGCCGATCGATCGTATCGCCGCGCGCAGCCGCCTGTGCGTCAACCACGGCGCCCACGGCATCCTTTGCGCGATGCTGGCGGGTGGTGTCGCACAAGTGATGCTGCCGATGGATCTGGAAAAGCAACTGCACAGCGTGGCCGTGGCTCGGCATGGCTACGGCATCGCCTCTTCGGGCGCGACCGAGACGATGTCCGCCCTCACGCAAACCGTCAGGACGGCCTATGACGACACTGCGATGCACCGCCGCGTACGCGACGCGGCCCCGTCCTTTCACGCCCGAATGGCAGAACCCTATGGCCGCTCCGTGGCCGACGCCGTTGAGGCGCTGCTCTGAGGAAGGCGGCGCACCAGCACGATGCACAACAGGGTGAATACGGCAGAGACGATGAACGCCGCGCCGGGAAAATGGACCGGCGCATCCGGGCCACTGAAATACGCCATGACGCCGGTCAGCAACAGTGGAGCGAACAGCGTGCCTAACCCCATCGCCATCGATGTGATACCCTGCACCTCGCCCTGGGTCTCGGGGGTCGCACTCTTGGACAGCAGCGCCATGAGGCTCGGTTGCGCCAGCGCTTGGATCGCGATGACCCCCATGATGGCGAAGACCTGCCAGCTGGCGGTGACGAAGGGATAGAGTAGGAAACCGGTGCCCGCGCCCGCCATGCCCAGCATTGCCGCCTTGCGCTCACCCAGGCGCTTGACCACGGGGCCGGTGAGAAACCCCTGGGCCAGCGCCATGATGACGCCGACGAATGCGAGGCTCGCGCCGATCATCGCGTTCGACCAGCCGAGCTGGGCAATGGCCCAAAAGCTCCAGGTCAATGGATAGACCATCGTCGCGACGGACCACAGCACGAGGATGGCGGCAAGGCGCGCCATACCGGGCGTCGCATGTGCCACCTGCCATGCGCCAAGCGGGTTGGCGCGCTTCCAGTCGAAGCTGCGGCGGCGTTCGCTGGGCAAGGTCTCTGGAAATACGAAAGAGCCATAGAGGAAATTGGCGGCGGACAGCGCCGACGCGGCGTAGAACGGTGCACGGTCGCCCATCTGTCCCAGCAAGCCGCCGATCGCCGGGCCGATGATGAAACCGATGCCGAAGGCGGCACCGACATAGCCGAACGACTTGGCGCGATTTTCAGGCGCGGTAATGTCGGCCAGCGCGGCCTGCGCCGGTGCATAGCTGCCGCCGAAGATGCCCGAAATCGTTCGGCCGATGAAGATCAACGGCAAGCTATGGGCAACGGCCAGCAGCAGATAATCGAGCGCCAGACCGGCCAGCGCCAGCAACAGCACGCGGCGCCGGCCATAGGCATCGGACAAGCCGCCCAATACCGGCGCCGCGAAGAAGGTCGCCAGGGCCATGGCGAAGCCGATCCACGCCCCGACCGCAATCGCCCGCGGCAGATCGATCTGTCCCACGCTCATCAACAGTCGCGGGAGCACCGGCATGATAAGCCCGAAGCCGACCGTGTCGATGAAGATTGCGATCAGCACGAACAGCGTGGCGTGCGGACGGGCTGCGGTCATGCGTCATCCCCCCGAAAGATCGCACAGGCTGGAGCGGGAGACGGGAATCGAACCCGCGTATTCAGCTTGGGAAGCTGCTGCTCTACCATTGAGCTACACCCGCGTCGCTGTGCGCTTGCCACGGCGGGGGCGCGGCGGTCAACCGCGGGCGAAGCGGATGCTCCGGGTAGCTGGGTCGGCACTCGTCAGGCGCACGCTGATCGCATCGCCCGGTTCTCCCGCGCTATCCACTCTCGCGACGACAGGGAGGTCGCAAAGCTGAATACGAACGCCGCGCTCGTCCACGTCGGTAATCACGGCCATGAACACCTCGCCGACACGGGACTGAAGTAATTGCGCCTCGGCAAGGTCGATGACCGCGCGAGAGATACGTCCGCTCAGGGCGTCGGCCCGCGCCATGACCGGCGGCAACCGTTCAAAGGCGTCGAGCACGGCTGGCGGCACGGCGTCCCCGGCCATCACCGCGAGCGCCGCCCGGATCACATAGCGGTCCGCCAGGCGTCTGAGGGGCGCGGTGGCATGCGTGTAGGTTGCCGCCATCGGCGCGTGCCACGGAACGACGCCCGCGCGATAAGGCTCGTAGCTGGCACCATGCCCCGCGCGGCGGACCGCCATTAGAAAAGCGCTCGCACGTGGTTGCATTGGATCGAGGTCATGCTGGAAATCGGCCAGGCTCTGGTCATCGGGCCAGTCCAGTCGAAACGCCTTGGCGGTTGCGCGCAGCCGCCGCACCGCGCGCTCGTCCGGCGCGGCCATCACGCGAAACAGGCCCGTCTTCGCCGCCAGCAGCGCGTCGGCAACAGCCATGTTGGTCGCCAGGGACAGCGCGGCGTTGCGGTCCTCGCTGGGGTGGCGCGCGCGAAAGGCGAGCGCGTAGCCGCCCTGGCCATCAGGAGCGACCTCCTGTTCTGGCGGGTCGGCGCGGGCGGCACCGCGACGCGTTTCGGCCGCCATCACGCGTGCGGCGATTTCGGCAAAGCCCGCTGGAAGGTCGTCGCCGGTCACCGTTTCGTAAGCGAGCTTGGCGCGGCTGCGGATGATGGCCCGCTCGACGCCCTTCAACACAGCGGCTCCGTCCGGCAGGATGCTTACCGTGAAGATGACGGCCGGGCGGTCGACATCGGGTAACAGACTTGCCGCGCCCTCGCTGAGGATCGGCGGGTAGAGCGGCACGCGCCCATCGGGCAGATACTGCGTCTCGCCGCGTCGCCATGCCTCCAGGTCGAGCGCGCCGCCATCATCGACGAACCATGCGACGTCGGCGATGGCATAATGAAGCAGCAGTTCCGCGCCGATCGCCTCGACGGCGAACGCTTGGTCGAGGTCGGTCGAGCCTGCCGGATCGAGCGTTACGAAGTGCGATCCCGTTCGATCGGCATGCCCGGTCAGCGGTCGGGCGATCGCCTCGCGCGCGGCAGCTTCGACCTCAGGTGGAAAACTCGACGG
Source organism: uncultured Alphaproteobacteria bacterium (assembly GCA_963740775.1). Lineage (GTDB taxonomy): Bacteria > Pseudomonadota > Alphaproteobacteria > Sphingomonadales > Sphingomonadaceae > Sphingomonas_O. Next base: position 27,298 of record CAVUFE010000002.1, on the reverse strand, counting down.
CAGCTGGAACTCGGCACGGATCGTGACGAGGCCGTCGCTGAGGGCGTGTGCCGGGTCGAGCAGGCTCTTCATGCGACGGGCATAGCGGCGTGGGGCGCAGGGTCAAAAACGGGGCGGTGCATGCTCGCCCCGCCCCGACCGAAGGACCAAGATTTCCGTCTAGAGGACTTCGAACAGGCCCGCGGCGCCCTGTCCGCCGCCGACGCACATCGTCACCACGACGTATTTCGCACCGCGACGCTTGCCCTCGATCAGCGCGTGGCCGGTGCAGCGCGCGCCGGTCATGCCAAAGGGGTGGCCGATCGAGATCGAGCCGCCGTTGACGTTGAGCAGTTCGTCGGGAATGCCGAGCTTGTCGCGGCAATAGAGCACCTGCACCGCGAACGCTTCATTCAGTTCCCACAGGCCGATATCGTCCATCTTCAGGTCGAAGCGCTCGAGCAGCTTGGGAATCGCGAACACCGGTCCGATGCCCATTTCATCGGGTTCGGTGCCCGCCACCGCCATGCCCACATAGCGGCCCAGTGGGGTTAGGCCGCGCTTGGCAGCGACCGAGGCTTCCATCACCACGCTGGCCGAGGAACCGTCGCTGAGCTGCGACGCATTGCCCGCGGTGATCGTGTAGCCTTCGCCCATGACGGGCTTCAGCGACGCAAGACCTTCGAGCGTGGTGTCGGGGCGGTTGCAATCGTCCTTTGTCAGCGGTGACGTCCTGATAGGTGACCTCCTTGGTTTCCTTATTCATCACCGCCATCGTCGCGTTGCAGGCGACGATCTCGTCATCGAACTTGCCCGCGGCCTGTGCAGCGGCGGTCCGCTGTTGCGAGCGGAGCGAATATTCGTCCTGCGCTTCGCGGCTGATGCCGTAACGCTTGGCGACGACCTCTGCCGTGCCGATCATCGGCATGTACGTGTCCTTGTGCATCTTCAGCAGTTCGGCATCGGGTTCGATGAAGATCTTGCCGCTGCCCGACACTTTCGAGATGGACTCCACGCCGCCGCCGACGACGATGTCCATGCGGTCGACGATAACCTGCTTGGCCGCTGTCGCGATGGCCATCAGGCCAGAAGCACACTGGCGGTCGATCGACATGCCGGGAACCGTCGCGGGCAGGCCGGCGCGCAGCGCGATCAGCCGGGCGACGTTGGGCGCCTGGCTGCCCTGCTGCATCGCCGCGCCGAACACGACGTCATCGACTTCACCGCCTTCGATGCCGGCGCGCTCGATCGCCGCCTTGACCGAAAAGGCGCCGAGCGTCGGCGAGGTGGTGTTGTTAAAGGCGCCCCGCGCCGCCTTGACGAGCGGGGTGCGGGCGGTGGAAACGATGACTGCGTCGCGCATGTGCGTGGTCCTTAGATGCTGAGTTAGATGAAGAACTGGCTGACCCACTCGGCGATCAGGGCAGGCTTGTCCTCCCCTTCGATCTCGAGCGTGTATTCGATGGTCTGCTGATACTGGCCGGGGCGCTTTTCCTCGATCTCGAGGAGCTTGAAATGGCCGCGAACGCGCTTGCCGGACTTTACCGGCGACAGGAAGCGCGTCTTGTTGCCCCCGTAATTCACGCCCATCTTGATGCCGTCCATGCGCGGCAGATCGGCCTTGGCGGTGAGCGCAGGCATCAATGACAGCGACAGGAAGCCGTGGGCAATGGTGGTGCCGAACGGCGTCTTCGCCGCGGCTTCGGGATCGACATGAATGAACTGGTGATCGCCCGTCGCGTCGGCGAACTTGTCGATCATCTCCTGACTGACGGTCAGCCAGTCGGACGTGCCGATCGCCTGTCCGGTCAGCGCCTTCAACTCATCGAACGTCACCGTGCCCATCGCGCTCTCCCAGCTTTACGTTCACGTAAAGCGAGGGCTGGCGAGAGTCAAAGCGGGCATCAATTCACACGATTCACATGGGCCAATGCGCGGTGCGCCAAGCCAGCGATTCACACGATTCACATGTGCCCTGTGAGCCTTCATCGAGCGGTATCGGGCTGCAGCACCGACATGTCGGGCACGGGGTTGATCAGCTTGCCATCGGGCGCCGCCGCATAGCCAACCTCCACCGGGTAGGCGAAGGAGATGCCGAGTTCGGCGAACTTGTCGAAAATCGCCACATGGACGAGGTGGCGGTGTTCGAAGACCGTCTGAAAATCTTCCGAATTGACATCATATTGCAGCTCGAAATCGAGCGACCAGTCACCGTATTTCATCAGGCCGCAGCGAACAAAGGCGCAATTGGGAACGCTCTCGACAACGCTTTGGATGATCTTCGGTAAGTCGCGCAGAAACTTGCGATCGGTCTCGTAAGTCACGCCGATCATGATCACCGTGCGCCGCTTCGACAGCCGCGCGAGGTTATGGATTTCCTTTTCGAGCAGTTGCTTGTTCGCGACGATGACCTGCTCGCCCGTGACCGAGCGAATGCGCGTCGACTTGAGGCCGATATCCTCCACCGTCCCCGACAGGGTATCGATCTTGATCGAATCGCCCTTGCGGAACGGACGGTCGAACAGGATGGCGAGCGCCGCGAAGAGATCGGCGAAGATGCCCTGCGCGGCGAGGCCGATGGCGATACCGCCGACGCCCAGACCGGCGATCAGGCCGGTAACGTTGACGCCCAGATTGCCGAGGATCAGCACCGCGGCGATGGCGAACAGCACGATCGTGACGAGCAGGCGGATGATCCCGATCGCGCTTTGCAACCCGCTATGGTCGGTGGCCGCGGCACGGTGTTCGACCAGGCCGAGGATGATTTCGCGGGCGAATACCGCCGCCTGCAGCGTCGCGGCGATGACGAACAGGAAGTAGACGACCTTCGACACGTCCGCCGGCGCATGCGCAAAAACACAGACCAGTTGCGCTGCGACCGCGACGATGAACCACATGCGGATCTTGGTCAGCGCGCCGCCGATGATGCGGCGCCAGTGATTGTTGGTGGCATAATGCGTCATGAGCCATCCACCGGCCCATTTGGCCCCGAGCAACACCGCGACGACGATGCCCGCGATCACGCTGGCGACGATGATCTCGGTCGTATGCGCCAGCATCCAGTCGTAACTGGAGCGCAGCAGTTCATCGGGGTGCGATTCGACAGGGAGCCGGGCCTTGCCCGGCGCTTTGGCAACGGTGGTGTTCATCAAGCGGCCTTGGGTGTCTTTCGTTTGGCTGCGCTGCCGGCGTCGTCGAGCAGGACGATCAACGCGCGTTCAATCCCCGTCAGCCAACGGGTCTTGCGGGGCAGGGCATGGGTCGCGAGGTCTGATGAACAAGCATCGATGACCAGGGGATGAATATAGCTTTTGCGCGCGATGCTGGGGGTGTTGCCCAAAGCCTCGGAGACGCTCTCGGCGACTTCGGTGATCTTGGCCTTGCCGGCCGTCTTGCACGCGGTGATCGCCGCATTGAGGGCGATCTGCGACGCGTGCCAGGTCCGGAAATGCTTGGCGGAGAACTCGTCCCCCATCGCATCCTTGATATAAGCGTTCACTTCCGCCGAGCCGACCGCGCAGGCTTCGCCCGCTTCGTTGAGATATTGGAACAGATGCTGGCCGGGCAGGTCCTGCACCTTCTTGACCACGCGAACGAGGCCCCGGTCGCCCAGCGTCAATTTGCGCATCACGCCGGATTTGGCGCGGTATTGCAGCGTCAGTTTCGAGGCCGCGCAGCGTTGCGTGGCGGTTGCGCAGGGTCGTCGCGCCGAAGCTCTTATTCTGTTTGACATATTGTTCGCTGCCAACGCGGATGTGGCCAACGTCGAGCAGGCGGACGACCGCGGCGACGACGGTGTCATGGTCGGTCGCCTTGCCGTGCAGATCGCGCTCCACCTGCGCGCGGAGGAGAGGCAGGGCACGGCCGAAATCGGCAAGGCGGTCATATTTTTCCGCATCCCGTTGCGCGCGGAAATCGACGTGATAGCGATATTGCTTGCGGCCCTTGGCGTCATATCCGACCGCCTGGATGTGCCCATGGGGCGACGGGCAGTACCAGGCGTCGACATAAGCGGGCGGCAAGGCGACCTTGTTCAGCCGGTCGATCTCCTCGCGGTCGGTGATGCGGTTGCCCTTGGCATCCCAATAGCCCCAGCCGTTCCTGACCTTCTTGCGCGTGATGCCCGGCATTTCCGGGTCGACGTAAACCAGCTTCATGCGGACTGAACGGCAAAGGGAGGCGGGTGTTCCGCAATCCGGCCTGGGGCCGGGCGCGGATCAGGCGCATGCGACGGTCAGAACGTCGATCACCGCCCGTCCGCCATGCCATTCGGCGCCGGTCGAGACAATGACATGATCGGGATTGGGCAGGTCGAGGTCCGCCTGGTCGAGGTCCGCCAGCCCCGCGGGCGTTGCGGCGGCGAAGCGCAGCGTGTGGCGAACCCCCTCGAACGTCGCGCTGAACCATGGCACGGCGACCGAATTCAGCTCGGCAAGCGGCCCAAGCTGCGTCGTGAACGCTGCGATGACGGCGTTGTGGACGGATTGGAGTTGCAGGTCGCGTGCATATAGGCTTCGATCCGCTGCCACAGGGGTTCGCCGACCTGGCGGCCGCAGCGCAGGTCGTGCACGAGCCGGGGGTCGTTCGCCGCCTCGCGCCCGAAGCGCGTCGGGGAAATGCCCGTGTTCTTGATATGTTGCTGCACTCTCATCAGGGGTCGCATGCACTGAATTCGCCTTTCTCTAGGAAAGAACCTATGCTCTGATTGAGTTTCCTACTTGGCAAGGGTTTTTCTTGGGCGTATGGAAAAAACCATGAACGATGTCAGAGAAACGCTCGACCGGCTGATCCAGGAGCGCGGCACGGACTACACCGCGATGTCGCGACTGTTGGGGCGCAACGCCGCCTATGTGCAGCAATTCATCCGCCGCGGATCACCCCGGAAGCTGGATGAGGACGACCGGCGCAAGCTGGCGAAGTTCTTCGGCGTGGACGAGACGGTGCTGGGCGGGCAGGTGGCGGCGGGGCGCGATCCGCTGCGCCGTGTCGCCTGGCTCGACGTCGCGGCGTCGGCCGGCCCGGGTGGCGAGGCGATCGACGAGGCGCCGCAGGGCTGGTTTGCGTTCGAGCCGCGCTTTCTGCGCCGCCTGACCGCCAGTCCCGATGCGCTATCGGCGGTGCGCGTGCAGGGCGATTCGATGGAGCCGACGCTCAATGCGGGCGATGACATACTGGTCGATACCGCCGATGCGACGGACCGGTTGCGCGACGGGATCTATGTGCTGCGGATCGACGATGCGTTGAACGTCAAGCGGCTGGCGGTGGGGCCGGGGCGGCTGTCGATCGTCAGCGACAATCCGCGCTATCCACCGATCGAGCGCAAGCGCGGCGACCGCGTCGATATCGTCGGACGCGTGGTGTGGGCCGGACGCCGGGTCGGCTAACGCGTTCGCCGCCAGATGACGACCGCGATCGCGGCGCCGATCAGCACGCCGATGACCAGCCCGGCCGATGGCTGACCCTGCGTCTTGCCGATAATCACTCCGGCCACGGCGCCCAGCGCGACGAACACGCCGCCCGCCATCGGTTGTTTCTTTCGCATGTGCGCCCCGGTAGCGGGTTAAGGCTTGGGTTCAAAGCACTTCGCGGCTAACCATGGCGGTATGTTGCCCCGCGCGACGGCCTGGGTAGCGGCCGCCCTCCTGTCCGCGTCCGCGTTTGCGCAGGAGCTTCCGCCGGTCGATGCGGCGCCGCTCGATCCGTCCGCGCCGATGGCCCCGATGAGTGATCTTGGCGTCGACTGGCCCGACCTCAACCAGCCCGACCAGGTGGTGGCTGGGGATGTCGACAGTGCCACCGCCCCGGCCGCTCCGTTCGATCAGGGCGAGCGGCGCTATGCGGTCGGTCTCGACGGGATCGATGCGCTGCCGCTGGAGACGCGGACGCGGTTCTTCGACAATTCCGTTCTGGCCAAGGCCGATGGGAAGGTCGCCAACGCCGCGCAGGTCGAACGCCGCGCACGCGAGGATGTCGACCTGATGAAGTCGATCCTGCGATCCGAAGGTTATTACGATGCGCTGGTCACCGCCGATGTGATCAGAGAAGAGGAACGGCTGCAGGTGACGATCGCAGTTCAGCCGGGTTCGCTCTACAAATTCTCCGACGTCACCATCGCGGGGTTGGATCAGGCCGCCGCGCTGCGCGAGGCGTTTCCCGTGGCGGCGGGCGATCCGGTCGATGCGCAAACGGTGATCGCCGGGCAGTCCGGGCTGCGCGCCGAACTGATGCGTAGCGGCTATCCGTTCGCCACGGTCAGCGAACCCGACGTGACGATCGATCATGCGACGACGCTGGGGACGCTCGACCTGCCGGTGCAGACGGGTCCGCGCGCGGTCTATGGAGACATCATCGTCACCGGCAGCAAGCCACCCTTCGGCGCGAAGCACACCGCCGTCATCGCGCGGTTCGAGAAGGGCTGGCTGTACGATCAGGATCAGGTGGACGACCTGCGCCGGGCGTTGATCGCCACCGGCATCGTCGGCGCGGTGACGGTCGAGCCGGTCAAGACCGCCGATCCGGGCGTGGTCAACATCCGCACCAACCTGGAGCCCGCACCATTGCGCACATTGGCGGGCGAAATCGGCTACGGCACCGGCGAAGGTTTTCGCGTCGAAGCCAGCTGGCAGCACCGCAACCTGATCAAGCCCGAAGGCGCGGTGACGTTCCGCGGCGTGGCGGGCACCAGGGAGCAATTGCTCGGCGCGAACCTGCGCATGAACAATTTTCGTGCACGCGACCGGGCGCTCAACGCGCGTGTGCTGGCCAGTCATACGAGGTTCGACGCCTATGACGCGCGAACTTTCGAAATTGGCGGCTCGATCGAGCGGCAGACCAACATCATCTTCCAGAAGCGCTGGACGTGGAGCGTGGGCGCCGAAGTGCTGGCATCGGACGAAAAGGATTTCGTGTCGGTCCTGGGACGCGAGGCGCGACGGACCTTCCTCATCGCCGCGCTGCCCGCGCAACTGGGCTATGACGGCAGCGACGACCTGCTCGATCCGACGCGGGGCTTCCGCCTCAATGGCCGCCTGTCTCCCGAGGCATCATTGCGGGGCAAGGTGTTCACTTACGTCAAGGCGCAAGTGGACGCGTCCTATTACCAGCCGATAGGGGGCAAGGTGGTGCTGGCGGGCCGGGTGCGTGTCGGCGGCACGGTTGGCGCCGAACGCGACAATATCGCCCCGTCGCGGCTGTTCTATGCCGGCGGCGGCGGCTCGGTGCGCGGCTATGGCTATCAGCTGATCGGCCCGCGCGATCCCAATGGTGGTCCGATCGGTGGACGCAGCGTGACCGAATTCGGGCTGGAGGCGCGCGTCCGCCTGCCGGTGTTCGGGGGCAATTTCGGCGTCGTTCCGTTCATCGACGGCGGTCAGATCTATTCGAGCTCCTATCCCAAATTCAGTGACCTGCAGTACGGCGCGGGGCTCGGCATCCGTTATTATTCATTGTTCGGGCCGATCCGCATCGATGTCGGTACGCCGCTCAACCGCCGTGCCGGCGATCCGCGCGTCGCGGTCTATGTGTCGATCGGACAGGCGTTTTGAGGATCTGGCGCTGGCTGATCGGCACACTCGCCGCGGTTATATTGTTGGCGGCTGCGGCCTTGTGGTTCGCCGATACAGCACCCGGTCACCGGTTGATCGTCGATCGCATCGCCCGTGTCGCGCCGAAGAACGGGCTGCGCATCCGCGTCGGGCGGATCGACGGATCAATCTATCACAACGCCCGCCTGATCGACGTGCGGTTGTCCGATCCCAATGGCGTGTTCCTCGAACTGCCCGAAGCGCGCCTGTCCTGGCGGCCGTTTGCGTGGCTCGCCAACCGGCTGTCGATCGACAGCCTGATCATCCCCGTCGCGCGCCTCGATCGCCTGCCCCAGTTGAGGCCAAGCGCGGCGAAGTCGTCGATCCTGCCGGGGTTCGATATCCGCATCGGGCGACTGCAGGTCGATCGGCTGATCGTCGCGGCAGGGGTCGCCGGGCCGCAGCGGACCGGGCGGGTGATCGGTGACGCCGACATACGTTCGGGGCGCGCCAAGATCCATCTCGATGCGCGGCTGACCGGCGGCGACAACCTGCGCGTCGCGCTCGACGCCGAACCCGATGCCAACCGCTTCGATGTAGACGCGCGTGTTGTCGGGCCAGCGGGTGGCGTGATCGGCAAGATGCTGGGCACCGATCGGCCAGTGACGCTGACGGTGCAGGGCGACGGGCGTTACAGTGATTGGCGCGGCAGCCTGGTCGCCACCGCCTCCGCGAAGCCCATCGCCAACCTTGCGCTGGTCCAGCGGCAAGGACGTTATGACTTGAGCGGAACGCTGCGCCCCTCCCTGGTGACGACCGGCAAGGTCCAGCGGCTCACCGCACCGGGGCTCACGGTCAAGGGCAATGCGGCGCTGGCCAACCGGCGGCTGGACATGCACCTCGCCATCGCCAGTCCGTCGCTGGCGATCGCGGCCAACGGCGTCGTCGATCTCGCCAACAGTGCGTTTTCAGGCATGCGGACCGAAACGCGACTGCTGCGGCCGGCCGCGTTCCTGCCCAACATGCGCGGGCGGGACGTGCGGCTGCTGCTCAACCTCGACGGACCGTTTTCGACCGCGCGGTTCGATTACCTGCTGACCACACCGCAAGTCGCCTTCGACAATACCGGCTTCGAGAATGTGCGCGTGAGCGGGCAGGGGCGGCTATCCAAGGCGCCGGTGACCGTGCCGCTGCGGCTGGTAGCGCGGCGCGTGACGGGGGTCGGCGACGTCGCCGGGGGCATCCTCGGCAATCTCCGCGTCGAGGGCCTGTTGCGCGTGACGCCCAAGATCGTGACGGGGGACGGCCTGAGCTTCACGTCGGACAAGCTCAACGGCAAGATCTCGATCCTGCTCGACCTCGCCACCGGGCGCTACAACGTCGGGCTGGCGGGGCAGCTTGGGCGTTACCTGATCCCCGGACTCGGCGTCGTCGACGTGAAAAGCGAGTTGCGCGTGGTGCCGGGGGCCGGCGGCAAGGGCACGCGCGTCGCGGGCAAGGCGCAGGTGTGGGTGCGGCGCTTCGACAATGCCTTCCTGCGCAGCCTTGCCGGCGGCCTGCCCTATATCGAGACCGCGCTGGAGCGCGACGCGGCGGGGCAGATCCGCTTCACCAATTTACGGCTGAGCGGGCCATCGATTCGGCTTCAGGGGAATGGCTATCGGCGGCTCGACGGCACATTCCATTTCGAGGGATCGGGCGTGCAGGCGCGTTATGGGCCGGTAAGGCTGGTCCTCGACGGCGCGATCGATCGGCCGCGGCTCGACCTGCGCCTGGCGCGCCCGTTCGATGCGCTGGGTTTGCGCGATGTCCATGCCGTGCTGGTGCCGACCGCGCAGGGTTTTGCATGGCAGGCGACCGGGGGCGGTTCGCGGTTGGGGCCGTTCACCGGCAATGGCGCGATCCTGCTGCCACGCGGCGCCGCGGCGGTGATCCAGATCGCGCAAATCAACGCATCGGGGTTGAAAGTTGCGGGAAGCCTGCGCTCCGCCCCGGCGGGGTTCGACGGCACCCTCAACCTGACCGGGTCTGGGGTCAGTGGCAGCCTGGTGTTCGTACCCCAGGGATCGATCCAGCGGATCAACGCGGATATCGCCTTCCGCGACGCGCGCCTGGCCGGGCCGCCGATCATTGCGATTCGTCAAGGCACCGTCCAGGCGGCGCTGCTGCTCGACCCCGCAGGCCTGTCGACCGACGCGACCTTCAGGCTGGCGGGGGTGCGCTATGGCGCCGTCAGTCTTGGGCGATTGAACGGTACGGCCAAGCTGCGCGGCGGATCGGGAGAGGTGCGCGCATCGATCGCCGGATCACGCGGACGGCCCTTCGACCTGCAGACCGTCGCGCAGATTTCGCCCAACCGGATCGTCGTGCAGGCGCGCGGGACGCTCGACCGCCGACCGCTGACGCTCAACCAGCCGGCAGTCCTGACCTATGGATCCAATGGCTGGACCCTCGCGCCGACCGCGCTGACCTTTGCCGGCGGCGATATTCGGGTGGGCGGCACGTTCGGACGCGAAACGGCGATCGATGCCACGCTGGAACGCTTGCCGCTGGGGGTGCTCGACATCGGTTTTCCGGGACTGGGGCTGGGTGGGGTGGCGTCGGGGAAGGTGACGTTCCGCCAGCCGGGAAATGGCGCACCGCCGACAGGCACGGCCAATCTGCGGTTCCGCAACCTGACACGATCAGGGTTGATCGCCTCGTCCCAGCCGATCGATCTGGGCATCAATGCGGTGCTCAACGGCTCGGGCCTCGCGCTTCGCGCGGTCGCCGCCGATGGCGGCAAGATCATCGGCCGGGCGCAGATGCGTGCCGCGCCACTGGGTACCGGCAATGGTGTGGTGCAACGCATCCAGAACGCGCCGTTAATGGCGCAGGTCAGATATAACGGCCCCGCGGATACGTTGTGGCGGCTGGCCAATGTGGAGGGGTTGGCGGTGTCGGGCCCGGTCGCGGTCGGCGCCGATATCACCGGCACGTTGGCGCGGCCACAATTGCGCGGATCGCTGAGCACGCAGGCGCTACGGGTGGAGAGTGCCGCTTCGGGCACGGTGCTGACCAACCTCAAGGCGACTGGCGCATTTTCGGGTTCGCGATTGGTCATTCCGCAATTCACCGGCAATGCCGGACGCGGGACCCTCAGCGGACGGGCGGCGTTCAGCCTGTCATCCGCCGAAGGGTTCGGCATCGATATCGCGGGGACAGCGAACGAGGCCGAGTTGATCCGCCGCGACGATGTCGGCGCGACGGTGACGGGGCCGCTGGCGATCAAGTCGAGCGGCGCCAGCGGACTGATCTCGGGCAATGTCACGGTCGACCGGTCAACCTATCGCCTGGGTCGTGCGACGGCGGCGGCGGCGATCCCCCAACTGCGCGTGCGCGAGATCAATCGGCCTGCCGACGAGGCCGAGCCAGCCGCGCCGCCGACGACATGGCGACTGGCGATCAAGGCGGACATCCCGAGCCGCCTGACGGTGACGGGCCTCGGGCTCGACAGCGAATGGCGGGGCAACATCGACCTGGGCGGAACGCTCAATGCGATGCGGATCGGCGGGCGGCTGGAACAGGTACGCGGCGGTTACGAATTCGCCGGCAAGCGGTTCGACCTGCAGCGCGGCGTCATCCGCTTCACCGGCAATTCCCCGCCCGACCCGGTGATCGACGTGGTCGCCAATGCCAATGTCAATTCGGTCAGCGCCACAGTGAGTGTGCAGGGTGTCGCGTCACGACCGGAGATCAGCTTCACCTCAACCCCCAGCCTGCCGCAGGACGAATTGCTGAGCCGCATCCTGTTCGGCACGTCGATCACCAATTTGTCAGCGCCCGAGGCGCTCCAGTTGGCAGCGGCGGTCAATGGCTTGCGCGGCGGCAGCGGAATCGATCCGATCAATGCGATCCGCAAGGCGGTCGGCCTCGACCGCTTGCGGATCGTCCCCGCCGACGCGACGACCGGGCAGCAGACCTCGATCGCGCTCGGCAAATACATCACGCGCCGTGCCTATGTGGAGGTGATATCCGACGGTGCCGGCTATTCGGCAACGCGCGCCGAATTCGAGGTGACACGCTGGCTGTCCCTGTTGTCGACGATCTCGACGATCGGGCGCCAGTCGGTTTCGGTGCGTGTCTCGCGCGATTATTGACGTGATGCCAAGTTAAGCTAGGCCAAAGCGATGCTACGTAAACCGGGGGTAAGGGCGGTTCCGCCGATATTGGCTGCTGCGCTCGGATTGCTGCTCGCGATCTCGCTGGCCGGCGTGGCGCTTTCATTTCGCTCTCAATCGCGCGGCGCAGCGGCAGGAACAGCTGCAACTCTATGGCCGCGCAATCGCCGATGTGATCACTTACACGCGCGCGGCCGAAAGCGGCCAGAGGGGGTATCTGTTGACCGGAGACGCGGCCTATCTGCGCCCCTATTCCGACAACATCGCCAAGGTCGGCCCGGCGTTGCGCCAAGTCCGCCAGACCGAGCACCAGGTCGGGCGAGATGCCTATGGCAGCTTCGCCCCTGTCGTCGCGTGCAAAGATCGTCGAGATGGGCCAGACCATCGCGCTGCAACGCGCCGGCGATCGTGCCGGCGCACTGGCACGCGTCCGCCGCGGCGACGGGCTGAGCGGTATGGAGCGTTCCGAAAAACTGCTGTTCGTCGAGCGCGGCTATGTCCGCGGGCAGACACTCGCAACAGCGCAGGCATCGATGCGTCAGGCTCAACTGACGGCGATCGCTCTTCTGCTCGGCGCGCTGGCCGTGATCGCCTTTTCGCTGATGTGGCTGCAACAGGCCCGTGCGCAGGTGGTAGAGGCCGATGAGGCCCGCGCGGATGCCGAGCGCATGGTCGTCTCGTTACGCACGGAAACCGAAGCGCGCGCGGTGGCCGAGGACCGCATCCGGCAAATGCAGAAGATGGAGTTGATCGGTCAGCTGACCGGAGGCATCGCGCATGACTTCAATAACATGCTTGCGGTGGTGATCGGCAGCCTGGACCTGGCCAAGCGGCGGATGACCGGTGATCCGGCGCGGGCCGCGACGCTGATCGACAGTGCCGTCGAAGGCGCCAAGCGGGCGGCAGCGCTGACCGCGCGGCTGCTGGCCTTTTCGCGTCGCCAGCCGCTCGCCCCGACCGCGGTCGACCTCAACAAGGTCGTGGGCGGGATGTCGGAACTGTTCACCCGCAGCCTGGGCGATACCATCAGCGTCGAGACCGTCCTCGGCGCGGGGCTGTGGCGTAGCTACGCCGATGCCAGCGAAGTCGAAAACGCCATCCTCAACCTCGCGGTCAATGCCCGCGACGCGATGCCGAATGGCGGGCGTCTGACCATCGAGACGGCCAACGCGCACATCGACGATCATTATGCGCGCGAGAATGGCGACGTGCAGCCGGGCCAATATGTCACGTTCTGCGTGACCGACACCGGCGAGGGCATGCCGCCCGAGATCATCGCGCAGGCTTTCGAGCCGTTCTTCACCACCAAGGAAGTCGGCAAGGGCACCGGACTGGGGCTCAGCCAGGTCTTTGGCTTCGCCAAACAGTCTGGCGGCCATGCCGCGATCTATTCGGAAGTCGGGCAGGGCACGACGGTCAAGATTTACCTCCCGCGCTTTACCGGTAGCGTGGGCGCTGGCGAGGCCGACACTCCGGACCGGATCGACCTCCCGGCGCCGCGCGAAGGTGAATTCATCCTGGTTGTCGAAGATGAGCAGCGCGTCCGGCATTTCGCGGTCGATGCGCTGAAGGAACTCGGCTATCCGACATTGTCGGCGCACTCGCCCGAAGCCGCGCTGCGCGTGCTTGAGGATGCGCCGCAGGTGACGATGCTGTTCACCGACATCATGATGCCGGGGATGAACGGGCGTCAGCTCGCCGATCGCGCGTTGCAGATGCGGCCGGACCTCAAGGTGCTGTTCACCACCGGCTATACGCGCAACGCCGTCGTACATAACGGCATGCTGGACATCGGTGTGGCGTTCCTGGCCAAGCCCTATACCGTGCGGCAATTGGCGTTGAAGGTGGACGACGTCCTGGCGGGACGAGGCGTCAATCGGCCGGAATAATCGCGGGCGGCTTGCGCAGGGTCGCGACACGACGACGTGTGATCTGTCTCAGCGCGCAATCTGGCAGGGGCAAAAAAAAGGGCGCCCGCAGGCGCCCTTTTCAAATACTGTCAGCGATTTTAGGCGCTGGTTGGCGTGTCGTTGCCGTTGTTGTCGGCCGCGATCACGATGCCGCCGATAACAGCCGCCGCCGCGAGAATCGCGATGATGACCGCAGAACCGGTCGCTTCGTTGGTGTTTTCGACCTTGGCTGCCGCACGAGCGGGAGCACTGGCAACCGCCGCCGAGGCAGCGACCGGGGTAACCGCCGCGCTAAACAGCGCAACCGCCGCCACAATCTTCCCAAAACGCATAAATAACTCCCTTTGCTGCTTGGGCCAGCCTTGGCACGTCAGCCTCGGCGATTTAACCCAATATTTGGCTTGAGTAACAAGACCGTAACGTTGAACGTCCGAATCCGCTCCCAAAATCATCTGCGCACGCGCCTTACAAAGAAGGTGTTGCGAAAATGCTTCATTAGGACACTGGAATTTCAACTATGAGTAATTACGCTCTTTCGCGGCGCACGGTGATCGCCGCCTCTGCCGGGCTGGCAGTTCCTCTACCGGCGATTGCTCAGGCAACCTTCACTCCGGACCAGTTCGGCGCTCGTGGCGACGGGCAAACTGACGATAGCGAGGCATTCGCCGCATTGGGGCAAGCAATTTCCCGAGCGGGTGGCGGAACGATCGTGTTCTCTGCCGGACGAACGTACCGTGTCGGCGCGCAACGACAAGATCGCAGCGCACCCGGTGGCTATAGCTTTGTACCAGCCACGCTATTGCAGATCACGGGTTGCACGCAACCCGTGCGAATTGTTGGGCAGGGTGCACGGATGGTATGCACCCCCGGCTTACGTTACGGCACCTTTTCTCCCGTCACAGGAGAGGCAACACAACATCAACAACCTTTTTATCAAGGCGGTGAGTTGGCTGTGCCTTACAGGGTAATGATCGAGGTCCGATCATGTACCGGGCCGATCGAAATCGGCGATCTTGAGCTCGACGGCCAGTCAGGCACGCTGATTTATGGTGGTCGCTATGGCGACACCGGGCGTCAGATTCCGGGAATTGGCCTCTCGCTCATCGACAACAAAGGACCAGAGCGGCTGTCACGCCTGCGCTTGGTCAATCATCCACTCGATGGTCTGCTGATCGACGGGTTGGACGCCGAACGCACCGAAACAAGCATTCTGGTCGAAATCGTGGCTCGAGGAAATTTGCGGCAAGGGTGTTCGATTGTCGGGGGGCGGAATTATCAGTTCGATCGCTGTCAGTTCAGCCATAATGGACGAGGCCCGGAGCCAAGTGCCCCACGGGCGGGCGTCGATATCGAGGCGGAAGCAAACAAGAAGGTGCGTAATGTAGCGTTTCGCGACTGTCGTTTCGTCGCGAACGGGGGGGTCGGTTTGCTGGCAAACGATGGCGATAGTGCCAATATCAGCGCGGCGCGATGTGAGTTTGTCGGCTCGGCGAACTGGGCAGCCTGGCCCAACAAGCCGCACATGACCTTCGACGATTGCCGTTTCGTCGGCCCAATCGTGAACGCTTATGGCAACAAGGCCGACCCGCGCGCTGCGACGCGCTTCACACGCTGCCAGTTCCTTGACGATCCGCGGTTGAGCCCCGATCGGCGCGTCTACCGGGGACAAAACCCGTCCGCGCCGATCGCCGACCTGCCATTTTCAAACAACGTCACCTTTGACCGGTGCAGCTTCCGGCTGACCGCGGGCCATGTCTTGCCGTGGAACACCAACGTCGTGCGCTACGTCAATTGCACGATGTCACAGGTGTCGCAGGCGGCATCCTACCCCCGCGGCACTTTCGTCGGACGCAATACGATAAGCGGCCACGTCGATCTTTACAGCGCCCGTAACCTGGGCGAATTGATCGTAAACGGCTTCAGGATGGCGAAGAGCTGAGCCATTGCCGCTGCCACAACTGGAACATCAAGACCGACCATAAAGCCTGTTCGTGGCCCGGCGCGCCTGACAAATGACGTCGCCACCGACCGCGAATGGCCGCTACATTGAGCAAACCAGTGTTACCCAACGCGGCGGGCGATAACAGGTCTTCGGCCCAGTCCCGCAAGGGTCCCCGCAGCCACGCGCCGACGGGAACGGAAAAGCCGGCCTTGGGCCGATCGATCAGGTCGTTGGGAACTTCCCTTGCCAAAAGTTTTCGGAGAATTGCCTTGCCGACGCCGCCCTGCAGCTTCATCGAGAGCGGGACACGTGCGGCGGTCGCGGCAACGCGGTGGTCGAGAAACGGCGCGCGGGTCTCGAGGCTGCAAGCCATCGCCGCGCGATCCACTTTAGCGAGTACATCGTCGGGCAGGTAGGTTTCGGCATCGCGGATCATCATCGCGAGCGCTGGGTCCGTCGCATGGGCAGCAAATGCGGGCTTCGCCACGCCGCCGAGAACCGGCGACTGTCGTCCCCACGCGTCCAGCATGGCATCGTGCACCGCGTCGACGGTGGATGATGTCGCGGTGGTGAAGACGGCTTCACGCAGTTTTGCGCCACGTTGGCTCCCCGCGCGGGCACCTGCGAGGCGCAAGGCTGCATTCCAGCCGGCCCGGGAAGCAGCTGACTGCCGCTCGCCGCCAGCCACCGCAGAGGCACAGGCAGTCCCGACAATTTTCGCCATAATCGCGGCACGGCGATGTGGCGGTTGTAGCCACCGAACAATTCATCTCCGCCATCGCCAGATAGCGCGACTGTCACCGATCGCCGCGCCAGCACGCTAACCAGATAGGTCGGGATTTGCGACATGTCGGCAAAGGGTTCGTCGTACATCGTCGCCAATTGCGGGATCACGCCCATCGCATCCTCAGAGCGCAAAATCTGCTCTTCATGCTCAGTGCCGAGATGCTCGGCCACTCGTCGCGCATGAGCCGATTTGTCAAACTCGGCCTCATCGAAACCGATGGAAAAGGTACGGATCGTGCCGGCGGTGTATTTTCGATACAGCGCGACGATCATGGTGGAATCGATGCCGCCCGACAGAAATGCGCCGACCGGGACGTCCGCCATGGCTTGCTCGCCAATCGCCTGCGCCAAGCTATCCTCGATGGCGTCGAGTGCTTCCGCTTCGCTGCCGAATTGCATCGCAGGATCGACGGTCGCAATCTGCCGATACGACCAGTAGCGTTCGACCTCCGGCTCGCAAGCCGGAGGATCAACCTCAAGCGTCAGGTGACCCGCTGGCGGGAGCTTACGAACATCGCGGAAAATCGAAGCTGGCGCGGGCACCGCGGCATAGCGCAACATCGCGTCGACAGCCGCTGGATCGAGGGTCTTGTCGAAATCGGGATGCCGATGAAAAATCTTCAGTTCGGACCCGAACACGAAATCCTTGCCGCACCATCCGTAATAAAGCGGTTTTTCGCCGAAGCGATCACGTATCAGGTGCAGCCGCCGATCACGATTGTCGAACAGGGCGATGGCGAACATCCCCGCGCAGGACTCTGAGAGCGGCAGAGACCCCCCACGCGTCGATCGCTGCAAGCAATGTCTCAGTGTCCGACGTTCCGCGCCAGCCGCCGGGCGGGTTGAGCCGCGCCCGCAGGGTTCGGTGATTATAGATTTCGCCGTTGAAGCTGAGGGTCCAGCGGCGGTCGGCCGAATGCATCGGCTGTGCGCCGGCCGGGGTAAGGTCGACGATGGCCAGACGGCGATGCACAAAGCCGACTTTGCCGTTCGCATCGATCCACACACCCTGACCGTCGGGACCGCGATGGTGCAGCGTTGCGCCGAACGCGTCGAGCAAACCCGCGCTGACCCCCGAGGGGGAAACGATCCCGGCGATCCCGCACATTTGCGTGCGCTTAGGTGCCGCGCAGGGGCAAGTCGAGCCAAGTTCTGCCAAGCCGGGACCGCATGCTAGCGGATGCGCCGACCGGCCCGGACGCCCTCAAGGACAATACGTGCAATTCATCGACCTGAAGACCCAGTATGAGCGCATCGCCAGTGACGTCGAGGCTGCCGTTCTCCGCGTGATGCGCGATGGGCAATATATCATGGGTCCCGACGTCCTGGCGCTGGAACAGCGGTTGGCGTCATACGTGGGCGCGCGTGAATGCGTATCCTGTGCCTCGGGCACGGACGCTCTGGTCATGGCACTCATGGCCAAGGGTGTTGGCCCGGGCGATGCCGTGTTCACCGTCCCCTTCACGTTCATGGCGAGCGCGGAGGCCATCAAGACGGTCGGCGCCACGCCGATCTTCGTCGATGTCGATCCGCGCACATTCAACCTCGATGTGTTGGCGCTCGGCCGTGCGATCGAGGCGCTCGCCGCGGGCGACGGGTCGATCCATCCGCTCCCGCGATTGAGCCGGGACGAACTGGCGGCCCTGACACCGCGATCGATCATCGCGGTCGATCTTTTCGGGCTGCCGGCGGATTATGCCGAGATCAACGCGCTGGCGGAGCAGCACGGGCTGTTTGTCATCGAGGATGCGGCGCAGAGTTTCGGCGCGTCAGCGTACAATCGCCGTGCCGGCTCTTTGGCCGAGATCGGTTGTACCTCGTTCTTTCCGGCTAAGCCGCTCGGTTGTTATGGCGATGGCGGCGCGATCTTCACCGACGATGCCGATCTCGCAGCAGTCTTGCGGTCGATCCGGGTACATGGCCAGGGATCGCACAAGTACGAAAATGTCCGGCAGGGAATGACCGGCCGCCTCGATACGGTGCAGGCGGCAGTGCTGAACGTGAAGTTGAACATCTTTGACGATGAATTGACGGCACGACAGAGAGTCGCCGGATCATATTCAGCGGAAATTGGAGGAGGCCGAGGCCTAACCTCGTCACCCCGCTCATCCCCCATGGAACTGTCAGCGCCTGGGCGCAATATACTGTGACAGCCAAGGATGCGGCCGCAAGGGGGGCAATGCAGGCGCGCCTCAAGGACGCGGATATTCCGACGATGATCTATTATCCGCGACCGCTGCACCTGCAGCCGGCGTTCGGCGAACTCGGGCATGTCGAAGGCGACTTTGCGGTATCAGAGGGGCTTTGCAATCGGGTGTTCAGCCTGCCCATGCATCCCTACCTCGGGGAGGGCGATATCGAGCGCATCGTGTCGATCCTCAGCCAGACGCGCTGATCCCGGGTCATGACCGAGACTGTAGACTATGCCGTGATCGGCGCCGGCATTGTCGGTTTGACTACCGCGCTCGAACTCAAGCGGCGTAACCCGGGTGCGCGGATCGTCGTGCTCGAAAAGGAGGGACGTCCAGGACTCCACTCCAGCGGGCGCAACAGCGGTGTGCTGCACAGCGGTGTCTATTATCCGCCTGGCAGTCTGAAGGCGCAGGTCTGCACTGCTGGTGCGCGAGAGATGGAGGCCTATTGCCGTGACCGGGGCTTGCCCGTGAACCGGCTGGGTAAAGTGTTGGTGCCCGTGAACGCCAATGACGGGCCACAACTTGATGTCCTTGAAACTCGCGGGCGCGCCAACGGCATCGAGGTCGAACGCGTCGATGCCGCGGGCCTGCGCGCGCTCGAACCGTCTGCGCATTCGGCGACGGGCGAAGCCTTGTTCGTGCCACAGACAGCCGTCGTCGATTCAGGTGCGGTGATGGACAGCATCGTCGGAGACGTCCTGGCTGCCGGCATCGACCTGCGGTGCGGCGCGACGTTACAACAGGGGTCGGACGATAGATTGACCGTTGATGGACAGACTTTAGTCGCAGGTCATTCTATCAATTCGGCGGGGCTACATGCGGATACCGTGGCGCATATGTTCGGTGTCGGGCGTGACTTTGCGTTGATCCCCTTTCGCGGGCAATATTACAAGCTCAGGCCCGATAGCGGCATTGAAGTTCGTCACCTCGTCTACCCCGTCCCCGACTTGCGATTTCCGTTTTTGGGCGTGCACACAACGACGTCGGTCGCTGGTGACGTTTATCTCGGGCCAACTGCAATGCCTGCGCTGGGCCGTGAGCATTATGGTGGGCTGAACGGGATCGACGTGGCCGATCTCCCGCGTATCGGCTGGCAGCTCGCAGCACAGTGGCTTGCCAATCGCAATGGCTTTCGCCGCCTCGCGGTCAGCGAGACGCAGCGTGTTTCGAAGGCCGGATTTGCGCGATCGGCACGCGCCTTGCTCCCCGCGATCACTGCTGACCATCTGCAGACTTGCGACAAGGTCGGCCTGCGCGCGCAGATGCTCGATCGGCGCACTGGCGAGCTGGTCGGCGACTTCGTCGTGGAAACTGGACGCCGCTCGACACATGTGCTTAACGCCATTTCGCCCGCCTTCACGAGTTCCTTTGCGCTCGCGCGGCACCTTTGCGATCACATAATTCCGAGTTGAAAGAGTCCATGGACATTAACGGCAAGCGTCTTGTTGTCATTGGTGGCGGCGGGCTTATCGGCTCTCACACAGTCGATCGACTGTTGCGCGAAAACGTCGGCGAAGTCGTCGTTTACGACAATTTCGCCCGTGGGCGGCATGAAAATCTGGCAGACGCGCTGCGCGATCCCCGTGCCCGGATCTACGATATCGGCGGCGACATCCTCCAGACCGATATCTTGGAAAGCGCGCTGGACGGCGCCGATGGCGTATTCCATTTTGCGGCCCTGTGGCTGCTGCAGTGCCACGAATATCCCCGGTCGCGCTTTCGACGTGAACGTGCGCGGCACGTTCAATGTGATGGACGCGTGCGTGAAAAAGGGGGTCAAGCGGCTGGTCTATTCATCGTCGGCTTCGGTTTATGGCGATGCGGTCAGCGAGCCGATGGGCGAGGATCACCCGTTCAATAACCAGAACTTTTACGGCGCGACCAAGATTGCCGGCGAGGCGTTCCTGCGCGCTTTCCATCATCGCTATGGGCTCGATTATGTCGGGCTGCGGTACATGAATGTCTATGGGCCGCGGCAGGATTATCGCGGGGCCTATATCGCGGTGATCATGAAGATGCTCGACGCGATCGACCGCGGCGACAGCCCGACCATCCTCGGCGACGGATCGGAGGCTTTCGACTTCGTTGCGGTCGAAGACTGCGCGCTGGCAAATGTGCGCGCGATGCAGGCTGACGCGACGGACGAATTCTATAATGTAGGCACCGGCATACGGACCTCGCTGAAGGAACTGGCCGAGCGTGCTGCTGGTGCTTACCGGATTGCGACAAGCCAATCAACTATGCCCCACGTTCCACGGCGACATTGGTGCGCAACCGCATCGGCGATCCGAAAAAGGCATCGCAGCAGATCGGCTTCACGGCCGAGGTCGATCTCGACGAAGGCCTGCGCCGGCTGATCGAATGGCGCCGCAGCCACAAGGCTGAAGTCGAAGCGCGCCGTGCCGTGCTCGGCGTTCAGGCCTGAACGGCCAAGGGCGCCCCAGGACAAGCACATGTGCGGCATCGCCGGCCTGATCCACCTTGACCAGGAGCCGGTATCCCCGGTTATTCTGCAGCGCATGACCGACGCGATCGCGCATCGCGGACCGGATGGTGAAGGGCATTGGATCGAGGGTGGTGTGGGGATCGGCCATCGTCGTCTGGCCATTATCGACCTATCGCCAGCCGGGCATCAGCCGATGGTCACCTCCGACCATCGCTACATCCTGAGCTATAATGGCGAAATCTACAACTATCGCGAACTTCGCGCTGAGCTTGAGGCCAAGGGTTACTGGTTCCGGTCGAACACCGACAGTGAAGTGTTGCTCTACGCACTGACCCATTGGGGCACGGATGCATTGCCACGCTTGAACGGCATGTTTGCCTTCGCCCTGTGGGATCGCAAGCAAAGGAAGTTGCTACTCGGTCGCGACCGTTATGGTATCAAGCCGCTGTATTTCAGCCGTTTTGGCAAATCGTTCGCATTCGCCTCGGAGCAGAAGGCGATTACAATCCTGCCAGGTTTCGAACAACGTGTCGATCGCAAGGCCTTGCTCGAATACTTTACCTTCCAGAATATCTTTACCGATCGGACGCTGGTCGAGGATGTCTGCTTGCTGCCCGCCGGACATTGGGCCGAACTCGATTTAGGCAATGCCGATCCGCAGCTCGTGCGTCATCAATATTGGGACTTCGACTTTCGCGAGCCCGATCAACCCGCCTCGGATGACGAGTATCGCGAAGAGCTCGACAGGTCTGTTCCGGCAGGCGGTATCGCGTCAGCTGGTCAGCGACGTCGAACTCGGCAGCTATCTGTCAGGCGGCATGGATTCCGGATCGATCACGGCCGTCGCGGCGCGGTCGTTTCCGTACCTGAAAACCTTCACCTGCGGTTTCGACCTCAGTTCTGCTTCGGGCATGGAGCTGGGCTTCGACGAGCGCGCCAAAGCCGAGGCGATGTCGTACCACTTCAAGACCGAGCATTATGAAATGGTGCTCAAGGCGGGCGACATGGAACGGTGCATGCCCGACGCTTGCCCGGCATCTCGAAGAGCCACGGGTCGGACAAAGCTATCCGAACTATTACGCCGCCAAGCTGGCCAGCAAATTCGTCAAGGTCGTGCTCAGCGGCGCGGGTGGCGATGAACTGTTCGGCGGATATCCTTGGCGCTATTACCGCGCGGTCGTCAACGATGATTTCGACGACTACGTCGATAAATACTATCGCTTCTGGCAGCGGCTGGTGCCCAATACCGATATCAAGCGGTTGTTTGCCCCGATCTGGGCCGACGTCGACGATGTCTACACGCGCGACATCTTCCACGACGTGTTTCAGCGCCACGATAGCGACATCGGATCGCCGGAAGATTACATCAATCACTCGCTATACTTCGAATGCAAGACGTTCCTTCATGGCCTGCTTGTGGTCGAAGACAAGTTGAGCATGGCGCATGGGCTGGAAAGCCGCGTGCCGTTCCTCGACAACGACCTGGTCGATTTCGCAATGCGTGTCCGGTGCATTTAAAGCTGAACAACCTGCGCGATGTCGTGCGGATCAACGAGAACGAGCCGGGATCGAAAACCGACCGATTTTTCCAGCGGACCAATGACGGCAAGCAGATTCTGCGCGACGTGATGACGAAACTTATTCCCGCCGACGTGACGCAAGCGGAAAAGCAGGGCTTCTCGGCGCCCGACGCGAGCTGGTTCAAGGGCGAAAGCATCGACTTCGTCCGGCGAACACTGCTGGTCGATAACGCTCGCATTTTCGAGCTGTTGGACCGCGAGACCGTGCAGACGTTGGTCAATCAGCATCTCGATGGAGATCAGAACCGGCGATTGCTGATTTGGTCGCTGCTCAATGTCGAAACCCTGTTGCAGCAATCGGACATGGCATGACGGGCCAGGAGCCCCTGAAAGTCCGGCTGGCTTACACGGCTTTCCTAATACTGGCGCGCTTCGACTGGGACCGCCTGATCGGCGTGCGTGCGCGGCTGGTCGATGTGATGCTGGGCCGAAAGCATGTCGGCCTGGCGATCTTACCCGAAGTTTATCTCGGCGACTTCTACAAGACTTTGTCGCTCGGTGATCACGTAGCGATAAACCGGGGCTGCCATCTGAATGCGAGTGGTGGACTGAGTATTGGTGACCACGTCGCGATCGGCCATAATTGCTCGATCGTGACGACCAATCACAGCTACGACGATCCGCGAGTTACGATCGATCGACAGCCCGTGGTTGGTGCGCCGGTTTTGCTCGGATCGAACATCTGGCTGGGCGCACGCGCCTGTGTTCTGGCGGGGGTATCAATCGCCGATGGCACCGTCGTGGCGGCCGGTTCGGTCGTGGCGAAGTCGATCGAGGAGCGCGATACGATCGTCGGCGGCGTTCCTGCGCGCAAGATCAAGAGCAGGTTGGCCTAATGAGCCGGTTCGCACCGTGGAAAGCGCTGTTGTGGAACCTACTCGCGCTGGCTTTCCTGCCCGTATTCATCCTTGCTGCCATAATTCCGTCCCGGTCCCGTAAAACGCTGGTGTGGGGCACCATACCGGTGATCTCGAATAAATATTGGTCCGAAGCGATGCGCCAGGCGGGCCATCATAGCATGACGATCATGCAGGCGTATTTCTCGATCAACCGACGTGACGATTTCGATCGGTATTTCGAGGATTTCGCGCCATCGTTCCTCCCCCTTACCCTCAGACGCGGGTTAGGGTCCTGTCTCGCCCTGTGCTGGGTGTTGCGTCACGCGAAGGTCGTTCACCTGTCGTTCCTGGGCTTCGCGCTCGACAGCACAATCCTGTGGCGCATGGAAACCTGGCTGTTCCGTCGGGCCGGCGTGAAGGTCGTGATATTGCCGTTCGGTGCGGATTTTTACGTTTATTCGCGGCTGATCGACAGTTCGCTGCGCTATGGGCTGCTCGCATCCTATCCGCATCTGGCGCTGTACGAAGCACGCACTTTGCGCCGCGTCGATCACTGGAGTGTCCGCGCCGATGCCGTGGTGGCTGGCATGATGGTGGATGGTCTGGGACGCTGGGACGTGGCGCTCAATCAGTTCTTCGTGGTCGATACGGACAGCTGGCCAGCGGTGGCACGCTACACGGACTGCGATGGCCGCAACGGGCCGGTGCGAGTTCTGCACACGCCAAATCATAGAGGGTTCAAGGGTACGGAATTTCTGGTCGAGGCGGTCGATCGGTTGCAGGCGGAAGGACTGCAGGTCGAGCTGGTTCTGCTCGAAGGCGTGCCAAATGCAGTGGTTCGCCAGACGATGGCTGAAGTCGATATCCTGGCCGAGCAATTCCTCGCGACCGGCTATGCATTGAGCGGTATTGAGGGGCTATCGTCCGGATTGCCGGTCATGGCTAATCTCGAGCATCAGGCCTACACGCAGGTCTTCCGGCGCTTCGGCTTCCTCGACGAATGCCCGATCTTTTCGACCACGCCCGAAACGCTAGCGGATCATCTACGCGTGCTGGTGACCCGCCCCGAATTGCGACGTGCGCTCGGCGAGGCAAGCCGTCAGTTTGCGGTCAAATATCACGGGTTTGCGATGGCGCAGCACCTTTTCAGTTCAATTTACGCGCGTTTCGCGGGTGCCGACGTTGATCTGATCAACCTGTTTCATCCATTGAAAGGCGAATATAATCGCCGCACTCCCCGCGTCGAACACCCATTACGCAACAATTTGCTGATCGATTAGTCGTCGATGTGGAAACAATTCGGCCGCGATGTACTGATCTACGGCGGAGCGGACTTTGTCTTCAAGCTCGTGTCGTTTGCGATCATACCTGTCTACACGCATTTGCTGGACGTTCCCGCATTCGGTGCGATGGCATTGCTGACCGTCAGCGCCAGCCTGCTTGGCTCGTTGGCTAATCTTGGCATCAACAACGCGCTTCACCGCTTCTACTTCGACGCATCGGTGAACGAAAATACGCGCGGGTCGATCGTTTCGACAGGCCTGGTGCAACTGGTCATAGCACTTGTCGTGGTCGTGAGCCTCGCTCTTCTGACACTGTTGTCGATGCGCCATGAACTGCTTGGTGTGTACGGCCTTCAATGGCCGTGGGTCGTTCTGGTCCTGGTCAACGTCATACCGGATCAGATTGCTCAATATGCGCTGGATACGGCACGGATTCAGTTTGCTCCGTGGCGCTTCTTCAGCATCGCGGTAATCAAGAACGTGGCAGGCGTCCTGCTCGGGCTTTTCCTGCTGGTCGGGATGAGTTTCGGATTGACAGGGATTTTTCTGGGATCGCTAATCGCGGCCAGTCTGGCTGTGCCAGTCAGTCTTTGGCTGATCCGGCGCGACCTCACGCGCTCGCTCGATTTCAAGGTCGGCCGAGCAATGTTCAATTACGGCTATCCGTTCGTCTTCGCTAGCGCCGCTTATTGGATATTCGGCTCGATGGATCGCTGGATGCTCGCAAGATTGAGTAATCCTACCGAAGTCGGCCTCTTCAGTGTTGGACTGAGATTCGCGGCGTTGCTGACCTTCGTCATAGCGGCTTTCGGACAGGCATGGGCGCCGTTCTCGATGCGCATGATGCGCGAAAACAGCGATTATCGCCAGAATTATTCGCAAGTTCTGACGACTTGGTTCTTTTTCCTTGCCTGGGTGGGGCTGGGGGTTGCGTTGTTCTCCCCTGAACTGATGACAATGATAAATCCCCCGCCCTATTGGCCCGCAGCACCCGTGCTGGCGATCGGAGCCGCTGGGCTGGTGCTGTACGGCACAACCCAGGTGACGGCCCTAGGTATTTCGATTTCCAAACGGACAGGAGTTCTGACGGCGGGTGCATGGGCGGCTGCGGTAGCCAATGTCGGAGTTAACCTCATCGCCATACCGCGTTACGGCGCCGTAGGGGCAGCGAGTGCAACACTGCTGTCCTACGGCGTACTGACAATCTGGTTTTGTTGGTGGAGCCAGCGTCTGCACCCTATCCCGTTGCAATTCGGCAAATTGTCGTGCGGGTTGGTGCTGGTCGCGCTCGCCGCGCTGTCCCCGATCTTCGTACCGCTGGCACCCATCAGTCTGCCGACGGTCGGCGCCAAGCTGGCGCTTTTGCTTGCCGCTCTCGTATTCGGGCAATTCTGCGGAATTATCGACTGGCGAAGAGCGGTCGATCTCGTCATGACGCGGGCAAAAGTGGCGTCCGCCGGGCCAGCGGGTTGATGAGCAGTGGCTCGCTTCATCGGTCAAGCAGACGCTGGTCTCAAACCGTAAATCCTTTCTAGGCGGCTTTTAATGGATCGCGTTCTGATCACGGGTGCAGGCGGCTTGGTAGGCAGCCATCTCGTAACCTTGCTGGCCGGACAGGCGCAGCTATTTACGGCAGGCCGATCCCTTCTGCCCAGCCCGACGCCCACCACCCATGTCCCGCTCGACCTGGCGCAGCCGATCGTTGCCGCCAACCTGCCCAATAGGATCGACAGCGTTGCCTATATGGCTCAATCCGACCGCTTCCGCGACTTTCCCGATGGCGTTGACGACATGATGGCGGTCAATGTCACAGGCATGCTCGGGATCTTGGATCATGCCGTCCGCGTAGGCGCTCGTACGTTTGTCTACGCGTCAACGGGCGGCGTATACGGGACCGGACCTAGGCCGTTTGCCGAAACCGACCCAGCAGCAAACGCGCTACCATTTTATCCTGCAAGCAAGTTGGCCGGAGAAGTCCTGCGCGAGCCTACTCATCGAAGATTATCATCGTCATCCTCCGCTTCTTCTTCGTTTATGGCTCGGGGCAAAAGCGAAGTATGCTCGTGCCGCGCCTGGTCGATAGCATCCGGGAG
This sequence comes from uncultured Alphaproteobacteria bacterium, assembly GCA_963740775.1. Taxonomy (GTDB): domain Bacteria; phylum Pseudomonadota; class Alphaproteobacteria; order Sphingomonadales; family Sphingomonadaceae; genus Sphingomonas_O. The sequence goes on along the minus strand of CAVUFE010000002.1, from coordinate 562 downwards.
GGCCGCGCGGTCACGTTGTCAGGTGACGATGGGATCCGGATCAATCCGATTTACGCGCGCAGATGCCGCCGCCGCGGTCGTTGCAGCTATGAGCCTGAATTGAGGCGCCACGCTAAACGTCGCTGGGCCAGAGATATTGAGCCTTCGCGACATGGCTGGAGAGATTGGCGAAGTTACCGGATACGAGCCATCCTTCATCGTCCAAGCGCAAGCGGCGGGTAGCGATCTAATCGCGAATATCGAGACGCAAAAAGCTGTTCTCGGACTGCCGAAGGTTCGCTTCGCGGACGGCATCCAGGACGTCCTGTGAAGCAATCTTCACGCCGCATGGTAGTCTTTGATGAGCCTATACGGCGAGGATCATGCGTGAGCGCAACGTCGCAATCCTGGTGACGGGACGCGATCTCGGTGGATATTTCGACCATATCTGGACAGTCCATCCTGTCGCTTCGCTTGTCGCTGGAGAGGACGAAAGTCGGCGGTTCGGTCTGCCGGACTTTATCGATCTGGCACCTGGCCACACCTACAATACGCCAACGGAACCAAGAACACGCCACACAAC
>CAVUFE010000001.1:0-147113 GCA_963740775.1 uncultured Alphaproteobacteria bacterium | reverse complement strand
ATCGGTGTGTGCCGAACTGAGCGCCGAAAACGGACGGCAATTGTTCGTCCCCGTCGGGTTTCTCCATGGTTTCGTGACGCTCGAGCCAGACACCGAGGTAACCTATAAAGTTTCAGCGCCCTACGCGCCCGCCCATGACGGCGGGATCATCTGGAACGACCCCGACATCGCGCTCGCCTGGCCGCTGCCGACGGGCGTCACGCCCGAATTGTCGGCCAAGGACGCGGTACAGCCGCGCCTCGCCGATTGGACGTCCCCCTTCGCCTACGACGGTCGTCCGCTCATGCCGCTGGAGAGTTAGATGCGCATCTTCGTGACCGGCGGGGCCGGCTTTATCGGCTCCGCCCTGGTGCGGCATTTGATCGCTCACAGCGATCACCACGTGCTCAACTTCGACGCGCTGACCTATGCCGGCAATCTGTCGACTATCGCGCCGGTAGCAGGCAGCAATCGCTATCAGTTTGTCCGGGGCGATGTCTGCGATGCTGATGCGGTCGGTCGTGCCATCGCCGACTTCAAGCCCGACGTCATCACGCACTTGGCCGCCGAAAGCCATGTCGACCGTTCGATCGATGGCCCCGGCGCCTTTATCCAGACCAATTTGGTCGGCACGTTCAACATGCTTAACGAAGCACGGCGCTACTGGCAGACGCTTGAGGGCGAAGCCAAGGCAGCGTTCCGTTTCCACCACATCTCGACCGACGAAGTATATGGCTCACTCGGCGACACTGGCCTGTTCACCGAAGACACGCCTTACGATCCGCGCTCGCCTTATTCGGCGTCGAAGGCGGGCAGCGATCACCTCGTCTCGGCCTGGGGCCACACCTATGGCCTGCCGGTGCTGATCACCAACTGCTCGAACAATTACGGGCCGTATCATTTCCCCGAAAAGCTCATCCCGCTCATCATTGCCCGCGCGCTGTCGGGTGACACACTGCCGGTCTACGGCGCGGGCGACCAGGTGCGCGACTGGCTGTATGTCGAAGACCATGTCCGCGCGCTGCGTACAGTGTTCGAACGCGGCGAGCTTGGCCGGACGTACAATATCGGCGGGCATAACGAGAAGCAGAACATCGAAGTTGTGCGAACGCTGTGCGCGATCCTTGACCGCCTGCGCCCACGCGCCGACGGCCAGTCCTATGCCGCGCAGATCGCGCACGTCGCCGACCGACCGGGACACGACAAGCGCTACGCGATCGACGCCAGCCGCATCGGCGACGAACTCGGCTGGCAACCGCAAGAAACGTTCGAGAGTGGCATCGAAAAAACCGTTCGTTGGTACCTGGATAACGAGGGCTGGTGGCGCGGCCTGATCGACGAGCATGCCGCAGCCGCACGCCGGGGGCTGGCCGCTTGAACACCGTCTTGGTCACCGGCGGGAAAGGGCAGCTCGGGGTCGAGCTGCAGCGCGCTGCCTGGACCGCGGGCTGGCAGGTCCACGCGGTTGATATAGACGAACTCGACCTAACCGACACCGCGGCAATTGCCGCAGCCGTAGCGGCCCGGCCCTATGCCGCGATCATCTCCGGCGGCGCATACACCGCCGTGGACAGGGCCGAGGATGATCAGGTCACGGCCTGGGCGGTGAATGCCCTCGCTCCCGCCGCGCTCGCTGCCGCCGCCAGAAAGGCGGGCATCCCGATCGTTCAGGTGTCGACCGACTATGTATTCGACGGCACCGAACCCGGCCAGCGGCACCCCGATGAGCGGACCGCGCCAAGAAACGTCTACGGCGCTTCCAAGCTCGGCGGCGAATTGGCTGTCCGCGCGAGCGGTGCGCGGCATGCCATCATTCGCACCGCCTGGGTCGTCAGCGCGCATGGCAATAACTTCGTCAAGACCATGCTGCGCCTCGCCGAAACACGCGACGAACTGGGCGTCGTTGACGATCAGCACGGCGCTCCGACTGCCGCTGCCGATCTCGCCAATGCCGTGATGCACGTCACGGTGGCGCTGGTCGATGGGCGGGCTTCCGGCACCTGGCATTTCGCCAATTCGGGAGAAACCGTGTGGGCCGATTTCGCTCGTGCCATTTTTGCGGGTAGCGCGGTGCGCGGCGGTGCATCAGCGCGGGTCAACGGCATCCCGTCCAGCGCCTATCCCACTCCCGCCGCGCGGCCCGCCTGGTCGCAACTCGACACCAGCGCGCTTACTCGCGACTTCTATCTGAAGCCGCGCCCGTGGCAGGACGCGCTCGACGACATTCTCGACGAACTGATCGGACCAAAGCAATGAAGGGCATCATCCTGGCGGGCGGCAGCGGCACGCGGCTTCACCCGGCCACGCTCGCGGTGAACAAGCAATTGCTGCCAATCTACGACAAGCCGATGATCTATTATCCGCTGTCAGTGCTGATGCTCGCCGGCATCCGTGACATTCTGATCATTTCGAGCCCCGAATTTCTCGGCAACTATCGCAACCTGTTCGGCGATGGCGGTGCGTTGGGGCTGAACGTGAATTACGCCGAACAGCCCAGCCCCGACGGCCTTGCACAGGCCTTCACCATTGGCCGCGACTTCATCGGGCAGGACCGGGTCGCGCTTGTCCTCGGCGACAATATCTTTTTTGGCGCGGGCCTCGGCACGCTGCTCGAAAGCGCGGTCGCACGCACTGAAGGCGCGACCGTATTCAGCTACCATGTCGACGATCCCGAACGCTACGGCGTGGTCGAACTCGACGGGTCCGGCAGGGCGCTCAGCCTCGAGGAAAAGCCCGCCCGACCGAAAAGCAACGCCGCGGTCACCGGCCTCTATTTCTATGACAATCGCGTCGTCGACTACGCCACCGACCTCAAACCTTCGGCACGCGGCGAATATGAAATAACCGACCTCAACCGACTGTACATGAACGCGGGTGACCTCTTCGTTGAACAAATGGGCCGCGGTTACGCCTGGCTCGATACTGGCACGCATGACAGCTTGCTCGAAGCTGGCGAGTTCGTCCGCACCATCCAGCACCGCACCGGCATGCAGATCGCCTGCCTAGAGGAAATCGCCTTTCAGCAAGGTTTCATCACTGCTGACCAGGCGCTCGAGCGCGCGGCCCTGTTCAGCAAGACCAATTACGGCAAGGCGATCGCCCGAGCGGTAGCGGAGGAACGCTAGACACGTTTGACCACCCTCGCTAATGGCGCCGGTCTCGCTTCGGTGAGCACTGCCCGCAGGGTAGGCCCAGGTAGCTCAGTTGGTAGAGCATGCGACTGAAAATCGCAGTGTCGGCGGTTCGACCCCGTCCCTGGGCACCACTCTTTCGTAGTTTGTTGAGTTAGGTGGTGAGCCAATCCGACGTTGGCGTAAGAACGGCGCAATTCTGGGGAGTTTCGCGATGGCTTTACATCGGTCACCGTGCCGGGAGACCAATGTGGCTCCAGCATAATGACCGATCGCGACAGATTTTATCTAGTGGGCGTTTTGGCAGTCGGCGGATGCGATGCGCAACACGACGCTCCGTTCAGGCCGGCGCCTTAGGCGAACCCCAGCATCTCGCGCTGAGCGCGCCAATCAACTGGCAGGTTTGCCGCGCGCGCGAGGCGCTGGCGGTTGAGCTGCACCGGCTGGCGGCCATCAAGAATGGCAGCCGTAATATCTGGGGCGAGATAGCTAAGGCGGAGCAGCACCGCAAAATAATCACGGGTGTAGCCCTGCTCCGCTGCGAGTTCGGCCAGCGTTTCATGTTCGCATCGGTCGAGGGCTACCCGAGCAGCATTTGCTTTGGCGATCAGTTTGATCAGCGAGACGTCTTTGAACCGGTCACCACCGGCGTCCGGCGCAAGCGCAAGGCGCACCTCCTTGCCACGCCGGACAAGCCGCGCTTCGATCGTAGATACGTCCGACACGGCAAAGATAGTCGCGCTGAGGTCCAGCCGGACGCTATCCTCCTGGACCGTGATGCGCTTGATGCAGGCCAGCAGGGCTGCCCGCTGTTCGTTTGGCGACCCTGACATCAGATCCCGTAATATCGCGGCACGTTGGACTGATCCATCATCTGGCTCGGAATTTAATGAGGTGCCAAGCAGAGCGCGCAGTCGCGTTTTTATGACCGCCTCGAGATCGCCAGCGGGTACGCGGAATGCGACGCTGGCTGGTGCAGTCGGATCAATCCGGCTGACATAATATCGATATCGACGGCTACTTTTCGTGGCGTGGTTCGGGGTCATCCGCCTCCCCTCGCCATCCCAGATGATGCCAGCCAGCAAGCTGGGGTCGGTTGAGTTGGTGCCCCAGTCATGATCGACGCGGTGCTGCTCCATCATTGCCGCCACTCTGGCAAATAAGGCCGGTTCGATGATCCCAGTATGCTCACCGGGATAGGCCTTACCCTTATGACAGACCTCTCCGACGTAAACGCGGTTCTTCAGCATCAAATAGAGCGAGCCACGGCTAAACGGAGCTGCACCGCAAGCGCGCCCGGTACGACTGACACGCGCCTTGGACTCGATCGTACGGTCTCACGCGCAAACGATATTGCCGGCACATGTGCCGGTTCCGTAGAGCAAAGGCGGCAAGTCCCTAATGTTCGATAAGTTCGCCATGGTGACCGCCGCCTATTCACTGACTGACCGACAAGCGAACGTGCTTCGCGCGCTGGTGCACTCCGGCAGTATACGTGAGGCAGCAAAGACCCTCAGCGTGCCCTACACCTCTGCGCGCAACATCGTCGCCGAGTTGAAAACGAAGCTTGGCGTCGCAACCGTCCCTATGATGATCGGGCTCGTGGTTGATCTCGCTCCTGAGGAGCTCGACAGAACGGTGGGGCAAATAAGACGGCACGATCTGTTCTCCTTGACTGAGCGGCAGTATCTCATCGCGCGGCGGATGAGTGTCGCCAAATCCCGACAGGAAATCGCCGCTTCGCTTGAGATTTCCGAAGCGGTGCTTGATGCCGAACTCAAGGAAATCTATCTGATCTTGGGTGTCCGCAGCGCTGGCGAACTGATCGCTGTCGTCGCCAGCGCCGATCGTGAGGCGGTCGTCGGGGAGATTTCGGACACCGAAGTGCTTCGCCACGGCCACGAGCTGCCGTTAAGTGTTGCTGAACATAATGGCCGATCGATCGGCTATTCCGATTTCGGCCCGGCCGACGGCAATCCGCTGCTGATCTTGCACAGCACGATCACAAGCCGAGCCCCGCCGACTCGCCTGGTCGCGGCGCTGCAGGCGAAGGGGTTCCGGCCGCTCGCGATCGACCGCCCGGGGTTCGGCGACACGGACCCGGGAAGCTCTCTCGCCGATCCCTATGTGCCCGCTGCGCACGACGTCGCTACGGTGTGCGCCGCACTCGGTATCGAGCGCCTGGACGTCGTCGCGCGTGGATCGGGACAAGCCGCGGTTCGTCTGGCGCAGCTTTACCCCGCGCTGATCGGGCGGGTGGTGCTAGCCAATCCGACGCCGGCGATCGCATTCACGACGATCGATCGCGGCCCGCTCGGCGCGGTGAAGCGGAGCTTCGGCAAGCGACCGTGGGCAGTCGAGGCGATGATCCGGATGCTCGCATCCTATGCAACGCCGCGCCGACTGTACGACGGCATGCTCCGGTCGTTCCGCGAAAGTGCGCCCGACCTCGATCTAGTGCGCAACGATCGGCAATTCGCCGCCGACTACCTGCGCGCTGTCCGCGGGTTTTCGCAGGGCCGCATCGCTGGCTATGTCGCCGAACAATCGGCTTGGGGCGCGGGGTATGATGTCGAGCCGATGCCCGGCATGACCTGAATGGCGGATCGTCCAGGGGCGGCACTTCATCCTGCACGATCCCGCTCAGGCGATGACCTATTGGCAGTACAAACTGCCCGACACCCCGGTGCACTGGGTGGACGAGGCAGGACAGATGCTGGCGTATTCGCATCCCGCATCCGTCATCGAAGCGCTCGTCTGATGCCCATAATGGGACAGTCCTAGCCTGGCCATACATTCCGGGATGGGCAGGTATCAACAGCTCGCCATAGGTGCCTCTGACCGCGTCGTTCTACGATGCGCCTAAGGGGGAAGTCGATGAAGAAGGGGGCTGACACTATGAAACTTTACGCACTTGCCATGTTGCCGCTGATTGCTCTCGTCGAGCCGGCGCAGGCTAATACGAAAGTAATTTCCTATGTCGAGACGAGCCCATACGTCGGCAGCGCTGATCCGATCATCAATTTCACCAGCGGGCAGATTGCTAGTCAGAATATCGGCGGCGCCATCAACAAGGCCGTGACTGGCATCGGCACCAACAAAATCCTTTCGAGCGGCAACGGGACGTCAGAGCTCAACGCGGGTTCCGCCTGGATGGACAGCTATACCGTCAATGGTACGGGCAATATCAATGTGCATCTAAGCTTTACCATTGACGGTGTCTCCGGCGTCGCCGCCAACGGCGGCGGCGACGGCAATCCGTTTGACTGGACCTATCGCGTGCTAGCGCTGAAGGGTGGCAACTGGAACCTGGGCGGCCAAGGCGTGACTGCAACGGCTCCCGGCAGCGAAGGGCTGCCGATCCGCTCGAATGGCGACAATTACGAAAGCATGCTGCTGACACGCACGTCGCCTGGTAATTCTGCTGTAACGAACACCTACCAGCCCCGATTTGGCGGGTCTTCGGTCTGGAACGTCACTAATTTTGGCGACGAGCCTGGCGAGTTCGCTTCGGGCATTGCGCGTATCGGCAACAACGTCAATTATTATACCTATCAGAACGGTATTCCGGTCCGGCAGCTGTTTCGGCCGACAAGTGTGACGACCTTCGACTATAACACGGGCGCTACGATCAGCACGGTGAACTATAATGGTAATGCGGGGCTGATTAACGCCTACAATAGTCTGCTCGCGGGCTATCCTATCCTGGCGCAGACCGGGCTGTGCACGCTTGACGACGACACAGGGTATTGTCCGACGGACGTCGCTTACGGTCCGACCACGCTCAATCTAGATTTCAGTGTAGCTGCCGGTGAGCAGTTCACTGTAATGTCGTATCTGTCTCATATCAATTTACGCGATGGCGAATTTGATTTTTACAACACCGCGACGCTGAGCGGAATTACGCTGTCGAACGGCGCAACGCTGACGAGCAATAGCGGCCAACTACAGCAACTGGCTACAGGCGGCTACGGTTATGCCCCTCTCGTGCTGGGTGTACCTGAACCGTCGCAATGGGCTCTGATGATTGGTGGCTTCGGTTTTGTTGGTGGCACAATGCGCTTTCGGCGGCAGCGTACGGCCGTCACCTTCGCCCGACTTCTTCAGTAGGGACGAACTTGTAGCCGCCGGTCGAAAGGCCGGCGGCCTTCCTTTACGTTCCGCAAATCAGACGTCTGGTCTTCGTGCGTGGAGACCAATGCGATCTTATCGAAGCGGGCTGGAACGGCGCGCCCGCGACCGACAACTCGCTCGATGTATCTGTTCGATTGCTTCGTCGCCGCTTGGCGAATCTTTTGAATGCGCCGCGCATTCTGACGAGGCGTGGAGCAGGACGTCGGCTTGCACTGCCCGAGACAGTCGATCTGTCTGCATCTTGAGATGCGATCGGGCATGGCGGCGGAAATGGCCGCACTGTGTCGCGGTTTGTTCAGGGAAGTGAACGAAAAACCGGAGTTGTCAGCGCCAGACGAACGAGAATCTGGTTCGTTTGACAATGCCAATCGAATTGCCCCTTTTACCGCTACCTCAGACAGAGCGATACTCGATGAGCGTCAGCGATATGTTGTCGCTTCCGTCGCGAGCTAGGGCATTGCCCAGCAAATCGTCGGCCAGCTGATCGACGGACTGTTCCCCAACATCACCGGACTGCAGCGAACGCGACAGGCCATCCGAACAGAGCAATACGCGATCTTCGTCCTGCAGCTCGGTGGTCAGTGTTTGGAGCTGTGGGTTGTCATCGGCGCCCAGCGCCCGAGTGATCACATGCGCTTTTGGATGGTTTTCGGCGCGGGACGCTGGCACCAACCCAGCATCGACCAAATCCTGCACAAGGCTGTGGTCGCGCGTCAGGAGCTGGAGATTGCCGTTCCGCAACAGATAGGCGCGGCTGTCACCGGCCCAGGCGACAAATAGCGAGCGATCATGGATCATCGCTGCCACGACCGTGCTTCCTGCATCGGTTCTCAGTCGATCATTGCGGTGGCGGATATCGCCGTTGGCCTGGCCGAGCGCGACCAGCATGTCCGTGAAGTGCAATGTCCGGTCGCTCGCCGTGAGCGTACGGAGGCGATCGACGACGGCCTGCGCAGCGAGGTCGCCTCCCGCATGCCCGCCCATGCCATCGGCAACCGCCCACATCCGGCGATCGGGACAATCGAAAACGCGGTCCTCATTGACGATGCGAACCCGCCCGACATGGGTTCGCGCCACGGAGACCAAGGTATCCGGGCTGGTGCCGAACATGCTGTCGGTGAGGGTTGAAACGGTCATTGCGCGTCACCCACCATGGCCTGCGCTTCGGCTGCATCGTAAGCGGCTACAAAAGCGCTGTCGAGCGAACCGGGCTCCCCGCCACCGATCTGTTTGGCAAGGTCGGCGTGGCGCGCTGCAACTTCGTTCAGCAAGGCCCCGCGGCTTTTGAGCAACGTTGCGCGCGCGCCCGCGGCAGCATCGATCGATTTGGGATCAAAGGTGTTGATTGCTGCTGCCAGACTGCCGTGCAGCCCGGCGAAAGTCGCGATCAGATGGCGCTTGATGTCGCGGAAAGACGCCTGGAGCGCCGCCGGCCCGGTCAAAAAGCTGCTCGATCCGGCCAGAAGCAGATCGATCGCCAGACGCTGCGTCGGGGCCCATTTGAACGGGTTGTTATTGACGCCGCCAATCGTCGTGCGCGACAATTTGTAATGGCCGCGCGCACGATCGCGCTCGGCCATCAGGTCGCCAATGCCGAGCACCATCTGGCGGTAGGCCGCGCCTGCCCGGCGCATGATCTCGGCAGGGTCTTCGCTGGACAGCAAGGACGCGTCGAGACCGGCGCCTTCGCAAAAGGATTCGAGCAGGGAGTCGTTTCGCGTCGTCGGCACGGCGGCGGCATCGCTCCAATCGTCCGGCACTGATGCTGAAGAGCCCAAGGGCGGCGTCATAACCATTGTGCGCGCGGCATCGATCGACTCGTCATCGTGCGGCGCGCGGCTGGCCTTCAGGCGAAATCGACCGAAGCGTAAGGTTGAAGGCACGGAAATCATGACATCGAAAGTATCGGGAAAGCGCTCTCCCGTGGCATCGTCGAATACACCGTTGGTCCCGAACGCGCGTAGCGTAAGCGAACCTGCCAGCGCCTCCAGCTCACAATGTGCGCGTGACAGTTCGCAGTCGGGGTCGGCGATCGACCAGTCCGCTGCATTGTCCCTGCCAATGCGGAGCAAACCATCGCGCATCAGCCTGGCATCGATTGGCTGGGCTTCGTTCGCCGTGTCGAAGAGTTGCAGCAAAAACATGCGCGGCCTCCGGTCAGGCAGCCTTGCGCGGTATGATCACCGTCGCTTGGACGCGGGCTTCGCTGTCGTCGTCCGTGGTGGCCGCAAGCCTTGGTTCGATCGCTTCGGCCGTGCGGTTGAAGGCGTCGAATGCGGCACCGAATTCGTCGCTACGATGATGCGTCAGACGAAGCGCAAAATCCGAGTCCGCAGCAACGTCCAGCGCTTTGCGCAGCCGTGCGAGCGGCCGGGCCACCATGGCGCCGCTGAGATAGCCGATGACCAGAACGACCAGCATCACGACCGCGGACAAAGCGAATAAGGACACCCGCGCGCTTTCGAGCGCAGCGTCGAGCGCTGACCGCCTGACGACCAGATCGACACTGCCAAAGTCCGCGCCAGCATAGCGGATTGGATGGACAAAGCGGATACCGGCGCCCGTGGCGTCTTGCGCTGAGGTTACTTTCACCCCGCCGACCGCGTCCAGGACTGGCTCGTTGCCGGGCGGGGAATAGCGTTTGCCGAGCAAGGCGGTGTCTGCTGCTGCCCGGACAAGATTGTTTGTATCGACGACGACCAGATCCCGGATCGCAGGATCCTTGCTGGCCGATGAGGCAAACGCCTGAAGCGCCGACCAATCCTGTTGATCGGCCGGAAGCCCCGCATTCTCTGCCGCCAAGACAGCCGCATTGTTGGTGACGAAGGCGGCAGTCGACCGGCCTGAGACGATCGCCATGTGTTCCAGCGTCTGACGCTCGCGCATGAGCGTCGAAGTCACGCAAATCGTAAGCGCGACCGCAGTAACGGCAGCCAGTGTCACCGGCAGCTTGGCGCGCAACGAAAGTCCGCGTCGGCTGCCTGCTCGCTCTCCCTGCGCCGCCGTCTCTCTGCCCAGCGCCGACGCAAGTGCGTCGCCGGAGGCAAAGCGCTGCTCGGGCTTTTTGGCGAGCAGCTTGTCGATAATGAAGCGCAGGCCCGGCGGACAATCACGAGCGCTAAAATCGATCGGTTCGACCTTTTCCTGGGCGATCTGGATTGCGAGCGTTGCCAACGCATTGCCCGGAAAAGCCACTTTGCCGGTGATCATTTCGTAAAGCACGACGCCGAGCGAAAATAGGTCAGAGCGATGGTCTACAGGCAGGCCGAGCGCCTGCTCGGGACTCATGTACCGCGGCGTCCCGATCAGCTGTCCGATCTGCGTCTGCGCGAGCGTGTGCCCGGCTTCGGATGGTTCGATTTCGCCGACATGGGCGACGCCGAAGTCGAGCAGCCGGGCAATCCTGCCGTCTGCTGACAGCAGGATGTTGGAAGGTTTGACATCGCGGTGCACGATGCCGGCGCGATGCGCATAAGCCAGAGCGCTGGCGAGCTGTTCGCCGATCGCGAGCACGCGTTCGTACGGCATTCGCCCATCCGTGCGGAGCACAGCATCCAGCGGCTTGCCCTCCACCAACTCCATGGCGATGTACGCGCCGTCCCGGGTCTCGCCCACGTCGAAGACCGTCACGATGTTTGCGTGGCTTAGCGCCCCGGCCGCGCGCGCTTCGCGAAGAAAGCGGCTAACGACTTGCGGATCGCGCGTGAACTCGGGCTTGAGCACCTTGATTGCGACCGTCCGGTCGATATCAGGGTCGTGCGCGCGATAAACGTCGGCCATCGCGCCTTCGCCCAAGCGCCCGTCGATCCGGTAACGTCCCAGCATGGTGCCAGGCCCCGTCATTTGCGGGCTTTCACGGTTGCGGCGATCCGCTGGGCGCGCTCCAGATCACGGACGATCAGGGGATTGGCCGGGTCGAGTTGTTTCGCCCGGCCCAAGAGATTGACGGCGCGGTTTATCTGCCCCTGATTGAGTGCCGCAAGCCCCTGAGTGCGCAGCTGCCGCGCGACGACCGGGTTGGTGCCTGTCGTAGCCAGCGCTGGTTTAGGCGTCGCGGGCTTGGGCTTCGAAGCCGCGGCGGGCACCGACGGCTTTGCTGGCTCGGGTTCGGGGCGCGGCGCCGCTCCAGGGATGCGCAGCTCCTGCCCGGGCGCGAGCGTGACCGGCGCCTGCAACTGGTTGTATCGCAGCAGCTGGTACGCCTTGTACCTGTTGCCCAACAAGCGCTGCGCCAGCCTCTCAACAGTGTCGCCGGCGCGCACCTTGTATGCGTAATTTTGCAAGCCCAATTGCTCTTTGGCGTCGCCCTTGAGCGACGCCAGCAGCATTGTCGCCGAAGGATTCATCGGCTCGCGTTTGAGCACTGCCTTAAGTTTGCTCGCAGCAGCACGTTCATCACCCTGCATCAGCAGCCCGAATGCCGCGTCGATCTCACTTGCCGTCCTGATCGCAGGCGCCACGGGTGCCGATTTCACTGGGCCCGGCCCGTTCGAACATGCAGCGAGTGCGAGAACACCCAGTTGAACGAGCATGTATTTGCATGACAGCTTCACGCGCGCAGCCTCTCTTCAATCTGCAGCGGGGTAATGCCGAGCCGCAATAGATCGATCATTCGTGCTTCGTCTCTCACGAAGGCGGCGAAGGCGTCCGCACGCGTCGGCCGTCCGAAGTAAAAACCCTGGAAATGGTGGCAGCCGTGACGGCGTAGCCACTCATATTCCTCCCGGCGCTCGACCCCTTCGGCGAGGACGCGAATACCGAGCCCGCGACCAAGTGCGATGATCGACTGGCAGATCGCCTTGCTGTCCGCACGCGTGTCCACGCTGGTCACGAATTCGCGGTCGATCTTGATCTTGTCGAAGGTAAGCGACCGCAGCGAGCTGAACCCGGAATAGCCGGTGCCAAAGTCATCGACGGCCAGCTTGATGCCCATCGCGCTCAGCTCGCCGAAGATTGCGCGGCAGTGTTCGGCTTCGCTGGTCGCGACACTTTCGGTCAGCTCGATTTCGAGTGCCGAGGAGCCAAGGTCGTGCCGGTCTAGGGTTCGCCGGATGATTATCGGAAGGTCGTCGCGCTCAAGCTGGACTCCCGACACATTCACTGCGATCCGCAGCCGCCCCAGGCCTTCTGCGGCCCAGATCTTCGCTTGCCGCGCAGCCGCGTTGAGCGCCCAGGCGCCGACCTCGCTCGCCATCCCGATGGCTTCGACAACGGGGATAAAGCTGGCAGGCGAGACCGTGCCGCGCTCGGGGCTGTCCCAGCGGATCAGCGCTTCTGCGCCCGACACGCGGCCCGCGTTCGCGTCGATCAGCGGTTGAAACTCGAGGCGCAGCTCGCGTTGTGCAATTGCCCGCCGCAAATCCTGTTCAAGCGCATACTGGTCCCGCGCAATCGCTTCGAAGTCGATCAGGTCATGCTGAACAGTGCCCGGCTGCGCCTCGGCCGTCACGAACGAAGCCAATGTGCGGGCCAAGATGGCGCTCGCCTCGTGTCCAGCCGCCGCGTCGTACCGCCCCAGCCTGGTGCGGATCTGCGGGCTGATCGTCTGGCCGTCGTCCGTGATCTCCTCGCTTAGTGCATAGGCGATGGCCTCAAGCTCGGCACGTGCGACGCTGCCCTCGCTCACCATCCCGAACCACAAGCCAATAACTCCGCGATCGACCTCGACTGCGAGGCGATCGCGTTCAAGCATTGTCTGTAACCGCGCTGTCAACGAAGAGAATATGCGCTCGCCGAGCTCGGGATCAAAAGCGTTGAGCCGGTCAAAGTCGGTGAACTTGACGGCACCAAATATGCCGTGGCGGTCGCGCTGCATTCGCTCGAGCAAGGCCTCGCGCATCGGCAGCGCGCTTTCCGGATAAGCGGGCGTGCGCCGATGATCGAGGGCCGCGACCCGGCGCTCGATTGCCGCAACGCTTGCTTCCAGGCTATCTGATGGACAGCCGGGCGTGCCGATCGAATCCAGGCGCTGTATTGCATCGGTGACATCGCGGCGCGTGCGCCAATTCCACACCAGCAGGAAACTCGCGGTTGCGCCAAGTGTCAAAACCGCGACGTCGTCGGCGGTCAACAGCGCAGCCACGAACGCGCCGGCCGCTATGAGCGGCAGGGCTAAACGCTTCGGCGTCGGCAGATTGGTCGCGCGGTACACGCCTCCGACTTAGGTCGAAATGGATACTTCGCGGTTAAGACAATGCCGGGATAAATCGTTGTTTTGATGGAGATCACCCGGAGAAATCGGCGGGCATTGTAGGGAGGAGCGCTGAGCCGCCCACATCTGACAGATTTTTGGTGAATAGACTTACACCACCGGCCGACGAAACTGGACGCGAAGCCGACGCGACGCATCGGTGGCAACGGTTAAAAGCATGACTGGGTTTGCAGTCCGCGATTCTGCAACATCGGGCAGATGTCCGGCTCCTTGCCGTAAAAGTTGCGGAACATGACCGCATAATCTTGGCTATGCCCGCGCGAGAGTATGAGGTCGCGGAAGCGGTCGCCATTCGCACGCGTCAGCCCGCCATGCGCGGTAAACCAAGCGAATGCATCGTTCTCCAGCATCTGCGTCCATAAATAGCCGTAGTAGCCGGCGGCATAACCGCCCGACCAGATGTGCTGGAAGTAGCTCGTGCGATAGCGGGGCGGGACGTGCGCGGCATCGAGGCCCATCGTATTAAGAGCGGCGGTTTCGAATACGTTTACGTCTTGCTTGGGCGCTGTCGGAGGCAGCGCGTGCCACTGCATGTCAAGCTCGGCGGCGGCGATCAATTCGCCAAGCGCATAGCCCTGGTTGAACTTCGCAGCCTGCTTGATCTTGGCGACCAGCGATTGCGGCATGGGCGCACCGGTTTTGTAATGCACGGCGTAATTGGCGAGCACCTTGGGATCGAGCGCCCAATGCTCATTGAACTGGCTTGGGAATTCGACCCAGTCGCGTGCGCCAGCACCGAGTGACGGATAGGCAAGCTGGGCGAACAGCCCATGCAGCGCATGTCCGAATTCGTGAAACATCGTCGTCGCGTCGTCGAAACTGATCAGCGCGGGCTGCCCCGGCGCGGGCTTCGGCAAGTTGGCGACGTTGTAGATTACCGGCGTGGTGCCAAGCAGCGTCGACTGTGAAACGAAACTGCTGTTCCACGCGCCACCCTGTTTATTGTCGCGCTTGAAATAATCGCAGTAGAACAGACCGAGGTGCTTGCCGTCGCGGTCGAAGACCTCGAATACGCGCACGTCCGGGTTGTACACCGGGATGTCGTGGCGTTCCTTGAAGCGAATGCCGTACAATTGGTTTGCGGCGTAGAACACGCCCTTTTCAAGCACCGTGTTGATCTCGAAATACGGCTTCAGCTCATTTTCATCGAGGTCGAACTTCGCCTTGCGGACACGCTCGGCATAGCGGTCCCAGTCCCAGGGCTGGACAGAGAAGTTTTCGCCGCCCGCTTTGATAGCCGCGTCTATTTCGGCGGCTTCCTTGCGCTCTTGCGCAGCGGTTGCGGGTATCAGCTTGGCCATGAACGCCTCAGCCGCCTGAGGCGTCTTTGCCATCTGGTCTTCGAGCACATACGATGCCCAATTGGGATAGCCGAGCAGCTCGGCCTTTTGCGCGCGCAACTGGGCGATCGTCGCCGCTGTATCGCGTGTGTCATTAGCATCGCCCTGTTCGCTGCGTGACCAGCTCTGCCTGAAAAATCGCTCGCGCACCGCCCGGTCGGACAGCGAGGCGAGTGCCGGCTGTTGCGTTGTGTTCTGCAGCGACACGACCCATTTGCCGTCGAGCCCCCGTGCCTTGGCCGCCGCCGCCGCTGCTGCAATGCCGCCTTCTCCCAGCCCATCGAGCTTCTTGGGATCGCCGACGACCAGCGCGCCGGCCTTCGTCCCGGCAAGTAGCTTTTGGACGAAGGTCGTCTGCAACGTCGATAATTCACCATTCAGGTCGCGCAGCTTGGACTTGTCGGCGTCCGACAAGTTTGCTCCCGCGCGCACGAAGCGCTGATAAATCACGGCAAGCGCCATCAGCTGGTCGGGGTTGTAATGCGCGGCTTCGCGCCCTTCCCACAGGCTATGAACGCGCCTGAACAGCGTCGGGTCGAGATAGATTGCGTCGTTGTGCGCGGCGAGCTTGCGCGCCTCCGCTTTCTGCACCTCCTGCAGCATCGGATTGGTGTCGGCTTGATTCACCGCCGAGAACGCGGCGGAAACGCGGCGCAGCATCTGCCCCGAACGCTCCATAGCGACGATCGTGTTGTCGAAGGTCGGCGCTGCTGCATTGTCTGCGATCTTGCGGATCTCGGCGATTTGTTCGGCCATGCCTTGCTCGAAGCCCGGCTGGTAATCGCTGTCCTTAATCACGTTGAACGGCGGCGCCTGAAATGGCAGCGTGCTCTGCTGCGCGAAAGGGTTGTCGGTGGCAAGAACCGGAGCAGCAAGTGAGGCAGTGCACAGCAGCGATAGGATGTGGCGAACCATGGGCTACTCCATCGATGAACGCCCCGTTGTACGATGCTGCACGGCACAGACAATGCGCGGCGGCAGTCATAAACTCGAGGTTCCGTCCGTTTCGGCAATACTGATTTTACTATCAACGACGGAATGCGGGTGCTTGCCTGATCGTCACCTGAGTTTCAGCACCGCCTCTGTTAGCAAAATAAAGCGACCTGCATGATCAGCCGCGATTTTGCCCCAGCGCTTTCAAGATGGCTTTATTGAATGCTGGAATGTCGTCCGGCTTGCGGCTCGTGATGAGTTCGCCATCCACCACCACCTCGGCATCCTCGACCTCTGCACCGGCGTTGCGCAAATCGGTGCGAATGGAAGGCCAGGATGTCATCTTGCGACCATTCACAACATCGGCCTCCGCGAGCAACCACGGACCGTGGCAGATGGCGGCAACTGGCTTGTTATCCGCGAAGAACGCCTGCACGATTTTAATGGCCTCTGGCTGCATCCGCATGGTGTCCGGATTGGCGACACCGCCAGGCAGGACCAGCATATCAAACTTCGCCGTGTCGACGTCGCCCAAGGTCATGTCAGGCTTGATCGTATCGCCTTTCACATCGTGTTTCATGCCTTGAATGGGATCCAGGGCAATCGAAGCAAGCGACACCTCGACGCCGGCATCCACTAACGCCTGACGGGGATCGAAAAGTTCAGATTGCTCGAATCCGTCGGTAGCCAGGATGAGGACTTTTGCAGGTGCCGAGTCGGTCATTACGTTTTCCAGTTGCACAATCTCAACTGTCCAAAAGAACTACTGTTCCGGCCTAGCGATCAGGATTTGCCCCGCATCGAGGGTTCGTGACGTCTCAGGGTAAAATGCAGATCCACAAGTTCGACCGACGTCCGATGCGTTGGCTTTGCCAGCGCACTAGCATAAGGCTTTGCCGCAGGGGGCGAGCAGATGCACGGGTTCGGCACATCTCTGGGGCATGGCGGCTGGCTTGCTCAACTCGCCGCCCTGCTCCTCATCATCGCAATGTTCGGCCACGCCTCGATCAAGCTCAGGATCGGCGTTCTCGCTGCCGCGCTGCTGGCACTCTATTATGGGCTTTCCGCCGGTCGCAATCCGGTGATCGCTGTGTGGGCGGCACTGTTGATCGCCGTCTGCTTAATCAAGATCGCGCAATTCGAATGGAAAGAACGTCGGATGCACTTTACCCCCGGTGAAGAACATCTCCGCAGTCAATTGCTCACGGGCCTGGCTCCAACCGACGCCCGCGCTCTGATCGACGCCGGCATTTGGGTAACCGGCAAGCCCGGCGAAAGATTGTTGAGCGAGGGCCAGCCGGCGACGCACCTTTATTTCCTGCATTCGGGCTCGGCGAGGGTTTCTTTCTCCGGCACCCCCGTTGGCGCATGCAACGCAGGCAATCTCATCGGTGACGCTACCGCCACGAGTGGCGGGCCCGCGACCGCCACCGTCGATCTGACCGAGCGCAGCGAATTATGGTGCATCTGGGCCGACGAATTGCGCCAATATATCGCACTGCATCCTGCGGTTCGAAGCGTGCTCGAACGCCGGCTCAACGATGCACTGCGCGATAAACTGTCGAGCGCGAACCAGCGCTTGGCAGGGGCGAATAGCTGATGCCCGGCCCGTTGTCCGGCATCCGCATCGTCGAATTCGCCGGGATCGGACCCGGCCCCTTCTGTGGCATGATGCTCGCCGATCACGGTGCGGAAATGATCCGTATCGAACGACCCGGCGGGCGGCTCGACCCGCGTGACCCCTTGTCACGCAATCGTCGCTCGATCGTGCTCGACACCAAGACCGATGCCGGCTTGAAGGTCGCGAAGGTGCTTTGCGCACGCGCCGACGGGTTGATCGAGGGCTATCGTCCCGGTGTGATGGAGCGACTCGGCCTCGGGCCCGACGTGCTGCTCGGCGAGAATCCCAAGCTGGTTTATGGCCGCATGACTGGATGGGGTCAGCACGGTCCCTATGCCCAGGCGGCTGGGCACGATATCAACTATATCGCCCTGTCGGGTGTGCTCCACACCATCGGTCGCGCCGACGAACGCCCCGTGCCGCCGGTCAATTATGTCGGTGATTTCGGTGGTGGCGCGATGATGCTGGCGTTCGGCATGGTCAGCGCCTTGCTCGCGGTTCGGATGGGCGGACCGGGACAGGTCATCGACGCGGCGATGACCGACGGCTCGGCACTGCTCGCCGGAATGAGCTGGTATTTCACCGCCATCGGCCAGAACGCCGACCGCGCCGGTGTCAACATGCTCGATGGCGGCGCGCACTTCTATGACACCTATGAGTGCGCCGACGGTAAGTTCATCTCTATCGGATCGATCGAGCCACAATTCTACGCATTGCTCCGGCAGGCGGCGGGTGTCGCGGACGATCCCGCCTTCGACGCACAACACGATCGGCTCGCATGGCCGGAACTAAAAGCGAAGCTGACCATCATCTTCAAAGCCCGCACAAGGGACGATTGGGACGCGCTCATGGCTGCGACCGACATATGCTACGCGCCTGTACTGTCGATGGGCGAAGCGCCCGAACACCCCCATAATGTGGCGCGCGAGACGTTCGCGACGGTCGGCGGCGCGATCCAGCCGATGCCGGCGCCGCGTTATTCGCACACGCCGAACGCGACCCCCTCCCCCGCCCCCATGGCCGGAGCGGACACTGGGGAGATTCTTGCCGAACTCGGTTTCTCGCGCGAATTTCTCACGCCATAGAAAAAGGCCGCCCGCGAAAACGCGGACGGCCCTTTCGACGTTACGAATTCGATGGCGCTTTAGCGCACCGAACCGCGACGAACGAGGTTCACGATCGCCAGCAGGACCACGGCGCCCAGGAGCGACACGAGGAAGCTGTACAGGTTCAGACCCGCATTATTGATCGAACCACCCGTAAAGATCAGGCCGCCGATGAACGCACCGATGATGCCGACGATGATGTTCAGGAAAATGCCCTGCTGCCCGTCCGTGCGCATGATGATGCTGGCCAGCCAGCCAATGACACCGCCGATGATCAGCCAAATAATAAGACCCATGTTCAGTCCTCCTGTTCACCGACGTTCCCTCGCCGGCGTTGTGAACATTAAGACGCGCAGACGCCCGATCAGGTTCCGAAAAAAGTTCGGGGGCGTAACGATGAAGCGTGCTTCCCGGGTGGCAGGGGTCAGTATTTCTGCTGTTTTTCGTACAGGGTTTTATAGTGTTGGATGCGGGTGACACGCAGGCCAGGCATGCCCGAACGATCGACCGCGCGCTGCCATCCGGCAAACTCTTCCAGCGTCAGCCCATAGCGGTTGCAGGCGTCGTCGACCGACAACAGCCCCCCGCTGACCGCCGACACGACTTCCGCCTTGCGCCGCACGACCCACCTTGTGGTCGTCGGCGCAGGCAGGCTGGCCAGCGTCAGCGGTTCACCCAATGGCCCGATAACCTGGTCCGGGCGAAATTTCTGATTCTCTATCATCGAACCTCTCAAGCCTCGCTTCTACCCGCAAAGGGTTAGCGAAAGGCTTTGAACGGTCCCTTCAGCGGCAGGGTAAACGCCGTCGTCATCAAGGTTTACGGTTGGGATCACTTTCGAAACTGAAACGCGCCACCGGATGACCCGTCGTGGCCGCCCCCGTAAACAATGAAATATGCGGGTCGCCCCCCTGTACGCGCCGTGTGCTCTGCGACATCGCGCGCACCGTCGGCGTCGTCGCCTGGCGCGCAGCCGCGTCGGTCAGCAAGGCCGCCAGCGTCGGCACTCCACGTCGAGAATTGGTCATACCCATGAAGAGGGCGTTAAGGTCCGAATGGTGAAGAACTCGTAAACCTTGGCTACGAATTTGTTACTGCGGTAAGGAGCCGCGATGACCGACCTGTTCCAACTGGGCGATGCCGCGCATAAGCGGATCGTCGTCGCGATGTCGGGCGGCGTCAATTCTTCGGTCGTTGCCGCACTTGCCGCGCAAAGCGGTGCGGAAACGATCGGAATCACGCTGCGGCTGTATGATGATGCGGCCACGCCGCGGCGCGCCGGCAGCTGTTGTGCGGGACAGGACGTGCGCGATGCCCGCGCGGTCGCCGATCGTTTGGGCATCCAGCACCACGTCCATGATATGGCCAGCCGGTTTCGCGAAGACGTGATCGATCGCTTCGCCGATGATTACGTCGCGGGTCGCACGCCGATCCCGTGTGTCCAGTGCAACATGGGCGTGAAGTTCAGCGACTTGCTGACCCTCGCTCGTGAACTCGGCGCCGATTGCCTGGCGACCGGCCATTATGTCCGCCGCATCGGCCACGAATTGCACCGCGCCATCGATCCGGCGCGCGACCAGAGCTATTTCCTGTTCCAGACCACGAGCGAGCAGCTCGACTATCTCCGCTTTCCGCTCGGCGGGATGGAGAAGAGCGAGGTACGACGCTTGGCGCAGGACGCCGGACTGATCGTCGCGGGCAAGCCCGACAGCCAGGATATCTGCTTCGTCCCCGACGGCGATTATGCCGGACTGGTTCGCAAGCTGCGACCCGAAGCGGCGCGACATGGCGATATCGTTGATTTGAACGGGCGGGTGCTGGGGGCGCATAACGGGATTGCCGGTTTCACCATCGGCCAGCGGCGCGGGCTTGAGATCGGTGGACTGGCCGAGCCGCTCTACGTCGTGCGACTGGATGCGGCGGCAAATCGGGTGATTGTCGGTCCGCGTACGGCGCTGGCTGTCGACGGCGCGCGGTTGAGCGGCCTCAATCTGATCGGTCCGACGCCGGTCGAGCCGT
This sequence comes from uncultured Alphaproteobacteria bacterium, assembly GCA_963740775.1. Classification (GTDB taxonomy): domain Bacteria; phylum Pseudomonadota; class Alphaproteobacteria; order Sphingomonadales; family Sphingomonadaceae; genus Sphingomonas_O. Next base: position 126,639 of record CAVUFE010000001.1, on the reverse strand, counting down.
TGACCGTCAAGGTCCGCTCATTGGCCAAACCGGTCCCTGCCCGATTGGATGGCGATCGCGTTGTGTTCGCCGCACCCGAATATGGTGTCGCGCCCGGGCAGGCCGCGGTGTTTTATGCCGGCACGCGCTGCTGGGGCGGCGGATGGATCGAGGAAACGGTCGCGAGCGACGCCAGGCTGGCCGCATGAGCCGGGCGTTCCGGTTGGTCGATGTGTTCGGCAAAGGGCCGTTTACCGGCAATCCGCTCGGCGTCGTCGTGGCGGCGGAGGCGCTGACCACCGAAAAGATGCAGGCGATTACACGCTGGCTCAACTTGTCGGAGACCGCGTTCCTGCTGCCGCCGACCGATCCCGCCGCGGACTATAGGGTGCGCATCTTCACGCTTTCACACGAATTGCCGTTTGCGGGCCACCCGACTTTGGGCAGCTGCCATGCCTGGCTGGCGATGGGCGGCCAGCCGCAGCGCGATGGCGTCGTCGTTCAGGAGTGCGGTGTCGGCCTGGTCGAGGTACGCCTCGACGGCGACCGCCTGAGCTTCGCCGCGCCTCCACTTCTCCGCGATGGTGTGCCGGACGAGGGCGACATCGCCGAAGTCGCGACGGTGCTGGGCATCGAACGCAGCGCGATCGTCGCGGCGCGCTGGGTGGATAATGGCCCGGGCTGGATCGCGGTGATGCTGGGCAGCGCCGCCGACGTGCTCGCGATCGAAGCGCCAAGGACAGCTGCCAAGCGCATCGACATCGGTGTCGTCGGGCCTCACGACCCCGGTGGAGATGCCGCCTGGGAAGTCCGGGCGATCTTCAGCGACGGTCATGGCGGGCTGATCGAGGACCCGGCTACGGGGAGCCTGAATGCCTCAATCGGCCAGTGGCTGTTTAGCGCGGGCTATGTGCAGGAGGCTTATGTCGCCGCGCAGGGCACCCGGCTCGGGCGAGCAGCACGGATCGCAGTCAGCCGTGATCGTGCGGGACAAGTCTGGGTCGGCGGGAAGACGCTGACCCTGGTCGAAGGGATGATCGACGCCTAGCCGGTCAATTCATGGAGTTGCGGGGTTTCCTCTGCCAGTTCCGTCGGCAACACGCCTTCGCGATCGACCTGCCCTTCGGGATCGAGGTGGATAAGGATTTCGGTGCCGGGAAACTCGCGCTGCAGACCCAATTCAGCCTGATCCATCAAATCATGTGCGGTGGCGACGGTCATGTCCGGGTCGACCCACACATGGAATTGCACGAAATCGGACGCGCCGCTGGTGCGCGTACGCAGGTCATGAAGCCCGGCCAGTTCGGGGTAACGCGCCGCCGCCGCCATGAACCGGCGACGCTTTTCCTCAGGCCACTCGCGGTCCATCAACTGGTCAATCGCCTGCGATGACGCGCGCCACGCGCCCCACAGTAGCGTCACGGCAATGCCGACGCCGAACAGCGGGTCGGCCCAGCCGATACCGGCATATTGATCGAGCGCCAGCGCCACGATCACCGCGCCGTTGAGCAGAACGTCCGACTGATAATGAACATGGTCGGCATGGATCGCGACCGATCCGGTGCGGCGGATGACGAAACGCTGATAGGCCAGCAGCGCAATGGTCGCCGCGATCGCGATCGCCGACACGCCAATGCCCAGTTCGGCATGTGCCGTGACCTGCCCGTCCACCCAGCGGCTGATGGCGCGCCACAGGATTGCCAGCGCCGATATGGAAATGATGATGACTTGAAACAACGCCGCCAGCGACTCGGCCTTGCCGTGACCGAAGCGATGCTCGCGGTCCGCCGGCATCGCCGCATAGCGCACACCCCACAAGGTCACCACCGAGGCGAGAATGTCGAGTGACGTATCGGCGAGTGAGCCGAGCATCGCGACCGATCCGGTCTGCGCCGCGGCCCATACTTTCAACGCGAGCAGGAACAGCGCCATGCCGATGCTGGCCATCGCCGCGCGGCTGGTCAGGGTCGCGTGCTCGCTCACGGCTGCAACAGCCGCATCGACCAGCCACTTTCGCTGCGCGCGAACACCTCGCGGTGGTGCAACCGGGCAGCGCCGTCGGACCAGAACTCCATGACCTGTGGCACAACGCGATAGCCCGACCAATGCGGCGGACGGGGAACGTCGCCGTCGCCGAACCGGGCCTCGATCTGCTTCAACTGATCCTCGAGCATGGCGCGATCGGGCATGGTCCGCGACTGGTTCGATGCCCAGGCTCCGAGCCGGGAGGTTCGCCCGCGCGACGCGAAATAGGCATCGGCTTCGACATCGCTGACCGGTTCTACAGGCCCCTCTACGCGCACCTGCCGCCGCAACGATTTCCAGTGAAACAGCAACGCTGCATGGGGATTGGCGGCCAATTCACCGCCCTTGCGGCTTTGCTGATTGGTATAAAAAACGAATCCTGCGTCGCTCAGTCCTTTGAGGAGCACCATCCGCACCGAGGGACGGCCGCTGGCATCGGCGGTGGCCAGCGCCATGGCGTTGGGGTCGTTGGGTTCGCGATCCTCGGCTTCGGCCAGCCAGTCACGGAAACGGGAAATGGGGTCGTCGGCGATTTTGGTCATACCCCGTCAAAACACCCTCATTTCCTATTTTCATAGAAAAATCGTCGGTCGTGCTGCGTTGCAACGCGCGGCGGGATATGGTCATGCAGGGGCAAGGGGACGGGTTTGACCACAATGGGCGCAGCGCGGACGGGAGACGGCGGCGATGCTGCCGACCTGCTGGCGGACTATGCCCGGACCACCCCTCGCCCCGATCTGGTCGCCCATGAACAGAACAAGGCGGCATGGGAAATTGCCATTGGCGAGGCGCTCAACACGCCAATCCGCGAAGGCCTGTCCCCGGTCCCCCTGCTGATCGACGGTCCGGAATGGCGGCGGCTGGCGGACGGCCTGACGCAGCGCGCCGAGCTCCTCGAACTGCTGCTCGACGACATTTACGGCCAACAGCGATTGACCGGAAACGGCTTGCTGCCGGGAGCCATCGTTTGCGGCAGCCCCCATTTCCTGCGTCCGCTTGTCGGCATGCGACCGCCTGGCGGACGTCACCTCCACCTTTATGCTGCAGACCTCATCCGCGACGCACAAGGACAATGGCGCGTCGTTGCCGACCATAGCCGGACACCTGCCGGGCTGGGTCGCGCGCTCGCCAACCGGTTGGCGGTATCGCGCGCAATGCCGGGATTGGCCGAACGGCTGCACATCGAACGACTGGCGCCTTTTTTCGCGCATTTGCGGGCGGGAATTGCCGCGGCGGCCCAGCGCAGCGAACCGCGCGTCGCTTTGCTGACGCCCGGCCGGTTCAATCCCGATCACGCCGAACATTCGCAGCTCGCCCGCTACCTCGGCATGTTGTTGGTCGAAGGCGAAGACCTCGCAGTTCATGACGATCGCCTTTACCTGCTGACGATCGAAGGCATGAAGCGCGTCGATGCGCTGTGGCGGATGGTCGACCCACGACTGGTCGATCCGCTGGCTTTCGACAGCCGCTCGCGCATCGGCGTACCCGGGCTGATCGACGCCATGCAGACGGATAATCTGGTCGTCGCCAATGCGCCGGGAACGGGTGTGCTCGAATCGCCGGCGTTCGCCGCATATCTGCCGCGCCTCGCGGTCAGGCTGACGGGCCAGGATCTGCGGCTCGCCAGCGTCGACAGCCATTGGTGCGGCGACGACGCAGCGGCTGCAGCCTGCGCGGACGCGAAGTACGAACAGATCGCGGCTTTTGGCGGCTCGGCCGATCGCGCGCTCGACCGCGTGGTGCGCGAACGCCTCGCCCGGGCGACGATGCCGGTGATGCGTGACGGCAAACTGAACCCGCGCGGTTTCACCCTGCGCGTGTTCCTGACGCGCGACGCCAGCAATAGCTGGCGCGTCATGCCGGGAGGGATCGCGCGGATCGATGGCGGCGGTGAAGCCGACGTTGCCATCCTGTCCTCGGCTCCCGTGGCCCCCGTCAGCCTCCTCACCGCGCCCGAGGCCCAGCGCATTCGCCGTAACCCGGGCACGCTGCCCGCGCGGATCGCCGACAACATGTTCTGGCTGGGCCGCTACCTCGAGCGGACGGAGGGCGTGCTGGCGATCCTGTCCGCAGGCTGGGGCCGCAATAGCGACGGCGAGGGCGCGGCACTCAGTGGGCCGCTCCATGCCCGGTTGGCAGGGCAATTGATCGCCGGCGGGGCGGCCCCCCCGACGGGCGACGCCTTTGCCACCGCGCTCGATGACCGCGATCAGCCGGGCAGCGCGGTAACGCTCTTCGCGCGCGCGTCCGCCATCGGTGAGGATCTGCGCGACCGCTTGCCTGTGGAGATGTCCCGATTGCTGCGGCCGAGCGACGTCGCGGCGGCGCGCAATCAGCGGCTGCGCGCGCTCGAAACGCGGCTGGCGGCCCTGGCCGGAATGGCTTCGGAGACGATGGGGCGGAGCGCGGCGTGGCGCTTCCTCGACGCCGGGCGGCGTATCGAGCGCGCGGTCTCGGTGTGCCGCCTGTCGCGCGCTTTCGGCGGCGGCAATGCGGATGATCTCAACCTGTTGCTGCGCCTCACCAGCAATGCCATCGCCTACCGCCAGCGTTATCCGGCGGGCGTCACCGCGGCGACTGCGCTCGACCTCGTGCTGCTCGACCCAACCAACCCGCGCGGGGTCGCATACCAGGTTGACGTGTTGCGCGGCCATCTGACGCTGTTACCTCGACTGGGCGACGACGGTTTGCCCGAGGCACAACAGGCAGCGGGGGAGGCGCTGGCCGCGCGCGTGCTCGCGCTTGACGCGGCGCATATCGACGAGGCTCAGTTGCTCGGCATCGAGAACGGCCTGCTGACGCTCGCCGACGCGATCGCCCGGCGGTATTTCCTGCGCGGGGACGAGCCGGTACGGGCGGCGGGGATGACCCTGGCATGAAGCGCGGCGCATGAACTATCGACTGCGCCATGAAACGCGCTTCACCTATGCCGTTCCGGTACGCTTCTCGCGATGCAATTTGCGGCTCAAGCCGATCGCCTGGTCGGGTCAGGTATTGCTCGATCACCGCCTGAGCGTCGAGCCGGGCGGGGACATCAGCTGGGCGCGCGCCGATGCCAGCCTCGCCAATGTCAGCCGCCTGCTGGTGACCGAGGCCGTACGCGAACTGACCATTGTCAGCGAGGCGACGATCGCGGTCGATCGCCAGATCCCTTTCCCCTCGCCCACCGACATGACCGTGGCGCAAGTCCGCGACCTCGCGCGACGGAGTCGGGATATCAGCGCAGTCGGACCCCCGGCCTATCTGTTTCCCTCACCGATGATCGCGCTCGAGCCCGAAATTGCGGATTGGTGCGCTCCGAGCCTCGCGAACGATCGCGGCATCCTCGATGCGGCGATCGACCTCGCCCGGCGCATCCAGAACGAGTTCGACTACATCACCGACGCGACAAAGACCGAAACGCCACCGATCGAGGCGTTCCGTGCCCGCCACGGTGTATGCCAGGATTTCGCCCAGATCATGATCGCCGGCCTGCGCGCGCATTCGATTCCCGCCGCCTACGTCTCCGGCTACATCCGCACCTATCCGCCGCCGGGTCAGGAACGTCTTGTCGGCGCCGATGCAACTCATGCCTGGGTGTTGGTCTGGGCCGGACCCGACAGCGGGTGGGTCGGCGTCGATCCGACCAACGGCATCTGGATGGCGGGTGACCATATCGTCCTCGCGATCGGCCGCGATTATTCTGAAATCGCGCCGGTCGATGGCATCTTTCTGGGGCACGGCGCGCAATCGATGACCGTATCGGTCGACGTGGCACCAATGCCAGACGCGCCATTGCTAGACGCGCCCGTGTTACCTAACTGATACGGCGATGGCGCAAGACCCTTATACCACCCTCGGCGTTGCCCGCGGCGCGAGCGAAGCCGAAATCAAGAAGGCCTATCGCAAGCTCGCCAAGGAGCTGCACCCCGATCGCAACAAGGACAACAAGGCCGCGGCCGACCGCTTCGGACGCGTCACAAGTGCCTACGACCTGCTGTCTGACAAGGACAAGCGCGGCAAGTTCGACCGCGGCGAAATCGATGGCGACGGCAACCCCGCCAGCCCCTTCGGCTTCGGTGGCGCAGGGCCGCAGGGCGGATTTCGCGGTGCCCCCGGCGGCAGCGCCGGCGCGGGCGATTTCGGCGATATATTCGAAGGACTGTTCGGCGGGCGCGGACGCGGCGGCTCTCCTTTCGGGCGCCAGGGACCACCGGCCAGGGGCGCCAATCTCGCGTACCGGCTGGCCGTGCCGTTCGAGGACGCCGCGCGGCTCGATCCGCAGCGCGTGACCCTCGGCGACGGCAAGACGATCGACCTGAAGCTGCCAGCGGGGGTCGAAACCGGCACGCAGATGCGGATTGCCGGCAAGGGCGAGGCGGGCGCCGGGGGGGCCGGCGACGCGATCGTCACCATCGAGATTGGCGAGCATCGTTTCTACAAGCGTGAGGGCGACAACATCCGCCTCGATTTGCCGGTCTCGCTCAAGGAAGCGGTGCTGGGCGGCAAGGTCAAGGTGCCGACGGTCGACGGACCGGTCATGCTGGCGGTGCCGCCGGGATCGTCATCGGGCAAGGTGCTGCGCCTGCGTGGTCGTGGCTGGAGCACCAAGACCGGACGCGGTGATCAACTGGTCACCATCGAAATCGAGCTGCCGTCCAGCGACGCGGAGCTAAATAAATGGGCGGAGGCGGCAGCCGAGAGCAACCCGAGGGCGGCGCTGGGCGTATAGCCGAAATGCAGCAGATTTCTCCGGTCGCACCCGAGGCGCGTCGCGAACAGGCCAGAGCCGGAGTGCGCGAGGTCGTTGAGCGCCGGCTGACGCGGCTCGGTCCCGGCAGCCGCGTCTGGGAAGTCGGCAAACGGACCGTAATCGGCGTCTACAGCGACGGGTTCATCCATGCCGGCAATCTTGCCTACCTGACGCTGATCACTCTCTTTCCCTTCTTCATTCTGATGGCCGCGCTGGCGTCGGTCTTCGGGCGCAGCGCGGACACGGTACAGGCGCTCAACGGCTTTCTCATGGCGCTCCCACTCAGCGTTCGCAAAGTGGTGCAGGAGCCGGTCCTGGCCGTACTGACGGCACGATCGGGCGGCTGGTTGTTATGGCTCGGCGCGCTGGTCGGCCTGTGGACGGTGGGCAGTTTCATCGAGACGATCCGCGACATTCTCCGCCGCGCCTATGGCACGCCGTTCAGCAATCCGTTCTGGCAATATCGTCTGACGTCGATGGGGATCATTATCGCGTCCGTCATTCTGGTGATGCTGGCCTTCGCGTCACAGGTCGTGCTGACCGCAGCCGAACAATTCGTTTATCGGATCTTCCCCTTCGCCCAGGGATGGATCACGGTTTTGCAGCTGTCCAAACTGGTACCGCTGTTTTTCCTGTTCCTGTCGCTTTACGGCCTGATCTGGTCATTGACCCCCAGCCACTATCGCTACTCAAAGAACCCGAAATGGCCAGGCGCGCTGTTCGTCGCCATGTGGTGGTATCTCCTCATCTACGCGCTCCCGTATCTGCTCTTTGGCATCAGCCATTACGATCTGACCTATGGCAGCTTGGCGGGGGTCATCATCTGCCTGATCTTTTTCTGGTTCATCGGGCTGGGGTTCACGGTCGGCGCACATTTGAACGCAGCGCTGGCGGAACCCGACCCGAAGGCGCTAAAGCCGCCGGCAGAAACGGTTGCGGAGGCGGTATGAGCGGTTTGATGGCGGGCAAACGCGGGCTGGTCATGGGTCTCGCGAACCACATGTCGCTCGCCTGGGGCATTGCGCAGAAACTGCACGAACAGGGTGCGGAAATGGCCTTCAGCTACCAGGGCGAAGCGCTGGAAAAGCGGGTCCGTCCCCTCGCCGGGCAGGTCGGCAGCGATTTCCTGATCGATTGCGACGTGTCCGACATGGCCGCACTCGATGTGGCCTTCGCGACTCTGAAGGAGCGTTGGGAAACGATCGACTTCGTCGTTCACGCCATCGGCTTTTCGGACAAGAACGAACTGCGCGGGCGCTTTGCCGACACCAGCCTCGACAATTTCCTGATGACGATGAACATCAGCGTCTATTCGTTCGTCGCGGTGGCGCAGCGCGCGGCGGCGATGATGACGCCTTATGATCCCGAAACGGGCAAGGGCGGCGGCAGCCTGCTGACGCTCAGCTATCTCGGCGCCGAACGCGTCATCCCGCATTACAACGTGATGGGCGTCGCCAAGTCGGCGCTGGAGACCGCGGTCAAATATCTCGCGGTCGACCTTGGCCGTGACAATATCCGCGTCAACGCGGTTTCGGCCGGGCCGATCAAGACGCTCGCCGCTTCGGGCATCGGTGATTTCCGCTACATCATGAAGTGGAACGAGTATAACGCGCCGCTGAAACGCAACGTGACGATCGAAGATGTCGGCGGCGCAGGTCTCTACCTGCTCAGCGACCTCGCCTCGGGCGTGACGGGCGAAACGCACCACGTCGACGCCGGCTATCACGTTGTCGGAATGAAGGCCGAGGACGCGCCGGATATCGGGCTGGAAAAGAGTTAGCGGTCGGGCCGAGCGTCCTCGTCTAGTAACCGCTCATCGAATATGGCCGTGCCGCCTTGGCGGTGGCCCAGCCTCGATTGGGCTGCGACGCCATCGTAAAACGCAACTCGCCGCCCGCGACGATCTCGCCGTGGCGAATGAAGCTGCGGTCGAGCGCGCGCCCGTTCAGCGTCACATGCCCGACATAACGGTTCGCCGCCGAAAGCCCCTCCGCGACCACCGCGAATTTCCGTCCGTTCGGCAGGTCCAGCACGATCCGGTCGGCGAACGGACGCCCGATCACATATTCGTTGCTGCCGGGCGCAACGGGATAAAAGCCCATGGCGGTGAACATTAGCCATGCACTCATCTGGCCCAGATCGTCATTGCCCGACAGGCCGTCGGGCGTCGGCTTGTATTGCGACGCGACGATCTGCGCGAGCCGCTCCTGCGTACGCCAGGGCTGGCCGGCATAATCGTAGAGATAGGCGACGTGATGGCTCGGCTCGTTGCCGTGGATGTACTGGCCGATCAGCCCGGCAATGTCCTCGGCATGCGAATAATCGAGTTTCGAATTGTCATAATCGAACATTGCGTCGAGCTTGCGGACCGTAGCCGCATCGCCGCCCAAGATGCGGATCAGGCCGCCCTGATCCTGTGGCGCGAACCATGAATATTGCCAGGCGTTGCCCTCGGTATAATCCGACCCGTAATTGATCGCGGTGGGATCGAACGGCACCCGGAAGCTGCCATCGGCCTTGCGGGCGCGCAGAAAGCCAGTCTTCGTGTCGAAGCTGTTGCGCCAGTTCTGCGCACGCTTGTCGAAGCGTTCGGCCAAATCCTTGCGCCCCATGGCGCGGGCCATCCGGGCGATCGTCCAGTCGTCATAGGCATATTCGACGGTTTTTGACGCCGCCTCGGGCTCGCGATCGATCGGGACATAGCCGCGCTGGATATATTCGTTGAGGCCGCCATAGGGGCCGTAATCCGCACTGGCGACCATCGCATCGAGCGCGGCGCCCGCGTCGAAGCCGCGCAAGCCCTTCATGTACGCGTCGGCGATCACCGGGACAGCGTGGTAGCCGATCATCGTCCACGTCTCGCGGCCCTGAAATTGCCATACGGGAAGAATGCCGAACGGGCTGACCTGCTGGCTGACGATCAGCGAATTGATGAAGTCCGCGGTCTTTCGCTCTGGCTGGATCAGCGTGAGCAGCGGGTGTTCGGCGCGGAACGTGTCCCACAGCGAGAAGGTCGAGTGGAAGGTGAAACCCTTGGCCTGGTGCACACCGTCGTCGGGCCCGCGATAGCGCCCATCGGCGTCGCCCATCACGCTCGGGCCGAGCAGCGTGTGATAAAGAGCAGTGTATAGCGTCTTGCGCATCGCCGGGGCGGCGGTGATGTCCACCACGCCGAGAGCCTGTTCCCACGCCTTGCGCGTGCTAGCGCGAACGGTGTCGAAATTGCCCGGTTCGCTGGCGAGATTGGCGAGCGCACCCGCCTCATCGACGCCCGAAATCGCGGTGCGCACCTCGAGCGGCCCCGCCAGCGCGCCGAAATCGAGCCGCGCGACCAAGGCCCGGCCCGCCAATTGTGCGACGCTATCATCCCCACGTCCCGGCCCCTGGAAACCGCGATAGGGAATTTTCTCTTCCCTGTTTATGAACGCATGACCCGTCAGCGGCGCGGAAAAGCGCATCGCAAACCACAGTTTTCGCGCGGGCGCCCAGCCACGCGTCTCGCGCATGCCGGTGATCGCCCCGTCGGCGGTGACGCGCACCGTCGACCAGAGGATCTTGCCCGGATAATTATAGATGCTCGATCGCAGATCGAGGATCAGATGGGCCGGCGCGCCCGCCGGGAAGGAATAGCGGTGGATCCCCACGCGTGTTCCGGCGGTCAGCTCGGCACGCACACCGCTATCGACCAGGCTGACGGCGTAATAGCCGGGCGTTGCGACCTCGCCATCATGGGAAAAGCGGGATCGATAGCCCTTGCCCGGTTCACCGGGATCGAGGTTGACCGAAGCTTCCGGTCCGACTGCCGGCATCATCAGGAAATCACCAAGATCGCTGTGTCCCGCGCCCGAGAAATGGGTCATCGAAAAGCCGGTGATGGTACTGTCTTCGTAGCGATAGCCGGCGGCCCATTTGTAACAGTCGCGGATCGCACACGCCGTGTTGGTGTCGGGGCTCAACTGCACCATCCCGAAGGGCGCGACGGCACCGGGAAATGTGTGGCCCTCCCCGCCCGTGCCGATGAACGGATCTACCGCCTCGTAGGCGGTGTTGTCGGCCCAGCCGTTCGTGGCGACCAGGCTTAGCGCCAATGCAGCTGCGACAGCGACTTTCATCCGATCGACCTCCATGAAGCTGCACCGTAGCATCGTGGGCTGGGCAGGCTATAACGGCGAATGTCAGCGGCGGGAGCAAGTCACAAGTGAGCGTATTTCGTCCGGCGGTCGCCGAACAGCGTTTCGTCCTCGACCATATTGCCGGGATCAGCGAGCTGGGTGTCGATGGAGAAATTGTCGATGCGGTGCTGGAGGGCGTGGGCGAATTCGCTGCCGGCGAATGGGCACCGCTGGCGCGCATTGGCGACACCATTGGCGCGAAATGGACACCCGATGGCGTTGTCATGCCGCAGGGATTCCGCGACGCATATCAGGCCTATGTCGCTGGCGGCTGGGGCACCATCGGCTCGCCCGAAGCCTTTGGCGGGCAGGGCATGCCTTTCGTGCTGTCCGCAGCGGTGCTTGAAACGCTGGGCACTGCCAATATGGGCTTTGCCCTTGCCCCGACGCTCACTGTCGGGGCGATCGAAGCGTTGATGCATCACGGTTCGCCCGAGCAGCAGGCGCTGTATCTGCCAAAGCTAGCCACTGGCGAATGGACCGGCACGATGAACCTGACCGAGCCACAGGCAGGTTCGGACGTCGGCGCACTGCGCTCCACCGCCACCCCTCGCGGCGATGGCACTTATCAGATCCGCGGTACCAAGATTTACATCTCGTTCGGCGATCACGACTTGGCGGACAATATCGTCCACCTCGTACTCGCCCGAACCCCCGATGCGCCCGCCGGCACCAAGGGGCTGTCACTGTTTCTCGTCCCCAAGATCCGCCTCGATGCGGATGGCAATCTCGGCGAGGCCAACGACGTCCGCGTTGTCTCGATCGAGCACAAGATGGGCCTCCACGCCTCCCCTACCTGCGTCCTTGCCTTCGGCGAAGATGGCGACTGTGTCGGGGAGCTGATCGGCCCCGAATATGGCGGCATCCGAGCGATGTTCACCATGATGAACAATGCCCGGTTGAATGTCGGCTTGCAGGGCGTTCAGGTTGCCGAGGCCGCGACGCAGCGCGCCCTCGCTTTCGCTCGTGAACGCGTGCAATCGCCACGCGCCTCCGCATCGGGTGCCGGACCGGTGGCGATCGTCGAACATCCCGATGTCCGCCGTCTGTTGATGCGGATGCGCGCGCAGACCATGGCGGCGCGGGCGCTGGTCTATTTCGCGTGCGGACAGGTCGATCGAGCCAATGCGGGGGACGCGGAAGCAAAACTGCGCCTCGACCTGCTCACCCCGCTCGCGAAATCGCACGCCACAGACCTCGGCAACGAGGTCGCCAGCCTGGGTATCCAGGTGCATGGCGGCATGGGCTATATCGAGGAGACCGGCGCGGCCCAGCATTTCCGCGATGCGCGCATCACGCCGATCTACGAGGGCACCAACGGCATTCAGGCCGCCGATCTGGTCGGCCGCAAACTGGGTCTCGACAATGGTGGCGCGTTTAAACGTCTGATCACTGAAATGCGCGATGAAGCGCAGGCACCGACTCTGATCGAACTCATTGGCGCATGCGACGATGTTGCCCGGACTATGCTGTCGGCAGGGATTGACGACCGGCTGGCGGGTAGCACGCCGTTCCTGACGATGCTGTCCGTCGCAGTGTGCGGCTGGTTGATGGAACGCGAGGGACGGGCAGCAGTGGCTGGCGACACGCCCTTCCTGAAAGCCAAGTCGGCGGTCGCCGACTTTTATGTCGGCCAACTGGTGCCCGAGGCTCTTGGTCTGCGGGCCGCGGCGCTGGCTTCGGCCGATGATCTCTACGCGGTCGACGCGGAGACGCTCGCAGCATGAACGACCATTCCGACGTCCTGATCGTCGGCGCCGGGCATGGCGGCGCGCAAGTCGCCATCGCGCTGCGGCAGGCGAAATTTGCGGGCCGCATTACCATCGTCGGTGAAGAGCCCGAACTGCCCTACGAACGGCCGCCGCTCAGCAAGGATTATCTCGCGGGCGAAAAGACGTTCGAGCGCATCCTGATCCGCCCGGCGGCATTCTGGGCCGAGCGAGGAATCGACATGCTGTTGAGCCGCCGCGTCGAAAATGTCGATGCCGACGCGCGGACGGTGACGCTGAGCGATGACGCGACGATCGGCTATGGCAAGCTGATCTGGGCGACCGGCGGCGATGCGCGGAGGATATCGTGCGGCGGGCATGATGCAATCGGCGTCCACACCGTGCGGACGCGCGCGGATGCCGACCGGATGCTGGGCGAACTGGGCGGGGTCGAGACCGCCGTGGTGATCGGCGGCGGTTATATCGGGCTTGAGGCGGCCTCAGCACTGACGAAGCTCGGCAAGCGCGTCATCCTGCTCGAAGCGCTCGACCGCGTGCTGGCGCGGGTCGCGGGCGAGACCCTGTCGCGTTTCTACGAAGATGAGCACCGCGCGCACGGCGTTGACTTGCGGCTGGGCGTCGCGGTCGACTGTATCGAGGCGGAAGCCGGGCGGGTGTCGGGAGTGCGATTAGCGGATGGAAGTGTGCTTGGATGCCAGATGGTCATTGTCGGCATCGGCATCGTGCCCGCTATTGCGCCATTGGCTGCGGCAGGGGCAGCTTGCAGCAACGGCGTAGAGGTTGATGGCAATTGCCGGACCACCTTGCCCGACATTTTCGCCATCGGCGATTGCGCCGCCCATGCCAATGGCTACGCCAGCGGGGCAACATTACGGCTGGAATCGGTGCAAAACGCCAATGATATGGCGAACACCGTCGCGCGAACGATCATGCAGGGCGACGCCGCCGCGCCGTATGATGCAGTGCCGTGGTTCTGGTCAAATCAGTATGATCTGCGGCTGCAGACCGTGGGCCTATCGATCGGCCACGATGCCACAGTGACGCGCGGCGACCCGGCCAAGCGCAGTTTTTCGTTGATCTACCTGAAACAGGGTCGCGTTATCGCGCTCGATTGCGTGAATGCGGTCAAGGATTATGTGCAGGGCAAGGCGCTGGTCGTGGCTGGCGCCTCACCGACGGCCGAGCGACTGGCCGATGCATCGGTTCCGCTGAAAGAACTTGCCGCTCAGTAAGCCAGCGTCAGTTTGGCTTTGAGGCGGGCAATCGCGCCCGCCTTCACCTGGCACACTCGCGCCGCAGATACGCCCAGTACTTGCCCTATTTCCTCAAGGTTCAGCTCCTCGCGAAAATAAAGCTGAAGAACCATCTGTTCGCGCTCCGCCAGCGTGGCGATCGCAGCGCCCAGCATGTGCCGTGTCCGCCGGTCGTCGAGCCAGGTTTCGACATCCTCGCGCTCATCGGCGAAGGCGGCATTGTCGTCGGCATAGACGTCGGCAAGACCAACTTCGTTGACGGGCATCGTGGCGTCTTCCCGAACCCGCAATTCGGCCATGGTAATGCCAAGCGTTTCGGCAATTTCCTCCGAAGTCGCGGCAGTGCCCGTTCGCCCCTCGACATCCTTGCGCGCGGCGTCGAGTTCGCGGCGCGTGGCGGCGGCGCTGCGCGGCTGGCGTGCCGTACGACGCAGCGCATCGAGCATTGCCCCCTTGATGCGCGTCGAGGCGTAGGTGCTGAACGCGAACCCCTGATCCTCATAAACCCGGCTGGCTTCGACCAAGGCGACGAGGCCGATCTGCATCAGATCCTCGAGCTCGATGGCGTTCGATGCGCGTGCGCTGACGTGCCAGGCAAGTTTGCGCACCAGCGGCAGGTTTGCCTCGACCAGCGAATGGGTGGTGCCCTCTGTGAGGCGGCGACTGCGGGCCAGTGCCGTCGTCATGCAATTTCTCCGGAAACGGGGTCGGGCGCGGTCAGCGCGGGGGCACCGCCACCGACGACGTGGAGCACGTCGACACGGCGATGCTCTGGTAGCTCGCTGAAGGACAGGACGGGGATGTCGGGCAAGCGCGTCGCCAGCAGTCGTGCAAGCGGTGCCCGGCAATTGGGGGAGGTCACCACGGCGAAATTCCGCGCTGCAGCCATTTCGGGCTGCACTGCCTGCTCCAACGCGGTCATCACCCCTTCAGCCAATTGCGGCTCGAACGGCCACAGCGCATCCGGCGCGGCGCGTGCGGACTTGCTGAGCAATTCCTCCAGTTCGCCGGTAAATGTGACGACAGGGATCGGCATCTTGATGGGTGCGAGCGGTTGGACGATCAGCCCGCCAATACGCTGGCGCACCGCTTCGAGCAGCGCCGGGCTCGGTAGTGCCATCGGCGCGACCTCGACCATCGCATCGGCGACGCGGCGGAAATCCTTGAGCGGCACGCGTTCCGCCAGAAGCCCGCGGCAAAGCGCGGTTATTGCGGCGAGGGTGTACGGCTGTGGCGTCAGCGCGCCGGCAAGCTGCGGCGAATGGGCCTTGAGCCCTTCGACCAGCGCCTGTGCCTCTTCAAGCCCGAACAAGGCAGCCGCGGCGCGGGCCAGGATTTCGTTGAGATGGGTGGCGATGACCGTCGGCGCATCGACGACCGTGTACCCGGCGACGATGGCGTCGGTGCGCGCCGCGCTGTCGATCCACAAAGCCGGCAAACCGAAGGTCGGATCGCGCACGGCGCGGCCGGTCACGCCAGGCAAGCAGTCGCCTGCGTCAAGCGCGAGCAAGTCGCCCGGATAGACATCGTCCTCTCCGCACACCACGCCCGCGATCGTCAAGCGATAGGCGTTGCCGGGCAGAGCCAGATCGTCCTTCACCTTGACCATCGGCAGCACGAAGCCAAGTTCGCGGCTCAATTGGCGGCGCAGGCTGGTGATGCGGCCCATCAGCGGGGCGCCCTTGCGCTCGTCGATCAGGTCGATCAGCGCGTAGCCGACCTCGAGGACAATCGGCGACGATTCGTTGACATCGTCCCACTCGAGTTCGGGCGCCTTGACCTCGGTCGCTTCGACCAACGGTACCGGCGCGGGTCGGGACACGCGACGGGCAATATAGGCGGCCACGCCCGCACCGCCGAACAACAGCAGATGCGGCATGCCGGGGAGTAGCCCCAGAAATGCGAGAATGCCGGCGACCGGATACCACGCCTTGGCGACACCGAATTGGCTGGTGATCTGCCCCGACAGGTCGAGCGGCGAGCTGACGCGGGTGACGATGGCGGCAGCGGCGATCGACAGCAGTAGCGCGGGCACCTGTGCCACCAGTGCGTCGCCGATGGCGAGGGTCAGGTACGTCTTGGCTGCATCACCGACCGCCATGTCATGGCTGACCACGCCGAGGACCAGGCCACCCAGGATGTTGACGAAAAGGATCAGGATACCTGCAACGGCATCGCCCTTCACGAACTTCGACGCACCGTCCATCGATCCGAAGAAGTCCGCCTCGGTCGATACCTCCTGGCGCCGTGCCTTCGCTTCGTCGGGCGTGATCAGCCCAGCGTTAAGATCGGCATCGACCGCCATCTGCTTGCCCGGCAAGGCGTCCAGAGTGAAGCGTGCCGACACTTCGGACACGCGCCCCGCACCCTTGGTGATCACCACGATGTTGATGATCATCAGCACCGCAAATACGAAGATGCCGACGACGTAATTGCCGCCGATGAGAAACTGACCAAACGCCTCGATGACGTGTCCGGCGGCGGCCCCGCCCTTCTGGCCATTGACCAGCACGATACGGGTCGAGGCGACATTCAGCGACAAGCGGAACAGCGTGGCGAAGAGCAACACCGTCGGAAATGCCGAGAAATCGAGCGCGCGTGCTGAATTCAGCGAGATCATGAGGATGACCAGGCTCAGCATGATGTTGGCGATGAAGCCCATGTCGAGCAGCACCGTCGGCACCGGCACGATCATGAGCATGACGAGCATGAGAATGGCGACGGGCAGCACGCCTCCGCGCAATGCGTCGCCCCAGACCGCCTTGTTCACATTTGCACTCACGGCAGATTACTCAATTTGGTGTAGCTCGCTTGCGCGAATGCCAGCGACAGGCGGCCCGGCATGCGGTCGAAACTGGCGAGTTCGAGCGGGCGGTCGGCGTTGCTTGCCGACGATGCCTGGGTAACTTCGTTGCGAACCGGAACGAAGGACGGTGGCGCGGCGATCGTCGCCGCCGCGCCCATCCTGGTCGCGAAGATGTCGCGGATCTCGCCGACGCTGCGGGCGGCGCCGGCCGCGTTGTAGAAGACCGACCGGTTCGCGGCTGCGGCCTGTGGCAACAGTTCAGCGGCGGGGGTGGCCGGGTCGACGTCATAAGCCTGCAGAAACTTGGTCGCCCCGGCCGAACCGAGAAAATGCGCGAGATAGAGATCCACCTCGTCGGGCTCGCGGCCCAAAGCGGAGGTCAGTGCGGAACGGTTATCCGACGCTAACTCGCCGGCCATCGCGGCGGATGCTTCAGGATCGAAACGCAGCGCATCGACGGCGGAGAGGTCGCTCTGCTGCGCGACTGCCGTGGCCGCCCAGCCAAGGCCGTGCTCAGCGCCATGTTGGAGTACCGTGTTACGCCAGGTCCCCTTGGTGAACTGGAACAGTCCGGACGCGGACGAAGTTTTCGCCTTCGCCGAAGGGTTCATCCCGCTTTCAAGGTGGGCCTGTTTGTAGAGATAGTCGAAATCGACACCGGAACGCTCCGCGGCCGATGCAATCGCCCGCTGCACGCGCGTTCCGGAAACCAAATCAATCGCTGCCATACCCGGCATGAAGCAAGCAGCGTGCCAGCCGCTGGCAAAACGTTAAGCGGTTACTAATCGCATTCGCATCGACGATGGGCGTCCATAAGTGGCCTCGGCCCGCGCATCGCCGCGCATCGCCGCCAGGCGGCGTTGACGTTCGCGTGTGGCATTGCCCAAATAATTTACGCGCATCTTTGCCGCGTCGCACTGGCGCAACGCAAATTCGGCCTGATCGCGCCGCGACCGGCGTTCGCCCCTCGCATTGTCGGCTTTAAAGGCAATCAGCGCATCGTTCAGCGCGCGTGTCGCATTTTCGACGGCACCGACGTCGCTGCGGTCGAGCGCTTCAATCAGTTGCGCCTGCGCC
This sequence comes from uncultured Alphaproteobacteria bacterium, assembly GCA_963740775.1. GTDB lineage: Bacteria > Pseudomonadota > Alphaproteobacteria > Sphingomonadales > Sphingomonadaceae > Sphingomonas_O. Next base: position 108,865 of record CAVUFE010000001.1, on the reverse strand, counting down.
GCGATCACCGCGTCCATTGCCGGATCACTCACCCTGATGCTCCTGCATGGCTCTGGCGATCGAATGGGGATCGAGTCACATAGCGCCCATCGCGGATCGCCTGACGCAGCTGGCCGATCCGCCCATGGTCGATCGGTGCGGGCTGTGCAGCCAGCGCCCTGGCCGTGGCGAGCAGCCCTGACTGGCCGGAGAGCTCGGCGTGCGGCTGAACCGTCGCGGCGCGTTAAACCGACGCGCTGGAAACGCGCCTGACGGTCGTGCTCCCTTCGATCCTCTCGATCATCGCGCGGCTCCTTCGACTGCATGCTCGCCGGAAAGCCGACAGGTCATGCAGTGTTTACGGAAGCACGCGCCGAAACTTTAGCGCGCAATCAGCCCTTCAACGACGCCGTGCCGGGGCCGGTGACGCGCACCGAGACGGGCGTGGCGGTTGTCGAAGTTTTGACACGCACGGTGCCGCCCTCACGTCCGTCCTCCATCGCGATGCCCGATCCGGTCAGCTCGAAGCCATTGCCCTCGATCGTCACCGTTACCTCATCCCCGCGGCGAATGGCGATGGGGGCATTGTTATAGGCACCGCCACCGTTGACGCGCAGCGCGATGCGCCAGCCCGAGGCACCGCAGCGGACGCTGGGCATCGGCCCGTCGGCGCTGATCGAAATTGCATCGGTACAGGCGGTCAGGCGCAGGCGGCGGTCGATGGGTTCGGCGCGCCCGCCAGTTGCTTCGGCGATCTGTCGGTCGAGAGCGGTCAGGTCCTGAAAACCCGGTCTGGGCGTGGGCAGTCGTCGCGACCACCGCAACGAGTGCGAACGCGAAGCTGGTCGGGCGCATGGCGAACTCCTTTGCTGGGGTGACAGCAAAGCTCCGTGCCATTGCCGATTTGCTCTTAGGCGCACTTTGGCACGGCAATTGCTGCACCTCTCATCAGATGACTTCCGCGTGGAGCGAAGACGATGAGCAACGACCCCCTGTTCGGATTGCATGGCCAGGCGCTGGAGCTGCGAGCGCAGCGCATGTCGATGCTCGCGTCGAACATCGCAAACGCCGCGACGCCGGGATACAAGGCGCGTGACATGGACTTCGGCGCGGCGCTCGACGCGGCGCAGCGGGGCTCGTCCATCGACACAGCGACCAAGTACCGGACGCCGCTACAGGCGTCGCTCGACGGCAATACTGTGGAGCTGTCGACCGAACAGACCGCCTTTGCCGAGAACGCGGTTCAGTACCGGACCACTCTATCCTTCCTCAACGCGCGGATTTCGACGGTCCAGCGCGCGCTGCGGGGAGAATGACGATGTCCGGCATGTCGCTTTTCGATATCAGCGGGCGCGCGATGCAGGCGCAGCTGGTGCGTCTCAACACAACCGCGTCGAACCTTGCCAACGCCAACGCCGTCACTGGCAGCGAAGGCGCCGCCTATCGTTCGATGAAACCCGTCTTCCGCACTGTGATGGATGGTCAGGGTGGCGCGACCGTCGCGGTCGACCGCATCGACACCACGACGATGACGCCCGACCAAGCGGCACGAACCCGGCCACCCGCTGGCCGATGGCAATGGCGACGTGTGGGAAGCCGCGGTCGATAGCACGCAGGAGATGGTCGAGATGATCGAGACCAGCCGCCAGTACCAGAACAACGTCCAGGTTTTGCAGACCGCCAAATCGCTGATGCTGGACACATTGAGGATCGGACAATGACCGCAGCCGTCACCAACAACACCGCAAACTTGTCGTCGGCCACGACGACGCCTACCGGGCAAAACGTTGGGATCGACCGATTTCCTGCGGCTGATGACGGAACAGTTGAAAGCCGCAGGATCCGTTCGAGGCGCACGACAACAGCCAGATGATCGCCCAGATGGCCCAGATCAATGCATCGACCTCGACCACCGAGATGAGCCAGACGCTGAAGGGCATCTCGAACGCAACTCGGCACACAGACCGACTTGCTCAAACAAATCCTCACCAACAGCACGGCCACAGCGGCCGCCGCCAAACCCGCCTCTTAAGGAATCACCCGAATGTCCTTCTACACCTCACTATCGGGTCTCAAGGCCGCGCAAACCGACCTTTCGGTCACCTCCAACAACATCGCCAATGTCGGATCGATCGGTTTCAAGAAGAGCCGCTCCCAGTTTGGCGACGTGTTCGCTAGCGCGCCCACGCAGACCACCAAGACGATCGCCGGCCAGGGCACCAAGTTGCTCGGCATCCAGCAGCAGTTCACGCAAGGATCGCTCGAATCAACCGACAAGGCACTCGACCTCGGCATCACCGGCGAAGGCTTCTTCGTGGTCAAGGGTCAGGGCGCATCGGGAGCGGTAACCTATACCCGCGCGGGCAATTTCGAAGTCGCTCTCGACCGCACAGTGACCGATTCGATCGGCAGCACGCGTGCAATTCCTGCCCGTCGATGCGAACGGCAACGTCACCTCGACCTCGCTCGGCGACATGCAGCGACCTCGTCCTGCCCGCACTCTCTCCGACCAGCCCGACCTCGCCGATGGTCAACATTTCGATCGGCAAGGATGGCCTCGTCACCGCCACGTTCGCGGACGGCACATCTTCGGCGATGGGTAAGGTCGCCATGGCGAGCTTCATCGCGACTGAAGGCCTGCGTCCGATCGGCGACGCGCACTGGCAATCTACCGGAGACAGCGGCGCCGCCGGTCATCGACGGCGCCACCTCGGTCCGCTCGGCGCAATCCGTTCGGGCTCGCTCGAACACGCGAATGTCGACATCACCGAGGAACTCGTTGTCGCTAATTTCCGCGCAGCGCAATTTCCAGGCGAATGCCAAGGCGATCGAGACCGAATTCCACGCTCACCCAGACCATCTTCAACATTCGAGGCTGATCATGGACCGGCTGATCTACGCTTCGCTGGCGGCCATGCGCGGCTCGATGTCGCGTCAGACTGCCATCGCCAACAATCTGGCGAACGCCAACACCCCCGGCTTTCGCGGCGAAATGGCGAATGCTCAGTCAGTTTGGCTCAACAGTCCGAGCACGCTCACGTCATGCGACGGTCAGCGAACAGGTGATCAACGCCGACATGACGCCCGGCACGATCAACAAGACCGGGCGCAACCTCGACGTCGCGCTCGAAGGCGACGCCATGCTCACGGTTCAGGGGGATGATGGGCAGGAAGCCTATACCCGCCGCGGCGACCTGCAGGTTGCGTCGAGCGGTCTCCTGACCACGGGTGACGGCAAGCCGGTTATGGGCTCGGGCGGCCCGATCACCCTGCCTCCGGCCGACAGCATCAGCATCGCGCCTGACGGCAAGATCCTGATCGTCCCCGCGGGAGGCGACGCCTCGCAACCGCAGGAAGTCGACAAGCTTCGGATCGTCAGCCCCAAGGGCACCGCCATCGCCAAGCAGCTCGACGGGCTTTTTGGCGTGAAGGGCGGCGGGACGCTGCCCGATGACCCCGATGCCCGCCTGCAATCCGGCGCGCTCGAAGGCTCGAACGTCAACGCGTCTGACGCCCTGGTCCAAATGATCGAGGCCAGCCGCCAATGGGACGTCCAGCTCAAGATGATCGGCGACGCGCGCGAAAACGATCGCGCCGCCTCCGAACTGATGAGTCTGCCGCAATAGGAGTGAATTAAATGTCGAACGGTGCTCTTCACGTCGCCCGCACGGGCCTCGATGCGCAGAACATGCGGATGCAGGTCATCGCCAACAACCTGGCGAACGTGAATACGACAGGTTTCAAGCGCGACCGCGCCAGTTTCTCGACACTGGCGTATCAGCTGATCACGCAGCCAGGCGCGGCGTCCTCTGCCGAAAACAAATATGCGACAGGCCTCAACCTCGGCACCGGCGTGTCGATCGACGGCACCGCACGCATCGGCACGCAGGGCACGATGCAGACCACCGGCAATGCCACCGACATGGCGATCGAGGGTGCCGGCTTCTTCCAGATCACCATGCCCGATGGCCGCACCGCCTATACCCGCGACGGCAATTTTCAGCGCTCGTCCGAAGGCACGCTGGTGACGCAGGACGGCATGCCCGTCACCCCGCAGATCCAGATCCCGGCGCAGACCACCAACATCATCGATCGGCGCCGACGGCACCGTCACCGCGACGGTCGCCGGCGCGACCGAACCGACCGAGGTAGGCAAGATCGAGACCGCCGGCATTCGTCAACGAAGCCGGGCTTGCAGTCGATCGGCAACAACTTGCTCATCGAAACCCCCGCATCCGGGGCGCCGCAGGCCGGCGCGCCGGGCATCGAGGGACGTGGCACGATTCGTGCTGGCTCGTTGGAAGCGTCGAACGTCAACGTCGTCGAGGAACTCGTCGACATGATCGAGACGCAGCGTGCTTATGAGGTCAATTCGAAGATGATCCAGGCCACCGACGAGATGCTGCGTAATGCCAACCAGCAGCTTTAAGGCTATTGCACTTGCCGTGCTGGCGCTCTCCGGAGCCGCCGAAGCGCGCAAGAAGCCACTGCCCGACTACAGCCCGGCCTTGCCGCCGATGGTTGCGCCGCAGGCGAGCCCTGGGGCGATCTTCCCCGGCATGTCCTATGTCGCGCTGACCAACGGCGCGCGTGCCGGCGGTGTTGGCGATATTCTGACAGTCGTCCTCGCCGAGCGCACCCAGGCAGTGAAGGCCAACTCGGCGCAAACCGCGCGCGACGGCAGCATCGGCCTGACCCCGCCGACCACCGGTCCGTTGTCGCTCTTCTCGCCAAGCGATGTCGGCGCGGGTGGCAATCAGGCCTTTAAGGGCTCCGGCACCGCTGCGCAGTCCAATGCGCTGACTGGTGAAATTACCGTGACGATCGTCGAGGTGCGGCCCAACGGCACTGCGCTGGTACGCGGCGAAAAGCAGGTCACACTGAACCGCGGCGACGAGATGATACGGTTGTCCGGCATCGTCCGGCTCGCCGATATCGGCCCCGACAATCGCGTGCTTTCGACCCGCATCGCCGACGCGCGCATCGGCTATACCGGCAAGGGCGAGATTGCGCGCGGCAGCAAGCAAGGCTGGCTGCAGCGCTTCTTCTCGGTCGTGAGCCCTTTCTGATGCGCGCGCTGGTCTTCGCCCTCGTCGCACTCTTGGCGACCGTCCCGGCGCACGCCGAACGGCTCAAGGATCTCGGTAGCTTCGCTGGGGTGCGCGGCAACCAGCTGACGGGTTATGGCATCGTCGTCGGCCTTGCCGGCACGGGCGACGACAGTCTCGATTATTCGACGCTGGGTATTCGCGGCACATTGCAGCGGTTCGGCATGACCGTCTCGGCGAACTCCAATCCCAGCCTCAAGAATTCGGCAGCGGTGATCATCACTGCCGACCTGCCCGCCTTCGCCAAGCCCGGCACGCGGCTAGACGTCACCGTTTCGGCGCTTGGTAAGGCCAAGTCCTTGCGTGGCGGCACGCTGGTCATGGCGCCGCTGCAAGGTGCGGACGGTCAGGTCTACGCCATGGCACAGGGCAATCTTGTCGTGGGCGGACTCGGCGTCGATGCGGCGGACGGATCGAAGGTCACGGTCAACGTACCCAGCGTCGGTCGGATTGACGGCGGCGCGACCATCGAGCGCGCCGTGGAGACGGGCTTTGCTTCCTCTCCCACTCTCACCTTCAACCTCTCGACCGCCGACCTGACAAATGCCGGCCTGGTCGCAGAATCAATCAACCGCGGAATCGGCGGCGGCATCGCTCGCGCGGTCGATGGTGTATCCATCACCATTGCCGCACCCGAAGGCGCGGAGTCGCGCACCGCGCTGATGAGCCGGATCGAGAACCTGCTGATCGCGCCTGCCGCGGCACCGGCGAAAGTGATCGTGAACTCGCGCACCGGCACGGTCGTGATCAATGGCGCAGTTCGGATCATGCCCGCCGCGGTGACCCACGGGAAATTGACGGTGCGGATCGACGAAAAGCCGCAGGTTTCACAGCCTGAGGCCTTTAGCCGCGGCCAGACAGCGATTACCCCCAACAGCCAGATCGTGGTCGAGGAAAAGCGCACCCCCGCCTTCGTCATGAAGGGCGCGTCGTTGTCTGAAATCGTCGCGGCGATCAATCGCCTGGGCGTCGGATCGGGCGATCTCGTCGCGATCCTCGAAGCGCTGAAGCAGGCGGGCGCGCTGCAAGGGGAGCTCGTGATCCTATGATCGGCAATGTCTCATCCACAGTCGCCACGGCAGCCAAGGCGATTGACCCCGAACTGAAAAAGGCGGCAGAGAAGTTTGAAGCCGTCTTCGTTCGCCAGGTCCTTGGCGAGATGCGCAAGGCGAAGCTCGGCGACGAACTGTTCGGCTCGAGCGCCACCGACAATTTCCGCGAAATGGCCGATGCCAAGACCGCTGACGCCATGGCCAAGCAGGGCGTGTTCGGCATTGGCGCGCTATTGGCGAAACAGCTGAACAAGGCGGTTGTCAAATGAGCGACCTGCTGAACATCGGCGCGTCGAGCATCCGCGCCTATTCGCGCGCGCTGTCGACGGTCAGCGACAATATCGCGAATGCCAACACGGCGGGCTACGTCCGCCGGGACATCAACCTGACCGAAATGCCGTCGGGCGCAAACAGCCTGCTCTATACCGGCAGCGTGTTGCCGAACGGCGTACGCGTCGACGGCGTGACGCGGGCGACCGACCAATGGCTCGTCGCCGACGCGCGCACCGCAGGTGCGGAGTCGGGCCGATCATCGGCGCGCCTCAACTCTCTGAATGCAACCGAGCGCGCACTGAACGATGGGGGCGCCGGTGTCGGCAAGGCGCTGACAGCGACGTTCAACGCGCTCGACGCGCTTGCCGCTGACCCGACCAACACTACGCTTCGCCAGAGCTTCCTGGCATCGGTGGACGATGTCGCCTCGACTTTTCGCCGTACCGCTGCGGGACTCGACCAGGTCGGCACGGCGATTGGCCAGACCGCCTCGCTTGGGGTCGACGCCGTCAATGCCGATGTCATCGCCCTCGCCCGCGTCAATGACGGGCTGCTGCGGTCGCGCGAAGGTTCGACCAACCAGGCGCAGTTGCTGGACGAGCGCGACAAGCTGCTTGATCGCATTTCCGCGGCGCTTCCCGTCACGATCGGCACTGACGCCAAGGGCGCGGTGACCCTGACGACCGGTAGCACGACTCTCCTCAGCGGCGCGTCGCGCACGACGATCACCGTAGCCCAAGCGTCCGATGGCACGTTGAGCTATGGCGGTGTCACAGTCTCGGGCGGCAGCCTCGGTGGACTGGCCGAAGCGGCCGACCATGTGAAAGCGCAGAAGAACGCGCTCGACACCCTTGCCGGCCAAGTCGCCACGCAATTCAACAATCAGCATGCCGCCGGGCAAGATATTGCCGGTGTCGCTGGCTCGCCCTTGTTCAACGGCTCGACCGCCGCCGGGATTGCCGCCAACATTACCGATCCGGCCAAGGTTGCCGCCGCCAGTGGCACCACCGCGAACGGCAATGCACTTGCCTTTGGCTCGCTTCGTGGCGCGAATGGTCCCGAGGCAGGCTGGACCAAGCTCGTTGCGACGCAATCGCAGACGGTGGCCAATGCGACAGCCATCGACTCGGCCGCCACCGCACGGCTGACTGGCGCGAGCCAGGCACGCGACCATCTGAGCGCTGTCGATCTCGACCGCGAAGCCGGCGACCTGATCCGCTACCAGCAGGCTTATGATGCCGCTGCGCGCATCCTCCAGGTCGCGCGCGAAACCATGCAATCCATCTTCAACGCCTTCTAGGACGCCTCCTCATGATCGCAGCCACCGGCAACAGCATGACCTATGAGATTGCGCGCCAGAGCCGTTTGGCGTCGGAGCTCAACAAAACCCAAACGCAGATTTCGACGACCAAGCGCATTGACCTGCCGTCAGACGATGTTGCCGGCGCCACCCGCGTCTCGCGTCTTGTTCGCGATACTTCCGACACCAGTGTTTGGGCGCGCAACCTGGGCCTCGCCCAATCGCTTGCCTCACAGGCGGACACCGCTTTGCAAAGCATGTCCGACATCACTGTCCGCGCACGTGAAACGATGGTCGCTGCCAGTAACGGCACGCTGACCTCTTCGGATCGCAAGACCCATGCATTGGCCCTGCGCGCGATGGCAGCGGACATTCGGGCGCTTCGCGCGACGCAATCTTCGCTTGGCCAGCCACTGTTCGCCAGTGTCGATGCCATCGCCATCCCCACCGGCGCCGGTGAAGCGGTCAAGCCTGTCGTCACCGCCGCTGCCGCCTTCAACACACTAGACGCGCGCCTTGAAGCCGCCGCCGCCGCCGTGGAAGCGGGCGATACCGTCGCGATGAGTACCGCCCTCACGGACATGAAGGCAGCGGTCGACGAAGCTTCCATCACCGTTGCCGATCACGGCCTCCGCGCGGCCGGCATCGACAAAGCGATCGACCGCCTCAGCCTCCGTCAGATCGACACAAAGGCGGAACAGTCCTCGATCGAGGACACCGACATCACGTCCGCCGTTGCCAAACTGAATGCGCAGACCATCTCGCTCGAAGCCGCCCAAGCCGCCTTTGCTCGCATAAATCGCCGGACGCTGTTCGACATTCTCGGCTGACCCCCCTCAATAACTGGCCTCGCCGGCCGTTAACCTAGTCAACCAAGTCATCCGTTCTGAGGTCGCCACCACCAATGTTCTCCATCATCGGCCTCGTTGTCCTGATCGTACTGGTCTTCGGTGGCTTTGCATTTACCGGTGGCAATCTCGGGCCCGTGCTCGAAGCGATGCCGCACGAAATGCTGATCATCGGTGGCGCGGCGGTCGGCTCGCTGATCATCGGCAATTCGGGCAAGGACCTGAAAGGCTTGCTCGGCGGACTCGATGAAGGTTTTCAAGGGGCCAAAGTACAAGAAACAGGATTACCTCGACGCGATCTTTCTCGTTTCGCGTTTGATGAAGCTGTTGCGCACCGATGGTCCTGTCGCGGTCGAGCCGCACATCGAGGATCCCAAGGCGTCGTCGATCTTCGCCGACTATCCGCGACTGCTAGGTGACAGCACGCTGATCCACCTCATCTGCGACACGCTGCGCCTGGTTGTCGTGTCATCGGGCACGCTCGAACCGCACGCTGTCGAAGAAGTGATGGACAACTCGGTCAAGACCCATGCGCATCACGCCTTGAAACCTGTTGAGGCTCTCCAAGGGCTGTCCGACGCCCTCCCCGCGCTTGGCATCGTCGCGGCGGTGCTCGGCGTCGTTAAGACCATGGGATCGATCGACAAACCGCCGGCGATCCTCGGCGCAATGATCGGCTCCGCGCTGGTGGGCACGTTCCTCGGCGTGCTTCTGGCATACGGCATGGTCGGCCCCTTCGCCAACAAGGCCAAGGCGGTTGTCGAGGAAGACCTTGCCATCTACCAGGTCGTCAAGCAGCTCATCATTGCTTCGCTGCACGGTCATCCGCAGCCGTTGGTCATCGAAGCAGCGCGTTCGGGCGTAGCACACCATAACCAGCCCAGCTTTTCCGACGTGTTCGAAGGACTGAGGGTCGCCACAAAATGAAGCCCAATGCCAGCAAGCAAGTGCGGCCGATCATCGTCAAGAAGATCTACCCTGCCGCCCATGCCGGCCATCACGGCGGCGCGTGGAAGGTGGCCTATGCCGATTTCGTGACGGCGATGATGGCTTTCTTCCTGCTGATGTGGCTGCTCGGGGCGACCAACGAGAAACAGCGCAAGGGGCTCGCCGATTATTTTGCGCCGACGACGGTGGCCAACAAACAGGACTCGGCCGGGTCGAACAGCTTTTTCGGCGGCGATTCGATCACGTCAGTCGACAAATATCCGCAGCGTGCCGGGCAGACCGGCACCCGCGCCATGACGCTGCCGGTCGATGCCAAGGGCGGCCCCAAAGAGGGCGGCGGGCGCGATCAGGATCAGCGGCGCTTCAAAGCCTTGCAGCGCGGCGTGATGGACCAGCTTCGCCGCAATCCCAATTTGCGCAAGATCGCCGCCAATGTGCGCTTCACCGAGACGCGCGACGGGCTGCGCATAGATCTGGTGGACGATGCCGACTTCGCCATGTTTGCGATGGGCACTGACCGATTGACCGCGCCCGCAGCCGCGCTGCTGCGCACGGTGGGTGAAAGCATCAGCACGATGCCCAACGGGCTCACGATCCGCGGCCATACCGATGCGACGCCGTGGACCAAGGACCCGTCGATGAATAATTGGCGACTGTCGAGCGCGCGGGCCGAGATGACCCGGCAGATGCTGGCGATGCAGCAGGTCGCGCCGTATCGCTTCGTTCGCATCGAAGGGGTTGCCGATCGGGAGCCCTATATCCGCAAGGATGTCTACAGCCCCAGCAACCGGCGCATCTCGATCACGCTGACCTGGAGCGACGCCAGGCCGGACGCTACGGCGTGAGGCACACGGTGCCGTTAACTTGCAAGTAACCCTAAGCCGCCATTTACCGTGCCAGAGCAAGGGGCATGACGAATGGCGGCTACTGCAAGGCGGGTCGAAAAAACGCAGGCGGACGGCCAGATCGTCGGTGTCAGCGATGCGATCGAGCGGGTTCGGGACCGGGTCCGCCGGGTTGGGCCGAGCGCCGCTCCCGTCATGATTTCCGGCCCCTCTGGCGCCGGCAAGGAAATGGTCGCTCGGGCGATCCACCAGGCCAGCCCGCGTGCCGTCCAGCCATTCGTCGCGATCAATTGCGGCGCGATCCCGGCCGACCTCATCGAATCTGAATTGTTCGGACATGAACGCGGTGCCTTTACCGGCGCGGCGCAGCGGCGCATCGGGCGGTTCGAGGAAGCTTCTGGGGGGACGCTCTTCCTCGACGAGATCGGCGACATGCGTTTCGACATGCAGGTGAAGCTGCTCCGCGTGCTCGAGGACGGCATGGTCCAGCGCGTCGGTGGTACCAGCCCGGTCAAGGTCGATGTTCGCATCGTCTGTGCGACCCACCGCGATATCCGTGAGGAAATCGATGCCGGTCGGTTTCGTGAAGACTTGTACTTCCGGCTGTGCGTGATCCCGATCCACACCCCGCCCCTGAACGAGCGACCCGAGGACATCGCCCCGATCCTCGATCATTTTCAACGCAAGCTGGGTGAACGCGACCGCGTGCAGTTCGATCGCTTTGCGATGGCGCGGTTGGAAGCCCACGACTGGCCGGGCAACGTCCGCGAGTTGCGAAACGTGCTCGAACGGGCGCGCGTGCTGTTTCCGGCACAGTCGATCAGCGGCACGGAAATGGACGAGTTGCTTGGCCGACCGCGCAGCAACAACGTCACTTACATCCGCGATGTTCGGCCCGAAGCGCCCTGTGCGGATCGGTCGGTCGACAGTGGGAACGGCCCGATCAACCTGCGCGAGTTGCTGGAAACCCTGGAGAGCGAGCGAATCCAGCACGCGCTCGATGCCGCCGACGGGGTGGTTTCGGAAGCGGCAAGGCTCTTGATGCTCAAGCGCACGACATTGATCGAGAAAATGCGGAAGTATCGCGTCGCTTAACGAATGCTTTTCCATGCCTCGGCAAGGTTGCGCACACCCTCCGCGACCTCGGTGACTGCGGCGACATTGCCGTCGCGCGCGGCCGCCAATCGTCGCTGCATCTGACGGTAGATCGCCGCCAGACTGAGTGCGAGCGAACCCCCCGCCTTCAGATCGAGTCCGCTTTCGAGCGCCGCGAGCAACGCCACTGCCCGGCTGTGTCGCGCATGATCGATCTTGCTACCCGTCGCCAATCCACGCGCGATGACGTCGAGGCTCGCCAGCAATTCTTCGTACAGCAACGCGACCAGCGAATGGGGATCGGCGGATCCGACGCGACCGCCAAGATCGATTTCCTGATAGCGCGACAGCGCGTTGGCCGACCTCACGTGGATTTGGTCCACAAGGCGACTTGCTGCGTCAGATAGCTTTGCGTTGCCTTCAAAGCGCCCACCTTGGCGTCGAGATTGCCGAACTGTTTGGTCAGCCGGTTCTTATAAGCTGTTTCGCGCGCTTCCATCTGCGCACGGTCGTCCTCGATACCTTTTTGCTCGCGCGTCAGGCGGTTGGCGGTACCGGTCAGCGCGCCGCCGGTGGCCAATACCGATGTCCTGATCGCCGCCAGAGCCCCGCCGATGCCCGGATCGGTGGTTGGCGTGTGGGCCGTGTCCCGGCGCGGCACGAAAACGGCGATGACGCCTGCGGCATCATTGGCATATGCCTTGTCAAAGCCGGCCTGATCGAATGTCAGCGAGCCGTCGCGGTTGGTCTTGACGCCGATCGCGCCGAGGCTGGCGGGGCCGGTCGTGCTGACCGTCTGGGCGACAAGCGCGCCCAATTGCCGCTCGAGCGAACGCAACCCGGCTTCGCCCTTGGTTGCGCTCACAGCCTCGGCCAGATGCCCTTTGAGGACGTTGAACGCCGCGACGAAATCCTCGAGCGCGGCGGAGTAAGTGTCCTTGCTGTCGATAGCCGTCAATCGCGTCGTGCCGACCTGCTTCAGATTGACGACGACCCCCTGGACGACATCCTCCAGCTTATTCGAAGGACGAGTATAGGTCACGCCATCGACGACGACTTCGGCATCCTGTGCCACTTGGGTCTGGGCGATTCCTGCCGCGACATCGCTCAGTCCGGCGTCGTCGGACGTCAGGCTGAACGCTTGCGCAGCACCCGTCGTGCCGCGCATGACGAGGCGAAAGCCGCTGCCATCGTTGACGACGCGCGCTGCAATACCCTTGCCCGCGTCATTGATCGCGGCGGCAATGTCGTCGAGAGACCCTTGCCCCGTCGGGATGGTGACGGTGGACGAGACACCGCCGACGGTGAGCGTGAAGCTGCCCGAACCTTGGATCGCCGCGCGGTCGTTGTACGACGCTGACAGGCTGTTCTGCGCTTGCGCCAGTCTGACGACCTGCACCGCAGTGTCGATCCCCAGGCCGGCGGAACCCTTGACGGTGACCGCGTCCAGCACTGTCGCATCGCTCATTCCCAGTGCCGCTTGCAGCGTTCCACCGGCGACGACCGCGCTGAGTGAGGTCGAGAAGGTTTCAAGGTCCGAACGGACCTGGCCTACCGCGCTGATGCTCGATTTGACCGCCGTGGCGCGGGCGTCGATGCGCGCGATCTTGGGATCACGCGAAGCCGCCGCGAGATCGGTGACGAGTTTCGTCACATCAAGTCCCGAGCCGAAGCCCAGACTGTTGGCGATTGAAGTCATGCTAGGGTTACGGCCGGGCCGTGCGCAGATTAAGCTTGCGGACGGCCACGTTCGTCGAAACGCTTGCTCTCGGGAACGGTGATCGCCGGTTGTGCGCGACTTTCGGCCACCGCCTTGTCGAGGTTGAAGACGAAGGCGAGAATGGTGGCGACGGCGAGGTATAGGTCGGCGGGGATAGTCCGGCCCGCGCGTGTCGTAAAATAGATCGCGCGCGCCAGCTGCGGATATTCGAGCAGAGGTACGCTCGCCTCCTTGGCAAGTGCCTTGATCGCCTGCGCGGTTTCACCGCGACCGCGCGCGACGACAGTCGGGGCGGCGTCCTGACCGGGACGATAACGCAACGCGACGGCAAAGTGCGTCGGGTTGGTCAGGATCACGTTGGCTTCGGTAACCGCGCGCCGCGCCGACCCGTTGAGCAGTTCCTGCCGCCGCGAACGTTGCATGCCCTTGGCCTCGGGGCTGCCTTCGGATTCCTTATGCTCTTGCTTGACCTGTTCCTTGGTCATGCGGAGGCGCGCCTGGCGCTGACGATATTGGATGAATGCGTCGATCCCGCCGATCAATGTCAACGCGAAGGTCATCGCCATAACCAGTCGGAGCAGCGTCTTGCCGGTGACGGTCGCGGCTGCCGCCGGATCCAGAGCTGCCAGACCGAAGAGCGTGTGGAGCTGGCCGTTGAGCGCCCACCACGCGGCCGCGCCGAGCAGCGACACCTTGAGGACCGATTTCCCGAGTTCCGTTAGTCCCTGCATTCCAAAGATGCGGGAAAGGCCCGCCAGGGGATTGAGCTTGCTCGGCTTAACCGCGAACGCACCTGGTCGAAAACCGAGTGAACCCAGCATGGCAGGCGCGGCAATTGCCGCCAGCAATGTCGCACCGAATAAGGCGAACAGTGGAACAACCGCGCTGCTCGTCACAGCGAGAGCGCGGCCTCCCGGCGCGAAATCGGCGATATCGGCAGCAGTGAAGCTCAGGCCCGCCCGTAGCACATCTTGCATGTGCGTCATTGTCCACCCACCACCGATGGCGATCCAGCCGGTGCACGCCGCCATGATCATGGCGGTGGACAAATCACGTGACTGCAGGACGTCCCCATCGCGCGCGGCATCGCGCTTGCGTTTGGCGGAGGGTGCCTCAGTCTGGCTGTCGCGGTCAGGCTTGTCGGCCATCTACAATGCCGCGATCAACCGGGCCTGGTCGAGCCCGAGGTCGAGCGCATGCTCGATTGCCATCGCCAGCACCGGCACCGCCAGCGCCATGAGCATCAGGCCGGCGAGAATCGTGACAGGGATGCCCACGGCGAATATGTTGAGCGCGGGTGCGGCGCGAGTGACGACAGCCATGGCAATCTGGACAAGGATCAGCACCGAGACGACGGGCAAGGCCACGGTGGCACCTGCGGCGAACATCAGTCCCCCGAAATCGACGAGCCCGCGCAGTGCTTCCGGCGTCAGCCAGGATACTCCGGGGGGCAGCGTGCGAAAACTTCCCATGACGATCTCGATCAAGGCGAGATGTCCACCTGCGGCGAGGAACAGCACGCCCGCGAGGAGATTGAGGAACTGGCCGAGCGCGGTCGAACTATGGCCCGAAGTCGGATCATTCATCGACGCGAAGCCAAGCCCCATGGCCGCGCCGATCGCCTCACCGGCGATCAACGCGACCGCAAAGCCGATCTGCAAAGCGAACCCCAGAGCGAGGCCGAGAACGACTTCACCCATGATCATGATCAGGCCGGACAGTGACAGAATCGCATCCATCGACCCGTCGAATTGAGCCGCACTACCCGCTGGTACGCCGACCGCCAGCGCAAGGATGACGCGTACCTGGACTGGCACCGCTGACGCGCCAAAGATCGGCGCTGCGAGCAGCGCAGCACCGGGACGGATCATCGCCAGCATCAGCGCCAGCAGCATCGGCTGCAGCGCAGTGAGCGAAGTCGTAATCATCGCACCAGTTCGGGAATTCGCGCGAAAATATCCTGGGTGAAATCGGTCAGCAGCATCAGGATGGCGCTGCCGAACATCACGATGACCAGCGCAAAGACGATCAACTTGGGGACGAAGGTAAGCGTCGCTTCGTTGATCGAGGTCGCGGCCTGCACCATGCCGATCAGCACGCCGACGATGAGCGTCGGGATCAGCAACGGCGCGCACGCCAGCATCAGGATCCACATCGTATGCGATGCGGAGGAGACAAAGAAATCGGCTTCCATCGGCTTACCTGACGAATGAACTGGCGAGGCTACCCATCGTCAGTGCCCAGCCATCGACGAGCACGAACAGGAGCAGCTTGAAGGGCATGGAGATGATCGTCGGCGACAGCATCATCATGCCCAGCGACATCAACGAGGACGCGACGATCAGGTCGATGATCAGGAACGGCAGAAAGATCAGGAAGCCGATCTGAAACGACGTCTTGAGCTCCGACGTGACGAACGCGGGCAGCAGGATCGAGAAGGGAATGTCCTCCGCCTTGGCCACCGGCTGCGCCTTGGCAAGCTTGGTGAACATGCGAACATCGGCCTTGCGCGTCTGCTTGGCCATGAAGCCGTGAAATTGCACACCGGCGCGGGCAATGCCTTCGTCGAGCGTGATCTGGTTGGCGTTATAGGGTTTTAACGCCGTCTCGTTCACTTGCGTCAGCACCGGCTGCATGACGAACAGCGACAGGAACATCGCCAGTCCGACCAGCACCTGGTTCGGCGGGGTCTGCTGCAGCCCCAGTGCCTGCCGGAGGATCGACAGCACGATAATGATACGCGTGAAGCTGGTCATCATCAGGATGAGCGACGGCAGCACCGTCAACAGGCTCATCAATATGAGGATCTGCAGCGACAGTGACAATTGCTGAGTACCGGCAATCTTGCCGAGTGCCGCGGCGGGACCGGGCGTCCCGATCGGCGCTGGCGAGGTCGTCGGCGGCGCGGTCAATTGAGCGACCACGGGCACGGACGTCGTCGGCGCGGTTTGAGCAACCGCACTGCCCACCGGCATCGCCGATAACAGCACCAGCAATACCACACGAAGCAAGTTAGACATTGGCGAAGTCACCATCGCCTTCCGCGATCAGCGCCACGCCGTTACGTGATGCGGAAACCAGCAGTGTGCGACCGGCAAATTCAACGACGGCAAGCTTCGTGCCCTGCGCCATCGGAATCGCGTCGACGATCCTGACCGCACGCTCCTGCTTGCCCAGGCTGGCGAGCATGCCGCCCTGGGTCTTTTTCCAGAACCACAGGCAGCCATAGGCAATGCCGCCGATCAGCGGCACCATGATCAGCAGGCGGAGGATATATTCCGTCATGTCAGCCGCGCCGATCGAGGCCAAGCAAGGCCGCATCGGGCGCGGCAACCTCGACGCAGCGCACCCCGTAGCGGCCATCGACGGTGACGATCTCACCCCGCCCGATCAGCGTGCCGTTGGCGTAGATTTCGAGGAGATCATTCGCCTGGCGGTCGAGTTCGACCACACTGCCCTCACCCAGTTCGAGTAGCTCGGCGAGGCGCAGCGAGGCCCCGCCAACCTCGACCGACACGCGCACCTTGACGCCGCCGAGCAGCGCGAGGTTCCGGTCGACCGCGCGACCGCGCGGCAGATCGGCTTCGATCGACAAGTCACTCACCGTCCAAATCCTCCATCCATGCGCTCCAGCCTGATGGCGGCGCGGCCATTTTCTTCGCCGATCGTGCCATGTCCGATCACCCGCCCGCCAACGCTCAGCGGGACAAAGGCCGGGAGCAGCACTGGAATAACGTCACCCGGCGCAAGGCTGAGCAGGCGGTCGAGCGCGACGTCGGGGCGCGACAGCACGGTCCGAACGGGAAAGCGCACATCCATCACCGCGTCTTGCAATGCGCGCGACCACGCGGGCGAAACCTCACGCGCACGCGGCGCCTCGCTGCTCAACCCGGCAGGCGATGCAGCGGCTCCTGCGCCACCGCGAAAGTCAGCGACCAGTCGGCACCGCTAGCGTCGGTCAGCAGTGAACTCCTGCACCGCCAAAGTCTCATCGAGGTTTGCCGGTGCCGGGACGGCGTGCCCGGCATCGTCGATACTGGGCGAAAACTTCGCGACTTCCGCCCAGGCCGTCGCGATCGCGGGAGCGAGTGCACTCCCGAGCGAAATCAGGCTGCGACGCTCAGCCGGCGTCAGCGCGCGGGCCTCCCATCGCACACACCCCTTCGCCGCCATAATAGCGATCGATCGCGGCGATGATCAGGGGAAACGGGAAAGGTGACCGTCGCGCAAGCAGCGATTTCGGGAATAACAAAGCGCACCCAGGCATGCGACGATACCTGTCATACCAGCGTCATGCCGGGCCGGACGCACTGCAGCACCGGCAACCCGCACATCGAAGCCATAGCCGGGCAGCGCTGGGCCAAACCGCGCGCAAAACGTTGTGCGACGCGGTCGAGCCCCGGAATTTCGCCCGGCGGCAGGCGCGGCGCGTCGAGCACCGCGCGCTCGACCTTGCGCTCGCCCGGTGCGGTCATTGCACCACCAGATTGGTGAAATAGACGTTGTCGATGCCGCCAAAGCCCTCTTTCTCGCGGAGCACGCCGTTGATCGATTTGGTCAATTGGCGCTGCAGCATCTGCTTGCCTTCGGGAGTCGCGAGGACTTCAGCCTGCTGATCCGACAACACGAGCAGGATGGCGGAGCGGATCGGCATCATCTGGCGTTCGATATTGTCCCCGACGCGGCTGTCGAAATAAGTCGCCATGCTGATGCCGATCTGCGCAAAACCGCCGCCATCGGCGAGGTTGGCAGTAAAGGCCTGCTCGATCGGGTAATAAGCGATCTCGTATTTCTTGGGATCGGGCTTGATGGTATCGCTCGCGGCGGCGACGGTACCGATGCGACGCGGCGGCCCCTTGTCTTCGCCATGCCCCCCACCCTCGTCGGCCGCTTCATGCGTCTCGCTGCGAAGGACCAGCTTGGGACGGTTCGGATCCTCATGCGACTTTTCAGCAGAGCCGCCCCCCAGATACACGCCAGCAGCCGCACCCCCGCCTGCCAGCAGCAATGCGCCACCAGCGATCAGGATCAGCTTCTTCTTGCCCTTCTTCTTGGGCTTCGCCGCGGTTCGTCTGTCTTTTCTGCCATCGTTCGCCCGTTCAGGCGAAGCGATCCGTCCGCTCCGCCGTTGCTGTCTCAACAGGCTGTCCAGCAAGGTCCGTGCCAGTCGGCGCGGCAACCTCGATCAAGTGTTCGAAAAATGTGGGAGGCCGGTGTCCGGCCCCTTCGTCACTCGCCGTCATCAGGCTGAACTGAACCAGCGGAACGCCCTGCGCTCTGAGGCTATCGACCATCTGCTGGCGCGAATCCGCGATGAGGTTTCGCGCATCGGCGGTGTGCGCAGTCATGTTGACGTTAATGCCAACGCCCTGTCGCTCGACCGACACATCGAGCGCCCCAAGACTGGGCGGCATCATGCGAAAGCGCATCTTGTCGACCGCCCCCGCGCTCTCAGCAATATCGCGCGTCAGAGTGATCGAGCCAGACGGCAGCGCGCGCCGTATCGATCACGCGGTCGAGTTGATTGGCAGAGGAGCCTGTTTGATCCGGCCCGCCAACAGCTGGCAAGTTGGTAGGGGTTGGGTGATCGAGCGACACTGGCAATGCCACCGACGGCAATGCGACATCGCCAAGCAATACAGCAGAAGCGACAGCCGACGACGGCTTGGCAAGAAGATCATCCGCCGGATTGGCCGATGATCCGGTCGAACCTTTGCAGCACAACTGTGAGTGACGGTGGCAGCCCAATTGCGGCCAACATAGCCGCCGCCGGGTCGCCCTCCTCTTGCTCCCCATCGGTGTTCTTAGCTGTCGCAGCCTGCTCGAGCGCGCCCGTCTTTTTCAAGGCCGCCGGCAGCAAAGCGGCGCCCGGCGCAAGGGTGAGTTTAAGGGCCGCGAGCAGCGCATCGAGAGATTTCGCTGCGTCCTGATCGCCTGCCGCAGCCTGAACCAATGGCTGCACGTCGACTTGATCGCTGGCATCGGCGGTGTCGATCAGCCTGTCGAAACCTGATGCCCTTTGCGCGCTGGCGACGTCGGGTCGCTCCCTGCCGGCTTGCCCACTGGTGCGGTGTTGAGTGAGACGGTCATCGCGCGCGCACCTTTCGCGCCATTGCCATCGCACGCAGGTCGCCTTACGCGCTCCTCTTCGGCTGTGCGCCTTTCATCGAGCCGCGTGATGCGACGTTCAGCGAGCGCGGCGTGGAGCGTTCTGGCGCGGGCCAATTCGCTGGCCTGCTGCGCGGCCTGCTGATGGGGGACAAGCGAACCCTGCGCCAGTTCCAATCGCGTAGCGAGCTCGCCCATCACCACCAGATCCTGCGCGCGGGCAAAACCGGGGTTGGCGCTGAGACCTTGGCGGAGCCCTGCTATCCGACCGGCGATGCCACGCAGATGATGTTCTTTCTGCTCAGCAGCGGCACCGGCGGCAGCCGCCATCATGTGCTGGATTTCGCGCGCGCGGATCAGGCGCTGGCGACGGGCCATGCTGTTCATGCGCCGAACCGCCCGACCAGAGCATCACGCGCTGTCGGCAAATCGACACGGCTGTCAGCGGATTGGCGCATGAAATCGACGACCTCACCGCGCCGGGCAATCGCTTCGTCGAGTAGAGCGTCGGACCCGGCGGTGTACGCCCCCATGAGCACCAGGTCTCGATTTTCTTCATAGGCCGACCACAGGCTCCGCATTCGCGACGCAGCGCGCGCATGATCTTCGTCGACGATGTCAGTCATCACGCGCGACAGCGACTTGCCGATGTCGATCGCCGGAAATACCCCCTGCTCCGCCAGCGTCCGCGACAGGACGATATGCCCGTCGACGATGGCGCGCGCCGTATCGACCACGGGATCCTCGGTATCGCCGCCATCGGCGAGCACGGTGTAGATCGCAGTGATCGAACCGCCGCTTTTCTTGTCCCCACCCGCGCGCTCGATCAGGCGCGGGATCAGGCCGAGTGCGGACGGCGGATAGCCCTTGATCGTCGGCGGTTCGCCCAGCGCCAGCCCGATCTCGCGCTGCGCATGCGCGACACGGGTCAGGCTGTCGATCAGGAGGAGGACGCGCTTGCCTTCCGCGCGGAAGAATTCGGCGATCGCCGTCGCGCGCATCGCCGCGCGCAGGCGCAGCAACGGCGGGTGGTCGGCAGGAACGGCAACGACCACGGCCTTGCGCTTCGCCTCGCCAGTCAATTTGGTCTCGAGAAAGTCGCTGACCTCACGACCGCGCTCGCCGATCAGGCCGACGACGATGACGTCGCAATCGGCACCGCGCAGCATCTGGCCCATCAGTACCGACTTGCCGACGCCCGAGCCAGCAACGATGGCAATGCGTTGCCCTTCGCCCCCCGTCAGCACCGCGTTTACCGCGCGGACGCCAAGGTCGAACGGCTTGGTGATGCGTGCCTGGTCGAGCGGATTGCGCGGGCGTCCTGCCAGCGGCCAACTGAGGCGCATCGGAGGCAGGGCGCGACCGTCCAGCGGTTCGCCGCGTGCGCCGATCACTCGCCCGAGCAGATGCGAGCCGCAGCCGACCTGACTGGCATGGCCATCGGGCTCTACGAAGCTGCCCGCGCTAACGGGCACGCCATGATCGAAGGGTGCGATCAAGGAGTGCTCACCGCGAAAGCCGACGACTTCGCCTTGAATCGAGGCGCCGTCGGCGCCCACGATCCGTGCGCCTCCACCAAGCGACTGGCCAAGGCCGGCCGCCTCCAGCACCACCCCGTCGTGCGATTTGAGAACACCGATGCGCCGTGGGCGCGTGTCGATCTTCAGACCATCAAGCACCATCGCGGCGCTGCTCGCGAGGCGTCCGCTCATAAGACCGACAAGTCGGTGCGCAAACGCGCGAGATTGACGGGGATGCCCTGTTCTACCCAGCCGGTCGAGCATTCCACGCGGATCTCGCCGCGCGCGAGATCGGGGTCGGGCACGACGGCGCAGCCGAATTGCGCATCCGCCAACAAGGCCGCATCGTCGGGATGCAGGCGCAGTCGGCGCTTCGCATCGGTTTCCTGGATCAATTCGACCGCGCACATGACCTGCTTCTCCAGCCACGCCCGGTCGGGCACTGCCTGGCCCGTGAGCTGAGTCAGCAACCGCTCGACCGCATTGGCGATCAGCACCGCGACTTCCTCACTCGGCTCGGCTTGCAGCGCTTCGGCATTGCGGATCAGATCCAGCAAATGCTGCCGTTCGGCGGCAAATAATTCCTGCGCCAGACGCTGCCCCTCGGCGAAGCCCGCCGCGAAATCGTCATGTTCTCCGCAGGCCGTGCTACTCGGCGACGCCGCAGGCTCAAAATGCCGCGGTTGAAAGCCACGACGCTGGGGCAGCACGTCGAACAGATGCAATGGCGTCATGTCAGACATAGTCGTCGCCGCCCTTGCCACCCAGTTCGAGATCACCATCGTCGGCCAAGCGACGCGCAATGGCGGCAATCTGCCGTTGAGCGTCTTCGACTTCGGTACGTTTGGCGCGGCCCTCGGCCAGTTCGTCGCGAATGCCATCGGCGGCACGGCTCGACAGACTGGCGAGCATCTGCTCGGTCACCGACGGCGCAACACCCCGCAGTGCCATGACGAGTATGGGCGTTTCAACATTGCGGAGCAGTGTCCCCATCCCCTTGGCATCAAGCGCCAGCAGGTCTTCGAAGGTCAGCAAGCTTTCCTCGATCTTCTGCGCAATCTCCTTGTCGCGCTTCTTGATCGCCTTGAGCAATTTGACGTTGGTCGCTTTCGGCAATCGCGTGACAATCTTCGCCGCCCCGCCACGGCCGTCGAAGCCGATGCTTGGCACCTTGCTCGGCGCATCGGCATAATGGTCGAGCACCGCTTCCAGATCGGCCAGCGCGTGTGTGTTGATCTGTTCCAGCCGCGCGGCTCGCAGAACCAGGTCACACTGGCGGTCTTCATCAAGCCCTTCGGTGCATTTGGCGGCTATTTCGGGCGTCAGGCAGACAAGGATCAGTGCCCCGACCTGCGGATGCTCTTCGCGCAGTGCCGTCGCGATTGCGTCGTGATCCATCCAGCGCAGGCGTTCGAGCACGTTGGTCGCACCACTCGGCGCGATCTCCGCCAGCACGCTGTCGGCACGGACGTTGCCAACCGCAGCGGTGAATAGCGCGCGGACCCGCGGCTCCGCATTCTGCCCCAGGCTGGAAGCAGCACGGTTTCGCTCCACGAAAACATCGAGTGCGGTGTCGATTTCGGTCGGCGACGCGCTGGCAACGTCCAGCATGGCGCTGCCCACGCGGCGCATTTGATCGGGGTCGAAACCCTGCACGATCGCGGCAGCATCATCCTCGCTGAGCAGGGTCAGCAGGATCGCGACCGCGCGATCGCCCTGGACCGGCCCGATCGCCGCACCGGCATCAAGCATGCGCGCCATCCTTCAAGAGTTCACGCACGACATTGGCTGCCTTGACCGAGTCCTGCCGCACGAACGCCCGGACCAGGTTGGCCTTGGTTTCATAACTGGGCGCGGCTTCGATCATCTCGAGCGTGATTTCACGCGGCGGCGCGGCGGTGACCTTCAGCAGATCACCAGCAATTTGTTCACGTTCGACGGAGCGAGCGGCGCGGGCCTTCATCCATTTCTTGATCGGGCGACCGATCAGGAAGAACGCCAGCAGCGCACCGAGGATTGCCAGCACCTGGCGGACCACCGGCATGAACCAGCTCGCCTCATAGAAAGCCGGTGTTTCGATCTTCGTCTCGACGAAGGGTCGCGCCGCTATGGCAACCGTATCACCGCGCGTGGAATCGAACCCGACCGCGCCTTTGACCAAGCTGTCCAGCTGGGCAATCTCGGTAGCACTGCGTGGCTTGGCCCCAGCCTTGATGGCGACGGCTACGGACAGGCGCTTGAGGCGACCGACGGGCTGGTGCGTCACTGAAATCTCGCGGCCGACATCGAACGAGCGGTTGTAGTTTTCCTCGGTCGATGCAGGAACAGTCGTTGTCGGTGCAGCCGCCTGCGCGGCTGGCGGTACCGGCGACGCGGTGGCTGCCACCGGCGGTGTGTTCGATAGGGCGCCTGGGATGCCCCCCGCAGACTGTCCCGCCGCTCCGACCGTCCGGACGCCGACCTCACTGCGCAGGGCTCGATCATCCTTGGGATAGCTTTCGCGTGTTGACTGGCTTTCAGACAAGTCGAGATCGGCGTGGACTTCGGCGGTATAACCATCCGCACCGACCAACGGGATCAGCAACGTTGCCAGCGAACGCCGCGCGCGCGACTCGATCTCGTTCTGCATCGTCAAGTTGCGATCATCGAGGCCGTCACTTGACGACACGAGCTTACCCGCCTGGTCGATGACCGAGACATTCTCGGCATTGAGGTCCGGCATCGAAGACGCGACGAGGTGCTGGATCGCTCGCACCTGCGCTGCCGACATGTCGCGATTGGGCTGCAACGTCAGCATGACGGAGGCCGTCGCCTTGGGGTCATCGCGCAGGAAGGGGCTGGGATCGGCGGCGGCCAGGTGAACGCGCGCCGTCTTCACGACATCGATCGCTTCGATCGTACGGCTGAGGTCGGCCTCGCGCGCGCTCTTCAGCGTCTCGCCCTCGACGGCACGGCTTGCGCCCATCGGCATCGCCCCGAGTTGCGAAGCAGACGACGGTGCCGCCTTGGGCAGCCCCTGCCCCGCCAGCAGCATACGCGCTTTGTAATAGTCATCATCGGCGACAGTCACATTGCCTGTCGAAGAATCGACACGATAGGCAATGCCGCCAGTCTCCAGCGCTGCGGCCACCGCGGACTTGTCGGATTCGGGCAGGCTGTCGAAAACCGGACGCTGCGACGGAGTCTGGAAAGCAAACCACGCCGCGCCAGCGATCGCCAGTGCGCCGATGCCGCCAATCGCGGGCAGCGAGCTGCGCACTGCCGGCTGGTCGAAGAATGTGCGTAGCGGACGGAGCCGGTCAGTCAGGGTCGGTCGGATGCCGCCTGCGGGAATGGGGATCAGGTCAGCCATCGATTATACCGGCATGTTCATGATGTCGCGATAAGCGCCGAGCAGTTTGTTGCGTACCTGCAAGGTCGCTTCGAAACTGACCGACGCCTTTTGCCGGGCGAGCATGACGCCGACGAGGTCGTTGGTATCGCCACGCTCATAGGCTTCCGATGCCTGGGTCGCCTGCGTCTGCTGGGTGTTCACGGCTTTGACCGCGTCCATCATGGCGTCGCCGAAACTGGTGGCACCGGCGGGCTGGGCACCCGTACGACCCGCGGCGCGCTGCAGCGCGTCGTTCTGGGTCAGGATGTTCGCCCGCATCTGCAGAAGCGAGGAGGAAGAGACTGTCGTCATGCCAAACGGGGCAAGCACAAACTGTGCCAACAGGTCGGTAACCAGAAATTTAGGAGGGCCGCTTAATGGGACTGAACGGCGGTCGTTACCGCTGTCGGGCCGCAACTCCATTGTCGGGGGGCCAGTGGCGTTAGCGCCGGAAAGGAATTGTGATGACTGTCATTACTACGAATGTCAGCGCGCTGCGGGCTCAGAACGCGTCGCGCATGGCCAATGATGCCTCGGCGACCGCCATGGCGCGTCTGTCGAGCGGCAAGCGTATCAACAGCGCCAAGGATGACGCTGCTGGTCTTGGTATCGCGACCCGTATGGAGGCCAATGTCCGTGGCTTCACGCAGGCGATCCGCAACGCCAACGACGGCATTTCCCTGGCGCAGACCGCTGAAGGCGCGCTGTCGGAGACGTCGAACGTCCTGGTTCGCATGCGTGAACTGGCGGTGCAGTCGGCGAACGGCACTCTCACCACGGCCGATCGCACCGCGCTGCAGGCCGAAGTGACTCAGCTGATCGCGCAGATCGGCGACATTGCGACCCGCACGACTTTCAACGGCACTTCGCTGCTGAACAACGCGTCGACGGCGATCAGCATCCAGACCGGCGTGTCCAGCGGGCAGACCGTCTCGATTGCGATCGGCGACATGCAGGCAGCTGCCCTGGGCGTCGGTTCGCTCGACCTGAGCACGTCTACGGGTGCGTCTGGCGCGCTGACGACGCTCGATTCCGCGATCAACACGGTTGCGGCGCAGCGTGCGAACCTCGGTGCGGCACAGAGCCGTCTCGACAGCACGGTCAACAACCTCAGCTCGGCGGTCGAAAACCTGTCGGCGTCGAAGAGCCGCATCGAAGACGCCGACTATTCGGTGGAAACGACCAAGCTCGCCTCGTCGCAAATCCTGCAGCAGGCTTCGACCGCGATGCTCGCCCAGGCGAACCAGAGCGCGCAGGGTGTGCTTACGCTGCTCCGCGGCTAATTTTCAGCAGCGAAGCGAACCAAAAGGGCGTCGGGCAGGTCCCGGCGCCCTTTTTCGTGCGATCATGGGTAACTTATCGTAAACCATCATGGCGCAGAACGGTGGCATGAACAGCCGCCTGCAAATGCGCCAATGCCAGACGCTGGGACTCAACCAGCAGCAGCAGCAATCGCTGCGCTTTCTGCAGATGTCCGGGCCCGACCTGGAAAAGGCGGTGGCTGAAGAGGTTGATCGCAACCCGTTCCTGACCGTCGAAAGCCGTGCCAGCGACGCCCGCCGCGCCGAAAATATCGTTCGCGAGGGCCGAGCGGCAACCCGTGGCCTGCGTGAACGCACCTCGGTCGGTTCTTCGGCAAGCAACTGGCTCGACGCCGTGCCCGAAGCCGCGCCATCGCTCGCCATGCATTTGACCCGGCAGGCGGAGCTGGGCCTTTGTGCCGCCGATCTGCTTGTCGCGCAGACGATTATCGCGGCAATCGAAGACACCGGCTATCTCGGTGAGCCGGTCGGTCAGCTCGCTGACCGCCTGGGCATTGGTGCCAATCATGTCGCACGCGTACTCAGCCTCGTGCAGTCTTTCGAGCCGGCGGGCATTGCCGCGCGGTCCTTGGCAGAATGCCTCTTGCTGCAGGCCATCGACGCCGATGAGGCGGACGAGGCGATGCAGGCCTTGCTCGATCATCTGCCGCTGCTCGCCGAAGGCCGCCTGGCAAAACTCGAGCGGTTGTGCGGTGTCGATGGCGAAGGTTTGGGGCGACTAATCTCACGACTGCGTCGCTACGATCCAAAGCCGGGGCTGCAATTCGCCCCGCCCGAAAATGGCTGGCTCAACCCTGACATCATGGTGCGTGCCGACGCAGACGGATGGCGGGTCGATCTCGCCTTCGGCGCCTTGCCCTCAGTCGCCATTGCCAAGGATGCCCGCGCCACGACAGCACGGTGTCGTGACACCGACGCCAAAAACTGGCTGAACGAATGCGCCAACGACGCGCGCTCGCTCGTCAACGCCATCAGCCACCGCCAGCGCACGCTGCTCGCCGTAACCACCAAAATCCTCGAGCATCAGACCGCCTTCCTGAATGAGGGCGTTGCCGGGCTCCGGCCCCTCACGATGCGTGAAATCGCCGACGAACTGGGCATGCACGAATCGACGGTCAGCCGGGCGGTGGCGAACAAGTCACTCAATTGCCCGCGCGGGACGTTCGAACTGCGCTTCTTCTTTCCCTCAGGCATCGCTCAGCAAGTCGGGGAAGCGGCTTCGGCCGAAACGATCAAGGCGACGATCAAATCCCTGATCGCCGGTGAAAGTGCCGCCAATGTCCTGTCGGACGATGCTCTGGTCATACGATTGCAGGCTCTCGGCTACGACGTCGCCCGCCGCACCGTTGCAAAATATCGCGACGCCTTGGGTCTCGGCAACTCAAGCGAACGGCGTCGGCGGCTGGTGTTGCAGGCGGCTAGCGGTTCGGCACGTCGCGCCGCGTAGAGGCGATTGGCACCAGTCTAATTTCTTAAGCGGATTATGCGGACGATCGGGCCCCCGATGGCCCCCGCTCTTGGGCGGAAGATGGCAACGAGGTGGCCGCCAGCCATGATCCGGTGGTAATTGGCGACCTGCTCGGGAAAGCGCGCCTGCTCGGCCAAGTATCGATCGTAATCCGTCAATATGAGATAGTCGCCGCGACAGCTCTCAGCATGCCCGGCGTCGATGCCGCCAAGATCCACGATCGGCTTCGAAGCGCGCGAAGCACCGACTCGTGCCACCGTGACCTGCCCCGTCAACAGCGCGCGGCCGTCCAGGCAGCCACTCACGCCCATCGGAAACAGAAAACGCCAGTCACGCGGGAGCACGTCGAGCGCGAGATATTCGAAGGTCACTGTGCTGCCCGCGGGAATATGGGCACCCGCCCAAGCCGTTGCGAGCCGGCGTGTGTCGTTGGCTCGTTCCGCAGCCAGCGCTTCGGTGACGCGGATCGGTGGCACGATGAGCAGGACAATCCCGACCAGGGCGAGTGGCACGAAGTATCGAGGGTAAAATTGGCGAACGTAATTGGCCAACATGACAGCACCAGCCGCGGTCGCGATAGTCAGCAATGGCAGCAAGGGCACGACCCAACGCTCCCACACAAGGTGCTGCGCGCTGATCGATAACGAGAACGCCGCGATGGTCGGTAGGATCACCCAGGCGAATTGCGGCTTCCGCCGTGCGCCCCAAACGAGCCCGACAGCGGCTGCCGCCAAGCCGGCCAGGCCGAACGCATCTCGCAACGGATGATACAGATACCATCCGAAGTTCCAAATTAGCCCGCCACCCGTAGCGCCAAGGTGAATAGGGCGCCCCTCCCCCCGCAAATTGGCGGCTAACGTGCCGAAATCCAACATGAGGTAGGGTGACACCGTCAGGAGAATTACAACAGCCGTCGCCCCAAACAGCGCGAGATACTGAGCCATCCGCGCTCTCTCTTCGCGATAGCACAATGCGCGATAGGCAGCCGCGCCGACTACGCCCGCAGCCGCGGTTGCCGAGGGCCACTTGGTCGCACAAGCTAGGCCCAGCCAAATTCCGGCCACCAGGAACGACCGCAACCGACCGTGTGCGATGATGCTCACCGCTGCGGTCAGGGAAAGCAAAACGAATATCGTCGCCTGCATGTCGGTACGGATAATCTGCGAAAAGCGGATGTGTAACGGGTCGACCGCCAACAGTGCTGCAGTGAGCAACGCAGCAGGAATGCCGAACAAGCGGCGCGCAAGGTTATAGGCCAGCAAGATCGTCAGCAGCCCGCAGAACATTATCATCACTCGCCCGGGCAGGAACATGACGGTAGGATTCGCGTAGATCGCTCGCGCAAAGTCCCCTGCCTCCGCGAAGCGACCAGTCATCAGCCCCGTGACCACGACCAAGATCGCGACAAGCGCCAACGAGTAGATCGTGGTCGTACCCGGGTGACCAAACCAGCCGGGATTGAGCGTGTGTTCCTTCAAGAGCTTGAGCGCGAGCAGGACGAAAATCGGCTCGTCGGCGTCGAGTAAGGCCGGCAGTCCGAAGTCGAGGGAACGCAAGCGGAAGGCGAGCGCCACGATCATGATCGCCGCTAGTGCCATGCGCTGCCAGAGCCGCATGCGCTTCTCTACAATATCGACCATCGACAGCGGATTGGCAGTAGCCGCGGGCTTTGTCGATTTATACAAGCAGCCGGCAAATCAGGGACAGTGTATGACGACGGCAGTAATCCTCGCGGGGGGACTTGGCAGCAGGCTGGGTGAAGAAACGAGCGTACGTCCCAAACCAATGGTCGAAATCGGCGGGATGCCGATCCTCTGGCATATCATGAAAATCTACAATGCCGGCGGGGTCACCGATTTCGTTATCTGCCTTGGGTACAAAGGCTATGTGATCAAGGAGTTCTTCGCCAACTATTTCCTGCATACTTCCGACGTCACGATCGATCTCGTAAATAATCAGCTTGAATGGCATCGGTCACGCAGCGAGCCATGGCGCGTCACTTTGGTCGATACCGGCGCCGATACGATGACCGGCGGACGTCTTAGCGCCATCCGTGATCACCTGACCCCCGGCGAGCCGTTCTGCTTCACCTATGGCGACGGAGTGGCAGATATCGACATCCGTGCGCAACTCGAGTTTCACAGGGCGCACGGCCAGCGCGCGACCATCACAGCCGTTGCCCCCCCTGGTCGCTTTGGTGCGCTCGAATTCGAAGGGGATCGAGTTACCGGATTTCGCGAGAAACCGGCCGGCGACGGCGGACTCATCAACGGCGGGTTTTTCATCGGGGATCCAAGTATTCTCGATTTGGTCAGTGGCCCGGAAACCGTCTGGGAACAGGACCCACTCGAAACGCTCGCGAATTCCGGCCAGCTTGTCGCCTATCGCCATGATGGCTTCTGGCAACCGATGGATACCTTGCGCGATCGTATCCACCTTGAAGAATTATGGGCGAGCGGCACCGCGCCGTGGAAGGTCTGGTGAGCGCCGCCGACTGGCGCGGCCGACGCGTCCTCGTCACCGGTCACACCGGCTTCAAGGGCAGCTGGCTGACCCTGTGGTTGCACCAGCTCGGCGCGGAAGTCACCGGGCTGTCGCTGGCACCCGATGCCGACCCTAATCTGTTTGAGGCGGCCCGGATTGCCGAACTGGTCGATCATCGCATCGCGGATGTGCGTGACGCAGCGGCCGTGGCGAAAGTCGTCACCGAAGCACGCCCCGATATCATCTTCCACCTCGCCGCGCAGCCGTTGGTCAGGCTTTCCTACGAACAGCCTGTTGAAACTTTTGCGACCAACGTCATGGGTACGGTACATTTGATCGAAGCAGCGCGAAACGTGCCGGGGGTGCGCTCGCTCGTCGCGATCACGACGGATAAATGTTACGAAAACAGGGAATGGATCTGGCCGTATCGGGAGAATGACCCGATGGGTGGGCACGATCCCTATAGTGCCAGCAAAGGCTGCGCCGAACTGGCGATCGCGGCGTATCGCCGCTCCTACCACCTCACGGGCGTAGACGCGATGGCGCTGGCATCGGTCCGTGCGGGTAACGTCATTGGCGGGGGCGACTGGTCGCGCGACCGCCTGATCCCTGATCTGGTGCGAGCATTTGAAGCGGGTGAGGCACCTGCAATCCGCGCTCCGGACGCGGTGCGTCCGTGGCAGCACGTCCTTGAAGCCTTGGGCGGCTATCTGATGTTAGCCGAACGTCTGCTCTCAGGCGACGAGCAATTTGCCGACGCATGGAATTTCGGTCCGGCCGACGATGATGCTCGTCCCGTGCGCTGGATCGTCGAACAGTTGCGCTCTGCCTGGGGTGAAAACGCAGCCGCGGCAGTCCCGTTCAGCGGTGCGATCCCGCATGAAGCTGGATTACTGAAGCTGGATACCTCCAAGGCCCGCAGTCAATTGGGTTGGCGTCCGGCGTTGCATCTCGCCGAGGCGCTCAATTGGATCACGGCCTGGCACAAGGCTGTCGGCAGAGGCGAGGACGCGCGAGCGATTACCTTAGCGCAGATCCGGGATTACAGAGTGCGCGCCGGGCTTTGAAGTCACGCCTGGGCGACCGTGATCATATTGCCCAGCTTCAGCCCGATTGCTTGGCGGGGGAGCGGTACATTGGTCAGGTCGAGGCCAACCGTATAAGCCGCCTGGCGTACCATGAAGCCAATCGGGAAATAGCTGGTGCTGCGCGCCACGCTGACCGACGCGTAACCGGCGCGCTTGGTCAGATCGCTGATTGATGCCGGATTGAATAACTGGGGATGCTGCAGGCAGAATGGCGGCCAGCTGTTGCCCATCACCGAGCGCAGCACAGACTTTTCATTGTGCGTGACGATGACCACCCGCCCGCCCGGCTTCAGTTTGCATCGGACCTGTTCCAGGGATGCGGCAGGATCGAGCAGGTGATCCAGAACGTGGATCATCACCGCCAGCCCGATCGATCCATCAGGCACGGGCGACAAATCGTCCATGTCGGCGATCACAGTGTGCGGCTTGCCGCCGGTCGATGCCGCCAGCTGCTCGTGGACGGAACGGTTGGGCTCAACCAGCCAGAAATGCTCGAAATTTCCCTCACGCGCGGCGTGATCGACGATATAGCCGATGTCTGGACCGATCTCGAGATAACCTCCGTCAGCGGTCCTTCCTTCTTAACTGCCTCCCAATAGCCGCGCTGCGTCGCCGCCAAGGAATCGGAAGGCACCAATTCCATGTTCGGCGCCATGTCGGCATATAGCTCACCGAGCTGTGGCTCAGTGAAAAAGGTCGGTGTGTAAAGAAGTCCGCATGCACCACACCGCTCGTATGAAAAGAACCGCTTTTCCTTGAACAACCCGCTCCAATATGGGCGTAGGTCGTCCAGCGTCATCATTTCCGCGCGCGTCTTGCTGGCAACTTCCTGTTGCGGGCGCGAAGCACCGCAAGCGGGGCAATTGCGGTGTTCGAAAACGTCCGACATCAATGAATTTCCGTTGTTCTGAATGTGATGCGGCTATGCCAGAAATAGCTTGCGACCATCAAGATGAAGGAAAAGCCCAGCTGGGCGGGGATCGGCGCGATGTGCAGGACCTCGACCGCGAAAGGCAGCGCCGCCCAGTTAATCACGCTGGCGATGACATAAAATGACGAAAACATCCCGAATTCGCGCGCCACGTTGGCGCGAGTGCGGAACACCGACAATTTGTACGTCGAATATGCGAACAGAATGCTCACCGCCTGGGCGATCATCAGCGCGCCAAGGTAATGCGTGCGCAAAACTGGCAGGCTCCAAAGGAGCAGGGGATAAATAGCCAGTCCGAACCCGGTGTTGAGCATGCCGGCAAACACGAACCGCGCGGGCCGGCTGGCCGCCGCCCGGCTTAACGCCGACGAACGTGAAATTTTCTCAACGCTCACTCGTCCATCAGGTCGATGCGCATGTTCTCGCGCAACACCTCGCGTCGGAGGAACGGCGACAGATCCTCCAGCGCGGGCGACGTGATGCGGCCGTCGGGATGCTGCTTGGCGCCGAGCTTGGGCGCGAAGGGGCACGTTCTCGTCGATGACGATCTCGCACATCACCGGGCCTCGGCGTGTCGAGCGCCTGACTGATCGTCGCCGCCAGCTCGTCGTGGCGCTTGCACGCGCGAAATAGGCGAAGCCGAACGCCGTTGCGACCTTGCCGAAATCGGGAAGGTGACGTTGCTCTTGGGCCCGCCGCCGACCTCGACGCCGTTGAAGAAGTTGCGGTGCGTCTGGAAGATCGAGACATAGCCGTTGTTGTTCAGCAGGAAGACCTTCACCGGCAGGTTCGTAGCCGGCGATCGTCTGCATCTCCTGCATGTTCATCATGATGCTGCCGTCGCCGGCGATGCAGATCACGCGCTTGTCGCAGCCGGTCGCCGCGCAGACGCCGATCGCGGCGGGCAGGTCATAGCCCATCGTCGCGCAGCCGGAATTGGTCCACAGCCGCTGCCCCTTCTTGAGGTCCGCGGTCTGGAAGCTGACGACGCAGGCGCTGCCGTTGCCGGTGACGACGATGTCGTCCTCGTCGAGTGCGTCGAACAGCGCCTCCATCGCGACATAGGGATGGCATGACCTGGTTGTTCGCGATATTCGGGCAGCACGACCGGGAACGCGGCGCACGCGCTCGCTGCGCCCAGTCCAGCCACTCGCGGTGCTTCTCGCGTCGGCCCGGCATAGGCCGCGGCGATCAGCGCGGGGATCAGGTCCTTGAGGTCGGCGACGACCGGCATGTCGGGCGTGACGTTCGGCTTCTGCAGTTCGAGCGGGTCGATATCGACCCAGATCTTGTACGCCTCGCGCGCGAAGCTGTGTCCAATTGTAGCTGACCTGGCGGATGTTGAGCCGGCTGCCGAGCACCAGCAGCAGGTCGGCGCTCTGCGTCACCATGTTGCCGCCGCGGTCGCCGATCGTGCCCGGACGGCCGGCAGTAGAGCGGATGGTCGTTCCACAGCACGTCGTGCGCGTTCCACGCCGGTGACGACCGGCACGCCCAGCTTCTCGATCAGCTCGAGGAACTCGGCATGCGCGCCGCGACAGCCGCACGCCGCCGCCGGCGAACACCACCGGCCGCTCCGCCGCGCTGCAACCGCGTCAAGGATCGCTCGCTGCGGCGGCGTCCAGATCGGTCGCGCTTCCACGGCTCGTCGAGCTCGGCGGGATCGAAGCCTGGCAGCAGGTCGTCGCGGATCGATCTGCGCCGCCTGCACGTCGAGCGGGATGTCGAGCCAGACCGGCCCCGGCCGGCCGCTGGTCGCCAGATACATCGCCTTTTCCAGATGGTAGCGGATCGAGCGCGGGTCGGTGACCATCGTCGCATATTTGGTGATCGGCCGGACGATCGGCTCGATGTCGAGTTCCTGATCGCCATATTGGCGCAGCGGCAGGCCGGTGTGCGCACCGTCGTCTCGATCTTCACCTGGCCCGAGATGACCAGCATGCCGATGGAATCGACAAACGCGCCGTAGACGCCGGTGATCGCGTTGGTGCCGCCCGGGCCCGAGGTGACGTTGACCACCGCCAGCCGGTTGGTCAGGCGGTAATAGGCCTCCGCCGCCATCGCCAGCGCCTGCTCGTGGTGGCGTGAACGTGGTCTTCAGGCCGCGGATGGGTGCCGAACGAGTGGTTGAGGTGCATCGCCCCGCCGCCGGTCAGCATGAAGACATGCTGCGATGCCGTGCTCGACCAGTCGGTCGGCAACCCAGGCGGACAGCTTCATCTGTGGTCATTGTTTCCATCCGTTCCAATGCGCGGTGCGGCGGATCGCTTCGTCGAGGTCGACGGTTGTCGCCACGCCCAGATCGCGCCGGATCTTGGCGGTCGAGGGGACGTAGCGGCCGGGGTTCCAGCCGGGATCGGGCCTGCCCGAGCACTCTCGTGTCCCGCGCGCGCCCAGCAGCGTCGCGGTGCGCTCGCGCCAGATCGGCGATCGACACCGCTTCCTCCGACCCGACGTTGTAAGCCGCGCCTGGCGTCCGCGCGCAGCAGGATCGCCCACAGCCACACGGCGAGATCGGCGGCGTAGAGATAGGAGCGCACCGCCGTGCCCGCGCCTTCGAACGCGGATCGGCCGCCCCGCCATCGCGTCGCGGATGAAATTGCCCGCGGCGAAATGGATGTCGAGCGACAGCATTGGCCCGAGCAGCGCGAAGATGCGCGCGTTGACCACGTCGAGGCCGAACTGCTTGCCATAAATCGCGCACAGCATCTCGGCTGCGCGCTTGCCCTCGGCATAGGCGATTACGTGGGTTCAACGGATCCGGACCACCGGCCCAATCCTCGGCGACATGCGTCATATCCCATGGCTGCGCGCCGTACACCGCGCCCGAGCTCAAGAAGAAATATCGCTTCGCTCTGCAAGCGACGGCCAAATCCAGCGTCCGCCGCGTGCCATTCACGATCGTGTCGAACATTCGGCGCGGATCGGTTTCGTTAAGTTCAGCGCTCGCGTCGGTTGCCGCGTGGATTACATGCGTGAACGGGCTTCCTGAAAGCTCGGTCTCAAGAATGTCGCCAGCTATGAAGCGCAACGCAGGATTTCCGGCGAGATGCGGCGCTTTGAGAGCAAAAGCATGCGGATCGCGGGTTAGCACGGTGACCTCGACGTCCAGCCGAAGTCGTCGTTGGGCGTCTGTCAGAGCTTCGAGCATCCAGCGTCCGATCAAGCCAGTGCCGCCCGTCATGAATATGCGCGCGCTGCTCAGGTCGCGCCAGTCGGACTTCAAGCTGTTGAAAACGGCATCGAGATCGTGCTGAAGAGAATATGCTTCCATCAGGCCGCCGCTGGCCTGTGCGTCTCGCTGCTTCCGTTTCGCGCTTGTGGCGGCATCAACCCGAAAATTGGCCGCTCACGCAGCATCATGCGATGAACGTTGATCAGCGAATCGATCGCTAATGCCCACAGTAGGATAGCTATAATCCCGGGGCGGACTAACGCACCCCAAGGGACCACATATTCGCTCATCACCAAACGTCCGCTCAGCCAGCTCTGCCGCTCCGCGTCGAATAGCTTCACCAAGGTCCAGTCACCCGGAACACTCATGAGGTAGGCGCAGATGATTGCCAGGACGGTCGCGGGCGAGCGCGCCTTCTCCATGAAAACGAGAAACACTATCAGGGTTATCGAATATCCGCCCGGGTTCTGGTTGATGAAAGACTGCATGAGGATAAAAAAGATCAGCCGGGTCGTTGAAATCGACTTCGGATAGAGCCAGGCGAGTGCGATGCACGCCCAGCATACCAAGCGCGACCCTAGCACATAGCCTTGGATGAAGACGATGCCCGCATCGACCCAGCGCTGGTCGATGTAGTCGCGCACCGGGTATTGATAGACGTCCAATTGCAACAACGGCTTGTAAGTCGTGGTGTAGAGCATCTCGTCCCACACCGTGCCGAGCCGTACGCCGAACCAGTTCACCAGATTGCCGATGAGTTCGAACGGCGTGCCCGCCCCGACGATCAGGATCGTCACAAGGTAAAGTGCCAGTGCACCGAGCGCGCAATATTCGAACAAGCGCCAGTCGCGCTTGATTGGCAGCGCGAGCAACGGGAAGACCATATAAACTTTAGTATTGGCCATGAATGCTGCCGTCGCCACGAACCACTTTCGCGAGCGCAGCAAGCCGCCATAGAGAAGCACGAACGCGATATAGGTCAGCATGATCAACTGCCCGCGTTCGAGCGCGTAGAGCAGCGGCCCCCCGGCGGCGATGGCGATTGAGCGCTGGACGGCGGTCGAACGGTCTTGGCGCCACAGGCTAAGTGCGGTGACGACGACACATACTACGTACATGAACAGGATGAAGTAGATGCCGAACACATCGCAATCACGCGCGTCGTAGGGTGCGCGGTCGTAACAGGTCGGGTCGCCGAACAAGCCGGTGACGACGAAAGACAGTGGCAGATAGATCGTCCGCCAAATGTCATAGGCGTGACCGTTATGGGCGTAATAGGCGGTGTTGAACCAGTCCATGAACGTATCGCCCACGTCGAACACGAAGGGCGGGCCCAGATAGCCGTTGCTCATGAACAGTGAATAGACGCGCCACAAGCCGATCAGGATAAGCAGCGCTCCGACCGTCTCGACAAGACCGATCGCCGACGGCAGCCTGCGGGTCATGGCCGGCCGGGCAGGTGACGCCGGTTGACCGTGCGCGCTGCCGGCAACTGACGATCCGCTTCAAAATTCAGCCGTTCTTCCTCGATCACGAGTGGTATGTTGCGCACCCGTTCGCTGAGCAATCTGACCTGATCGGCGACGACGCCGAGGAACAGCAAGAGCATCGAGAACAGGCCGAACAGC
Source organism: uncultured Alphaproteobacteria bacterium (assembly GCA_963740775.1). Classification (GTDB taxonomy): domain Bacteria; phylum Pseudomonadota; class Alphaproteobacteria; order Sphingomonadales; family Sphingomonadaceae; genus Sphingomonas_O. The sequence goes on along the minus strand of CAVUFE010000001.1, from coordinate 72,600 downwards.
ACCGCGAGAATGAATAGCAGAGGGGAATAGCCGACAACGATGAAGCGCACGACGGTCCCCACCGCAAGCACCAGCGACAACAGGCTCATGCATATTGCGACAACCAGCTGCAGCCGCAGCAGCGACTTGGCCGATCCGCCGATTCCCGAAAGGGCGAAATTGACGAGCGTCCAGATATTATTGCTGCTTCGCCCGCCCGCTCGCCCGGGACGGTCATAAGGCACAACGGCAATGCGATAGCCGGTTTCGATGACCAACCCGCGGACGAACGGCTCCGGCTCGTTCCACGAAGCCAGCATATCGACCACTTCGCGATCAAAAAGGCCAAAACCGGTCGCGCCGGGAATGAGCGGATGGTCGCCTAGGCGGTTAAACAAGGCGTAGGCACCGCGGCGCGTGGCATTCAGCAGCGCCGAAGCCTCCTCGCTGCGGCGTTGGCCGAAAACCACCTGCGCACCGGCACGCCACTGTTTGACGAATTCGCCGATCAGTCTTGGCGGATCCTGGAAATCGCAGCACATGGCGATGACGGCCCGCCCCTCCGCCTGGAAAATTGCGTACGTCGGAGACCGCATCTGACCATAATTGCGGTTGTTGAGGATCGCCCGCACACGCGGGTCGCGTCCGCAGATCTCACGTAGCAATTCCCGGGTCAGATCGGTTGAATAATTGTCGATGAAGATGATTTCATGGCTGTCGACGTGCCGCTCGGCTTCGGCGGTCACCGCTTCATACATAGCGACGATATTCGCTTCTTCGTTGTAACACGGAATGGCGATGGACAGGTCCAGCGCTGTTGGCGCTGCCGGCGCACCATCGTCTTCCATTACGCGTACTCGTTAGGCAGGCGCGTCGCTTCGGGCCGGCGCGGGCCGATCAAGCCCACCGCAGGCGCATACCATTCCAGAAACAGGGCGAGCAACGCGATCGAGGCGAACAAGACGATGGCCCAGACGTTATGCTGCCGTTCCGGGGCGATGTCGGCGCGATCGATAATCTGAATGTAGGATGCGCTCTCTGCTGCCAGTTCCTCAACCTCGACCTGTTCCGCCGACCGCCGGTAAGTGTTGTAGATTTGGACTTGAAACTGCAGATCCCGATAAAGTGTCAGATATCGCAGCTGGATCGCAGTCAGCCCGGCCACATTCGGACCTGAATTCCCGGTCCTTGGCGTTGAGGTTCGCGCAATTTGGGCGCGCAAGGTCGCAATTTCGCTGCGCAGTGCAGCCAATTCGCCGCTTTCAGGTCCACGAAATTGCAGCGCGGTGGACAATTCGACCTCTTTGGCCTGCAACTGCCCTTCGAGTTGTGCACGCGCGGACAATCCGGCGCCAAGCTGCTCTTCGGGATCGGCCAGATTGTTGGCGCGCCGGAACGCGTCAAGTGTTCCCTCGGCAAGGATCACGCGCTGCCGCGCATCGGCGAATCGGTCGGCCAGCAGGCGGCGCTTGTTGGTGATGATCTGTCGCCCGAAACGCGCCAGGTTGCGACTGATCGCATTGGCATAAGCAATCGTCAGCGCCTTGGCCTCCTCAGGGTCGTACAACTTGGTTTCGATTTCCATCACGCCACCGAGCAGCAGGTGGATATCGACCTTTTTGTCGAGCCAAATCATTGCCTTGCGCTCGGTCGCGAACTTCTGGTCTGGCCCAACCAGCTTCAGCGTTGCGATCACGTCCCGTTTGACCGTGTCGCTGCGGCCGATGATCAGATACAGGTCGTTCGACGGCTTGCCACCGGTCAGCAGTGAGCCAATACCATTGGTGCCGGCCCCGAGCGCGCCGAGCAGCGAGGTGGTGCTCGCAGCGGTCACACTGGTATCCTGCGGGACAATCTTTGCGCGCGCGCTGTACGGCCGCGGGAAAAAGATCAGCACGGCGAATACGGCCAACAGCACGGCGTAGATCAACCATCGCAAGCGGGGACGAACGGTCAATTCGCCGCCCGGCCGATGAATGGTCCAGACCGCGCTCATTTCGTTGCCGCGACCAGCGCGGCCGTGGTTCCGACGCTACTAAACAGCGTCGATGTCACCAGGCTCAGCTTGCGCCAGAATTCGCCACGCGACGGATTGATCGGCACGTAGACGAGGTCGCCCGGTAAAGCCGGCTTGCCCAGTGCGCCCTTCGCGACAACCGTACCATTGGCACGTACGACGAAAATCTGACTGCGGTCGCCGGTCTTCTGCACACCGCCCGCCTGCGCCACATAATCTCCGACCCGCGATCCTTGCCGGAATTGGAATGACGAGGGTCCCGGCACCGATCCGAACACACCGATCGAAACCGGGCGCGCCGGCACGTAGATAGCATCATTGTTCTGCAAGATTACGTCGCCGGGAAGACTGCTGGCAGCGGGGACGACATCGAGGACCAAGCCGTCCGTCGGGCCGACGTTCGCGCAGTTGATCTACGACCGCGCGAAGCTGCGTCAGGCGGTTGATGTCGCTGTCGGTCGCCAGCGCCGAGGTGAGCGGCGCGGCGGAGAGGAGGAATTCGACGTCGCGGACCGCTCGATCGTAACTCGCACGTTGCTGCTGCCGAAGTGATTCGCGCGTGAATACCGCGCCAAAGGCATAGGCCTGACCCGTCAGCCCCCCTGCCTGCTGGATGACGGCCGACATCGGCGTTCCGGCAGGCACGAAGTAACGGCCGGGCTGCCCCACTTCACCACTGACGGTAACCAACACGTTCTGACGATCGAGCGAGCGCGCGATGCCCAGGTCGGACAATACGCGCAGGACCTGCGACCGCCGGGCGATCTGCGCCTTGGCCTGTGTCGGGGTCAATTGCTGCCAACCCGATTGCAGGTCGAGGGGATCGAGGCTCAGCAAGCGGCTGAGATCGCCTGCGGTATTCACGCCTCCGGCATAAATGAGCAGGTCAGTCAGCGTGTCGGTGGGCCGAGCCTCGAACACCGCCTCGTTATTGACGCTGCCGATTACCGCGACCTGGGCGCCGACCGGGGCGACGTAGATTACGTCGCCGTTCTGCAACATCGCATCTGCCGATTTGTCGCCACGCAGGAGGAAATCGTAAAGATCGAAGTCTGAAATCAACCGCCCGTTGCGGCGCAACTGGATCGAGCGGAAACTGCCTCCCGCAGCGGGTCCACCGGCGGCGAGTACGGCATTGACGAGAGTCGACAGGCTACTGACGGTATAGGATCCGGGGGTCAGTGCGAAGCCGGTGACATAGACCGTGATACCGTGCAATTCGTCGATCGATACCGACAGGCGAAAGTTGCGATATTGCCGCGACACCTGCGCCGAAATCGCGCTTTGCAAGTCGCCGTAGCGCAGGCCCCCGACACGCACCGCGCCGACGCGCGGGATGAACACGCGCCCTTCGGAGTCGACGGTCAGCCGCAAGCTGTCGGCTTGTGCCGATCCGGTCAGGCCCAGCACGAGCCGATCACCTGGATTGATCCGGTAGTCGAGAGGCACTGTCGCGGTTGGCGGCGCAGTGAAATCGCGCGCGCTGGGCACGAGCAAATTGGCCCCAAATCGCCTGATCTGCTTGTCGGCAACCGTGGAAGCAAAGGTTTCGAATTCGCTCGGCGGGGCGACGCGGTTGGGCCGGCGGGTCAGCTCTTCGTTGCTCCTCCGGTTGCCGTCAGGGTCGCGCCGATCGTCGCGCTCGTCATTACCACGGCTGCGCTGATCGCGCGTTTCGATTTCATCCGGCTCATAGGGACGTTGCGACGACGTCGTCTGCAATTGGTTCGTCGCCGCGTTGCTGCTGCTGGTGTTGCTGCGACTGGTGCTCGAACTGTCGTCACGTCGGTCGTTGCTCGCCCGATCAGGATCGATGTCGCTGGTCATGCGCGTGGACTGCGCCGTGACGGGGACCGCCGCCGACACAAGCGCTATGATGGCGATCGCGGCGGCATACCTGCCGACAAACCCGCGCACGTTGCTCCTCAACAAATCCGTATCCTCGGTGGCGCGAGCGAAATGCTGCCGCGCGTTTCACTCTCTCTAGGGCGCTGCGCGGCGGGCGCCAACTCCCGTCAAGCTGCTAGCGGCCTCAATGCCCGCCCCTCGGCAAGCATTGCCCGCACCGCCGCTTCGATGCGGGTTACAGTCTGTGGCGTGCGCGGCAGGAGTTGACGTTCGATACGACCGTCTATGCCGGGCAGGATCACCGCGTAAGCGTCCCGCGTGTGCTTCTTATCGGCGTCAAAGGCGGTCATCACATCCGCGATGCTGACACGCGACAGCATGACATCAAGCCCCGAAACGGCGCGGAGCAGGTCGCGGATATGCGAGCAGAATGCGGTCAATTCGTCATTTCGCACGCCGCTCATATCAATCGCGGCCAATGTCCCGAGACCGACGGCGATTCCGTGGCTGACGCCGAAATCGCTCGCGGTTTCAAGCGCGTGGCCGAAAGTGTGACCGAAATTGAGGATCAGCCGCTCTCCGCGGTCGAACTCATCGACCTCGATAAACCACTTCTTGGCGGACAGGCTCAGTTGAATAACGTGGCCGAGCGCCGCGGGGTGGGCTTCTGCATCGGCCGCAAGCGAGAGGTAGGCGGAGGTTTCCGCCGCCCCGCGGCAAAGGCATATCTTGGCAGCCTCGCACAGGCCCGCCGCGATTTGTTCCGCTGACAGCGAGCCGGCGAATTCAGGGTCGATCAGGACTTCCCTGGGCGGATGAATTGTGCCGACGATATTCTTGATCGGGCCGACATTGATCGACGATTTCCCGCCGATGCAGCTGTCGGTCATTGATAGCAGGGTGGTGGGGACATAGACCCACGACAGGCCGCGCATGTAGACCGACGCAACGAACGCCGCCGCATCCTGAACCACGCCGCCCCCGATCGCGATCAGCGTGGTGCCGCGCGTTGCACGGCGGTGGCGAAGTTCGGTAACCAGCGCGCTCATCCGGTCGAGCGATTTAGCGTCTTCGTCGGCGACAATGACGATTGGATCGAAACCAGCCTGTTCAACGCGCTCACGCAGGAAAGCATCGACGACAAACACGCGGTCGCTGCCGTCATCTTGTAGCAGTTGCGCAAACGATCCGGGCGCGATGTTCACCGCATAGCGCCCCGCCGTCGATTGAACTTCAAACGAGGTTGGCATTGTTCATCCCTAAATCGACAGCGATCGACTGGCCATTGATGCTGTTGTTTTCGGGCGAGCCGAGAAAGCAAACCATGCCGGCAACCGTGGCGAGATCGGGCAATCGCCCGAGCGTCGTCTTTCCGCCGATCATGTCAACCTGAGCCGCAGACAGATTGGCGCGGGTCATCGGTGTGTCAAGCACGCCGGGCAGTACCGCGTTGACGAGGTGACCATCCTTGCCCAGGTCCACACTTGCGGCGCGAACGAGCCCGCCTACCGCTGCCTTGCTGACCGTGTAGGATAATTTGTCGGCCCGCGCCCGTTCCTGCCAGAAGGAACTGACGACGACGAGACGCGACCCCTCGGGGCTCAGCAGGCCGCGATTACTGAGCATCGCCATGCCCATAATCACCGACAGACAATTCGCGCTGTATAATTCGAGGTGTTTCGCGGCATCGAAATTTTGCACCGAGTCCGCCATGTTCGCGCCTTGCGCCCAACACACCGCGTCGAATGGAGCATCGGCGGCAAAGGCCGCGCCGTCATCGGTTAACGGGTCGCACACCCGCCATTCGTCGTCGGCACTGGCGTTGGTTTCGAGCGACGACGCCCGCCGTACTCCGGTGACATGCCAGCCGCGCCGCATCGCCTCGGCCCGCACAGCCGCGCCGATTGCCCCCGACGCACCGAACAGTAATAGCCGCCACCTGGCCATGCCATCCGCCTCAGGCAGCGGCTGAAATCGGTGCCTTGCTCTGGCGATTTTCCATCATGGCAATACGCTGTTCGTCTTCGGCGGCGATATTGGCGTAGTAATTCCGCTTGTTCTGCAGCCACATCAGCTCGAAATCGACGGCGTTGGCAATTCCTGCCGAGATCGCGTCGCTGTCGATTGCAGAACCATCGAAAATGATTTTGCGCGTTTCGAACCGATCGAGACGCACTTGGCGGACTTCGCGCAGAGCACCGATCGCGTCCTGTGAAACGGAGCCACCGACCACGAGATCGAGGTCGTTGTCGCGGCAGACGCGAGCCACGGACAGAACCGCATCGGTAATTGTTCGCTCATTGACAGCAGTCGCGCGCCATGCCGCGCGACAAAGTAAAGTCGACGCGCCCGAAAACGATACCATCGACATTGCCCTTGGCCAGCGAGGCCATCGCGTCGAGATTTTCGAGCGTCGTCTGGGTTTCGAGATTGAACAGGAATTGGGTCCGCTCACTGACGGGACCATGAACCTTGTTCTTGGCATCGATGAACTTTGACAGCGCGTAAGGGGTCTCGACCATCGGCGCGATGACATGATCGATACCGTAAATCCGTGTTGAAAACAGGTCAGTGACCGCTTCGCATCCACCGATCTTGAGTGCGACCTTCAGCTCGGCGCGCTGGGCGAGTTCAAGCAACCGCATGAATTCGTCGGGCCGCGTCCCCTCGGCCTCGAATTCGGCCTTGACGGCAACAACGCCATAGCTGTCCCGCCCTTTTTTGAGCAAGTCCAGCATGTTGCGTTCCAAACGAGTCACAGGCATTCCCTCTCGAGCCTTTTCCAAACCGCTCAATTCGCCTTATATTGGGCAAAGATCAAGCACACAGCCGCTTCCACAGGTCCGCAGCGTTGGGTTCACATGCGATTTTTTACGGCCGTTTTGCAACCAATTAAGGCTTGGCACTGGACCTTAAGCGCTCTGATGATGGCGGTAACCCAGCCAGTTCTTGCCCAGGGCTCAGCACCTGTCACGCTGCCGACCGCTGATTCCGACTTTCATACGGAGATGCTCGGTTGGTCGGCCAAAACCGCAGATTCCAGCACGGCGGAAGACTTGCTCTATCCTGTGCCGATGGGTCGGCTGTCATCCTATTTCGGTCTGCGGCAGCATCCTGTGTTGGGGCGGGTCCGCGCGCATCTCGGGCTTGATTTACCCAACATTCTCGGCACGCCAGTCCATGCTGCAGCCAGCGGAGTGGTCACCTTTGCCGGTTGGGCCGTAGGGTATGGAAATTTGGTGAAGATCAATCACGGCGGCGGCAGCGAAACCCGCTACGCGCACCTCAGCTTCATTGCCTCGCGCATCGGAGACTGGGTACACCAGAATGAAATTATCGGCCAGGTCGGAAGCACAGGCCGGTCCACTGGCGCGCATCTGCATTTTGAATTGCGCGAGCAGGGCCGACCAGTCAATCCCCTTACCCGTCTCAATACCTCTCTTGCCTATGCGCCGAGCTGGACTGACCCCCCGCTTGTCACGGACGTACAGCGCTTTGCCAATCGGGCTGATGTCCTGCCCATTGCCGTGCTAAGCGTGAGGTCCAGGGTACTGTTGCCGCATTGCAACAACACCTCTATAAAAGCGGGCTGCGCAGCGCGGTGACTGGAACTACCAGACCCGTTCCAACGTCTCTCTGCCGAAATCACACGTCCTTCCACTCAGCGTAATCGCCTAGGAGAATATTGATGACGACAACCACCAAAATCGGTGCCTTGATGGCGGCCGGCCTGGCTATGACGGCTGCACCGTCGTTTGCGCAGGATACCGACAAGTCTTTCAACGGCCCGTATATCGGCGTTTCGGGTGGCTATGACGTCCAGAGCAGCGACATCGGCTCGATTGTTAAGTTTGATCGCAATGGCGATGGTAACTTCAGCGATGCCGTGACGACCGCGACGGGCGCTAACGCCTTTTCGACCGGCTTTTGTAAAGGCAAGGCGCGCGGCGCGACCTCGGATCTGACCTGCGAGAATGATCGCAACAAAGCGTCCTATTATGCGCGTGCCGGATACGATGTGCAGCGCGGCAACCTCGTGGTCGGTGTCGTCGGCGAATTCGGCAAGACCGAAATTGTCGATTTCGTATCGGCCTTCTCGACGACGCCCGCCAATTACGTTTTTTCGCGCGGCGTTAAGTGGGAGGCGTCGGCTCGCCTGCGCGCCGGCTACACCGTCAATGGCGGACTTTTCTACCTGACCGGTGGCGGTGGGTATGCCCGCCTGAATCATGGCTTCACGACCACGAATGGCGCCAACCAGTTCACCACGCTGGTCGATGACCGTGACCGTCCGGGCTTCGTCGTCGGCGGCGGTGTCGAGTATCGCATCTCGGGACCCTTCACGATCGGCCTCGAATATTCGCACCATGATTACAAGGACAAGGATTACAAGGTGTTCGTATCGCGCGGCACTGCGGCGGCGACCAATCCGTTCGTCCTTGCGCCGTTCACTGCCGGCACCGTGTTGACGCGCAGCGACGACAATTTCCGTTGGAACAGCTTGCGTGCGACCGCCACGTTCCGGTTCTGATGACCGCTGGGGCCGGCCATGGCCGGCCCCACTCAGGTCTTATAATACTTGTCTGCGCCGGCTTGCGGCGAGATCTTCAAGCCTTGGGCCAATGACCCTCTGCAAACGGTGATCTCCACGGCGGCGCAACGAGTTGCGCAGCCCTTGGCGGAGAGGGTGGGATTCGAACCCACGGTACCGTTGCCGGCACGCCGCATTTCGAGTGCGGTGCTTTCGACCTCTCAGCCACCTCTCCGCGAGAAGCGGCGCGCATAGCGAGGTCGCAACCGCTTGCCAAGCATGTGCTTGCGTTCGACGCGCGGCCCCCTAAATTAATCCCATGGAAGTTCACACCTCCCTTCCCGCCAATCCAGAAGCGCCGCCAATCACCAGCGCGAGCTTCGATATCGGTGACATTGTTCGGCACCGCCACTTCGATTTTCGCGGTGTCGTCTTCGACGTCGATCCGGTCTTCGCCAACAGCGAGGAGTGGTATGATGCCATCCCCGAGGGCATCCGGCCGCGCAAGGACCAGCCCTTCTACCACCTGCTCGCCGAAAATGCCGACAGCAACTACGTCGCTTATGTTAGCCAGCAGAATCTGCTGCGCGATGACAGCGACGAAGAGATCGACCATCCAGCAATAGACGGGCTGTTCGAAGCGTTCGAGCCGGGCAAATACACGCTGCGGCCGCTGCACCGCCACTAGGCTGAGGCTTTCTCCCGAGCATAGGACTGAGTGCCGCGGGTGAAAATGCGATCGTCGGCCAATACGGTATCGACCGCGAGGTCCGGTTGCCCCTCCAATTCCTCGTAGATTGGTGCGAAGTCGGTTTCGACGGTCACTCGTAGAAGTTCTTCGAACGACGGGACGACGAAATAACTCTGCTGGAAATCGTCGATGCGGTATTCGGTCCGCATCACCCGCGCTCAGGTCGAACCCGATACGGTTCGGGCTGGGATCATCGAGCGCAAAGACGCTTTCGGCGCGGCTCGAGACGATGCCCGAGCCATAGATGCGCAGGGCGCCCGCTTCCTCGACCAAGCCGAATTCGACAGTGTACCAGTAGAGCCGCGCCAGCCGCTTCAGCGCGCCAAGCGACCCGGCACGCTGTCCGCCCCGGCCGTACGCCGCGAGATAATCCGCAAAAACGGGATCCGCGAGCATCGGCACATGCCCGAACACGTCGTGAAAGACATCCGGTTCCTCTAGATAGTCGAGCTGGTCGGGCTTGCGGATGAAATTGCCTGCAACGAAGCGCCGATTGGCCATGTGATCGAAGAAGACGTCGTCAGGGACAAGTCCAGGCACCGCGACGACCGACCAGCCGGTCAGGACGCGCAGGCGTTCGGACAATTCCTCGAAATCAGGAATTCCCGGCTTTGACAGGCTCAACACGTCCAGCCCACGAAGAAACGCCTCGGATGCGCGGCCCGGAAGCATCTCCGACTGACGCGAGAACAAGGTGTTCCAGACATCGTGTTCTTCGGCGGTGTAGGCCGACCAGCGCTGAGGGATCGTCCAGTCTGTGGTCGTCATGCCGTGTCCATGCATGTTCCGGCCCGCGCGAACGCTGACGCGGTGCGTGTATTTGGCTCGCGCTGGACACCTGCCGGATGGTATCGACGAAAACAAACTCGTTGGTGGCCACGCCGGGCGTCAGCGTCAGATACATGTAGCCGCGATTGGACGCGTCCACCCAGCGCAGCTCGTCCGGATTGCGCGCGACGATCGTGCGCGCGACCAATGCCGGATCTATGCCCTTGAGCGATCGCTCCATGCCCGGGCATGTCACGCTGGTCCAGCCGAACTCGACCCCGGCAGCGCGGCCATCGTTCTTCAGGTCGAACGCCCAGGCATTGTGGCTGTCGCCGGTCAACGCGATCAGGTTCGATCCCGTACGCTGTGCCGCGCCCAGCAACCGGCGCTTGGCGGCAGGATAGCCGCCCCAATTGTCGAGATTGTATGGCAAGCCCGCCTCTGCCGCCGCTATCCCCTGTCTGACATAGTTCTTGTTACTTTCTGTCGCATCGGGGGCGAGCCACGCCAGCAGCGCTCGGTCGGGGTCGAATTATAGCCGATATTGGTACCGACGCCGAGCAACTGCCACGTCGATTTGTCGCGCGCGAGGCCGTGGTACAGCCAGCTTTCCTGTTCCGTGCCCATCATCGTGCCGCGCCGGATCCTGCCATGGCCCGTCGCGAAACTCCCTCAGCGCACGCGGGACATCGCCCCGCTCGATCGCGCGATAATCGAACTGGCGACTGCGACCGATCGTCCGGGTGTCGGTGCGGTAATAGGTCGCCAGGTCGCCGATCGGGATACGCCTTCCATGGCTCTTCACCGACGGGCAGCCATTCGCGCCACACCTGCATCCCTGCCAGCTTGCGATTGGTCCAGTCGCCCTCGTCGGGGCTGTGCTGATCGGCGCCGCCCTCCCAGCTGTCGTTCGCGGTTTCGTGATCGTCGGGGATCGGAATCATCGGGGCGGCGCGCGTGCAGCGCCTGCAACTGCGGATCGCTGCGATAGACCGCGTAGCGCAAGCGATAATCGGCCAGCATGATCATTTCGTTGATCGGCAGGACACGCGGGCGAACTCGCCATGGTCATCATAGCCGCCACGATTGGTCTCGTAGATATAATCGCCTTGGTGCAGCCACAGGTCGAGATCGCGCGCTGCCGCCTGGCCATAGGCATTGAATTCACCGAAACCGACATTCGCACACGAAAATACTGCCATGTTGAAACGCAGCGACCCGTCCAACAGGCAGTGTTTTGGTACGACCTATTTGCGAGATCGACCCGTCGGGAGCGATGAAACGATAATAATATCGGGTTGCCGGCTCTAGCCCGTCCACGGTCAATTTGACCGTGTGGTCGCGCCACGGCCCGGTCGTCATCACCGCGCCACCGACAGCCTTGGCGAAGTCGCTGGTTCGCGACATTTCGGCCGCAACGCGCGCAGTGCTGCCACTGGGGGGCTTGTAGCGCGTCCACAACAGCATTGAGTCCTGCGGCCGGCTCGCCGGATGCGACACCGTGCGTAAACCCGGTCAGCCCGAGGATCGCCTGTGCGGCAGCCGGACCCCGGGCAGATCAGCGCGCCCAGCCCCCACGCTCCCAGCCGGATCAGGGAACGGCGGTCGATCTCGATCACGCTGCGATACTCCTCAACTCAGTCACCAAAGCATCGACGTCCGCCGCGTCATGGTACAGGCCGAAGCCGATCCGCAACACGTCGCCACGCACGTCGGTGGTCACGCCCGCTGCTGCCAATGCCCGTGGATAGCGGCGCGCATGTGACGAACGAAAGGCAAGGAATTGCGGCATGCGGCTGGTCGTCGAGCGGGTTTAGCAATTCCGCATCGGGCAGTGCATCCGCCTCCACGAAACGCGCCTGCAGCGCGGCGACCTGATCGCGCGATCATCGCGGTCGTCAGCCCCTCCTCATCCAGCATCCGCCGCACCGAGTTGAAGCGATACAGCCCGACTCGAGTCGAAAGTCGCGCCGAGCAGACGGCGCGCATCCTTGGCGTAGCCGACGCTGCCCGGCGGCTAGGCTAAGGTCGTCGAATTCGGCATACCAGCCGGTAATCACGGGCCGCTCGACAAGACCTGGCGGGCAATGCGCGAACGCCACCCCCTCACCCGCCATCGCGTATTTGTAGCCGCCCGCGACGTAGAACAGCCGGTCCGCGACGGCACTCAGATCGACCGGGATAGCCATGAACGCGTGATAGCCGTCAACCACGCTGATCGTGTTGCTGCCGCCCGGCGCCACCAGTGTCGTCAGATCGCGAACGACCTCTCCGGAACCAAAGCGCACATGGCTCGCCCACGATCAAATCGGCGCGTCGTCCATAGCGACCTCGATAGCTTCGCCGGCCTCGATCCAGCGTGCCATCTGACGTCGAAAACTGTGAAATTCCCCTGGCGGGTGGCCGATCCGCATCGGCGCTGCGCTCAATCGACGAAGCAATGCGGATCAAAATGTCATGCGTATTGCCCGCGAACACGATCGTGGCCGGGTCGGGCAGATTGAGTTCGCGGGCGACATGGCCCTGCGCCTCGGGCCACACCTCGCCCATGATCCGACCCCATTTTCTGTCCGCAAGGGAGGCTGCATCTTCCCAGCATGCTCGCTGCCCATCGAACGACGCATCGGGCCACAGATGGTGTGAATGCGCGGCAAAATGGCGTGGATTGCCCGCGAGCGACCGCGAAAACAGCCGTTTCCAGCTCATAGTTCGGTCCTCAGCGACCATAATTCAGGGAACGCTCGCTTACCCAATGTCGATTGGAGATAAGGGACGCCTGCGGTGCCGCCAGTGCCGCGCTTGCCGCCGATAATCCGGCTGACCGTCAAGACATGCTTGTGCCGCCATGTCGCCATCGCGTCGTCCACGTCGACCAGTTTCTCGGCGAGCTGGTACAGATCCCACCAGCGTTCGGGATCACGATAGACTTCGAGCCACGCCGCTTCGACACCGTCGGTCGGGCTCATACGCCTGCGACCAATCGCGCGACAGCTTGTCAGCCGGAACATCGAACCCCGCACGGGCCAGTGCGGCGATCGCCTCGTCCCACAGGCTCGGCGCCTCCAGCGCGGCGCGCATCGCGGCTTGCGCCGCGGGCCGATCCTCCTGAAACTTCAGGTGCGCTACGTCCTTCAGTCCCATGCAGGAATTCGAACGTGCGAAACTGGTCCGACTGGAACCCGCTCGATGGACCCAGAACGTGACGAAACTGGGTGTATTCGCTCGGCGTCATCGTCGCCAGCACGTCCCAGCTCAGCGTCATTACCGCCTGTATGCGGCTGACCCGCGCAAGGCATTTGTAAGCCGGCACCAACCTGTCCGCGCGCACCTGCGACACGCCATGCGCACTTCGGCAAGCGCCTGTTTGAGCCACAATTCCTTGGTCTGATGGATGACGATGAACAGCATCTCGTCATCGAGGTCCGACTTGGGGTGCTGCGCGCCGAGCAGCGTGTCGAGATCGAGGTAGCGCGCATAGGTCATCGGGAGCGTCGGCCATGAGCAACGCCTAGCAAGCCCTTGGACCCGCGTCGAACATCGCCCTATATCGCGTCGTGCCGGCTTGTCCGGAGATGGTGATGAATTGTGCCGTGTAATAGATGCTGCGGACCCGGGGGCAGTACCCGGCGGCTCCACCAAGACCCCCGCTCTGGCGGGGGTCCTGACGGGGCCGAACCAGGATCGACGAGTATTCAAAGACGGTATTTTTGCCCGGCCTGAATGCGCCGTAAAACCGTTCAAAACGACAAGTGCCAACGATAACGAGGCGCTCGCGATTGCTGCCTAACAAGACCTTAACGGGTCGAGTTAGAAGGCTTTAGCGCGGTTGGACCGAACCGGGCAACAGAATCGGATTCCAGCGGCCGGGGGGTGCCGGGCAACAGAAACCCCCCACTTCTGTCATGCAAGTGGCCGTAAACTCTGGCTGAGCAGGAAGGTCTCGGCCTTGCTCAGGCAAAGGTCGCTTCGAGACCTGAACGTCACACATCGAAACGTTGTGTTTCGTTCATGCAACGATTCTGACGCACGTGCGCTTTCCCCATCACTATTTGAAGGGAGCTACAACATGCGTAAACTGATCATGATCGCGAGCGCGCTCAGCGTCGCCATGCCCGTTGCCACCGTCATTCCGGTCACGCGGCGCTCAGCGCGAAGGCACGCTATTATCCTGCCTATCGCGGTTCGGACGGCCGCTATTACTGCAAGCGCCGCGGCGGCACGACCGGTGCCTTGATCGGCGGCGCCGGTGGTGCCCTGATCGGCAGCGCCATTGGCGGAACAGCCGCCACGCTGATCGGCGCTGCCGGTGGTGCGCTCGCGGGCCGCGAAGTCGAACGCAGCCGTTCGACAGCGTCGCTGCCGCTATGGTCGCTAAGGCTCGAAGCTAGCTCAGGAAGGGTGCCGCCACTTCAGGCGGCACCCGCCTGATTCTTCCTGTTGCCTTGTCGACGATAGCCCATGTCGTTCTGGCGCGCACCAGCACGCGGCCTTCGCGGCTGAATTCCACCATCCGGTCAAACCGTGCGCCCTTAGGCGCATCGCCGACCCAGGTGCGACCCTCGGCGACGTCGCCTGGCCCCATATTTCCCGGATAATCGATTTCGTGGCGCACCACGACCCAAAAGAACGCGTCGACATGTTCGGATGCCGCGACCGCGCGCCAGTGATTGACCGCGATTTCCTGAATCCATCGCACCCACACCGCATTGTTGACGTGGTCCAGTTCGTCGATATCGCCAGGCTGCGGGGTAAAGGTCTCCGAATAGCTCACGCGATGCCCATGGCATCGACGAAGAACGCAAATTCCTCGGCGGTTTCGTACAGGCTTTCGAAGCGACCCGACTTGCCGCCATGCCCCGCGCCCATATTGGTCTTCAATAACAGTGGCGCATTGCCTGTTGCGGTGTCGCGCAACCGGGCAACCCATTTCGCCGGCTCCCAATAAGTCACACGCGGATCGGTCAGTCCCGCCGTCACCAGCATCGGCGGATATGCCTGCGTGCGGACATTGTCGTAGGGCGAGTATGCGCGGATCAGGTCGAACGCCGCCTTGTCATCAATCGGATTGCCCCATTCGGGCCATTCACCCGGCGTCAGCGGCAGATCGGGATCGAGCATCGTGTTGAGCACATCGACAAAGGGCACATGCGCCGCGATCGCACCCCACAATTCGGGTGCTTCGTTGGCGACCACCCCCATCAGTTCACCGCCCGCCGATCCGCCCGCCGCGCAGACCTTGCCCGCGGACGTATAGCCGAGCGCGATCAGCCCCCGCGCTACGTCGATGAAATCGGTGAACGCGTTCCAACGCTTGGTCAGCTTGCCGTCGAGCTGCCATTGCTGCCCCAGATCATCACCGCCGCGGATATGCGCGATGGCAAAGGCGAAGCCGCGGTCGACCAGGCTGATCCGCCCGGTCGAAAAACCGGGGGGGATGGCGATACCGTAAGCGCCATAGCCATAGAGGTAGAGCGGCCGGCTGCCGTCCAACGGAAAGTCCTTGCCATGCACCACTGACACCGGGACCGCCGTCCCGTCGCGTGCGGCAATGCTGAGCCGGGTCGTGGTGTAGCGCGCTGCGTCGTAGCCCGACGGGATTTCCTGCTCCTTGAGCACCACCATCGCGCCCCCCTTCGGGTCGCGCTCGATCACGCGGGCAGGCGTAACCATCGATTTCATAGTCGAAACGCAGCCTGTCTGTCGCATATTCGGGGTTGTCGCCAAGGCCCGCCGCATAGCTGTTCTCAGGCCAGGCGATCCGTTCGCGCAGGCCGCCTGCATAATCGTGGATTTCGACCTGATCGAGCCCGTCTTCGCGGCCTTCGATGACGAAAAACTTAGCAAAGCAGGTCACGTCGGTCAGGTAGAAATTACCGCGTGGCGCAATCCGTTCGCTCCACTCGCCCGGCGCCGCCACTGTCGATGTAACCAGCCTGAACTGCGGATTGATGTCGTTGGTCGTGATGAACAGCATGCCGTCGTGTTCGTCCAAATCATATTCGATCCCATCAGCCCGCGCCCGGACCAGCAACGGTTCGGCGAACGGATCGGCGGCGGGAATCAGGCGCACCTCGCTGGTCGTGTTGCTGCCGGTCGCCAACACGATCCAGGTGCGGCTGGACACGATCCCGACCCCCGCCTGGAACCCGGGGTCGGCCTCTTGATAGAGCAGCGCGTCGTCGCCCGTTGGCGTGCCAAGTCGGTGCGCCATGATCCGGTCGATGCGCCATTGGTCGTTGACCAGCCCGTAAACCAGCACGTTGCCGTCGGTGGAAAACACCACGTCGCCCATCGTGCCGAGGATCTTATCGCCAAGGTCGCTCCCGGTTGCCAGATCACGGACGCGTAGGGTGTAGCGCTCCGACCCGTCGGTATCGGTGGCATAGGCCAGCAACCGGCCATCCTCACTCAGCGTGATAGCGCCAAGTCGAAAATAATCATGGCCGTCAGCCAGCGCCGGTTCGTCGAGGATCAGCTCGTCCGCGCCACCCGCAACCGGCCGTCGCCACCACTTGCGGTATTCACCGCCTTCCTCGAACGATCGCCAGTACAGCCAATCGCCGTCCTTCACCGGCACGCTCTCGTCCGCTTCCTTAATGCGCCCGCGCAACTCGGCGTAGAGCGTATCGATCAAGGGTTTGCGGGCTTCCGCCCACGCCTCGAACCAACGATTTTCCGCTTCGACGTGTGCGAGGATCGCCTGATCCGTCACTTCGGGATAGCCGGGATCGCGCAGCCAGGCGTAGTCATCGGTCAGTTCGATACCGTGATGCGTGGCGGTGACGGGGCGGCGAAGCGCGACAGGAGGCTGCATCACGCGGCCCTAGCGGGACTGGCGCGGACGGCCAAGGATTGCAAAGATGCGGTATGCGCGCGCTCCTCGCCTTGCTGCTGCTCACCGCCTGCGCGACCCGCCCCGCGGAAGTGCGCGTGGCGTTCGATGCGAACGGCGTCACTTCCGTCCACACCCGCGGGTACGCCGATCGCGCGACCCGGAGACGGGTCACCGCCGATGATCCGGTCCGCGTTGCGAGTGTCAGCAAGTTGGTCGTTGCGCTCGGGGTGCTGCGGCTCGTGGAGTCAGGCAAGCTCGATTTGGATCGCGACGTCTCTGACTATCTCGGCTGGCGCCTCCGCAACCCGGCCTATCACGACACGCCCATCACGCTGCGCCTGCTGCTGTCGCATCGCTCAAGCCTCACCGACAATGCCGACTACGCCATCCCGCTAGGCGGGACCCTTCGCAATACCTCGACTGATCCGCGGGCGTGGGACAGCGCCAATCCGCCCGGCAACTGGTTCCACTACTCCAACCTCAATTTCCCGGTGATCGCCAGCGTCATGGAGGCGGTCAGCGGCGAACGCTTCGACACGTTGATGGCGCGCCTCGTCTTTCAGCCCCTGCAGCTCGACGCCTGCTTCAACTGGAGCACCTGCAGCGACGTGAAAATCGCCCGCGCCGTCGTGCTTTATGACAGCAGGGGGGCGGTCCTCCGCGACGACCTGCATGCACAGCGCCCTGCCTGCGCCGTAAACGCCCCGGAAGGTTGCGAAAAGCTCGCGACCTACCGACCTGGAGAAAATGGGGCATTATTCAGTCCACAGGGCGGTCTGCGCATCTCGATCCGCGATCTGGCTCGGATTGGGCAGATGCTGCTGCGTGGTGGTGAAGGCTTTCTAGACAAGAAGTCCATCGGACAGCTCGCATCCGGCGCGCCCGAAGGTGGTACCACGGTGGGAGAGCGCGAGGGCGGCTTTTACTGCTTTTATGGGCTGGCCTATCAGCTGCTCATGCCAAATCCCGCGACGGGCTGCCGCGACGACCTGTTCGGAGACAACCGTTTATGGGCAGGCCATGCCGGTGAAGCCTATGGCGTTCGCTCTGGCCTGTGGTTGAGCGGCAAGCGTAATGTCGCCTTCTTTTCGACCGCCGTGCCCGAGGGGCAAAAGGGCAAACACTCCGCATTCAGCGCCGCCGAAGAGCGGCTGGCACGAGGGCAATGATGATGAAGCGACTGCTGATCCTGACCACCGCCTTGACCCTGGGTGCCGCCCCGCCGGCGTATGACACGATCATCAAGGGCGGCACCATTTATGACGGTTCGGGAGGCGCGCCCTATGTCGGCGACGTTGCGATCAAGGGCGACAAGATCATCGCGGTTGGCCGGGTGAGCGGTAGCGGGAAGACGGTAATCGACGCGCGCGGACTGGCGATCGCACCGGGCTTCATCAACATGCTGAGCTGGGCGAATGAAAGCCTGATCGCCGACGGTCGGTCCATGGGTGATATCAAGCAAGGCGTCACTCTCGAAGTGATGGGTGAAGGCTGGTCCGAAGGCCCGCTCAACCCCCAGATGAAGGCCGACGCGTTGAAGCGGCAGGGCGACATAAAATATCCGATCGAATGGACCAGTCTCGCCGAATATCAGCATTGGATTACCCGCCGGGGCATCAGCCCCAATATCGCCAGTTTCGTTGGCGCGACCACGGTCCGCATTCACGAATTGGGAGAAGGCGACGTCGACCCCAATCCGGCGCAGCTGAAGCGTATGCAGGCGCTGGTCCGCCAGGCCATGGACGAAGGCGCGATGGGCGTGGGCTCCAGCCTGATCTATGCCCCCGCCGCTTATGCCGAGACGCCCGAACTCACTGCCCTGATGCGAGCCGCAGCGCCGTGCGGCGGCATGTACATCTCCCACATCCGCAACGAGAGCGATGACATCGCCGGGGCGATCGACGAGGTCATCCGCATCACCCGCCACTCCGGGGCAAAGGGCGGCGAAATCTATCACCTGAAACAGGCCGGGGCGGCGAACTGGGGCAAGCTGCCCGCAGTGATCGCGCAGATCGAGGCCGCGCGCGCCTCGGGCGTTCGCATCACCGCTGACATGTACACCTATCCCGCCGGCGCGACCGGGCTCGATGCGGCGATGCCCGTCTGGGTCCAGGCCGGCGGAGTCGAGAAATGGATCGAGCGCATGAAGGATCCGGCAACGCGCGCGAGGGTCGCCGCAGAGATGCGCGCTCCCGGCCAGGGTTGGGAGAATTTGCTGTTGCAGGCCGGCGGCTCCGAAAATGTCCTGTTGCTTGGCTTCAAGAACCCGGCACTCAAGCCCCTGACCGGCAAGACGCTCGCCGAGGTCGCGAAGATGCGCGGCAAGTCGCCAGAGGAAACTGCAATCGACCTTGTCATCGAAGATGGCAGCCGGGTCGGCACGGCCTATTTCCTGATGGACGAGAAAAACGTCGCCCGACAGACCGCGTTGCCGTGGATGGCTTTCGGATCCGACGCCTCCAGCCAGGCTCCCGAAGGCGTCTTCCTCAGATCGAGCACTCACCCCCGCGCCTATGGCAATTTCGCGCGTTTGCTCGGCAAATACGTACGCGAGGAAAAGACAACGAGCCTCGCTGACGCAGTGCGGCGTCTGACCAGCTTTCCCGCAGCAAATCTCGGCATTGCCGACCGGGGGAGCCTAAAGACCGGCAATTTTGCCGACCTTGCGATCTTTGACCCAAAGACGATCGCCGACCGCGCGACCTTTGCCCAGCCGCAGCAATATGCCGTCGGCATGCGTCACGTCTTCGTCAACGGGGTACAAGTGCTGCGCAGTGGGGAGCATACCGGCGCCAAGCCCGGACGCGTCGTGACCGGACCGGGCACGGGTCGTTGCCCTCAAGTCCAGTAAAGAATGCGCGCCTGTGGCAACCGCGCCGCGAACTGCTCCTCGAAAAAGCAGC
Organism: uncultured Alphaproteobacteria bacterium; assembly: GCA_963740775.1. Lineage (GTDB taxonomy): Bacteria > Pseudomonadota > Alphaproteobacteria > Sphingomonadales > Sphingomonadaceae > Sphingomonas_O. Next base: position 52,968 of record CAVUFE010000001.1, on the reverse strand, counting down.
GCAGGGCAGTCATGGTCGGCTTGTCGTAGACATGCTTCACAGCGCCGAATTTGGTACGCTTCTCGGTACGGTCGGCCATAGACATGTCGAGCGGCGATCCCGGATACCAACTTTCCAGCACAGCCTTCGACCCTGCACTGTAACGGTGCGTGATCAACTCGACCGTAAGCTCACTGACCTCACCCAGCCTGGACGCCACCAGGTCGATCATGGTTGCATAAGCCTCCCGCCAGCCCGGCGCAGCAATGATTGGCGCGACTGTCAGCCCGACCGGGTAGCCCGCTGCCGCCATCTGCGCGAGCGCTTCAACACGCGCCGTCACGGGCGACGTGCCACCTTCGAACGGCGCGTACGCGCTTGGGTTGATCGATGCGCGCATCCGCGTTCGCCCGCGATGCGCAATGCCAAGCAACGGCTCGACCGCATCAAACTTGCTTGTGAAACGAAGCTGCACGTCGGCGTCCCAGGCGCCGAAATGCGCCACGATAGCCGATAACGATCCGGTCAGGTGCTCGATCCCCAGCGGATCGGTATAGCAGGACGCCTCGTAGGTGGTGCCTTCACCCTGCCGTTTCGCGCTACGCGAGGTGACCCGCCCCTGCCCCAGATACTTGGGCAACTCCTCTAAGATTTCCGGCAGATTGGCGAAGGCCCGCGTAATCGGCGGCCCTTTCAACGAGCCGGCGAGGTAGCAATAGCTGCAATGCGCCGGGCAACCTGTGGCAAGGTCGACGCGCCAATCAGCCGATGGGGCGATGGGCTGCAGTCGGCGCTGCGCCGGGCTGGCAACGGTAATGGCCAGCGTCTGCTTGGCGAGTGCATAGGCTTGCCGTTCGTCGTCGGGCAGACCCAGCGACAGGCGATCGGACGGCAATTCGACCACCGGAACGCCGGCAGCAGTCGCGCGCTCGGCTATCGCCACGCCGTGCTGCCAATCGCGAGCACTGCGCGTGATGAGAACTTGCTTCGGACGCCACAGCCTTGCCACCCGCCATCAACGCACGGGGTGGCGAAATTGGCCGCACCGCCCTAACCGCGCCCTATGACCGACCTGCGCGCCGCCGCCCTCAGCTCCAAAGCCTGGCCTTTCGAGGAAGCGAAGAAGGTTGCCAAGCGCTGGCCCGACGGGAAGTCCGACCGACGCGCCGGTCATATTCGAGACCGGCTACGGTCCCTCGGGCTTGCCGCATATCGGCACGTTCAACGAAGTGCTGCGTACGACGATGGTCCGCCGTGCCTATGAAACGCTGACTGGCCATCCCACAAAGCTGGTCGCGTTCAGCGATGATATGGACGGCCTGCGCAAGGTGCCCGACAACGTGCCTCAGCAGGACATGCTTGCCGCGCATCTTGGCAAGCCGCTCTCCGCCATTCCCGACCCCTTCGGCACGCATGAAAGCTTCGCAGCACATAATAACGCGATGCTCCGCGATTTCCTCGATCGCTTCGGCTTCGATTATGACTTCGTTTCGGCAACCGAACGCTACACATCGGGCGCGTTCGACGATGCCCTGAAAAACGTCCTGCGCCATCACGATGCGATCATGGGCGTGATGCTGCCGACGCTGCGCGAAGAGCGTCGCCGGACCTATTCACCCGATCCTGCCAGTTTCGGCGAAGAGCGGCGTGGTGCTGCAAGTTCCCGTGACCGTGATCGACGCGGAACAGGGCTTCGTCAGCTACGAGGATGAGGGCGAGACCGTCAAGCCTCGATCCTGGGCGGACGTGCCAAGCTGCAGTGGAAGGTCGACTGGGCGATGCGCTGGGTCGCAATGGGCGTCGATTACGAGATGTACGGCAAGGATCTGACCGACAGCGGCGTCCAGTCCGGCAAGATCGCCCAAATCCTCGGCGGGCGGAAGCCGGAGGGAATGATCTACGAAATGTTCCTCGACGAACATGGCGAGAAGATTTCGAAGTCGAAGGGCAACGGGCTGACCCTTGACGAATGGCTGAGCTACGGCACGCAGGAGAGCCTGGCACTATTCGCCTATCGCGAGCCCAAATCCGCCAAGCAACTCCACCCCGGCGTAATCGCCCCCGCTGTCGACGACTATTACAAGTTCGTCACGAGCTATCCGACGCAGAAGGTCGAGCAGCAACTCGGCAACCCGGCGCATCACATCCACAACGGTGCGGTGCCGGAGGGTGTGCCCCCGGTGACGTTCGGGTTGCTGCTCAACCTCGCCGGCGTGCTCGGCCCCGAAGCCACGCCCGAAGGTATGCGCGCCTATCTCGCCAATTATGTCGAGGGCGAGATCACGATCCGAGCTCGAGGCGCTGATCGGCTCACGCCCTCGCCTATAATCGCGATTTCGTCGCGCCAACGCTGGAGCGCCGCAAGCCCGAGGGCGTCGAGATCGCCGCGCTCGAACGGCTCGACCGCGAATTGACCGTAGTGGAGGATGCCGACGCCGGCGCGCTGCAGACGCTGATCTACACCATTGGCAACGAAGCCGGGTTCGAAAGTCTGCGCGACTGGTTTCGCGCCTTGTACGAAACCTTGCTGGGATCGTCGCAAGGTCCACGCATGGGCAGTTTCATTGCGCTCTATGGCGTCGCCAATACCCGCAAACTGATCGCCGAGGCCTTGGCCTGAGATCAGAAACCCTCGGGATGATCAGCGAGAAACTTGGCCTCTGCCTCGGTGGTCTCTCTTCCCAGCGCCTTGTTGCGTCCGGGATAGCGCCCGAACCTGACGATCACGTCTCGATGCCGATGTGCGTAGTCCGTGGCGACTGCGTCTCCCAACGCCTCGAATAACGCGACCGATTGATCCGCCGCCGCCAGATCCTCGGCATGTTCGAACGGCAGATAGACGAACTGACGTTCCAGCGTCGACAATCGCATGTCCCAGCCTTCAACGACCATCTGCCACGCCAGTGTCAGCGCCGCGGGGTCCTGTGCAAAGGCGCGTGGATCGTCGCGGAACAGGTTGCGGCTGAATTGATCCAGGACAATGATCGCTGCGAGCGTGGTCGGTGCGTCCGACTGCCATTCATCAGGAACTCCAACCGATAATTCGGCGTGAAGCGCACCGAACCGTTGCGCGATCTGGGCATCCAGCGCCCTATCACGCGCGAAACGTTTTTCCGCCGGCGTCTCGTGCAACCAGAAACGCACAACCTGTTCAGCCTCGGTCATGACCGTTCCTAACGCTGATAAGATGGGATCGACAGCCCGCGCGCAATCGCCAGGGAACGAAGGGCAAAACCACCGGCGGCGGCTAAGATGAACGCCACATCGCGCTGCAATCCGAACCATTCCAGCAACACGAAACTCGCCGCCGAAAGCGCCGCGGCGGTAACGTATATTTCGGGCTTGAGCAGAATCGAAGGTGTCCCGGCCAGCAGGTCGCGGACGATGCCGCCGACACAGGCGGTGATCACACCCATCATCATCGCGGGCAGTGCCGGCACTCCGGTCGCCAGTGCCTTGGCCGCGCCAAATGTCGCATAGACCGCCAGCCCGACTGCATCGAACCAGTCGAGCGCGCGTCCGCGCCACCAATGCGCCGGCGTCACCCACACCACCAACGTGCTGCCCAGACAGACTGCGGGCACCCGCCAATCATGTACCCAGAAGACCGGCACGCCGATCAGCAGGTCGCGCACCGTCCCGCCGCCAACGCCGGTGACCAAAGCGAAAAAGCTGAAGGTCACCAGGGTCTGCCGCGCACGCGCGGCAGCCAGCGCGCCCGACGCGGCGAACACGGCGATCCCGAACAGGTCGAGCCACGGCAGGAAGTGGGTCAGCAGGGCAGCCGGCGGGTTCATCGCATCTGCATTTAGCGCGGCGGACCAAAGCTACAAAGCCTGTGCCGCTGCCCAACCACTCGCCCAGGCCCACTGGAAATTATACCCTCCCAGCCAGCCGGTTACGTCCACCGCTTCGCCGATGACATGCAAACCAGGCACAGTCTTGGCCGACAGATCCTTCTGCGAAAGTCCGTCGGTGGCGATCCCGCCTATCGTCACTTCGGCCTTGGCGAAGCCCTCCGTACCGTTTGGGCGAAAGGTCCAGTGGCGCAACCTCGCTTCGTGCTCGGCAAGTGCGGCGTCGCGTTGCTGACCCAGGGCAACACTGGTGCCCAGACGCTCGGTCAGCGCTTCGGCCAGCCGGTCGGGCAATACCGACGACAGGGCGCGGCGCAGGGTCAGGTTCGGCTGAACACGCTTGAGATCGATCAGCCAAGTCGCCGAGCGACCCGGCAAGAAGTCGATCGCGATGTCCTGCCCGTGCCGCCAAAAGGACGAAATCTGAAGGATCGCGGGGCCGGATAGACCACGATGCGTGAACAAGGCGGCCTCCGCGAACGCTGCGGCACCGCTGCGCGCCACCACCGGCATCGCGACGCCTGACAGGTCACGGAACAGCGCCTCGTCCCCAGCTAAGGTTAGCGGCACCAGCGCAGGTCGTGGTTCGACCACCTTCAATCCGAACTGACGCGCCAGGTCGTATGCAAAACCTGTCGCGCCCAGCTTGGGGATCGACGGGCCACCCGTGGCAATCACCAGGCTCGGCGCCGCATAGCTGCCGCCCTCAGTGGTCACGCGGAACATAGCGTCGGCATGCTCGACAGCGCGAATTGTCGCCCCCAGGCGCACGTCGACCATCCCCGCCGGGCACTCGTCGAGCAGCATCCGCACGATCTGCTTGGCAGATCCGTCGCAGAACAATTGCCCCAGCGTTTTTTCGTGCCAGGCAATGCCGTAGCGCTCGACCAGCGTGACAAAGTCCGCCGCAGTGTAGCGGCTGAGCGCCGAGCGCGCGAAATGCGGATTGGCAGACAAATAGCGGTCATGACCCGCCTCGATATTGGTGAAGTTGCACCGCCCACCGCCCGAGATCAGGATTTTGGCACCGGGTTCATCGTTATGGTCGATCACCACGACGCGCCGCCCGCGCTGCCCCGCCACCCCCGCGCACATCAGCCCTGCGCCGCCTGCGCCAAGGACAATCGCATCGAGATGCCGGAGCGGCTCCACGCCGGCGTCAGCTCGCCGGATCGTACATGAATTCGCGCAATTCCTGCGCGCAGCGACATGCAACCGCGATCTTGCGCGCCCATTCGACGGCCTCGTCGCGGCTGGCCACTTCAAGTACGCAGAACCCGCCGTCGAGGTGGGTGCCGGGATAAATATCCGGTGAGACCGAGCCATTTCCCGACACCAATACAGGGTCGACCGCTTCATCGATCCCGCCGCCGAACACGTAGACGCCGGCCGCCTTGGCTTCCTCGATCACAGCATGCGCGTCGATAGCAGCCTGCTGCAATTCGTCGCCGGAGAGATCCATTGCTTCACTGGGGAAGGAGATAAGATATTTGCTCATGCCCGCCGCTCCTCATTAACCGGCACACCCTTCAGCGGCGACCCCGCGAGCCTCCCAATCGAGCGCCACGCTATCGACAACCCGGAAATCGTCAGAACACGCATTCAACGATCCAGCCAAGCCACACATGGACCCGCTGGAGCGTCCGCTGCATCACATATGAATTGGCTTGCCGGTTACCGCCATCGCCGCTTCCTTGATCGCTTCCGAATGCGTCGGGTGGGCGTGACAGGTCAGCGCGATGTCCTCGCTCGTCGCGCCGAACTCCATGGCCAGCGCGGTTTCTGCGATCATCGTCCCAGCCAGGCTGGCGACAATCCATACGCCCAGCACCTTGTCGGTTTGCGCATCGGCGATGATCTTCACGAAGCCATCGGTGTCGCGATTGGTCTTGGCACGGCTGTTGGCCATCATCGGGAACTTGCCGACCTTGACTTCGCCACGCTCCTTCGCCGCCTCCTCCGTGAGCCCGACGCCCGCGATCTCGGGCATGGTGTAGACCACGCTAGGAATCACATCGTGGTTCACAATGCCGGTGTGCCCGGCGATATTGTCCGCGACCGCGACGCCTTCATCCTCGGCCTTGTGCGCGAGCATGAGGCCCGGCGCGACGTCGCCGATCGCCCACACACCCGAAACCGAAGTGCGAAAATCATGGTCGATCTCGACCTGTCCGCGCTGGTTCGTCGTCAGACCGATCGCGCCGAGGCCCAGCCCGTCGGTGTTGGGTTTGCGACCAATCGCCACGAGCACCGCATCAGCCTCGAGCGTCTCTGCCGCACCCCCAGCCGCAGGTTCGAGCGTCAGTGTGGCCTTCGTCCCGTCACTGGTGACACCGGTCACCTTGGTCGACAGCTTGAACTCGAACCCCTGCTTCTTGAACAGTTTCGCAAATTCCTTGCGGACCTCACCGTCGAAGCCGGGCAGGATTTGTTCGAGATATTCGACGACGGTGACTTTCGCACCCAGTCGCCGCCACACACTGCCTAACTCCAGTCCGATAACACCGCCGCCGATCACGACGAGGTGTTCGGGCACCTTTGGCAGTGCGAGCGCGCCAGTGCTGTCGACGATGACCTTCTGGTCAATCTCGACGCCCGGCAGGGGCGTGACCGACGAACCGGTGGCGATGACGATGTCCCTGGCGGTGACGCTCTGCCCGCCAACGTCGAGCGTGTTCGGCCCGGTGAATCTGCCCTGCCCCTTGAGCCAGGTGACCTTGTTCTTCTTGAACAGGAATTCGATCCCGCCGGTCAGTTCCTTGACCGCCTTGGCCTTCTCCGCGTGCATCTGGTCGAGGTCGAGGCTGACGCCCGTAAAATTGACGCCGAACTTGGCGAGGTGCCCGCCGGTCGCTTCCTCATAAAGTTCTGAGGCGTGAAGCAACGCCTTGGACGGAATGCAGCCGACATTCAGGCAGGTACCGCCCAGCGTTTCACGGCTTTCGACACACGCCGTGCGCAACCCCAGCTGCGCCGCTCGGATCGCCGCGACATAGCCGCCAGGGCCGGCGCCGATCACGATCACGTCATAGTCGAATTCGGCCATCTCTCACTCCACCTGTACGCCGGGCGCGGCGACATAGACCCATGCCGGCCGACCCGATTTCAGCGTCACGCGCTGTCGCACATAATCGCTCGCTTCATACTCGTCCGCTGCGGCCAGTTCGCTGCTGCTGATCTCGAACACTCTACCATCAATCTGGTGCGCCGGATCTCCCGACGCAACCAGCGCGGGATGTCGGCTTTCACCACTCTGTCGGACTACTTCCGCATTACGGATCGCAATCCACCCCATCCGAAATCCGCTCAGTTCGTCCGCCACGCTCGTCAGCAACCGCCCGAACCTTTCCCGCTGCACCCCGGCATATTGCAGCGTGCCGTAGGAAAAGAGCAGCTCCACGGTCCTAAAGGTCGATCAGCAACCGTGTCGGATCCTCGATCGCTTCCTTGATCGTCTTGAGGAACGTCACCGCCTCGCGCCCGTCGACCAGGCGATGATCATAGCTTAGCGCCAGATACATCATCGGGCGGATCACGATCTGCCCGTCGCGCACCACCGGTCGGTCCTCGATGCGGTGCAGGCCGAGAACTGCCGACTGGGGCGGGTTGATGATCGGCGTCGACATCAGCCCGCCGAACACGCCGCCATTCGATATCGTGAAGGTGCCGCCCTTCATGTCATCCATCGTCAGCGTGCCGTCCTTGGCTTTTTTGCCGTAGGCCGCGATGGCCTTCTCGATGTCGGCAAAGCCCATCGTGTCGACATCGCGTACGACGGGCACGACGAGGCCGTTCGGCGCCGACACAGCCACCGAGACGTCCATATAGTCGAAATAGACGATCTCGTCGCCCTGGATCTGTGCGTTAACACTGGGGATGGTCTTCGCCGCGAGCACCGCCGCCTTCGTGAAGAAGCTCATCAGCCCAAGACGGACGCCGTGCTTCTTCTCGAACGCGTCCTTGAAGCGAACGCGCGCGGCCATGACCTCGGTCATGTCGCAATCATTGAAGGTGGTGAGGAGCGCCGCGGTGTTCTGCGCATCCTTCAATCGCTTGGCGACGGTCTGCCGCAGGCGGGTCATGCGCACGCGCTCTTCGCGACGGTCACCGCTGGGGGCGGCCACCGGTGCGCTTTCGGCCGCAGCCGCAGGGGGAGCCGAAGGCTGCAGTCGGTGCACCCAGCACATCCTCGCGCGTCAGGCGGCCATCCTTGCCCGTGCCCTTGATGGTCGTCGGATCGACCCCCTTTTCCAGGACCAGCTTGCGTACCGATGGCGATAGGGTCGGCGCGCCCCCACGCTGGTCTTCGTCGCCGGCGGTTGGCGTGACTGGCGGTGACTGACGTACTTCTGCCGCCTTGGCCGGAACAGCCGCAGGTGCACCCGACCCTGCCTCGATTGATCCGATGACGCCGCCGACCGATACTGTGTCACCAACCTGCACCGCATAGGGGCCCATCACACCCGCCATGGGCGCGGCGACTTCGACCGACACCTTATCGGTTTCGAGACTCGCCACCGGCTCGTCGGCGGCAACCGCGTCACCCGGCTGCTTCAACCATTCACCCAGCGTCGCTTCGGTGATCGATTCACCCAGAACGGGCACCTTGATTTCGGTCGACATCGTTCTTCCTCTTATGCCGTGGGCGGGGTCACCGGCGGCGTCGAGCCACCCGCGCGCTGTCGCCTGATTTCTTCACGAACGCTGCTACCCAGCGCATCGGCGATCAATGCCGCCTGCTCGGCCTGGTGGCGCTTCATGAGCCCGGTAGCAGGCGAAGCCGCCGCCTTGCGCCCGGCGTAACGCGCGCGCATCCCATCCCTGCCGGCATCCGCAAGACACTCTTCGATATAGGGCTCGACGAACGACCACGCACCGTTGTTCTTCGGCTCCTCCTGCGCCCACACGACCTCTTTAAGATTGGGCATCTTCGCTAGACGCGCCGCCAACGGCTCGGACGGGAACGGATAAAGTTGTTCGACGCGCACGATTGACGTTATCCCGTCATCGTCCGTGTCGCGCGCATCGAACAGGTCGTAGGCGACCTTTCCCGTGCACAGTACCAGTCGCTCCACTTTATCGTCAGCCAATTCGCGCGGATCGCTGAGAATCCGGCGGAAGTGGCTGCCTGACAGGAAATCCTCTGCCCTCGACACCGCGCGTTTGTGCCGCAGCAGCGATTTGGGGGTCATGATGATCAACGGCTTGCGGAACGGCCGGTGCATCTGCCGCCGCAGGATGTGGAAATAGTTCGCCGGCGTGGTGCAGTTCGCTACCTGGATGTTATCCTCGGCACACAGCTGCAGATACCGCTCGAGGCGCGCCGAGCTATGCTCCGGCCCCTGCCCTTCATAGCCGTGCGGCAGCAGCATGGTCAGGCCGTTGGCGCGCAGCCACTTGGCCTCACCCGAAGCGATGAACTGATCGATCATCACCTGCGCGCCATTGGCGAAATCGCCGAACTGACCTTCCCACAGCACCAAAGCCTTGGGATCCGCCGAGGCAAAACCATATTCGAACCCGAGCACGCCGAATTCGCTGAGGGTGGAGTCAAGAACTTCGAACCGTCCGTGCGGCAGCGTGCAGAGCGGAATGTATTTTCGCTCGTTATTCTGGTCGACCCACACCGAATGCCGCTGGCTGAACGTCCCGCGCCCCAAATCCTGCCCCGATAGGCGCACCTGATAGCCCTCGGTCAGCAAGCCACCGAACGCCAATGCCTCGCCCGTGGCCCAATCGAAATTCTCGCCCGTCTTGAACATAGCCGCTTTGGCATCGAGCACGCGCTTCAGGGTCGGATGCACCGTCAAATCGTCGGGCACCGTCGTCAGGGTCCGCCCCAGAGCGTCGAAAAGCTTCTGCCCGATACCCGTATCGACGTTACGGCGAGCAGTTTCCGGATCGGCGGGCTTGGACAGCCCCGACCACCGCCCGCCGAACCAGTCGGCCGCATTCGCCTTGTAATTTGCGCCAGCGGTGAACTCTTCCTCCAGCATGGCGACGAACTTGTCAGTGTGCGACTTGACCCAGCCTGCGTCGATCACGCCATCGGCTTCCAGCCGCTTCGCGAACACATCGCTCACCGGCGGATGCGTCTTGATGGTCTTGTACATCAATGGCTGCGTGAACATGGGCTCGTCGCCCTCATTGTGCCCGAATCGCCTGTAGCACCACATGTCGATGACGATGTCGCGGTGGAACCGCTGGCGAAACTCGATCGCCATCTTGCAGGCATATGTCACCGCTTCGGGATCGTCGCCGTTGACGTGAAAGACCGGCGCCTGGACACCCTTGGCAACATCGGTCGGATAGGGGGACGACCGGGCGAATTGCGGGCTGGTCGTAAAACCGATCTGGTTATTTATGACGAAGTGAATACAGCCACCCGTATTATAACCACGCACGCCCGAGAAGCCGAGGCACTCCCACACGATCCCCTGCCCGGCAAAGGCCGCATCGCCGTGGAGGAGCACCGGCAGGACCTGCTTATGCTCTTCCAGGTCATTGCGATCGGTCTGGATCGCCCGCGCCTTGCCGAGCACCACCGGGTCCGCCGCTTCGAGGTGAGAAGGATTGGGCACCAACGACATGTGCACCTTGATTCCGTCGAACTCGCGGTCGGTCGAGGTGCCGAGATGGTATTTGACGTCACCCGACCCGCCGACATCGTCGGGATTGGCCGAACCGCCCGAAAACTCATGAAAGATGACACGGAAAGGCTTTGCCATGACGTTGGCGAGCATGTTCAGCCGCCCGCGATGTGCCATGCCATAGACAATCTCGCGTACGCCGAACTGCCCGCCATATTTGATCACCGCTTCCATCGCCGGGATCATGGCTTCACCGCCGTCGAGGCCGAAGCGCTTGGTTCCGACATATTTACGGCCAAGAAATTTTTCCCATTGCTCGGCTTCGATCACCTTGGCGAGGATCGCCTGCTTACCCTCGGAACTGAAGCTGATGGCGGCATCCTTGCCTTCCATTCGCTCCTGCAAAAACCGACGCTCTTCGACATCGGCGATGTGCATGTACTCGAGGCCAACATTGCCGCAGTAATTGCGACGCAGAATGTCGATGATCTCGCGAAACGTGGCTTGTTCCAGTCCCAGCGCCCCGCCCAGCCACACCTTGCGATCAAGATCGGCATCGGCGACGTCGAAAAAGTCCGACTTGAGATCGTCGGGCAGTGTGCGGTTACTTAGCCCCAGCGGATCGAGATTGGCGGCAAGATGCCCGCGCACCCGGTAGGTGCGGATGATCAGCATCGCCTTGATCGCGTCGGCGGCCGCCTGCTTGACCGCGCTCTCGTCGATCGGGGCGCCCGCCTTAGCCGCCGCCGCCTTGACCGCGACCGCCATCTGCGTTGGGTCGAGTGCCGCCGTCAGGTCGTCGGTGTCGAGCACAGGCCAAGCCGGGTTTGCCCAGCTGGGGCCGGCTTCATGCTCGGCGTTGAACTCGTTCGTCTCGTAACCCATTGCCCGCTCCTCGCGGTTAGCCGTTGAGAACGGCCTTCAACGTCGTGCCCAATTCGGACGGCGAAGGCGACACGCGGATGCCCGCCGCCTCCATCGCCGCGATCTTCGATTCCGCATCGCCCTTGCCGCCCGACACGATCGCACCGGCATGACCCATGCGGCGCCCCGGAGGCGCGGTACGGCCCGCGATGAAGCCGGCCATCGGCTTCTTGCGGCCGCGCTTGGCCTCGTCGATCAGGAACTGCGCCGCCTGCTCTTCCGCGTCGCCGCCGATTTCGCCGATCATGATGATCGATTGCGTTGCCTCGTCGGCCAGGAACAGTTCGAGCACGTCGATGAAGTTGGTGCCGTTGACCGGATCGCCGCCGATGCCGACCGCCGTGGTCTGGCCCAGACCCTCATTGGTCGTCTGGAACACCGCTTCATAGGTCAGCGTGCCCGAACGCGACACGACGCCGACCGAGCCCTTGGAAAAGATGCTGCCGGGCATGATGCCGATCTTGCACTCGCCGGGCGTCAACACGCCGGGGCAGTTCGGCCCGATCAACCGCGACTTGGAACCTGACAGCGCGCGCTTGACCTTCACCATGTCGAGCACCGGAATGCCTTCGGTGATGCACACGATCAGCGGCACTTCGGCGTCGATCGCCTCGAGGATCGAGTCCGCGGCGAAGGGCGGCGGCACGTACACAACGCTGGCATCGGCACCCGTCGCGGCGACAGCTTCATGCACTGTGTCGAACATGGGGAGGCCGATATGCGTCTGCCCGCCTTTGCCCGGCGTCACACCGCCGACCATCTGCGTGCCGTAAGCCAGCGCCTGTTCGGTGTGGAACGTGCCCGTATTCCCGGTCATCCCCTGCGTGATAACCTTGGTGTTCTTGTTGACGAGGATGCTCATCTATTTTTCTGCCTTTGATATGGGCGATTTTTTGATCACGCGGCTGCTGTTCCACTCGCGGGTTTCCGCTTCACTCATCGACGACATCTGCATCGCGACAAACCGGCCGTAAACCTGAGCAATGTGAAGCTTTTTGCCTTCTTCGGGAATTGGGAATTCGATGTAGGTCGAGCGGGGGCTGCCCGTATTCATATCCCGTTTCAACTGGGTTGGGAAACTGACCTTGAGCAATTTTTCCCAAGTCGGCATCAGCGGGATATCACGAACCGCGACGGTGCAAACCTTGGTGTAAAAATAGCGACCCGGCTTTTGATCGAACGTGATCAGGTACGCCGGCTTCGAGACGTTGAGCCGATAAATCTGCTGCGTTTTGTCAGGCTTGAAGTACCAGGAAATGTCAGGATGCAGATCGCGATGCGTGATCTTCGTCGCCTGACCCGACTTGAAAGTAACAGCGCCCTTCATGCAGGCCGAGCGGAATACGTCGAGGACGTATTCCACCTCTGCTGCCGGCAGCGGCTGCACCCAGGGCGGCAGCGTATCCACTATGCCAGCGAGCTATCGATGCCCTTACACGCCTCGAGCAATTCCTTGACCGCGTCAACCGAGACCTGAAGGTTGCCCTTGGCTTCCTCGTCCAGCTCGATCTCGACGATCTGCTCCACGCCGCCCGCGCCGATCACCACCGGCACGCCGACATAGAGACCGTCGAGGCCATACTGACCTTCGACATAGGCCGCGCAGGGCAGCAGGCGCTTCTGGTCACCCAGATAGGCTTCGGCCATCGCGATGCCGCTGGTCGCCGGGGCGTAATAAGCCGAGCCGGTCTTGAGAAGCGCGACGATTTCGCCGCCGCCGCCGCGCGTCCTCTTGACGATCGCGTCGATTTTTTCCTTGGTCGAACGGCCCATCTTGATCAGGTCGGGCACCGGGATGCCCGCGACGGTGGAATACTGGACCACCGGGACCATCGTGTCGCCATGGCCGCCGAGCACGAAGGTCGTGACGTCCTTGGCCGAGACATCGAATTCTTCGGCGAGGAAGTGGCTGAAGCGCGCCGAGTCGAGCACGCCGGCCATGCCGACGACCTTGTTGTGCGGCAGGCCCGAAAACTCGCGCAGCGCCCACACCATCGCGTCGAGCGGGTTGGTGATGCAGATGACGAAGGCGTCGGGGGCGTTGTTCTTGATGCCCTCGCCCACCGCCTTCATGACCTTGAGGTTGATGCCGAGCAGGTCGTCGCGGCTCATGCCCGGCTTGCGGGCGACGCCGGCGGTGACGATGATGACGTCCGCGCCCGCAATATCGGCATAATCGTTCGAGCCGGTGATTTTTGCGTCGAACCCTTCGACCGCGGCGCACTGGCTGAGGTCCAGCGCCTTGCCCTGCGGCATCCCTTCGGCAACATCGAACATGACGATGTCGCCCAGTCCCTTGAGTGCCGCGAGGTGGGCGAGCGTACCGCCGATATTACCCGCGCCGATCAGCGCGATCTTCCTGCGTGCCATGAAAGAAGCCATCCCCGGTTTGGTAGAAACCGAGGCGGCATAGGCCCTAATCGTCGAGCCAGCAACCTTGGCTGCACGAACTATCTTTGCAATTCATTCGCAATATCAAGAACGATTTTAGCGGGATTTACTGGGGGAAGGATGATCGAGCCATGTGCGGGTTGGCTGCGCTCCCGCCGACCGCCGGCACCATCGCCGCGATGGCGAAGAACATGATAATGATCGATCGTGACATCATGTTATCGCTAGTCGCGCGACGGTAAACGCCCACTTTCGCGCGATGGTTAAAGACGGTGGTTTACGTCGCAGCGCCTTCGAGTGGTCCGGCAGTGACGCGCAATGGCCGTGCCATGACGCGCTTGACCATGGGTTCGAAGAACTCGAGCGGCAGTGTCTTGTAATCGGGATCGAACGCAGCCTGATCGTATTTTTCGCAAAACTCGGCACACGCGTCGAAAAAGGGGTGACCAGTGAAGGCGTCGCGCGCGTTGCGGTCCATTCCGATGAAGTGAAAGTAATAATAGCCCTGAAAGGCACCGTGCTGCTGGCAGATCCAGTGCTCTTCCTCGGTGACGAACGGCTTGACGATCGCTGCGCCGATATCGGGATGGTTATACGTCCCGATCGTGTCGCCGATGTCGTGGAGCAGGGCCATGACGACATAGGTCTCGCCGCGTCCATCGCGATGAGCGCGCGTCGCGGTCTGCAGGCAGTGCTGCAGCCGGTCGATCGGAAAGCCGCCATAGTCGCCGTCGAGCAGCTTGAGATGCGTCAGCACACGATCAGCGACTCCGCCCGCGAACTGCATGAAATGCGTCGCGATGATCGACCAGTCTTCCTGGGTGCCTTCTTCGAAGTTGCGAAACTTTGCCCGCGTCGGCGCCTCGTAATCGGCCATCCTCTGTCTCCTTGGGCGCTAATCTACGCCGATTGGAACCGCGCGCCAAGCTCTGCTAGTCCTGTCTGCGATGGCTGCACCGCCCACCCCAAAGACCTTTTTCGAGGACAAGGACCGCGCGTTCTGGATGCTCCAGGGCGCGGGCTGGACCGGGTACCTGCTGCTCCGCGCCGCGCAGGGCGTAGCGAACGGGATGAACGTGAGCTTCTTCATCCCCGTGCTGGTGTCGGCGGCGACAGGTTATTCCCTGACATTGGTGATGGCTGCGATCTACCGATTTCTCATTCGCCAGCGCCCGATCCTGTTGTGGCTGGGCAGCCTCGTCACACTCGCCGTCGCGGTGTCCGCTTATTCGATTATCGATGCGTTCGTTTTTTCGCTGATCAACCGCGGGGGCGCATTCGAGGGTGCGTTGTTGCTCGCCTCGGTGTTGCTCGACGGCCTACTACTCGCGGCATGGTCGGCGCTCTATTTCGGGATCAACTTCTTCCTCATTGCCGAGGAACAGCGGGTGCAGCTGGCGAAGCTGGAGGGCCAGGCAAGTTCGGCACAACTCGCCATGCTGCGCTACCAGCTCAACCCGCACTTCCTGTTCAACACACTCAATTCGATTTCGACGCTCGTTTTGCTGAAACAAACTGACCGAGCCAATGCGATGCTCAGCCGACTGGCCTCGTTCCTGCGATACACCCTGGTCAATGAGCCTGAGGCGCAAGTCAGCCTGGCGCAGGAGTTCGAGACCCTGAAACTCTATCTCGAGATTGAGAAGATGCGCTTCGAGGAGCGCCTCCGCGCCACTTTCGACCTCGATCCTGCCGCGGCAAGTGCGCGCATCCCGTCGCTCCTGCTCCAGCCGCTGATCGAAAATGCGATCAAATATGCGGTTACACCACAGGAAGAAGGTGCCGAAATCGTCGTTAATGCACGGCTCGTCGGGGATCGAGTGCGGATTGCCGTTTCCGACACTGGCCCCGGCTTGAACGATGGCGGGGTACGTCCCAACTTTTCGACCGGCGTCGGCCTGCCCAACATCCGTGATCGGTTGGGCCAGGCCTTCGGGGAGGATCACAGTTTCGACATGACGAACCGTCCGGAAGGCGGCTTCCTCGTGACGATCAGCGTTCCCCTCGTGACCGGCGCCCAGTTGCAAGAGGCCGCATGAAAATTCGCACCATTCTCGTCGATGATGAAAAGCTGGCCATTCAGGGCCTCGAACACAGGCTGGCAGCGTTCGACGATGTCGAGATCGTCGCAACCTGCATGAACGGGCGCGAAGCGATCCGCCAGATCAAGACTGAAAAGCCCGACCTCGTCTTCCTCGATGTGCAAATGCCGGGCTTTGACGGCTTTTCAGTCGTGCAGGGGCTGATGGACATTGAGCCGCCATTGATCGTGTTCGTCACCGCCTATTCCGATCACGCCTTGCGCGCTTTCGACGCCGATGCGCTCGATTATTTGATGAAGCCGGTCGAGGAAGCGCGGCTGGCCGATACGCTCGATCGCGTGCGAGCCCGGCTCGCCGAAAAAAAGGGTGCGGTCGAAGCCGAGCGTCTGATGGAGGTGCTCACCGAACATGCGCCAGAGGCGGCCGAGGAACTCGGGACCACAACGGACGACGTTGCGCCATCTGCCGATCGCTACGAAAAGATCATAAATATCAAGGATCGCAACCAGATTTTCCGCGTCGAAGTCGACACCATCGAACGCGTCGAGGCGGCTGGCGACTACATGTGCATCTATACGGCGGAAAATTCGCTCATCCTGCGCGAAACGATGAAAGATCTGGAGCGCCGCCTCGACCCGCGTCGCTTCCAACGCATCCATCGCTCGCAGATCGTCAACTTGGACCATGTGAAGCAGGTCAAGCCGCACACCAATGGTGAGTGTTTTCTGCTCCTCGATTCAGGGGCGCAAGTGAAGGTCAGCCGATCGTATCGCGAGGTGGTCGCCCGCTTCGTTCACTAAGCGAAGCTGAGCACTGCCAAGAGTTTTACATCGACCATGAGTCCCTCGCTCCGCTTGTGGGCGAGGAAGGTTGGCAGTCCGGTGAGCGCCACGCGGTGGAGGGCAATGCCCTCTTCTGGCGCTTCACCGCTGTCTCTCAATCCGCTGGCTCGCACCAACTCAAACGTTTCGCTGACCATGCCTGGCGACGATGCGAAAGTACCCATTCGCTCGACACGCTCGGCGATCCACCCGGTTTCCTCACGCAGTTCCTTGATTGCGGCAGTTTCAATGGTTTCACCGGTGTTGTCATCGCCGACCAGCCCCGCGGGCAGTTCGACCGTCCGCCGCCCGAGCGGCACGCGGAATTGCTCGACCAACAGGATGTGCCCATCATCAACCGCTAAAATTACCACAGCGCCAAGGCCCCGCGCGCGCTCCGCCCATTCCCATTGACCGTCACGCATGGCGACGACAAACTTTCCCTGCCAGACGATCTGGCCTCGGGATGGCTCGGCAGTCACAGCTCGATCAGGCGATCGGGTAACTCATTCACATCGCCCTCAAGGCGCGGAAGGCCTTCGCGTAGGATCGCGCCGACCTGCGTGACCGCCGCCGCCATGCCCTCGGCAACGCGGCCCCGCTTCACTTCAGTCACAAGCGCCGCCATTGCCTCGCCCCAGCGATCTTCCGGCACTTTGGCGTGGATCGCTTCGTCGGCGACGATCTCCGCCATGTGTTCGCGCATCGAAAGGTAGATCAGGATGCCGGTGCGACCTGCCGTGCGCGCCTCGGCGCCGACCCTGAACAGCTCCATTGCGCGACGACGGACGCGGCGACGCTTGGTCGCCTTGGGAACCAGCCAGACGCGCAGCGGCATCCAGGCAAGGATCAGCCGTGTGGCGAGGTATTTGAGCGCCAGAGCGACCATGATGATTAGCAGAAGCGTGCGCATGTCGGGCACATCCCAACCGCCCGTCGCATAAACGATCAGGTGTTCGTAAAAAGCCGGAAAGCTCGCATAGACCGCGAGCGCGACGAACATCACCAGCACCGCATATTGGATCGCGGCGTCGTGATATTTGTCAGATTGCGCGGACACGATGGTGACGATCTCGCCGGATGTTTCACCCTCGGCGGCGCGCACCGCGGCAGTGACGAGGTCGTGCCCCGCATCGTCCAATGCCGCTACCATGATCCCGAAGCGCCCCCGCCGCCAAAGCCGCCACCCCCGCCGCCGGAAAAGCCGCCGCTGCCCCAGCCGCCGCTGGAGCCACCGCCCCCGCCGCCGCCAAACCCGCCCCAGCCGCCACCGTCACTGTCCCGGCCGCCATTGATCGCGCCATTGATCGCGCTCCACATGATCACGTTGCCGATCCCGCCCAATGCCGACCCGCGGCGATAGCGCCGTCCGCCAGCAACGCGACCGACCATTGGGAAGACAAAGCCGAACAGGATCACCAGCACGATGAAGATGAAATTGACCGGCACGCCGCCGCCGCCCGAACGCCGCTCATGCGTTCTATTGAACTCCTGCACAGCGGCGTCGAGCCGCGCTTGTGCGTCTTCAGGAGACGCGCGCAGCTGAGTGGCGATCTGGTCCGCGCCTGCGGTGACCGCACCGTCGATATCGCCGGCCTTCAACCGCGGCATCATCGACTGGTTGATGATCACCGACGACAGCGCATCGGTGAGGATCGGTTCGAGGCCGCGCCCGACCTCGATCCGCGGTCCGCGCTGCCCCTGTGGATTGTTCGGCGCGATGAACAGGATGACCCCGTTGTCGACATCCTTGAGGCCCACGCCCCAGGCACGACCGAGCTTGTAGCCATAGTCCTCGAGCGGATAACCTTGCATGTCGCCAATCGTGGCGACGACCAACTGCCTCTTCGTGTCACGCTGCAGGGCCTGCAGCTTGGCCGTTAGATCAACCTCGGTCTGCGGCGAGAGCACGTTGGCGTTATCGACCACCAGTCCCGTGAACTTCGGGAAGGTTTGCGCCGTCGGCCGCCGTGGCCAACAGGGCCAGCCAGGCGGCGAGCAGCGCGCGGCAAAAGGTCGCGGGCGTCAGAAACTCACCTTCGGCGCGGCTTCTGCGCCAGGCGTGGTCGCCTGGAACGGCACCATCGGCTTGGCGCCGTAGAAGATTTTCGCGCCAATCGCGTCAGGGAAGGTGCGAATGCGCGTATTATATTGCTGCACCGCCGTGTTGTAGTCGTTGCGCGCGATCGTGACGCGGTTCTCGGTCCCTTCGAGCTGGCTCATGAGCGTGGTGTAGTTCGCCTGGCTCTTGAGTTCGGGATAAGCCTCCTGCAGCCGCTGCAGCGAGAGCGTCAGGCCATTTTGTGCCTGCTGGTACGCCTGCATCTTGGCCGGGTCGGTAAGTTCGTCTCCCGACACCTTGACCTGGGTCGCAGAGGCGCGGGCGTTGGTCACCTGCACAAGAATGTCCTTTTCCTGTGCGCCCGCGCCCTTCACGGTTGCGACGAGGTTGGGGATCAGGTCGGCACGGCGCTGATACTGGTTCTGGACGTCGGCCCAGCGTGCCTTGGCGTTCTCTTCCGCGGTCGGCACCGAATTCACGCCGCACCCGGCGAGCGCCAGCGGGGCGAGGAAGGCGGCAGTACGAAGCTTGGTCATGCGAAGCGAACTCCATCTGTTATGCGCCGGTAATACACTGCCCCCGCGCGGGCTTGCAATCGCAATCGTGGGGGGCATGATGACCGCATTCAAGGGGAGCGTGCACGCATGTCGATCGTCAGCGAGTTCAAGGCCTTCATAAATCGCGGGAATGTTCTGGACCTTGCTGTCGGCGTCATTATCGGCGCGGCATTTGGCAAGATCGTCACCGCTCTGACCGACGATTTCATCACGCCGATCTTGTCGATGGCCACCGGCGGATTCGATTTCACCAACATGTTCGTGGCGTTGAAGCCGGTACCCGAAGGGACGCCCCACACGCTGGCGGCGATGAAGGCGGCGAATATCCCGGTGTTCGCCTATGGTGACTTCATCACCCAGTTGATCAATTTTCTGATCCTGGCGTGGATCATCTTCCTGATCGTCAAGGCGGCGAACAAGGTTTTGAGGACGAGCGAAGAGGCACCGGCTGCACCCCCGGCGGACATCGTATTGCTTCGGGAAATCCGCGACGAACTGCGCGAGCGCTCTAAGGTCTAGGCGACCAACAGATCCTCGGCGGTGGCATCCGCCAGGCTCGTGCCGTCGAGAATCGTCGCAGTCTTGTCGCGCACCAGCAGCATCGCGCGGCGGATCGCGCAGCTCCCTTCGCTTCGGCAATCGTCGCAGCGTCGATAGGCGGTTCGGCTGACGCATGGCACCAGCGCGAGCGGCCCTTCGATCTGGCGGATGATATCGCCGAAGGAGATCAGATGGGGCGGCCGCGAAAGATGGAACCCGCCGTGCTTGCCACGCGTCGAAACCACGAATCCCGCCTGGCGCATCTCGCCCAGAATGATTTCCAGAAATTTGCGCGGAATGTTGGCCTCGTTGGCGATCCGGCTCATCGGCACCGGCGCCGCGCCCGCGCGCTCACCTGCGAGCAGCAGCATCGCGCGCAAGGCGTAGCGGGAGCGCTGGGTCAACATCCACCAATCCCATAGCGATTTGGACCTGAACGGCAAATTGCCGTTATGGGGACATAGTATGGACAGCATCACCATCCGCACGCCCGATGACTGGCACGTTCACCTGCGCGACGGGGACGCGTTGAAAATGGTGGCACGCTATACCGCTGCGCAGTTCGCGCGGGCGATCATCATGCCCAACCTCACCCCGCCGCTGACTGATGTTGCTGCGGTCGATGCCTATCGCAACCGGATCATGGCTGCCTTGCCCGCCGGTGCCAGCTTCACGCCCCTGATGACCCTTTACCTCACCGATGACATGCCGCCCGCGACGATCCGCGAAGGCAAGGCGTCGGGAGTGGTTACCGCCGCCAAGCTCTATCCGGCGCACGCCACGACCAATTCGGCGCACGGCGTGACCGCGATCGACCGCATCATGCCCGCGCTGGAAGCGATGGCGGACGTGGGCATGCCACTGTGCGTTCACGGCGAAGTCACCGATCGCGACGTCGACATCTTCGACCGTGAAGCGGTCTTCATCGATCGCACGCTCGCGCCGCTGGCCGAGCGGCTGCCCAACCTAAAGATCGTCTTCGAACATATTACGACGCGCCAGGCGGTCGAATTTGTGGAGGCCTGCGGTCTCAATGTCGCCGCGACGGTCACGCCCCAGCACCTCCACCTCAACCGCAATGCAATTTTCGACGGTGGTCTGCGCCCGTATGCTTATTGCCTGCCGGTACTCAAGGGCGAGGAACACCGCCGCGCGGTCCGCGCCGCCGCGACATCGGGCAGCACCAAATTCTTTCTTGGCACCGACAGCGCGCCACATTTGCGCGAAGCGAAGGAATTGGGCTGCGGCTGCGCGGGAATCTTCAATGCGCCCCGCGCGCTCGAAAGCTATGTGCAGGTGTTCGATGAAGAAGGGGCGCTCGAACGGTTCGAAGGCTTCGTCAGCGAAAATGGCGCGCGCTTTTATGGATTGCCGCTCAATGACGGCACGGTCACGCTCGAACGCGCATCGTCCTTCGTGCCCCCCGTGCTCGACGGCTACGTGCCGTTCCACGCCGGAGAAACTCTTGGCTGGCAGCTTAAAACGGCAAGATCCTGCTCTTCTCGCTAAAGCTCATATAACCGATATTCGCGCCCAGCCGCATTCCCACGCCGGCGCGAACCGGGATCAGCACCACGTTGCCGCGCCGCAAATAGGTCGCTGAAAATCCTCCGACGAAATAGGCCCGGCCTTCGACCTGCGGATAGCGGCGATACAGTTCCTGCGTATCATCGAGATTATAGACCAGCGTGAACACCTTGGTCGCATCGCCGCCCAGGTCGAAACCGATCGACGGGCCGGTCCAGTAAACCGGCCGCTGGCCCTCGATCTTGTGCGTCATCGTTCCGGAACCGTACCGCAGGCCGATACCGATCGCGCCCGACACTTCGCGCCCGGCGATGTAGGCGACGGGCTCGCCCTGATCCTTGAGGATTTTCTCGATCAGCGCGCCAAGCCCTTCGGCACCGCGCCCGAACACCCCTTCCGCGCCGCTGATCACGTCGTTTTTTTGATAGGTTGCCGACGACGTGGCGTTGGTGGTTGCCGGCGCTGGCGCCTCGTTTCTCGTTGTGGCGCTATCGTTCGCGGGCGGTGGCTGAAAGGCGGCGTCGGGCTGATTGGCGGCATAACCGCGCTCACCAGGCTGCAGCGCGGTGTCGCTCTGCGCCGCCTGATCGGGATCGACCGTCTGCATCTGCGCCGGTGCGCCTGCCCCCCACAGCAGGAACGCCGCCGCGATCGCCTGTCCCAATTTCCGCATAACCAAGCCCTCCCAAGCGGCCAGCAAAGCGCACGCCACCTGTCGCTACACTGAATCAGGGAGATTGCGGGCGCGCAACCCCCTCGCTATAGGCGGGACCCTGCCAAACGCGCGTGGAGACGTGGGTGAGTGGCTGAAACCAACGCTTTGCTAAAGCGTCGTACCCGTTAAACGGTACCGAGAGTTCGAATCTCTCCGTCTCCGCCACCTTGTCTGCCCGCTCATAGCGATAGCTGGGCTCACATTCGGGCATCCTGCGCTTCCGCACTCCTTGTCGCCAATCGAGAGCATAGAGGATTCACTCGGAGGGAGATGCAGCCGAAAGCCCGCCGCCGCTCTCCAGGACTTAGTCCGGTAGGCGTCCCACGCACCTCACGCTCTGCACCAAGTACAAGCGCGACGGTCATTTTTCCGCGTTGCTGGTCAAGTCCAGCCAGCCATCTATCGGGCGTGACAGCAGTCTCGCCATTGCTACGTTAACCCGTCTGGACGTTAACCGGAATCTTAGCAACGAGGCGCCTTGAAGTGACTGCACACGGGGCCGCCGAGAAAATCTGGGAAATAAATAATCATCAAAGTTTTGATCGTCGCACTGATTCCGTCAGTACTTGACTGTTTCACCGGCCCATTCACTTTCCGGTTCCGTTCGACATCGGGCGGGATCGTGCTCGACGAATTGGCGCTAGCCGCCCACGGCGTCGCCGGTGCCGTTCCGGAATGAGCGTCATGGGCCCTGATGATCGGCGGTTTAGGCTGACCGGCGGTGCAATGCACCATCGCCGACGGCCGCTATCGCACTCGCCTCGCAAATCAATTTGGAACAGCGCCGCCGAATGAGTAGCGAAGCTGTTCGACAACGCGATCGGGGAGCCAGATGGCCTGCGCGGACGTTCAAAAAGGTAGTTCCTCGCCGTCGTAATCGAACAGCTTGCCACTATCCATTACTTTTAGCTCATCTAGCATATCGAGTAGCTGCATGGCTGCCCGGTCTGCACTGAACAGTCGGCCAGGCTGCACATTGTTCTGAAACGGCTTTGACAGGGCGGTATCAACCGTTCCGGGATGTACCGCGACGATAATTGCTCGATCGTTGCGGCGCCGCTCTTCGATCGCGAGGTTGCGGATCAACATGTTGAGCGCAGCTTTCGAAGCCCGGTATCCGTACCATCCGCCTAGCCGATTGTCGGTTATCGATCCCACGCGCGCGGACAACGCCGCAAACACGATGTGTCCGGTTCGCGGCATAAGTGGTAAAAAATGCTTTGCCACGATCGCGGGCCCAATGGCGTTCACGGCAAACATCTGTCCAAGCCAGTCAGGATCGAGTTCCCGCAACGCTCTCTCCGGACCGTGGTCATCAGAATGGAGGACGCCGGTTGCAACGACCACCAAACTGGGAGCAGGGCCGGCACTGACGCATCGGGCGGCCGCCGCAATGCTGGCTTCGTCAAGCAGGTTTAAATGTTCCGCGCCGCTCCGCGATCGGGCAAAGCCGTGGACCGTGCCAAAATTGCCTTCTTCGATAAGAGCGGCTTCCAGTGCGTTACCGATCCCGCCGGACGCCCCGATCACCACGGCCGAGGTTTTGAGCGGACTGCTCATTCGAATGCCAATCCTACCGTGAGAGTTCAAATGACGCACATGCGAAAGCCACGAATGCCTCGTGTCAGTTACGAAAGCGAAGGCGTCGCGCTACCGCGGGCTACCACCTGTAGCTTACAGCCCCCAACACATTATCCGACTGAGCATCAATATGGCGGCGGGGTATGTCCCCGTTGATGACGCGCCGCCGCAGTCCACCAAGCAAGGTCGTCGGCAAATTTGGGAAAGGCGCGTGCGAGCATTGCGCCACCGTCGCCAGTCGGATCCCCGTCATTGTCGAATGCGTGCCCAATACCACCAACCGCTAGCGAGCTCGAAGTGACGACCATCCCCATCTCAGAGAGTGGGCCGTGCCAGGCCAGGTTGGCGCGCGCGCCAGCAAAACGGCCTGCTGAATAGCTGGCAATGGCGGCCGGTCGCCAAAACCATTCTTCAAGAAAGTGATCCGTCAGGTTTTTCAGACCCGGCTGAATTCCCCAATTATATTCGCCGGTCACGAACACGAAAGCATCGGCTCCCTTTATCTTCGCTGCTAACGTCTCGAGCATCAGGGGCGCCTCGCCAGCCGCATATTCCTTATACATGCGATCGAGCATCGGTAGTCCGATCGACATGGCGTCGATTAATTCCGCGTCGGCGCCGCGCTTGCCGAGGCAACGCACAAGATAATTGGCCAGCTTGATGCCCTGCCGGTCTGATCGATACGAGCCGTAAAAAACGAGGATCCGGTCGGTCATGCGCGCCTCTCAATGGCTATGGTGACGAACTCGCAGGTTCGCGTGGCACTGGCCCTCGCCTTCGACAAACGCCAGTGGGTCGAAGCCGATACGGCCTGGTCATTGATGACGCTGGAGTGACCGTCTGGCAAACGGTTGCCGCGATCGCGCCTGCTGCCGTTCTTTGAGAAGATGTCACCCTGCTCGAATGGAGTTGTCAACGAATAGCCGTCCACACAGGGGCGCACGTGGTCAGTTGTCTCCATGGCAGCAGTCGGTTGGTGACCGATCGGTCGGTCAAAGCCCTAAGGAAGGGTAGATCGAACGACGACAAGGTCTCCCGCACGCGAGCCATTGGCAATCTGCCACCCCGGCTTGAGTTCGAGCTTCCAGCCATCTCCCGCACCAGTTAATGGGCTTGCACCTTTCGCCGAAACCGTCGCGTCAGACCCTTCACTTCGGATCAGTGCCCCGCCACGCTCAACTGTTAAGGCGCCCCAATCGTCGAGCAGGCGCATTGTGGGATAGACAGTGCCAACTTCATCAAATGAGATCAGAGTCTGGGGGTTAAACTGGTAGTTGCTATGAGCGAGCGGTAGCTTCAGTACCGGTCCCTCGACCAGCCGTGCACGAAGGTCAGCGAGGCGCGTTTGCCGTTCGCGCTCACGGACATCTTCGCTCTTGCGAAGAGTCCCATCGTCATAGCGAACAGCACGCTCGGTAATAGATGCAGTGTTTGACCGTCCGCCTGACAACGAGGCTATCAATAACTGGTCCAGACTTTGGCGGGCTTTCAGCTGTCTCTTCCAGTCTGGGGAATATCGATCGAGCATCAGGCCGTACGCTGGACCGGTGGCATAGGCGAAGGAGCGCACAAATGTGGGCGCTGACACAAATGCCGAAAGGTCGCTGATCGCATAAGCGACTCGCTCAGCTTGCGTCGTCAGCCCGAGCATCACTCCTGTATATTCGGGAACGCCCTCCGCCACTTCCAGCGCTGCCTCGTCGGACGCAGCTTGGGGGAAGAGTCGGTAGCGCTCGTGCCTGAAAGCCAACGCATCTTTCAGTGCTTCTCGACGCATAGCCTCGGACGGTGCCCGCAGCGCTCGTGCCAGCGCACGCCACTCCAGTTGCAGCAGGTAACGACCATCAAAGGTGTCGAGGTGGCGATTGCCTGCCTCCGGTCGAGTAAGGCCAAGTTCCGGCTGAATCCGGTGGAACAACTCATGCGCGATGAGAACTTTGAGATGCGTCGGATCTTCCGGCAATGGCGCATCAATCTGCGTCCACCGCAAGCCTGCCCACTCGGTCGGCGTGTTGGCGATGATCACATCGTCAGCGTAGCTGACCGACGCGGTGTTATTGATCTGCGTCCCGGCCGTTGTCCCCGTCGCCGCATGGACAGTACCACCCGTCACCAAGGCCGCAGCCGACGATAACAGGGCCAATAAGCGGTTTCTTGATGACATCTTCGGTTTTGCTCCTTTCGTGAGCCAATCTGGTATCTTGGGGTTCATCCTGATCGGATCGGCGATCGCACGGCGGTCATTTGAGCGCTGCCTGGAATGCCACGCGACCCGTACTGCCCGGCGCAATCGGCGCAGCGAGCATCCAGCGGACGTGCGTCACTTCAGCCGCCGTCGCTGCACGGCCATCGATGCGGAGGGTCGAAAGCGGTCCAAAGACCTTGCCGTCCACCGACAGCAGCGGCGTGGCCGAACCCGACGCGGCAGCGCGGTAAGCCATGGAGTCCGGCACAGGGTTGTCGAACACTACATTGGCAAGTGGCTGGCTACCGGTGTTGCGGTAATCGAGTGCGAAGACCACGCGATCTCCTGGCACAACGCGCTTCGCAGGCTTCAACTTGACTTGCACGCTGCCATCACCAGCCGTGCTGCGCTGTTCGACAAGCACCGACGATGCAACCTGGAGCGGTGACGCCCCAGCAATTGCAGGGGCCGCCACGGTCACTGCGCTGGCAGTGATGAGATATAAAGCTCTGTTCATTCGATCCAATCCCGGCGCAGACATTTGCGCGTGCGGATCGACCAAACTTCAATGAGAATAATGGATTCTTACGACGGCCCTTGCGGCGCGCGGTCCTAGACTAATGTCTAAGGAACTTTATCATGATCTACGACTGAAGTCGTAGGCTCAAGATGCGAAAGAAGCTCTCAGACCGATGCCTCGTTCTTGGCGCGGCGTACCATGAGGGCGCATTTATGAGATGCGTCGCATTCATAGATTATCGCGTTTCAGTCGCAGGTGTCTGTGTCTTCCCAGCCGTGGATCTGGCTGCGTGTGAAAGCTATGCAGATTTTCTGGCGCCCGCTGACGATAACGCCGCGTTCCCGTCAGATGGATAGCGCTCAAGAAAATTAGGCGGGAGGGCCATCGGTACAAATCGAGCGCATCCCGGCGGCCATGAATTTCGCCATGCGGTCTTTGACCGCGGCAAAATCGTCTGACCGGCATAGCCCGCCCGACAATTTGTCGATGCGCCCTGTCCTCGCCAAGGTCAGCATCAGCGAACCCGTCACGAAGTGGTAGCCCCAAAACAAGTCTTGCTTGCTACAACCCGGCATCGCGCGACCGAGGATGCTTATAAGCCGCAGTACAACCGGGTCGAAATGGTCATCCATCAAGCTCGCACCCCATTCCGGGGTGTTTGCTACCTGCGCGCCGAGCTTGGCGTAATTTCGCCAGCCCTCGCCCCCTTCGATATAGGTATCGAGGTCGGTATCCAGAAACGCATGCAACGCACCCTCAACGGTCGGTTGCCCCTCGGCCGACGCTTCGTAATCATCGAGTGCGCGCATCCGCCGCTCACTGGTGACTACCGCCCGCCGGGCGAACACTGCATCGAACAGCGCTTTCTTGTCGGTGAAATAGTAATTGAGCAACGTGTGGTGCACACCCACCTGCCGCGCGACGTCCTTCAGCGTGACGCCGTGCAATCCGTGCTTCGAAAACAACTCTTCAGCCGCGTCATAGATCGCTTCCATGGTTTCGGCGCGCTGCTCGGCCTTCCGCGTCCGGCGGACAGGTTGTTTGGCTTGTGTCACGCCGCGTGTCCTATGGACCGAGCCTTCACCGTCAAGCCGCATCAACGACATTCTCTCGCGAGTGAACGTTATTGACCTTCACAAGGCGCGCTGCCACTAAACCTCACGAACCGCATCAAGCGGGCGGGAGAGGAACTTGGCGGAGCAGCGCAGCACGCGGCGGCCGGGCATCGTGTTGGCGATGCTCACCTTCGTCTACGTGCTCAACTTTCTTGATCGCCAATTGCTCGGCATCCTGGCCAAACCGATTCAGGACTCGCTGCACATCACGGATGGGCAACTCGGGCTGATTGGTGGGCTGTATTTCGCGATGTTCTATTGCTTCATCGCCATTCCGGTCGGCTGGCTGGCGGATCGCACCAATCGCGTCTGGGTGCTGACCGCCGCCTGCGCGATCTGGAGTGCGGCGACGATCGCCTGCGGGGTGGTCCGCACTTATCCGGGCCTTGTCGTGGCGCGGATGACCGTGGGCTTCGGCGAAGCGGGCGGCGTGCCCCCGTCCTATGCCATCATCACCGATACGTTTGCGCCCGGCACACGTGGACGTGCGTTTGGCATCTACAATCTCGGTCCTCCGATCGGGGCCGCGCTGGGCGTGGCGTTCGGTGCCTCGATCGCCGCCGCCTTCGACTGGCGCGCAGCGTTCATCGGCATCGGCGCGGTCGGGGTCGTCACCGCCCTTGCCCTGCCCTTCATTGTCAGGGAACCCGTCAAGGGAGCGACCGATGGCGCGGCGGCACCTGCCGACAAGGCGCCCTTCTGGGGCACCGTGCGCGCGTTCTTTCGTAATCCAATCCTGACGCTCGCCGGGTTCGGCGGCGGTGCGACGCAGTTCGTGACTTACGGCCTTGGCAATTTCGCAGTGCTCTTCCTCATTCGTGAGAAAGGCATGACGCTGCCGGAAATCGCGGTGTTCTACGCTATTGCGCTGGTTGTTGGCATGTGCGGCGGGATGGTCCTGTCGGGGTGGCTGATCGACAAGGTGACCCGGAACTCGCGCGTCGGCTACGCGCTGGCTCCGGCGGGTTCGCTCGCGATCGCGCTGCCGTTCTACGTCGCGTTCGTCTGGGCGCCGGGCTGGCCGCTGGCCTTGTGCCTGCTGACTGTCACGATGTTCTTCAACTATTTCTACCTCAGCTGCTCGGTTGCGCTGACCCAGGACGAGGTCGCGCCGAACCAGCGCGTGCTGGCCGGCGCGCTTCTCTTGCTCATCATGAACTTCATCGGTCTGGGCCTGGGTCCGACCTGGGTCGGCCAGGTCAGCGACTGGGCAACGCGGCAGGGCTATGACCACACGCTGCAGATCGCGCTCTATACTCTCACGCCCTTCTATCTCGTGGCCATCGCCCTGTTCATCTGGCTGGCTCGCATCATCCGCAAGCAGGAGTCGCTCGCATGAAACTGGCCATCGCCACCCTCGCCCTTCTGTCGCAGACGGCCATCGCCGCACCGGTGATCGACGCGCCCGCGGGTGTCATGCGCGGAACCGATGACGGCGCAATCCGCGTCTTCAAGGGCATCCCCTACGCCAAGCCGCCCGTCGCCAGCCTGCGCTGGCGCGCTACGCAGCCGTTGCCGCGCTGGACCGGAGAGCGTGACGCCAGTGCTTACGGCCCAGCCTGCATGCAGCCGCAGGGCGGACCACCCAATGTCTATTCGCCCGCGGCCCCCTTGCCGGTCAGCGAGGATTGTCTGTCGCTCAACATCTGGTCGCCGGCCGACGCCAAGAATGCGCCGGTGCTGGTGTGGATTCATGGCGGCTCGCTTGTCGCCGGGTCGAGCCGAGAGGCGCTGTACGACGGCAAGAAATTGGCCGAGCGGGGCACCGTCGTCGTGTCGATCAATTACCGTCTGGGTGTCCTCGGCTATCTTGCGCACCCGTCGCTTAGCAGCGAGAATTCGCTGGGCGTGTCTGGCAATTACGGGCTGCTCGACCAGATCCAGGCCTTGCGTTGGGTCCAGGCCAATATCGCCAGTTTCGGCGGCAACCCCAGGAACGTGACCATCGCTGGGGAATCGGCCGGCGCGCTGAGCGTGATCTACCTGATGGCCGCTCCCGCGGCGCATCCGCTGTTTGCCAAGGCGATCGCGGAGTTGGGCTATATGGTTTCGACATTCGAGCTGAAGAAGGCGGCTTATGGCGT
This sequence comes from uncultured Alphaproteobacteria bacterium, assembly GCA_963740775.1. Lineage (GTDB taxonomy): Bacteria > Pseudomonadota > Alphaproteobacteria > Sphingomonadales > Sphingomonadaceae > Sphingomonas_O. The sequence goes on along the minus strand of CAVUFE010000001.1, from coordinate 23,478 downwards.
TCCATCAGCCGAAGCAGTCGGCCAGTTGCTGCAGGGAGGTCTGATGGCCCCCGACATCGGCGCGATGCGCGCGATGGACGCGCAGGAGATCACAGACAAGGCCGCCAAACTCCGCTTCTTTCCATTAGCCAATGTCGACGGCGTCGTGCTGCCCCAGCAACCGACCGACGCCTTCACCCAGGGCAAGCAGGCGCGCGTCCCGGTTCTCGCTGGTTTCAACCAGGGCGAAATTCGCAGCTTGATGATGCTCGCCCCCAAGCCGCCAGCCAGCGCCGCAGACTATGAAAAGACGATCCGCGAACGTTATGGCGACTTGGCTGACGCCTTCCTCAAGATTTATCCGGCGGCGGATTATCAAGCGGGCATCATCGCCACGCCGCGCGACGCACTCTACGGCTGGACGTCGGAGCGGATGGTGCGATCGGCGGCGAAGATGGGCCAGCCCGGCTATCTGTACCTATGGGACCATGGCTATCCGGCAATGGACTCAGCCAAGCTCCATGCCTTTCATGCCAGCGAATTGCCGTATGTGTTCGGCGTGCTCGATGCAGGGTTGCCTAACTGGCCCAAGATCCCCGACACCGCGCCTGAACGTGCTTTGTCCAACGCGATGATCGATTACTGGACGAGCTTTGCCCGCGACGGCAAGCCGGTGGCCAAGGCGGCACCGGCGTGGAAGGCATACGGGTCAACGCGCAGCTACATCCACTTCACTGACGTGCCCCGGGTCGAAACGAACCTGATGCCCGGTATGTTCGAACTGCACGAGAGCGTTGTCTGTCGTCGCCGCGCCGAAGGAAAGAATGGCTGGCTGTTCAACACCGGCGTCGCCGCGCCAGCGAAGATCGCGCCGCCGGTGAGCGGCTGCTGATCATCAGGCCACGGCGGGTAGGTCTGCCGCGGCAAAATCCGCGCGCAGCCGCATCTTGTCGATCTTGCCAGTCGCCGCGAGGGGCATTGCAGGCACGAGGACGATATCGCGCGGGATCATCCAGTCGGCGATCTTGCCCCGTAAAAGATCGCGCAGCACATCGGCCGATTGCCCGGGGTCAGCTTCGACGATCATCAAGGGGCGCTCACCCCATTTGGGGTCGAGCCGCGCGATGACGGCGACGTGGCGCACCGCAGGATGCGCGCCGACAATCGCTTCGATTTCCGCCGGATTGATCCATTCTCCACCCGATTTGATCAGGTCCTTGGCGCGACCATTGATCGTCAGGTTGCCGGCATGATCGATCGTAGCGAGGTCGCCTGTGTCGAAATACCCATCAGCGTCCAGCGCGTCATCATCGGCTTGGAAATAACGATCGAGGACGCTCGCGCCCCGCACCTTCAGATGGCCTTGTACGCCGCGTTGATCCGGAAGAATAACGCCATCGGCGTCGGTAAGCTTCAGATCCACACCCATTGCAACGCGACCAGCCGCGCCGGGTTGGGCGGGGAAACCGGCGGGCGACACGGTGCCGACGGGCGAAAGCTCGGTCATCCCCCAACTTGTCTGGACGCGCGCGCCAAGGGTGCCTTCCAGCCGCCGAATGAGTGCCTCGGGACAATTCGAACCGCCGATCAGCACCCGCTCTAGCGCAGGCAGGGTCTCGCCGGTTTGTCCGAGATGATCAGCCAGCCCCAACCACACCGTCTGAACGCCTACCGCGACCGTTACGGCCTCTTCGCGCATAATCCTTGCAAGGCTGGCACCGTCCAGGCTGCGCCCCGGTAGGACCAGCTTGGCTCCCGCCGCGGGCGCGGCGAAGGGGAGGCCCCAACCGTTGGCATGGAACATCGGCACCGCCAGCAACACCGTGTCGCGGGCAGTCAGGCCGACGACGTCTGCCTGCAGCGCGCGCAATGTGTGAAGGTAGTTCGACCGATGAGTGTAAACCACGCCCTTTGGCGGCCCGGTCGTGCCGGAGGTGTAGCACAGTCCGGCGGGCGCATTTTCGTCGAATCCGCCCCATTCATGGGCGCTGCCGAGTTCTGAGATCAGATAATCCAGCGACAATTCATTGTCGCTCTCGAGGACGACGATCCGGCGTACCGAAGGAGATAAGGCGGCCACCTCGTGAGCGAGTGGAAGCAGGTCAGCGGACACTGCCAACAGACGGTCTTCTGCCTCTTTCACCATTGTGGCCAGTTGCGCGGCGGTCAGGCGCGGGTTGAGCGTGTGGCACACGAGCACCCATGCCCATTGCGCCATAATAGATTTCAAGATGCTGTGGCGTGTTCCAGGCCAGTGTGGCGATCCGATCGCCAAGCGTCAGCCCCAACGAAGCCAGTGCTCCCGACAGACGATTGGCGCGATCACGCAATTCGGCATAGCTGCGGCGATCGGTGACATGACCGTCTGCCGCTCCGACAACTTCAGTCTGGCTCGACCATTTGCTCGCGTGATCGAGAAATTTGTCGATGGTCAGCGCATAGTGCTGCATGTCGCTCTCGGCCCGCTAGAAATTAGCCAGCCGCTCGCACGCGCGGGCGGCTGGCTAATTGGATCAGAAAGTCTTGAGCACCTTCACGCCGTACTGACGCGGCGCTCCGGCAAAATACAGCCCGCTGTTGAGCGCGGCCGGATAATGCTGGTTGGTCAGGTTCGTGGCGTAGGCGGTGATCGTCGCCTCCTTGAGCACCAGGGCGAGTTGCGCATTGAGGATGTTACGATCCGGAATGCGGTCGCCCAGTCGCGGATTCTGGAACAACGTCGCCCACTGCTTGCCGATATGCCCGTAATTGACACGCGGGGTCAGCGTAGTCGTCCCGCCAAGCGCGAATTCATAGGACGCGCCGACGTTAAACGTGAAATTCGGCGCATAGGTCTGATCCCGGCCGGTCAGGTTGATACAGGTTGCGGTCGCCGGCCCGCTGCCGGGATTGCACGGCGTCAGGCTGAGCGTGCCACGCGGGTCGAGCGCGAAGAAGCGGCCGATCTTGCTGTTCATCACGTTCATGCCGACATCGAAGCTGAAGCCGCCGAACTTGGCATCGATTTCGGCTTCGAGGCCGTAAATCTTTGTCACGCCCGGGACGTTGATCTCCGACCCGAACACCGGCAGCGACGGATTGGCGATGATGACCTGGAAGTCCTTATACCGGTTGTAGAAGCCGGTCAGGCTCGTGCGGATGTGGCGGTCGGCGAAGCTCCCCTTCCATCCCGCCTCGAAGGACGTCACCGTTTCGGGGCCGAAGGAGTCGGGTGCCGGCAGGCCGACCGGCGGGTTCAACCCGCCCGGTTTGAAGCCCGTCGCGACGAAGCCGTAAAGGAATTGATCGCGCGCCACTTCCCAGCCGAGTGAGGCCTTGTAGGAGAAATCGTCCGATTTGGTCTTCTGTTCTGCAGTGATTGGCACGCCGAACTGCAAGATCTGTACGTGGTTTATGCTGCGGCTGGCCGTGTAGCGGCCGCCCAGTTCGAGCTTCAATTCAGGCGTGATCGCGAAACCGATCTGACCGAACACCGCCAGGGAGCGGTTCGGGTTGGTGCCCTGCAGACGGTATTCGCTGGCCGGGCCAGGCGCCGAGGAATTGTCGCTGACAAACTGGAATGGCGGCAGGAAATTATACTTGTTCCAGGCGCCGTAAACACCGAGCAGATACGTGAACCGCGCCTTGTCGGGCGAGATCAGCGTCAACTCCTCAGTGTACTGGCGCTCGTTGACGCTGTCGAAAAAGGTCCGATCCGCGGTGACTGGCGTGAGCAAGGCAGTGCCGTCGAGATCGGCACGATACTTGGTATTGCCTGCGGCATAGCTGGACACCGAGCGCAGCTGCGTGCCGCCATCGAACTGATAATTGATGCGCAGGATCGAACGATAGAACTTGTCGCGCGCTTCCTGTGGCGAATTCAGTTGCAGATCGTACAGGTCGCGCTGCCCCGGGTTCGGCGTCGTCGATCCGACTGGATTGAAGCCGTAATAGTTCTGGAATGGCTGGGCCGGGTAACCTCCCATGTCGAGGTGATCGAGATCGGTCTTCGACGTGATCGTCAGTTGCGGGGTCGGCTTCCACAACAGGCTGATGCGACCCGCCAGGTGGCGCTGCTTGCCCGGGTTGAAGGGATAGGCCGCGCCGCCAGGGCCAGTGATGTGGAAAAAGCTGTTGCGGCGCATACCGTACGCCGCGACGCGAATCGCAAACGTGTCGCTGACCGGCAGATTGATCGCACCCTGCGCGCCGAATTCCGAATAGTTTCCGACGTTCGCGTTGACGTAACCATGCACGCCGCCGCCGATGATGGGGTCATTCGAATTGACGAAGATCGCACCGCCGGTGGCATTCTGCCCCACGATCGTGCCCTGCGGGCCACGCAGGATCTGGATGTTGGCGACGTCGTAATAGGGTTCCTGCTGGAAATAGCCGGGGAAGGTCGGCACGCCATCGCGGTAAGTGATGACACCCGTTGCGGTCTGGGTGTTGTGCTCACCCTTGCCGATGCCGCGAACGTTGAAGTCGATGCCCTGGCCGAAATTATTGACGACAATGCTCGGTGCCGCGAACTGCAGCGCATCGACGTTCGCGACGCCCTTGTTAGCCAGGTCGTTGCCCGTGAGGACGGATGCCGACAGCGCGGTCGTGCCCAGATCTTCCGTGCGGCGCTGTGCGGTAACGATGATTTCGCCCGAAGAGTCCGTAGCATCCGCTGCCGGAGCAACCGCCGATTGGGCCAGAGCAGATCCCGTTCCCAAGGTTGCCAGCGCCGACGCGCCAACCAACATCGCCCATGTCTTCATCACTGTCCTCCTCCAAGCAAGTCGCGCTCTTGGGCACGTTTCACCGGCATCCAATGCCCAAGCCTTTTGACGATTGCAACACTCATTCTCTAACGAGTGAATGTTTTTCGTCGGTGTATGCGCAAATTTGAAAATCGCAGCATGACGTTAACCATCTGGCGTTAGAGTGCCCCGCTCAACCGCGCAGGGAACAGGTCATGACGCACGCCGTCCAGGCAGAAGCGAAGAACGCACTCGCGTTCCTGGCACTGCAGTGTCTGCCGCCCACGCCCAAGAATTATGCCTTGGCCTATATCGCTTTGACCGAGCCGAAGTCCGAGATCGGCCGCGCCGTCAATGCCATCACCGACGGCGGCGTTCGTATCCGGCAAGGCGAAGCCGACGAGATCATCGGTCTTTACGCCGGCGAAGTCGCGCGATCCTCACCCGATGATAAGGCGGCGGAAGCCGAACGCGCCAGTCTGCGTCACCAGACGATCAAATTGGGGGAGGTCGCCACGAACGCGGCAGCCGCGACAGGCGAGTTCACGCGCGACCTCAGCGCCCAGGCCGAAGGATTTGGCGGTAGCGAAGCACGCACCGTCCAGATCGTCACGCGGATGATCGAACGGTCGCGCCGCGCCGAAGAGGAACTCAATGCGGCCGCAAAGGAAGTCGAAACGCTTCGCCAGGAACTGGAGTCCGCGCGCGACGACGCCGAACGCGATCAGCTGACCGGTCTTGGCAACCGCCGCGCGATCGAGCGGCACTTGCAGAAGCTGGCGGACAATGGACGCCGCCGCGTCATCGGCGTGTGCGACATCGACAATTTCAAATCGGTCAACGATCGATTCGGTCATGGCGTCGGCGACCGGGTACTCAAGATGGTCGCATCGTCATTGGCGTCGAGCTGCGCGCCACACTTCGTAGGCCGCTGGGGCGGCGAGGAATTCCTCGTCGTGCTCGACGACTTTGACCAGGAGATGGGCGTCGATGTGCTCGACGCCGCGCGCGTCGACATTTCGATGCGCAAATTGAAACTGCGTGAAAACGACGAGCCCTTGGGCGTTATTTCATTCTCTGCCGGGGTCGCCAGCACGGCGGGTGATCACGCGGCGAACGTCGCCGCGATCCACCGCGCCGACACGATCCTCTATCGCGCCAAGGCCGAAGGGCGAAACCGCGTGCTGTCGGCCGATGGCGAAAGCAATCCGGTCGCGGGTCGCGCCGTCGAGAGCCGCGCCGCCTGACCCGCGATCACGCGGGCAACAGCAAGCTTGCATCGCCGTAGGAATAGAAGCGGTAATCGCGCGCGATGGCGTGGGCATAGACCGACTGCATCCGATCCAGCCCCATCAGCGCCGAGACCAGCATGAACAACGTGCTTTTGGGTAAGTGGAAATTGGTGATCAATCCATCGATCGCGCGGAAGCGGTAGCCCGGCGTGATGAAGATCGACGTGTCGCCCGCGAAAGGCTGAATACCCGCGTCATTCGCCGCGCTTTCGAGCAGCCTCAGCGACGTTGTTCCGACCGCAATGACGCGCCCGCCGCGCGCGCGCACAGCGTTCAGGCGCGACGCGGTTTCTGGCTCGATCCGGCCCCATTCGGCATGCATGCGGTGGTCGACAGTGTCATCCGCCTTGACCGGCAGGAACGTCCCCGCGCCAACATGCAGCGTCAGCGTTTCGTGGGTCACGCCCGCAGCATCGAGCGACGCCATCAATTCGGGCGTGAAATGGAGCGCGGCGGTGGGTGCCGCGACGGCACCGGCTTCGGTCGCGAACATGGTCTGATAATCTTCGGCATCGCGCGCGTCGGTCGGACGCTTGCCGGCGATGTAGGGCGGCAGCGGCATCCGACCCGCGCGTGTCAGCAGGAGTTCGACCGGTTCGTCGCCAGCAAAGCTCAATTGCCAGCTGCCATCGTCGCCCCGCGCAGACGCCGTCGCGCGGACGCCAGCGCCGAAATCGACCACGTCCCCGTCATGCAATCGTTTCGCGTTGCGGATGAAGGCGCGCCAGTCGCGCGGCCCCTCACGCTTGTGCAGGGTCGCGCCGATCCGCGCCTCGCCACGCACCCCTTCCAACTGCGCCGGGATGACGCGCGTGTCGTTGAACACCAGACAGTCGCCAGCGCGCAGGATTTGAGGCAAGTCGCGCACCGCGCGGTCCGCCAACCCGTCATCAACCACCAGCAGCCGCGCCGCATCGCGCGGCATCGCCGGGCGCAGCGCGATCCGGTCTTCGGGAAGATGGAAATCGAAAAGGTCGGTGCGCACTATTTCGCGGGCGCGGGCGTCGCTTCGACCGGAGGTGCGGCAGGGGCGGGCACTGGCGCCGCCGCCGGCAAGGGCACCCGTGCCGCGTTGGCGCCATCGGCTTCGATCCAGGCGTGGACGATCGTCGAGGGATTGGCCGGCGGCTCACCCTTGGCCACGGCATCGACATAATTCATCCCGGATACGACGCGGCCGAACGCGGTGTATTTGGTATCGAGGCGCATCACCGGCATCAGTGTGATGAAGAACTGACTATTGGCGCTGTCGTCCGACTGTGCGCGAGCCATCGACGCGGTGCCGCGAACGTGCGGCAGATCGTTGAATTCGGCCTTGAGGTCGGGAAGCGTCGACCCGCCTGCGCCGGTGCCCAGCGGATCGCCGGTCTGCGCCATGAAACCTTCGATCACGCGGTGGAACTTCAGGCCATCATAAAATCCCGCACGGGTCAGCGTGCGGATGCGCTCGACATGGTTCGGTGCCTTGTCCGGGCGCAGCTGGACCACGACGTCACCACCGGTCGACAGCGTCAGATGCCACAGATTGTCCGGGGTCGCGGGAGGCACGACATAGCTGGGCGGCACGACCGGTGCCGGCTTTATCTTGGCTTGTGCCGTTCCGGCCAGCGCCATCAGCGCCATCGCCGCCACCATCAATCGCATTCGTATAGCTCCACCCGCCAGAGCCCGGCTTACTGCCCGGCTCACGCTGTCAATCGGCTGAACCGCCTAGGACTGGCGCGAAGCGCTGGCAATGCCGCGCAGGGATTGGTAGGTCGCGCGAGAGCGGGCGATTAGCTCAGTTGGTAGAGCGCCTCCTTTACACGGAGGATGTCGGCGGTTCGAGCCCGTCATCGCCCACCACATCTCCGGCACAAGCTGCACTGACGTCGCCATGTGTGGCTCTGCCCCCGGGGTTCTTCAGCCGAACATCCACCACAGGCCCGCAATCATGGCGATCAGCGCCACGAAGCTACCCCGCGCAATTCCGTGAGGCCCGACATCCTCGCGCCCGTTATAACGATAGACCGTGCGATAGAGCGGCGGCACTGCCAGCCCGATGCCCCGCGCAACATCCCGCCAATCGCCATTCTCCAGCAATTGCACGCTCGTGAAAAACGGCAGGCGGCGCCCCGGCGAATAGGACAGTGCCACGCGCGCCAACCCGGTAATCAACCCTTCGAACGCTCGCCGCGCCTGATTCCAATTGGTGACGCCTTCGATGCCGTGGAAAGCGGCAGACCAGTCCCGCTGGCCGAACCGCACCGAGTTCTCGGATAGCGAAAACCACAGGTCGAGTGCCAGTCCGCGCTGCGGCGCAATCTCGCAATATAGGTCGTGGCTCACATCCTCGACCCATTCGACGCGCAAATTCTGCCGATCCGCCAGCCCGGCAATGAACCGCCGCGTCTCACCGACCACATCGAAATTTTCGCGCCGGTCGGCGAATTCGTCCTGCATCAGAGGGCCCGGACCAATACCCGCGGGACGGCGGCCCAAGCGGGGTCGTTCACCACCTGCTGCCGCCCGCCCGCGCCGGGGGGCAGGATCTGTAGCCGGTCGCCCTCGCGCCCGATCAGTCTTCCGAAAATGAAACGCCCTCCGGGGCGCGGCAGCAGCACGTCGCGATTGAGCAACTTCGCGAACCCATCCGGAGAAATTCGGTCACACCACAGCGTGTCGCCGCCGCGATATTCTCCCACGCTCGCCTCGATCTGCAACGCGACCATTCCGGGCGTCGGCTGGGGGGGCGCGGCAACGCCGGCATGGCGCGGCGCGCGCGCGCCATCGTGGCCCAGTACCGCAACCACCGGCAGGTCCGCGCTCTCGGGCAATTCGACCAAGGCCTGCGCAGTCGTACCCAGCGCGGTGGCGATCCGGTTGAGCCACCCGACCGACACCGTGCGGGTTCCCGTTTCCAGACGCCCGATCGTCTGGGCGGTTGTCGGGGGCGTACATGCCGCCGCGACGTCGGCCAGGGTCATGCCCTTGGCCCGACGAACCTCACGGATGCGCGTAATCATGGAACGAACCTCCTTGGTAAAATAACTCTGTCCTACACCCCGGCGCTTGTGAGAACAGCGACTTCAGTGATTCGGGAAGGATATCGAATGCGCGATCTGGTTGAAATCAATGTGGCAGCGGATGGTCCGCCCGCCATGCTGGCGGCGATGCGGCCGTCGAAGGACTGCGTGGGGGGCCGCGTCACCGTCGTCAACCGCGGAAAGTCGCCGCTCTCCTGGTTGCGCGCTCGCGGGCTCGTCGATGCGCGCGCTTTCGAAGCTGGCGAGCGATTGCGCGCCGATTACGAACGCGCATCGCTCGCGCCGGGCGTGACGATGCGTTGGGATGCGGCGCGCTCGGCATCCACAGGGAGCCTCGACCCGACGAGCGCGCAGATCGACGCCAAGGCGCGCTTCGACCGCGCGTTGCACAGCGTCGGGCGTGGCCTGTCCGATATCCTCTGGCGAGTGGTCTGCGCGGGCGAGCCACTACCCGTCGCAGAGCGCGACCTGGGCTGGCCGACGCGCAGTGGGCGATTGGTGCTGACGCTGGCACTCGACCGGCTGGCCGACGCCTATGGGCTCAACCGTTGAGGCTCGCTTGTCGTAAACAGCCCGGCAATCACGTCATCGACCGCCGCGGCGTCAGGCAGCATGATCGTTGCGCTCAACCGTTCGGACCAGCTTTCGGTCCGCGCAGGTGGCGACAGACGCGGCTGCAGGGCCGGATCAAGCTTCAGGGCGAGCAAGGCGCCCTGGTCCTTCACCGGACGCATCGCCGCGAACTGGACGTCGCGCGAAAAGGCGGTGAACGACTTGCGCTGGCCAATGACGATCCCGTCGATCTGGAGCGCGAGGCCGGTGACGCGATCCAGGATCTCGCGCGCCGCGGGCAGTTTCCACAGGGCGTCACGCAACGCTGCGGCATCGTCCCAGCCGCCCGCCTGCGGGAATGCCTCGCCCAGCACGAATGCCGCAGAATTCTGCAGCAAACCATGTTCGGCTTTCAGCCAATCGCGGCGCGCGCGTGGCGCTTCATGTGGACACGTTCGGGCGATCTCCACCCATTGTGCGAGCGTCTTGCCCGTTCGCGCTTCGAGCGAGGCTCGCACGCTTGCGAACCATTTTTGCTGGCGGGGGGTGAGATTGGTGGGATCGCTGGGCATGGCGATATTCTGCCGCCTGCCGCGCCAGCGTCAATCGCTTAGGATAGCAGCGATCTGTGCGCTTACCGCATCGATGTCCGCCATGCCGTCGACGCGCGAGACAATGCCGCGGGCGTCATAGATGGGCAGGATCGGCGCAGTCTTCGCCCGGTACTCGGCCATGCGGGTCCGCACGGTTTCGGCATTGTCGTCGGGGCGACGCTTGAATTCGGTCGAGGCGCAGACATCGCAAATGCCCGCGACCCTCGGTTGGTGATGGCGGTCGTGATAGCCCGTGCCGCAGCTGGCGCAGGTGTAGCGCCCCGTGATGCGGTCAACGAGCGCATCCTCATCGACTTCGAGTTCGATGACATGGTCAAGGCGACGTCCGCGTTCGTCGAGAATCCGGTCGAGCGATGCCGCCTGCGCCGCGGTGCGCGGATAACCATCGAAGATCGCGCCTTGATCGGCGGGCATGGTGTCGAGCTTTTCACCGATCAGCGCATCGACGATGTCATCGGAAACAAGCTCACCGGCATCCATCACCGCCGCCACGCGCGCCCCGACCTCGGTACCCGATGTCCGTGCCGCGCGCAGCATGTCCCCGGTCGACAGTTGCACCATGCCGCGACCTTCGACCAGCCGCTGTGCCTGCGTCCCCTTTCCCGCTCCGGGCGGCCCGAGCAGGATCAGGTTCATCGCGCGCGCGCGCCCTTGAGCTTCGACCGCTTGATCAGGTCACCATATTGATGCGCCAGCAGGTGCGACTGGATCTGCGTGACCGTATCCATCGTCACATTGACGACGATCAGCAGGCTGGTGCCACCGATGGCCATCGACAGGCCCATGCGCGACGCGGCGAATTCGGGCACCAGGCAGATCACCGCGAGGTAAATCGCACCGATCACCGTGATCCGCGTCAAAACGTAGTCGAGATAGGTTTCGGTCGCCTTGCCCGGACGAATGCCGGGAATGAAGCCGCCATGACGCTTGAGGTTGTCGGCGGTTTCCTCGGGATTGAACACCACGGCCGTGTAGAAGAACGAGAAGAAGATGATGCCCGCGCCATAGAGCGCGATGTACAGCGGCGAGCCGTGCTGGAGCGACGTCGTCACGCCGAGCACGAAATCGCCCCACTGGCTCTCACCCGCCACCCGGTTGCCCGCGAATTGCGCGATCGTCAGCGGCATCAGCAGCAGCGAGGACGCAAAGATCGGCGGGATCACGCCCGACGTGTTGATCTTGAGCGGCAGGAAGCTCTTGTCGCCCTGCTGCATACCCCGCGCAGTCTGGCGCTTGGGGTATTGGATGAGCACGCGGCGCTGCGCGCGTTCCATGAAGCAGATCGCCGCGATCAGCGCGAGGATCGACGCCGCGGAAACGATGATCAGCAGCGGCGAAACGGAACCGGTCCGTCCGCTTTCGAACAGATTGACCAGTTCGACCGGCAAGCGGCTGACGATACCCGCCATGATGATCAGCGATGCGCCGTTGCCGATGCCGCGGCTGGTGATCTGCTCGCCCACCCACATCAGGAACATCGTCCCGCCGACCAGGCTGACCACGCACGTCACTCGGAACAACAGACCGGGTTCGACGACGGCCGAAATACCCGAAGTCGCGCCCCAGCCTTCAAGGCCGACGGCGATGAAATAGCCCTGGATCGCGGTCAGGAAGACCGTGCCATAACGGGTATATTGATTGAGCTTCTTGCGCCCGCTCTCGCCCTCTTTCTTGATGGCGTTGAGCTTGGGGCTGAGCGAGGTCGCCAGCTGCACGACGATCGACGCGGTAATGTAGGGCATGATGCCCAGCGCGATCACCGACATGCGCTCAAGCGCACCGCCCGAGAAATTGTTGAAGAAATCGAGGACGCCGCCCTTGGTCCCGGCATATAGCGTCGCCAGCGCGCGCGGATCGACACCCGGCAGCGGCACGTGGCTGAGGAAGCGGAACACGATCAGCGCGCCGATGGTGAACCACAGGCGCTTCTTGAGATCGGTCGCCTGCGCGAAATTCGCCAGGCTGATGCTGGATGCCATACGGTCGGTGGCGGATGCCATAGTCGCTCTAAATCCTGAATGCCCGCTGCGTCATATAGGTACGCAGCGGGCCATGTCACCCATAGAGGGTCAGGCGTTGCGCGCCGCCGCCTTCTTGGCGTCCTTGTCGGCGGCCTTGGCCTTTTGCACCGTGCGGTGCTTCGCCTTGTGCTTGTCTGCCGCCGCGACGACCTCGATCACCTCGACCGTACCGCCCGCGGCTTCGATCGCCTCGCGGGCACCCTTGGAGATGCCGGCGACGCGAAAAGCGAGTTTCGATGAGAACGAACCCTTGCCCAACACGCGCACGCCGTCCTTGCCACCACGGCCAACGCCGGCAGCCTTCAGCGCCGCATGGTCGATCGTGCCGTCGGTCTTCAGAGTTCCCGCATCGACCAGCTTCTGGATCGCGCCAAGGTTCACCTCGGCATAATCCTTGGCGAAGATGTTGTTGAAGCCGCGCTTCGGCAAACGCATGTGAAGCGGCATCTGGCCGCCCTCGAAACCCTTGATGGCGACGCCCGAGCGGCTGGTCTGGCCCTTCTGGCCGCGGCCCGCGGTCTTGCCCTTGCCCGAGCCGATGCCGCGGCCAACGCGCATACGGCTCTTGCGAGCGCCGGCGTTGTCGGAAATTTCGTTCAGTTTCATGTCTGCACTCGCTTTCGCTTTTGTCGCGCTATTAAAGTATCGGCCGAATTAGTCCTGCAGGACTTCGACCATGTGACGCACTTTGCGGATCATGCCCTGCACTTCGGGGCTGTCCTGCAGCTCCGAAACGCGGTGCATCTTGTTCAGCCCGAGCCCCTTAAGGGTCGCGCGCTGATCGTCCGTGCGACGGATCGGCGATCCGGTCTGCTTGATCTTGATCGTGGCCACGTCAGTTACTCCGTGATCGCTTCGGCATCGGCTTCGGCGGTCTTGGAACCACCACGGCCGAGCAGATCGACGATCTTCTTGCCGCGACGCTGAGCGACGCTCTTGGGCGACGTCTGTTCGCCCAGCGCCTCGAAGGTTGCGCGGATCATGTTGTACGGGTTCGACGTGCCGACCGACTTGGTCACCACATCCGCCACGCCCAGCGATTCGAAGATGGCGCGCATCGGGCCACCCGCGATGATGCCGGTTCCCTGCGGTGCCGAACGCAGCGTCACGCGACCGGCACCGAAATGACCGTTGCCGTCATGATGCAGCGTGCGACCGTCCTTCAAGGGAACGCGAACCATCGCCTTCTTGGCCGCAGCCGTCGCCTTGGAAATGGCTTCCGGCACTTCGCGCGCCTTGCCATGTCCGAAACCGGCGCGACCCTTGCCGTCGCCCACGACCACAAGTGCCGCAAAGCCGAAGCGCTTGCCGCCCTTCACGGTCTTTGAAACGCGGTTGATGTGGACCAGCTTCTCGATCAGATCTTCACCGCCGTCGTCACGGGCACCACCACCGTCGCGACGTGCGCGATTGCGATCGTTGCCGCCGCGATTGCCGCCAGGGCCACCACGATTGCCGCCCGGGCCACCACGGCCACCGCCGCCGCGCGGACCGCGACCGGGACCGCCGGGGCCGGACTGCGCGGGCGCCGCCGGTGCTTCGGCCGGAGCCGCCTGAACTTCGGTTTCGTCAGCCATTTAAAACTCCAATCCGCCTTCGCGGGCACCATCGGCCAGCGCCTTGACGCGGCCATGGAACAGGAAACCACCACGATCGAACACGACCGAGGTCACACCGGCAGCCTTGGCCCGCTCGGCAAGCGCCTTGCCCACCGCGGTCGCGGCCTCGGCAGTCGCGCCGGTCTTGCTGCGCGCGTCCTTCTCCAGCGTCGAAGCCGAAGCGACGGTCTTGCCCGCAGCATCGTCGATCACCTGGGCATAGATATGCCGGCCCGAACGATGCACCGACAGGCGTGCACGCCCACCGGCACGCGCGGCGAGTGCCGTGCGCACGCGTTGGCGGCGCTTGGCGAAAAGCGACAGCTTGGCCATTACTTCTTCTTACCTTCTTTGCGGAAGATGATCTCGCCCGCATATTTGATACCCTTGCCCTTATAGGGTTCGGGCTTGCGCCACCGGCGGATTTCCGCCGCGAACTGGCCAACCTTCTGCTTGTCGGCACCGCTGATCTCGACCGTAGTCTGATCGGGCGTCTTCACTTCGACGCCTTCCGGCACGTCCATGTCGACATCGTGCGAATAGCCGAGCTGCAGCTTCAGCTTGCGGCCCTGCGCGTTGGCGCGGTAGCCGACGCCGGTGATCTCAAGGCGCTTGTTGAAGCCCTCGGTCACTCCGGTCACCAAATTCTGCACCAGCGTACGCTGCATGCCCCAAAAGGCACGCGCCTGCTTCGTGTCATTGGCCGGCTGCACCGAAATGCCGTCCGCGCCAATGTCATAGCTGATCTCGTCGCGCATAGCGAGGCTGAGGGTGCCCTTGGGCCCCTTCACCGACAGCGTGCTGCCTTCGGTCGTCGCCGTGACGCCCGCAGGAACCGCTACCGGCCGTTTTCCGATCCGGCTCATTAGAATACCTCCGCCAGGACTTCGCCACCGACGTTCTGGTCGCGCGCCTCGGCATCCGAAAGCACGCCCTTAGGCGTCGAGACGATCGTGATGCCAAGACCGTTGCGCACGCGCGGCAGTTCCTGGCTTCCCGAATAAATACGGCGACCCGGCTTCGAGACGCGCGCGACGTGCTGGATCGCGGGACGGCCCTCGAAATACTTCAGCTCGATACGAATGCCGTCATGCCCGGCCACCTCTTCCGAGGAATAGCCGCGGATATAGCCTTCGCGCTGCAGCACATCGAGCACGCGCTGGCGCAGCTTGGAGGCCGGCGTCGTGACGCTGTCCTTCTTCGCCTGCTGCCCATTGCGGATGCGGGTGAGCATGTCGCCCAGGGGATCGGTCAATGCCATCTCTGAACCCTTACCAGCTCGACTTGGTGAGGCCGGGGATCTGGCCCTTATTGGCCAGGTCGCGAAGCATCACGCGGGCAAGCCCGAATTTGCGATAATAAGCGCGCGGACGTCCGGTCAGCGCACAACGGTTGCGGATACGCGTCGGATTGCCGTTGCGCGGCAGTTCCGCCATCTTCAGGCGCGCCATCAGCCGCTCACCGTCGTCGAGCGAGGTGTCGTTGGCAATTGCCTTCAGCTTGTCCAGCTTGGGCTTGGTACGCGCGACGAGGGCCTTGCGACGCTCGTTCTTGTTGACGCTCGACTTCTTGGCCATCGCTTAAGCCGCCTTCTTTTCTTCGGTCTCTTCGACCGGGAACGGGAAACCGAACAGACGCAGCAACTCGCGCGCTTCGTCGTCGGTGTTGGCCGTGGTGGTGACAATCACGTCCATGCCGCGAGTCTTGTCGACCTGGTCATAGCTGATTTCCGGGAAAATCAGCTGCTCCTTCAGGCCACAGGCATAATTGCCACGACCGTCGAAGCTGGTCGGCTTCAGGCCGCGGAAATCTCGCACACGCGGCAGCGCAATGGTGATGAACCGGTCGAGGAATTCGTACATCCGCTCACGGCGCAGGGTCACCTTGCAGCCGATCGCCATGCCTTCGCGCAGCTTGAACTGTGCGACCGACTTCTTCGCCTTGGCAATCACCGGCTTCTGGCCCGAGATCAGTTCCATCTCCGCCGCCGCCTGGGTCACGAACTTGCGGTCGTTGACCGCTTCGCCGACGCCCATGTTCAGCGTGATCTTCTCGATCCGCGGAACCTGCATCGCGTTCTTGTACCCGAACTTATCGGTCATCGCCTTGACGATAGTGTCGTTGTACAACGACTGCATCCGCGGCGTGTAACCACCCTTAGTCGCTTCAGCCATTGATGGCCTCCCCGGTCTTGACCGCAACGCGGACCTTCTTGCCGTCGCGCGTCTCGAAACGGACGCGCGTCGCCTTGCCATCCGCCGTCACGTGCGCGACTTTGCTGATGTGCAGCGGCGCTTCGAAACGATCGAGGCCACCCTGCGGGTTGGCCTGGCTCGCCTTACGGTGGCGGGTCGCCACGTTGACGCCCGAAACCACGACCTTGCCGTCCTTCGGCATCGCCGTCGTGACTTCGCCCGTCTTGCCCTTGTCCTTGCCGGACAGGACGATGACGCGGTCACCCTTCTTGATCTTTGCGGCGGCCATTACAGCACCTCCGGCGCAAGGCTGATGATCTTCATATAGTTCTTCGAGCGCAACTCGCGAACCACCGGGCCAAAGATACGGGTGCCGATCGGCTCCTCGTTCTTGTTGACCAGCACCGCGGCATTGCCGTCGAAGCGGATCGTCGAGCCGTCGGCGCGATGAATGTCCTTCGCGGTGCGAACGATGACAGCGCGATGCACGTCACCCTTCTTCACCTTGCCGCGCGGCTGCGCTTCCTTGATCGACACGACGATCACGTCGCCGACGCCCGCGAACTTGCGCTTGGAGCCGCCCAGTACCTTGATGCACTGGACGCGCTTCGCGCCGCTGTTGTCCGCGACGTCGAGGTTGGATTGCATCTGGATCATTAGGCCACGTCCTCGACACCGGTGTCAGCCTGGCCGCCACCGTCGATCACTTTCCACGTCTTCAGCTTGCTCATCGGCGCGCACTCTTCGATGCGCACCGTCTGACCCAGCTTGAACACATTGCCCTCGTCATGGGCATGGTACTTCTTCGTGCGACGAATGATCTTGCCATAGAGCGGGTGCTTGACCTTGCGCTCCACGTTCACGACCACGGTCTTGTCGCCCTTGTCCGAGACGATCGTCCCGGTCAGTACGCGCTTCGGCATGTTACTGTCCCTTCGTCGCGGCAGCGGCACGACCCGTTTGCAGCGTCTTGATGCGAGCGATGGTGCGGCGAACCTCGCGCACGCGGCTCGGCTTCTCCAGCTGGTTGGTCGCCGCCTGGAAACGGAGGTTGAACGCCTCGCGCTTGAGGTCGCCGAGCTGCGTCGACAGCTCGTCGTCGGTGCGTACCTTCAGGTCTTCGATCTGCTTGGCCATTATTCGGCTCCCAGATGGCTGAAGTCGCCGAGGCGGGCGACGACCTTGGTCTTGATCGGCAACTTTTCCATCGCGCGGCTGAACGCCACCGCCGCGATCGGGCCGGGCACACCGTCGAGCTCGAACAGGATACGGCCCGGCTTCACGCGCGCAGCGTGATACTCGATCGCACCCTTGCCCTTGCCCATGCGGACTTCAGCCGGCTTCGACGTGACGGGCACATCGGGGAAAATACGGATCCACAAACGCCCCTGGCGCTTGATGTGGCGCGTGATCGCGCGACGAGCCGCTTCGATCTGGCGCGCGGTGATCCGCTCGGGCTCAAGCGCCTTCAACCCGTACGAGCCGAAATTCAGATCGGTGCCGCCCTTGGCGTCGCCGTGAATCTTGCCCTTGAAGGTTTTGCGGAACTTGGATTTTTTGGGTTGCAGCATGTCCTAGTCCTTAGCGCCGGTCGTCGCGCGCCGGGCGCACGCCCGAAGTCTGCGCTTCCATCATCAGCCGCTCCTGGCTCATCGGGTCGTGGCCAAGGATTTCACCCTTGAACACCCACACCTTGACGCCGCAGACACCGTAAGTGGTGTGCGCCTGCGCTTCGGCATAATCGATGTTGGCACGCAGCGTGTGCAGCGGAACGCGGCCTTCGCGATAGCTTTCGGCACGCGCAATCTCGGCACCACCCAGGCGACCACTGCACGCGACGCGAACGCCTTCGGCACCCAGACGCATGGCCGATTGCACTGCGCGCTTCATCGCCCGACGGAACGCGATACGACGCTCCAACTGGTCGGCAATGCCCTGCGCGACGAGCTTGGCATCGACTTCCGGCTTGCGGATCTCGACGATATTCAGGCTCACGTCCGAAGCAGTCATCGAACCGATCTTCTTGCGCAGGCTCTCGATGTCCGCCCCCTTCTTGCCGATGATCACGCCGGGGCGCGCGGCATAGATGGAGATGCGGCACAGCTTCGCCGGACGCTCGATGACCACCTTCGAGATCGCCGCCTGCGGCAACGTCTTCATGATGTACTGACGGATCTTGAGGTCTTCCAGCAACAGGCGGTTATAGTCGGCGCCCTCGGCGTACCAACGACTGTCCCACGTCCGGTTGATCTGGAGCCGCAGCCCGATCGGATTGCTCTTCTGACCCATATTAGGCTTCCTGATCCTGGACTTCGCGCACGACGACGCGGAGCTTGGAGAACGGCTTGACGATGCGGCTCGAACGACCGCGTGCGCGGGTGGCAAAGCGCTTCATGCTGAGGCCCTTGCCAACCGACGCCTCGGTGACGACGAGCGCGTCGACGTCGAGGTTGTGGTTGTTCTCGGCATTGGCGATCGCGGAGGCGAGCACCTTGCGAACGTCCGTCGCCATCGCCTTGGGCGAAAACTGCAGGATGTTCAGCGCGTCTCCGGCCTTGCGGTTGCGGATCATCGCCGCGACCAAGTTCAGCTTCTGCGCCGAGCCACGGATGTTGGTCGCCGTTGCCAGCGCCTCGTTATCCGCCACGCGGCGGGGGGATGCGGGCTTGGACATTAGCGCTTGCCCTTCTTGTCGGCTGCGTGGCCGGGGAAGAAGCGCGTCGGAGCGAACTCACCCAGCTTCATGCCGACCATGTCTTCGTTGACCGAAACGGGCACGAACTTGCGACCGTTATAGACACTGAAGGTCAGGCCGACGAACTGCGGCAGGATGGTTGAGCGGCGCGACCAGGTCTTGATCGGCGCACGCGCACCCGCGTCCTGCGCGGTTTCGGCCTTCTTCAGAAGGTGAAGGTCCACGAACGGACCTTTCCAGACGGAACGAGCCATCTGATTACCTCTTCTTCTTCGCGTGACGCGAACGGATGATCATCTTGTCGGTCGACTTGTTGGAACGCGTCCGCGCGCCCTTGGTCGGCTTACCCCATGGCGTAACCGGGTGACGGCCGCCCGAGGTCCGGCCTTCACCACCGCCGTGCGGATGGTCGACCGGGTTCTTCGCAACGCCGCGGGTCAGCGGGCGGATGCCCTTCCAACGGTTGCGACCGGCCTTGCCCAGATTGGTGTTCTGGTTGTCCGGGTTCGACACCGCACCGACAGTGCCCATGCAGTTCGAATGGATGTAACGCTGCTCGCCCGAATTGAGACGGACGATGACCATGCCGCGATCACGACCGACGACCTGGACATAGGTGCCCGCCGAACGCGCGATCTGCCCGCCCTTGCCCGGCTTCATCTCCACATTGTGGACGATGGTGCCAACCGGCATCTGGCCCAGCTCCATGGCGTTGCCCGGCTTCACGTCGGTCTTTTTGTCGGCAACGACCTTGTCCCCGACCGCCAAGCGTTGCGGCGCGATGATATAGGCGACGTTCGCCTTGCCCTCTGCCGTATCGCCGTAATTGACCAGCGCGATGAAGGCCGTGCGGTTGGGATCGTATTCGATCCGCTCGACCGTGCCCTCGACGCCCCAATTGCGGCGCTTGAAGTCGAGGATGCGGTAACGCTGCTTGTGGCCGCCCGCGATGCCGCGGCTGGTCACATGGCCCTTGTTATTGCGGCCGCCGGTCTTGCGCTTGCCTTCGGTCAGCGCCTTGACGGGGCCACCCTTCCACAGCGCCGACTTGTCGACGAGGACCAGCGCGCGTTGCGACGGCGTGGTCGGATTGAATGATTTCAATGCCATCGGATCAAATTCCCGTGGTCACGTCGATCGACTGGCCATCGGCCAGGCGAACGATCGCCTTCTTGAAGTCAGACCGCTTGTAGGGCGCGCCCTTCCAGCGCTTGGTCTTGCCCTTCTGCACGATCGTGTTGACGCCGACGACCGACACGCTGAACAGCGCCTCGACGGCTTCCTTGATCTGCGGCTTGGTGGCGTCGTTAGCGACCTTGAACACCACCGCGTTGAATTCCGACGCGAGCGTCGCCTTCTCGGTGATATAGGGCGCGACGATCACGTCATAATGACGCGTTGCAATGCCGCCCTCGGTCTTTTCCGCACCCTTGCGGCGGAATGGATTGGCGAGCTTAGCCATTGAAACGCGCCTCCAGCTGCTCGACGCCGGCGCGGGTCAGCACCAGCGTGTCGTGCTTCAGAATGTCGTAAACGTTCGCGCCGATCGCCGGCAGGACGTTGACGCCGTGGATGTTGCCGGACGCGTTGCGGAAGGTCTGCTCGACCTGCGCGCCGTCGATGACCAACGCGGTCTTGCCCCAGCCCATGTTCGCCAGGCTCGCGGCCAGAGCCTTGGTCTTGCCCTCGGCGACGTTCAGGCTGTCCATGACGATCAGCGTGCCAGCCGCGGCCTTGGCAGACAGCGCCATCTTCAACCCCATCACGCGAACCTTCTTGTTCAGCGACGGGTTGAAATCGCGTAGCCGGGCGCCGTGCGCCTTACCACCACCGATGAAATTCGGTGCGCGACGGTTACCGTGACGGGCGGTGCCGCCACCCTTCTGCTTGCCGAACTTCTTGCCGGTGCGGGCGACGTCAGCGCGCTCACGCGTCGGACGCGCGGTGGCACGGCGCTTTTCGAGCTGCCAGGTGACGACGCGGTGAAGGATGTCGGCACGCGGCTCGACGCCGAATACCTCATCGTTCAGCTCGATGTCCGCGGCATTCGCCTGACCCATCGAAGGATTGAACCTTGACCTTCACGTTCAGCCCTCCTGGCCGTCGGTGGCTTCGACCGTCGCAACGTCCTCAGCGGGCGTTTCGGCGGGAGCCTGATTGGTGTTGGCGGCCTGCTTGACCGACGCGGGATATGGCGCATCGGATGACGCGTCGATCTTGACCGCATCCTTGACCGTCAGCCAGCTGCCCTTGTGTCCGGGAACCGAGCCCTTGACGAACAACAGGCCGCGCTCGACGTCAGTCGATACGATCTCGAGGTTCTGCTGGGTGCGGTGACGATCGCCCATGTGACCGGCCATCTTCTTGCCCTTGAACACGCGGCCCGGATCCTGGCGGTTGCCGGTCGAACCGTGCGAGCGGTGCGACACCGACACGCCGTGAGTCGCGCGCAGACCACCGAAGTTCCAGCGCTTCATGGCGCCGGCAAAGCCCTTGCCCTGAGTATGGCCCGACACGTCGACCATCTGGCCGGCGACGAAGTGATCAGCCGACAGCTCGGCCCCCACATCCACGAGCGCATCTTCGGCCACGCGGAATTCGCAAACCTGCGCCTTGGGCTCGACCTCGGCCTTGCCGAAGTGACCGCGCTGCGGCTTGGCGACGTTCTTCGCCTTGGCGGTACCTGCGCCCACCTGGACGGCGACGTAACCGTCGCGATCAACTGTTTTCTGCGCGATGATCTGGTTGCCCTCGAGCGCCAGGACCGTGACCGGCACGTGGCGGCCGTCGTCCTGGAACAGGCGGGTCATCCCCATCTTCTTCGCGATCACGCCAGTGCGCATGATCAATGGCTCCTTATGTCAGAGGCCTACGAAGGACGATCCCCTCGCAGGCTTGGCTTGCCCGAATATGATACGACCCCGTCCGGGCTTTTCCTCACCGCAGTTGCGGGAGAGGACGGGGACGCAGACCCAGCCGAAGCTGGCGGTATCCCTAATCTCGGCGCGCGACAGAATCGCGAGCGAAGGCGGCCTTTAGGCCAGTTTGATCTCGACGTCCACCCCGGCGGCCAGGTCGAGCTTCATCAGCGCGTCGACCGTCTGCGGGGTCGGCTGGATGATGTCCAGCAGACGCTTGAAGGTACGAACCTCGAACTGCTCACGCGACTTCTTGTCGATGTGCGGGCCGCGGTTAACGGTGAACTTCTCGATGCGCGTCGGCATCGGGATCGGGCCGCGGATCAGCGCGCCGGTGCGCTTCGCCGTATCGGCGATATCGCCCGTCGCCTGATCGAGCACTCGATGATCGAACGCCTTCAGGCGAATGCGGATGTTCTGCGTGTCCATGGTTCTACCGATATTGTTGTTTGGCGGCCGATGATCGGCCTCACATAAAAAGCGAACCGCCCGACCCTCGCAAGAGAATCGGGCGGCTCAATGCGTCACCTATATTACTTGGTGATGTCGGCGACAACCCCCGAGCCGACCGTACGGCCGCCCTCGCGGATCGAGAAGCGCAGGCCCTGCTCCATCGCGATCGGCGCGATCAGCTTGATGCCCAACTGCACGTTGTCGCCCGGCATGACCATCTCGGTGCCCTCGGGGAGGACAACTTCGCCGGTCACGTCGGTCGTGCGGAAGTAGAACTGCGGACGATAGTTCGCGAAGAACGGCGTATGACGGCCGCCTTCGTCCTTCGACAGGACGTACACTTCCGAAGTGAATTCGGTGTGCGGCTTGATCGAGCCCGGCTTGCAGAGAACCTGGCCACGCTCGACTTCTTCACGCTTCGTGCCACGCACCAGCGCGCCGATGTTGTCGCCGGCTTCACCCTGGTCGAGCAGCTTGCGGAACATTTCGACGCCGGTGACGGTCGTCTTGCGCGGTGTCCTTGAGGCCGACGATTTCGACTTCTTCGCCAACCTTGACGACGCCGGTCTCGACGCGGCCGGTGACGACGGTGCCACGACCCGAGATCGAGAACACGTCTTCGATCGGCATCAGGAACGGCTTGTCGAGCGGACGCGCCGGCTGCGGGATATACTCGTCGACAGCCTTCATCAACTCCAGGATCGCTTCCTGGCCCATCTTCTGGTCCGAACCCGACAGCGCGCACGTTGCCGAACCACGGATGATCGGAATGTTGTCGCCGTCGAAGTCGCGCTTCGACAGCTCTTCGCGGACTTCCATTTCGACGAGTTCGAGGATTTCCTCGTCGTCGACCAGATCGCACTTGTTGAGGAACACGACCATCGTCGGCACACCGACCTGACGCGCAAGCAGGATGTGCTCCTTGGTCTGCGGCATCGGGCCATCGGTCGCGGAAACGACGAGGATCGCGCCGTCCATCTGCGCCGCGCCGGTGATCATGTTCTTCACATAGTCGGCGTGGCCCGGGCAATCGACGTGTGCATAGTGACGGGCTTCGGTCTCATACTCGACGTGCGCGGTCGAAATGGTGATGCCGCGCTCGCGCTCTTCGGGCGCCTTGTCGATGTTGGCGAAGTCGACGGCGGTGCCGCCCGACGTGTCGGCCAGCACCTTGGTGATCGCCGCGGTCAGCGACGTCTTGCCATGGTCGACGTGACCGATGGTGCCGATGTTGAGATGCGGCTTGTTACGCTCGAACTTGGACTTCGCCATTTTTTCCTACCTTCTTGAACTGATTTGGGCGGCCCGCCACCCTGCGCGGCGGCCCCCATAGGTTGAAATCGATGATTATGCCAGCTTCGCCTTGACTTCGTCCGCGACGTTGGCCGGAACTTCGTCATAGTGCGAG